>CBDCSZ010000018.1:0-143194 GCA_965221935.1 Paracoccaceae bacterium
ATCGACGTTCATCGGTCGTTGTCGCTGCGGCTTATATGTTGCACGCAACATTTCAACCGACATGTTGCGGTCGTTTTTATGTTGCGGTGGCTCGGAAGGTTCAGGGTTAACAGAGGCATCGCTGGAATCTCCGCAACATTATGTTTTGAACGCCGCCCGTATTGGATGGCCGGATATCCGGTGACGAGGTGCACCGCCGAGTTCGGGCTCCTGCCGTCTGTCCCCTCCTGTCCGCCCACACGAGACCGAACACGCTCCGGGATCTTGGCTGCCACCATGACATCCCTGGATTGCCCCGCAGTCACGGCCTCTCCTGACACGCTGAACATGCATGGGCGCCTGCTGCGGAGCGTGGAAGCCGGGATTCCGGGCACGAGAGGGGCCATTCCCACCGCAACATAATCTTTTCGTTCTCACCCGGCATGGCATGACCCTGTCTTCCAGACAAACAGGGAGACACGATCATGTTCGAAGACCTTTTCACCTATGGCTACGCCATCGAGAGATACCGCGCTGCACCGCTTCTCGATGAGCGGCTTTGCTGGCTTGAGCACTGCGCCGCGACAGGCGCCCGGCCAAAGACGCTTCGCAATATTGCCCGTTGCCAGCTCCATCTTGTTCACCTTCTCGACCTGCAGGCTGGTGACCGCGTCGGCATCACCCGTGTCGAGGCTGCAGCGGAGCAATGGTCGCTGCCCGACGTGCGCCGACGCAAAGCGCGTGTGCGGCCGAAAGCCCGACAGAGATTCGTCGGTGGCGCGGTGCGATGGCTGCGTTTCGCGGAAATGTTCGCCGAGGAGCCGTGCTTGCCGCGGCACGCTCATGCCGACGAGGTTGCGATCTTCGTAAGCTGGATGCGCTCGGAGCGGGGCTGGTCCGAGAAGACGGTTCACGGTTGCTGCGACGCGGTCGATCATTTCTTCGACAGGCTGGATGACCGCGGGATCACCCTGGATTCGGTCTGCATCGAAGACATCGACGGCCAGATCGCGTACTGGCATGTCCGCGGCCTCGGCCGGAGGACAATCAGGTGCTACGCGCAACACCTGCGGACTTTCTTTCGCTTTGCCGAAGACCGGGGCTGGTGCATGGCGGGGCTTGCCGACGGCATCATGCTGTCGCGGTTTCACCCCGGCGAGACGATCCCGAAGGGACTGGACCGGGACGAGGTCGTGCGCCTGCTTGCAACCACTGAAGGCGACCGGCCCGCCGACATACGCAACCGGGCCATTCTCTTGCTGCTGATCGCCTACGGCCTGCGCGCCGGCGAGGTTGCCGGCCTCAGGCTCGACGACCTGGACTGGACAGAGGAGCGATTGCGGGTACGCCGCCCGAAGCCGGGCCGCACCCATCACTATCCCCTGTCGCGCGGTGTCGGGCAGACGGTCCTGCGCTACATCCGCGAGGTTCGTCCGAAACGCCCGGAAAGAGAACTTTTCCTGACGCTGAACGCCCCGATCCGGCCGATGACCGGGAAAGCGGTCGGCGGCTTTGTCAGAAGTCGCGCCCGTCGCATCGGGATTGTCGGCAAGCGCCGCGGCCCCCATGCGCTCCGCCACGGCGCGGCCCAGCATCTCCTCGACCACGGCCTGTCGATGAAAGAGGTGGGCGACTACCTGGGTCATCGCAGCGTCTCGGCCACTGCCGCATATGCCAGGGTGCAACTCGACACGCTGCGCGAGGTCGGCGAGATCGACCTGGAGGGCCTGGCATGACCCTCCTGGAAGCGGTCGATGCCTATGTCGGCTGGCGACGGGCCCACGGTGCGAAGTTCATCACGGGCGCGGAAGCGTTGCATCTGTTCTGCAAGCGCGTTGGCGGTGACATCGACTGCAACGCTGTCAGGGAAGCCGATGTTCTCGGCTTCCTTGCCGGCAACGGGCCGCTGACCAAATCCCGGGCCAACAGGTACGGTGCACTGGCCGGGTTCTGGCACTACGCGATCAGCCGCGGCCATGCCGCCCGCTCACCGCTGCCCGCGCGAGATGACGAGCCGCGAACGCCGGAGCCGGCAACTCCGTACGTGTTCACGCGTGACGAGCTGCAGCGCCTGTTCGGGGCCATCGACATCAGCCGGCAGCGCTCTGTTCAGCTCGATTCCGCCACCCTGCGGGCGCTGCTCCTGCTGCTCTACGGGGCCGGTCTTCGGCTTGGCGAAGCGCGGCGCCTGACATTCGATGATGTCGACCTGGACGATGCGGTGCTGACCATACGCGACAGCAAGTTCTTCAAGAACCGCCTTGTGCCCGTCGGAATGCACCTCGCCGAGGCCCTGCGGAGCCATGCCGCAAGGCGCGGGGAACGCCCCTTGCCGAAGGGCATGGCCTCGACCTTCCTCGCCAACCGCGATGGCACGCCGTTGGCCGGGCGCACCGCTCAGAAAGCATTCGCCAAGGTGCTCAAGACGGCCGGGATCCGGCACGACACGGACGATGGACGGCGTCCGCCATGCCTGCACTCGCTGCGACACGCAGCGGCCCTTCACAGGCTGGAAGCCTGGTACCGGCAGGGTGCCAACGTGCAGCGGCTGCTGCCGGCGCTCTCCACCTGGCTCGGCCACGCCGATCTCGACGGAACCAGGGTCTACCTCTCGATGACGCCCGAGTTGCTGCACCAGGCCTCGGTCCGTTTCGAACATTATGTCGAAGGAGACAATCATGAATGAACCACGTACTCTCGGCCCGTGGCTTCGCCGCTTCCTGGCCGAGCACATCGTCACGGAACGCAATCTCGCCCGCAACACCCAACTCAGCTACCGCGACACCTTCGCCCTGCTGATCCCGTTCGTCAGCGCCAGGGTCCGCAAGCCGGCGGATCGCCTCGCGCTGGATGATCTCTCGTCCCGGCGCGTGCTGGAGTTCCTCGCCCATCTCGAGGACGAGCGCGGCTGCTCCGTGCAGACCCGCAACCTGCGCCTGTCGGCAATCCGCGCCTTTGCCCGCTTCGTCGCCAGTCGCGACCCTGCCCGGCTGGAGTGGAGCGCCAGTGTCCGCGCAATCACCGTGAAGAAGGCGGCGCCCCGGCCCGTAGGCTGGCTCACCAGGGCGGAGATGAAGGCGCTGCGCGATGTCCCCGACCGGCGAACACCGAGAGGAAGGGTCGAACACGCGCTGCTCCTGTTCCTGTACAATTCCGGCGCCCGCGTCTCCGAAGCGACCGCCCTGATGGTGCGGGATCTCGACCTTGGGGGCCACGGTGACAGGCACGCGCTCGTGACCCTCCACGGCAAGGGCGGGAAACGGCGCCAGTGTCCGCTGTGGCCGCGGACCGAAGGCGTCCTCGCCGAGCTGGTGAAGGGGCGCTCCGCCAACGATGCCGTGTTCCTGAGCCGGTATCATCGGCCCTATACGCGCTTCGGCGTCTACCGGCTCGTGGAGCGCTGCGCCGCCCGCGTGCCAGAACTCGAAGGGAGGACCGTAACGCCGCACCAGATTCGCCATTCGAGCGCCTGCCACCTGCTTCAGTCCGGCAACGACATCAACACGATCCGGGCCTGGCTCGGCCATGTCAGCATCGACACCACCAACATCTACGCCGAGATCGATCTCGGGATGAAGGCCAGGGCGATGGCGCTGTGCGATGCGGCGGAGCCCGGACCGGATCGCCCGTGGAAGGAGGACGCGGGGCTGATGGCGTTTCTCGACGCACTCTGAGCGGAAAAGATTATGTTGCGGTGGGGGTGGCCCCTCTCGTGCCCGGAATCCCGGCTTCCACGCTCCGCAGCAGGCGCCCATGCATGTTCAGCGTGTCAGGAGAGGCCATGACTGCGGGGCAATCCAGGGATGTCATGGTGCAGCCAAGATCCCGGAGCGCGTTCGGTCTCGTGTGGGCGGACAGGAGCGGACAGACGGCAGGAGCCCGAACTCGGCGGTGCACCTCGTCACCGGATATCCGTCCATCCAATACGGGCGGCGTTCAAAACATAATGTTGCGGAGATTCCAGCGATGCCTCTGTTAACCCTGAACCTTCCGAGCCACCGCAACATAAAAACGACCGCAACATGTCGGCTGTTGAACGACTCGGACCGGCACGATTGTGTGGGATGCGGGGACGGGGCGCAGGCAAAGACGCTCGCGGGGATCGGCACGTGGATAACCCGCATGTGGCTCACGGACCGGCCGACCGCAGGGATGAACCGGGCGATCGCCGAACTCGCCCACGAAGCGGGGCCGGATGAAGCCGAGGACTTCGCGGAATACTGGCTCGATAGAATCCGCCGCCGTCGCAACACCCGTATTGGCGTGCCGGGAGACGGCGAAGTCCGGGAGGGAATTCGCACGCGAAAGGCGTATGGAGGAAACGTCACGCGGTCGGCGTTCGCCGTGCTGTGCGCGTTGATGGAAGACGAACACCGTGAAGAGGCGCCGGCCCGGAACCACCTGACGGTCGAATACATCATGCCGCAGAAGCTCACTGAGAAATGGAAACGCGACCTCGGAGACAGGGCCGAAGAAATACACGGACGGTATCGCAACCGGCTGGCGAACCTGACCCTGAGCGGAGACGCGACCAACGCGGGGATGGGCGCGAACAGCTTCGCTACGAAGCGGAAGGTTTACCGCAAGAGTTCGATCGGCATCACGAGAAGCCTTGCGGACGAGAGCGTGTGGGACGAGGCAGCGCTGGAACGGCGTGTCGAAATACTCGCTCGCCGGGCGGTTCACCGCTGGCCGTGGCTGGAGCAGCCGTCGCCCGCGCATGACGATCCTGGCCAATCCACGAGAATCAGCTGGCGGATCGGAGACGGTCCCAGGCACACCGAGGACAAGGCAAGCCAGATGGTCCTGAAAGTCGCGGCAGTGCTGATCAGCCGCGACCCCGCGAATGCCGAGAGACTTTCCGGGGAAGCGATCAGCTCGAATGTGCACCCGGCCAGCCGGTATGCGCCGGGAATCGCCGCGGGATCGCTCACAATGCGGGCGGTGCCGGGGCACGAGGAGTATGTGCTCTACCCGTACGAGAAGGACTACCCCGCGAGCGCGGCCGTTGCCGAAAGATGGGCGACCGGTGCGGCGTCACGGTGGAGGCAGAGTTTGAGAACACCGACCGATCAAAGGCGTTCTGGGAATTCGTCAAGGATCGCACCGGCGGCGTTCCGGAACAGAAAGACACCTGGAAGGGCGCCTCGCAGTGGTCGAGCCGCGGCGATGCATCCGGCGAGTATGTTGGGATCTATGTCGGCAATCCGGAGCTGTTGTGGCTTCACATCAAGTCCGGGGAGAAGGCGTCCGAAGCAAGAGCGGCGAGGATGCGCAGTTACTCGCTGCTGATCCTCGATGAGATGGGAGACCAGCAGCTCGGAGGCAATCTCGAAAGGAACAGCGGGAACGGCATGACCATCTCGGTTCAGAGTTTGAATCTTAAGTCTTTGTTTTTAATATATATTTTGATTTCAAGCACTTATCTCCCGCGCCACCCGCCTCATCAGAAACCGGCAGGCTGCGAGCTGCGCCCAGGCCGCGGAGCTCTCCAGGCTCCGCTCGTGATCCTTCGCCAGACGCCTGCACCGCGACATCCAGGCGAAGGTCCGCTCCACCATCGCTTACCCACCACCCAGCGGCGGCAGAGGACGGTTAAACCCTTGATTTCCTTGGGCTCTTGCACGATTGCCAGCACCGGACCGAGGCCGTGTCTGGCCAGTTCCTGCTCCAGCTTCGGTCCGGCGTAACCGCCGTCCGCCCACAGTTTCGCCACCTGCGGCGCCTTCTCCAGCATCGCCAGGATCACCTCCACAGCGCCGTCCCGGTCCTGCACCGAGGCCTCGTGAACCGCGATCGTGATCGGGGTTCCCTCCGTGTCCACCGTGATGTGGCGCTTCCTGCCCTTAATCTTCTTTCCGGCGTCATACCCCGACGGCCCGCCGCTCTCCGTCGTCATCACCGGCCGGCTGTCGATCACAGCCGCCGTCGGCTCCTCCGAACGGCCCGCGAGGCCGCGCGCGAGGGACCGGAGGGCGCCGGGCATCTCATCCGGAACACCCCCGCGGATCCACGCGTGGAAACAGTTCTGGACCGAGGTGAACGGCGGAAAACACTTGGGAATCGCCCGCCACTGGCATCC
Organism: Paracoccaceae bacterium; assembly: GCA_965221935.1. GTDB lineage: Bacteria > Pseudomonadota > Alphaproteobacteria > Rhodobacterales > Rhodobacteraceae > JAPOXR01. The sequence goes on from CBDCSZ010000018.1 coordinate 6,062, forward strand.
CGTTCCGAGCATGAACTGGATGGCGTTGACAACCTTCCGCATGTCGAGGGTGCGGGGACGCCCCATTTTCGAAGGAGGCGGGATGAGCGGCTCGATCACGGACCATTCGGCGTCCGTCAAATCGGTTTCATATCCGTCCGCCGGTCGTTTATACTGCTCCTGAGTGGTCTTGTTCCAAGCCATGTGGTCCTCCATTTCTGGTGTGGAAATCAGATGGTATGTGCCACATCCGGGGAGGCCACTCAACTTTTAGGTCAAACTCTCAGAGGTCATGGGTGCGCGACGACGAAGCGGAATGGCCCGATGCCGCGCGGTGGATCAGCGAGCAATGCAAGAGGCTGCACAAAATCATTGACGGCGGGCCCAATGGTGATTCCTGAAGCTCGGCACCGTGTTGCGAAGCTCGCGAGCTCGGGCAAGCAGGACAAAGGTCAGCTCCGGGCGCGTTCGCTCATTGATGGAATTGCGTGCTGTTTTGTATTGCGGCGGGCGCACCCCTGAGCGAACGCAACGGACAATCGCAGCGTTATACGAGACTGCGCCAGTTTCGAGTTGACAGTGCGACGTTGAAAGGCGGAGGGTGCTGTCACCTTCCGATCCAGCGGATTCTGGAGCCCAGCCCAAACCGCCGCATGAGACCTGAAATGTTTCCGCCCCCGCTCCGGCGGTCGTACGGAGCCAGGAGCGCTGAAGCTGCCTTGGCCGCCGCGGTGCTGCCGCCGACTCTTCGATCCGGCGCTCCCTTTCGGCGTCAGTCTGACAGATTTCGCCGCCAGCAAAAGGAAACATGATCGTCCACCAAGCCTACCGCCTGCATATAGGCGTAGATGATTGTGCTGCCGACAAAATTCATTCCGCGCTTTCGGAGATCACGCGACAACGCGTCGCTGACAGGGGTTGCGGTCGGAACATCCGCGCGACGATTCCATTCGTTCACAACCTGTTTTCCACCGACAAAACTCCAGAGATAGGCGTCGAACGAACCGTGCTCCTCCTGAATCCGGAGAAAAGCCCGCGCATTGGTTCTGGCCGACAGAATTTTCAGCCGATTGCGGATAATTCCCGAATCGCCGCGCCGCCGCTCCAACTCGGCATCGGAAAGCCGCGCAACGCGTGTCGGGTCAAATTCGCAAAAGGCGCGCCGGTAGTTTTCGCGTTTGCGCAGGACCGTTTCCCAGCTCAACCCCGCCTGTGCGCCCTCCAACAGGAGAAACTCGAACAGTTTCCGGTCGTCGTGGACCGGAACGCCCCACTCTTGGTCGTGATACGCGGCATAAAACCCTTTGCCCGGCCCCGAGCCAAAACACCTCTGCCTGCCATCCCTGTTTTCCACAGACGGTCAGATCCTCCGACCGCGGTCACATGACCGCGCCGATCTGCCACGGAACGAATTCGTTATCGCCCAGGCCCTGGGCTTCGGACTTGCTCTTGTGGCCGGACGCCACCTTCAGCAGCAGCCGATAGATTTCCTCACCGACCTCCTCGACCGATGCTGTTCCATCAAGGATCCGACCGGCGTTGACATCCATGTCGTCGCGCATGCGCTCATACATGGAGGAATTCGTGGCGATCTTGATGCATGGCGACGGTTTCGAACCAAATGCCGACCCCCGCCCGGTGGTGAACGCCACCAGGCTGCATCCGCCGGCAATCTGCCCGGTGACCGAAGCCGGATCGTAGCCGGGGCTGTCCATAAAAGTGAAACCCGGAGCCGAAACCTGCTCGCCGTAGTGAAAAACACCGTTCAATGCGGTCGTTCCGCCCTTGGCCACGGCGCCGAGAGATTTTTCAAGAATGGTCGAGAGGCCTCCCGCTTTGTTGCCTGGCGTCGGATTGTTGTTGAGCGTTCCGCGGTTTCTCTCGGTGTAGTCCTCCCACCAGCGCACCCGTTCAATCAACCGGTCGGCAATGTCCGGCGCCGCCGCTCGGGCTGCGAGCAAATGTTCAGCTCCATAGATTTCCGGGGTCTCCGCAAGCACACCGGACCCGCCCTGCGCAACCAGCCTGTCAACCGCATTGCCGAGCGCCGGGTTTGCCGTGATGCCCGACCAGGCATCTGAACCGCCGCACTGCAGCGCCACTTTGAGACCGGAAGCCAGGCAAGACTCGCGGATCGTTCTGTTGGCCGCCGGCAGCATCGCCTCCACCTTTTCAATGCCGGCGGCAACAGTGTTGGCAAGCCCGCAGCGGTCCTGAATGTTCATGACCTGAAACCTGGCGCCCTGCTCAAGCCCATAGGCTTCAAGAAGCCAGTCGATCTGATTGATTTCGCAGCCCAGCCCGATCATCAGAACTGCGGCGACGTTCGGGTTGCGCGCATAACCCCACATCACCCGCTGCAGGGCTTCAAACCCTTCACCGTTGTCGGCCATTCCGCAGCCGGTCCCATGGACAAACGCGGCGACGCCGTCAATGTTCGGATACCGCTCCAGCTTGGCCGCGTCAAAATACGCGGCCACACGCCGCGCGGCTGTTGCCGAGCAATTCACCGAAGAAATCACTGCAATATAGTTGCGAACCCCCACGGCGGCACCGTCTCTTCGAAATCCCATGAAGCTGTCGCAGTGCGCGGCTTCCCCGGCAAGGTCGCCGCGGAATCCACTCTCGTATCCCCGCACGGCATTCCTGAATTCGAGATTGTGCGTATGCACATGTGCGCCGGGCAGAATCGGCTCGCTGGCATAGCCGATCAGCTGGGCATACTTTGTGACTTCTCCGCCCTTCGGTATCGCCTGAACCGCCATCTTGTGGCCGCGCGGAATCCGTTCCGCAGCCCCCTGCTCACCGGGCGCAAGAGTCCGCAGAGCGGTGGCCACATTGTCTTTTTTGTCGAGCCGAATTGTCGGCGCCATCGCTGCCTCCGTTCACTGCAGAATTCGGAACAGCCTTCAGTCGACAGATTTCTTGCGCCGGAGCCTGATCACGACATCCACTTCCGATATTTCGGTGCCTTCAGGAACGACCGGAACATAGCTGAGCCGCAGGCTTTCGGGCGAGGCGTCGGTGAGTTCTCCGGTATCCTGCCAATAGTAATGCGGATGATTGTCAACTCTGGTGTCAAACCAAGATCCGCTGCCATCAACCACTATCTCTTTTAGCAGTCCAGCGCGGCAAAATGCGTGCAGGGTGTTGTAAACTGTGGCCAGGGAAAGGGTTTCGCCCATCTCGAGCGCCTCCCGGTGCAGCGCGACAGCAGTCACATGTCTGTCCTTTCCGTCGCCAAACAGCAACTCCGCCAAGGCCGCCCGCTGCCGGGTCGGCTGCAATCCAGCCATACAGACGAGATCTGCTCCGCGTTCTGTCGTTTCGTCTGCCACGAGGCCCTGCCGGTGGTGTTGCCGCAACGGATGAATTGTTGCACGAAAATTTCCCGGCTTCAATTGCGCAATGCGCACCGTTCAAAGGAATTCACGCAACTGTCCCTTGATTGACAGCGGTTTGAACCAAGCGCGGCGCGCCATTTGCCGCAGCCGCGGCAGGCGTCAATAGAATCTGACCGCTGACGACAGACAATTGCCGCAGCGCTGAGGCGGGCCGCCCTGCACGTTCGCCTGGCGCTTTATGAGGGGCCGGAAGCAAGCGGCAGGTGCGTCGCCTATTCCAATTCTGACCGGTCGATGATAGGAGCCGCGGTCACCGATAAGGCTGAGCGAGACCTGTTCCAATGCCGGACTATCCTTCGTCATTTGACAGAGAAGGGCTGCTGAAATGCGCCCGCGGCGAATTGTTTGGCCACGGCAATGCACAGCTCCCGCTGCCGCCAATGCTGATGTTTGACCGGATCGTGGAAATCTCGGCTGACGGCGGCGCAAATGGTGTGGGACACGTCGTGGCCGAGCTCGATATCCGACCGGATCTGTGGTTTTTTTCCTGCCATTTTCAGGGCGACCCTGTCATGCCAGGCTGTCTTGGGCTGGACGCGCTGTGGCAGCTCACCGGGTTCAATTTGGGATGGCGCGGTCTCCCCGGCCGCGGCCGCGCGCTCGGCGCCGCCGAGGTCAAGTTCACAGATATGGTGAAACCGAACTGCAGGCTGTTGACCTACATTGTGGATTTCACCAGAGTCATTAACCGCAAGCTCAAACTTGGCATCGCAGATGGAAGAGTGCTTGCGGACGGCCGCGAAATCTACAAGACAACCGGTATTAAGGTCGGGCTATTTACTGAATAGGCGTCTTTTCATCAAAGGAGTCTGGGATGCGGCGCGTCGCAATCACCGGCATCGGAATCATATCTCCGATCGGCAACAACAAATCAGAAGTCAGTGAGTCGCTGCGGGACGGCCGGTCAGGCATTACGTTTTGTGAAGAATACGCCGACCACAATTTCCGAAGCCAGGTGCATGGCGTTCCAAATATCGATCTTGCCGCCCATATTGACAAACGCCAGTTGAGATTCATGGGACCCGGCGCGGCATACAACTTCATCGCAATGGAACAGGCAATCGAAGATTCCGGGCTGCGCGAAGAGGAAGTGTCCAACGAACGGACCGGGATGGTCATGGGAAGCGGCGGTCCGTCGACCTCGAATTTCTTCGTCGCGCACAAATCAGTCAGGGAAAAAGGCAGCCCGCGGCGGATGGGTCCCTTTATGGTGACCCGGTGCATGTCATCGACCAACTCAGCCTGCCTTGCGACGCCTTTCAAAATCAAAGGAGTGAATTACTCGATCACTTCTGCCTGCGCGACATCCGCGCACTGCATAGGCAACGGATTTGAGCAGATTCGCTTTGGCAATCAGGATGTTGTGTTCGCCGGCGGCGGCGAAGAAGTGGATTGGACACTGTCCTGCCTGTTTGACGCGATGGGTGCCATGAGTTCGAAATACAACGACACGCCGGAGACCGCGTCGCGGCCGTTCGATGCGACCAGAGACGGATTTGTGATCGCCGGCGGCGGCGGTGTGCTGGTGCTTGAAGAAATGGAAAGAGCCAAAGCGCGGGGCGCGAAAATCTATGCGGAACTGACTGGCTACGGCGCGACATCTGACGGGTTTGACATGGTGGCGCCTTCGGGAGAAGGCGGTGAACGCTCCATGCGGCTTGCGCTCGCAGGCGCCAACGGACGCCGGGTTGACTACATCAATGCCCACGGCACCTCGACACCCGCTGGCGATGTCGTGGAGGTGGAAGCCGTCCGACGGGTCTTCGGCAACAAAGCGCCGCCGCTCATGAGTTCCACCAAGTCACTGACCGGCCACTCGCTCGGCGCGACCGGCGTGCACGAAGCGATCTACACGCTGTTGATGATGGAGGGACGGTTTATCGCCGCGTCGGCGAATGTGGCCGAACTGGATCCGGAAATCCGCCCGGAAGAGATTGCCACAGACCTTGTCGAAGAGGCCGAAATCGACACGGCGCTGTCGAACAGTTTTGGCTTTGGAGGCACCAACGCCACGCTGGCTTTGAGCCGCATTGAAGACTGAACAATGGCATATCTGCTCGATAACCGGTGCGGCCTGGTGGTCGGCATTGCCAACGCAAAATCGATTGCATACGGCATTGCCTCGGCCATGCGGGCTGAAGGGGCGTCACTCGCCGTCACCTATCAGCGGGAACAGTTTGCCCGCCGGGTCATTCCGCTCGCGGAAGAGCTCGACGCCGACATCGTCCAGCAGGCTGACGTCGAAGAGCCGGAGAGCCTCGACTGTTTGTTCAAATCGATCGGCGAAGTCTGGGGCGGGCTTGACTTCGTTGTGCACGCGATCGCCTATTCTGACCGCACTGAGCTGACGGGCCGCTTTATTGACACGAGCCTCGACAATTTCTGCCAATCCCTGACTGTTTCCTGTTATTCCCTGATTGAGCTGGCGCGCCGCGCCCGGCCGCTGATGCGCCAGGGCGGCTGTATCCTCACAGTCACATTCCAGGGATCGAACCGTGTCACGCCGTTTTACAACGTGATGGGCGTGGCCAAGGCGGCTTTGGAGTCTTCCGTTCGCTATCTCGCCAACGATCTCGGCAAGGAAGGCATTCGCGTGAACGCGATCAGCCCCGGCCCGATGAGGACGCTGGCCGGGGCGGCGATCGGCGGCGCCCGCAGGACTTTCCGCCATACCGAGGCCAATGCGCCGCTCGGAGCAAATGCGACGCTCGAGGCAATAGGGGGAACCGCTGTCTACCTCGCTTCCGAATACGGCGCCTCGACAACCGGCGAAATCATCATGGTGGACGGCGGCTTTCACATTCTTGGCATGCCGCAGTCCGAGCTCATTTAGTCCTGCTGTTCGGCCGGCTGGATAAATCCGATTACCGCACCGCCGACATCGTTCGCGATTGCGATTTTTCCGATATTGGGAATCTCAAAAACGTCCTTCGCCAATGAACCGCCGCCGCCCTTTATCTTTTCGACAGCGGCGTCGATATCGTCGACGGCAATGTAGGTGAACCAGTGGGGCGGGATCGACTTGTCCAACCCCATCTCGTCCATGTCAGCAATGCCGGCACAAGGGTTGTCGCCGCCGGAGTGCGCCAGAACATAGGAGTCCTCCGTGCCGTCCATGGTGCTGTAGGTCCAACCCAGGACTTTGGCGTAAAACTCTTTGACCCCTGCGAAATCCCGCGTCATCACTTCTGACCAAATAATCGTTCCGTGCATGTCACTCATTGCCGTTTCCCCATTAGAATTCCGGATACTGCGGCGGTCCAATAGCCCGGCTGCTGTGGAAACGCCATAGCAGGGCAACCTCACTTCAGGCGGAAATGCGGGTGTTTTCCGCCCTCCTCGAGACCGGTTCCGCGCCATGCCGTCGCCGGCCGTTTCTGTGCCGCAGACAGCGGAATCATCATTGAATTGGCGCCGCCGTCTGACTAATTTAGGAATTCCCGCGACCCGCCATTGTGAGATAACCGCCGGTCATGCTCACTGCCGCCCCGCCGGTTGTCCCGCAGCTCGGTTCAACCGGCCGGTTCGGTCGCCGACCCGCAGCAAAGGGAACAGGAAATGCCCAAAGCGGTGTGCGTCTTTGACGCATATGGAACACTGTTTGATGTGGCCGCGGCCGCACGGCGGGCCGCCTCGCAAAAGGGAAATGAACGGCTGGCCAAAAACTGGGAGGCCGTGGCGGCTGCGTGGCGGCTGAAACAGCTTCAATACACCTGGATCCGGGCGGTCGCTGGAGCGCACGCGGATTTTTGGCAGGTCACGTGCGATGGTTTGGACTGGGCACTGGAATCTGCCGGACTGGCGGGTGACGCAGCGCTTCGCAGCCGGCTCCTCGAGCTATACCGCGAACTCAGCGCTTATCCGGAAGTGCCGGAAGTCCTCGCGGCATTGCGGGACAACGGGCATCAAACCGCAATCCTGTCAAACGGTTCCCCGTCAATGCTGGCGAATGCGGTCGCCGCCGCCGGAATCGGCGAGTCGCTGGACTCCGTTATCAGCGTCGAGGAAGTCGGCGTGTTTAAACCGCACAGATCGGTTTATGGGCTGGTCACGAAGCGCTTCCGCTGCGCGCCGCGGCAGGTGCTGTTTGTTTCATCGAACGGCTGGGACGCGGCGGCGGGCAGCGGATTTGGTTTTACCGCGGTTTGGGTCAACCGGGCGGGAGAGCCCGCGGAGCGGCTGCCGTGGCTGCCGGAACACAGGCATTTTGACCTGCGCGGAATTCCGGCCTTGGCCAAGACAGTGATATGAGACGGTTCCGCAGCTCCGACGGGCTTTCGCTCGCCTACCGGGAATGGGGATCCGGGCCGCCGCTGCTCTGCCTTGCGGGCCTCACTCGGAACTCAAATGATTTCGGGTATCTTGCCGCGAAACTGCGCGGCGCGCGCATCGTTGCGCCTGACTACCGCGGACGCGGCCAATCAGACTGGGACCCGGACCCTTTCGGCTACACGCCCGCGGTCGAGGCCCGCGATGCGGTGGATCTGCTCGATCATCTCGGGCTGGAAAGCGCGCCTGTCCTCGGCACCTCCCGAGGCGGGATTGTGGCGATGGTTATAGCTGCGACAGAAAGAAACAGGATTTCAGGGGTGATCCTGAATGACATTGGCCCGGTGATTGAACGGGGCGGCCTCGAGCGGATCAAACAATTCATCGGGCGCAGTCCGGAATCCAAAACCATGGAAGAAGCGGCGCAGGCCCTGGCTGAGGAGAGTTCAGGGTTTGACAAAGTGCCGCTCAGCAGGTGGCGACAGGAATGCCAAAACCGTTATCGGCAGGCAGGCGACCGAATTGAAATCACCTACGATCCCGGGCTGCGCGATTCCTTTCTCGCGGCCCTCGAAGCCGGCGATGCCGATCTTTGGCCCCTTTTCTCCTCGCTCAATGGAATGCCGACCTCCCTCATTCGCGGCACGGCTTCCGATTTGCTGTCGGCGGAAACGGCTGCCGAGATGCTCCGGCGACACCCTCAGATGTCAGTGACCGAGGTTCCGGGGCGCGGCCATTGCCCGTTTCTTGACGAGCCCGAGTGTCTTGCCGCGGTCCGCGCCCTAATGGCGCAGGTGGCGTGAACCTATCCGTCGCGCCTTAATTCCGCGTTTGCAGGGTCATACGGGCTTTCAGGAGCCACCTCCGCCGGCCAGAACCGGTTCAGCATCCGCACACGCAGCTCAACTCCCGGTTTTGCAAATTCGGGGCGCACGTAGCCCATTCCGATGGCCTTGCCGAAATGCGGCGAATGGCCGCCGGACGTCAGCCGGCCGACCCGCTCATCGCCGGAATAGAGCGCTTCCCGGCCCCACGGACAGCAATCGTCCGGACCGTCTATCAACAGAGTGACACACAGCGCCCTGATGCCCGTGTCCAGCATCGCCTGTTTGCCGTTGAAATCCTTCGAGCGGTCCACAAACCGGTCTAGGCCGCCTTCGAGAGGCGTTGCATCCCGGCCAAGCTCGGTTCCGAACGCCCGGTAGCTCTTTTCCTGGCGAAGCCAGTTCTGCGCGCGGGCGCCGAACAGCTTCAGCTGATGTCTGCGGCCAGCCGCTTCGATTCGGTCAAACAAATAGTTCTGCATTTCCATCGGGTGGTGAAGTTCCCATCCAAGGGCGCCGGTGTAGGAAACGCGCATCGCCCTGACCGGACACATGCCGAATTCCAGATTTCGGTGAGACAGCCACGGAAACCTTCTGTTTCCAAGCACCGTATCCACATCCTCGTCACAAAGCGCTGCCTTGAGCACCTCGCGTGACCTGGGGCCAGCGACCGCAAAAACACCCCATTGCGAGGTGACATCATGAATGTCGATCCAGCCGAAATCGTCGATTCGATCGGCCGCTGCCTTGCACAGGAAATCGCCGTCGTAGGATGTCCATGCGCCGGCGGAAACGAGGTAAAACTCATCCTCCGCCAACCGCGCAATGGTGTATTCGGTTCGCACCGTTCCGGCGTCAGTCAGCGCGTAGGTCAGGCTCACCCTTCCAGGCGCGGGAAGCGCGTTGCAGGTGAACCAGTCAAGGAACGCTTCGGCGCCCGGACCCCTGACCAGATGCTTGGTGAACGCGCTCGCATCGAACAGCCCGGCGCCGTTGCGCACGGCTTCGGCTTCGGCGACGGCGAATTTCCACCATTCGCCTTTGCGGAACGAGCGCGACGCGCGGTCATCGAATCCGGCCGGAGCAAAGTAGTTCGACCGTTCCCAGCCATTGACCTGCCCAAAACAGGCGCCGCGCTCGCGCATGCGGTCATAGCAAGGCGTGGTCCGCAGCGGTCGGCAGGCCTCACGCTCTTCGTCGGGATGGTGCAGAATGTAGACGTGCTCGTAACACTCTTCGTTCTTGCGGCACGCATATTCGGTTGTGATCCAGTCTCCGTAGCGTTTTGGATCCAGTGAAGCCATGTCGATTTCCGCTTCGCCCTCAACCAGCATCTGCGCCATGTAATGGCCAACCCCGCCGGCGGCCGTGATGCCGAAAGAGAACCCTTCCGCCAGCCACATGTTGCGCAGCCCCGGCGCCGGACCAACCAACGGATTGCCATCAGGCGTGTAGCAGATCGGCCCGTTGAAATCGTCTTTCAGCCCGGCGGTTTCGGATGACGGAATTCTGTGAATCATCGACATGTACTCTTCCTCGATTCTGTCGAGGTCGAGTCCGAACAGGTCGGCGCGAAACGCCGCCGGCGCGCCATATGCGAACCGGGCCGGCGCGTTGCGTTCATAGGGACCAAGAATCCAGCCGCCGCGCTCTTCGCGCACATACCACTTGGCGTCCGCATCCCGCAGCACCGGATGTTCCGGGTTTGATTTGCGCCACTCCAGCAGGGCCGGATCCGGTTCGGTGACAATATACTGATGTTCCACTGGAATCGCCGGCATTTTGATCCCGAGCAGTGCAGCCGTGCGCTGCGCGTGATTGCCCGTTGCAGTGATTACGTGCTCGGCGCGGATCTCGAACTTTTCCTCTCCCGGCACCAGATTGCCGCCCCGCTCCACCATCACAGACCCGCGGACAATCCACTCAGAACCCGTCCATTCATACGCGTCCGCCTGCCTCCGGCGATGGATGTCGACCCCGCGCTGCCGCGCCCCCCGCGCCATGGCCTGGGTGACATCGGCCGGGTTAATGTAACCGTCGGTCGGATGATAGATCGCCCCGAGCAGATCCTCGGAACGGACCAGCGGGTAACGGTCGCGGATGTCGTTCGGAGAGAGCCACTCATACGGGATTCCGACTGTTTCAGCGGTTGTCGCATACAGCATGAACTCGTCCATCCGGCCCTGGCTCTGCGCCATGCGCAGATTGCCGACGACACTGAATCCCGGATCGAGACCGGTCTCGTCCTGCAGCTGTTTGTAGAATTTCACTGAATAGTCATGAATATGGCTGGTCGCGTAGCTCATGTTGAACAGCGGCAGCAGCCCGGCGGCATGCCAAGTGGAGCCCGAGGTGAGCTCGTCCCGTTCTATCAGCGCCACATCACCCCAACCGGCTTTTGCGAGATGGTAGGCAGTTGACGCGCCGACGGCTCCGCCGCCGACCACCAGTGCGCGAACGTGACTTTTCATGGCTTTGCTCCGTGACATCCCAGCCTTGGATTATCAGAACCGGCGCAAATGCGATAAGGAAATCCGCCTTCAGCTCCTCACAGGTCCAATGCCGACTTGCGCGGTGGGAACAGGCGCCGGCGCCCTATGGATCGACGCATATTTGGCGGCGGCCCGGATACTCGACGCGCACCGGGAGACGCATTCGGACGTGCTGAACGGAAATGCCTTGCTGTCGCCTGAAATGGCGATGCGGGTGGAGAAAGCATTCGGCCTCAGCATGGACCCGCTGTTGCGGATGCAGGCATGGCACGACGCGACACAGATGCGGACGCGGGCGAACGAAATCCGCGTTCGACGAAATCAGCTGGCATGGTCGCAGCGCAGGCGCCGCCGCCAAGCCGGAGAACTTCGCCATGGCCTGCGCTGAGATCGTCTCCTGTCTCTGCAACAGCACGTTCTCAAACACAGGAGAGCGGCAACGGGCTTTCCCAACGATGTTTTTGGCGCCGTGCCAGTGCACGATCTTGAGAACCGCAAGCGGAGGCTTCGACAATTCGCAGCGGCCCCGCCAAGGCCGGCGGTGAGAATGTGCCATAGCGAAAGGCCGGGGCCCAGTCGATCTCTGGAAGAACGGCACCGGTGCGCTTCGACCGGCAGCATGGTGACAGTGTTGATCGAAACGGGGATATGCCCGAAAGTTGGTGACGGGTCAGAAAGGGCGACATATCAAGGCGGTGTTATAATGCCGTCAGAGCGGCTCTCGTCAGACAGAAGCAGAATGTGCGCCCGGCGGCGGCGCTCCTTGGAACCCTTGCCGCTGTCCAGTATCTCCTTCAAAAACCCGCATTCATTTTTCTTGAGCCGCAACTTGTGGATTTTCTTGCCTGTCGAATTCATTGTCTGCTGCCTCTGAAACACTCCCGTGACCACCGCCGCATTTGCCGCTGAAATATCATCCGCGGCCGCTATGCGCCTGCCCGGAAGGATTGTTGATTGTCATTGTTGCGGACAATATACACGGCCCGGCTGACAGGGGAACCGCCTCAGGCTAAATTCGAAACACCATCATTTCTATGCTGTGAAGATACTAGGGCCTGTTGACAATCAGGTTGCGGCGACCACGCCCGCAACGAGGTGAATCGCCGCCGCAAAGCTCTCGCCCGTCTTGTCGTAACGGGTCGCCACTGCCCGGAACTCCTTGATTTTCGCAAACAAATTCTCGATCTGGTGCCGCCACTTGTACATCTCACGGTCATGTTCCCGAGGATCCAACCGGTTCCTCCTCGCGGGAATCACCGCCTCGGCGCCGCGCTTCCGGAGTTCCCCGAGCAGCCAGTCCGCGTCGAACGCCTTGTCCCCGATCAAAGCTTCGAAGGGAAGATCCTCCAGAAGCTCCGGCGTCCCCACAATGTCGTGCGCCTGACCGGGAAGGATCACCAACCGCACAAGATAGCCAAGCGCGTCCGCAACCGCGGCGATCTTGCCGGTCAGGCCTCCCCGGGAACGGCCGATGCCCTGGCGGCGGGTCCCCCTTTTGCGCCCGCCGCTTTCTGGTGCGCCGAGACGACAGTGCCGTCAACACACACGCACTCGAAATCGAACTCGTCCGACTACGCGTTGAAAACACGCTCGAAAACACCCGAAACAGCCCAGCGGCGGAAGCGTTTGAACACGCTGTTCCAGTTGCCGAAGCGCGCCGGAAGGCCGCGCCATGGCGATCCCGTCCGGATCCGCCAAAGCACCGCCTCGAGAAACCGCCGGTTGTCCGCCGCGGTGACGCCGGGGTCGGTCGCCTTGCCGGGCAGCATGGGCTCGATCCGCGCCCACATGGCGTCGGTCAGCACCGTTCTGTCTGGATTCATTCGTCATTCTGCTCATCTTGCCTGTGCCGCCGTTCCGGCGGTCATTGAGACAAAAGTGGCAGAAATCCGCACGATTCGCAACCTGATTGTCAACAGGCCCAGTAGTTCTAATTATGCGTTCACATCGGTTTTTTCTTCACTTTCGGCTGCGTTTCCGGGCGGATTTCTGCTGTGTTTCGGCGGAATGGGCGGGCCGCCGGTTCCGGCTGCGGAGGCTGTTCCGGCAGCTCGCCGGTGATGATTGTCCGCATCACGGCGTCCCAGTCGTCGTGCACGGCGTAGACGGTCAGGAACTTTAGGTTGTCAAGAAGCCGGCAGCGGGCGGCGAGCTTTGCCCGGGCCTCCCGCCAGCTTTCGCAGACCAGGTCGCAGGCGCTCTGCATCAGGAACGCGATCAGGTTGAAGGTCGCCAGCAGGCTGGACAGGGTTTCTTTGCCGTGCCCGAAGTTGTGCTCGAGATGGTATCCGTCCTTGACAGCCTTGAAAGCGTTGTTCTCCACTTTCCACCGGGACCGGGCGCAGTCGGCCAGTTCGGCGACGCTGTCCGGGCCGACCGGGAGGTCGGTGGCGAAGCTGTTGCGGCAGAGCTGCTGTCCGGACGGCGATGTGATGGTGACTTCGAACCAGTTGACTTCCAGCGCGTCCTTTCCGCCGCGGATCGGCAGACCGCTCATCCAGCGGCAGCGCAGCCGGCGCTTTTTCTTTTTCCGGCCCTCGGTCCGGGTCAGACAGCCGGTCTCAACCCCTTGAATATACTCGTAAAGCGTTGTGTGCGAGCTCGGCTTGCAGGTCAGGATGAAGCTTCCGCCGGCGGCCAGCACGGCCTCGCAGAGCGGCTGGCGGCAGTAGAGGTCGTCGCCGGGATAAACCGGTCTGAGCCGGGCCAGGCCGGATCCGGTCCGCCGCAGCCAGCGCTTGGCGGCGCTGGTCTCGCAGTCTTGTTTCCCGGCCCCGTCCTGCGGGCGGATGAACTCCGGCGGCAGCGGCAGGAGGTGCGAGGTTCCCGGGGCGACGATGCCGGCGCCGAGCACGGCGTGGAAGTTCTGTGTCCGCCCGCCCGCCAGTTTCCGCTGCGAGCAGTTCCGGCAGCCGATGCTGCAGGAGGTGAAACACTCGGTGCCGTCAAGGGCGATCAGCCGCCGCCCGTCAAGCCGGCGCAGCCGGTCAAGGGCGCCCTGGCGGTCCAGCTGGTCGACGGTCCGGGTGAAGATGGAATCGAAGCGCTCCGGCGGCGCGCCGTCGAGCACGCTGCGGATGTGGTTGTCGGTCGGCAGCCGGTCAATGCCGAACAGGGTCCGGGCGTTGGACCGGCCCTGGCGGGACTGAAGCTGCGCCTGCGCCGCCAGGAAGGACGGGCACTGCAGGAAGAAGACGGCGAAGGCCGCCATGCCGATGTCGGCCATCTCCAGGCGGGCGTTGGCGCCGGTCCTGCGGTCCGGGGCGGACGCGCAGAGTTCGCGCATGTCGGCGATGTATCCGGCCAGCGGGGACATGGCGCCGCATTATGCACATATCAAAAATTTGTACAAATGTAAGTAAAAACAATAACTTACATGTCTTCTCCGCGCCTTTTCCCCAGGAGCCGGCGGCCGGAGCGGCGTCAGCGGCCGGTGATTCGCCCGCCGCCGGGGCGCCGCCGGCGCGCAGCCGCCCGCAGTGAAAAAAATCTCACCGGGGCAAAAAACCGTTGTGATACAACACGTTAAAAACTCAAAAATCCAAAATTAGAATTACTGTCAACAGGCCCTAGCCTCGATTACCAACGCAACTGAGTAATGTGAAGGATTGCCCCCTGGCAAAGAGATTTTTTCGGCAAATCCGGCGGCTTCCGATGTTCCGTGCGCATTTTTTATTAACAGTTAGAATGACATTGCCACTGTTGTAAATGGTCATGCCGGAGATTTCCGGCCGCCCGTAACTTCCGCCGCCGCGTCCGCTGATCTTCCCGATATGGCTGATTTTGCCCGCGACGGCCCCGGAGCTGGGCCGCGCGGAGGATTTTACGCTTGACCTGGCGGATATATCCAAATATAGTGGTTGTGACAGGCTAACAGTCTTATAAAAGTGCAAGGCCGCCCCAATGCAGAGCCCCGCGGACCGCTTCCTCAAGCCCGAAAACAGCACACACAGGAAATACGAGGCCCTGCGCGCGCTGTTCGTGGACGGACTCTCCGTCGACGAGGCCGCCGCACGCTTCGGCTATGCGGCCGGGACCCTCAGAAACCTGCGGGCCGCCTTCCTCAGGGAGCCCGGCGAGACCTTCTTCCTGCCCGACCGCCGCGGCAGGCGCGGGAAGCCGCCGGGGCCGGACCGCGACGCGCTGATCATCAGGCTGCGCCGGGAGCGGAACCTCTCGGCGGCGGAGATCGCCGGCATTCTCACCCGCGAGGAGAATATCCCGGTCAGCGAGACCACCGCGGCCCGGGTCATCAGGCAGGCGGGGCTGCCCAAGCTGTGGCGGCGCTCTCCCGCCGAGCGCGGCCGGGCCGTCCTTCCCGGGCCCGCGGCCGCCGCCGACCGGCGCGAGCTCGATCTCACGCCCCGGAGCCTGCGCACCGGTTTCGGCGGCCTGTTCCTGTTCGCTGCCGATCTCGCCCGGATCGACATCGACGCGTTCGCCGCCGACAGCGCCCTGCCGGGAAGCCGCATGATCTCCGCCGGTGACGCCCTGCGCTCCCTGCTCGCCCTCAAGCTGTGGGGCATCGGACGCCCCGCACACATCATGGCCGAGACCCTCGATCCGGGCCTCGCCCTGTTCGCCGGCCTCAACGTCATTCCCAAGCGCGCCACGCTCACCGAGTATTCGTGCCGGGCGGACCCGCGCGGCGGACCCGCCATGATGGAGCGCTGGCACACAGCCGTCCGCGGCCTCGGGACCGACCTCGGCGGCGGGAGGTCATTCGACCTCGACTTCCACACCATCCCTTACCACGGCGACGACGCGCTCATCGAAAAACACTATGTCTCGAAGCGCAGCCGGCGTCAGAAGGGCGTTCTCACCTTCCTCGCCCGCGACGCCGACGCCCGCGTCTTCGCCTATGCCGGCGCCGGCCTGCGCAAGAGCCGCCAGAACGACGAGGTTCTCCGTTTCGCCGAGGCCTGGCGCGCGCGGACCGGGGCGCCGCCCGCCGAGCTGGTCTTCGACAGCCGCCTGACCACCTACGCCAACCTGGCCCGGCTCGACGCCATGGGCATCGCCTTCCTGACGCTGCGCCGGCGGACGGCGCGGATGGTCGCCTCCCTGCTCGCCGAGCCGCCGGAGGCGTGGCGCAGAATCACGCTCACCAATGTCGGGCGCATCTACCGGCGGCCCCGCATCCTCGAGCGCAGGCTCCGTATCAAAGACTATCCCGGCGAGATCCGGCAGATCGCCATCGCCGATCTCGGCCATGAAAGGCCGACCCTGCTGCTGAGCAACCAGATGGACGAGCCCGCGTCCAGGCTCGTCGACCGGTACGCCCGCCGCATGGTGATCGAAAACACCATCGCCGACGCCATCGACTTCTTCCACATGGACGCGCTTTCCGCCGCCGTGCCCCTGCGCATCGATCTCGATGTCCAGCTCACGCTGATGGCGAGCGGCCTCTACAGAATCCTCGGCATCCGGGTCGGACAGGGCTTCGAGGCGGCGAAGGCCCGCACCATCTTCCGCAAGCTCGTCAACGCCAGCGCGGCCGTCAGAATCACCGGGGACGAGATCATCGTCACCCTGGGACGGCGCGCCAACAACCCGCTCCTCATTGCCGCACGTTACGGGGAAACCGCACAGCCGATCCCCTGGCTCAGAAACCGGACCCTCAGAATACGCTTCCTTTGAAAGCCAAAACGCACATTATTCAGTTGCGTTGGGAATCGAGGCTAGTGCGTCCACGGCAGCGGCGCGCGGCCCGCCGCAACGCCGCGTTCGGCTCAGCCGCCCTCCACATTGAACTCAAGCGGACGGACCTGCTCGAATTTTCCGCTGCCATGAATGGCAGCAGTCACTTTCGAATTCACCGGGCTGTCGAGTGAAAGAAGCGCAATCGCATCGTCCCCGGCGGCGGCGCGGCCAAGATTGAAGCTTGCGATGTTGATGCCGCAGTCGCCAATAATGGTTCCCAGCACGCCGATGATCCCCGGCACATCCCTGTTGGTCGCATAGAGCATGTGTCTCGATACCTCGGCGTCAACATAGATGCCCTTAATCTGAATGAAACGGGGTCTGCCATCGGAATACACTGTCCCCACGATTGCGCGCGTCATGCTCTGGGTGGTGATGGTGATTTTGATATAGGCGTCAAACACTCCGGATTGCGATTGAACCGTCGAAGAGATGATGAGCCCCCTCTCCCTTGCCATCACTTCAGCCGAGACCATGTTCACTTCGGGACTGGAAGAGCGAAGCATGGCGGCGAGCGCCGCCGCGGTCAGGGCCTTTGTGTTCATCTCGGCAATTGAACCGTCATAAAGAAGATTAACCGCCGTGATCGGTTCGTCTGTCAACTGCCCGATGAATGTGCCCAAATGATCGGCAAGAGATATCCATGGCTTGAGGCGCGGAGCCTCTTCAGCCGAGATCGAAGGCATGTTTAAGGCATTCGAAACAGCGCCGGTGACCAAATAATCCGACATCTGTTCGGCAATCTGCTGCGCAACTTTTTCCTGCGCTTCCACTGTTGATGCGCCGAGATGTGGCGTGACTATGACCTCAGGCATCGACAGCAGCGGGCTGTCCTCGGGAGGTTCATGTTCGAAGACATCAAGCGCCGCTCCGCCCACCTGTCCGGAACGGATTGCGTCAGCCAGCGCGGCCTCATCAATGACGCCGCCGCGTGAGCAGTTCACGATGCGAACGCCGCGCCTGGTTGAATCCAGGGAAGCGGCGTCAAGAATATGCCGTGTCTTTTCGGTCAGCGGCACATGAAAGCTGATGATTTCAGCGCGGGCGAGCAACTCGGAAAATTCGACCTTTTCAATCTGCAGTTCGCGCGCGCGCCCGGCGCTGAGAAACGGGTCATAACCAACGACCTTCATCTGCAGGCCCAATGCCCGGCGGCAGACTGCCGACCCGATATTGCCGCATCCGACAATTCCGAGCGTCTTGCCAGCGAGTTCGATGCCCATGAAACGGGACTTTTCCCATTTGCCGGAGCGCGTGGACTCGCTGGCCTGGGGAATCTGCCGTGCCAGCGCCATCATCATCGCGACCGCATGCTCGGCCGTGGTGATTGAATTGCCGAAAGGGGTGTTCATCACGATGATACCCTTTCTGGAGGCCGCCGCGACATCGACATTGTCGACGCCTATCCCGGCCCGGCCGATCACTCCCAGCCGGTCTGCCCGACGCAGAAGTTTCGAGGTGACCTTGGTGGCGGAACGAATAGCCAGCCCGTCAAACCGGTCGATCACCTCTGCCAATGCCCGCTTATCGCGACCGAGTTCGGGAAGAAAATCAACCTTTACACCTCGGTTGCGGAAAATCTGAATAGCGCTTTCGGAGAGCTTATCTGAAATCAATACTCTGGGAGCCACCTCAATGCCCTCCGGGTGAATTTCGCAGAGCCGCGCGTTCACAATCGTATGCCCATTCAATCCAGGGAAGCAGCCGCTCAATATCCGATGTCTCCACTGTGGCCCCACACCAGATGCGCAGACCCGGCGGAGCCGCGCGGTAAGATCCGATGTCAAACGCCGCTTCTTCCCGTTCAAGGCGCCGCACCACGCCGTCAGCAAATCCGCGCATTGCCTCCGCCGGCACTTCCGGGTCGTCAAACAACAGGCACACACTGGTATTCGAGCGGGTCTCCGGCGCTGCCGCCAGGTGACGCAGCCAGCCCGTCCGCTCGACAAACCGCGCCACGGCCGCGGCGTTGGCGTCTGACCGGGCAATCAGGGCCGGCAGCCCGCCAACAGATCGGGCCCATCGCAATGCATGAATACAGTCCTCGACACATAACAGGGACGGCGTGTTGATGGTGGCGCCGCTGAACAGCCCTTCCGTCAGGCGGCCCGCTGATTTCAGGCGGAACAGCTTTGGCACCGGCCAGGGCGGCGTCCACGACTCCAGCCTGGCGGCGGCGCGCGGAGACAGGATCAGCATTCCGTGCGCACCCTCACCGCCGAGCACCTTTTGCCAGGAGAATGTCGTGGCATCGAGTTTTTCCCAAGGGAGATCAACGGCAAAGACTGCGGAAGTCGCATCGCAGATGGTCAGCCCGTCCCGGTCGGAAGGGATAAATCCGCCGCCGGGGACCCGGACACCGCTCGTTGTGCCGTTCCAGGCAAAAACCACATCCGCCGAAAAGTCGACGTCGGACAGGTCCGGCAGATGCCCGTAGTCTGCGTTCCTAATTGTCGACGGCAGGCGCAGCTGATCAGTCACATCAGCGGCCCAGTCCTTGCCGAAACTCTCCCAGGCCAAAACTTCAACCGGCCGCTGGCCAAGCAATGACCACATCGCCATTTCGACGGCGCCGGTGTCGGAGCCGGGAACGATTGCAATCCGGTAATCCTCCGGCACACCGAGAATTCGCCGCGTCTCCTCGATAAGCTGGCGGAGCTTGCCCCTGGCGGTTCTCGAACGATGAGCGCGGCCAACAGACGCATCCACGAGTCCGTCGAGACTCCATCCGGGGGGTTTTGCACAGGGTCCGGTCGAAAACCGGGGATTGAACGGCCGCAGCGGCGGCCTGTCAAATTTGTCCATGGTATCCTTCCAGATATGCGCCCTTCGTTGGGGAAGGGTGGCCCGCCGGCGGCACTATTGAATACCACGCCCAGCGTCAACTCCCGACAGGCCGGAATGGCGATGCACCCCGCCCATGCCTGGCAGCGAGACCGGTGACACACCCGCGCTTCCGGCATGGTCTCATGAATTCAGCTACCGGTGCGGCAACTCGAACCCGACAGGATGAAACCCATGTTCGCCGCATTGCTGCTCGCAGGCGCCGGTCGCGCGATTGAACTGGATTTTGTCAATGGTCTTGAGCGGAAATGGAGCGGCAGCGGACGGGGCTGGCTTTGTCCCGCCAGGGTGGTTGAGTTCAGCATGTCCGTTGAAAAATCCGATTATGGGGAGGCGCGTGAGAGGGGGGATGTGCCCGAAAGTTATGGATCGCGTTGTTACCCCTGCCGTCGACCGCCGTTAGCGTTTCACGCCAAACCCTGGGATATGCCCGAAAGTTATAGTTTGGGGCGGCGATGGCGATCCATGCCGCCCACTATTCTGTGCCTCCCCGAGGGGAGGAGAGCAGAGATCCGCAAGCGGAACCTGTAAATGTATGCCGGAAGACTTGGCGCTTCTTTGCAAAGAAATCAAGCCGCCAGCATCAGGGCATCAGGCGGGCGCGACTCTCGTATTTGTCACTTTTTGCGTGAGCTTCCAGGCTCTGCAGCGGTTCAGGCGCGGCACCGCGGCGGCCCACGCCCGGTCGAAGCGCCCCGGCCTGCAGCCGCGGCTTCAGGCCCGCCTTGCCGGCGTTCATGCGTATCATGACCCGTCGAGCGAGACCAGAAGGGACACGGCCTCCGCGGGCATCTCCTCACGTGCCCGGAGATCAGCCGGACGGCGCCGGCGGACCCCCTGCACCAAAGGGGGCAACGGCTTGCGGGACTGAATGACCTTCTGTTTTTCTGTGCCGCCACACAGCGGACAATGGCTTGGCTTGCCTGCCTCTCCCCACCGCTGTTCCTCGAACCAGCGTTCGGAGGCGTCGTTATCCGGGAACATCTGGAATAGCTCGGCAAGGGAGATTCCATTTCGATAGGATTTTCCGGGGGCTTTGCGCATTGACCTTTGCCACCTCACTGACTCGATTCGAGCAAATCAGGGTGCGCTTACTCAAATATATAAAGACCAAATCAGCGTTGATCGAGTATTCTGACCGCTTTGCCCTGGCTCCGCGGCAGCAAGCCCGGTTCTGAAACTTCAGTGAGGACGGTCACCCCGATCCGTTCTTTGACCAGCTGCCTGAGGGAAGCGGCAATGATCTTGCGGGCCTGCGGGCTGGCGGCGGCGGGCGCGGCCTCGACGATCACTTTCATGCTGTCCAGCGGTCCTTCGCGGAACAGTTCAATCTGGAAATTCGGTTCCGGGCCGGGAATTCCGAGGATCAGCTCTTCGATCTGCGACGGGTAGAGATTAACGCCGCGGAGTATGATCATGTCATCCAGCCGACCGGAAATTTTCTCAATTCTGAGCATGGAACGCGCCGTGCCCGGCATCAGGCGCGTGAGGTCGCGCGTCCGGTAGCGGATCACCGGCTGCGCCTCTTTGGTCAGCGTCGTCAGCGCCAATTCACCGACCTCGCCATCCGGCAGGGCCTCACCGGTCACGGGATCAATGATTTCCGGATAGAAATGATCCTCCCAGATATGCAGCCCGTCTTTCGTCTCCACACATTCATTGGCAACACCGGGTCCCATGACCTCAGAGAGACCGTAGATGTCGACCGCATGCATGTTGAATGCCTCTTCAATCACCGACCGCATTGAATTGGTCCAGGGCTCGGCGCCGAATATCCCGACCTCCAGCGGACATTCCGCGGGATCGCGGTTCTGCCGCCGGTATGTGCCTGCTCAGACACATATGAACTTTTTCGGGCGCCGCCGGGGGTCTTGGAAACCGGAGGGAGGGCGCAGCCCGACCGGAGGGTTCTGGGACCCCCGGATCAGATTTTGACTTGCCCTGAGGGGCGGGGTTCTCCATCAGTTCGTTTAGTTGTGAAAACCGAAAAAGGAGAACCCCAATGCAGGTTTTTGGCCTGCCCGGACATGTTATCAGAAACGCCGCCCGCGCGTCACGGCTTTTGTCTTCACCCGGCGCTGAGACCGCAAGGCGCGCAGATCTGGTCCGCCGCTGGCGGCGGGCCTGTCGCGACGGCCTGACTGTGGAACAGGCGGCGCGCGCCGTCGGCGTTCCGCTGTCGACGCTGCGCCGCTGGGAAAAACGGCCGGAGCGGCTCTCCACGTCGGGTAGGACACTGGCGCGCGCACCATAGGTCACGTTTCCAGCGTCCCCCCTAAAATTCCGGACTTCCGGTTTTCCCGGGTCCGGCTTCAAGCGTCAGGCACCCCCGCAGGAGTTCGTTACGGTGCCTTCCGCGACATCCGCCACGCTCAAGGCTGACCCAGCCATACCCGTGGCATCATCCCGCGTTTACGCCGCCCTTCGGCTCGACAGCACCACCCCTTTCAACCGGGGTGGTATCCTCGGTCGGCGCCGGGCTCTGAGTCCCGGCATGACCTGCCGTCTTCGCCACCTGAGCCCAGAGGCCCTCGCTCCGGACGGGTTGTGTTATTCCGTCCATCACCGCTTAATCGGCCTCATCCGCCAGTCAGGAGGACTCCGCGTCCTTTCCCGTACTCCGGTTATGGACACGGTCCTTGACATTCGAGGGTCACAACATCCTGTCTGTCCTCCTCACCTTCCGGACTTTCACCACTGAACCCTCCGGGATTGCCGCCACCTGTACGCCGGGCGATCCGATGCGTGCATCTCAGTTCTTCCGCACCGGCACTGGCCATCGGGCAGAGCGGAAACCCTTGGCATCCTCCAATACCCCCGCAAGTCGGATTCCATGCGGGGAGCGTTTTTTTCGACGCTTCATACGGACGTTCGCTTTCGCTACGGCCCTCCCGGTTGTTCGCCTCCCTGTCCGACCGGACCAGAGGGACATCGTCCTCCCAGCCCACAGAGGCTTTTACGTCCCCGCTTCCGGACGCCGGGTCACCCCGACACCCGTGGGGATATGACTACGACGCCAAACTGAGAATTGCGCCGGCGGGACTTCCACCCGCAAGTTCAGCAGCTAGTCTCGCTGCACCCGCCCGCTCCGCTGCCGCCGGCCGGAGCTGCGCCGCGGGCTCGAGGGCCGCGTGCGGGAGCTGCGGAAAAGGTTCCCGGCCTGGGGAAGGGGCAAGATCGCCGCCGTGCTCCGCCGGGAGGGGATCAGGGTCTCCGACGCGACGGTCGGGCGGGCAATGGCATTCGGATAGACTTGCCGTTCCGGGCGCGGTTTTTTGCGGCCTGCAAGGCGTTGATATAACGGGACATCGGCGCGGGAATATTTTTTTCACCGCCCCCCTTGACATGCGCTTGGCGATCTGCATGCTGTGGTCATGCAGATTCGGGAATCACCCATGGACCAGCGAATCATCGACCTCAAGTCGACCACTTTTTCGGGCCGCCGCCTGAACCGGCGGCAGATCGCCGACATCCAGGAGACCGTCGGGATGCTCCCGAACGACAGCCGCAGCGAACTTGCGAAGACCATCTGCGAGCATCTCGGATGGAAGACGGCGAAGGGGGCCTACAGGGTCGGGGCCTGCCTCGGGATGCTGGAGGCGCTGGAGAGCCACGGCATCCTGACGCTTCCGCCGAAGCGGGAGGGCAGCGTCCGCGACATGAGGGCCGTCGACGCGCCGGCCTGGACCTCCGCCTCGGACCCGCAGCCGGAGATCGCGGCGGAGCTGTCCGGGCTGCGTCCGCTCCGCGTCGAGCCGGTCACCGACACCGAAGGACGGCAGCTGTGGAACGCCTTCGTCGACCGCCACCACTATCTCGGCTACAGGCGCCCCTTCGGGGCGCATATCCGCTGCTTTGTGACCGACCGGGACGGCCGCAGGCTGGGGTGCCTGCTGTTCGATGCGGTGACGAAGAGGCTCCCGTGCCGTGACGGCTGGATCGGATGGACGGACCGGACACGCGACCGCAGGCGGCACCTGATGGTGGTCAACTCCCGCTTTCTGGTGTTTCCATGGGTGCGGTCGAAGAACCTGGCCTCCTCGGCGCTGGCCATGGCGACGCGCCGTCTCGCGGACGACTGGGAGCGCATCCACGGGCACCGGCCGGTCCTCTGCGAGACCTTCATCGACGAGACCCGGTTCAGGGCCTCGTGTTACCGCGCCGCCAACTGGAAACGCATCGGGGAGACCGCCGGCAGGGGAAAGACGCGCAAGGGCGTCTATGTGATGCCGCTCTGCGCGGGCGCCCGCGGGATCCTGCGCGGCGCGCGTGACGCGGGACAGCGGAAGCCTCCGACCCGGGCCGAAAGGGGCCGTTCCGCAGCCTCCGACCGCCGCTTCGGCCGCCGCTGGGAGGCGCTTGTCGCGGCCGCCGCGGCGGTCGCGGCGCGCGAGGACGCGCGCTGGCAGAAGCGCCGCCGCGTGTTCGACAGCCTGCTGATCATACTGTTCGTGTTCCGCCTCGTCGCCGCGCCGCGCGCGCAGGGCTACCGCGCCACGCTGTGCGAGCTCTGGGAACAGTGCGCGGCGGCCGGCATCGAGCTGCCGCAGGACGAGCCTCCGGCGGCGTCGACCGCCTGCGAGGCGCGGGAGAAGCTCGACGAAGCCGCGTTCCGGAGGGTGCACAGGGATATCCTCGCCCACAGCCCCGACGGCGCCCTGTGGAAGGGACACCGCGTGTTCGCCGTCGACGGCTCGAAGATCACCCTGCCGAGGGAACTGCTGCGCGCCGGCTACCGCGCGCCGAACGACAATGCCCACTACCCCCAGGGCATGGTCAGCGTCCTTTACAGGCTGCGCGACCGCATCCCGGTCGACTTCGACCTCTTCGGCCACGAGAACGAACGCGCCGCCGCCGTCACCCATCTCGACCATGCCGCCGAAGGCGATGTCATCGTCTACGACCGGGGATACTGGTCCTTCGAAATGGCCCTGCTCCACCGGATGCGGAAGCTGAACTTCGTCTTCCGCATCAAGAACAGCGCCAATCCGGCCTTCAATGCCTTCATCAACTCCGAAAAGACCGACAGCATCATCACCCTCGACGCGCCCAGGGACGCAGCCGCGCTGCGCGGACAGAGCCTCCGCATCCGCCTGGTCAAACACACCGCCGCCGACACCACGCACTGTCTCGCAACATCCCTGCTCGAAGCCCGGCGCCACAGCATTCCGGCGCTCTCTGACCTTTATCACGGACGCTGGCAGATCGAAGAGGGATACAAGACGGGAAAGGCCGTGATCGAGCGCTTCCACGCAAAGTCGGAGCGCGGCGTCCGCCAGGAACTCTACGCCGCCTTCACACTGATCACCCTCGCGCGCCTGTTCGCCAACCGCTGCGACCATGACATCAGCCACTGTCCCGGCGATGACGGCCTGCCGGCCATGCGCGCCAACTTCAGGAACGGTCTGAGACTGGTGGGGCGCGAAATCGAGGCCATGTTCCTCAGGCAGAGCGAAATGGTCGCACAATCGGTCAGGCGGATCATGACCGGCCTCTCGCAATGCATCCAGCGCGAAAGGCCGGGGCGAAACCACAGGAGGGAATCCAGGCAGCCAGTGAGCAAGTGGCAGAGACGACGCGCCGCCTGACAGAACCAGACCGCCAGAAAACCCCCGGCTTCCGGCAAAAAGCCCGAAGCGCGGGGGTTTTCTTATCCGAACGGCAAAAATCGTTATCCGAATGCCATTGGTCGGGCGGGCCATCCGCGATCTGGTCCGCAGAGGCCGCATGGCCCCGGTCAGCGCCTTCACGGCGCACAGCCGCCGGAGCCGCCGGAGCCGGCGGCCGCACGCGGTGCGGATCCCCCGCGCGCTGCGGGCCGAACGGCCCGGGCAGGCGGTCCAGGTCGACACGCTCACCGTGTCGCTGCGGCCCGGCCGGACCGTCAGACACTTCACCGCCGTCGACCGTCTCTCGCGCTGGGGCTGCGGCATGGCCGCCTCAAACGCGACCGCGGCCAGCGCCGCCCGCTTCCTTGACAAGCTGGTCCGCCAGGCGCCGTTCTCAGTCGAGGCCGTGCAGGTCGACGGCGGCTCCGAGTTCATGGCCGAGTTCGAGGCCGCGTGCGGAGACAGAAACATCACCCTCGCCGTTTTGCCGCCGAAGTCGCCGAAACAGAACGGACGCGTCGAACGTATGCAGGCGACGCTCAGAAACGAGTTCTACAATGTTCAGGACACCGCCGTGAACGTCTCCGGGCTCAGACCCCTCATCGACGAATATATGGAACTCTACAACGGCTGGAGGCCGCACGACTCCCTTGATGGAATGACCCCCGACGAGTATCTCGAAAGTCGGCGAATCGGTGAGACCCCGCCGCTTCATATGTCATGAGCAGGTACACTGTATTCCTCAAGGATCGCCAGCATATTAGGATGGGGTCACCATGATCGTCGTGGTTCCAAAATCCTCAATCAGCTGCACCTGCCGCGCCGTCATGCCGCCGCTGACCGGAATGACAGCGCAGCCCAGCCTGTCAGCGCCAAAATGCGCTCCCAATCCACCGGTGAACAGGCCGTAACCGTAAGAAATATGCACCATGTCTCCCGGCCGGGTGCCACTCGCGCGCATTGACCGGGCAACGCAGTCGGCCCAGTTGCCGATATCGTCTGTCGTGTAACCGACCACAGTCGGTTTTTCCGTCGTGCCGGAGGACGCGTGGACCCGTGCCAGCCGCTCCCTTGGAACCGCCAACATGGCAAACGGGTAACTTGCCCGGAAATCGTCTTTCACCGCGAACGGAAACCGGGCCAAATCGGAAAGCGACGACAGATCCGAGGGATGCACACCCGCGTCGAGGAATTTCGTCCGGTAATGCAGAACATTGCGAAAGGCATGTTCCAGTGTCCATTTCAGCCGCTCAAGCTGCAGAGCCTCAATTTCGTCGCGGGAGGCGATTTCAATTGGATCCAGTTCAGATCGGTCGGGTGTCAGGTCACGCATTGGGATCTCCCTGCAAGGACAACGGGTTCATATATGAGCCGAACCAAATCAGCGATTGCCTGAAGTGCGCGGGATTGCCAAACGCCCCAGCGTCAGGCGCAGCCCTCTGCCTGTTCTTCAAAATGCGCGCCCGGCGGAAGTCTGACGAGACCTCTGAATACGGCAGCCGTCTCCTTCTGCACCATGCGCACAGCCCGCACATCATGAACGCCGCCGCGGCCGGAATCCATGGTTTCAGCCGTGGTTGCCTCAAGCCTGTCGCCTATCCGGCCCGGCGCGGGACAGCTGATGCCGTTATGCTGAGCCACTGCCAGAGCGCTGCGGCAGTTGCAGGCGATGGCAAAGGCTGAATCCGCGAGCGCGACGATCGCCCCGCCATGGCAAATGCCATGTCCGTTGAGGTGTCGGGAATCAACCGCAACCTGCATCGCAGCCCGGTCTTCTCCAATGTCAGCAAACGCGGACCGCAACCATTTTGAGGCGGCATCTGTTGACCGCATGGCACCGGCGCTGCGCCGCACCCGCTCTTCCGCTGTCATTGCGGCAATCTCTTTCCGAACCGGAGTGGATTTGCATATACCGAATTTGCAATCAAACAGCTGACCATTCGGGAGATGTTTGGGATGGGAACGGATATCTTGAGTGTCACCGGATTCTCATGTGGCAGCTGGGATAAAAGAGCCTCAGACCGGCACGAGATCCACAGCCCGGTCACAGGCAGAATCATCGCCGAGGTCAATTCGCCCGCGGCGGACATCGCCGCCATGGCTGATTACGCCCGGCGCATCGGCGGGCCACAGCCGCGAGAGATGACGTTTCACGACCGTGCGCGGCTGCTCAAGGCTCTCGCCGCCCACATCAACAAAAACAAGGACGCCCTGTACCGGCTGAACCCGCTGACCGGGGCAACCCGCAGGGATGGCTGGTATGATATAGACGGCGGTATCGGCACAGTCTTCACCTATGCCTCGAAGGGGCGGCGGGAAATGCCGGATGACCGGATCTATCTCGATGGCGGTGTCGAGCGGCTTTCAAAGAGTGGCAGCTTTCTCGGTGTGCATGTCGCGACACCATTGACAGGAGTTTCCCTGCAGCTGAACGCGTTCAACTTTCCGGTCTGGGGCATGTTTGAGAAACTTGCACCGTCACTCCTTGCCGGGGTGCCTTCGATCGTCAGGCCCGCGACGGTCACCAGCTACCTGGCCGCCGAATGTTTTCGCCTCATCATCGATTCCGGGATCCTCCCGGAAGGAGCGGTTCAGCTCGCCATCGGCAGCCCGTCGGGCATTCTTGACCCGCTGGGCACCCAGGATATTGTCTGCTTCACGGGTTCCGCGGCGACTGCTGCCGGCATTCGCTCGCATCCGGCAATTGTATCCGGGAAAACCCGTATCGTCACTGAACAGGACAGCCTGAACGCCACGGTTCTGGGACCCGACGCCGAACCGGATTCCGCAGACTTCACATCCTTTGTCGACGAAGCGGTGCGTGAGATCACAACCAAGGCCGGGCAGAAGTGCACCGCCATCCGGCGCATCCTCGTGCCGGAAAAGCAGCTGCGGAATGTTGTCGACAGTCTCGCATCGCGCCTCTCCCCGGTTTGTGTGGGAGATCCGGAACAGCCTGGGGTGGATATGGGCCCCTTGGTCTCAGAGCGGCAATTTGCCGATGTGACCGCCTGTGCCGGGAAAATCGGCAAAGAGGCGGAGCTGGTGGCGGGATCCCTGGACAGACCACACGCAGTCGGGGTGGACCGCGGACAGGGTGCGTTTCTCGCCCCACTGCTGTTTCGCTGCGCCGACCCTGACAACGCCGATGCGGTTCACAGCGTCGAAGCCTTTGGACCGGTTTCCGTGGTCATGCCATACCGGGATATTCCGCATGCTTCGGATTTGGCCAACCGCGGCGGTGGAAGCCTGGTGGTATCGGTGTTCACGAGCGATGCGGAGGCGGCAAGACGCTTCACCCTGTCGTCAGGCGCATGGCACGGTCGGATATATTTTAACAATGCGGACAGCATGGCCGAAGCGACCGGGCATGGATCGCCGATGCCGCATATGCTGCATGGAGGCCCGGGGCGCGCCGGGGGCGGAGAGGAATTGGGCGGCATCCGTTCGGTACTGCATTTCATGCAGCGGAGCGCGGTTCAGGGCAGTCCGCAGATATTGACGGCAATCGGAAATCAATGGGTGGACGGGGCCACTGAACGCCGCCCCGGCCGGCATCCTTTCCGCAACACTTTCGGAGAACTCGCGGTCGGCGACACACTGATCACCGGGAGCCGGACAGTCACCCTCGCGGATATCGAAAATTTCGCGGCATTCACCGGCGATCGTTTCTATGCCCACATGGACGAAGCGGCGGCCAGGCGAAATCCGTTCTTTCCCGGACGGGTCGCGCACGGCTATCTGCTGCTGTCTTTTGCAGCCGGTCTGTTCGTCGACCCGGATGAAGGGCCGGTTCTTGCCAATACCGGATTGACCGGCCTGGCATTCGAGAAGCCGGTTTCGGCCGGCGAAGCCATTCATGTGAAACTGACAGTGAAACGCAAAACACCGCGCACCGCCGATTATGGCGAGATCCGCTGGCATGTGGCAATCTTGAACCAGGATGAGGAAACGGTCGCAAGCTACGAGCTGCGCACAATGAACGCGATGGAGCCGGTTCAAAGACAGGCGTCTAAATGATTGCCCCCGGACTTCAACATGAGACGCAGGCACAGGCCTGCCCGGAGGCGGACGTCTCCTACCCGGCCGGTCAGGCCCTGAAACTCAGATCAGATCAAATTATCGATTGGAGATACCCATGACTGAACGCGGCTTCAGTGTCCGCGGCCTTGGCGAGATTGCCATCCGCTGCGACGATCTCGAAAAGATGGCCCGCTTTTATCGCAATGTGCTCGGTCTGGAGCCGATGCCGGGCAGCGACACCGGGGGCATCGTGTTCTTCCGCATTGCCGAGGGTTTTGGCGGACACACCCAGATTCTGGCCCTATTCGACAAGCAATATGTTTCGCGCCCCGGTCTGCACCCGACCGGAACGGAGACGCCCGCCACGGGAGCAAAGTCTTCGCTGCATCACCTGGCTTTCAGTCTGCCCTTCCATGAACAGGAGGCCGCGATGCGCTGGTACCGGGCGCAGGGCCTGTCTTTCCGGGTTGAAACCTTCGGCTGGGTCGGCTGGCGGGGTGTGTTCACCGAGGACCCCGAAGGCAACACCGTTGAACTCGTGGCCCATAGCGGCTCGTCCCTAGACAAGCCCATTCAGGAATGATCCTGTTTGGCGGCGGCATCGGAAGCGACCACATTTCGCCCGGCTCGGTTCGCCTGCGCATGGCGGACTCCTCTACGGTTCGGGTTCACAGGCACGCTGCCGGAGCGCTCGGCACAGGAAAGCTTCCGGTCCTGCGCGTCGGCCGTGTGAACCTTGATCATGGTCGACGGCCCGTCGACATCGACGGCAATGTTACATTTTCGGCCCTTGATCTTCTTGCCGGCAAAGCTGCCGGCAAGGCCGCCGTTCTCCGTCCTCTTTACAGGCTGGCTGTCGATCGCAGCCGCGTCGGATCTTGGCAAAGTCCCTCCAACTCCCGTGCGAGCCGCGGGGTGTCCCGCATGGTTTTGAACACGCCGGGGTCTCGCCAAGCGAAATGCCAGTTCTGGACTTTCGAGAACGGGCAGCACGGCAGAATCGCCGCCACCCGCATCTCGTTCCCAACATAAACTTTATTGCATCAAAATCCGCCCGAAGGTTGGTGTTGCGTTGCCGTCCCGTCTTTGGGCGAGATGGCAAGAGCGGTTCGATCAATTTCCAATCCGCGTCGGTTTCCAACCGATCGAAAACATGCCCTTACTGTGACTGAGCGGTCTCGTTGCAATCTATCTGGATATCCACGGTTTTGCCGAACGCCCACAGGCCTATTATGCGTCGTTCATTCTGTTGTGAGACCATTCTCTTTTCGGTCAAATTCTTGGAGAACACATGCTAATCCCGGACCGGCTTATGGAATTGGTTTGACAGAAACTCATCGGCGCCGATTCAGTGTCGGCGGCAGCGGAGAGCGGATCGCAAAAAAAATGGCTGAGAAGTTTAAATTTCCGGACGCAAGGGCCCCGCTGCTCGCCCGGTTGCTGCAAACGATTGAGCAGGACATCGCTCCGCTCACCGCAAAGGGAGTTGCGGCGGGGAATAAGATCTTCGGCGCGGCATTGCTGCACAAGTCAGACTGCTCGCTCCTTCTCGCGGAAACCAATAACGAGCTTGAAAACCCTCTGTGGCACGGCGAAATGCATTGCCTAAAGCGGTTCTACGAAATCCCCGAAGGCGAACGGCCGCGGACGCAGGATCTGATCTTTCTGTCCACACACGAGCCGTGTTCGCTGTGTCTTTCGGCAATCACCTGGGCCGGCTTTGACAATTTTTTCCACTATTTCAGCTACGAGGACAGCCGCGACAGATTCGCAATTCCGCATGATCTGAAGATTCTCGGCGAAGTCTTCCACCTGCCCTCAGGTTCCTATGCGCAGTCGAATGCCTTCTGGAACAGCTGGAACATCCGGGAGGTTATGGACGGGCTCCCGCCATCTGAACGGCTTCCACTGTATGAGCAGGCCAAGCGCATTGACAGGCTCTATGAGAGCTTCTCGGACTCCTATCAGGAGTTAAAGTCCGGATCGAACATTCCGCTCAGCTAAGCCTGCCATTTATATGTGAATGGACCTGATCATCGCGGAATCGCAGCACTGACCGGCGGCCTGGCCAGCTTCCCGACGCAGCCCTGGCCGGCAGCCTTGCGGAACCACCTGACGGATTCGCTGAGATCCTGGGGAACTCCCTCACCACGCAAGTCAATCGCCCCAAGACATTCTGCGCTTTAGAGTCACCTGCAGCAGCAAGGTGCAGATATTCCACAATCTTATTGATGTCGCATTCATTGGCATCCCGAACCGTATCGACATTCTGTGCAGTCGCCGTTCCTGAAAAGAGCGTGATCAGCAATACCGCAATCGTGGCTCGGGTATTCAATGTCACCACTCGATTGACACCCGGTCACCGGCTCCCCTTATCCCAATCGCACACAAATTCCGCCGGACACACTGACAACTGGCTGGCGCGGGTCTGTGCGATCATGAACAGGAAACAAGGTCATTCCGCACAGTTGGCAACTTTAATAATTCTCAACGATCCAGCGCATCCATCAATGCCTGTTCCAGCCTGGGGGAGTTCTCACCATCTGCCGGCAAGCCATTATCCCGTTGAAATGCGCTGATTGCTGAGCGGGTCCGCGGTCCAATTTTGCCGTCTACAGGACCGGGACTATATCCCAGCTCGGCAAGTCCCCGCTTCACAAAAGCCACCCCTTCGCCCAGCGACAATGGTGATCCGGGTTTCCAGCTGCTGGCGGTCCGCTGGGCTTCTTTGAGCTGGTTCGAATTCAGACTGGATTGAGCTTAACTCCGAAGTTCTTTGGCTGCTTCGATCCCCTGTGCTGCCGCCAGATTGGCCCAAGCGTGTGCATAAACCATGTCCAGAATGACACCATCTCCACTGTAGTACAACCATCCAAGATTGTACTGAGCGTATGCATCACCCTGTTCGGCAGCCCTGCGGTACCAACCGGCGGCTTCGCTGTGGTCCTGCGGAACCCCCTTACCTATGTCATACAACACTCCAAAACCAAACTGTACATCAGGGTCACCTGATTCTGCCTGAGCGCGCAGACTCTCATTGATGTCGTTTTTATTGGTATCCCGAAGCGTATCGGTATCCTGCGCAGCCGCTATTTCTGACGAAAGCGTGATCGCCAGAGCCGAAATCATGAACCGGATATTCATTATCAACACTCCTCTGATGCCCGGTTACCGGCTCCAGGGTTTTCGGGCATGGCGTGACCTGCTGGCCATACGGTCCAGCTCCGCGATGGCAGCATAGTCATTGTCCACAAGATCAATGATGTTGGTGTCCATCAGGGGGACGCTGTGAGGCGACCGTTCTCCCGGCCATGAATTGTGGCGACAGACACACCTCCCATCAGGCCGGCAGGTTCGGGCTGTGTCGAGGACCGGCGCCCGCGGAACTGTCATAGCTGTTCACCCGGCCTTATGGAATCGGATGAATATATATATGCCAATGTTCGCCTTCGGAATTCGTGGCCTGTCCACGGATATCGCGCTGCGGCTGGCCCGGAGGATCCTTCTGAAGGTGAAAACCACAGTGGGACCGCGGTTTCACACCCGGAACATCGATGCCGGCGCATCCGGGGGTCGACTGTCCCTGCATCTGATCGGAGCCTTCGGCGATTTCCGGCGGGATCCGAATGTCGGGAACATGAGCGTGGGTCTCAAGGCAACTGACCGGCAAGGCAACTGATGAGGGCTTCGCGGACACGATCGTGCTCTTTGGTTATGTTGATGATCACAGCGTTTTTCCAATCTAACGCACGGGTCGGAGAGGCGAAGGACTCGGGCCGCCGACGCGCGGTCGGCGGACGCGCTCAAGGGCCGTCTGAATTGCCCGGATCGAGCGAAATCGCGGGGGATTGGGAGTTCGAGGCCGTGATGCGGCCAGCGGTCGTGTATCCGGTCGGCAAACGATGGAGTGGATTCCCCCTCCGAACCGCGCCGGTTGCGAGGGCTGACCCTCGCCTGCCAGGTCGGCCCTCAGGCTTCGGCGACGCGCCCAGTCGTCTGCACCTTTCGATGACCGAGGAG
Organism: Paracoccaceae bacterium; assembly: GCA_965221935.1. Taxonomy (GTDB): domain Bacteria; phylum Pseudomonadota; class Alphaproteobacteria; order Rhodobacterales; family Rhodobacteraceae; genus JAPOXR01. Next base: position 39,229 of record CBDCSZ010000018.1, read on the forward strand.
CTTGCCGATCATTGGAAGACTCTCGCCGAACGCCTACGCCATGCTGCCACCCTGATTGTCGCGCTATACATCCCGCCGAATGCGGATCCGGGCAGCGAAACTTTGCGGTGTCCGCTCGATGCTAACGGACCGTTTTGCCCTGAAACAGCAGAACAGCCGGAACGCTGCATCTCGGCGGCTGGCGGGTCGGATAAGCCGGAGGAGGTCAATGCGCAATTCCGGAGCAAGCATCCCTGAGCTGATTCTCTTCTCGGCAAAGGAGGCCTGGGCTCCGGGAACTCTGTGTCCTGACCGCGGGCGGCGCAGTTGGCGCGCGGCGGTCTGGAGGCCGGCCGGTGCCGCTATCTGCGGGTCTCGTCGGCGTCCACGCCCCAGGCTTCGGACTTGAGCACCCATCCTTTGTAGCCCCCGGAACTGATCTGACACCAGTCGACGGTGCATTTGCCAAGTTTAGCGATGACGTCCCTTTCCGCAAAAGCGGTGACCGAAGAGGATTTGTCGGGCCTTAAATGCAGAGTTGCCCGCTCCGCGGTGACGATGACATAACGCACGCCGGAGAGCAGAACATAGTGCATCCAGCCGCCAGTGCCGTCGACCGCCCTGACCCGCCTCCACAGGCCGAATTCGTCGGTGATCATGAGCGGCAGATTGCGCTGCGTGAACACCCAGTCGATCCGGTGAGACGTGCTTGGGCCTCGGCGGGCGCGACCGGTTGAGGCTTTCATTGACACAAATCGCGGCAGGGGGCGGCCTGTCACCTGGCCCGTTCTGAACGAACTCTGGTCAGTTTCGTTCGCGGATTCCGCCGCCTGGGGTGTTTCCAGACTGTTTTCAGCAGCCAGGGCCTCAGTCTGGTCTGACTGCGCCAAGCCGGCGCTGGCTGACAGCATCGCTCCAATGAAAAAGACAGAAGCAGTTTTCCAATAGACGCGCATCTTCGATTGCCTGCTTTTCACTGCCCGGTCCTGCCGGCGCCATTGTCGCTTGGCCCAACGATCACTTGCCTTTTTTGCGAGTGTGTCGGATTTATGGGCAGGTTAACCAGAAGCTGCCGCCGGACCGCAGAAATGTCAAACTCAAAACTGACGGTTTCGATCACCAGACGCCTGCCCGAGCAGGTTGAAAAGCGGATGCGGGAATTGTTCGAGGTCAGGACGCGGTCCAACGACGATCCTATGACCCGCTCTGAACTGGCGGCGGCGATCGCCGACAGCGATGTCCTGGTCTCCACAATCACCGACATCATTGACCAGTCCCTGCTGGCCCAGGCAGGCGAGCGGCTGCGGCTGATTGCGAATTTCGGAGCCGGATTTGACAATATCGATGTCAAAACAGCGCGCGTGCGCGGCATTCAAGTCTCCAACACGCCGGATGTGGCGACCGAAGACACCGCGGACATGGTCATTGGACTCATTCTCGCGGTTTCGCGGCGGCTTCGGGAAGGCATTCAGCTCATGGAGTCGAATGAATGGAAGGGCTGGGCGCCGACTGCGATGATGGGCAACCGGGTCGGTGGCAAAAAACTCGGCATTTTGGGCATGGGCCGTATCGGCACCGCTGTGGCGCGGCGGGCGCGCGCATTCAGGATGCAAGTGCATTATCACAACCGGCACCGGGTCCATCCGGACATCGAGGCCGAGCTGGGGGCGACATTTTGGGAAAGTCTGGATCAGATGGTCCACCGGGTCGACATCCTGTCGGTCAACTGTCCCCATACCCCGTCTACCTACCACCTCCTCAATGCCCGCCGGCTGAGATTGATGAGACCGGATTCGGTCATCGTCAACACGTCCCGCGGAGAGGTCATTGATCAGAATGCGCTGATCCGCATGCTTGAGAAAGGCGAAATCGGCGGCGCCGGCCTTGATGTGTTTGCCCGCGAACAGAATGTCAACCTGCCGCCGCGAGGACTCAGCAATGTTGTGCTGCTACCGCACATGGGTTCGGCGACCATCGAAGGTAGGATCGAGATGGGAGAAAAGGTCTTGGTGAATGTCAAGACGTTCGCGGACGGGCACCGGCCACCGGATCTGGTTGTGCCGGGAATGCTCTGAGAAGTCCCGTCAAGGCTGCGAATCGCCGCCGCAGACCGGGCAGTCGGCGCGCCGGGAGTAGGTGACAGTTCGGGTTTCTCCCCAAAGCGCATCGTAGATCAGCAATTTACCGTGCAGAATCTGCCCTGCGCCGGCGATCAGTTTCACCGCCTCTGCCGCCATCAGGGTTCCGATGATTCCCGGCAAAACGGCCATAACCCCGGCTTCCGCACAGGACGGCGCCGCTTCGGCGGAAGGCTCAGCTGGGAAAAGGCATGTCAGGCACGGATGGCCATGGCCTGGATCGGCCACCGTGACTTGCCCTTCCCACTGGCTGATCGCGCCGGAAACCAAGGGTATTCCTTTCTCGGCGCACAGCGCATTGACAAGTGAGCGGGTCTCAAAACTGTCTGAGCCGTCAAGCACCACATCGTGTTCATCAAGCAACGCATGCGACGCCGGCTCAACTCTGCGGCAGACCGCCACGGCTTCAATGTGCGGATTCAGAGCCCGCATCGCCGCCGCGGCGCTCTCTGCCTTTAGATTCCCAATCCTTTGATCGGTGTGGATGATCTGTCGCTGCAGGTTCGACAACTCAACCCTGTCGTCATCGATGACAGTCAGGCGGCCAATGCCTGCGCCGGCGAGATACAGCAATGCCGGCGAGCCCAGCCCGCCCGCGCCGATCACGGCGACTCGGGCATTGCCGAGTTTCCGCTGCCCCTCGCCGCCGATCTCACGCAGCAGGATATGCCGTGAATAACGGTCGAGTTCGACTGCCGAGAATGTGGACTGCGGAGCCTCGCGGTCTCCCGTTCGCGCAGCAGCCCGGCGTCGCAGCCAGCGGAGCAGCAGGATGTATCCGCCGGCGATGACAGCGGCGCCGGCGATCAGCAGCCAGACCGGAACGGCGCCGCCGGCTGCGTCGGAAGTCTGCGCCGCCGCCTGCCGGCCTGCCGCAACAGCGCCGAGGGCCAAGACAGAACCCGTCCGGCGCCGCAGACCCGTCAGAAGCGCGCCGACCCAAATCGCATTGCCCATCAATGCCGCCCGGTTGACCCGAATCCGCCTGTGCCGCGTGCGCTGGCATTGATGGAGTCAGTGACTGCAAACGACGCGGTGACGGCGCTTGCGATCACCAATTGCGCGATCCTGTCGCCGTGCCGCACAGCGAATTTCCGCCGCCCAAAGTTTGCCAGCACGACTCCGACCTCGCCCCGATAATCTGAATCGATTGTTCCTGGGGCATTGAGAACGGTGACACCATGTTTCAGCGCCAGGCCGGACCGCGGGCGGATCTGACCTTCGAAACCCGCCGGCAGTTCAAGCGAAAACCCGAGCGGGACCAGTTTCCATCCGCCGGGTTCGATTGTGAGGCCCGAAACGCGATACTGCGCATGCAGATTCGCCCGCAGATCGGCGCCCGCCGCCCCATCGGACTGGTACGACGGCAGCTGCACTTCAGGGTCGGCCCACGCAGTCAGCTGGATTCTGACAAACTTGGTCATCCGCCTGTCAGTTCGCGGGCGATTCTTGCGGCGAGAAGACGGGCAAACTCGGCCTTGAGCATCCGCGGCAGGCTTTCCGCCCCTTCCGATGTGATTAGGACCGGCTGGTTTTCACTGCCGCCGACAATTCCGGTTTCGGAGCTGACATCGTTAGCAACAATCCAGTCGCAGCCCTTGCGCGCCCGTTTTTCGGCGGCGTTTTTGATGACATTGTCGGTTTCCGCCGCAAAGCCGATGACGAGCGGCGGCCTGTCCACAGCCCGTGCGGCGACAGATGCGAGGATATCCGGGTTTTCAACAAGCTGGAGCGCCGGCGATTCGCCGCCCCGCTTCTTGATTTTCGAATCAGTCCTCGAAGCGACCTTCCAGTCGGCGACAGCTGCCGTGAACACGGCCGCATCCACCGGCATCTCCCGATCAACCGCCTGCATCATCTCTTCAGCGGTCTCAACCCGCACAGCTCTCGCGGCGGTGGGAGGATCGATCGATGCCGGACCGGTGACAAACACCACTTCCGCGCCAAGACCGATCAAAGCCCGGGCAATTTCGGTCCCTTGCCTGCCGGATGACCGGTTCGAGATAAACCGGACCGGATCAATCGCCTCTCTCGTTGGCCCCGAAGTCACAAGGATGCGTTTCCCCAACAGTGGCCCCTGCCCGCTGACCCGATCTATGGCGTCGGCGATTTCCGCCGGCTCGGCCATCCTTCCGGGGCCGAATTCACGGCATGCCATCTCACCGTGATTTGGACCAACGAAATTGATGCCATCCTGCCGGAGCCATTCAATGTTGCGCTGCGTCGCGGCGTGCCGCCACATCCGCACATTCATCGCGGGGGCGGCGAGAACCGGCTTGTCAGTCGCCAGCAATACGGTCGAAGCCAGGTCGTCGGCGAGCCCGTTGGCCATTTTGGCGAGCAAGTCTGCGGTCGCGGGCGCAACAACGACAATGTCGGCGGCCCGCGACAGCTGAATGTGATCCATGGCCGCTTCCGCATCGGCATCAAACAGCTTCCGTCGCACGGGCGCCGCCGCCAGGGCCGACAGGGACAAAGGGGTCACGAACTGTTCCGCGGCCTCCGTGAGCACAGGTGTGACACTGCAGCCGGTCTGACCCAGATGCCGGATCAGTTCCAGGCACTTGTAGGCGGCAATGCCGCCTCCGACGATCAACAGAACATTCATCCCGGATGGCATCGCAATCCTCCGGCGAATACTCAACCCTCCGCCTGTCTAATCTTTTTGCCGCACGATTGCCAAACTCCGCACTGAAGCCGATTGATCGCGGTTAAGGCCATAGAGCTCCGAGGGACCAATTCCAGCGTTCAGTCGGTCCCGATCCGGGCGCGTGTTTCGGCTCACTCTCCGGCGGGGCCATAGCGGCTGTCCGGATCGCCGGCGCGGGCCGATGCCGAAGCACATGGCGATTTCCGCGAAGCTGCCGTCTGCAAATGCTTGCGGCCATTTCAATTCTGCCGGAAACGGAAGCCATGATGCCGAATCTGACATTGGTTCTTGGCGGCGCGGCTAGCGGCAAGTCCGCACTCGCTGAAAAGCTTGCTGACGGCTCACGGCATCGGCCGGTTTACATCGCCACGGCGGTATGCGGCGACGCTGAGATGCGCGAGAAGATTCGCCGGCACCGTGAACGGCGCGGCAGCCGCTGGACAACGATTGAAGAAACTGCGGCATTGGCGGCAGTCATCAGCCGCCGCCGACCGGACGAAGTCATGCTGATTGAATGCCTCACAATGTGGGTGATGAACCTGATGACAGCCGGCGCGAAGGTTGAAACCGAGGCGGCAAAACTGATGGCGGCCATCGAAATCTGTCCTTGTCCGGCGATCCTGGTGACCAGCGAGACTGGAATGGGAATTGTGCCGGAAAACAAACTGGCGCGCCGTTTCAATGCTGCGCTCGGCGCATTGAATCAGATGGCCGCGTCGCGCGCCGATTTGGCTCTGTTGGCCGTCGCCGGATTGCCGGTGACGCTGAAGGGCAAGCCACCGTCATGGATCTGACCGCGACCTGGCTGTGGATACGACACGGCCCGACGCACTCCACGGCACTCAACGGCTGGACGGACGTCGCCGCCGATCTGTCGGACGCCAGCGCGCTGAATTGGCTGAACGCGCGCATACCGGCAGACGCCCTGGTCGTGGCGTCAGACCTTAAGCGCGCCAGCGCGACCGCCGATGCGTTTGCCGGAAGCCGGACGCGGCTTCCAGACTCATCACAGCTGCGGGAGATCAATTTTGGCGATTGGGAAGGCAAAACGGCAGACCATATTTCGCGCACCCACCCCATTGAATCGCGGAGATTCTGGGCCGACCCGACAGATTCAGGCCCGCCTGGCGGAGAGTGCTGGAGCACCCTCACCGATCGAACGAACGAATTTGTGGATGAGACCGTTTCGCGTTATCCGGGCCGGACAGTCGTCGCCGTTGCGCATTTCGGCACCATCCTGACACAAGCGATGCGGGCAGCAAACGCGCGTTACTTCAATCTGCTCGCCACGCCCGTCCTTAACCTTTCGGTGACCCATCTGTCCCTGGACAATGGGGTCTGGACACTGCACGAGTTCAGCGAACTTTCCGAGGCCGGCGAATGAAAGACCTCGGGCCGGGCCGGCGGCTGTCGCCCCCACCGCACCTTTGACAAGGATTCAGCTGTGGCGAGCCGCGCAAAGTCAGAGATCTGCATTTGTGAGCTTCGGAAGGATATCGCCTCGCATAAGCCGTTTGTAGATCCTGTTCAGGGCAGCCGCCTCGCTCCGAATGGAGTGGCGGCGGACCGCTCTGTCACGGGCCGCCTGCCGCATTCCTTCACCAAGATCAGGCCTTTTGAGCATGGCTGAAACGGAGTTGGTCAGGCTTTCCTCATCACCGCGCGCGGCGACCAAACCGATTTCATCATCGATGAATTGAACCCATGCCGAACTCGCATCCGATGTGACAACGGGCACACCGCAGGCAAGGGCCTCAAACGGCACCAATCCGAATCCCTCGTTGGTCCTTGACGGGGTCACGCACAACAACAATCGCCGGTAAAAACTCAGCATGTCAGAACGGTCGGTGTGACCGAGAAACCGAATCCGGTCCTCCAGACCGCTTGCGTCGATCATGTCCTGGAGTTCGGCTTGAAACCCTCTGTTCCTGGGCCGGCACAGTCCCGCCAGTTCGGCGCTGAAGCCGGGCCAGGAAGGAAGCAGCCGCGTCATCGCCTTGACAAACAAATCCGCGCCCTTGCGTGGCCTGATACGCCCGGCATAGCCAATCACCAGCGGGGGCTGCCCCGCTTCGTCAGACGGCCGGAAAAAGTCAGTGTCAACGCCGTGATGAATGACTTCGGTGTGCCAGGGGACAAACCGGGCGCTCTGTTCGGATGCCGCCACCACGCCGTCCATCGCATTGATCAACGGACCGAGGATCACGCCGGGTTTGCGGTTCGCAGCGGTGGTGAACACCAGCCGCCACCTTTGTCCCGGCAGAGATCTCAAAAATACACCGAGCAGCATGTCGATATCCCGGCGGGCGTGCAAAACCCTGTACTGCGCATTCTCCGGGCGGCGGAATCCGGCAAGGAACAGCCGCGGCAGCGGCCAGGTGTCTGGAAGGTCAAGTCCGCCCCGGTCAATCACCGCGATCCCAAGCTCGCGCCGCTGTTCGGGCAGGACAGCGAGAACTGTGGCGGAGATGCCGGTGAACCGCTTGTGCAGGTTGGTGACAACCACATTTGGCAGCCGTTCCCGCATGCCGTTCACTGCCGTCCTGTCCGGCTCTCAGGTCCGGCAGGCCGCGGCGCCGCGCCTCAACTGAGCCTGGCCTCAATGGCGTCCACGATCAGACCGGCGGCATTGACACCTTCAAACCGTTCCAACTCGACAATGCCTGTCGGCGATGTCACATTGATTTCGGTCAGGCATTCTCCGATCACATCTATGCCGACAAATATCTGACCGTGCTCAGCAAGAATGGGGCCAATCCGCTCGCAGATCTCGCGATCCCGCTGCGTGAGCGCGGCCTGCGCTGCTGTGCCGCCGATATGGAGGTTGGAACGGGCTTCATTTTTGGCTGGAATCCTGTTGATCGCACCAACCGGCCTGCCATCGACCAGGATGACACGCTTGTCGCCGCTGCGGACATCGGGGAGATATTTTTGGATGATCAGCGGCTCGCGGCTCGACAGCAGAAACATTTCACACAGCGCGTTGAAATTCTGGTCATTTTCAAGAACAAGAAAGACGCCGGCGCCGCCATTTCCATACAGCGGCTTCACCACTACATCCCGGTGCTGCGACCTGAAGGCGCGAAGCTGACCGAGGTCGCGGGAAACCGCCGTCGGCGGAATCAACTCCGGAAAGCTCAGCGCCAGCAGTTTCTCCGGATGGTTGCGCACCCAAAACGGATCGTTCACCACCAGCACGTCGCCAGCGAGCATCTCCAGCAGATGGGTTGTGGTGATGTACGACATGTCAAACGGAGGATCCTGCCGGAGCAGCAGCACATCGAAGCCGCGAAGATCTGTCAGAGTGCGGTCGCCCAGACGAAAATGATCGCCGCGGCGCTGGCGGACGGACAGCGGCCAGCCGCGCGCCTCAAGCCGGCCCTCCCGGTAGCTCAGCATCTCCGGCTGAAAGCAAAAGAGGCTGTGCCCTCTTTCCTGCAGCTCCCGGGCGATGCGAAACGTGCTGTCGGCATCAATATCAACCGCTTCGATCGGATCCATTTGAATGGCGACCTGCAATTGCATCTGCACAATCCTGTTTGCGGCTTGAATTTGGTAGTGAATCAACGCAGCTTGGAATTCAAGCGGAGTTTTCCGCAGCCTTGCGCGGGGTCGTCTGGTCCCGGGACTTTGCCGCCAGCGCGTTCTCCGCCGCCCCGGGAAACACCTTTCATTGAATAGGTTGATACTGAATGACCGAAGCCGATCTCGACGACATCCGATCCGCTGTCGAGTCGCTGTGCGCGCGGTATCCGGAGGACTATTGGCGCCGGTTGGACAAGGAACGCGCCTACCCTTCTGAATTCGTTGCCGAAATGACTGCCGCCGGATTCCTGTCATGCCTTATTCCGCAGGAGTGGGGAGGGTCTGGACTGGGTTTGCGGGAAGCATGCGCCATTCTCGAAACCGTCTGCTTCACCGGCGGAAACGCCGGAGCCTGTCATGCGCAGATGTATGTGATGGGAAGCATTCTCCGGCACGGTTCGCAGGCGCAGATGGCGCAATGGCTGCCCGGAATTGCGGGCGGCGATTTGCGCATGCAGAGTTTCGGCGTGACCGAACCGACCACCGGTTCAGACACGACCAGTCTGAAAACCACGGCCGTCCGCAAAGGGAATCAATATGTTGTCAACGGGCAAAAGATCTGGATCAGCCGGGTGGAACACAGCGATCTGATGCTTTTGCTTGCCCGAACATCGGCCAGGGACAGCGACGGGGACCGAACCGACGGGCTGACCGCCCTGATTGTCGATATCCGCGGCGCCGAAAGCAGAGGGCTGACGATTCGACCGATCGAGTCCATGATCAACCACCATTCGTGTGAGTTGTTTTTCGACGATTTCGAAGTGCCGGTGGAGAACCGGCTTGGCGAGGAAGACAAGGGATTCAGAGTGCTGCTCGACAGCATGAACGCCGAACGCATTCTGATCGCTGCGGAATGCATTGGAGATGCCCGCTACTTCCTGAAGAAAGCGTCTGACTATGCGCGCGGGCGCGTTGTCTTCGGAAAACCGATCGGCGCCAATCAGGGCGTTCAGTTTCCGATTGCGAAATCCTATGCGGAAACGCGCGCCGCCGCCCTGATGGTCTATCATGCGGCGGAACGGTTTGACCTCGGGGCCGCATGCGGGGCCGAAGCCAACATGGCAAAGTTGCTGGCCGCCGAGGCGAGTTGGAATGCCGGCGACACCGCCATGCAGACGCATGGCGGATTCGCCTTTGCGCGCGAATTCGACATCGAGCGCAAATTTCGCGAAACCCGGCTGTTTCGCATCGCCCCGGTGTCGACCAATCTGATCCTGTCATTTCTCGCCGAACGCGAACTGGGTCTGCCGCGGAGTTACTGAAACGCCGCAGCGAAGGTCCGCTATTCGGAACTGTGTCTCCGGCTGATCGAGAGCGCCTGTCGGTAGACCTCGCGCCGGGGCACTCCATGCGCCTCTGCGACCGCCGTCACCGCATCTTTGAGCGTGTTGGTCCGGAGCGCCGCCGCCAGATCGGGTTCGATGTCCTCTTTGGCCGCTGCCGTCGCCGCGGCACGGTCCACCAGGATGACAATTTCACCCTTTGGCTCCGCCGATGCGGCGCGTTCAGCAAGCTCGAACGCAGTGCCCTTCCATACTTCCTCATATTTCTTTGTAAGTTCCCGGCAGACCGCGACGCGGCGCCCGCGCCCGAGACTGCGCCCGATCTCGCTGAGCGTCGCCTGCAGCCTCCGGGCCGATTCGAAAAAGACCAGCGTTGCCGGGACGCCAGCAAACTCTTCGAGGGCTTTCCGGCGTTTCGCGTCCTGTGCCGGCAAAAATCCGGAGAACAGGAACCTGTCTGTCGGCAGGCCGGCGACCTGCAGCGCCGCAATGACAGCTGACGGACCCGGAACGGTCACCACCGGAACACCGGTCGACGCGGCTGCCTGCACCATGCGCAGACCGGGATCCGCAATCGTCGGCGAACCGGCGTCCGCCAGCAGACACACGCTCTTGCCACCCTGCAACAGCCCCAGGATTTTCGGCCTTTGCCGCTCCCCGTTGTGGTCATTGTATGAGATGAGTCTGCGCGCGCCGAGCGGGATTCCGTGGATTGCCATCAGTTTTCGGGTGATCCGCGTGTCTTCGGCGGCAATGACGTCGGCGGCGCGAATCACATCCAGCGCCCGAAGTGTGATATCCTGCGCGGCTCCAATCGGGGTCGCCACCAGATAAAGTCCGGTTCCAAGAGTTTTTTGCGCTTCTTTCATGGCTGTCCTGAACCCATTCGCGCGGATGCAAGGCGCGCGCGATTGCGGTGTTCTTTCTGCAAAAGAAATCTGCTAAAATCCAGATGTCAGACGAAAAGGAGTTTCGAATGATCGGCAACGCGCTGCGGTTCCGGGGCACAGGCCTGGCCTTGGCAGGAGTCATGCTTTTGGCAGCCTGCGGACACGGCAGCCTGGGCGACTTTATGACCACACCCGCCCCGCAACAGATCAAGCGGCACGGCACAGGCATTGTGGCCATGCTGCTTCCCTACGGTGACGAGGAAAAACCCGCACTGACTGAGCTTGCCGCCAGCATGGAAAACAGTGCCCGGCTGGCGATCGGCGATCTCGGCGCCGACACGCTTAACCTGAAGATCTACAATACGAACGGATCGGTTGAAGGCGCGGTCGGGGCGACGCAAAACGCCCTTGCCGACGGCGCCGATGTGATTCTCGGTCCCGTGTTCAAGGATGCGGCTTTAGAGACCGCCAGAATCGCATCCCAGAACGACGTCCCGGTATTCAGCTTTTCCAACGATCCGAGCATTGTTGCCGGAAACCTGTTTGTCCTCGGCCACACATTTGAAAACTCGGCCGACCGCATATTGCAGTATGCGATGAGCCAGGGCCGCGGCCGGGTTCTCTCGGTTCACGCCCGCAACCAGCAGGGTCTCACCGGGCAGCAGGCGATCGCGGACGCGTCAGCCCGGACCGGCGCCGACGTCAAGGTAAGCATTTCCTATGAGTTTTCGCAGATTGGCGTCGTAGAATCGATCGTCCAGATCGTTGACGCCGCTTCGCTGACCGAGGCCGATCTTATCGTCTTCACGGCAGACACCGCCGGCGCGCTGTCGCTGCTGGGACAATTGCTGCCGGAAGCCGGCATCGACACTGAGAAAGTGAAATTCGCCGGCCTGACGCGGTGGGATATTCCGGCAAGCAATCTCTCGAACAAGGGCCTCCAGGGCGGTTGGTTCCCGCTGCCGGATCCGAATCTCACAGCGAGTTACGGGTATCGTTACCAATATACGTATGGCGATCCGCCGCATCCGCTTGCCGGTCTCGCATATGACGGTGTTGTCGTTGCGAACGCCTTGCTGGCAGAAGCCAGAGACCAATCCAGGGTGGCCGCGCTGAAATCTCCAAACGGCTTCATCGGCGCCACCGGCCCATTCCGTTTCCGGCAGGATGGCAGAATAGAACGGTCGCTGGCTGTCGCGGAAGTGAGAAGCAACCGTCCGCAGATCATTTCGCAGGCCCCGCAGTCATTTGCAGCGCCTGAGTCGTAACCGCCGCAGCCAGAGATCGGCGCGCATGGGCGCCTCAGCTGGAGCGGCATCGACCCGTCTTCCATGAGTCAAAGCCGCGCAAACTCTCCGATTTCACTGGTTCGCGGATTTTTCACTGTCAGCTTCTGGACACTCGCCAGCCGGGTGTTCGGATTCATCCGCGATATCGTCTTCGCCGCCCTGCTGGGCGCCGGCCCGGTGGCGGAAGCTTTCCTCATCGCTTTCAGCCTGCCGAACATGTTCCGAAGGATCTTTGCTGAGGGCGCCTTCAACACGGCATTCGTGCCGATGTACGCAAAGAAACTCGGCGCCGATGACAACGCGGAGCGGTTTGCCGACGACGCGATGTCCGCCCTCGCCGGATTTCTGATCTGTTTCACACTGGCCGCACAGGTCGCCATGCCGCTTCTGGTTTTTGCCATGGCCAGCGGATTTGCCGGCGATGAACGGTTTGATATCGCAGTGTTCTTCGGTCGAATCGCCTTCCCGTATGTGCTATTTATCTCGCTCGCGGCGCTGATGTCAGGCGTGCTCAACGCAGCCGGAAGATTTGCCGCCGCCGCGGCCGCTCCTGTGCTCTTGAATCTTGCGTTCATCGCCGCGCTCACTCTCGCCGCTGTCAACGGGCTGGACGCCGGATTCACCCTCGCCTGCGCGGTTCCGGCCGCCGGCATTGCCCAGCTGGCGCTGGTCTGGATCGCCGCCGAACGGGCCGGTTACCGTGTCCGGATCCGCGCACCGAAGATCACACCGGAATTGCGCCGGCTGGCGGTGATCGCCGCGCCTGCAGCATTGGCCGGCGGCGTTGTCCAAATCAACCTGGTGATCGGCCGTCAGGTGGCCAGCCAGTTTGAGGGCGCGGTTGCCTGGCTGAGCTACGCTGACCGCCTGTACCAGCTGCCTTTGGGCGTGGTCGGAATCGCCATCGGCGTCGTTCTGCTGCCTGACCTCTCGCACAAACTGTCCGCCGGCAATGACGCCGGCGCCAGAGACTCTTACAACCGGGCCGCCGAAGCCGCTCTTGCTTTGGGCGTGCCGGCGGCTGTTGCCCTTGCTGTTGTTCCATCGCCGGTGGTGAGCATTCTGTTTGAGCGGGGCCAATTCACGGCATCAGACTCTGCGGCCACCGCGGCGGCGCTTGCCATCTACGCCGCCGGACTGCCGGCATTTGTGCTTCAGAAGGTTGTCCAGCCGCTGTTTTTTGCCCGCCACGACACGCGGACGCCGTTCCTTTGCGCCCTGGCGGCGATGGTCATCAACGCGGTCATCGCTGTCGGCCTTGCCAGTTCACTCGGATATCTGGCGGCCGCCATCGGTGTCACCGTTGCCGGATGGGCGATGCTGGTTTTGCTGTGGCTCCGCGCTCGGTCGATAGGCGCATCGGCGGAATTCGATGCGCGGTTCCGGCGCACATTGCCAAAGATCCTGCTTGCGGCGGCGGCGATGGGCGCGACTCTCTGGTTTGCCGTCGAATTCACCCGGCATCTCGTCGATGCAAGCGCTGTCCGCTATCTGTGGCTCGCCGGTCTCGTGGTCGGCGGAGCGCTGTTCTACGGCGGCATGCTCCTGGTCTTGGGCGCCTTTTCCTGGGATCAGATCCGCGCTGTGCTGAAGCGGGGCTGACCGGCCGCCGGACCGAACCGGTTCTATTTCCCGAACAGCCGTTTCAGCCCAGCCGACAGGGCAAGGAAGCCGCCGGGAATCGCGATCAGCGAAACCAGGAAACCGAGGACAAATCCGCTGGCATTTGCCAACATGTAGCCCGGCAGTCCGAACAGGGTGTCCTGCGTGAGTTTCAGCCCAATCAACAGGAACGGAAACGACACCATGGAGGGTGACGCCGCGGGATGGCCATGGCCATGCATCATGAGCAGGATCCCCGCCAGAAGGCCGAGTAGACCGAGATAGCCGGGAGCGGCCCCCAGAAGCGGAAAGTCTGCGCCCGAAAACCAGGCATAGATCACAGCGCTGATTGCGGAGGCGGCGAAAAACGATACCGGAACCAGCAGCCCGCGCACAAAATTGGACAAAACGCTGCCGAGCGCCAGTATAAACATGGCGCTGAACAGCGTGTGCATCCAGCCGAAATGCACAAACGGATAGGTCACGAGCCGGACCGACTCCAGACTGATAAGCTCCGCCGACTCGAACTGCTCGCGGAACAGCCACGGGCTGAATCCGAAAACGTTCACCGCGTCCGCCCGCAGGTTGGAGGAGAATGCGGGCTGCCAGATTCCCAGCTGGAATGCGGATAAGATCAATTCGGCGCCGCCTGCGACGGCGGCCAGCGCAAACACGGCGGGAGGAATCGGCCCGAACACCGACTCCCTGCCCGGTTTCCCGCGCATCACATGTCCCTGCTGCGGCTGGAGAGACCAGTCTCATGCGGCCCCGGTCCGGCGCTGCCGGGCGTCATCCGCCCTTCAGCCTCTGCAGCAGCACGACCTCGCTTTGCGGTTCGACGGGTTCGTTCAGACCGGCGGCAATGATGCGGCCGTCAACCGAAACCGACACACCGCGGTCAATATGCGGTTTCAGACCCGGATACGCCTTCACAAGCCCTTGCAAGACGCCGCCTACCGTCGTGGCATCAACCTCAACGGTCTGCCGGTCGTCCGCAAAACGCCGCAGGCTCGCAAACAGCACAACTTCAACCACCCGCCATTTCCTGCAGCGCCTTGAGCAAACGGGGCGGCGACATCGGCAGATGGGTCATGCGCACGCCGGCGGCATTTGACACTGCATTCGCAATGGCCGCGAGCGGCGGGCAAATCGACGTCTCTCCGACGCCGCGCACACCGTAGGGGTGACCCGGATTCGGCACCTCGACAATCACGGTGTCGATAAAGGGCAGGTCCGAGGCAACGGGCATTCTGTAGTCGAGAAACCCGGCATTCTTCAGGCAGCCATCGTCGCCATAGACGTATTCCTCATTCAGAGCCCAGCCGATTCCCTGCGCCGCGCCGCCTTGAAACTGGCCTTCGACATAGGACGGGTGGATCGCCTTCCCGGCATCCTGCACAACCGTGTAGCGGGTCACCTTTGCCGCGCCGGTCTCTTTATCGACTTCCGCATCGACGATATGCGTCGCAAAACTGACCCCGGCTCCTTCCGGCGTCGTTTCAAAATGGCCGGAAATCGGGCCGCCGGTCACACCCATTTTCGATGCGATTTCCGCCAGTGACAGGGGCACAAAGTCGCCGGCATTGGGCCCGGCCGGTTTGGCACAGCCGTCCTCCCAAAACACCGCGTCGCGTTCAATGCCCCACTCCGCCGCCGCGCGGGCGCAGAGTTTGTCAATCGTGTCACGCGCCGCCTTGATCGTGGCCAGACCGGCCGCATAGGTCACGCGGCTTCCGTGCGACACGTCGTTGTAGCCCAGACTGCCGGTGTCGGCGACCGTGGTGCGGACGTTTTCGTAGGGTATGCCGAGCTCTTCCGCAGCCATCTGGCACATCGACGCCCGCGAGCCGCCGATGTCGGGCGTGCCGACCGACACCGACGCGGTGCCATCGTAGGACAGCGCCAGCGTCACAGATGTTTCACCGGAGTGGTTAAACCAGAATCCGCAGGAAATGCCCCGCCCCTGGCCCGGTTTGAGCGGGGCGGCGTAGTGCGGATGCGCCTTGGCTTCCTGCAGAGTCTCAATCAGGCCTATGCGCGGAAATCTCGGACCGAAGGCCGCCCTGGATCCTTCTTTGGAGGCATTCATCAGGCGGACGGCGATCGGGTCGAGCCCGAGCCTGTTGCAGAGTTCGTCGATGACGCTCTCCACCGCGAATGCGCCCATTGGCGATCCGGGCGCCCGGTATGCCGCCTGTTTCGGCCGGTTGCAGATCACATCCCAGCCAATGCTCTTGACATGATCGAGATCGTAGGGCGCAAACGCGCACATGGCGGCAAACTCCATCGGCGCCGACGGAAACGCCCCGCCCTGCAGCCGGAATTCACCGCTTGCGGCTGTGATCCGGCCATCTTTCCGCATCCCGATCTTCACATCCATAGAGGACGAGGAGGTCGGTCCGGTTGACCGGAACACCTCTTCCCGGCTCATGACGATTTTCACCGGACGGTTGGATTTTCTTGACAGAATGAGCGCCACCGGCTCGACAAACACCGTGGTCTTGCCGCCAAATCCGCCGCCGATTTCCGACGCGGTCACGCGCAGCTGGCTGGCGTCCATTCCGACCAGTTTGGAGCAGACGCGCCCGGCCCAGAAATGCCCCTGTGTGCAGCACCACAGCTCGCCCTTGCCGTCCGGTCCGAGCTGCGCCAGGCAGGCGTGCGGTTCGATGTATCCCTGGTGTGCGGCTTCGGTGCGGAATGACTTTTCGACAATCAAGTCCGCGGCGGCAAATCCCTCCTCAATGTCACCATGTCCGTTTTCGTGGTAGCGGACCACGTTCGGGTGCATCCCTTCGGGCACGCTTTCGTCCGCTGCCCCCTCCCGCACCACCGGCGCGCCCGGCCGCATGGCTTCGTCCACATCTGTCACAAACGGCAGCGGCTCGTACTCGACGTCTATCAGCGACAGGGCGTCCCGGGCCGCCAGCGGCGAAGTCGCCGCCACCGCGGCAATGGCGTGGCCATCGTACAGTGCCCGGTCGGACGCCATGACGTTCTCAAGAACATTCCAATCGTCGCCCTCGAGCCCCTGCGGGAAATCGCCGCGGGTCACGATCGCTTTCACCGAGGGGTGGGCCGCGGCCCGCGATGTGTCAATGGACACGATCCGCGCATGCGGATGCGGCGATCGCAGAATGGCGCCGTGCAGCATGCCCGGCGCATAGGCGTCAGCTCCGAATCTGGCCCGGCCGGTGACCTTGTCGACTCCGTCGGGACGCACCGGACGCGTGCCGACAACCTTGAATTGTCTGATGCCAGTGTCATCAAGCGGCATTTTTAAACCCTCCGCATTTCGGCCGCGGCGTCGAGGACCGCGCGCACTATCTTGTCATATCCCGTGCAACGGCACAGATTTCCCGCCAGCCAGTAGCGGACTTCGGTTTCCGACGGATCCGGATTGCGTTCCAGGAGCGCCTTTGAAGCCACGAGAATTCCCGGCGTGCAGATGCCGCACTGCAGTGCGGCATGCTCAAGAAACTTGGACTGCAGCGGATGCAGATCCTCGCCGTCGGCCATCCCTTCAACGGTCTCGATGGATTTATTGCCGGCTTCGGCGGCAAGCATCAGGCAGGAGCAGACCAGTTCGCCGTCGACAATGACCGAACAGGTGCCGCAGTCACCGGTTCCACATCCTTCCTTGGCGCCGGTCAGCGACAGCCGGTCGCGCAGCGCATCGAGCATTGTTTCCCGCGGGTCGCACAGAAACTCCGCCGCGTCGCCATTCACTGTCGCTCTCATATGCATCATCGTCATTTTGATTTTCTCGCTCTTTCATAGGCAATTCCGGCGGCGCGCCGGCCCAGCACGCCTGCAATGTCGATCCTGAATTCCACAGTGCCGCGCTTGTCGTCAATCGGTCGGCAGGCAGTTCTGCAGGCGGTGGCCATGCGGTCGAGATTCTCGTCTTCGAGGCGTGTGCCGCAAAGGGCTTCGGCCGCATCCGGCACCGAAACAACGGTTGGAGCCACCGCTCCCAAGGCGACGTGCGCCCCGGCGACGGTGTCGCCGTCCAGCGTCAGATTCACGCCGCAGCCAACAACCGCGATATCCATTTCTGTTCTCGGAATAAACCGGAGATAGGCATCGGCGCCGCGCTTCCGGCGCGCCGGCAGATTGATCGAGGTGATGATTTCCCCTTTGCCGAGCGAGGTGCTTCCAGGACTCAGCGGGATTCCGCTGACCGGCGCTTCGCGCTCACCGTCAGGGCCGGCGATAGCAGCTGTCGCGCCCGCCGCGACCAGAGCCGGCACGCTGTCCGCCGCCGGCGATGCGTTGCAGAGATTTCCGGCGAGACTGGCCCTTCCCTGAATCTGAGTGGATCCGATCAATTCCATCGACTCGACAACACCCGGCCAGTCATTGCGCAATTCTTCGATCGCGCCCAACTCGATTCCGGGTACCGCGGCGCCTATTTTCCATGCGCCTTCAACGCTCCGGGTCACATCGAGCATTCCCGGAATCTTTTTTATGTCGATCATGAGGTCCGGTTTGTGAAGGCCTGACCTGAGCTGAACCAAAACATCGGTTCCGCCTGACAGAAACCGCACGCTTCCCGCCGCCTGGCTGGCCTGTTGAACCGCATCGCCGATGGTTGCCGGGGCAACATACTCCATTCGCTGATTTCTCCCGTCTCGGCCGCGGCCTCACCGCAGCCGTTTTGGTGCCGTTGGTAACCCCTCCATACTTGATTCTCTGTTCGGGGTGAATTGGCATTTTTGCAAGCGGCCGCCGCCAGTCGCCGCCGGCAAAAATATCGCTGCGGCCCGTGCCGGGGGCTTGCTTTCAGACCGCAACCGCATATGCAGCGCTCCTAGCACACGCGATAGTGACTGCGGCGGCCGTGAATGACCACTGGGAGACTCCGAATGCTGCACTTCTCATCGGACGAATTTGCGGCCCGCCGGTCCCGACTCGAGACTGAATTGGAACGGCGGGGCCTTGACGGGATTCTGTGTTTCGCACAGGAAAGCATGTATTGGCTGACCGGTTACGACACTTTCGGGTTCTGCTTTTTCCAGTGCCTGGTGGTCGGCGGCGACGCACCGGCGCTGCTGACCCGGTCGGCTGACAATCTGCAGGCGCGAATCACATCGAACATTTCCGACATCAGGATTTGGGTGGACGATGACGCGGCAAATCCCGCACAGGATCTCGCCCGGCTTGTCAAGGAACTCGGTTTGGCCGGCAAGCGCCTTGGCATTGAACTTGACACGTGCGGGCTGAACGCCTGGAACCACATGCGCATCACCGCAGCGCTCGACGGTGTGGCGGAGCTGGTGGACGCGTCCGATCTGTTTTCGACGCTGCGGCTGATCAAATCCGACGAAGAGCTTGTGTATGTGAAACGGGCCGCCGTTCTGGCCGATGACGCGCTCGACGCGGCTCTCGAACTGATCGCGCCCGGCGCCGACGAAGGCGACATAATGGCGGCGATGCAGGGCGCGGTTTTCAAAGGCGGCGGCGACTATCCCGGCAACGAGTTCATCCTCGGTTCCGGAGAGAACGCGCTGCTGGTTCGCTTTGCGGCGGGAACGCGCAAGCTTGACAAGAATGACCAGCTGACACTCGAATGGGCCGGCGCATACAGACGCTACCATGCCGCATTGATGCGAACCGCTGTCATCGGCGAACCGGCGCCGCAGCATCCTGGCATGCATGAAGCCGCGGTCACGGCGCTCTTGAACTGCGAAGCTGAGCTGCAGCCGGGAAACACAATGGAATCGGTGTTCAATGCCCACTCTGACACGTTGGACCGGGCCGGATTCAGGTCAAGCCGGCTCAATGCCTGCGGCTATTCTCTGGGCGCCCGTTTCACGCCGACCTGGATGGAACGGGAAGTGTTCCGACCCGGGGCAGCGAGGGTGTTGCAGCCGGGAATGGTCATGTTCATTCACATCATTCTCGTAGACGGTGACAGCGGCGCCGCAATGACAGCGGGAAGGACCTCCGTCGTGAGCGCCGCCGGTTCAGAACCCCTGTCCCGGCACCGCTTGAATATGATCCGGGCGTAGCCGTGCACGGGCGGGGACTGCCGGCAAAACATGCGGCATTCGCACATAAGTTCCGGCCGGCGGCGGTCGTGCAGGGTATCCGGCGCCCCCGGATGCGACGATATCGCCGGAAAATGAACCCGGCCGGGAGTTGCGCATGACATCCGCCAGGCACATAAGGCTATTGATCGTTGGCTCCGGACCAACCGGCTACACCGCGGCGGTCTACGGTGCCCGCGCGATGCTGGAACCCGTCCTCGTTCAGGGAATTCAGCCAGGGGGCCAACTCACAATCACAACAGATGTTGAAAACTGGCCGGGCGACGCCAACGTTCAGGGGCCGGACCTGATGCTTCGGATGGAGGAACATGCGCGCGCCGCCGGCGCCGAAATCCTGTTCGATCACGTCACATCTGCGGACTTGTCCCGCAGGCCGTTTGCGATCGAGACCGACAGCGGGGCAGCATTCTCCTGCGATGCCCTCATTCTCGCAACCGGCGCCCAGGCGCGGTGGCTCGGACTGCCGTCGGAGGACCATTTCAAGGGGCACGGGGTCTCGGCCTGTGCAACCTGCGACGGGTTCTTCTTCCGCGGGCAGGATGTCGCGGTTGTCGGCGGCGGCAACACCGCTGTCGAGGAAGCCCTGTTTCTCACGAATTTCACAGCCAGCGTGACCCTGATCCATCGGCGGGACAATCTGCGCGCGGAAAAGATTCTGCAGCAGAGACTGTTTCGAAACGATCGGATCAAGCCGCTCTGGAACCACACGGTCAGTGAAATTCTGGGAAGCGAGCGCCCGAAGACTGTGACCGGCGTGCGGGTGCGTGAAGTCTCGTCCGGAAGCGAGTCCACCCTTGCGTGCAACGGTCTGTTTGTTGCGATTGGGCACACGCCCGCATCGGAGCTGGTCGCCGGTCAGCTGGAAACGCGGGACGGCGGTTATGTCGTGACCGAACCCGGCACAGCAAGGACTTCCATCCCAGGCGTTTTCGCGGCCGGCGATCTTGTGGACAGTGTCTACCGGCAGGCGGTCACTTCAGCCGGCATGGGATGTATGGCAGCCCTTGATGCGGAGAAATTCCTTTCCGAAATGGCTTCGTAAACCCGGGCGCCATCCGCACTCAACCGCAATCTGTCTGACCCCGCGTTCCGGAGCCTGGCGCGCAATTTCTATCGCCGGGAGTCCGTTGGCCAGCCGCGCCGCCCCCGCTTCTATCCTGTCTGCCAAAACAGAACTCCTTTGGAATCGGCCGTGTGAACTGCCGCGGCGCAGAAATACCCGCATCTCGGCCCGGGATCGCTCCGCATCGCCTGCTGACGGTCTTCAATTGTCACCGACATATCGCCCGCCGCGGCCGGTCTGCGCCGGGAAAGGAGCTGCCAGATGAGATCGGAGATTGGGACGGGCGGAGAGCGCGGTTCAGGATGCCGCCCGCAACCCGCACTATCCGGATTTGCCGAGTTTCAGGAAGCCTGGCGGCGTTTGGAGGATTCCGGGGGCTGAGGGCCGATTGGGGCAGCTCTTCCCCGAGTTCTGATCCCTTCAGGTCGCAATCGGGCACCGCGATGGCCCGGACCCGCACCTCATTGAGGCAGAGAGACAGCGTAAGGCGCGCCGTTCAGTTCGATCGGCGATTGTCGGCACAACGCCAGCGATCATGACGCCCGAAAAGAGGCGAAACCTCACCCTGTTCATCCGGATTGGTGAGAAGATGGTGGTTGAGCTGGGCGCTGGGATGGGCGTCGCTGGTCATGACAAAGCCCCTTTTTTCCAGAATTTTCAAAACCGACAGATTGTATTCCCTATGCTCTCTCCTCGCCTCCTCTTTCTCCTCCTCGGTTGCGTCCTTCGAGTAGGTGCAAAATTCCGAGATGATCTCCAGATCATCTTCCGTGCCATCCGCAAAGAGCCGGGTATGGCGGTTACCATGCATGCGATGCGAGGCATAATATTCCAGATACTCGCGTCCGTCTTCGGCGCTGGTGTCAAACCGTGTCCAGATAGTCCATCCCTTTTCCACCATCAGCCAGACCGAATCGGGCGTTTTCGCTTCGGCGGGCAGTTCGGCGGGAGATCTGTCGTTGAACAGCCGCCGCAGTATTTCCCGATCGCTCATGTCGGTCGCCGCACAGGGAACGGGACAGGCGGCGCGTGAGCCTGCCGCGGCCGATGAGTCATATCTCCCATAGCAGATTTCCCGGTTCGGGGCGGCCTGTCCGGCTGGCGCAACACTGCTGCCGCGTGTCCATATCTGTTATCCACCATTGGTAAACTTTCCTGCTGTCACGCGGGCAAGGGCCGTATTTCCGATGCCTCCCTTGCGGAACACGGTCCCGACAATAGAAGACATAAGGCCCTGTTCCGCTGCCTGTGTGGCTGTTACATTCTTGATTCACCGCAATGTGGTATGAACTCATGCTGCGTGTGAAGTTTGCCGGAACGCTTGCATATCCGCAGCAGTTCGGGACCATCCACCGCCGGACACACGGGGTTCAGCAAGTTATTCGGGGTTCAGCAAGTCATTTCTGGCGCCAATGGGTCATTCCACCATCGGTGTCGGTCTCCGGACACCTGTCGCGGCGTTTGCACCATGCCCCGGCAGCGGAAGGAAAGCCAGCAGATGAGTTGTCCGATGTTTGCGTTGTGTCTTGGAATTTTCCGCTGAACGATGGCTTCATGGCGGGCAGCACAGATCCGGATTCAGGCCAATGGCGAAGCAATGTGTTTGCGCCTGAGGCCGTCTCCGCCGCCCTTTGCGCACCGCTGTGCGGTGTTGCCTGCCAGAGCCATTCGTGACTTGCTGACAGCAGGGAAGCCCGGCAGCTGAAAGTGGGTTTTGGGCCGCGGAACATTTTGACCTCAGGCGGCGGGTTTGTCGCACATTCCCCGTCGGCGTTTTTTCAGTGATTCAGGGACAGTCCGCGACAGGGCTTCTTCACCAAGCAGGTTTCTATTAGTTTCTGCCCTGTCCGGCTGGAACCCTGTCAACCAGAGCGTGTTCCGGCTCAGGCCGGCTGCGGGCGGGCTGCTTTCGCCTGCCTGCCGGTCTTCCCTTCCGGCGCGGCGGCGCAAAAAAGGGGGCCGAAACCCCCTTTTTCAATCATTCTCAGGCGTCAGCGGATCACATCATGCCGCCCATGCCGCCCATGTCCGGGGGCATTGCCGGAGCATTGTTCTTCGGCTCCGGCTTCTCGGCCACCATTGCCTCTGTGGTGATCAGAAGACCGGCGATTGACGCCGCATCTTCAAGTGCCGTTCTGACGACCTTTGCCGGATCGATCACGCCAAATGCGAACATGTCGCCGTATTCTTCCGTCTGTGCGTTAAAGCCGTAATTGGCGTCGCTGGATTCGCGGACCTTGGCCGCGACAATGCCAGCGTCGACGCCGGAATTCTCTGCAATCTGCCGCAGCGGCGCCTCAAGCGCGCGGCGCACAATGGAGATACCGGCATCCTGATCGGAGTTTTCACCGGAAACGCCGTCGAGCTGGTTTGCCGCCGCCACCAGCGAAACACCGCCGCCAGCCACGATTCCTTCCTGAACCGCGGCGCGGGTCGAGTTCAAAGCGTCGTCAACACGGTCCTTGCGCTCTTTGACCTCAACTTCGGTCGAACCGCCGACACGGATTACGGCAACGCCTCCAGCCAGTTTGGCAAGTCTTTCCTGCAGTTTTTCGCGGTCATAATCGGAGGTGGTTTCCTCAATCTGCTGGCGAATCTGACCGACACGGCCTTCGATTTCCGACTTTTCGCCGGCGCCGTCCACGATCGTGGTGTCATCCTTGTTGATCGAGACCTTCTTGGCTGTTCCGAGCATGTCGACACCGACATTTTCCAGCTTCATGCCAAGATCTTCCGAAATCACCTGGCCGCCGGTCAGGATAGCGATGTCCTGCAGCATGGCTTTGCGGCGATCGCCGAATCCCGGCGCCTTGACGCCAGCGATCTTCAGGCCGCCCCGCAGTTTGTTCACAACCAGCGTCGCTAGCGCTTCGCCTTCGATGTCTTCGGCGATGATCAGCAGCGGTTTGCCGGATTGGATCACGGATTCCAGAAGCGGAACCATCGGCTGCAGCGACGACAGTTTCTTCTCGTGCAGAAGAATGTAGCCGTCTTCAAGTTCAGCCGTCATTTTTTCCGCGTTGGTGACGAAATACGGCGACAGGTATCCGCGGTCGAACTGCATGCCTTCAACGACATCGGTTTCTGTTTCGAGACCTTTGTTCTCCTCGACGGTGATAACGCCTTCGTTGCCGACCTTCTGCATGGCATCTGCAATCTGATCGCCGATTTCAGACTCGCCGTTGGCCGAGATCGTGCCAACCTGGGCAACTTCGCCCGAGTCTTTCACTTCGCGGGCACTGTCCTTGATGTAGGAGACAACGCTCTTCACAGCGATATCGACGCCGCGCTTCAGATCCATCGGGTTCATGCCGGCGGCAACGGACTTCAGCCCTTCGCTGACAATTGACTGCGCGAGCACCGTCGCGGTCGTGGTGCCGTCGCCGGCTTCGTCATTGGTGCGGGAGGCCACTTCTTTGACCATCTGCGCGCCCATATTCTCAAACTTGTCCTCAAGCTCGACTTCCTTGGCGACGGTCACACCGTCTTTGGTGATCCGGGGAGCACCAAATGACTTGTCGAGCACGACATTTCGGCCTTTTGGGCCGAGGGTCACACGCATTGAGTCAGCGAGTGTGTTGATGCCGCGCAACATGCGGTTGCGGGCGTCATTTTCAAACCTTATTTCCTTCGCAGGCATTTCATTACTCTCCTGTTTCTGACAGTTTCGCTGGGCGGCTCGCCGTCAGCTGATGATGCCGAGGACGTCGCTTTCCTTCATGATCAGAAGTTCTTCGCCGTCGATTGTGACCTCGGTGCCGGACCACTTGCCGAACAGCACACGGTCGCCCTCTTTCACCCCCATCGGGATAAGTTCGCCGGAATCTTTGCGCGCGCCCTCACCGCAGGAGATCACTTCGCCTTCAGCCGGTTTTTCTTTCGCAGAGTCGGGAATGATCAGACCGCCCTTGGTCGTTTCATCGCCCTCAATTCGGCGCACAAGCACGCGGTCGTGCAATGGAGTAAACGCCATCAATTACGCTCCTTCATCTTAGGTCTATGCATAGGCAAAGGGTGGATTCATTCATGTTGTCAGCACTCACCACCCTTGAGTGCTAACAGACTGCTAGATAGAAACAGCCGGGCGCCATGTCAACCGTTCGGCACCAAGTTTCCAAAAAATAGATTCATCCCGGCCCGCTGTTCCGCCTGCTCAAAAACGGCGCGGCGGACGCGCCGCGGGTCCGGTGTCTTGCGGAAAAACCGGCCGTCCGCTGTCTTGGTGACAATTCGGCGGGAACTGAATATAAGCGCCCTTCCATTTGGCGGTTCACTGGAAACACACATCATGATCCTGATTTTCGGCCATAAATCACCCGATTCAGATGCCACCGGGTCGCCGCTGGTCTGGCAGTGGCACCTGAATGAAATCCGCCGGCAACAGGCGCGCGCCGTGCTTCTTGGCGAACCGAACCGCGAAGCGCAATTCATGCTCGATCGCTGGGGAATCGATACTCCGGAAATCATCGACGATGTGAAGGACGGCGCCGATGTGGTGATCGTCGACACCAACAATCCGGCCGAACTCCCGAACAACATCGGCAATGCCAACATCGTTGAAATCATTGATCACCATCTGCTCCATGGCGGACTGGGAACCCTGCAGCCGATAGAGGTGACAATCCGGCCGCTTGCCTGCACGGCGACCGTCATACACCAGATCATGGGTCATGCGGCGGCGCAGATGCCGGAACAGATCAGGGGCATCGCGCTCAGCTGCATCCTTTCGGACACGCTGGAATTCCGCTCGCCGACGACAACCCCGGCAGACCGCGCCCTGGCGGAAGATCTGGCGGTCTCACTGTCAATTGATATCCCCTCCTATGCCGCGGAAATGTTTGCCGCCAAGTCAGACATGTCATCCTATTCCAACGCAGAACTCCTGCAGATTGACGCCAAGCATTATGAGATATCCGGCAGAAAGCTCAGAATCTCGGTGCTGGAAACGACTTCGCCGGCGGCGATCCTCGATCGTCGGGATGGACTGATTGACGAAATGGAGGCGCTAGCCAAGAAAGACGGAGTCGATCAGGTGCTGCTGTTTGTGGTTGATATCCTGGAGGAGCAGGCCACTCTGCTTGTGCCTAACGATTTTACGCGCCGGCTTGCGGAAAAGTCTTTCTCGGCCGCGGTCACCGGCAATTCAGTCGTTCTTCCCGGCATCATGAGCCGCAAGAAGCAGATCATCCCGTCGCTGTCCCTTTAGGAGCGCTGTTCGACCACGGCGGACCGGAGACAATCGATGCGGGTCATTGAGCGGCTCAGGGATATTGCAGATCGTTATGACGCTTTGTTTTGCGATGTCTGGGGCTGTGTCCACAACGGAGTCCGTCCCTTCGGGGAGGCTGTCAATTCGCTCGCGGAATTCAGCAATGAAGGCGGAACTGTTGTTCTGCTGACCAACGCGCCGAGGCCGTGGCGGCATGTGGAACAGCAATTTGCGGCGCTCGGCGTGCGGCGCGATTCGTGGGACCTGATTGTGACTTCCGGCGATGCCGCGAAGACCGCTCTGTTCGAGCGGCGCACTGGCCAGAGAGTGTTTCACATTGGTCCTGACCGGGACTCAGCGTTCTTCGAGCCGGAAAGCGCGGCGCAGCGCGCGGCCGGGGTCGAAAGGGTCGCGATGGGCGAAGCCGACGGAATTGTCTGCACCGGCCTCTTTGACGACACCGCCGAATCGCCGGAAGACTACCGCGGGATGCTCAGCGCCGCGGCGGCGAAAAACCTTCCATTCCTTTGTGTCAATCCGGACATTGTCGTCGACCGCGGCGAACTCCGGGTGTTCTGCGCCGGCGCGCTCGCGCAGCTCTACGCGCAGCTTGGCGGCCGGGTTCTGATTCTCGGGAAGCCGCGGCCGGAGATTTATCAGCTTGCCCGCAACCGCCTCGCCGAAGTCAGGCCGGAACCGGTTTCCGATCGGCGGATTCTCTGTATCGGGGATGGAGTCACAACCGACATCAAGGGCGCGGAACGTGAGAGGCTCACTTGCCTGTTTGTGACCGGCGGCCTGGCGGCCCGGGAAACCGGGACCCGGCGCAGCCCCGATCCGGACCGGCTGCAGGAATTTTGTTCCAGATCCGGAATCAATCCTGAATATGCGATCGGCAAATTGCGGTGAATCCGCGCGACCTGCGGAAAACCGCCGGGCTCCTGATCAAACCGCCGGAAGGTCGGAACACGCCTGTCTGTCCTCCGCTCACCGGCTGTCCGCAAGTTTGGCCGCAGCGTGGGAAAGGCCTAAGGAGATGGCCCATTGGACCTCAAGCGCAGAAGCGGCCCGGCAATGTGGTCGGGTGCGCCGTGCGCGTCGCCAGGATCGCCACCGGCGAGGTCACGGAGACACCGGCCAAGGAGCGGCAGCCGCGCAAGGCCGCCGGCGGCATGGTCGGTGGCCGTAAGCGCGCGGAGTTACTCAGTCCCGACCGCCGGAGCGAGATCGCGTCGCTCGCGGCAAAGGCCAGGTGGGAGACGTAGGTATGGCGACTTTGGATTGGGTGACTGTAATCGGGTTCGTTGCGGTTCTAGGGTTCCTTCGGCAGGGATTCCAAGAAGTCTGATTGATGTGAAAAGCAAACGTGTCACGATCAGAGAGAAGAGGTCCCGTCAGGCCCTCGCTTGCGGCGTGTGGGGACATTGGCTGGAGTCATAATTATCAAAGGAGTTTACCCCGCGACTTGCGCTACCGCTTGACGCCAGGGATATGCTCGAAAGTTGGTGAAAGGCCACTTTCAGGCGGCGGCATGAATCTGTCTGACCCCGTCTTTGAACACAACCCCGTCGATGACCTCTGTTAGCCGGTTCGGCAATGGTATTTCATTAGGCCGGCATGAATTTGACGCCGTTCTGGCCGCGGCGGCTATAGTCTGTTTGCGCACGTTTTTTCCGTCTGCTCCTTTTGGCTTCCGGGGTTAACACCGCTTCACCGCCGCGGCATGTTACGGCTGAGTCGGACCGTCCTGACGCGAGCGCACAGCCATGTACGCGCAAATCGAGGCCCTCAAGTCCACAATCTTTTTCGGCCGGCGCTTCACACGGCGCCAGATTTCCGACATCGCGGAGACCGTCGCGATGCTCCCGAACGACAACCGCAATGAGCTGTCGAAGACCATCTGCGAGCACCTGAGTTGGACCACACCAAAAGGGGAATACCGCGCCGCGGTGTGCCTGCTTCTTCTCGAGCGCCTTGTGGAATTCGGGATCCTGACCATGCCGGCGCCGCGCGGCACGGCCGCGAAGTTGCCGCCCAGGCCGATTGTCCATGTGGGATATGCCCGAAAGTTGGTGACGGCCGCTTTCAGCCGGAGATCGCCTGCGATCGCAGCACCCGAATTCGAGACTACGTAACGAAGGGTGCCAGGGGTCATGGAACGCAAACGTCGGCAGGCTGCCACGGCAGGCCGGCCTGCCGTGGCAGCCTGCGGTCCGGATCACACCCCCAGAACTGGCTTCCAGAATCACCGGGTCTTCGGTAACATTCTTGATGAGGCAAAGGTTCAGCCCAGAGTAACATTCTTAAGTGAGGCAATACGGGCTGCCATCTTGATTGACGCGCTAGAGATTGCGCCAATCCGCTGGCAAAGCTAAATCGCAGCCATGCGTATTGTGCGTGACCATAGATCTGTCTCGGAAGTAGACCGGCAAGCGGTTGTCGCAATCGGAAACTTCGACGGCGTTCATCGCGGCCATCATTCCGTGATCTGCCTGGCGAAGAAACAGGCGGCGCGTCTCGGGAAATCTTTCGGTGTCATCACTTTTGAGCCACATCCCCGACAGTTCTTCAACCCGGAGGCGCCACAGTTCAGGCTCATGAGCGCCGGCGCAAAGGCGCGCCGGCTGGCCATGCTGGATGTTGCCGTCCTCTATGAGCTGAGTTTCGGCCGCGAGCTGGCTAAAATGACGGCGGATATGTTTGTGTCACAGGTGCTCGTCAGAGGTCTTGGCGTTGCCGGCGCGGTCGTTGGCGAGGATTTCCGGTTTGGCAGGGGGCGGCATGGCACCGTTGACTCGCTCGCGGAACTCAGCCGCCGGCACGGGTTTGCGTTGGCAGCCGCGCCCATCCTTGAAGACAGCGGGCGGGCGCTCTCGTCGACTTCAGTGCGGCAGGCGCTTTCGGAGGGGCTGGTGCGGCAGGCGGCGGATATTCTGGGACACTGGCACCGAATTGAAGGCGTGGTCGTCAAGGGTGAGCAGCGGGGCCGCGATCTTGGATTTCCGACCGCCAATGTCGATATGGCCGGACTGCACCCTCCCCGCTTGGGCGTGTATTCCGTGCTGACCGACATCTTAACCGGCGGCCACAAAGGCCGCTATAAGGGAGTCGCATCAATTGGCGTGCGGCCGACATTCGGCGCCAACCCCTTGAATCTGGAAATATATTTATTTGACCTGGATGCGGACATCTACGGCGAGGAGATTTCGGCCGCCTTGATAGAGTTTCAGCGTCCGGAGATTGCATATGCCAATGTGCGGGATCTTATGGAACAAATGAGGCGCGACTGTGACCGGTCGCGGTCCGTCCTTGCCGAGCTGGCGTGAAGCGGTCCGGCGCGCCGTTTCCCTGTGCAAGGGAGACGATGCCGCAGCCGCCGACCGGCCGGCAAACGGGCGGCTGCGGGAAAAGTTCTGGGAACGGCACACGCTCAATGAGCTTTCGGAACGCGAATGGGAGGCTCTTTGCGACGGCTGCGGTCTGTGCTGCCTGCTCAAATACGAGAATGAGGATGACAAAAACGTCACCTACACGAACGTGGCCTGCAAGCTGCTGGACTGCGCGTCCTGCCGCTGCAAACATTACCATCGCCGCACCAAAATCGTACCTGACTGCGTGACGCTTCAGCCGTCCACGATTGATGAGGTCATTGGATGGATGCCGTCGACCTGTGCCTACAGGCTGTTGCATGAGGGACAGCCGCTGCATGACTGGCATCACCTGATATCCGGCAGCAGGGAATCGGTGCATCAGGCAGGGATTTCAGTGCAGGGGCGGTGCATTCCGGAATACGAGGTCAACACAGACAACCTCGAACACTACGCGACGGACTGGCGGTGACATGAATTTCACATCTGACAATGCGGGTCCGGCGGCGCCCGAGATACTGCAGGCGCTGGTCCAGGCGAATGAAGGCTATCAGCCGTCATACGGAGCCGATGATCTGATGGAATCGGTGCGCCGGCGCATACGCAGTGTGTTTGAAGCGCCGCGCGCAGAGGTTCACCTTGTGGCCACCGGGACCGCGGCCAACGCGCTTTGCACGGCCTGCCTCTGCCCGCCCTGGGGCACGATTTACTGCCACCGCCACTCGCATGTCGAAGAAGATGAGTGCGGGGCGCCCGAATTCTACTCGGGCGGTGCAAAACTGACGCTGCTCGGAGGCGCACACGCCCGGATCGATCCGGCCGAGCTTGAATCGGCTCTTCGGTCAGCGGCGCCGGTCGGCGTTCACAATGTGCAGCGCGGCGCGCTGTCGCTGACCAACGCCACCGAAAACGGGGCGGTCTATGACTGCGGCGCTGTCCGGCTGCTCACAGACACAGCGGCGCGCTATGACGTGCCGGTCCATCTTGACGGCGCCCGCTTTGCCAATGCGGTCGCGCATCTGTCGTGCACGCCCGCCGAACTGTCCTGGAAGGCCGGCGTCACTGCCCTTTCCTTTGGCGGCACAAAAAACGGTCTGCTCGGGGTCGAAGCCGTCATTCTGTTTTCTCCCGAACTCAGCTGGCAGTTTGAACTGCGGCGCAAGCGCGGCGGTCACCTGTTCTCAAAGCACCGGTTCCTGTCGGCGCAGATGGATGCGTATCTGGCCGACGATTTGTGGCTGAAGCTGGCGGCTAAGGCCAACAGGATGGCTCGCAGGCTGGCGCAAGCCATTGAGTCGCTGCCGCAGGCCGGCCTTGTGCACCCGGTCGAAGCCAACATGGTGTTCGCGGCGCTGCCGCGCCGGGTTCACAAACAGGCTCTGGACAAAGGCGCCAAATATTATTTTTGGCCGCACGACCAGCGGATTGACGGCCCGCCCGACGAAATGCTGACGGCGCGGCTGGTCTGCGGCTGGTCGACCACGGAACAGGAAGTCGACCAGCTGATCACGGCGGTCTCGCAAGCCTGACCCGAATTCCCGCCAGACTGTTGTTGGCGGCGGGCTTCTACTTTCAGCGGCGAACAGCGGTCATACGAGCTCTCCCGCGAGCCAAGCATCCAGATGCGCCAGCCTGTCCTGGCCCCAAAACACCTCACTGCCGACAACATAGGATGGCGCGCCAAAAACACTCCGTGCAACGGCTTCCTCGGTGTTGGCCCGGTATTCCGCAAGCGCCGGTCCGCTGCTGTCTTTGCCGAGGTCTGGCGGGAAACCGGCCTCAATGAGACAATCCCGTACAACTTCCGCGTCTGCGATATCCAGCTCGTCAGCCCAGCAGGACCGCAGCAAACAGCGAACCAGCTGTGCCAGATCTCCTTCCCGGCTGCCCGCGGCATTGATGATGGCGCAGGATCCTGGCTGCGGGTCGGTCGGCCAGTGAGCCGGAGCGAGATTAATGGGCATACGGTTGAGCCGGGCCGTGCGCGACAGGTCCTGCAGCCGGTAAGCCTGCCGGGAGGCGTGCCGGTCTTTCGGCGGCACACCGCCGGTCCTGCCAAACACCTCAATGATGTCGAACGGTTTGTAGACGATGACCGCCTTTCGCCGCCCGGCGATGTGCTCAAGCCGATCTCCCGCAAGGTAGGTGAATGGTGACAAGACCGAAAAATAATATTCAATTTCAGGCATTTGAACTCTCGCTTGCGAAGCTGTTGGGGCATCCGGCCCGACCGGGACGAATCCGGGCGACCTTAATGGCGCGCCGATCCGAAACAAGGCGGAATCGCCGCGCAGAGGTTCAGCCGGCCTGCATGTCCGCGAATCGGAAAACAGCGGCGGCCAGCCGGCGCCGGCGTTGCGGTTGTTGCTGGGATTCGCCCGCACCCAGTATGGGAAATCTCTGTTTGATGGGTTATGGCAGCCGCATTGACAATTCACCGATTCTGTTTGCTCAGTACCCATCCGCATGCCGACAAACATCGAACCCAAAGTGATCTCCGGCAACGCCAACAGGCCGCTGGCGCGCGAGGTCACTGAATATATGTCGGGCCAGCGGGGCCGGCAGATCGCGCTGGTCGACGCAAAGGTGGAACGGTTCAGCGACCAGGAAGTCTATGTCGAGGTCTACGAGAACGTCCGCGGCGAGGATATGTTCATCATCCAGCCGACTTCCAGACCCGCCAATGACCACCTCATGGAAATCCTCATCATCGCCGATTCGCTGCGGCGCTCATCGGCGTCCCGAATCACCGCCGTCATTCCTTATTTCGGCTATGCGCGGCAGGACCGGCGGACCAAGGCGCGGACACCGATTTCGGCCAAGCTCGTGGCCAATCTGCTGACCGGCGCCGGCATCGCCCGCGTGCTTACGATGGACCTGCACTCGGCGCAGGTTCAGGGGTTCTTCGACATCCCCGTGGACAATCTCTATGCCTCTCCGATTTTCTCACTTGATATCAAGACGCGGTTCGCCGGCGATTTGAACGATATTGTTGTTGTTTCGCCGGATATTGGCGGCGTGGCCCGGGCCCGCGAGCTTGGCAAGCGCATTGGCGCCGGTCTGGCCATTGTCGACAAGCGCCGCGGCGGCGTCGGCGGGGTGACTGAAATGACCATCATCGGCGAAACCAGAGACCAGGTCTGCATCATCGTTGACGATATCTGCGATTCCGCCGGCACGCTCTGCAAGGCGGCAAATCTGATACTGGCGAGCGGCGCCCGCGAAGTGCACGCCTACATCACGCACGGTGTGCTGTCGGAAAACGCTCTGGAGCAGATTGCGAAGTCGAAACTCAAGAGCCTCGTGATCACCGACTCGATCAAACCGAGCGACGAAGCTCTCAAATCCCCCGAAGTCAGGATCATTCCAACCGCCCCGCTGTTCGCGCAGGCGATCCTGAACATTTCAAACGGGACGTCGATTTCGTCGCTGTTCGAATCGAAGACTCTCGACTGGCTTTACGCCCGCCTGGGCTGAGCCGGCGCCGAATCCGGTCTCAGAGTTTGACCTAAAAGTTGAGTGGCCTCCCCAGATGTGGCACATACCATCTGAATACCACACCAGAAATGGAGGACCACATGGCTTGGAACAAGACCACTCAGGAGCAGTATAAACGACCGGCGGACGGATATGAAACCGATTTGACGGACGCCGAATGGTCCGTGATCGAGCCGCTCATCCCGCCTCCTTCGAAAATGGGGCGTCCCCGCGCCCTCAACATGCGGAAGGTTGTCAACGCCATCCGGTTCATGCTCGGAACGGGATGCCGGCGGCGGGCGGTTCCCAAGTGTTTTCCGCCGTTCACCTCGGTCCAGAACTGTTTCCACGCGTGGATCCGCGGGGGTGTTCTGGACGAGATGCCCGGCGCCCTCCGGTCCCTCGCGCGCGGCCTCGCGGGCCGTTCGGAGGAGCCGGCGGCGGCTGTGATCGACAGCCGGCCGGTGAAGACGACGGAGAGCGGCGGGCCGTCGGGGTATGACGCCGGAAAGAAGATCAAGGGCAGGAAGCGCCACATCACGGTGGACACGGAGGGAACCCCGATCACGACCGCGGTTCACGAGGCCTCGGTGCAGGACCGGGACGGCGCTGTGGAGGTGATCCTGGCGATGCTGGAGAAGGCGCCGCAGGTGGCGAAACTGTGGGCGGACGGCGGTTACGCCGGACCGAAGCTGGAGCAGGAACTGGCCAGACACGGCCTCGGTCCGGTGCTGGCAATCGTGCAAGAGCCCAAGGAAATCAAGGGTTTCACCGTCCTCTGCCGCCGCTGGGTGGTGGAGCGGACCTTCGCCTGGATGTCGCGGTGCAGGCGTCTGGCGAAGGATCACGAGCGGAGCCTGGAGAGCTCCGCGGCCTGGGCGCAGCTCGCAGCCTGCCGGTTTCTGATGAGGCGGGTGGCGCGGGAGATAAGTGCTTGAAATCAAAATATATATTAAAAACCAAGACTTAAGATTCAAACTCTCAGACGCCGAGTTCCGCCCGCAGCGTCTTCAGGCAGGCAAGCCGGGTCTCGGCGACATCGCGCTGCGCATCCTTTGACGAAGCGACAGTCTTTTCGGCCTTTTTCATCAGCCGGTCAAACATCTCACCGCTCGCCTGGTCACGCGGACAGGCCTGTTCGGCGAGCACTGCGGCCTGTTCGGCGGTCACTTCCACAAATCCGCCGGTGACGACATATTCCCTGGTCTCGCCGCCCGAGCGCGCCCGCACAATACCGGGCCTCAGCGTCGTGATCAGAGCCATGTGATCCCGCATAGCGGTCATGTCGCCTTCGTATGCGGGCAGATCGACCGTCTCCGCATCAAGCGTCGCCAAAACGCGCTCAGGGGAAACCAGATCGAAACGAAACTTTTCGGCCATCGGCCCTCTCCGGTCAGGCGGCTTCCGCAGCCAGCCGCTGCGCTTTGGCGGTCACTTCATCGATTCCGCCGACCATGTAGAACGCCGCTTCCGGATAATGGTCAAATTCACCCGCGACCACGCGGCGGAAGGAGTCGATGGTCACTTCGAGAGGCACCTGAACGCCGGGAGACCCGGTGAACACCTGCGCGACATCGAATGGCTGCGACAGGAACCGCTGAAGCTTACGCGCCCGGGAAACAGTGATCTTGTCCTCTTCCGACAGCTCGTCCATGCCGAGAATGGCAATGATGTCCTGAAGCGACTTGTAACGCTGCAGGATGCCCTGCACATCCCGCGCCACCGTGTAATGCTCGTCTCCGACCATCGCCGGATCGAGAATCCGCGACGTCGAGTCGAGCGGGTCGACAGCCGGGTAGATGCCAAGTTCGGAGATCGCCCGCGACAGCACGGTGGTCGCGTCGAGGTGGGCAAACGACGTGGCCGGCGCCGGGTCCGTTAGGTCATCGGCCGGGACGTAAATCGCCTGGACAGATGTGATCGATCCCGCCTTGGTGGATGTAATCCGTTCCTGCAGCGCGCCCATATCCGTCGCCAGTGTGGGCTGATAACCGACAGCCGAAGGTATGCGTCCGAGAAGCGCCGACACTTCAGACCCCGCCTGCGTGAAGCGGAAGATGTTGTCGACAAAGAACAGAACGTCGGTTCCGGACTGGTCGCGGAACTGCTCCGCCAGGGTCAATCCGGTCAGACCGACCCGCGCCCTGGCGCCGGGCGGCTCGTTCATCTGGCCATAGACAAGAGACACTTTTGACTTGCTCAGCTCGTCAATATTGATCACGCCCGACTCGATGAACTCGTGGTAAAGGTCATTTCCTTCACGCGTCCTTTCGCCGACACCGGCAAACACCGAAAACCCGGCGTGCACTTTGGCGATGTTGTTGATCAGCTCCTGAATCAGCACGGTCTTGCCGACCCCGGCGCCGCCGAACAGGCCGACTTTGCCGCCTTTGGAATACGGCGCGAGCAGATCGATCACCTTGATGCCGGTGACCAAAACCTCGGTCTCGGTTGACTGTTCGGCGTATTCCGGCGCCGGCTGGTGGATCGGGCGGTGTTCCGGCGACTCGACCGGACCCTTCTCATCCACCGGCTCGCCGATCACATTGATGATCCGCCCGAGCGTCGGATCGCCGACAGGGACCATGATCGGGCCGCCCGAGTCCCGCACCTCCTGGCCGCGGACGAGACCTTCGGACGAATCCATGGCGACGGTCCGCACCGTGCTTTCGCCAAGATGCTGCGCCACTTCGAGAACCAGCCGCCTGCCATGGTTTTCGGTCTCAAGAGCATTCAGGATTTCCGGCAGATGACCGTCAAAACGGACATCCACGACCGCGCCGATGATCTGTGTGACTCTTCCGATTGCGTTTTCTTCTGCCATCATCGTTCCCTGTTTCGTCACAGCGCCTCGGCGCCCGAGATAATTTCTATGAGTTCTTTGGTGATCGCCGCCTGGCGGGAGCGGTTATAGACGATTGTCAAGTTGTCGATCATCTCGCCGGCGTTGCGGGTTGCGTTGTCCATCGCCGACATTCGGGCGCCCTGTTCCGAGGCCGCGTTTTCGAGAAGCGCCGAGAAAATCTGGTTGGCCACAGCCTGCGGAAGCAGCTCGTCCAGGATTTCCGGCTCGCCTGGTTCAAAATTATAGAAACGCGAACCCGCATCGGCGGCATCGCAAACGCTGACGGGAATGAGCTGCTGCGCCGTCGGGATTTGTGAGATCACCGATTTGAAGCGGCTGAAAAAGATCGTCGCCACGTCGAATTCACCGGCGGAGAACATCTCCTGGATATGCCGAAAAACCTCTGCCGCATCTTCGCTGCCGATCTGCTTGCGGCCGGACAGATCCACGTGACCCACAAAGTTCGCTTCGAATTCCCGTTTAAGCTGCTCACGGCCCTTTTTTCCAACCGTGAGAATCTTCACCGTTCTGCCGTCTTCGGCAAGCGTCCGGGCGTGGGCGCGGACCATGCGGACGATTGACGAATTGAAGCCGCCGCACAATCCGCGCTCGGCGGTCGCCGCGACCAGCAAATGCGTTTTGTCCTGCCCGGTGCCGGCCAGCATGACCGGAGCCGACGCCGACCCCTTTGCCGAGGCGGCGAGGTTGGCCACCACCGCTGACATGCGCTCCGCGTACGGCCTGGCGTTTTCCGCGGCCTCCTGCGCCCGCCTGAGTTTCGCCGCCGCGACCATCTGCATGGCCTTGGTGATCTTCCGCGTCGACTTGACGCTTTCGATCCGGATCTTGAGATCTTTGAGGCTAGGCATGGGAGAATTCCCGCACTACCGGCTCACGCAAAGCCTTCGGCGTATTCGCTGACCGCGGCCCGTATGCTTGCCGCCAGCTCGCCTTCCACCTTGCGGTCATTGTCGGTGATGTCCTGCAGCAGTTCAGCGTGGTTCGATCTCAGATGCGCGATCAGCCCCTGCTCGAACCGGACCACGTCGCCGACTTCGAGGCCGTCGCAGAACCCCTGCGTCCCGGAAAAAATCACACACACGATTTCGGCGTTTGTCAGCGGCGAATACTGTTTCTGCTTCATCAGTTCCGTCAGCCGGGCGCCGCGGTTGAGAAGCCGCTGCGTCGCCGCGTCAAGATCGGACCCGAACTGGGCGAACGCCGCCATTTCGCGGTACTGCGCGAGTTCAAGCTTGACCGTGCCGGCGACCGACTTCATCGCCGAGGTTTGGGCCGACGAGCCGACCCGCGAGACGCTGAGACCCGTGTTCACCGCCGGCCTGATGCCCTGGTAAAACAGCTCGGTTTCCAGGAAAATCTGCCCATCGGTGATGGAAATCACATTGGTCGGGATATACGCCGACAGATCGCCCGCCTGGGTTTCGATAATCGGCAGCGCCGTCAGGGAGCCGGCCTTGTTGTCGGGATTCAGTTTTGCCGCCCGTTCAAGCAGGCGGGAGTGCAGATAGAAAACATCGCCCGGATATGCCTCGCGGCCGGGCGGCCGGCGCAGCAGCAGCGACATCTGCCGATAGGCGACCGCCTGTTTCGACAAATCGTCGTAGATGATCAGGGCATGGCGTCCGTTGTCGCGGAAAAACTCCGCCATCGCCGTCGCCGCATAAGGCGCGAGAAACTGCATCGGGGCCGGGTCGGAGGCGGTAGCGGCGACAATTATCGAATAGTCCAGCGACCCGTTTTCGTCGAGTTTCTTGACCAGCTGCGCCACCGTCGAGCGTTTTTGGCCGACCGCGACATAGACGCAGTAGAGTTTCTTCGACTCATCGTCTCCGGCCGAATCGTTGTACGATTTCTGGTTCAGGATCGTGTCCAGAGCCAGCGCCGTCTTGCCGGTCTGCCGGTCGCCGATGATGAGCTCGCGCTGGCCGCGCCCGATCGGAATCATCGCATCGACGGATTTCAACCCGGTCGCCATCGGTTCGTGCACCGAGCGGCGCGGAATGATCCCCGGCGCCTTGACATCGGCGATGGCGCGTTCCGCAGTCTCAATAGGGCCTTTGTTGTCGATCGGATTGCCGAGCGCGTCGACCACCCGCCCGAGCAGCGCGTCACCGACCGGAACATCCACAATCGCCTGCGTCCGCTTTACCCGGTCGCCTTCGCGGATGCTGCGGTCATCGCCGAAAATGACCACCCCGACATTGTCGGATTCGAGGTTGAGGGCCATGCCGCGGATGCCGCCGGGAAACTCCACCATTTCGCCCGCCTGGATATTGTCCAGACCGAACACGCGCGCGATGCCGTCACCGACGCTGAGCACGCGCCCGACTTCCGCAACCTCGGCTTCCTGACCGAAACTCTTGATCTGGTCCTTCAGAATTGCGGAGATTTCCGCCGCTTGGATGCTCATCTATCCGACCTCTCTCAATACGTTCTTGAGATTCGATAATTTTGTTTTGACTGTTGCGTCCACGAGTTTCGACCCGAGCCGCGCTGAAACACCGCCTATCAGGGTTTCGTCAACCCTGACTTCAAACCGGACGTCCTTGCCGACCGCGCCGCGCAGCGTGTCCTTCAGGCTGGCCAGTTCGGCCGCGCTGAGCGCATGGGCCGCCACGATTTCGGCCGACACCACGCCCCGGCGCTCGTCCAAAAGCGCCTCAAGCGCATCCAGCATCGCCGGCAGAGCGAACAGCCGCCGCTTGGATGCCATCAGCGCCAGCGTGTTGCGGGTCAGGCCGCTGAGCCCGAGTCTGTCGGCGATGGCCGCCGCCGCGGCCGCCATCTCCTCGCGGGAATAGATCGGCGAGTTGATCAGGGTTCGGAAATCGTCACCCGCGTCAAGCGCGGCGCGCACACCGGCGATGTCATCGTCGAGCAGGTCGATATCGCCCGCTTCCCCGGTCAGCTCAAAGAGCGCCGCGGCGTAGCGGGAGGCAATCCCGGATGTGACTGAGACGCTTTCCCTCAACTGCGGTCCTCTCGCTCGGCACAGGATATGATGCGTATCCCCGGCCCATCTGCGGCTCCGATGGCCGTGACGTCAATCCGGCGGCAATTAACAAACCGATGCGTCTTCCGCAACACGGATTGCAGAGCGGGAGGCGCGGTCATTTTCAGTTTCGGCTGGAAACCGGCTTGGCTCCCGGCACCGCCATGCCCTCCAGAGCCTTGATGCTGTTGGCGACAGTTTCGGCCAGCGGCGGGCGGTGCATCTGAAACACCCGTTTTCGAGCCTCCTGCAGCAGCACGCCGCCGGCGAAGCTGAGCGGCGCACGGCGCCCGAACCGCTCCCATACGGGCGCGCTCCTGATCCAGAATCGCCGCCCGCTCGGCGGCGCGAACAGCGCTGTCTCGGTGCGCAGCACGCCAAACCTGCGCTTGCCAAGGTGGTTTTCAAGCTGGCCCGCGGTGTAAGGGCGGCCGAAGCCAAACGGCGTGCCGTCGCGCCGCGCCCACATTCCGGCGCGGTTGGGAACGATGATGAGAACTCTTCCCTCAGGCGCAAGAATGCGCCAGCATTCGTCCAGAACCGCGCCCGGATTGCCGCTGGTCTCGAGACCGTGCAGCATCAACACCCGGTCGGCGATACCGGTCGGCAGGGGCCAGTCGGATTCGTGTGTCAGCGCCGATGTGTTTGCGCCGCCCTGCGGCCATGCGATGACGCCCTGCCGCTCCGGCATAAAATTCAGAATGCGCGCGGCAGAGGAAGCGCACGCGCCCAGCACCGGAGACGCGAATCCAAATCCGACCAGCGTGCGGCCGCGCAAATCGGGCCACATTTCCGCGACCTTTGCCTTCAGCCGAACGGCGGCAAACCGGCCAAGCCGTGTGCTGTGATAAAATTCCTTAAGCTCCGCCGCATCCAGATGCATTGCATCGCCACCTACGGTAACTGGGTTATTGCCTATACGCGAAATCGATGAGGGAAAGTAGACGCATGACAATCGACATCGTGACCGTACCCTGCCTTTCAGACAATTATGCTTATCTCGTGCACAACTCCGCGTCCGGCCAGACCGCCATCGTTGACGCCCCGGAGCATGATCCCATCGCCGTAGAACTCGACAAACGCGGCTGGCGGCCGCACCTGCTTCTATTGACCCACCACCATCCTGACCATGTCGACGGCGCCGCTGGACTTCGCAGCAGGTTTGATCTTCGGGTCATCGGCGCGGCGGCCGACGCCGGACGCCTGCCGCCGCTGGACCGGGAAGTCTCGGAAGGCGACGCTTTCGATCTGTGCGGCGAGACCGCGGGCGTGCTGGATGTCTCCGGCCACACCGTCGGCCACATCGCCTTTGTCATTCCCGGCGCCGCCTTCACCGCCGACTCGCTCATGGCCCTCGGCTGCGGCAGGGTTTTTGAAGGCACCGCGGAGATGATGTGGGAAAGCCTGTCGAAACTCGCCGCCCTGCCCGGCGACACCCTGATTTACTCCGGGCACGAATACACAGTGACCAATGCGCGTTTCGCGCTGACAATCGAACCCGACAACCCGGAGCTGCAGGCGCGCGCCGCATCTGTGCGCGCCGCCCGCAGAGCCGGAAGGCCGACGGTTCCTTCGCAACTCTCGCTTGAGCTTGCCACCAATCCGTTCCTGCGGGCCCATCTGGCGCCGGTCAAGACCGGCATAGGAATGGCCGGCGCTTCAGATGTCGCGGTGTTTGCCGAGATCCGCGGCCGCAAGGACCGGTTCTGAACGAACGTGCAAGGGAGCGGCGCAACCGGCTGAAAGTTCGATTTGACTTGCAATTGGGGAATCTAGCAACCATCATCATGGGCACATTGTGGTAAACGGTCGTGACGCCCGTTGTCGGTGTCGGTTGGTGTGGAGCAAGTGAGGTGCCGGTTTTTTCTTCAGAACTTGAGAACGCAATTCATGGTTCAATCGCGCTGGCCCGGGCCCAGCGCGACGAATATGTCTCGTTAGATCATCTGCTTCTGCTGCTCATAGATGAGCCTTCCGCCGCACATGTCATGCAGGCCTGCGGCGTGGAACTCGACAGGCTGAGGTCAGCCCTCAAAAACCATTTCGAACAACAGGCGAATTTTTCGGAAGCCAGGGAAGCGATCGAGGAACCCATGCCGACCGCCGGCTTTCACCGGGTTCTCTCGCGCGCCCTTGAGCATGTGAAATCCGCCGGACGCAGTTCGGTCACCGGAGCCAATGTGCTGGTCGCCATATTCGGCGAAAGCAAGAGCTCTGCGGTTCAGTATCTGAACAAAGCCGGAATGACGCGGTTCGATGCGGTGAATTTCATCTCGCACGGAATTGCCAAAAACCCGAGATACCAGACCTCGAAACCTTTGGTCGGCGTCGACGATTCGGCGGACAATGACGGCGGCGGCGAGGCGCAGCATGGTGAAAAGAAAACGGCGCTCGCCACCTACTGCGTCAATCTCAACATGAAAGCGCGGTCCGGAAACATCGACCCGCTGATCGGGCGCGGCAAAGAAATCAAACGGTGTTTTCAGGTGCTGCTCCGCCGCAACAAGAACAATCCGCTGCTGGTTGGCGATCCGGGGGTCGGAAAAACTGCAATTGTTGAAGGCATCGCGCGCAAGATCGTCGAACAGGACGCGCCCGAAGCGATCGCCGGCGCAACCATCTATTCGCTGGACATGGGCGCCATTCTCGCCGGAACCCGCTACCGGGGCGACTTTGAGGAACGGATGAAGGCGGTTGTCACCGAGTTGGAAAACCACGACGACGCCATCCTGTTTATTGATGAAATACACACGGTTGTCGGCGCAGGCGCCACGAGCGGCGGTTCGATGGACGCTTCCAATCTGCTGAAGCCGGGGCTGCAGGGCAGCAAACTCCGCTGCGTGGGTTCGACGACCCACAAGGAATTCAAACAGTATTTTGAAAAGGACCGCGCCTTGTCGCGGCGCTTCCAGAAGATCGATGTGCCGGAGCCGACGCCGGAGGAAACCATCCAGATTCTGCGCGGGCTGAAGAGCCGGTTCGAGAACCATCATCACGTCCGCTACACAGAAAACGCGCTCAAAACCGCGGTCAAGCTCTGCGACCGCTATGTGAACAACAAGCGGTTTCCGGACAAAGCCATCGATGTCATAGATGAGGCCGGCGCGACGCAGCGTCTGCTGGATCCCACGAAGCGGCGCAAGACCATTGGTCCGAACGAGATCGAAGATGTGGTTTCGATCATCGCCCGCGTTCCGCCGCGCCGGGTGTCCCGTTCAGACGCGACATTGCTGCGCGATCTCGAAACAAATCTGAAAAGCGTGGTCTTTGGCCAGGAATCGGCGCTCGACGCTCTCGCCGCCGCCATCAAACTCAGCCGCGCCGGATTGCGGGAACCGGGCAAGCCGGTCGGTTCCTACCTGTTCGCCGGCCCGACCGGCGTCGGCAAGACCGAATCCGCGCGCCAGCTCGCCGACACGCTCGGGGTTGAGCTGCTGCGGTTCGACATGTCGGAATTCATGGAAAAACACTCCGTCTCCAGGCTGATCGGAGCGCCGCCGGGATATGTTGGATTCGATCAGGGCGGGCTGCTGACTGACGGTGTGGACGAGAATCCGCACTGCGTTCTGCTGCTCGACGAAATCGAAAAGGCGCATATTGACGTCTCCAATATCCTGCTGCAGGTCATGGACCACGGCAAACTCACCGATCACTCAGGCCGCACAGTCGATTTTCGCAACACGGTGCTGATCATGACCACCAATGCGGGGGCTGCAGAGCAGGCCAAAGAGGCCGTCGGCTTTATGCGCGAGCGCCGCGAAGGCGAAGACACGGCGGCTATTGAACGGCTGTTTTCGCCGGAATTCCGCAACCGGCTTGACGCTGTGATCAGTTTCAACCCGTTGGATCTCAAGACCGTTATGCGGGTTGTCGGCAAGTTTGTTGACCGGCTTGAAGCCCAGCTGTTCGACCGCAATGTTCAAATCGAATTGACTGAGGACGCGATCCGTTGGCTGGCCGAAAAAGGCTACGACCCGAAAATGGGCGCCCGCCCGCTCGAACGTCTGGTTCAGGACAAAATCAAGAAACAGCTGGCCGATGAAATCCTGTTCGGAAGGCTGAAGAAGGGCGGCCTGGTCAAGGTCCGCCTTGCCGATGACGAACTAAGGATCGAGTTTGAAGAACCGTCGCCGCCCCGCATCTCCAGTCAAAAAACCCGCCTCATCACTTAGCCCTGCCCATGCCCCGCAAGGCAATCCGGGCTTTGGCATGATTCGGTCCTGTTCGCTGCTGACTTTCCATTACGGGTCGATAACCGATGCGCGTTCCGGCGAGTGCGGCGGCGGCGCGCCGCATCGCCTTGTTCCCGGGGGGATATGACCAAAAGCTGATGACGGCCACTTTCAGGCGGCGGCTTGAATCGGTCCGATCCGGTCTCTGAACACAGCCAACTCGATGACCACTGGCAGCCGGAACCGCCCCCTCAACGAGACTGCCAGCCTGATTGTCGCGTGCCTGACATCTTGTTTGTCGCGCTATCCACGTCCCGTAATTCGTTGTCTTGTAATCAGACAATGAGGCGTTTCCCAATGTGGAGTGAGGGGCGGCGCTGAATGTGGGCTGCAAAAAATTGAGGCGGGCGCTGGCCGGGCGCATTGGGAGGAGGACCGCACGGCAGATGGGTATGGTTGCTACCTGGCGTTCACTTGTCTCCGCCAAGAAAGATCTCGGTCGTCTCGACCTGCGCCCGTTTGGCGATCTCGGCATAGGCTGCTGTGTTTTCCGCTGCCGATTCCATAAACGATGAGGCGAAATCCCTGGCCGACTGCGCATACGCGGCGGCATCTTCCTTGGCGACGCACACATCTTTCATGTGGGAGAGAGTGTCCATCGTCCATTTGCCGGTCAGTTCAGCGCTGCTTTCAGCGGCATTGAGCGCCAGGGCGGCGAGCGCTTCACCGGTTGCGGCGTATTTGCGGCTGGCATCGGAAAAAGCCGCCGGGTTCAGCGGATTCTGGGCAAACATGTCAGCCCAGGGCTTGGTGAATTCGTTTACATACTGCATTTCTGTCGTCCTTTCGGAGGCTTGTCACTGCACTCGCAGGCGATATAGATGCTGCAGTGCGGCATTTCAAGAGCAATAATGCCGCAATGCAGAATTCTTTATGCGAGCAGACTGCCGAGCCGCGACACCCGGGTTTTAGCTTCCCCGCCCCGCACGGCAAGGCCGACGGCGCGCTTCTGTCCGACAAGCACGACAAGCCGCTTGCCGCGGGTAACGCCGGTGTAGAGCAGCTTCCGCCGGAGCATGATGTAGTGCTGCGTCATGATCGGCAGCACTACCGCGGGAAACTCCGACCCCTGGCTCTTGTGAATTGTCACCGCGTAGGCAGGCGTCAGCCCGTCCAATTCATCAAATCCGTACTCGACTGCCCGCCCGTCGATGTTGATTTCGACTTTCTTTGCCGGCGCGTTGATTCCTGCCACAAAGCCGATGTCGCCGTTGAATACGAATTTTTCGTAGTCGTTGCGCGTCTGCATAACCTTGTCGCCGCGGGCAAAGACCATGCCGAACCGCTCTATGGATGCTTCCGGATCCGGATTCAGGGCGGCCTGCAGCTCCACATTCAGCGCCTCCACTCCGACCGAGCCGCGTTTCAGCGGACATAGCACCTGCGTGTCCCGTATCGGGTCAAACCCGAACCGTTCCGGAATCCGTTCGCAGACCAGCTTGAGAATGACCTCCTGTGCCCTTTCCGGCGTGTCCGCCGCAATGAAGTAGAAATCGCTGTTGTCGGGTTTCCGCGCCAAATCCGGCGTTTTGCCGGCATTGATCGTGTGTGCGTTCCTGACGATCTGGCTGGTCTTGGCCTGCCGGTAAACCTCGGTCAGCTTGACCACCGGCACAGCGGTGGAGTCAATGATGTCGCCAAGAACCCGGCCAGGCCCGATCGACGGCAGCTGGTCGACATCGCCGACGACAATGACGGCGGCTTCGTCCGGGACCGCCTGCAGAAGCGAATTCATCAGCTTGACATCGATCATTGACGTTTCATCGACAACCAGGAGATCGCATGCCAGCGGATTGGTCTTACTGTGGCGGAAACCGCCGG
Organism: Paracoccaceae bacterium; assembly: GCA_965221935.1. Lineage (GTDB taxonomy): Bacteria > Pseudomonadota > Alphaproteobacteria > Rhodobacterales > Rhodobacteraceae > JAPOXR01. The sequence continues at coordinate 83,726 of CBDCSZ010000018.1, forward strand.
TTTCCGGGTCAAATGCGAGCAGGCGGTGAATTGTGGACGCAGGGCGGCCGGTCGCATCTGTCATGCGTTTCGCCGCACGTCCGGTCGGGGCGCACAATTTCGTCTTGTCCATCACATGTTCGAGGATATGAAGGATTGCGTTGACGATTGTGGTCTTGCCCACTCCGGGGCCGCCGGTGATCACGGTGAATTTTGACAGCGCCGCAAGCCTGACGGCTTCCGCCTGACTGGGGCCGAAACGGATATTGCTGTTGGCCTGCACCCGTTCAATGGCGCGGTCTGTGTCGACCAGGTCCCAAGGCGGATTGCCCTGTTTCAGCCTGTCAATGCGCTGCGCAATCCCTTGTTCCGCCAGATAAAGTTCTGGCAGTGTGGCATAGGTTTCGCCACGCAATTCGGCGGCGATCAGCCCCCTGCTCGCGAATTCCGCGTCAATCGCCTGCTGCGCCTGTTGCCTGTCAATGTCCAGAAGCTCGGCCGTCTGCGCCGCGAGTTCGTCAACCCGGACTCCGCAGTCGCCTTCATCCTCAGCCGCTCTCATGGTGAGGTGGACCACGCCGGCTCGGGCGCGCCTGATGTCGTCGGCGGAAATGCCGATTCGCTCGGCCAGCTTGTCAGCGGTTTGGAACCCCACGCCCCAGACCTCGCTCGCCAGACGGAACGGGTTTTCAGTGACGGCCTGAACCGCACTCTCACCGTATGTCCGAAGGATGCGCGCTGTCAGACCCATTCCGATGCCGTGGCCAAGAAAATACATCGTCGCGTCGCGGTCTGTCCGCCTCCGGTCCCATGATTCTTTGATCATGTTCGCCCGCTGATCGCCGATGCCGTCCACTTCGCGGAGACGTTCGGGTTCAGATTCGATGATATCGAGCAATTTTATGCCAAAGGCGTCAATGAGCTTGTCGGCATAAACCTCGCCGATGCCGTCAATGGCATAATTCAGATAGGTCCGCAGGCCCTGCACGGTCGTTGGCACCGCTGCCGCGATGTGATCGGCGCTGAACTGCCGGCCGAATCTGCTGTGGTTGGTCCATTTCCCGGTTGCCTTGATCGACTCGCCGCCATTGACCTGAGCCAAGGTTCCAACCACGGTCACCGGCTTCCGAAAACCGCGCACATCGACGGAGAGCACGCTGAATCCGTTGTCTGCATTGTGGAAGACAACCCTTTTGACAGTTCCGGAAACCGTATTTTCCGTCATGGCTGCAGGCGTGTGTTCTCTGTCGATGACTGCGCCCTCCAGACTCAAGGCCGAAACCAGTCTAGCGGCCCGGGCCTGCTGTTTCCACGATCAAGGTTCCGTCAGCTTAAACTCGATGCGCCGGTTTCTCGACCTCGCACCCGCAGACTGGTTCGGGACCAGCGGACGAAACTCGCCAAACCCGGTCGCCGCCAGCCGGTCGGGCGGAAAGTTCAGCGCGTCGATCAAAAAGCGCACAACAGACAGCGACCGGGACTGGCTGAGCTCCCAGTTGTCATCATACCCGGATGACGGCCGAACAGCCTGGTCGTCAGTGTGGCCGTCCACCCGCAGCACCCAGTCAACATCCTCGGGAAAGTCGCTGGCCAATTGGAGAATCAGATTGGCGACCGCACCGATTTCGCGTTCGCCTTCTGTGGACAGTTGCGCTTCGCCGGACCCGAACAGCACTTCAGACGAAAACAGGAAACGGTCGCCGGCCACTTCAATTCCTTCACGGCCTTCCAACAGGTCACGCAGGCGGCCGAAAAACTCCGACTGGTAGCGTTCGAGCCGGAGCTTTGCCTGTTCAAGGCGCTTTCGTTCGGCCTCTTCCAGCTGGCGGCGACGGCGCTCTTCGGCGGCCACGCGTGCAAGCGCGGCATTCAGATCAGCTCCAAGGGAGTGAATCTGAACCTGCGATGCGGCTTCTTTTTCCTTTGACAGCTCAAGACTTGCCTGCAGCTGGGACAATTGGTCTCTCAATTCGGCAATCTGCAGGTTGAGAAGAGTGATTTGGCGCTGATCGGCGTCAGACTTTTCACCGGATTCATTCAGCAGACGCTGGATGGTTGCGAGTTCCGCCGTCCTTGTCAGGAGGCTCCGTTCCGTCTCCTCTTTTTGCGCGACGGCCGCGCCAAGCTGATCTGCCAGTTGAGCGTTCCGCTGCCGGATAGACGCCAGTTCCCTTCCAGTTTCATTGAGTGTGTCGGCCAGCGATTCTGCCTGCTCCTTGAACTGTTTCGCCCGATTTTCCGCCGCCGCCGCTCTGGCCAGCGCCTCCTGCTTCTGCACAAAGTCAGCAAGCAAAGTCTGCAGTTCGCCGGTTTCGTTTCTTGACTGCAGCGCGAGCAGCGATGCCTGGGCCACATCGCGCTCCCGCACCGCCGCATCCAAATTTGCCCGCAGCCGGTCACGCTGAGACTCGCCGGCGGCGCGCTGCGATTCCAACAGCGCCGCCCGATTCCGCACCTGCTCAAGCTCCTGCCGCATGCCCTCTGCCGACTTGCTCAATGTGTCGTGCGCGAATTCGGAGGTCGACAGTTTTTGCTGCAGATCATCAAGCCGTCGCGAGAGGCTTGACACATCCGCTTCCCGGTCTCCGAGCAGCCTTTCAAGCTGATCCTTTGCGCCTTGCGCCGCGGCAAGCAGATCCAGCGTTTCTTCCGCCTCCCTGCGTTTTTTGTCAAGTTCGAGGGTCATTGCAATCAGGCCAGTTTGGGCCTCGCGCGCCTCAAGCTGCACTGCATCATGCTTGCTTCTGAGATCTGAAAGCTGTGCCTGCAGCTGATCAATATCCGTATCGGCGGTTTGTTTGCCGGCAAGCAATACGGAAATCCTTTCTTCGAGAGAGAAGATCTCCAGCTGATACTCGTCGATAAGGCGCTGTTTTTCATCCGATTCCTCGGTCGCCGCGCCAAGCGCGATCTGCAGCTGTTTAAGGTCGTCCAGCGCCTTCAGGTTCTGCGCCTCCGCTTCCATGGTGCGTTCGCCCTGGCGCTTGGCTTCATCTGTTGCCTCCTCCAGCTCGAGGGCCAGCTGCTCAATGCGGGCCCTCAAAGCCGCCAACTCATCAGCCTGCTCTTGGATGGACGAAGTCTGCGCGTCGCGCTCTGCCGTCAGGTCTGCAACTTGTTTCCGGTTTTCAGCGAGCTGGGACTGGAGCTGCGCCACCAGCGCCGCAAGCCGGTCCCTATCGCCGGAGATTGCGCTGAGGGCGTCGTTAAGTTCGGCAATTCTGGCCCGGGCGCCTGTCAAATTATTGGCGGCGGAACCGATCTCGCTGTCAGCGGCTGCCAGTTTTTCGCGAAGATCAATGATCGTGGAGGTAAGTTCGCTTGCCTGCTGCCGCAGTTGCGGAATAACCAGTAATTGTTCTTCAGCCTCCTTTCTTACCGATCTTTCAGCCTCGAGCTCGTTTCTCAGCGCTGTCATCACAACAAGCTGTTCTTGATGTTCAGCTTCTGCGGCGGCAAGCCGTTCCTCCAGCGACAAAAGCGTCACGAGCTGTCGCTGGCTTTCATCTTCGGCGTTGGCAATTTGATCCCGCAGCGACGCGATCAACACGACCTGCCTTTGGTGTTCGTCGTTGGCACTGGCAATCTCATCCTGCAGCGACGCAATGAAAGCGATTTGCCTTTTGTCTTCGTCTTCGAAGGCAGCGATCTCATCCCGCAGCGAAGAAATCAGCACGAGCTGGCTTTGACGCTCCTCATCGGCGGCGGCGATCTGATCCTCAAGGGACGCGATCAGTATGAGCTGCCTTTGGTGTTCAGCTTCCGCGGCAGAAATCTGATCCCGCAGCGACGCAATGAAAGCGATTTGCCTTTTGTCTTCTTCTTCGAAACCGGCGATCTCATCGCGCTGGGATGCGATCAGCACAAGCTGCCTTTGGTCTTTTTCGTTGGCGGCGGCGATCTGATCACGCAGCGAAGAAATCAGCACAAGCTGGCTTTGGCGCTCTTCGTTGGCGGCCGCGATCTGATCCTCAAGGGACGCGATCAAGATGAGCTGTTTCTGGTGTTCATCTCTTGCGGCGGCGATTTGATCCCGCAGCGACGCACTGAAAGCGATTTGCCTTTTGTCTTCTTCTTCGAAACCGGCGATCTCATCGCGCTGGGATGCGATCAGCACAAGCTGCCTTTGGTCTTTTTCGTTGGCGGCGGTGATCTGATCACGCAGCGAAGAAATCAGCACAAGCTGGCTTTGGCGCTCTTCGTTGGCGGCCGCGATCTGATCCTCAAGGGACGCGATCAAGATGAGCTGTTTCTGGTGTTCATCTCTTGCGGCGGCGATTTGATCACGCAGCGACGCACTGAAAGCGATTTGCCTTTTGTCTTCTTCTTCGAAACCGGCGATCTCATCGCGCTGGGATGCGATCAGCACAAGCTGCCTTTGGTCTTTTTCGTTGGCGGCGGCGATCTGATCACGCAGCGAAGAAATCAGCACAAGCTGGCTTCGGCGCTCTTCGTTGGCGGCCGCGATCTGATCCTCAAGGGACGCGATCAATATGAGCTGTTCCTGATGTTCATCTCTTGCGGCGGCGATCTCGTCCCGCTGGGATGCGATCAACACGAGGTGCTGGCGGATTTCATCATTGGCGGCGGCGACCTGATCACGCAGCGAAGAAATCAGCACAAGCTGGCTTCGGCGCTCTTCGTTGGCGGCGGCGATCTGATCCTCAAGGGACGCGATCAATATGAGCTGTTCCTGGTGTTCAAGCTCTGCGTCGGCGATCTGATTTCGCAGCGACGCAATGAAAGCGATTTGCCTTTTGTCTTCGTCTTCGAAGCCGGCGATCTTGTCCCGCTGGGACGCGATCAGCACGAGGTGCTGGCGGATTTCATCATTGGCGGCGGCGACCTGATCACGCAGCGAAGAAATCAGCACAAGCTGGCTTCGGCGCTCTTCGTTGGCGGCCGCGATCTGATCCTCAAGGGACGCGATCAATATGAGCTGTTCCTGATGTTCATCTCTTGCGGCGGCGATCTCGTCCCGCTGGGATGCGATCAACACGAGGTGCTGGCGGATTTCATCATTGGCGGCGGCGACCTGATCACGCAGCGAAGAAATCAGCACAAGCTGGCTTTGGCGCTCTTCGTTGGCGGCCGCGATCTGATCCTCAAGGGACGCGATCAAGATGAGCTGTTTCTGGTGTTCATCTCTTGCGGCGGCGATTTGATCACGCAGCGACGCACTGAAAGCGATTTGCCTTTTGTCTTCGTCTTCGAAGCCGGCGATCTTGTCCCGCTGGGACGCGATCAGCACGAGGTGCTGGCGGATTTCATCATTGGCGGCGGCGACCTGATCACGCAGCGAAGAAATCAGCACAAGCTGGCTTCGGCGCTCTTCGTTGGCGGCCGCGATCTGATCCTCAAGGGACGCGATCAATATGAGCTGTTCCTGATGTTCATCTCTTGCGGCGGCGATCTCGTCCCGCTGGGATGCGATCAACACGAGGTGCTGGCGGATTTCATCATTGGCGGCGGCGACCTGATCACGCAGCGAAGAAATCAGCACAAGCTGGCTTCGGCGCTCTTCGTTGGCGGCGGCGATCTGATCCTCAAGGGACGCGATCAATATGAGCTGTTCCTGGTGTTCAAGCTCTGCGTCGGCGATCTGATTTCGCAGCGACGCAATGAAAGCGATTTGCCTTTTGTCTTCGTCTTCGAAGCCGGCGATCTTGTCCCGCTGGGACGCGATCAGCACGAGGTGCTGGCGGATTTCATCATTGGCGGCGGCGACCTGATCACGCAGCGAAGAAATCAGCACAAGCTGGCTTCGGCGCTCTTCGTTGGCGGCCGCGATCTGATCCTCAAGGGACGCGATCAATATGAGCTGTTCCTGATGTTCATCTCTTGCGGCGGCGATCTCGTCCCGCTGGGATGCGATCAACACGAGGTGCTGGCGGATTTCATCATTGGCGGCGGCGACCTGATCACGCAGCGAAGAAATCAGCACAAGCTGGCTTCGGCGCTCTTCGTTGGCGGCGGCGATCTGATCCTCAAGGGACGCGATCAATATGAGCTGTTCCTGGTGTTCAAGCTCTGCGTCGGCGATCTGATTTCGCAGCGACGCAATGAAAGCGATTTGCCTTTTGTCTTCGTCTTCGAAGCCGGCGATCTCATCGCGCTGGGATGCGATCAGCACAAGCTGCCTTTGGTCTTTTTCGTTGGCGGCGGCGACCTGATCACGCAGCGAAGAAATCAGCACAAGCTGGCTTCGGCGCTCTTCGTTGGCGGCCGCGATCTGATCCTCAAGGGATGCGATCAATATGAGCTGTTCCTGATGTTCATCTCTTGCGGCGGCGATCTCGTCCCGCTGGGATGCGATCAACACGAGGTGCTGGCGGATTTCATCATTGGCGGCGGCGACCTGATCACGCAGCGAAGAAATCAGCACAAGCTGGCTTCGGCGCTCTTCGTTGGCGGCGGCGATCTGATCCTCAAGGGACGCGATCAATATGAGCTGTTCCTGGTGTTCAAGCTCTGCGTCGGCGATCTGATTTCGCAGCGACGCAATGAAAGCGATTTGCCTTTTGTCTTCGTCTTCGAAGCCGGCGATCTCATCGCGCTGGGATGCGATCAGCACAAGCTGCCTTTGGTCTTTTTCGTTGGCGGCGGCGACCTGATCACGCAGCGAAGAAATCAGCACAAGCTGGCTTCGGCGCTCTTCGTTGGCGGCCGCGATCTGATCCTCAAGGGACGCGATCAATATGAGCTGTTCCTGGTGTTCAAGCTCTGCGTCGGCGATCTGATTTCGCAGCGACGCAATGAAAGCGATTTGCCTTTTGTCTTCGTCTTCGAAGCCGGCGATCTTGTCCCGCTGGGACGCGATCAGCACGAGGTGCTGGCGGATTTCATCATTGGCGGCGGCGACCTGATCTTTAAGCGACGTGATCAATGCGAGATGCTGCCGATTCTCTTGTTTGGCGCCGGCGATCTCGTCCCGCTGCGACGCGATCAACACGAGCTGTCGCTGGATTTCCTGGCTGGCGCTGGCGATCCGATCCTCTAGGGACGCGATCAAAACGAGCTGTTTTTCGTGCTCTTCTCTGCTGTCGGCGATCTCATCCTGCAGCGACGAAATCAACACAAGCTGTCGCTGAATGTCTTGGTTGGCACTGGCGATCAGATCCCGCAGCGACACTTCTGTTTCCCGGGAGTCCTGGAGATCCGCCTCGGTCGAAGCAAGCCGTGACCGAAGCTCCGCAACCGTGTCAGCTTCACCCGCAAGGTCATTGCGGAGGCTTGCGACCAAAGCCGCGAATTCAGCGATCCGGAGTTCCAGTTCGGAAATCGAAACGGCCTGCCGGTCGCGGTCTTCATTGGCGGCCTGCAAAAGATCCTGCAGCGATTCAATGCGCGCGAGCTGCGCGCTGTTCGCGGCGCGCGCCTCGGCAATCTGCCCTTCCAGTTTCGTTCGCAGCGCCAGCGCCGACTCAAGCTCAGCAAGCAGCGCCGCGACCTGCGCCCTTAAGGCGGCGACCTGTTTCCCGAAGTCCGCCAGCAGCTGCGTCTGCCGCGCTTTTTCGGCATCGGCGGCGTCCAGCTGACTGCCGAGGTCGGAAATCGTGGCTTCCTGTCTGGTGTTTCTGTCGGCGGCGGCGGCCACCTGGCTTTCCAGATCGCTCTTCTGGCCTGTGACCGCCACAAGTTCGGCGAGCAACTCGGCGATCCTGTCCCGCGAGTCGGAAATCTGCTGCTCAAGATCCGCGATCAATGCCGCCTGTTGATCCCGTTCCGCGGTCAGCCCTTCTATACGCGCCCGCTGCCGCGCCGACTGTTCGGTTGCGGATGCCAGCTCCTGCGCCTGGCTGGAAATTTCGTTCTCCAGCTGCGCGATCCGTGCGGAGCCGGCTTCAATGTCGCCGATCAGCGCGTCGATCCGCGCCTCCAAACGCTTCAGTTCAGAATCTCTGTCGGAGATCTTCCCCAGGAGTTCTGCAATCCGCTCATCCCGCCGGACCAATTCATCGCCTTGCACCGAGATGGTTTCGCTCAGGATGAACTGGACGATCATGAACATCGACAGGACAAACATGAGGACCAGCAACAGCCCGGTCATGGCGTCCACGAAGCCGGTCCAAATCGATGAGGTGACCCGATGCCCTGATCGCCTTACCAGCGCCATCGGTCAGCTTCCTTGCCCTTGCGCCTCTGTTCCTTCCCGGCGCGGCGGCGCAGTCCGCCGGGCCTGCTGCCCGCGGACCGCAGCCGCGAGCGCGCCAATCTCCTGCCTGATCTGATGAGCGAGCTCCTGCCGGGCATTGAGATTCTCTTCAGCCAGCCGCAGGAGCTGCACATCGATGTTGCGCAGAAGCATCCGGGATTCCTCGTCGGAAAAATCAACAGTCACTTTGGCGAGCAGCTCGGTGATATCTGTCTGGCTGGCGGCGAGCTGGCTGAGCAGCTCCGATGTCGGCGGACCGCTCTGATACCGCTGTTCCTGGAGTCTGGTCAGCTCCCCGACCCGCTCGGCCAGCTCCGAAACGGTTTCGGCCAAACCGGCGACGCCGCGCATCATGAAGTCCCGCTCTTCCTCCGATCGGGCAAGCATTTCGTGCAGCTGCGTCAAATGCTCCATCAGGGCCGCGATGGCGGTTTCGGAAAGCGGCTGCTCAGCGCCCTCGGCCTCCATGAGCGACTGTCCGAAGCCGACCTTGGTGATCCCCGAGATCCACTCTTCCAGCTCGCGGTAGAACCGGTTCTGCCCATGGCCGGCAAACAGATCAAGAAAACCGACCACCAGAGATCCCGCCAATCCGAGCAGCGACGAAGAAAACGCCGTCCCCATGCCGCCGAGCTGTTCTTCCAGCCCGATCATCAGCCGACTGAACACTTCCACGCCCCCTTCGGAATCCGACGGCGCCAGCGAGCGAATGGTCTCAACGACGGCGGGAACGGTGATCGCCAGTCCGAAAAACGTGCCGAGCAGGCCAAGAAAGATCAGCAGATTCGACAGATAACGGGTGATGTCCCGCGCCTCGTCCATGCGCGAGGCTACAGTATCCAGAATCGAGCGGGCCGACATCGTCGAAATCTGTGTCAGCTTGTTGCGCGTGCCCAGCATGCCGGCCAAGGGCGCCAGCAGCCGCGGCGGTTTCCTGGCCAGAATTCTCAGCGGTCCTTCACGGTGGCCGTCGAACAGAAAGCTCTCGATCCAAATGACCGATGCCGCAATCTGCGCCACCTGCCAAAAACAGGCGAGAATGCCGACGAAAAACACGCCGAGAATGACGCCGTTCAGGTAACGGTTCGCCAAAAATATGGGTTCGACAAACCCATAAGCCATGTAGGCGCCGAAAATCACGAGCCCGACCGCAAGCAACATCAAGAGCGCCTGCCGCAGAGGCAACGCAAATTGGGGCCGCAGTCTGCGCTCCCCGGATTTCATAGGCGCTGCTCCATCCGCCTCATTTACGCGGCATTTTAATTCATGCCTGTGGTTTGAACAACAGCATCTTACAATTTAACCCGGCTTCCCATATATCCTGCGGCAGCGCGCCCGCGTCGCGCGGATTTGTCACTCGAGGCAACGGACGGAAATTCTGCCAGTGGAAATTTTTGCTGAAAACGCCCAAGCCGCCGCAATTGCGGTGCTGTTGATTTTTGCCCTGATACTGATCCGGCTCATGGTTAGATCGGTGCCTCAGGCCGAAAACTGGACCGTCGAAAGATTCGGCCGCTACCACCGGACCCAAAAGCCGGGTCTGCGGGTCGCCATTCCGTTTGTCGAGCGCATCGGCGCCAAGATCAATATGATGGAAACCGTGCTAAATGTCGGCTCTCAGGAAGTCATCACCAAGGACAACGCCATGATTTCGGCCGACGCCATCACATTCTATCAAGTGGTGGAGGCCGAGCGCGCCGCCTACGAAGTGCGCAATCTGGTGTCGGCCCTCGAAAATCTGACGCAGACCAATATCCGTTCGGTCATCGGCGCAATGGATCTCGATGCATCGCTGTCGAACCGGGATTCAATCAACGCCAAGCTCCTCAGCGTGATTGACGAGGCGGTGAAACCCTGGGGGGTGAAGGTCACCCGGGTTGAAATCAAAGACCTCATGCCGCCGCCGGATATTTCCGACGCGATGGCCAGACAGATGAAGGCCGAGCGCGACAAACGCGCCGAAATTCTGCAGGCGGAAGGGGACAAACAGTCGGCGATTCTGCGGGCTGAGGGGCTGAAAGAATCTCAGATTCGTGAGGCCGAGGGCCGGCGCGAAGCGGCCTTTCTGGACGCCGAGGCAAGAGAACGGGCGGCACAGGCCGAAGCCAAGGCAACCTCGATGGTATCCGATGCGATCGTCACCGGCGACGTGCAGGCGATCAACTATTTTGTGGCGCAGAAATACACCGAGGCTCTGGGCCAGGTCGCGTCATCGCCGAACGCGAAAACCATCATGATGCCGCTGGAGGCCGGAAGTCTGATTGGATCGGTGGCCGGAATCGCCGAGATTGCGGGAGAGGCGATGCATGCCCGCAGAAGCGCGGCCGACGGGCCGGCGGAGATTGACGGATAACCTCGCCGTGTTTTCCCTGCTGGATGGAATCTCGCCGTTTTACTGGATCGCGTTCGCTTTTCTGCTCGGCGCGGCCGTCATGGTGACATCGGTAGATCTGTTTCTGTGGTCGGCGATTGCGGCCCTGGTCGTCGGAATTGGGCTATTGTGGGCGCCGGAGCTGTCAGGCCAGTCACAGGTCCTTGCTTTTGCCGTGCTCTCAGTCTGCGCGGTGTTCGCCGCGCGCGCCGTCATGCCGCGCTTCGGCCAAAAGGGAAACCCCGGCACGGCGTTAAATGATCCGGCAGAGCGGACGGTCGGACGGCAGGCCACCGTGATTGAGGCCAGAGGCACTGAGGGGAAGGTCACCATTGATCAGGTGCGCTGGCACGCAAAATGGAAGACAGGGACCGCCAAAGACGCCAACTTGGTTCGCGTCGTCGATTACCAGGGAACGACCCTGATCGTTATACCGGAATCTGCCGAGTGATCTGACGCACACGCAGCAGCAGGGATTCGAGATCCGGGTCTTCAATGTCAAGCTCGCGCAGCCTGGCCACGGTTTTTTCGAGATATTCGCGGTTATCTCCCCGGCCGCCTGCCGCCCGTGCGATGGCGCGCGCCTGTTCCTCCGGAGATATCCGGCAATACTGCGCGTGCTCCCGGTCCACGACGTATGCAAGCGCTTCTATTGCGCCCTCGCCGGACACCCGCAGGCGGACGCGTCTTTCCTGATAGGCATAGGACACGAGCTCGCGGGCGCGGAGCGCGGCCAGGATGCCGTCAGCGCCGCTGCCGCCGGCCTTCAGAGCCATTCCTTTGCAGCTGCCGCCGACGGCCTGGTCCAGCGCCAGCACCAGACCCGGGCGCTCGGGCGTGCCGCGGTGATGAATTGACCACATGCAAAAGCTCCGCCGGTAGCCGGTCAGTACCGCGCGCCGCATCTTTTCCGGCGTGAATCCCGGATCCCACAGCAGCGATCCGTATCCAAACACCCAAAACCCTTCATCCATCGTGTTTTTCCAACAGCCAACGCGCGTGTATAAGGACTGCCGGTCAAGGTGAAGCGAGCCGGATCATGATGCGAGTTTTAATCGGCGTTGTCGCGACCGCGGTTCTGCTTTGGTCGGGCTATTGGTTCTACGGCAGATCCGTCAATCGGACAGCTGTCGAAAGCCTGATCGCAGACCTGCGCGCGCAGGGGGTTGACGCCTCACACGAAGGCATCTCCATCCGCGGGTTTCCCAACCGTTTTGACACCACAATCAGCGCGCCCTTGATTGCTGACCAAGAAAGGAGGCTGTCATGGCAAGCGCCGTTTCTGCAGCTGCTGGCGCTGAGCTATCAGCCCTATCGATTCGTCATCGTCTGGCCCGAAAGACAGCGCATTGAAACGCCGGGCGAAACGATCGACATCGTATCGGAGGACATGCGGGCAAGCCTTTCGCTGCACTACGACGGCGAGCCGCAGCTTGGAACCTTCATCGTCGAGGCCGGCGAAACCCGCATGTCCGGATCCTCAGGCTGGACCGGCCGGTTTTCCGACATCCTGGCTGCGGTGCGCCGCCGGGAGGGAACCGCGAGCAGCTATGAGATTGCGGTGCGCTTCCGTCGCCACCCGGGCGCCGCGACGCCGCCGGCGAATGCCGTCGCTGCCGCGCTGGTGGGGGATTTGACATCAATTGACGCCGAACTGACAGCGGTTCTTGACCGGCCCATCGCCGCCTCTTCGTGCAAAAACCGCGGAATCCAGTTCAGAAGCGTCGACATTTCTTCCGCCAGCGTCCGGTGGCGGCATTCAAGTCTGCGTCTCAGCGGCCGCCTTGATGTCGTGGACGGCAAGTTTTCCGGATCTCTGGCAATCGATCCCGGCAGCGCCGGATTGAAGCGGCTCGTCAGCAGTCTGCTCAACAGCCCTGGGGCGGGTTTTCTCGCAATATTGGCCGCCGGGCTTTCCGTGGAGGTGGAAAACGGCATCGCAACATTTGCCAAAGCGCCGCTGTTCGCTCTTCCCGACGCCCGCCTTTGCCAGCCGGCCGGCTGACCGGATTCAATCCTTTCGCCGCGCGTGGCGGCCAAAGTCGGATTCGCCGGTGTCCTGCCCCGCCTCAACGATGCCCTGCCGAATGGACCGGGTGCGCTGAAAATACTCGTGCAGCGTGTCGCCGTCGTCGGATCTGATTGCTCTTTGCAGGGCAAACAGCTCTTCGGTGAAACGTCCGAGTATCTCAATTGTCGCTTCTTTGTTGGTTAGAAAGACATCGCGCCACATGACCGGGTCGGAAGCAGCGATGCGTGTGAAGTCGCGAAATCCCGCCGCCGAATATTTGATGACCTCCGAATTGGTGACGCGTCGCAGATGGTCGGCGACGCCGACCATTGTATAGGCAATGAGATGCGGCGCGTGCGACGTCACCGCGAGAACAACATCGTGCCGGTCCGCATCCATGAGCTCGACCTGCGCCCCCAGACCTTCCCAAAACCCGACCAGCCGGGCCAGCTCCGCGGAGTCTGCATCGTCGCCCGGCGTCACAATGCACCACCTGTTGTCAAACAGTTCGGCAAATCCGGCGCCCGGTCCGGAGCGTTCGGTGCCGGCCAAAGGATGCGCCGGCAGAAAATGCACATCCGGCGGCACCAGCGGCCCGATTGTCCGCTTCACATGGCTTTTGACCGATCCGACATCGCTCAAAGTCGCTCCGGGCTTGAGATGCGGCGCAATCCGCCGGGTCAGCTGTTCAAAGGAAAGCACCGGTGTGCACAGCACCACAAGATCGGCCCCCTCGACCGCTTCCTCCGGGCTGTCACACATCCGGTCGACAAGATTGAGGGTCTCGGCCTCTTCCCTAGTGGCCGGCGTGCGCGTGTATCCGGCGACTCTTTCGGCAACGGCGCCGCGGCGGATGGCCAGCGCCATTGAGGATGCGACCAGCCCCATCCCGACGAGCGCGACTTGTTTGTAGATCATTGGCCGCCGCCGCGCATGAAAGCTTCAACCGATTCCGCGGCGGCCACGCAAGCCGCCTCGCCGCCGATCGTGATCCTGAGACAATGCGGCAGCTCGTAGGCCTCCAACCGCCTTACGATGATGCCGTCCCGCCTGAGCCAGGAATCGCATGCCCGCGCGGCATCGGCGCTGGCAAAGCGGGCCATGACAAAGTTTGCAAACGATTCGTCCACCCCCACCCCGGCATCGATCAGCCGCCTCCGGAGCCAGGCGCGCCACTCGGCGTTGTGCGTCCGGCAGCGTTCAATATGTTCGAAATCGGCGGCGGCGGCGGCGGCGGCGGCCTGCGCAGGCCCAGAGACATTGAACGGCCCGCGAACGAGATTCAGCACATCGATGATCGCGGCGGGGCCGTAGCCATAGCCTATCCTCAGCGATGCGAGACCGTGGATTTTGGAGAAGGTGCGTGTCATCACAACATTTTCGCGCCTTTGTGCCAGCGACTCCCCGCAGTCCCTGCCATCGGCGAATTCGCCATAGGCGCAGTCCAGCACCAGTACGGCCGAACCCGGCAGCGCATCCGCAAGCGCCGCCAGCTCTTCCGCGTCCAGCATCGTTCCGGTGGGGTTGGAAGGGTTGGCGATATACACAATCCGGGTGCGGTCGGTACAGGCGGCCACAATTTTGCCGATATCCGCGCGGCGGCAGGTTTCCCCGGCTGCGACCGGTGTCGCCCCAACCGACCGCGCAATGATTGGATACATCAGAAAACCGTGGCGCGGATGGACGATTTCGGCCCCGGGACCGGCGAATGCCTGCGCGATCAAGGCCAGGATTTCGTCCGATCCGGCGCCGCAGACAATCCTGTCGGCGTCTAATCCCTGCGCCGCGGCGATCGCATTGCGCAGCGCGGCGTGATCGCGGGACGGGTAGGTTCCAAGATCGCCGAGCGCCGTTCGGAGCGCCGCGCCTGCTGCCGGGCCAGGTCCAAACGGGCTTTCGTTCGAACTCAGTTTGATGGCGGTGTCACGGCCTTCGATGACTGCCTCGCCCGCCGAATAAGGCGTGATTGCGGCAATGCCCGGCCGGGCTTCTATTGACATGCGCATTGGAGTTTCCACTTACGGCGGTCGCTCATAAAGGCCATTCAGCCTATAGACAAGAAATCCTGTCGCCGTTCGAATTCCCAGATCGGTTCGCTGTCAGAATTCCGCACCGGCCGCTGCCGGACAATTGACCGGTCCGAGGCCGGCGCCGCTCGCCTCCGGCACCGCTTCGGCGCGCGGTCCGGCGGCCATTCGTCATGTGAAACGCTGCGGATCGACATCGATCACCACCCGGACATTTGCCGGTATTCTGAACTGCTCCCGCCAGGCGCTAAGGGCGCTCTGCAGCGGGACCCGGCGATCCGCCTTGACCAGCAGCCGAAACCGGGACCGCCCCCGAATGCGGGCGACCGGAGCCGGCGCCGGACCGAAAATCTGTGCTCCGATGCGCCGCAGCTGCTCCGAATTCCTCGCCATCCGCCAGCCAAGCCGCTCGACCTCCTGGACGTCGGGACCGGAAAGAACGATGCCCACAAAACGGCCGAACGGCGGCGCGCCGCCAACCCGCCGCTCAGCCGCCTCGGCGGTCCAGAACGCTTCGTCATCGCCCGACATGATCGCTTGAATCACCGGATGTTCAGGCTGCCAGGTCTGCAGCATTGCGATGCCGCGGCGGCCTCCCTCACTCCGTCCCGCGCGGCCGGCAACCTGTGTCATCAGCTGGAAGGTGCGTTCGGCGGCCCGCAGGTCGCTGCCATGCAGTCCGAGATCGGAGTCGACCGCGCCGACCAGCCCCAATAACGGGAAATTGTGGCCCTTGGCAATAATCTGTGTGCCGATGACGATGTCGGCGCCGCCCCTGCGGACATAGTCAATGCGGTTGCGGAATTCCGCATATGTGCCGCTGAAATCCGATGACAGGATTTCAATCCGGCTTCTTGGGAACAGTTCCAGAGCTTCGGCCGCCAGGCGCTCGACGCCGGGGCCCACCGCCGCCAGCCCGCCTTCCTCCTCACAGGCCGGACAGTGTTCCGGCACCGGGATCGAGCGCCCGCACTGGTGGCACATCAGGCGTCCGGCAAAACGGTGCTCAACCATTTTTGCGTCGCACTCGGTGCAGCCGATCTGCAGACCGCAGGACCGGCAGACTGTCAACGGCGCGTAGCCGCGCCGGTTGAGGAACAGCAGGGCCTGCTGGCCGCTGTCCAGAGTCTCGCGGACAGCATGCGCCAGGGCCCCGGAGATCCACCTTCCCCGTTCAAGCTGCGCCTCGCGCAGATCGATCGCGGAGATTTCCGGCATCTCGACCGAGCCGGCCCTCGCCGGAAGATCCAGGCGGCTGTATTTTCCCTGGCGCGCGTTGTTCCAGGTCTCCAGCGACGGCGTCGCTGAAGCGAGCACAACCAGGGCGCGGCAGAGGGAGGCGCGCAGCACCGCCATGTCGCGCGCACTGTAAAGAACGCCATCCTCCTGTTTGTAAGAACCGTCATGCTCTTCATCGACAACAATCAGCCCCAGGTCCCGGAACGGCAGAAACAGGGCTGAACGGGCTCCGACAACGAGCCGCACCGTGCCGTCTCCGGCAGCGCGCCACAGCCGCCTCCGCTCCGCCGGCGTGATTTCCGAATGCCATTCGCCGGGACCGCCGCCAAACCGTTCGCTGACTCGGTGGACAAACTCGCCCGTCAGAGCAATCTCCGGCATCAGAACCAGCGCCTGGCGTCCGGACCGCAATGTCTCGGCGACCGCCTCGAGATACACCTCCGTTTTCCCGGCGCCGGTGACCCCCTTCAGCAAAACCGGTGAAAACGCATTGGCGGCCGCGCCCCGGCGGAGCGTGGCCGCGGCCGCTTGCTGCGACTCGGAAAGAGTGAATCCGCTCCTGTCGGCAAACAGCTCCGGGTATGCCTCGTCCCGTGCCGCGGATTCCCGCTCCAGCGCCCCCTGATCTTCAAGGCCCTTGAGGACGGCGGCGCTGACACCGGCCAGTTCCCTGATTTCCGCGGGAGCCACCGGCATGCCGCCGCGGGCCGCAAACATCTCCAGCACCCGCCGCCGCGCCGGGGTCAGTTTTTCGGGTGCAATTCCGGTCGGGCGCAACAGCGCCCGCTTTGGCCTCGGATCGCGGATTCCCGGGACCCGGGTCGCCAGCCGCAGCACCAGGGGCAAGGGAGAGACCGTATAGGCCGCAACCCGTTCCAGAAAGCGGCGCATGGAGGCGTTCATTGGAGCGGCATCGAGCCGTTTCAGTATCGGCCTCAGCTTCGCGCGCTCGATCTCGCCCTGTTCTGGCCCCCACACCACCCCGATCTCCCGGGTCGGCCCGAGCGGAACCTCGACAAACGCCCCGGTCCGCACCCCGCCCGGCGGCGCCAGATAGTCAAGCCCGCCGCCGATCGGACGCGGAACAAGCACCGACACAACCTCGCCTTCAGTCCATGATCTGCTGTCAGTGTCTGGGGTCAATAGGCTGTTCCATCCAACCGGGGATTCGTTTAATAACCGATGTAGTTGAAATTCGCCGCGCAGCAGAGCAGCCAATGCAGTTTTTTGTCGACACCGCAGAAACCAATGCCATCGCCGAACTTGAGGGAATGGGAATTCTCGACGGCGTGACCACCAACCCGTCGCTTGTCATGAAGTCCGGCAAGGACCCAAGGCGGGTGATCGCAGAGATCTGCGAAATCGCCGCCGGCAAGCCGGTCAGCGCGGAAGTTGTGGCCGTCGAAGCCACCCGGATGACAGCGGAAGGCGAAGATCTGGCGTCAATCGCCGACAATGTTGTGGTGAAAGTCCCGCTCACTTGGGATGGGCTGAAAGCCTGCGACCGGCTGACACGAAGCGGCATCAAGGTCAACGTCACTCTATGTTTCAACGCCAACCAGGCACTGCTCGCGGCAAAGGTCGGCGCAGCCTATATCAGCCCTTTCATAGGACGGCTGGACGACATAGGGCTGGATGGAATGGAGCTCATCCATGAGATCCGCGAAATCTATGACAACTACGATTTCCCGACGGAAATCCTGGCGGCGTCGATTCGAACGCCGCTGCATGTCACCCAGGCCGCGCTCGCCGGCGCCGATGTCGCGACGGTTCCGCCGCAGGTGCTGCACCGGCTGGCCCAACATCCATTGACCGACAAAGGGCTGGCAAGTTTCCTCGCGGACGCGGCCAAGATCAAAACCTCCTGAATTCTGAGCATTGGCGAGCGATGACTGCGATCAGCCAAATACCCGACGGTCCTGACGTTCAGAATATCAGGGCACAGATCAAGTCCAACCCCGGCATTGTTCTTGACGATCTTGAGGTCATGCGAGAGCTGGCGGTGCGCGCCGAAGGATCCCTTGGCGAGAATATCGTCGATTTGCGCGGCGCGGCGCTGAAGATTCTGGACCGGCGCAGAGACGATCTCGAAGAGGCCAACCGTCTGCTGGTGGCGGCCAGCCACGAAAACCTCTTGGGAGTTCAACGCATTCAAAACGCCGTGCTGCGGCTGCTGGAGGCGGACAGTCTTGAAGAGTTCCGCATGGCCCTTGAAGATGCGGCGGCCAAGACTCTGCGGATTGACCGGATCCGGGTGCTTCTTGAGGGCCGATTTGACAGGCTTGGCACCCGAACCGCGCACGGCACAACTATCCACGCCTGCAAACGCGGGTTTGTGCAGCGCTATTATTCGCTTCCGGAAGCGTTTGAATCGGGACGCGTCCTGCTGCGGCCGACGACACCGCTTTCGTTAGAAGCCTATGGAAAGTCGGGCCCACCGCTGCGGTCAGAAGCGCTGCTGCCGTTGTCGTTCCGCGACCCGCACAAAATTGGTTTGCTGCTCATGGGTTCGCGCAACGCACACCAGTTCGAGGCCGGCATGGGGACCGATCTGCTGGAGTTTTTCCGCGCCGTCGCCGAACGTGTCGCGTGGCGGTGGCTGGCCTAACGACCCGGCAAACCATCGGAACGGCCGCCTTCTGCCTCCACCGGTCCAGAGGTCAATTCAGGGAAACACATACCGCCACGCCGTTTTGAGGTTGGGACCTGCAGCATGGGCCATTCTTTCTGCCATCGCCATTGGAGCCGCGATGGCGGCGCTCTAGAGCCGGCGCCCGCGGGCGAAAGCCTTATTCCCGACCGCATGGCCGCGACGCGGCGCCATCGTCCATGATTCCCCAATTTGAACGCACTTAAATGTCAGCATGCGCAACACAAACTGAAGCAGGATGTGCTCCGGAAGCCAGTGCCGATTGCTATCTTGACGCCTGGATTGCCCACAAGACATCCGTGAGCGGCATCTCCGACAACTCGGTCAGCGCTTATCGGCGCGATGTTCATGAGTTCCTGGCGTTTCTGGCGGCGCACCGCGGCCAGCCGCCCGGGCTTGCGACCCTTAAGTCGATCACCATACGGGATGCCCGCTCATGGATGGCGCATGCGCGGCGCCGAGGAATCTCGCCGCGGTCGCTTGCCCGGCAACTGTCCGCCGTCAAAGGATTTTTCCGCTGGCTCGGGGAAACCGAAGGTTTCGATCCGGTGGCGATCCTGTCCGTCCGGGCGCCCAGATTCCAGCGCCCGCTGCCCCGGCCGGTGCCGGAGGACGCCGCGTTCGATATTCTGGACCATTCGTCGGAGGCCGATGGGCCAAAGTGGGTTTCGGCGCGGGACGAAGCGGTTCTGGCGCTGCTCTATGGCTGCGGCCTCAGGGTCTCCGAAGCGCTGTCGCTAAAGGGGTCAAGCCATCCATTGCCGGACTCGCTGCGCATCCGCGGCAAGGGCGGCAAGGAACGGCTGGTGCCGGCGGTTCCGGCGGCGCGCGAAGCCGTTTCCCGCTATGCCGAGCTGTGTCCGTTTCCGCCGGCGCCCGATGCGCCCTTGTTCCGGGGGGTCCGCGGCGGGCCGATGAACCAGCGGACGGTGCGAAAAGTGATGCAGCGGGCCCGCGCCGCCCTCGGGCTGCCGGCAAGCGCAACACCGCACGCGCTCCGCCATTCTTTCGCCAGCCATCTGCTCAAGGCAAGCGGAGATCTGCGCGCCATCCAGGAGCTGCTTGGACACAGTTCGCTGTCAACAACGCAGGCCTACACCGAAGTGGACACGGCGCATCTGGCCGAGGTCTATCGCAGCGCCCACCCGCGGACCGGTTAGCCGGGCGGCCGGGGCGGCGCGGCGATCAACAGGCAGGCCGCCAGAATTCTCCGCGTGTCATCGAACATCGGCGGCTTTTCACCGCGCCATCGGGAATACAGCCGGTGCGGCGGCTCCCGCCCTTCCGTCAGATTTGCCAGGCATTCCCCGGCTTCGTCGACAAACGCCGCCAGACGCTGTTTCCTGACTTTGGTGTAGGTTTCCAGATGCAGCGCTTCCATGCGGAGATGGAACAACGAGCTGCGCGCCCGCGGCTGAATCGCGATGCCGGGAAACTCCCGGTCAATGCCGGACCAGTCGCGCACGGCAATCCGGTAAAACCGCGCTCCCGCCCAGCCCAGCCCGAGCACCCGAAACGCGCACGCGGCATTGGCCGTGCTCGCCGCCCGCCGCGGATCGGACCGGTCAAACGCCAGGAGCGCCAGCCAGTCGGCGGCGAGGAATCGAAAGGCGGCGCGGCGGCGGCGGCCGGCGGAAAGATATTCGTTGGCCCGTTCCTGCCAGCGCTCCCAGACCAGTTCGCTGCGCTTCCAGCCGGCGTTCAGCGCGGCGCGGCGTTCCCTCTTCCCAGCGTCAGATGCCAAGATACGCGGCCCGGACGTGGTCGTCATCATGAAGCTGGCTGGCTTCTCCATGCAACGCGACAAGGCCGTTTTCCAGCACATAGGCGTAGTCTGCGAGGTTCAATGCCAGTTCCGCATTCTGTTCAACTAGCACAACCGGAACCCCCGATCTGGCAATCCGCCCGACGATCGCTGCGATTTCATCCACGATGACCGGGGCAAGCCCCATGGACGGCTCGTCCATGAGCAGCAGCCTGGGTTTCGCCATCAGGCTGCGGCCGATCGCCAGCATCTGCTGTTCGCCGCCGGAAAGCGTCCTCGCATTGCGGCCGCGCCTTTCATGAAGTCTTGGAAATGTCTCAAACACGGACTGCAGATCACGCTCGACCTCCTGGCGGTCGCGGCGCAGAAACGCTCCAGTGCGGAGATTTTCATGAACAGTCATGTCGGGAAAGACGCGCCGCCCTTCCGGCACATGGGCAATGCCTCTGGCCACCACTTTGTCGGGGCTCAACCCGTCAATCCGCTCACCCTGAAAACGGATCTCTCCCCTTCTCAGCGGGGTCAGCCCGGAAATCGCCCTCAATGTGGTCGACTTGCCTGCGCCGTTGGCGCCGATGATTGTGATGATGCTGCCGTCCGGCACCGCCATCGAGACCCCGCGGAGGGCCACGACTTTGCCAAATGACACGCAGATGTCGATCAGTTCAAGAAGCATTTCTGGCGGTACCGAGATAAGCTTCGATGACTTCCGGATGAGCCCTGATGTCTTCCGGTTTCCCCACCGTCAGAAGTTTGCCGAAATTCATCACCGTGATCGTGTCGCAAAGCCCCATGATCGCGTGCATATCGTGTTCAACGATCAGAATCGTGGCGCCGGAATCCCTGAGCTTTCGCATCAGTTCCATCATCGCATTGGTTTCTCCCGGATTCATGCCGGTGAAGGGCTCGTCCAGAAGCAGAACTTCCGGACCGGGCGCCATGGCGACCGCCAGGCCGAGCGCGCGCTGGTGCCCGTGGCTGAGATCGCCCGCCCGGCTGTCGGCAAACTGCAGCAGACCGAAATAGTCAAGTGCGCCGCGCGCCATCTCCAGCGCCGCCCTGCGTTTGCTTCGGTCGAAGCCGGCGACCGCTGGAAAAAGTTTCGGCCGGTGCGCCATGTGGGTTCCGACGAGCGCGTTTTCGAGCACCGTCATTTCGGCGAACAGCGTCGAGTGCTGAAACGTCCTGACAACGCCGCGCCTTGCGACCTCGTGCATCGGCAGCCCGGATATCTTCTCGCCCTTTAACCGCACCTCGCCTTCGGTTGGGGTGTAGAATCCCGAAATCATGTTGAAGGTCGTTGTTTTGCCAGCCCCGTTGGGGCCGATCAGACCGTGGATGGCCGCCTGCTCAACAGCCAGATTGAGCCCGTCGACGGCCTTCAGCCCTCCGAACCGCATGACAAGGCCGGCGACAGAAAGGATCGGTTCAGTCATGGCCGCTGCGGCGGTTCTGCCGCAATGATTCGCCGCATCCACGGCGCGCGGGCGGCCCCCTGCACCAGACCCTCAAGCCCTTTTGGAAGAAACAGCACCGACAGAATCAACACCAGCCCGTAGACCAATGGCCGGCTCTGCTCGAGGCCAAACTCCCGCAGGACGATCTCATTGAGGATCACGAGCGAGATGCAGCCAAGAATCGGGCCGTAAAACGTCACTGTGCCGCCGACGATCGACCAGGTGAGGACGAAGACCATCTGCTCAAGATCAAAACTGTTCGGATTGATGGTGCCGATATAGTGCGCGAGCAGCGCTCCGGAGATACCCGCGAAACCGGAAGCGATCACGAATGCGATTGTCTTGTAGCCACGCACATTAACCCCGGCGGCTTCGGCAAGCCGATCCTGCCAGTGGATGGCATGAAATGTCAGCCCGACCGGAGACTTTTCTATGCGCCACATTGTCCAAAGGCACAGTCCGACAATGGCCAGACACAAATAGTAGTAGCTGACCGGCTCAAAGAAATCGAAACGCCATATGATGATGTCAAAATCCGGCATCGGGTCAATGCGCTTGATGCCCTTCGGCCCGCCGAACGGGTCGCGGAACCGCTTCCACAGGAGGCGGATGATTTCGCCGGCGGCGAAAGAGCCGATCAAAAAGTAAAACCCCTTCATCCGGAACAGCGGATAGCTCAGCCCGTAGGCGACCAGCGCCGCCATCAGCCCGCCGGCGACGATGCCAAGCGGCACCGCCAGTCCCAGTTCCTTGGAAAGGAGCGCCGAGGTGTAGGCGCCGACTCCCATGATCACGACGTGGCCCAGTGACCATTCGCCGGTCAGCGTCAACAGTCGGTAAGACGCCACCAGCAACACGTTGATGGTCAGGAAAACAAGGATTTCCTGCTGCGAATAGCTCAGACCGTGCGGCACCGCAAGCAATGCGCCGAGCAGCAGCAGCCACAGCGCGGGGCGGATCAGTTTGTCAGGCACGATCCCTGGCCCCGAACAAGCCGGTGGGTTTGACGATCAAGACCAACAGCATGAGCGAAAGCCCGATTACGTCGGCAATCACGCCGTCCCAAAACGTGGTCACGATCGTGTGAATGAACGCATAGGCGATCGAGGCGACCACCGCGCCTTCGAGCGACCCGACGCCGCCGACGATGATCACGATGAACGCGGCGACAATCACCGAGTGCCCCATATGGGTGTTGACCGAAATCAGCGGCGCGGTCAGAACCCCGGCGATGCCGGCGAGGGCGGCGCCGATGAACATCGCAATCAGCGACGTCTGGCGGATGGAAATGCCCTGCAGGGCAGCCGCTTCGGCATCCTGCGCGCTGGCCCTGAGGGCCCAGCCGAACCGCGTGCGGTGCAGAAAGACCCACAGGGATGACAGGAACACGATGGCGGCGACGATGACAAAGAGTCGCTGCAGGGGCAGGCGGATCTTTTCCGAAAACACGATGACCTCCTGGGTGACCGGAGGCACATGCTCCATCCGCACGCCGAACAGGATCGCGACCACGGCCTGAGCGATCAGCAGGAAGCCGATTGAAGCCACAAGACCGGCAAGCGGATTGTTCCGCAGCGGCCGGAACATGGTGAATTCCATCAATATTCCGATGCACCCGACGAACACAAGCCCGATGGCCGCAACCAGAAGATACGGCATGCCGAGACCGGTGTAGAGCGCGACAACGACATAGGCGCCGAGCATGAACAGTTCGCCATGGGCAAAATTAATGACGCCCATGACTCCGAAAATCAGCACCAGCCCGACCGCCACCAACGAAAGGTAAGCTGCCGCATAGAGGGAATTCAGGCCGGTTTGCGCCAGAAGCTCAATCATGCGTGTCTGAGGCGTCCCGGAAAACTCGTCGGCGCGGGCCCGGCCGGGCCCGGCGCCGGGGTTTCAGCACGGAATGATCAGCGCTGATCCCACATTTGGTTGTAGGCGGCCATATGCTTCTTGAGCAAATCGCCGTGCCTGTCGTACCAGTCGGGGATTGATTTGAACTCTTTGATCCGCGCCTTCCCGCTTTCAATGACCACCACCGGCCAGTTGCCGACAAGAGCGTTGTTGATGCCGAACAGGTCCTCACCCCACCAGTCAGCGGTTCCGAACGCGTGCGCGCCGGTTCCATCAACGGTCATCGCCGCCAGAACATCGGCCGGTTCGGCGGAGCCCGCGGCCTCGGCCGCCGATTTCCAAAGATCCATGATCGAAGCGTATTCCCAGCTGACGGCGCCCCACTGGCCCGGGTGGCGCTCGTTGTAGACCTCGAAGAACTTGTTCGGATCCTGGAAATTGACGAAGTCCTGATTGAGAGCCGGATCATCGAAATCCGGGAACTGGAACACAAACCCTTCCATGAACTCGACCGACGTCCGGGCGATCATCTGATCGTAGAAATCCGCGGTGCAGGAGATGATCTGTCCGCCGAATCCCTGCTGAAACAACTGTTCGGTGATCGGATGCACATAGTCAGAATAGCAGGTGTCGAGGCACACGATATCCGGGTTGCCGGAAATCAGACGTGTCACCACAGGCGCGAAGTCCGTGGTTGCCGGGTCAAATAGCAGCGGATCGTCCTGCATTTCGATGCCGGCCGCTTCGAATGCCGCAAGGTAAGTCGCAACCGAAGGCAGGCCGAGCGCGTCGTCCTGAGCGCACATGACAGCAGACTTCAACTCCGGCTTGTTTTCGGCCAGCCACTCCACTCCAGTCACATTGTAAATCGGGTGCACCTCGGCAGGGGCGATCAATGTCGTCGTGTCCGGTCCAAGATCGGACGGCAGAAGCGTCGAAAACAGCATGCCTGTGCGGTCGGCGACGGGTTGTGCCCCGGGCCAGGTGTCGCCGCCAAGCATCATAACGAATTTTACACCGTCCTCCCGGATCAGCTTGGTCGCCCCGGTGCGCGCCTTGGCCGGATCGTACTCGTTGTCATAACTGACAAACTCGATCGGATGTTTCTCGCCGCCGATATCGATTCCGCCGGCCGCATTCACCCATTCGGACCAGATTTCGCAGCCCAGCAGTCCAGGTTTGCCCCACGCGGCCACCGGTCCGGTCAAGGGCGCGAGGAATCCAATCTTTATCACATGGCCGTCTGCGACCGCGCGACCGGGCAGCTGTGCCCCCAGAACACCAAGCCCTGCCATCGCAGTTGCCGACTTCAAGAACTTGCGGCGCGTGTGCCCGCCGGCAGTGAATTCCGCAATCATCACGATTCCTCCTCAATTAATCTGTTGTCCTTGTCAGCCGCGCGGTTGCGCGGCAGCTTGCACCTAGAGTAACGAATTCAACCGCCAGTTCAACATAATTCGCAGAATTGCATCGACACCTTGCCGTTTGAGATGGGATTTTCAGGGCTGCAACATTATCGGAAATCCGGCAAAGTGATGTTAATGTTGCATTCGCGGTTTGATGACGTTTACCGGAGGATCAAATGACCAAGAGAATTGCTGTGATTGGCGCCGGACCATCGGGTCTCGCGCAGCTGCGCGCGTTTCAGTCGGCCGAGGCCGGCGGCGCGGAAATACCTGAAATTGTCTGTTTCGAGACACAGGACGATTGGGGCGGTCTGTGGAATTACTCCTGGAGAACCGGGCTCGACCAGCACGGGGAGCCAGTTCACTGTTCGATGTACCGGTACCTGTGGTCGAACGGCCCGAAAGAGGGTCTGGAATTCGCCGACTACACTTTCGAAGAGCATTTCGGGCGAAACATCGGCTCCTACCCGCCCCGCGCTGTTCTTTGGGACTATATCAAGGGGCGCGTGGAGAAGGCCGGCGTGCGCGGCTGGATCCGCTTCCGAAATCCGGTCCGGCGGGTCGAGCGCAACAGCGGCGGTTCATTCCGTGTGATCGCGCAAGACATCGGGAATGACCGCGAAACCGATGAAGAGTTCGATTATGTGGTTGTGGCATCGGGGCACTTCTCGATCCCGAACGTTCCGGAATTTCCGGGATTTGACACCTTCAACGGCCGCATTCTGCACGCTCATGATTTTCGCGACGCGCGTGAGTTCAAAGATCAGGACCTGCTGTTGATCGGCACCAGCTATTCAGCCGAGGACATCGGCTCGCAGTGCTGGAAATACGGCTGCAGTTCGGTGACAGTCAGCCACCGCACAGCGGCCATGGGTTATGACTGGCCCGACAATTGGCGGGAAGTGCCGCTGCTGGAGCGGGTCGAGGGCAAAACCGCACACTTTATCGACGGCGGTTCGGTGAATGTCGACGCGATCATTCTCTGCACCGGCTATCTGCATCACTTCCCATTCATGGAAGACGGGCTGCGCCTGCGCTCCGCCAACCGCCTGGCAACGGCCGATCTCTACAAAGGCTGTGTCTGGAACGGCGATCCGCGGGTGTTCTACCTCGGCATGCAGGACCAATGGTACACATTCAACATGTTTGACGCGCAGGCGTGGTATGTCCGCGATGTCATCATGGGCCGCATCGGTCTGCCGGACAAAGCGGCGATGCAGGCTGATGTGGAGCAGCGAATCGCCGCCGAGGATGCGCTTGAGGACGATTATGCCTGCATCCGCTACCAAGGCGACTATGTGCGTGAGCTGATCGCGGAGACCGACTATCCGAGCTTTGATGTCGATGCGTCCGACGAGGCCTTTTATCAGTGGAAAAAGCACAAAAAGCAGAACATCATGACATTCAGAGACAATGGGTATGTCTCGCCGATGACCGGGATCAAGGCGCCTCCGCATCACACGAAATGGGCCGAAGCGCTCGATGACACGATGGAAAGCTATCTCGAGGCGCCTGCCTGAACCCATACCGCTCCCTGCCTGTCGGCCCGCCCGCCCGGACAAAAGAGCGGCCGCAGCCAAACCGGCCGCGGCTAAAACCTGAATGTGTTGCCCGCCGCCTCACGGTACCATTGGACAATGCGCCGGCGCTCTTCGGCTTCCATAAAGGTCGTGTTGCCGGGCGGCATCGCATGCGTGAGCCCCGCCTGCAGATACACTTCGCGGGCCAAACGCAGAATATCGGCCTCGGATTCGAGGATCACGTTTTTGGGGGCGATCGGCACACCCGCCCAGACCGGCTCTTTGGCATGGCAGACAGCGCAGCGGGCAGCGACAGCTTCACTCACTGCCGCAAACAGATGGTGATCCGTGAACGCCGATCCGGGCGGGCGCGTTCCCAGCCGAACGCTGTCCAACGGCTCATCGACCGGCGCCTGCAGCGTGGACAGCCACATGATCGCAATGAAGATCACCGCCGTCGCCGCCCACGTCCAGTGCGGGCGGCCTTTCCCGGCATGCATCGTGTTGAAATAGTGGCGGATGGTCACGCCCGTCAGAAACACCAAAGATGCGATCAGCCAGTTGTATTCCGTCGCGAAAGACAGCGGGTAATGGTTCGACAGCATGAGGAAGACGACCGGCAGCGTCAGATAGTTGTTGTGCGTCGAACGCAGTTTGGCGACACGGCCGTATTTGGCGTCAGGGACGCGGCCTGCCTTCAGATCGGCGACGACGATTTTTTGATTCGGAATGATGATCATGAAGACGTTGGCCGTCATGATGGTCGCTGTGAAGGCCCCGAGATGCAGCAGCGCGGCGCGTCCGGTGAACACTTGGTCGTAACCCCACGCCATGCAGACCAGCATTGCGAACAAGAGCAGCATCAGAGACGACGGATGCTCGCCGAGGCGGGATTTGCACAGCAGATCGTAAACCGCCCATCCGACAGCAAGCGAACCGCCGGAAAGCAGCACCGCCTGCCAAATGGAAAGATCCGCCTTGGCGCGGTCGATCAGATACAGTTCAGCCCCCGCCCAGTACAGAATCATCAACAGGACGGCGCCGCTCAGCCAGGTGCTGTAACTTTCCCATTTGAACCAGACGAGCCGGTCCGGCAGCCGCTCCGGAGCCACGCTGTATTTCTGGATATGATAAAATCCGCCGCCGTGAACCTGCCACTCCTCGCCCTGCGCCCCCTCGGGAATGTCCGCTGATTTCCGCAGGCCGAGATCGAGGGCGATGAAGTAGAACGACGATCCGATCCAGGCCATCGCGGTGACGATGTGGAACCACCGGACGGCAAAGGAAATCCATTCCCATATGACAGCTGTGTCAGTCATTCAGCTTTGCCCGCCGCCCTGTCCCGCCGGATCCGCCGGGGCTCAGCTGCCGCGATAGGTGGAATACCCAAACGGCGAAAGCAGAAGCGGCACATGATAATGCTCGTCGCCCGACAGTCCGAACCTGACCGGCACGGTGTTCAGAAACCGCGGATCGCCGTCCGCCGCTCCCGCCGCCGCCTGGTACGCGCCGGCATGGAATAACAGCTCATATTCGCCCTGGCGGAATTCCGGCTCCGTCAGCACCGGCCCGTCCACCCTGCCGTCGCTGTTGGTGACAAACGATCCCAGCAGCCGGCGGCGGCCGCCTTCGATCCAGAACAGGTCGATTTTCAGCCCCGCCGCCGGTCGGCCGCGGGCGGTGTCAAGAACATGTGTTGTCAGGCGCCCAGGCATTTTGATTTATCCGTAGCTGGCGACAGCGGAGCCGGCCAGGGCCGAGATGTTCAGCAGCCCGCGCGCTGTGATCGCCGGAGTGACGATGTGGGCGCGGTTGCCCATGCCCATCAGGATCGGTCCGACTTCGAGCCCGTTGACAACGCTCTTCAGCAGATTCCGGGCGGCTCCGGCACCGACAGTGTTCGGGTAAATCAAGGTGTTGGCCTTTCCCGTCAGCCTCGAATTCGGAAACAGCCTTTCGCGCAGCTCCTCGTCGAGCGCCGTATCCGTGTTCATCTCGCCTTCATACTCAAAATTTTGACCGCCCTTGTCCAGCTGCTCCATCGTGCCGCGCATCAGCCGGGCTGAAACGCTGTCGAGATTGCCAAACTGCGAGTCCGAACAGAGCGCGATTTTCGGCTCAACCCCGAACCGGCGCACATGGCGCGCGGCGGCGATGACGGTCTCGGCGATCTGCTCCACGGACGGGTCGGTGTGCACATGCGTGTCGGCGATGAACAGCGGCCCGCCATCGAAGATGATCAGCGACAGCGCGCCGACCGGATGCAGCTCCTCTTCCGACAGGATCTGCCGCACATAATTCAGATGCCAGAGATACTGGCCGAATGTGCCGCAGATCATGCTGTCCGCTTCGCCCCGCCGCACCATGACGCCGGCGATCGCCGTCGTGTTGGTGCGTAGGATCGCTTTCGCCAGGTCGGGCGTGACGCCGTTGCGCCGCATGATGCGGTGATAGGTTGTCCAGTATTCGTGAAATCGGGTGTCCCGCTGCGGATTGACGTTTTCGAACTCTTTGCCGCGGGTCAGAGAAAGTCCGGCCCTTTCGATCTGCCGGTCGATGACTCTCGGGCGCCCGATCAGGATTGGCTCCGGGCCGTCAACCTCAGTGAGCGACTGCACCGCCCGCAACACCCGCTCATCCTCGCCTTCGGCGAACACGATCCTACGGCGGACCATGCGGGAGGCCTCAAATACCGGGCGCATGATGAAAGATGTGCGGTAAACCTTCTCCTCCAGTCCGCGCTCGTACTGGCCGAGGTCGAGCTCGCGGGTCGCGACACCCGATTCCATCGCCGCCCTGGCCACTGCGGTGGACACTTTCGGCAGCAGTTTCGGGTCAAACGGTCTCGGGATCAGATACCGCGGTCCGAAGGTCAGGGTTTCGCCCTGATAGGCGGTGCCGACTTCCGCCGAAGTCGTGCTTCTCGCCAGTTCCGCGAGCGCATCGGAGCAGGCCAGCTTCATCGCGTGGTTGATCTGCGTCGCGCCGGCATCCATCGCCCCTCTGAAAATGAACGGAAAACACAGAACATTATTGACCTGATTGAAAAAGTCCGAGCGCCCGGTGGCGATCAGCGCGTCCGGCGCCGCCTCCAGCGCCTCGTCCGGCATGATTTCCGGATCGGGATTGGCCAGCGCGAAAATGATCGGGCTCCGTGCCATCCGCCGCACCATGTCTCCGCTCAGAAGGTTGGGGCCGGAAAGCCCGAGAAACAGATCCGCCCCGGCGATGATTGCGGCAAACTCCGCACACTCGGTATCCTGCGCGAACTCCGCCTTTTCCGGCGACAGGTCATCCCTCGCGGCGGAGACGACACCCCGGCTGTCGCAGAGCGTGATGTTTTCGGTCCGGGCGCCCATGGTCACAAGCATTTTCAGGCAGGCGATGCCGGCGGCTCCCGCACCGAGAGCAACAATCTTGATGTCCGGCAGCTCTTTTTTGGCGATCAGGAGGGCGTTGCTGGCGGCGGCGGCAACCACAATCGCGGTCCCATGCTGGTCATCGTGGAACACCGGTATTCCCATTTTTTCCTGACAGAGGCGCTCAACCCGGAAGCAGTCCGGCGCCTTGATATCCTCAAGATTGACAGCACCGAATGTCGGCTCAAGCCGCGCCACCAGATCGGCCAGCTTCTCCGGATCGCTCTCATTCACCTCGATGTCGAAACAGTCGATATCGGCGAATTTCTTGAACAGAACCGCCTTGCCTTCCATAACCGGCTTCGACGCCTGGGCACCGATGTTTCCAAGGCCAAGCACCGCGGAGCCATTGGAAACCACCGCCACCAGGTTTCCTTTCGCGGTGTAGCGGCGCGCATTGAGCGCGTCGTCCTTGATCTTCATGCAGGCGTGCGCCACGCCCGGCGAATAGGCGCGGGCCAGGTCCTGGCCGGTGGCCATCGGTTTGGTGGCGCGGATTTCCAGTTTTCCGGGCCAGGGAAATTCATGGTAATGCAGCGCTTCCGCCTCAAGCGCACGGTCCTGATCGTCAGCGGCCATGTCTCTCCCTCTCGTTAACTCCGGCACAGCCGGCTGTGGCCGCCGGCCGGCCGCGGATTATCACGCTGCACCCAACCAATCCCCGCGGCAAGACACTATTCAATCAAAGTGCGACTCGAATCAACGGTTCAAGCGGCAGTGAAATCGCGCAGCCTGTCCCGCGCCCAGTCCGGCAGGGCTGCCACCTCGACATTGCCGCCGGTGACAATCACGCCGACCCGCTTGCCCCTGAATGTTTTTCGATGCCGGCACACAGCGGCCAGCGCCACAGATGAACTCGCCTCGACAAGGCGCCCCGACGCGCGGGCAAATACCGCCATCGCTTCGACAATCTCCTGTTCGCTGACCGTCAGAATGGCGGCTGCGCGGCGCGACACAACCTGCCAGGTGAGAGCAAGCAGCGGCGTCCGCAGACCGTCGGCGATTGTGTCCGGAGCGTCATCGGCGACGATGTGGCCGGCCGCCAGGCTCCGGCACGCGTCATCCGCCTGCTCCGGTTCGGCGCCGAACACCTGCGTTTGCGGGCTGACCGTTTCAGCCGTCAGGCAGGCGCCCGACAAAAGGCCGCCGCCGCCCACCGGCGCCACGATGGCATCCAGCCCGCCGGTCTGTTCGAGCAGCTCCAATGCGCACGTCCCCTGTCCGGCAATAACCCGGGGATCGTTGTAGGGATGAATGAATTCCGCGCCTGTCTCCCAACGCAGCTGTTCCAGCCTGTCCGCCCGCGCCGCCGCCGAGTTGCCACACTCGACAATCCGGCCCCCAAAGCGGCGGACGGCGCGGCGTTTCGCCGATACCGCGCCTTCCGGCATGATCACCGTCGCGGGCATGCCCCGCTGCCCGGCGGCAAAGGCCAGCGCCGCGCCGTGGTTGCCGGAGGAATGGGTGATGACGCCCGCCTCCTCAAATCCGGGTCCGAGGCTGAACACGGCGCTGGCCGCGCCACGCGCCTTGAACGAGCCCGTCACCTGGCGATCCTCGCATTTGAAGAACAGCCGGGCGCCCGCCAATGCGTCGAGCGGCTGCGACCGCCACACCGGCGTGCGTTTCACACAGGGCGCA
Source organism: Paracoccaceae bacterium (assembly GCA_965221935.1). Taxonomy (GTDB): domain Bacteria; phylum Pseudomonadota; class Alphaproteobacteria; order Rhodobacterales; family Rhodobacteraceae; genus JAPOXR01. The sequence goes on from CBDCSZ010000018.1 coordinate 115,223, forward strand.
ATCCGGGCCGCCGCCGCCTCGACATCGGCAAAATCAGGTATCCGCGCGGTGGACGGCGCCGGGCCTGTCACGGGCGATTCCTCCGCCGTCTCAATAGAACAGTTCCGGCGGCATTTGCTGGTGGCGGGTGAGGAAATCCTCCTGCAGCACCACCGTGGCCTCTTCGTCGGACCAGACGACCGCGCACTGGCCCGGGCCTTCGCGGCGCGGCGCGCGCCGGTCGGTGTCGTCCTGTCTCGGATCGATATTGTAGTGGCTGCCGGCGAATGTGGTGAAGGGGATGCCGCGGTAAACGCCTGACGACGACAAATGCACATGGCCGGAAATCACGTGCCGGATGTCAGGATGCCCCTCCAGAACATCGGCGAAGCTGCGGTTCTCATGAAGGCGGATGGCGTCCGTGCACACCTGCAGATCGCAGATGTTGTGATGCATCACAACAATCGCCGGCCGGTCACGGGCCTCGCCGAGTCTGGCCGCAAGCCATTCGAGCTGCGGCGCGGCGACCAGCCCCGGATGGCGCCCGCTGTCGAGCGAATCGAGAACCAGGATACGGTGGCCGGACCTGTCGATGCAAATGTCCGCAAACCCGGTGTCCGCGACGATCGCGTCATCGAACACCTGCAGATAGTTCCGCCTGTCATCGTGATTGCCGAGAGTCAGGTAAAGCGGTGGATTGAGGCCGCTGACAGACTGTTTGAGCCGGCGGTAAGCCGCAATCTCGCCGCGGTCGGTTAAGTCGCCGGCGGCAATGCAGAATTCGGCGTCCGGGTGCAATCGGTTGATATGGCTGACGGCGTGCGCCAGCCGTTCACCGGTGTCGACCGCGTGTGAGAGCTCTCGCTCCGGAACAATATGCAGATCTGAGATGACAACAAATTTCAACATCGCGCTTCGCCCTTCCAAAAGAATGTCTTCGTTGGTGTTTCAATCCCGGCCGGCTTCCGGGCGCCAGTTGTGCCAGACAGCATCGCCGTCAAGCCTTTTCGTCAGCTGACCGCGCACATCGTTCCAGCGAAACCGGACCGAATTCATCACAATCTCGCGGTCAAGCTTCCTGAACTCGTCGGAGACGGGCGAGCTGTCGGCAAGCGCCGCCGGGCTCTTCGAAAACGCCGCCGCTCCGATCGCGGCGTTGGCCCAGATGACAGCGCCGCACCTTGCCTCGAATTCCGCCACGGCGCCTGACGCTATCGCCTCCGCGATCGGCCCGTCAAATGTCCTCTGCACGCATTGCCGGTAGCAGTGCAGTGCCAAATCTGTCGACAGTCCCGGCTGCCGCGTTCCCGACCGGGCGACAGCGTAGACGCACAGATCCGACAGGCAGGCCGCGTAAATCTTCCATTTCGCGGTGTTCAGCGACGGCGCGAACCGCTCGTCTTTGAAGATCGAAACATAGTTCCGGCCCATTCGGGTTTTCAAGTAACCGTAGAGCGAGGTCTGCGCCACATAGGCCGAGCGCGTATGGATGAATTCGATTAGCCCATCGACCGATTCAATCGGCGATTTGTCAAACCGGACGCGAAACATCCGGACCAGTTTCCGAAGCAGCGCAAGGGCCCTTTTAAGCATGGCAGATCCAATCCGCTGTCGGCCGCTGCCGGCGCCGGCTTCGCGGCAGCGAATTGGTCCTGTAATTCCATGTCCGGCCCTTGTATAGGCTTATGAATCGGACTGACTGTCTGACTGCCTGTCAAGAACGGCAGGACATCCGGAAAAACAGGAGACAACATGGCTGATAAGTCCCAACAGAGGGCTGAACACTGGCGCAAAACCCGGAACCTGACAATTTGGGTGCTTGTGCTTTGGTTCATCTTTGCCTTCGTCGTGCACTGGTTCGCTCAGGGATTGAACGGTGCTTCGTTTATTGGATTCCCCTTGGGGTATTACTTTGCTGTCCAAGGCTCGCTTGCGATCTTCGTTATCCTCATCTTCGGTCAAAACTGGATTCAAGACATGATCGATAACGAAGCCGGGTTGACGGAATAGGGAGTCAGAAGAATGGCATCTTGGTCAAAAGACGATTTTCTAGGCAATCTTCCGAAGGTTTACGGCATGTACACCGGCGGCTTCATCGTCTTCATCATTTTGATGGCGATTCTCGAGCAGTTCGGTGTCCCGGCCTCGACCATTGGATTGCTGTTTGTGGCATTCACCGTCGTGATTTATGCCGCGATCGGGTATTTGTCGCGGACCATGCAGGTCGACGCCTACTATGTCGCCGGCCGCGAGGTTCCGCCTGTTTTCAACGGAATGGCGACAGCCGCGGACTGGATGTCCGGCGCGTCATTCGTCGCATTGGCCGGCGGGATCTATTTCGGCGGGCATGGTTACCTTGCCTTCGTTGTCGGCTGGACCGGCGGCTATGTGCTCGTTAACTCGCTGATGGCGCCGTATCTCCGCAAGTTCGGCTGTTACACCGTGCCGGACTTTATCGGCACCCGCTACGGCGGCAACCTTGCCCGGTTCGTTGCCACAATTGTGCTGGTCGTCGCATCGTTCACTTATGTGACGGCGCAGATCAACGCCACCGGAACGATTGCCTCGCGGGCACTTCTCATTCCGTTTGAGGTCGGTGTTTGGTTCGGCCTTCTTGGAATACTGCTCTGCTCGATGCTGGGCGGGATGCGCGCGGTGACATGGACGCAGGTGGCGCAGTACATCGTGCTGATCATCGCCTACCTGGTTCCGGTCATCTGGATGTCGAACGTGCAGGGTTTCGGAATCATTCCCCACTTTAGCTACGGCAGCGCCGTCGAGCGGATCAGCGAGCTTGAAGCCCTTTGGGGCGTTGGAGCGGCGGCAGGCGGGGATGCACCGGTTGGGGGTGTCCGTGTCCTGACCTCTCTGCACAACGCGCCGGGCACCGGGATGGCAAGCTGGAAGTTTGTGACGCTCGCATTCTGCATGATGGCAGGCACCGCATCGCTGCCGCACATCCTGATGCGTTACTTCACAACGCCATCGGTCCGCGACGCTCGGAAGTCGGTTTCGTGGTCGCTGCTGTTCATTTTCCTGCTGTATTTCACGGCGCCGGCGCTCGCCACGCTGACGAAACTGCAGGTGCTCGATCCTGATCTCGCCACAGGCATCATCGGCAAGAGCATTGCCGATGTGCAGACGCTTGAGTGGGTGCAGAACTGGGCCGCGGTCAACTTCCTGGCGATCTCGGACTTCAACGCCGACGGGCTGCTGCAGGTCAATGAATTCTTCATGCGGCCGGACATTGTCGTTCTTGCGACGCCGGAAATCGCCGGACTGCCGTATGTGATTTCAGGGCTGGTCGCCGCAGGCGGCATGGCTGCCGCCATGTCAACCGCGGACGGTCTGCTTCTGGCGATCGCCAACGCGCTGAGCCATGACCTGTATTACAAGATTATCGATCCGAAAGCCGACACCAGGACGCGCCTCATCGTGGCCCGGATTCTGCTGATTGTGATCGGCGCCCTGGCGGCGTTCGTCGCGAGTTTCCGGCTGACCGGTATCCTGGGGGCTGTCGCCTGGGCGTTCGATTTCGCGGCGTCCGGCCTGTTCTTCCCATTGGTATTGGGCGTTTGGTGGAAACGGGCCAACCGCGCCGGAGCGATCGCCGGGATGATCCTGGGATTCGCCGCCGGGACGCTGTACCTGTACTATGTCCGCTTCGCCGGAGGTGACCCGTGGCTGGGCATTGACCATCTGCGGTTTGCGATCATCGGCATGCCGGTGAGTCTCGTCGCCATGGTCGTGGTCAGTCTCGTGACCGCCGAACCGGATGCTGAGACCCAGGCGATGGTCGACGAAGTGCGCGATCCGACGGGCAAGGCCATTCTTGACCGCGCGCACTGAGCGATCGGCTGATAAAAAGATCGGGGGCGGCTTTTCCCGCCCCCTTTTGTTAAGGGAAACCAGCGATGCAGGGCGGATACGCCGCTTTTCCGTGGTGGCTGTTGGCGTTTGATTACGTCCTCGGCATGATCATGTGGACGCTTATCGGGCGCTGCGCCATGAACCTTTTCCTTCCGCTCGACAGCAGGTTTTTCTTCATGCGGGTCTTCGTCAGGATGACGGACCCGTTTCTCAGGCTGTTCCGGCCTGTCACACCGAGCTTTCTGGCTGAGCCGCTGATCCCGCTGTTTTTGGCCTGGTTCTTCTATATGGTCCGGTTTTACCTGATGCCTTGGCTGCTCGGCTATTCGGTGATGGGCATGCTGTCATTTCCGCTCGAAAGCGAATTCGCCGCCAACCTGTACGCAGTCTTCGGCAGGTGATGCGCGGGCGCGCAGACCGTTCCGCCCGCACCACGCGACTTTCCACAAGCCTCCGGCGGCCGCCGGACTCCCGCCAGTGCCGCTCATCCGCGCAGGGGGCCACGCAAACCCTGAATTCCGCCAGGGAGGCGGTTTGCCGGCGGCGGGATATGGCGAATCAATCTTGTGCCCAGCGTCCAGTTTGATTATCCGGGCGGCGGTGGTGTTCCGGGCTGCGGCCTGCACATATGCGACCGTTCGGCCCCAGCGAGTCCGCAGTGTTCGGAGCAGCTCTCGGAAAAAGAAAATATTCAAGGAGAATTTGGATGAAATCAATCATTACTGCGGTGATGGCAGCCACCATGTTGACCGTGGCGGCAAGTGCTGACGAGCGTTATGTGATGGTCACTCACACCCAGGGAACCGATCCGTTCTGGCCGGTGGTTGAGAAAGGCGGACGCGATGCGGCCGAGGATATCGGCGCTGCGTTCGAGTACAATTTCGCCCCTTCCGGCGACATGTCGGATATGGCCCAGCTGATCGAGGCCGTGGCTGCGACCCAGCCCGACGGTCTGGTCGTTTCGCTGCCCGATGCCGATGCGCTCGGCGGCGCGATCCGGTCGGCGGTCGAAGCCGGCATTCCGGTGGTCACCATGAATTCCGGCTTGGAATCTTCCGCCAGCCTCGGCGCCCTGATGCATGTTGGCCAGCCTGAACGCGATGCCGGCTTCGCCGCGGGCAAACGTGCCATGGCAGAAGGCGTGACCAAAGGAATCTGCCTCAACCAGGAAGCGTTCAACACCGCGCTCGTGGACCGCTGCTCCGGTTATTTCGATGCCATGGGCGCCGATCTGAACCAGATCGACGTCTCGAACGACGTCGCCCAGATCGAGACCCGGACCGCGGCCGCTCTGACCGCCGATCCTTCGATTGACGGCGTGCTCGCGGTGGGACCGCATGTCTGCGCCGCGGCGGCGAAAGCGATCGCTGAGGTCGGGGCCGACGGCATCCATCTGGCATGCTTTGATTTGAGTCCCGAAGTCATTCAGCTGATCCAGGACGGCGTTGTTGCCTATACGATTGACCAGCAGCAGTATCTTCAGGGGTACATGCCGATCATCGTGCTGCATCTTTACAACAACTATGCCGGACTTCTGGCTGGCGCGAACATCCCTTCGGGTCCAGGATTTGTCGATGCGTCAAACGCCGCGGGCGTCGCTGCCCAGGCAGGCGTGAACCGCTGACCCATTTTGCGGGCGCGGGCCAGCGGCCCGCGCCTTTGCCGGGCTCAGCCAGGGAGATCTGAATGTCAGCCAAGAGTTCATCGGCGCGCCAGGAATCTGACCGCCTGCAGAAGGGCGGGTTCTTCTCTCAGATCAGGCGGCGGCCGGAAGCCGGCTCCTTCCTGGTCATGGTGGCGGTCATTGTCGGAATCGCCTTCGCCTCAAACGGCAATGCGTTCAACGCGCTTGGCCTCAAGAACAACTTGTCAATCATCGCCCAATTCGGGATCATCGCGACCGGCGCCAGCCTGCTCATGATCGCGGGCGACTTCGATCTCTCCATCGGCTCGATGATCGGCTTTGCCGGCATGTCGATGGCAATGATGATGAAATACGGGCTGCCGTTTGGCCTCGGCGAGGCGACGCCGCTGCTCGCGTTCCTGCTGACACTCTGCATGACGCTGTTTCTCGGCTGGCTGATCGGAACCATTGTCGTGCGTTCGCAGCTGTCGAGTTTCATCGTGACGCTGTCCTTCCTGTTTTTCCTGCGCGGCCTGACCGAAGTCTGTTTCCGCGTTATCAACCAGTCGACGCAGATTTCCGGACTTCCCGATTTTAAGGAAACCTCCTGGTTCGCCGATCTCATGGGCGGCGAGGTCTTCGGCGTTTTCTTTGACATTTGGCATGCTCTCGGCGGTAATCTGAACCGCGCCGGAAACCAGTGGGTCTCCGGCTTCGATGCCCGCGTGCTGTGGTGGCTGATCGTCGCGGCCGCGGCCTACTACGTGCTGTCGCGCAGCCAGTTCGGCAACTGGATCTATGCCACCGGCGACAACCGCGAGAGCGCGCGGGCCAACGGCGTTCCGGTCAACCGCGTCCGCATCTCGCTGTTCATGACGACGGCATTCTGCGCCACGCTCTTCGCGGCCTGCCAAGTGTTCGACACCAACACAGCCGACGCCGCCAAGGGCAACCTCAAGGAGTTGGAGGCCATCGCGATCGCGGTCGTCGGCGGAACCCTGATGACAGGCGGCTTCGGTTCGGTCATCGGCGTCGTGTTCGGCGCCGTCACATTTGGACTCGTCGCCAATGCGGTGTTTTTCATTCCGGCGATCGATGGCAGCTACTACCGCGTGTTTGTTGGCGTTGTCCTGCTGACGGCGGTGTTCCTCAACGAAAGCGTGCGCAAACGCATCACCGGAGGGCTGTAGCATGGCCGAGCCGCTCATTCGCACCGAGGGGCTTGTGAAAAGGTTTGGTCCATTCACGGCGCTCAACGGCATTGACCTTGAAGTTCACAAGGGCGAAATCCACGCCCTGCTCGGCGATAACGGCGCCGGCAAATCGACATTGATCAAGATTCTGGCGGGGGTTCATCAGCCGACCGAAGGGGCGATCATCGTCGACGGCGAACGGGTCACTTTCCGCAATCCGCGCGATGCAGCCAGTGCCGGCATCGGCACGGTCTACCAGGATCTTGCCGTCAATCCGCTGATGTCGGTGACCCGCAACTTTTTCATGGGACGCGAGATGTTTCGCGGGCCGAAATCGATCGGCACCCTCCGCATGGAAGAAATGGACGGCATCACACGCACCGAGATGAACAAAATCGGCATCGACATTTCCGATCCCAGTCAGGCGGTCGGCACGATGTCAGGCGGCCAGCGCCAGACACTCGCCATCGCCAGGGCGATATTTTTCGGCGCCAGGGTGCTGATCCTCGACGAACCGACCTCGGCGCTCGGCCAAAAGCAGCAGATGGAAGTCCTCAAGACGATGATGCGGGTGCGCGCCCGCGGCGACATTGCGATCATCTTCATCACCCACAACGAAGTTCACTCCAAGCTTGTCGCTGACCGGTTCACGTTTCTCGCGCTGGGGGAAGTGATCGGCCGGGGCACAAGGAAAGAGCTTGCGGGTGAGGACATACGCCATCTGATGGCGGGCGGCGTTGAAGTGGCCGACTTGGAACAGGAATTGTCGGCGATCGCCTGACCTGCCCGGCACAGACCTCACTTGGTGATGATCTCAGGCCCCATCAGCGCCGTTGGCAGAAATGTCGAAAGCACCGGCACGTAGGTGACCAGGAGCAGGAACACAAACAACACGCCGAGAAACGGCAGCGCCGCCCGCACCACGTCCATCAGCGGCATATTGGCGATGCCTGAGGTCACAAACAGGTTTAGACCGACCGGCGGCGTGATCATGCCGATTTCCATATTCACAACCATGATGATGCCAAGGTGTATCGGGTCAATGCCGAGCTCAATGGCAATCGGGAACACCAGCGGGGCCACGATCACCAGGAGGCCCGAAGGCTCCATGAATTGCCCCCCGATCAACAGGATGACATTGACGGCCACAAGAAACATGATTGGTCCGAGGCCAGCAGACAGCATGGCTTCGGCCACCTGCTGCGGGATCTGCTCGTCGGTCAGAACATGTTTCAGGATCAGCGCATTGGCGATGACGAAAAGCAGAGTCGTTGTCAGTCTGCCCGCTTCAAGCAGTGTGCCGCGGGTATCAGGATGAGCGAACACTGTGATCAGCGCCTGCGGCCGATTCAGGAGACTGCGGCCATCCGCAGCCAAAGGGCCCATATCCCGATAAACAAAATTGGCAATGAAGAAAGCGTAGGTCGCCGCCACGGCCGCCGCTTCAGTCGGTGTGAACACGCCGCCATAGATGCCGCCGAGAATGATGACAATGAGGAACAGACCCCAGGCGGCGGCGTGTCCAGACTGGAATATTTCACGCCAGCCAAGCCACTCCCCTTTCGGCAAACCCCGCAGTCTGGCCACCAGATAGATTGCCGCCATCAGCATGAGACCGGCGGTGAGGCCAGGGATGACTCCGCCTAGAAACATCCGCCCGACCGACACATCAACCGCCGCGGCATAGACCACCATCACGATTGACGGCGGTATCAATATGCCGAGTGTGCCGGCATTGCAGATCACGCCGGCGGCAAACTCCTTGGAATACCCAACCATGCGCATGCCGGCGATCACAATTGATCCAATGGCAACAACAGTGGCGGGCGACGATCCCGACAGGGCGGCAAACAGCATGCAGGCAAACACACCGGCGATCGCCAGCCCGCCATGCAGGTGGCCGACGCAGGCGATGGAAAAACGGATGATCCGCCGGGCGACGCCTCCGGTTGTCATGAAACACGATGCAAGTACGAAAAACGGGATCGCCAGCAGCGTGAAATGGCCTTCAAATGCGGAAAACAGAGTCAAAGCGACAGAGGCCAGCGAACTGTCGGAAAACCAAAGCAGGACCAGAATAGACGACATTCCAAGCGTGACGGCGATTGGCACACCAATCACCAGCAGGCCGATGACCATCGCGAACAGTAGTGCGGCCTCCATCAGGCGCCGTCCTCTGATTGAAAATGGGAATCGGCAACAGTTTCTTCGGAATCGTGGCTTGCGACGATGCGGTCAATATCGCCTTTCCACAAAGACCAGCCTGCCTGCAGAAAGCGGAACATCAGCAGGGCCATGGAAACCGGCAGCACAAAGTAGGGGATGAGCCGCGGGATTTTTTCGTATCTGTCGCCATCATTGAAGATGTCGCCGAGCCAGGCGAAAATTGACGGCATCGGGATGTCATCGACCTCGTACCATCCTTTGCCGCGAAAGCGGTCCTCAAATCCCAGCGGAAACCAGCGTCCCTCGGTGGCCGGCAGATTTGCGAAATTGGCCCAGTAGTCCCAGCTGCCCTTGAGCATCAGGAAACTAAACGTGAGGCAAACGGCGACCGCTGAAAGCCCCATGGCGCGCCTTGGCCCTGGCGGCAGCGCATTGACCAGCATGTCGACGCCGAGATGGGCGTTTTTTTTGACCTCGTATGACGCCCCGAAAAGGACCAGCCATCCAAATAGAAAAACCGTCAGCTCCAGCGACCACAGGATGTTTGAATTGAAGACGTACCGGGCAATCACATTGGCAAACGTCACCAACGTCATGACTCCGAGAAGAAACGCAATCAGCGTCTCCTCGACTCTGTCGGTCCTGGAAACGCGCCCGGCGCTCACCCGGACTCACCCAGACTCTTCGTTTGGTGACGGTCCGGCGAAGGCGGTGGAGTCCCGCCGCCTTGCCCGCAAATCACATCTGCGCATTGATGTCCTGAGCCGCCGCGATATTGTCCGCTCCGACATCTCCGACAAACCTGTCCCAGACCGGCTTCATGGCATCGACCCAGGCTTGGCGCTGTTCGGCGGTCAGCTCGCGGATGACACCGCCGGCATCAAGTATAGCTTGTCGCGCCGCCTCGTTCACCGCAAAGGCTTCGCCGTTCCGGGTTTCCGTGACTTCCGCCAAAATGGTCAACAGCTGGTCACGCACATCGGCGTCCAGACTGTCCAGCCAGTCGACCGAAGCGACAACGAGATAGTCGATGATGCCGTGATTGGTCTCTGTGACGCCATCCTGCACTTCAAAGAACTTTCTTCCGTAAATGTTCGACCATGTGTTCTCCTGGCCATCGACAACGCCCTGCTGAAGCGCGCCGTAGACTTCCGAAAACGCCATTTTCTGCGGTGAGCCGCCGATCGCTTCCATCTGGGCCACAAGCACGTCGGACTGCTGCACGCGGAACTTGAGACCATTCGCATCTGCCGGCAGAATCAATGGTTTGTTGGCTGACATCTGCTTCAGGCCATTGTGCCAGAACGCCAGCCCCTGCAGGCCGCGCTTTTGCATGCTGTCCTTCATGGCCTGGCCAGTCGCTGAGGCTTGGAACGCATCGACTGCGTCGATGTTCTTAAATATGAACGGCAAGTCAAAGATCCGGAACTGTTTTGTGAATTTCTCGAACTTTGACAGGGATGGCGCCGCAAGCTGAACATCTCCGGTCAGCATGGCTTCAAGAACTTTGTCATCATTGTAAAGCGACGAGTTTGGAAACACTTCCATACACGCCTTGCCATTCATTTCGGCGTTGACCCGGTCGGCCAGCAGCGTTGCGGCTATGCCTTTTGGGTGCTTGTCAGCATTGGTGACATGGCTGAACTTGACCACAACCTCGCCGTCGTCACAGCTGGCGTTGGCGGCAGCTGCGCCAAGCGCTGCAACCAGGGCAACCGCAGTTGGCAGTCTGGGATTCATCGAAGCTTACTCCTTGAGTTGTTGACTGAATTGGGCGATCCGCCATTTGCGGATAGCGCCTGCCCACGCCTCATAAATGGATTTTCTGGGAATTGAAGAGGAACACTGCGCCGCTCCGGCCGGTGACCGGGGATTGACCATCGCCAACATGCGCGGGTTTGGTCCATTCCGCCTGCCGGGGACGGGATTTCAGGGATTGCATGAATGCAAGGCGAATCCTTGCGGGTACCACCGGGTTTTTCATTGCCTGTTGCCGCAGTCTGCGCTGGCTGCGAGAAAGGATTGGTTTCTTTCCTTGAATCGAATGCTCGCCGTGCATGATTTTTCTGCCAGTTTCAGCACGGAGTCTGCGGCCAGCACTCGGGTCGGACCGGTCGCGGAACCTGCCGGGCCGCCCGCGGGAATACGAGGCCAGCGAACGGTCCGCATCACCTGTGCGGCCGCAGCGGGAGAGAGAACATGAACGCATGACGACAGCACGGCTGCAAAAGGCGCGGGTGACCCTGCCGGCAACTCTTGCGCTATCTTTCCTGATTGGCGCAACGGCGTATTCGGTTGACGGCACGGTGCCGGCATTTCCGGCCGTCGCCGCGGCGTTCGGCGCCGATGTGTCCGCCGCTCAGCTGACCGTCAGCATCTTCCTCATCGGATTTGCGATTGGACAGATCCCCGTCGGCCTGCTGGCTGACATGTTCGGCCGGCTGCCGGTTCTTTATGCCGGAATGTCGCTGTTTGTCGCCTCTGCGCTCCTGGCCGCTGCCAGCCAGTCGGTGGAAATGCTGTTGGTCATGAGATTCCTTCAAGGTCTGTTCGTCGCCAGCGGTGCGGTGCTGTCCCGCACTATTGCGCGGGATTTGACGGAAGCGGCGGAAACGGTCAGACTGATGTCGTTCCTGGCAGGATTCATGGGGCTGGCAATGGTCACCGCGCCGGTGATCGGAAGCGCGGCGCTGTGGCTGTTTGGATGGAGAGCCTCGTTTGCCGCATCATCGCTGTTCGGAGGTATCGGACTGTGTCTGAGCCTGCTGTATCTTGCCGAGTCGCGCCCAAGCAGGGTGACGGCGCCGGCTTTGGCCACGCTGGCCGAAGGGGTCACCGCTTTTCGCAGGAGCGCGCGCTCGCAGATTGCGGCTTTGTTGGTGGCGGTCACGTTTTCGACCCTGATGGTGTTTGTCACACTGTCATCAGATGTGTTCATCAGGGAGCTGGGCATTTCGGAATTCGCCTACGGGCTGGTGTTTGCGACAGCGTCGCTCGGCTATGTCGGCGGCAACATTCTCATGCGCCGGACGGCGGCTGCGTCTCCGCCGCGGCGGCTTATGAAACGATCGGCCCAAGCCTTTTTCGCAGCATCACTTTTGCTGCTTGCAATCGCCGCGTTTCGGGTTGATCACATTGGTTCGGCGTTGATTGCGCTGTTTCTCTTTCTTGCCGCCATCGGCACAATGATATCGCTCTCCACCGCAGCCGCGCTTGAGGATCTCGGCGGCACAGCCGGTGTCGGGGCCGGCCTGATCGGAACGGTCCAATTGGGTATCGGCAGCGCGTTTTCTTTCGGGTTGACCTATCTTGCTATCGATTCATGGCCATCGCTGGCTGCCATGCTCGGGGTGATGGGCCTTTTGACAGGATCAATGGGTTATCTGTTTGCGAGATATGGTTCATCTGCCGGTTGAAACGCAGGTGCGGCCAATCAACCACAGGACAGACCGGTTGCCATCGAGGTGAACAATCCATAGCCGCGGAAGCGGGTTCAAACACAGTTCACAATGAGGACGCGCTCTGATCGAACCGGCTTCGGCATTCTGCTCGGTCGTTCCGCTTGGCGCCGGTTGCGCTGTGCGCTTCGCATTGGCGCGAACAAATGAAATCAGCCCGACCGCAGACCTGCTGCACATTTCAGGAGTGTGATTGGTTCCGCACCGTTCAATGGTGGAAATTCGCTTGTCGACATCTGCTTGTCGAGTCTAAAAGCGCAATCGGAGACGTGGCCGAGTGGTCGAAGGCGCTCCCCTGCTAAGGGAGTAGGCGGGAAACTGTCTCGTGGGTTCGAATCCCACCGTCTCCGCCATAGCCGGTGCTTCTTTTGGGGATTACAAAGAAAGGTTGACGCAAGGGGGAGAATCGGCATGATGGCGGAATGTGGAAGTGGAAGCAAATCCTTTCCGGAGGTGTGGCGACATTCTGGGTCGTCGCGCGTGTTATTGGTCTGGCTGGCCTTCCGGATGATTTTCAGACGCTTATGGACGTCATTTTCATGATCCCGGATTGGATAGGAGCGTCTGCCCTCACAGCATTCTGCATCTTTTCATGGCAAAGTGAATCAGGACAACGATGGCGTTTCCAACTGATACAGTGGGCATCATTACGATTCCGATCGATTTTCACGATCATTGTGCGGCACAAATCGGCCGGCGATGAATGGAACACAATCAAAGTTTCAACAGCGGCCGGACTGGTTCATCGCATACCCTTGAAAGACGACGGAAAAGTTAAGATCATCGAAATCGTTAATCAGTGGACAATGAAATTTATCGACATGCCGAGTTCGGAGCACTTTTGGCGCGCAGAAATCGACAATGGAACACGCCGCTATGTCTGTCGTCATATCCCTGCCGGTCATGGTTACAGAGAAGCAAAGTTTACACTAGCCCCAGTTGAGATATGCGAACGTTCATCCTGACAGTCCTGACATGTGGGATTTACTTGTTGGTGCGAAATAACCAAACAGCCAAGCCAAGGGTTTCTGGCCAAAACATAATTTTGGTCAAGCTAAACGCGAAACAGATAGAGAAGGCAAAGGCTGCAAACGGATCACGTAAGAAGATCACTCATGGCTTAATCTGTGGCCCATATGGACAAATGTTTGGAACCGAACGTCAGTGCCGGAAACACTTCGTCGCGTGGAAACCAAATTATAAGATCGAAGTGCGACCAGGTAAATTCAAGGCACTTTTCCCCTCTCTATTCAATAAGGCGATAGAGACGGACAATTGGGAAATCAAGAACTTCAACACGACCTTTGACTTGGTCAATATCCTGATAGCAAAACAAGGAGGCTAGCATGACCAGAGGCGTGCCGATGCTTGACCCGAAAGTTCACCTGAAAGGCGCGACGCCGGAGAAGCTGGCGAAGGCACTGTTCCGCCGGACGGAACCGTTACGACCGGCGCGCGTTGGAAAGCCCGTTGCAGGCAATGAGGTCGCGGTAGAGGAGGTTGCGTCCGACCAATCCGGCGACGGTGTCCCGCATCTGGCAGAGCGTGTCTGAATTCCGGATGTTGTGTTTGCCTGCAAACTCAGAGGCGTAGCGTTGCAGATGCTTTGGAGAAATCTTGTGGAATGTCCCTTTGTGCGCACGCTTGAGCATGGCCCAGAACGACTCAATGCCATTCGTATGCGCCATGCCATTCACATATTCGCTGACGCTATGCTTCACCGTTTCATGCGGATTCGGGATGCCTTCATAGGCCGCCGCGTCGTCGGTGTAGACCACAGTTTCAGGGTCGGTCATGTCATCCACGAAGCCTTGCAGGGTGGCCTTGTCGGTCAACTGGACAACCTTCGCGTTGACTGTGTTGCTGGCCCGGCATTTGGCCCCGACAACAGCAGTCATGTCCACCGGCCCGCGTCCGGTGGCATCTTTTCGTTTGGCGTTCGACATGTTTCTGCGCTTACCGCCCATGTAGGTTTCATCAAATTCCACAGGACCATCAAACGGGCCTTCTTCACCGTCCGCCCATGCTTCCCGGATGCGCTGGAGCATGAACCATGCTGTGGGCTGCGACACGCCAAGGTCGCGTTGCAGCTTCATGGACGAGACCGACTTGAGATTGGTCAGGCACAGATAGATGGCTATCGCCCACTTGCGAAGCGGCACCTTGGATGCCTGCAAGGCGGTTCCGGTCTTGACGCTGAAATATCCCCGGCAGTCCGTGCACCAGTAGGGCATCTTCTTGTGGCTGGCCTCGCGGGTGCGTGTCGAGCTGCACTTCGGGCAGTGCCGGCCTTCCGGCCAGATCACGGATTCAAACCATTCCGCAGCCGCTTTCTCGGTGGGAAACATGTCCATCATCTGAACCAGCGTCAAACCTTCGCGGTGCGATCTTCCCGGTGCTGTGTGAGCCATCTTCCATCTCCGTTGTCGATGACTCACATATAGGGCCTCGCATTGGAAATGTCAACCTTTCTTTGTAATTCCCCTTCTTTTGTGGGAAATTTATACCACACAACTCATTGAAATTCCACGAATCTTCTTTTCTCGGATCCCAAATTCCAGTCTCTTACAGTGACTCGACCGGGATGATTTCACTCCAACCGTCCTGACAGGCGGAAGAGTCCCAGAACAGGGAGAGGATGAACAGGATGAGATCAGGCATGGTTCGCGTATATTGACACGGGGAACCTACAAGAGAAACAGAACTTGCCGTTGCTCGCGGAAGAGAGCATTGCGAAGTGGGGTGCCGTCATTCAACTCAAGGGAACGCTCGTGCGCGCCGGAGCATTTCATCGACGATCAATGTCGTCTTCTCGACGAGCAGACACCGGTGGAGGCCGAACCGGCGGGCACGCGCGGGACCCAGAGCACTTAAAACAGACTGCCTACATTATGAAACGGAGAGATCGGGATGTGGTCGGATAACGAGACGGACAGGGACTTCCTGAACTTTTCCGGGGTTGCCGACACAGGCGCCGAGATCATCGTCCAGGCCTCCGGGCGACCAATCTCAATCGGCGTATCGGGCGCGTGGGGGGTCGGCAAGTCCTCCATGATCCGGCTGATCCGCGCCGCTCTCAAGGAGCGCGAGAGTGAGTTCGTGTTCGTCGAGTTCAACGCTTGGCTCTATCAGGGTTATGACGATGCGCGTGCAGCCCTGCTGGAAATCATCGCCAGCACACTTGCCGAGGAAGCGGAGCAGAAAAAATCGGGTCTCAATAAAGCCAAGGAACTGCTTCGGCGCGTCAACTGGCTCCGCGTTGCCAAACTCACAGCAGGTTCGGTGCCAGCGCTCGCGCTTGGGCTACCCCCAACAGGCCTAGCGGGTGAGATTTACGAAATCGGCAAGAAGGTGCTCACAGGCAAGGTCGACTCCCAAATGTTTTCCGACGCTGAGGATACAGCGGAGAACGTCACCGGCGAAGTCGACGAGTTATTCAAACCCAAACCTGACTCGACCCCACCCCGGGAAATCCACGCCATCCGG
This sequence comes from Paracoccaceae bacterium, assembly GCA_965221935.1. Taxonomy (GTDB): domain Bacteria; phylum Pseudomonadota; class Alphaproteobacteria; order Rhodobacterales; family Rhodobacteraceae; genus JAPOXR01. The sequence continues at coordinate 130,999 of CBDCSZ010000018.1, forward strand.
GAATGCTTCGAACAGACCCTTGCCGAGATGAAGGTCAAGCTGGTTGTCCTGATCGACGATCTCGACCGCTGTTTGCCGCCGACCACCATCTCCACGCTCGAAGCCATCCGGCTGTTCCTTTTCTTGGACAACACGGCTTTTGTAATCGCGGCGGACGACATGATGATTAAGCATGCGGTGAAAAACCATTTCGAAGGTATCGATGACACTCGCGTTACGAATTATTTCGACAAGCTGATTCAGGTACCGATCCGCGTGCCGCGCCTTGGCACCCAGGAGGTCCGCGCCTACATGATGATGCTTTTCGTCGAGAATAGCGGACTGCCCAAGTCCGATAAGGAAGCGATCCGTACCAAGGTCTGCGCTCAGCTTGCCAAGACTTGGCGCGGCCAGCGCGTGGACCGGGCCTTTATGCAGAAGATCCATGACACGCTTCCGGCCGGTCTTGTCGCTCAGTTCGATACCGCCGACCGGCTCGCACCGCTGATGACGACGGCCTCCCAGATCGGCGGCAATCCCCGACTCATCAAGCGGTTCCTGAACGCGCTTTCGATCCGCATGGCGATTTCCAACGCGCAGGGCGTTGGCGTGGACGAGGCGGTTCTGGCCAAGATGCTTCTCTTTGAGCGCTGCGCCGCTCCGGCGGCCTATGACGCGCTGGCACGGGAAGTCAACAATGACGGGGAAGGCAAGCCGCAGTTTCTTGCCAACTGGGAAGAGAAGGCCATTGCCGGTGAGAAACTCGACCTCACGGAACCCTGGGATGAGCCGTTCATCGCGGAATGGCTTCAGTTACAGCCCAGCCTTGCTGACATCGACCTGCGTGGAGTACTCTATGTTAGCCGCGAACACGCGCCGCTGATTACACTGGAAGACCGTCTGTCCTCGGAAGGTGCCGACCTGCTTACCGCTATTCTCGAACAGCCGGATATGGCTGGCGAGCTGCACGACCGCCTGACACGGTTGCCCCGGCCCGAAACGACGATTGTCATGGATCGGGTACTCGAACGCGCCCGTCAGATGCAGGAATGGGGTACGCCCCCCATACTTGAAGCCTGTCTGGCCGTCGCCGCTGTCGATCCTACCCAAGGAGCGCGTCTTGCCGCTTTTCTCCGCGGGCGCCCTGCCGCGCAGATCAAACCCGGCATCGTTCCTCGCATTGGTGGCCAGCCGTGGGCGGAGGAACTCCTGGACGCGTGGTATGACTCCAATGTTGGCGGACCGGTAAAGAGGGCGATTACGCAGGAACGAAAAAAGCAATAGCAGCATGGGGACCTCTAAATCCAGCACAGGACCTGGGCCAGGCGTCCCTCTCGTACCGCCGTGGGTTCCCGACCCGATGGCGGCTCCGGGAACCCCGGCCGATGCCGCTGGTGGCGAAGATGCAAACGGCCAGGACCAGCAGGCTCAGCCCGCTTCCGTGCCTCGGCCAGTTCCGATAGCGCCGGCAGGCCGTTTCGGTCCAGCACGCACCAATCTGGGGAGCTTTGCCCGCTCCGGGTCCGCCGATGAAATGAACGGGGCCTTGGCCATTACGTCCGCAAAGGCTATGGCGGCGCGGCCACGGCGGCGCAGCGCATGGGCGGCACCGCTCGCACGGCCGGGGAACTGTACGGCGCGTTGTCATCCGCGGCAGCGGGGCAAGCATTCGCGCCAGAGAGGCCCTTCGATCCGGCCCTTCTCGCCGGGCGCTCCGCCGATGAAATCATGGATGCTCTGGTTGAGGCCGTCCGCCCTGTTGACGGGACGCAAGACGCCGAGGCGGAACGTGCCGCCGTTCGCAACGCCCTGTCTGAACTGCTCGACCGCTTCCCCGACGCCAACCTGCTTGAGCTGTCAGAGGATCAGCGTCTTTTTGCAATCGAGCGCTATGCGGCCCTCGATGTCTATAGCCGCTTCGCTCTCGACGTCGGCAAGACGATCAAGGACAGAGCACCGAGCGCCGGCGCCGCGCTCTCGCGCCTCAAGGATGTGAAGGATTACATCAAGCAGACCATGTCCGCACGCTTCCGCGACCTGCGCAAAGCCGGTGAGCAGCTTGGTGTGCGACGCATTTCCGAGATGGCTCGCCAAGCCTTGCAGGATACATTTACCGTCTTTGAGGAATATGTCCGATGAGGATCATCTGCGCACCGCAAGAGCATGACTTTGAGGCGGGGGCCGTTCCTGGCGATCTCGGTATCGTTCTGTACGGCCACGCGGCCACACCGGATACTGGTGCGGTCGGGGCCACCGTTCGCCACATCATCCAGAAGCGCAAACTCCAGCCGGCCGCGCGCGCCTGGGACCTGCTTTCAATTGCCCTATCGGTCATTGCCGCCGACGCCGCCCTGCGCCGCGACGCGAGCCCTGACGGCTGGACGCGCGAGATCGATCTGCATGTCGCTGTTAGCGATCCAGCATTCTGGACAACGCAAAACGATTTGCTGATCCAGCAGCTAAGTTTCCTCACAACCGATATCTGGACGCTCACGTTCCTAGAAGGCGGTATTCAGCCTGTGTCCAAAATGCCACCCGCCCGTCCGGATCAGGATTCGGTTGTTCTCTTGTCCGGCGGACTCGACAGTCTTATCGGCACCATCGATCTCGTGAACATCCGAGGCATGAGTCCCTATGCCGTCAGCCAAGTTGCCCAAGGCGATAAGAAAAACCAGAGCCTTTTCGCCTCGCAGATCGGCGGCGGCCTCGGCCATCTCCAGCTCAACCACAACGCCGTTTGCCCTGGTAAGAACGAACGCTCGCAGCGCTCCCGCTCCATCATATTCCTGGCGTACGGAGTGCTCATGGCCTCCGCCCTCGCGCGCTATCACGAGGGCGAGAACGTGACACTCTTTGTCTGCGAGAATGGTTTCATCTCTATCAACCCGCCGCTGACCAACGGTCGGCTCGGCAGTCTGAGCACAAGAACAACCCATCCAGCGTTCTTGGGTCTGTTCCAGAACCTTCTGGACCGCGCGGGCCTACGGGTGAAACTGGAAAACCCTTACCGGTTCCATACCAAGGGCGAAATGCTCACCGGCTGTGCCGACCAAGCCTTCCTGCACAAATATGCCCATACCAGCACGAGCTGTGGGCGCTATGCGCGCAACGGCTACAAACATTGCGGCCGCTGCCTGCCATGCCTCATTCGCCGGGCTGCCTTCCGTGCGTGGAGAGTCCCCGACAAGACGCACTACGTTTATGCCCATCTATCCCGCGACGATGAGCACCATTCCCGCTACGACGATGTCCGCTCTTCAGCCATGGCGGTTGCCTCCGCCAGTGTCGATGGACTTTCAACCTGGGCTGGTCCTTCCCTGAGCACCGCCTTGCTGGGTGATGTCACGCTGTATCGGGACGTTCTCGGTCGCGGACTGAACGAGTTGGGCTCATTTCTGAGGGCAGAAGGGGTGACATGATCGATTTCCACTGTCACCTGGACCTTTATCCCGAACCCGGTCGTATCGCCCAGACGTGCGCAGATCGCGGCATTTACGTCTTGTCGGTGACCACTACGCCGAGCGCCTGGAACGGTACCAGTAGGCTTGCCCGTCGCCGGATCAGAACAGCTTTGGGCCTGCACCCGCAGCTTGCCCATCAGCGCAGAACCGAACTCGGACTATTCGACAAACTCCTGCCGCAGACGCGTTATGTCGGTGAAATTGGACTCGACGGGGCCCCAGAGTTCCGTCCCCACTGGAGGGATCAGCTTGCCGTATTCAACCACATCTTGCGCGCGTGCGCCCGGGCTGGCGGCCGGATCATGTCGATCCACAGCCGCCGCTCGGCCGGTGCCGTGCTTGATGGCTTGGAATCCCAGCCTGGCGCTGGTGTTCCAGTCCTGCATTGGTTTTCAGGAAGCATGCGCGATCTCGATCGCGCGATCGCGCTCGGATGCTGGTTTAGCGTCGGTCCCGCCATGCTAAATGGCGATCGAGGTAGAAGGCTCACCTCCCGCATGCCACGCGAGCGCGTTCTCACCGAATCCGATGGCCCGTTCGCGCAAATTGACGGACGCGCCGTTCTGCCTTGGGAGATCGAAAGCGCCGTAACCGCGCTGGCCGATCTGTGGGGCAGCGACATACAGAAAACCCAGAGCGCACTGAACGGTAATCTGCGACACCTCACCGAAGACTTGTCTCCATCTCTCGATTTCTGAAATCAACTGCACACAGGACACTGCCGCTGGAAGGGATTGGGGCGTTGAATGCCTTGGGCTCTGCCTCCTCCAAGCGAGCCCTATCCTATGTAAAGTGGCACAAATTGTCAAGCGAATGTACCTGCTCATGACATATGAAGCGGCGGGGTCTCACCGATTCGCCGACTTTCGAGATACTCGTCGGGGGTCAGTCCATCAAGGGCGTCATGCGGCCTCCAGCCGTTGTAGAGTTCCATATATTCGTCGATGAGGGGTCTGAGCCCGGAGACGTTCACGGCGGTGTCCTGAACATTGTAGAACTCGTTTCTGAGCGTCGCCTGCATACGTTCGACGCGTCCGTTCTGTTTCGGCGACTTCGGCGGCAAAACGGCGAGGGTGATGTTTCTGTCTCCGCACGCGGCCTCGAACTCAGCCATGAACTCGGAGCCGCCGTCGACCTGCACGGCCTCGACTGAGAACGGCGCCTGGCGGACCAGCCTGTCAAGGAAGCGGGCGGCGCTGGCCGCGGTCGCGTTTGAGGCGGCCATGCCGCAGCCCCAGCGCGAGAGACGGTCGACGGCGGTGAAGTGTCTGACGGTCCGGCCGGGCCGCAGCGACACGGTGAGCGTGTCGACCTGGACCGCCTGCCCGGGCCGTTCGGCCCGCAGCGCGCGGGGGATCCGCACCGCGTGCGGCCGCCGGCTCCGGCGGCTCCGGCGGCTGTGCGCCGTGAAGGCGCTGACCGGGGCCATGCGGCCTCTGCGGACCAGATCGCGGATGGCCCGCCCGACCGTCGCGTCGGAGACCCTGATCCCCTCCCGGCGGAGCACGGCGGCGATCTTGCCCCTTCCCCAGGCCGGGAACCTTTTCCGCAGCTCCCGCACGCGGCCCTCGAGCCCGCCGGCGCAGCTCCGGCCGGCGGCAGCGGAGCGGGCGGGTGGAGAGCCGCTCCGGCCGTTTTTCCCAGCGGCGCAGCGTCGACAGCGGAACGCCGACGGCGCGCGCCGCCTGTTCCACAGTCAGGCCGTCGCGACAGGCCCGCCGCCAGCGGCGGACCAGATCTGCGCGCCTTGCGGTCTCAGCGCCGGGTGAAGACAAAAGCCGTGACGCGCGGGCGGCGTTTCTGATAACATGTCCGGGCAGGCCAAAAACCTGCATTGGGGTTCTCCTTTTTCGGTTTTCACAACTAAACGAACTGATGGAGAACCCCGCCCCTCAGGGCAAGGAAAAATCTTTTCCGGGGGTCTCAGAACCCTCCGGTCGGGCTGCGCCCTCCCTCCGGTTTCTGAGACCCCCGGCGCCGCCTCGAAAACTTCATATGAGTGTGATCAGGCACAGCGAATGTACCTGCTCACAGTAATTCCAATTATGCGTTCACATCGGTTTTTTCTTCATTTTCGGCTGCGTTTCCGGGCGGATTTCTGCTGTGTTTCGGCGGAAGGGGCGGGGCTGCCGGTTCCGGTTACGGAGGCTTTTCCGGCAGTTCGCCGGTGATGATTGTCCGCATCACGGCGTCCCAGTCGTCGTGCACGACGTAGGCGGTCAGGAACTTCAGGTTGTCAAGAAGCCGGTAGCGGGCGGCGAGCTTTGCCCGGGCCTCCCGCCAGCTTTCGCAGACCAGGTCGCAGGCGCTCTGCATCAGGAACGCGATCAGGTTGAAGGTCGCCAGCAGGCTGGCCAGGGTTTCCTTGCCGTGCCCGAAGTTGTGCTCGAGATGGTAGCCGTCCTTGAGAGCCTTGAAGGTGTTGTTCTCCACTTTCCACCGGGCCCGGGCGCAGTCGGCCAGTTCGGCGACGCTGTCCGGGCCGACCGGGAGGTCGGTGGCGAAGCTGTTGCGGCAGAGCCGCTTTCCGGACGGCGATGTGATGGTGACTTCGAACCAGTTGACTTCCAGCGCGTCTTTTCCGTCGCGGATCGGCAGACCGTTCATCCAGCGGCAGCGCAGCCGGCGCTTGTTCTTTTTCCGGCCCTCGGTCCGGGTCAGACAGCCGGTCTCAACCCCTTGAATATACTCGTAAAGCGTTGTGTGCGAGCTCGGCTTGCAGGTCAGGATGAAGCTTCCGCCGGCGGCCAGCACGGCCTCGCAGAACGGCTGGCGGCAGTAGAGGTCGTCGCCGAGATAAACCGGTCTCAGCCGGGCCAGGCCGGATCCGGTCCGCCGCAGCCAGCGCTTGGCGGCGTTGATCTCGCAGTCCTGTTTCTCAGCCCCGTCCTGCGGGCGGATGAACTCCGGCGGCAGCGGCAGGAGGCGCGAGGTTCCCGGGGCGACGATGCCGGCGCCGGGCACGGCGTGGAAGTTCTGTGTCCGCCCGTCCGCCAGTTTCCGCTGCGAGCAGTTCCGGCAGCCGATGCTGCAGGAGGTGAAACACTCGGTGCCGTCAAGGGCGATCAGCAGCCGCCCGTCAAGCCGGCGCAGCTGGTCAAGGGCGCCCTGGCGGTCCAGCTGGTCGACGGTCCGGGTGAAGATGGAATCGAAGCGCTCCGGCGGCACGCCGTCGAGCACGCTGCGGATGTGGCTGTCGGTCGGCAGCCGTTCAATGCCGAACAGGGTCCGGGCGTTGGACCGGCCCTGGCGGGACTGAAGCTGCGCCTGCGCCGCCAGGAAGGACGGGCACTGCAGGAAGAAGACGGCGAAGGCCGCCATTCCGATGTCGGCCATCTCCAGGCGGGCGTTGGCGCCGGACCTGCGGTCCGGGGCGGACGCGCAGAGTTCGCGCATGTCGGCGATGTATCCGGCCAGCGGGGACATGGCACCGCATTATGCACATATCAAAAATTTGTACAAATGTAAGCAAAAACAACAACTTACAGGTCTTCTCCGCGCCTTTTCCCCAAGGAGCCGGCGGCCGGAGCGGCGTCAGCGGCCGGTGATTCGCCCGCCGCCGGGGCACCGCCGGCGCGCAGCCGCCCGCAGTGAAAAAAATCTCACCGGGCCAAAAAACCGTTGTGATACAACACGTTAAAAACTCAAAAATCCAAAATTAGAATTACTGACCTGCTCATGACATATGAAGCGGCGGGGTCTCACCGATTCGCCGACTTTCGAGATACTCGTCGGGGGTCATTCCATCAAGGGAGTCGTGCGGCCTCCAGCCGTTGTAGAGTTCCATATATTCGTCGATGAGGGGTCTGAGCCCGGAGACGTTCACGGCGGTGTCCTGAACATTGTAGAACTCGTTTCTGAGCGTCGCCTGCATACGTTCGACGCGTCCGTTCTGTTTCGGCGACTTCGGCGGCAAAACGGCGAGGGTGATGTTTCTGTCTCCGCACGCGGCCTCGAACTCGGCCATGAACTCGGAGCCGCCGTCGACCTGCACGGCCTCGACTGAGAACGGCGCCTGGCGGACCAGCTTGTCAAGGAAGCGGGCGGCGCTGGCCGCGGTCGCGTTTGAGGCGGCCATGCCGCAGCCCCAGCGCGAGAGACGGTCGACGGCGGTGAAGTGTCTGACGGTCCGGCCGGGCCGCAGCGACACGGTGAGCGTGTCGACCTGGACCGCCTGCCCGGGCCGTTCGGCCCGCAGCGCGCGGGGGATCCGCACCATAAGCGTTAACTTGGTTGACATAACCGGGCGCTCTGCTATTGTGCCGCATCGATGGTTTTGGGGAGCGGCGCGGCATGAAAGAGGACTGGGACCTGCTGCTGGGTTTTCTTCCGCCCGGCTGGGAGGCGCTGGCGGCGGAGTCGGGCGCGCTGAAGGGGCTGCGGAAGGACAAGTCGCCGGAAAATCTGCTCCGTGTGCTTCTGCTTCATCTTGGCTGCGGGCACTCTCTGCGTGAAACCGCTGTGCGGGCCCGCCGCGCCGGCCTTGCGGATCTGTCGTCGGTGGCGCTGATGAAGCGCCTCGCCAAGGCCGGTCCGTGGCTTCATTCGCTGTGCCGCGCGCTGTTCGAGGAGCGGGGCGGCGCGCTGTCCGGCTCCCCGGACGGCGGGTTCGAGGTCCGCCTGGTGGACGCGACGACGGTGAAGGAGCCGGGAAAGACGGGTTCGCTGTGGCGGCTCCACTACAGCGTGCGCCTGCCTTCCCTGGTCTGCGACCATTTCCGGCTGACGGAGACCGAGGGTCCGGACGGCGGGAGCTTCGACCTGCTTGGCGCTGTCGCCGGGCTGGACCGTCCCGGCCATGCCTCGTCATGGCCGGCGGCGGCCGGCGGCGGTTCCGTCCCTTTGGCGCCCGGGCGGGTCTGCGCGGTCCGGAAGTCGGACGCGGCCATCGATCTCGCGCACAGGAAGCTGCTCCGGAAGGCGTCCAGAAAAGGCACGGTCCCCAAGCCGCAGTCGCTGGAGTTCGCCAAGTATGTGATCGTGTTCACGACCCTCCCCGAGGCCGGCTTCACGCCGGAGGAGGTTCTGGACTGGTACCGTCTGAGGTGGCAGGTGGAGCTGGTGTTCAAGCGTTTCAAGTCGGCCGCGCAGCTCGGGCACCTTCCCAAGCGAGACGGCGAGAGTTCAAGGGCGTGGCTTTACGGCAAGCTCTTCACCGCCCTGCTCGCCGAAAAGCTGATCGCCCACGCGAGCGCCGTTTCCCCCTGGGGATACGACCTCCCCGCCCGGCCGCGTCGGCAGCAGGTGGCGTGAGTTCAAGCTCATGTTCAACCAGGTCCGCCGAACGATCGAGCCCGGCATTCCCCTGCCCGAGCTCCTGGCGGACTGGCCCGCGATATCCCGTGGCCTCTCGGAGCCGCCGCGAAAACGCCGTCCGCAAATGGAAAGATACTTCCCGATCGGAATGAAGACAGAGGAACAGAAAACAAGTTAACGCTTATGGGGATCCGCACCGCGTGCGGCCGCCGGCTCCGGCGGCTCCGGCGGCTGTGCGCCGTGAAGGCGCTGACCGGGGCCATGCGGCCTCTGCGGACCAGATCGCGGATGGCCCGCCCGCCCGTCGCGTCGGAGACCCTGATCCCCTCCCGGCGGAGCACGGCGGCGATCTTGCCCCTTCCCCAGGCCGGGAACCTTTTCCGCAGCTCCCGCACGCGGCCCTCGAGCCCGCGGGCGCAGCTCCGGCCGGCGGCAGCGGAGCGGGCGGGTGGAGAGCCGCTCCGGCCGTTTTTCCCAGCGGCGCAGCGTCGACAGCGGAACGCCGACGGCGCGCGCCGCCTGTTCCACAGTCAGGCCGTCGCGACAGGCCCGCCGCCAGCGGCGGACCAGATCTGCGCGCCTTGCGGTCTCAGCGCCGGGTGAAGACAAAAGCCGTGACGCGCGGGCGGCGTTTCTGATAACATGTCCGGGCAGGCCAAAAACCTGCATTGGGGTTCTCCTTTTTCGGTTTTCACAACTAAACGAACTGATGGAGAACCCCGCCCCTCAGGGCAAGTCAAAATCTGATCCGGGGGTCTTGGAACCCTCCGGTCGGGCTGCGCCCTCCCTCCGGTTTCCAAGACCCCCGGCGGCGCCCGAAAAAGTTCATATGTGTCTAAGCAGGCACAGCGAATTCCGGGAACTTAATGGTGATATTTCAAATGCTTGCCTGCCTGGTTCGTGCTAGGTTCCCACAAAAGGAGCACCGGCTATGTCTCCGCCAACGCTCCCTGCTGTTACAATGACGCTGGCGCGGGCGAATCGGCCGATGCAACCGGAAACTTTATAGGCCGGCTGCTTGATCTGACGACACCGTCCGGCGCCGTGCTGCCGGAGGGAAGCACCAAGGAAGAGGCGATCCTGGTGATCGCGCGCTGGGTTGCCCTGCAGGCCCGCATGCCATGCGTTGAGAGAATCTTCGTGAGCCTTGCAAGCCTGACTTCCGATTTGTCGTGGTCTTCGTCCGAGGCTCCGGCGCCGGCTTGCCGGCAGAAGCTCGGAACCATTGCCCTGAAGAACGGTGTCAACAAAAAGACCGTCAGGCGGGCATAAAGTTGCTTTCGAAACATGGCCTCATTGGACTCAGGGCGGGTAACGATTTCTATCTTGGACAGACCGATGATGGATTTCACGTAATCAGTTTCGCACCGGCACTGGCGCGTTTCGACCAGATTCTTGCGGATATCAGGGCAGCGTCTGAAGCCCGCGATCGTGAGCGGCGGCGGATCCGGAAGTTGCGCCGCGAATTCAGCGTGCTCACGCGGTGATTGAATATGCATCCTGCGGATGCAATCAGTGTAGCCGGGAGCAGGCAGATCGGGTCCGTGATCGAGGAACTGGGATTGCTCCAGCTCGAGGCAAAACGAATCGCCGCCGTGGAAGCGGCCGAGCAATTTCTCGGCAGCGGCCTATCGGTCGATTCCGGCGACGAGTCCGCGGAATCACTGACCGGTTCTTCTTCTCCTGTGCCTGAGGAAAACTCCGTGGCAAACCGGGATGCACCACTGCAGACTCGATTTGGACGGAAAAAATGCCCCACGCGGCGGACAGAAAGTCCCTCTCCATATTACAAATATGGGCATGGCATCGCTGCTCACGACGATCCATTCCGAAGTCATTTCCGCGGCGCTCTCGCCGCTCAGCCCTGTGAGCTCACCGCCGACCGTGATCAGGCCGGCAGCTTCCTTCCGGATGACGACTTCGGTGCCGGGCGGCGCCGACATCGGTCCGGACATCGACATCCCCCGTCACGTTGAACCGGTTGACAGCGAGACGTTCGAAACCGCCAATGTCGAGGCTCCGCATGGTCCACTCTCCTGCGATCCGGTTGAGTTCGGGCGCGCCAAGAACGGCCGCACGATTGAGGTAGGGCCGGATGTCGGCATCGGGATGAACCACCCTGAATGCGACGAGGTCTCCGGGCTCCGGCGCGGCTGGTCCGAGGGACGAAAACTGGCCGGCCGTATTTCAGCGCGTTCCGCCGCCACAGACATGGCCGCCCGGACATGCGCCGCCAACCCTGCCTACCCTTCCGACGTGCGATGTGCCGGCCTCGATGACGGGCGCATGTCCGCGATCGGTGGTTGATTCCGGCACGGCATCTGCCCCGGCGGCGAGAATGATCCGCCGTTCCGAGACGGCCGCCGAGGGGAGCCATGCAGCGACGTAGATCCGGGCCCCGGACGCGACCGCCATCGACCGTCCGGCCTCAAGCGACCCGGTGGCGCAAAGTTCACCGGCTGTGACCATCAGGACCTATCCGGCGGCGGCGCGCGGGCCGGCAAGCAATCCGTGATAGTTGTGCGCAGCATGATGGTGCGCCATCTCGGCGATTTCAGAGAGGGCGGGCCTCGGCCTGGACCCGGGGCCGCCTGGCCTCTCAGCATCCGATGCGGGCCCCGGCCAGGATGGTTACGTCGACCTGGAAATGATCCAGCTGCAATGGCTGCGTCGTGGCTGCGAGCTCGCGCAGACCGAGCGGCGGGTTGGCTGCATGCGAGATCGGCCAGCGGCCGCTGCCTGTCAATGCGACAAATCCGGCTGCAAGCCGATCAACGGTCAGTTGCATCGGCGATCCGGTGCCAAGCTCGTCCGCATGGATCCCGCCGGCGTGGCCGGCGTCGCCACAGGCAGCGCTCCCGGCTCATGTGACATCGATTCGGGTGGCGTTGACCTGGCCGGTTGTCATGCCGGCGGTTTGTGACCCGACGACGGCAAAGGGCAAGATGGTCCCGGCGACAGAGAATTCCCGGGCGGAAGCCGGGCCGCCCGGCAGGCACATCACCCGGTGAGAACCGGTGAAGTTCGGAGATGACGGCGACCTTGTCCAAATAGCGCGGACGACCGTTTCGCTGGCAAGGGCAGGCCGGCTCGACGAGGCGATCACTGAGCTGGACGCGCTGATCGGCGCCGCCCGCAACGAACGCTCGGGCCTGCTGGCGCTGACGCGCAAGGATGCCCGGAGGAAGGCTGCGCGCGAGAACATGGCGGAACTCAGGGAAAGACGGGTCGCGTCCGGACTCTGCCGCGATTGCGGCGCCGAACTGCCGCAGGGAGAAATCGGCCAGTATATCCGGTGCGAGGCCTGCCGGGAATTCCTCGCAGCCCAGGTGCGAAAGACCTGCGGGCACGGCGCCGGGGATTGAACCCGGCAATACCAAGTGGACAAGAGTCGGGCCGAAGACGAGATTCCCACACGATATGCCGATTCCATGTCACAGCCGCAGATCAGCCGCACCGAGGGACGAGGCGTCGACCGCGCGCATCGCGTCGATCCTGTC
>CBDCSZ010000019.1:0-4081 GCA_965221935.1 Paracoccaceae bacterium
AGTTCAATGGATCTTTCCATAAAGGCGGGAATCATCCGCTTGACTGCCTGAGGCAGAATGATGCGCCGGAGTGACTGCCGGTAATTCATGCCAATCGCCTGTGCGCCTTCCCATTGTCCGCGGTCGATCGAAAGTATCCCGCCGCGGAAAATTTCCGCGAAAAACGCCGCCGACTGGATTGAGAAAGTGACGATTGAAGCGGTGTACGGCGTCATCCTGACATCGATGAGAATCGGCAGAGCAAAGAAAAACCAGAACAGCTGCACCAGCGGCGGTGTTGTCCGGAAAAATTCAACGATGAATCCGGCAGTAGCCGAAACGAGCCGCAGTCGGGACAGCCGGCCAAGAGCGAATGTCAAGCCGAGAGGAATTCCAAACAGCAGCGCGAGAGCGGTGACTTTGAGTGTGTTGACGAGGCCCAGCAGCAGGATATCGAAGTCTGCGAATACCGCTGCGAAATTCCATTCCATATTCGGCCCGGCGGAACCTGCATTGCCCGAGGCATGGCTCTTTGCTCCGGAAAGCGGCTATCATGACCGCCAGTTGACGTCAAAAGCAACGCCGGAAGCCGAAATTGAAAAATCCGAATATCCTGTTCCTGCAGGTTGACCAGCTGGGCGCCGGATTTCTTCCGGCATACGGAAATTCCGTGTGCAGATCGCCGAATATTGACGGTCTGGCGGCTGGCGGGGCGGTGTTCGAAAGAGCCTACTGCAATTTCCCGCTGTGCGCTCCGTCGCGGTTTTCGATGGCGGCGGGCCAGCTGGCGTCAGCGATCGGCGCCTACGACAACGCGGCGGAAATGCCTGCTTCGGTTCCGACTTACGCGCACTATCTGCGGCGGCTCGGCTACCACACGGCGCTCTCCGGAAAGATGCATTTCATCGGTCCTGACCAGCATCACGGATTTGAAGAGCGGCTGACCCCCGATCTTTATCCGGCTGATTTCAGCTGGGGCGACGAAGGCGACCGTGGCACCAACGATCCGCGCTCGGTTACGATTTCCGGGATATGTTCCAGAAGCGTTCAAATCGACTTTGACGAAGAAGTCACACACCGGGCGATCGGATACCTCTACGATCGCGCCCGGCGTGAAACCCGGCAACCGTTTTTCCTGCAGGTGTCGTTCACCCATCCCCACGACCCGTACCTGTGCCGGCGCGAATTCTGAGAACTGTACGGCGAGGATGAAATTCCAATGCCGGCCACCGGCGCGCTCCCCCCGGAAATGCACGACTCGCACTCGCTGCGACTGCTTGCTGACTATGGCATGCTGGACCCCGGGTTCCAGGACGCCGACATTCGGCGCGCGCGGCATGCGTATTTTGGCTCGATCAGCTATCTGGATCGGCTCATCGGCCGGATCCTCGCCGCGCTCGCGGACACCGGCGCCGCCGACAGCACGACAATCGTGTTTACGTCAGATCACGGCGACATGCTCGGCGAACGGGGAATGTGGCTGAAGAAACACTTCTTTGAGCCGTCACTCAAGATCCCGCTGATCCTGCGCGCGCCGTGGATTTCCCGAAACAGGGTTTCTGAACTGGTCTCGCTTGTGGATCTGCTGCCGACGTTTTGCGGATTGGCCGCGGGACAGAGATGGGATGCATTGCCCGAGGAATTGGCGGGAGAAGATCTGACCGGCTTTTTGACCGGCGGAAGGCAGGAATACGGACGCGCCGTGTACGCCGAATACCTCGCCGAAGCCGCATTGGCGCCAATCTTCATGATCCGCAGAGGCAAATGGAAATATATCGAATCCCGGGCCGATCCAGCGCTGTTGTTCGATGTCGAATCCGATCCGCTTGAGCTGAATAACCTTGCCGGCCGCAGGGATTTGAAATCTGTCGTCGACGCATTTCGCGCTGAGGCGGACGACCGCTGGGACACATATACCCTGACAAAGGACATCCTGAAGAGCCAGCGCCGTCGCAAAATCGTTCTTGAAGCGTCCCGAATTGGCGCCGCCCCCCGCTGGAACCATGGGGAAAGATCTGGCCAGAACGTGCATTGGTACAGAGGCATTGGCGGCTACAACGAGTGGGCATTCAGCTATCTGGGCGAGCGCGGCGCAGACACCGCGCCAAGCGACAGGGACGCGTGAAGCGGCTTCAGCCGGCCAGCCGAGACCCGCAGGCGGTTCGGCGGCGCATTGGCGGGCACGCGGATCGCATCCGGCGTAATGAAGGGCTCGCGCGCTGATTGATTGGCCCGCGGTGACCGGCCAGGCAAATCGGCGGTGAACGATCCCGAGGCGCGGCTGCGGTTTCCCGTCAGACCAGGCGCCACAGCTGCAGATCATAATATACGCGGGCGTAATGCAGCCCTTCGACAAACGGAATCAGCAGAAAAATATAGCCTGTGTCAAAAAACGAAGGGAGATTTTTGGAAAAATTCAATTGTCTGGGCAAAAACCGGAAGGAATTCGCACCCGCTGACACGCTTGGCAAAAGCCGGGGCACTTTCTGCTTGTAGGTTTGATATTCACCGCCGAAAATCCGCGCCAGCGCTTCCTCCTCGTCGGCTATGGTTCTCAAGAATATGATTGTTGTGGAGATGACCGCGGCGGCGGTGATCATGAGACTGCCATGCAGCAGACCAAACCCGGCAGCGGCAAAGGTCGAAAAAAAATACAGTGGATTCCGGACCAGACTGTACGGGCCGGACACAACCAGTCTGCGGTCCTTGAGTGAACCAATGTGAAGCGTGCACCACCATCTTCCAGCCACAGAAATCAAGACACAGATCAGTCCGCCCGCGTAAATCGCGGAGCCAGCGCCTGTGTCGCCGAAATAGGGCGCCGACACAGCAGCGACGAGGGAAAGCAACACAAATGCGATCCGCTGGTCCCGGATGCTCGTCTTCCTCAAACCAAATCCTCACTCACCGCAGAAACACCACCGGGCAGAGCGGAATTAGGAGTTCGCCCGGCCAATGGCAAGCCCGTGGAGTTCCCGGTCGGCGGCAACTCCGGCGCGGGCCGCGCCGCCTGCGGACCCGTGCGTCGGCGAGCTTGTCGGCGGCGGCGGCGCGGTCATTGTCTGGCGAGCAAGAGCGGTGAATTCCGAATGCGGAACAACGATGCCGAAACAGTGATTCGGGCGCGCGGGCAGTTTGCCGCTCCCGCGGGAATTTGCTTGACAATGACGGATACTTAGTGGCTAGCAGGCGAACCGTCGGGCAGATGCCCGGCATTTCTTGGTGTTGGCGGACCCCGCGAGGGGAATCCTGT
This sequence comes from Paracoccaceae bacterium, assembly GCA_965221935.1. Taxonomy (GTDB): domain Bacteria; phylum Pseudomonadota; class Alphaproteobacteria; order Rhodobacterales; family Rhodobacteraceae; genus JAPOXR01. The sequence continues at coordinate 3,233 of CBDCSZ010000019.1, forward strand.
CGCCGTCGTTTCAATCGGAGGGACGGAAAGGACAACGCACTTCACATGACGGAAGGAGACCAGCCGTGACCAGACGCACGACTGCCAAGTACAAAATCGACAGGCGCATGGGCGAAAACCTCTGGGGCCGCCCAAAATCCCCTGTCAACCGCAGAGAATATGGGCCTGGCCAGCACGGCCAGAGGAGACGCGCCAAACTGTCCGACTTCGGACTGCAGCTCCGCGCGAAGCAGAAACTCAAAGGCTATTACGGGGATTTGACGGAGAAGCAGTTCCGGCGGATCTTTGCCGAAGCGGAACGGATGAAGGGCGATACCGGCGAAAACCTCATTGGTTTGCTTGAGCGGAGGCTGGATGCGGTTGTGTTCCGCGCTAAATTCGCGCCAACAATTTTCGCCGCCCGGCAGTTTGTCAATCACGGGCATGCGCTGGTCAACGGAAGCCACGTGAACATCCCGTCCTACCGGGTCAGGGAAGGCGATGTCATTGAAGTGCGCGACCGTTCCAAACAGCTCGGAATTGTGTTGGGTGCGGTCAACCTCCCGGAACGGGACGTGCCTGACTACATTGTGGTCGACTACAATAAGATGTCAGCGGAGTTTCAAAGGACGCCGCAGCTCGACGATGTGCCGTACGCGGTGATGATGGAACCGAATCTTGTCGTCGAATACTACGCCAAGAACTGACCTGATCAATCTTGTCGGGTGCGGCTGCTCAAGAAGAAGTCATCGCCAGGATAGGATAGCCGAGAATCAGATCCGGCGCTGAATCTGCCATGAGTGACCGGTTTCTGCTGCCAAGGATTTCCATCGAAAACGCGGAAAACCGCGCGTACTGGCGGCGGCCGAT
>CBDCSZ010000020.1:0-1691 GCA_965221935.1 Paracoccaceae bacterium
CTCCTTCATCGAGGAGCCGCACCCAGCCGAAGCGGTGATGATCACGTCAACTCCGGCGCCCCGGAATGCGTCAATGTTTCTGCGGGCCAGCTGTCTGCCCAGCTCCAGATCGCCCGCGTGCAGGTTGAGCGCGCCGCAACATCCCTGCGCCGTCGGCGTTATCACGTCGCAGCCGTTGCGTTGCAGCGCTCGCACTGTCGCCATCATCGCTTCGGGTTGCATCAGCGGCATGACGCAACCCGAGAGCAGGCCAACCGTCATGCGCCGATCGCCCAGCGCCGGACGCCGGCGGCCGTCCGGCCCAAAGAACCGACTGCCCATCACTGGCATCTGCGCCTCCATTTCTCCCAACCCGCCCGGCAACGCCTTCAGTATGCCGAGCCCTCGCACCAGCCGCTGCGCGCCAGAACGCTGATAGGCCCGCATCAAATGACCGGCGATCCGCAGGCGGCGGTTGTGAGGCAACGCGGCTCGCAGGAACAGCCGCGACAGGCGATTCAGCTCGGGACTTTGCAGATCGCCATGCCGGATCTGAGCCCGGGTATTCTCCATCAACCTCCCATAGGGCACGCCCGAGGGACACACTGCTTCGCAGGCCCGGCATTGCAGGCACATCTCCCAATGGGAAACCAAGCGCTCGCTGATGCCGGCGCGACCCTCATGGACCGCCTTCATCAGCGCAATCCGTCCCCTCGGCGACTCCGTTTCCAGTTTGGTCTCCAGATAGGTCGGGCAGGCGCTTAGACACAGGCCGCAGTGCACGCATCGGTACAAGTCGGATTCGGCCGGCGCATCGCCCCAGGCGAATCCGGGCCCATCGTTCAAAGATCCTTCGAAGGGAACTCCATACGGATATCCGTGCCCGGCATCCAATCCTTCCCCTGGCCGGCGGACTTCATCCGTCCGCGAGTCTCTGCTCTCGGCCATTACAATCCTCCGATGAATCGCCCGGGGTTGAGTATGCCCTTGGGATCAAATTGCCGCTTGATCCTGCGCATGATGTCCAAGCCGGATGACGCCGGGCCCCATACGTCGATCAATCTCTTTACCGCCTCTGGGCAGATTTCCACGATCGCGTCGCCGCCCCAATCGATCGCCGTGGTTTGAATGCGCCGCAGTCGTTCCGCCAGACTAACCGCGTCTTCCCCGGATGGATCCGCCCACCACATCAAGCGGCCGCCGCCGAAACCCGCGTCGACGATAACCGCAGGCGCCGCTCCGCTCAGTTCGCTCTCGTCCATCTCCAGTAAGCTCTCTAGGCATGATGGCGGAGCGTTCAGTCTGACGCACAGAGATGGAGGATCCGAAGGGTTGACCGGGAGGTCCGCCAATGCCTCGGTGAGTTCGACCGCCTCCGCTTCACCTAATTCAGCAATGCGCGCAGCGTCGCTCCATTCCACAGCAGTGTCCTGCAACCTGCGCGCTGCAGACGCCGGCCGTCCGGCAATGAGAGCGATTGCTACCGGCCCACGCCCGTCGGCCAAGCCGCATTCACTCAATCGCCGCGCCGCCTCAGGTCTCAGGACGTGAAGGCCTTGCGGCGCGAAGGGTTTGGCGAGCAGCCGCCGGCACGCCGCAACCGCGACCCGGTTGTTCGGAAACTCCGCGGCCACGGCCGCCAAGGCCGTTGGCGCCGGAGTGATCTTGAACGTCGCCTCCGTGATGACGGCCAACGTTCCCAATGATCCGGT
>CBDCSZ010000021.1:0-1994 GCA_965221935.1 Paracoccaceae bacterium
CTGGCCGGTTTGCCTGTGCCGTTTTACGATGTCGAGGACGGAATAGTTGCTGATGCCGAGGTCACCGGCGGTCCCAGCGGTTACTTCGTCCCTCGATGACGGCCAGAAGGACGTTCGGTGCGGGTTTGCCTGATTTTGGCCGCTGTCCCGGTTGGCGGCCAATCTATTCCCTCCGCCTTCAACGCGGCCAGCCCCGAATTCACGCGCGCGCTGATCAGGTCGCGCTCGAATTGAGCGATCCCCGCCAGCAATGTGGCCATCATCCGGCCATGTGGCGAATCGAGTTCGAAGGTCATGCCGTTCAATGCAACGACCGAGCTCTTCCAGCCTGATGCGATAATCCATTCGCGAGCTTGAGGCGGCCATCTGGCTAGACTGAACTTTACGGCGCAAACCAGGCTCCAAACGTCTGCAAGACGTTGATTCTGCACGTTTTTCACCGGTAAATTCCGGCTGTTGACCGGGATTTTGGTTTACATGTAATATTGCTTTTGTGTCGTTTTAACGATTTTATATCAAAATGTTGTTGACATCAGGCCGGTTACATGCAATATCTGCGCCATGTCCCTGCGCATCGACATCATCCCCAACCGGAACTCGCATCCGCAGATCCTGATCAGGAGATCCTGGCGGCAAGACGGCCGGGTCCGCCACAAGACGGTGGGGAATCTCACCGGCCTGGAGCCGGAGCTGATCGAGTAGCTCATCCGCGTCTTCAAGGGCGGGGTGGCGCTCAGCCATGTCGGCGAGGCCCTCGGCTGGCGGCGCTCGCTTCCCCACGGCCATGTGGCCGCGGCCATGGCCGCGGCCGGACAGCTCGGCCTGCGGCGCGTCCTGCACCGGAAATCCTCCCGCATGCGCGATCTGGCGCTCGCCGCCGTCATCGCCCGCGTCATCGACCCCGCCTCCAAGCCGGCCGCCGCCCGGGCGCTGTCGCCGGAGACGGCCTCATCCAGCCTCGGGATGGTTCTCGGTCTCGGAGAGGTCACCGGCAGGGAGATGCTGGCCATGCCCGGCTGGCTCCTTGAGCGCCAGAGATGGATTGAGAAGAGCCTGGCGAACCGTCATCTCCGGGGCGGCGCCCTCATCCTCTATGACGTGAGCAGCTCATACCTGGAGGGAAGGAAATGCCCGCTGGCCGCCTTCGGCCGCAGCCGCGGCGGAAAGAGGGGAAAGAAACAGATCACCTTCGGCCTGCTCTGCGCCGCCGACGGCTGTCCGGTGGCGGTGGAGGTGTTTTCCGGCAACACCGCCGATCCCATGACTCTGGCGGCGCAGGTGGACAAAGTCCGCTCCCGCTTCGGCATTTCCCGCGTGGCGCTGGCCGGCGACCGGGGCATGCTCACCACAGCCCGCATACGCGAGGATGTCGGGCCCGCCGGCCTCGACTGGATATCGGCGCTGAAGAGCGCCGACATCCGGAAGCTGATGAGGAAGGGGGCGAACCGCGGACCGGCCCCTCTGAAGCCCGGAAAGCTGGCGGATGACGCGGTGGCGGAGATCGCCAGCCCGGATTTCCCCGGCGAGCGGCTGATGGTGTGTCTCAACCCGCGCCTGAGAGAGGAAAGACGGCGGAAGCGGGAGGAGCTGCTCAGGGCCGCCGAGGCCGCGCTGGAGAGGATCGCGGCCCCGGCCCGCGCCGGAACCCTGAAGGGGGAGGCGAAAATCGGACACCGGGTGGGAAGGGACGCGAACCGGCGGAAGGCGGAGAAGCATTTCGAGATCACCGTCACCGGCGACGGCATGGCCTTCCGCCGGCGGGAGGAGAAAATCGCGGCCGAGGCCGCCCTTGACGGGATCTGTGTCATCCGCACCAGCCTGGATGAGAACAGGATCGGCGCCGGAGACGCGGTCACCGCCTGCAAATCGCTCTCACGGGTGGAGCGGGCGTTCCGAAATGTGAAATCCGGTCCCGGGATCCGCCCGGTCCATGTCCACACCGAAGACCATGTGCGGGCGCATGTGTTCCTGTGCATGCTGGCCCTCTATGTGGA
>CBDCSZ010000022.1:0-30349 GCA_965221935.1 Paracoccaceae bacterium
TGGGCATACATGAACCGGGTCTCTCCCGTGAGTGGTCGGCGGCTGCCAAATGTCGTCAGTGTAGTCTGCGAATTCTGCCACGCCACCCTGCAGCCGGGACCGGTCTCAGAAACGAGGTCAAGCCCCCGCTGAGAGATCGATCACGATCCGGCAATAGCCGCTCGGCCCCATTCTTCCGGAGTGTTGAGCGCACGCGCCGACAACGAGCCGTCGTGCTTCCCCGATGCGAAAACGCAGTCCAGTTGACGTGTTGCCGTCGCCGGCGATTACTGGCTGTGATTCAAGGTTGGGACATTCCTGCTGTCCGCGGCGGTTCGTCCGGCTAGGGTTCGGCCAGTCTGCCCTTCGCATATTCCGGCCCAACATAGGGCAACCCTTTGATCTCCATCCGATCGAACACGGTCCTTTTGCCGGGCGGCCCAGTCTTCGTCACCGTATTCGCCCGCAAGCCGCAAAAAAATTGTGCGGTCGCCGGCCGCCAGAACCCGGTGCCCTTTCTCCTTCGCGATAAATGCGGACAAGCCGGAAATGACTTGGTGGCCGAACCGTCCGAATACAGGAAGTTGCTTCCTGCCCGGGCATGAGAGCGTGCCCACTGCGCATACATCGAAATGGCAATCGCGGCTTCGCCCGAGGGCGGCTTGACGAACCCGGCCGCGACCGTGCCGGGCCAGCTGGCCGCCAGATCGCTGGATTTCTGCGCCTTCGAGCGAATTCGCTTCGATCCGGTCGACCGTCTCGGAAGAGAAACGCCGGAGACCGATTCTCATCGACCCAAGGCTATGACATCAATAACCTCGAGTGAACCGTGTCCTATTGAAAGGCCCGCGGTCAGTTTCGTCGTCGCTTTCACGAACCTGTCCCGTATCAGGAAGCGCCGGGAATCTCCCGGCGTTGCGCCGCAACGGATGCCGAACAGCAACCCTGTCAAACGGTTTGCCTGCTATGCCGGCGGAGCCGCACAGGCCCGGCAAGCGGGTTCCCGCGCCCTGTTTTGTTTCGGAATTTCCTGCGGACGGTCAGCGCAGCTTCAGGATATTGCGGAGCCGGGCTTGCACCGATGGGGCTTCGTCCACCCAGCGCGTCGTGAATCAGCTGCATCGCGGTGTCGCGACAGTCCGGGTGCTGGTCCGCAAGCGCAGCAAGCGCGTCATACGCCCAGGCGCGCACGAAGTTTCTCTTGTGGCAAACGAAAGTCCGCAGAGTCCGCAGGCACCGGTGTCTCGCTGAGTGCGGAACATTGAGATGCCGGATCGACTGAAGGATATGGAGCTGCGAAGTCCACGACGAAACCGAGTCAAGCAGCTGCAGAATCTTCAGAACATCGTCGTGTCCGGCCACGGCCCCGGATTCAAGGTGCCGCTTCAACAGCCAGCTTGCCTGTGTTTCGAGCAGCGTGGATTCACAGCACTCCAACAGTCGGCGAAGAAACCGATCTTCGCCGCCGTAGCGCCGATATAGAATTCTCAGGCCGGCAGTGTCGCCCGGCGCACAGTCAGCAAGCTCGGCCGCGAATTGGTCCAGCTGAACCAGCTTTCAACTCCCGGCACTCTCCGAATATTCCTTGAATGACCGCATATAGATGCGGGTCTGTTTCTTGAATCCGCTCGGCATCAACTTGACCATCAGCCACATAAGACCGGTGCAGATAAACTCTGAGCGAATGATCCATTTGGTTTTCGCCGGGCCGGCCTCAAGCAGCACATTCTCAACATGATTCACGCAACCCTTCGCTGTGTAGGTTCCACAGTAGAGTTCCGGCAACTCCTTTTTGGTGACCGTCTCCCGCATGGTGACGGAGCGTCTGCCCATCTTGTGAGTGAGCTCGTGCACCGCCCCGACCTCACCCGGTGTGCCCGAAATAGGTTCAATGTCAGTCAGACTCGGCATCCAATTGAACATGTTGCCATAGTCGCTGAGCAGCTCAACCACCCTTTCTCTTGGCAGATCAATCACAATATCCATTTCGTATTTCATGTCTTTTTTCCCAATCAGTTCCCCGATTCGCCATCTGCCTGCAAATGGCCGGGGCTGCAATTCACCAGCCCACAGGCGCGCCACGCATCACAACGGCCTGACGTTATGCCGCAGTGACCCAAGTCGCACTCGGCGGCCCGACATGCAACCGGCGATCCCTACCGGATGAATTGGTTTTGCCGCCGGCAACCGGGGCGTCGGCGGCCATTCCAGCAGGATAACTCGGCGCCGATCTGTGCTGGCTGTGCGGCCGACCGGCTGGGCGATGAAAAAAATCGTCCCTAAACCGAGTTGCCGGCTGGGCGGGAAGCACTAGATATGAAGACACGCCTGAAGGCGAATCCCTGAATATGAAGGCAGGCCCGAACCATGAAGTTTCTACCTTTCACCCGCAAACGACCTTTGGTGTCTGTTCTTCGCTTTGAGGGGATTATCCAATCCGGCGCCCGAATGCGCTCGTCCTATCTCAGTGATGCGGCAATGGCTTCCATCGTCGAACGGGCATTCAAAAAGGGCAAACCGCGGGCTGTTGCGGTTGTGGTGAATTCTCCCGGCGGGTCGCCGGTTCAGTCGTCGATGATTGGCGCAAGGATCCGGCAAATGTCGAAGGAGACCAATATTCCAGTTTACGCATTTGTCGAAGATCTCGCCGCATCCGGCGGTTATTGGATCGCCGCGGCAGCGGATTCGATCTATGTCGATTCCTGTTCGATTGTCGGATCGATCGGGGTGATTACCTCTTCCTTTGGATTTCAGGATCTGCTCGGCAAGTCAGGCATTGAGAGGCGGCTGTACACCTCTGGCGAAGAGAAGAGTCTGCTTGATCCGTTTCTGCCGCAGAAACCGGAGGACATCGCCCGCCTCAAGGATGTTCAGGGTCAGATCCACGAAGCGTTCATCAATCATGTCAAGGAGTGCCGCGGGCAGCGGCTGAAGAGCGACGATCTATTCACTGGCAGGTTTTGGCTGGGGCAGCAGGCAGTCGAACTCGGTCTGGTCGACGGCATCGGCCACCTGGTGCCCAAAATGAAAGAGACCTATGGCGAAAAGGTGAAATTCCGGCACTACGCGCGAAAGAGGAGATTCGTTCCCGATTTTGGCGCCCAGGTTTCCGACTCGGTCATCAGCGCTTTCGAGGAGCGGGCGGCGCGGACCCGGTTTGGCTGCTAGACGCATACAGCGATTCATGGAACAAAGCTGAGCGGTGTCTGGGAGCAGCATCGGCATGGGCGGCGCAGCATTGGTGACCGGGGGCGCCCGGCGTGTCGGCAAATCCATCGCAGTCGCGCTGGCGCGGCGGGGCATGGACGTGGCCATCCATTACCGCAACTCCCGTGACGATGCGCAGCGCACCATCGAACAGCTGACGGAGCTCGGTGTCAATGCCGTCGCCGTGCAGGCTGATTTTCAGGATGAAAACGCAACCCGGAGTCTGGTTGACCGGGCGCGGGAAACGCTCGCGCGCGACATGACTGTGCTGATCAATAATGCATCGGTGTTTGAGCCGGACCATATCGCTACGGCAACAAGAGAGGGCTGGGACCGGCACATGGAGTCGAATCTCCGCGCCCCGTTTGTTCTGATCCAGGAACTTTCCCGCCAGGCGCCGCCGCCGGTGACCGACAGCAGTGGGGAAAAAACCGCAAGCGCATGCGTGATCAACCTGGTGGACCACCGGGTCGTACGGCCGATGCCGGACTTTGCCACCTACACGATCTCAAAGATGGCTTTGTGGGCGCTGACCCAAACCGCCGCAATCGCACTCGCTCCATATGTGCGGGTCAATGCGATCGGGCCTGGCCCGACACTGCGCGCCAGCCGGCAGTCGTCCGAACACTTTGCGAATCAGCGCCTGAGCGCTCCGCTTTGCCGCGGTCCCGGAACCGGCGAAGTGGCTGCGGCCGTAGTCTATTTTTTGGACAGCCCGTCGGTCACGGGGCAGCTTCTGTGCCTTGAAGGCGGCCAAAACCTGGTTTGAGAAAGAGGCTGCCGGGAGGAATGTATGTTAAGTATCGGCGGCCTGCAGTTGGATTTGTGCACAATTCAAATGAGAAATGTGACAAGAGTTTGAATTTGTACGATTTTTTTTCGCAAATCTTCGATTGTTGAAAAATATGTCCGTAAAAACAACAGTTTATGATTCGTGTGCCCAGATCCAAAAAAATTGAAGGAGTCAAAAAACTGTCTAGTTTTCCGTTGGATAGAGCAGTTTGGCGAAAAATCCTTCACAGAGTTTTCCACAGGCGTCACAAGAACCTCGTGACCATCCAAGACATGGATTTGGTTCACTGATATGTTTGGTGTGGCAAAACTGTATGGTTAAAACGGTCGACTGCACAGACCCGGACGGCGAAGGCGGAGCTTCTGCCGGGACCGGCGGCGCCGACGTGATTAAGGAGTGCGCGGCTTCCCTCGACACCGGCCCCGGCGTCTACAGAATGCTGAACCGCAAAGGCGAAGTCCTGTACGTCGGCAAGGCGCGCAATCTTCGCACCAGGGTTCGCAGCTACACCAATCCGGCAAAACACAACCCCCGCATTGCGAAAGTGATCAATCAGACCGCGTCAATGATGTTTCTGACAACGAACACAGAAACCGAGGCGCTGCTTCTGGAGCAGAACCTGATCAAGCAGCTTAAGCCGCGGTACAATGTGCTGCTCCGCGACGACAAAAGCTTTCCCAACATCCTAGTGTCGCAGGAACACCGCTTCCCGCAGATCAAGAAACACCGTGGCCGCAAAAAGGAAAGGGGAAGTTACTACGGTCCGTTCGCCTCCGCAGCGGCGGTCAATAGGACCCTCAATCAGCTGCAGAAAGTGTTTTTGCTGCGGAGCTGTTCGGACGCGACCCTTGAGGGAAGGTCGCGCCCTTGCCTGCTGTACCAGATCAAACGCTGTTCCGCCCCCTGTGTCGGCGCCATATCCGAAGAGGAATACAGCGGCCTCGTCGCCGACGCGGAGCAGTTTCTGGGAGGCAGATCCAGCAATGTGCAGGCACAGCTGGCGGAGCAGATGTCAGTTGCGTCGGCCGAACTGAATTTTGAACGCGCCGCGGCGCTGCGCGACCGGATACATGCTCTGACCCAGGTGCAGACCGTTCAGGGAGTCAACCCAAAGACGGTCAAGGAAGCTGATGTCGTCGGTCTGCACTGTGAAGGCGGCAATGCCTGTGTTCAAGTGTTCTTCATTCGCGCCAACCAGAATTGGGGCAACCACGCGTATTTCCCGCGCACAGGCTCATGGGCGGATGAAGATGAGATTCTCGAGGCCTTCCTCGGACAGTTCTACACCAACAAGACGCCGGCCCGCGCAATTCTGCTTTCGCATCGCATCGGCGCGCCCGACCTGATGGAAAACATGCTCACCGAAAATCGCGGTCAGCGGGTGCGAATCTCGGTGCCTGTTCGCGGAGAAAAGGCTGCCCTGGTTGCGAGCGCAGTGCGAAACGCGCGAGAGGCGCTGGCGATGCGGCTGTCACAGACCCAGACCCAGGCAAAGCTGCTGAACGGCCTGGCGCAATTTCTCGGCCTGGACGGCGCGCCGCGGCGCATCGAAGTGTTTGACAACTCGCACGTGCAGGGCCAGCACCAGGTTGGAGCCATGATCGTCGCCGGACCGGATGGCTTTCTGAAATCGGCGTACCGGAAATTCAACATCCGAAGCCTGGGTCTCGCCGCCGGCGATGATTTTGCAATGATGCGGGAGGTGTTGCGCCGGCGGTTTTCCAGACTCATGAAGAACGATCCGGGCCGCGATGGAGCCGAATGGCCAGACCTGGTGCTTGTGGACGGCGGTGCCGGCCAGGTCTCAGCGGCGATGACCGTGCTGGCGGAGCTGGGTGCTGAAGATGTGCCCTTGGCAGGCGTGGCCAAGGGGCCGCAGCGAAACGCCGGGCTGGAGGAATTTCACTTTCCCGGCGGCGAACGCCGGGCAATGCAGCAAAATGATCCGGTTCTGTATTTTGTTCAGAGAATCCGCGATGAGGCACACAGATTCGCGATCGGAGCCCATCGAGCGAAACGGACAAAAGCGATTTCCGCCTCTCCGCTGTCCGAGATTCCCGGGGTCGGCGCGGCGCGGAAGGCTGCATTGCTGGCACATTTTGGATCCGCCAAGGCTGTCAGCCGGGCGGGAATTGATGACCTCACGGCTGTCAACGGAGTTTCCGGCGCTTTGGCCGAAACGATCTACAACCATTTTCATGAGAGACATCAGCCGTCCGCCTGAACGCATTGGGCCGCATCCGGCGAGCTGCCAGACGCCACTTCGAAATCCTGAGACAAGACGCTGACTCTCCGGCCTGAAACGGCACCGTGCGCCGAACGCGGCAGTTTCAGGCTTTTTCAGGACTCCACCCTGGTGGCGCCAGTTCAAATCCGGCAAATTCGAATGCCGGCGCGACGGCGCATCCCACCAGAGTCCAATCACCTTCCGGGCGCGCGCTCTGCCAGCATCCGGCCGGAACAATGACCTGCGGAACGCTGCCTGCCGAAATGCCGAGCAGATGCCTATCAACGGACTCGCCGTCGGCGGACAGCAGCAGCCGCAGGGGGTCGCCGGCATGAAAATACCAGATTTCCAGCGCATTGATCTTGTGCCAGTGCGAAACCTCGCCGGCGCACAGAATATACAGGATGGTGGATGCAGCACCTCTGGCGCCGTCAGCGGCAGGTTTGTCGTGCAACACACAATAATGGCCGCCCTCGGGATGCGGCTGCATGCGATAACGGTCGATCAAATCGTCAGCGGTCATTGCAGGGGCTCCATGTTCAATTCAAAGGGCGCGTTCGATCACGGTGCAGCAACGATCCAACTGCGATTGCTTTGATTTCCGGCGCACCAGGCCACCTCGGACTTTGTCCAGTAATTCTAATTTTGGATTTTTGAGTTTTTAACGTGTTGTATCACAACGGTTTTTTGGCCCGGGGAAATTTTTTTCCGCCGCAGGCGGCTGCGCGCCGGCGGTTCCCCGGCGGCGGGCGAATCACCTGCCGCCGACGCCGCTCCGGCCGCCGGCTCCTGGGGAAAAGGCGCGGAGAAGACATGTAAGTTATTGTTTTTACTTACATTTGTACAAATTTTTGATATGTGCATAATGCGGCGCCATGTCCCCGCTGGCCGGATACATCGCCGACATGCGCGAACTCTGCGCGTCCGCCCCGGACCGCAGGACCGGCGCCAACGCCCGCCTGGAGATGGCCGACATCGGCATGGCGGCCTTCGCCGTCTTCTTCCTGCAGTGCCCGTCCTTCCTGGCGGCGCAGGCGCAGCTTCAGTCCCGCCAGGGCCGGTCCAACGCCCGGACCCTGTTCGGCATTGACCGGCTGCCGACCGACAGCCACATCCGCAGCGTGCTCGACGGCGTGCCGCCGGAGCGCTTCGATTCCATCTTCACCCGGACCGTCGACCAGCTGGACCGCCAGGGCGCCCTTGACCAGCTGCGCCGGCTTGACGGGCGGCTGCTGATCGCCCTTGACGGCACCGAGTATTTCACCTCCTGCAGCATCGGCTGCCGGAACTGCTCGCAGCGGAAACTGGCGGACGGGCGGACACAGAACTTCCACGCCGTGCTCGGCGCCAGCATCGTCGCCCCGGGAACCTCGCGCCTCCTGCCGCTGCCGCCGGAGTTCATCCGCCCGCAGGACGGGGCTGAGAAACAGGACTGCGAGATCAACGCCGCCAAGCGCTGGCTGCGGCGGACCGGATCCGGCCTGGCCCGGCTCAGACCGGTTTATCTCGGCGACGACCTCTACTGCCGCCAGCCGCTCTGCGAGGCCGTGCTGGCCGCCGGCGGAAGCTTCATCCTGACCTGCAAGCCGAGCTCGCACACAACGCTTTACGAGTATATTCAAGGGGTTGAGACCGGCTGTCTGACCCGGACCGAGGGCCGGAAAAAGAAAAAGCGCCAGCTGCGCTACCGCTGGATGAGCGGTCTGCCGATCCGTGACGGAAAGGACGCGCTGGAAGTCAACTGGTTCGAAGTCACCATCACATCGCCGTCCGGAAAGCGGCTCTACCGCAACAGCTTCGCCACCGACCTCCCGGTCGGCCCGGACAGCGTCGCCGAACTGGCCGACTGCGCCCGGGCCCGGTGGAAAGTGGAGAACAACACCTTCAAGGCTCTCAAGGACGGCTACCATCTCGAGCACAACTTCGGGCACGGCAAGGAAACCCTGGCCAGCCTGCTGGCGACCTTCAACCTGATCGCGTTCCTGATGCAGAGCGCCTGCGACCTGGTCTGCGAAAGCTGGCAGGAGGCCCGGGCAAAGCTCGCCGCCCGCTACCGGCTTCTTGACAACCTGAAGTTCCTGACCGTCTACGTCGTGCACGACGACTGGGACGCCGTGATGCGGACAATCATCACCGGCGAGCTGCCGGAAAAGCCTCCGTAACCGGAACCGGCAGCCCCGCCCCTTCCGCCGAAACACAGTAGAAATCCGCCCGGAAACGCAGCCGAAAATGAAGAAAAAACCGATGTGAACGCATAATTGGAATTACTGGACTTTGTCTGTTCCTGTTGACACCGAACCATTCTCTGCGCTACTGTCAATCAGCCGTTGGGGAGCTTTAACCGGCTGAGAGGCGCAGTGCCAACCCATCGAACCTGATCCGCGTAATGTCGGCGAAGGGAACGGACTTTGACTTCGATATTTCCTGCTTGCATTCGATCCGCCGCAAACGCGCGAGGCGGGTGAGTGGCGGCCACAGGCGCGCATCCGGCTGCCGGTCAGGGCAGTGGATGCGGCGCGCCATCGGCGCGCGGTCCTGCATGGCAGCCCGGCAACCGCGGTTGTCTGCGCCCAGGCTGGCGGGTTTGCACACGGCGGCGGCCGGCGTTCGCATATGAAGCGCCAGCGCCCATTCTTAAGCGCCGGCGCGGCAATGAAGCCTTCCCTGTGACGTTGACGAATGAATCAATGAAAGGACCACCCCATGAAACGACTGTTAATTGCATGCCTGTTGGCAGGCGGATTCGCCCATGCAGGCGCCGCCGCCGACAAACTGACCGTGATTCTGGATTGGTTCGTCAATCCGGACCACGGCCCGATCATTATCGCTGAGGAGAACGGATACTTCGCGGATGTCGGGCTGGAGGTGGAAATCATTCCGCCGGCCGATCCGGCCGACCCGCCAAAACTCGTGGCGGCAGGCAAGGCGGACATCGGCATTTCCTACCAGCCGCAGCATCACCTGTTGGTGCATGAGGGGTTGCCGCTGGTGCGTGTCGGAACCTTGGTTGCGACACCGTTGAACTGTCTGCTGGCGCTGGCCGACGGGCCTGTGCAGTCGATTGCCGACCTTGAGGGACGCAAAGTCGGCTTTTCTGTGGCGGGCGTGGAAGAGGTGCTGCTTGAAGCCATTCTTGCCAATGCCGGACTGACCCTTGACGACATTGAATTGGTCAATGTGAATTGGTCGCTCTCACCGGCCTTGATGACCAGACAGGTGGATGCTGTGATCGGCGCATACCGCAACTTCGAACTCAACCAAATGGAGATCGAAGGGGTGCCGGGCAGGTGTTTTTATCTCGAGGAAGAAGGGCTGCCCGCCTACGACGAGCTTATCTACATCGCGCACAGTGAAGATTTGGACACCGACGCGGTGGGCCGTTTCCTGGCAGCGACGGAGCTGGCGACTCAGTACATTGTCAACCATCCGGACGAGAGCTGGAATATTTTTGCAGCGACATCCGCAGAGCTGAATGACGAGCTCAACCATAAGGCGTGGTACGACACGATCTCGCGGTTTGCGCTGCGGCCGGCGGCCTTCGATGAAGGCAGATACCAAAGGTTTGAAGAATATTTCTTTGCTGCCGGCATGATTCCATCGGTGAATGATGCATCGCTGCTTGCGGTTGATGTGACGGCGAAGTGATTGTGCGCCGCCAATCGCCGCCAAGCCGGTGAAGGGGTGTCGGGGCGCCGCCGGTTTGCTGGACAACATGGATGGCGGCGCCTCGCCGAGGAGCTCGTGCTTCAGTTTTCGGACCAACGACCAGTCGTGACACGCGGCCAGCAGGCTTCGGAGACGCCGACCGCCGCCTGCCGGGCCATGAATCGACCCGATCCAAACTGGATTTGGTTGAAGAAATGTTGGAAAACACCGCCTGTTCCCGTTACTGATCGGAAGCCGGACCCGCGGGCGATTTTCCGGAACCGGTCACCGGCTTTGACCCTATGTGTTCGATTGCGGCGAAATTGCAATTCGCCCTGCCAAAGAAAGAACGGCGGATATGTGTTTGTCCCCATTTGAGGCCTGTGCCAATGCGCCCGGTCTAGGGCAGTTCCGCGTTTTCTGGCGCGGAGGATGCGCCCTTGGCCGACCGGGGTCGGCGGCAGGGCGATAACGACGGGATTTGACGGCATGGCGCGCCTGACTGTCCCAACCTGGTTCACGCTTGCCCGGTTTGCGGCGGCGCTCGCGATTCCGGCGATGTATTTGCTGTTTGACCGCCCGGCCGCGGACATCGCCGCGCTGACTGTGTTTGCCGCCGGGGCTTTGACTGACTTTGCCGATGGCCAGCTGGCGAGACGACTGCGTCTTGAATCGCGGCTCGGCGCCGCGCTCGATCCGGTTGCCGACAAGGCCTTGGTGCTAGTCGCATTGGCGGTGCTGCTCGGATATTTGGAACAGCGGGAGTGGCTGCTGCTCCCGGTTGCGGTGATTTTTGTGCGGGAATTCCTGATCGCCGGACTCAGGGAATATCTTGGTCCGGCGGATATGAGCCTGAAAGTGACGTGGACCGCGAAATGGAAAGCGGCGGCGCAGATGATTGCAATCGTGGTGCTGTTTGCCAGCGGGGCCGCGGCGACGGAGAGCAATGTCGTTGCCACCGCAGGGCTGGTGTTGATTTGGCTGGCCGCGGTTCTGACCGCTGTTTCGGGAATCGACTATCTGCAAAAGGCGCTGCGTCAGATCGACGGTGGAAAGGCGCAATGATTGACGTGTTGTATTTTGCCTGGGTGCGTGAGCGGATCGGACTTCCGAAAGAGCGCGTTTCCACGGAGGCGGTGACGGTTGCCGATCTTGTGGCGGAGCTGCGGGCGCGCGAACCAAGGTATGAAATGGCGTTTGCTGACCTGTCTTCTGTGCGCGTGGCAATCGATCAGGAACTGGCATCGTTTGACTCTGAAATCGGCGACGCAAGTGAAATCGCGTTCTTCCCGCCGATGACAGGAGGTTGAATCGTTGGTCCGAATACAGAGCGCGCCGTTTGACACCGGGCAGGAAATCAGCCGCCTGGGAACCGGTCAAGGCGAGATTGGCGCCACTGTGAGCTTCACCGGCGTTGTCCGGTCGACTGGCGGCGAACCGGTCGAGAAACTTGTGATTGAGCACTATCCCGGAATGACCGAAAGCGCGATCCGGGCCATGATCGATGAGGCCAACAGCCGTTGGTCGCTCGGGAACTGCCTGGTCATTCACCGATACGGTGAACTGTATCCCGGCGAGGTCATCATGATGGTGGCGGTGCAGGCCGAACACCGCACCGAGGCATTCGATGCCGCGATGTTCCTGATGGATTACCTCAAAACCGGCGCGCCGTTCTGGAAAAAAGAACTCCGCTCCAGCGCCGCCGCATGGGTCGGGAGCCGGGCCGAAGACGAGGCCGCCTTGGCCAAGTGGAAAAGCGGCTGAAACCACAAGAGCCAAGAGCCGGCAACGCCCGGCGCCCGGTTTCCGGGCGGATTGGCACAAACCGGCGGATTCCCCTTTCGGCCATCATGCCCGGCGCCGAAGACGGCATACCCGGCGGTTTCCTCAAGGAGCGTCAGGAAAAATCGGGGCTATTGTCCGGTCCGGATATGCGGCTTTTTGCCCTGCAGGACACGGAGCAGGCCGCAACTGTCCCGCAGCGTTCCCTGAACCGGCAGTGTTTGGTTCAAATCAGCGGATAACATTGCGGCCCCTGCATGGGACCGTCGCCTCTCAAGCCAAATGCAGAGGCGATCGTGCGGCCATGTCGTGTTGCGGCGGGCCGCTTGTTGGCGGGCCTTCGCGTGAATTGAACCTCGGCGCCTGGCTGTCCCGCGGCATGACGATCCCCAGCCGCGGGTCCAGAGCATTGACGTAGCCATCGCATCGGAACTCGTGTCGCCGCTGGCACGCATTGCCGCGATTGCGTCCTGGCCGCGATTTCGCGGAACAGGCAGCCGCTGGCTGCCGATTTCCCGGCCACTCCCGGCAAGCCTTTCCGCCCCGCTGGCTGATAGGAGCTGCCGCCGGCCCCGGATGCTTCCAGCGAATCAAAGCCTGGTCAGGATTCCCGTGTTGGTCTGATTTTCCGGAATTTCCGCACCTTCTCAGAATGCGCCGAACAGGCTGTGGCCAAAGCGCTGGTTCAGTCTGGAGGGGCGCGGCGCGCCGCAGCCCTGCGGACCGGATCTCTGACCGGTCGTGCAGATCTCTGCAAATCTCGGTCACCGCGTGCGGCGCGCGGCAGAGTGCGCAGGGAAACCCGGCTTCCCTCTGCGACGCTGCCCGGCCGGCTCAGTTCCGGTGAACGCTCACGCGCTCCGGAAACCGCGGCCTTGGTCAGAATCGGACCCGGTGTGCCCGCAATCAGTGCCCGCAATCGGAATGCGGAGCGTCACCGTCACACGGGCCGGTCAAATGCATCCCTGTCCAATTGCTGACGGCGGAAAACGGGGGTTCTGGCCATCTCTCCCGCGAACTCGGCTTCGAGCCTGTTCAGCTCTTCAAGGACTTGCTGTTCGTCTGTCTCGGCGGCCGGCTGGGGCGGGTCATTCCGCACGGCGGCGTAGGGCATGCGAAGACGGAACCAAATCCAGCACGCTGTCCAGCCGAGCGCGAACATCAGCAAGGCGGCCGCCGCGGCCACAATGGCCAGTGTTGTTCGATCCATTTCGGCTCCCGGTTAACGGTTTCGCACAATTACTGGGGCGCCGAAATCAATTCTTCAAGAAGGCTGAATTCAATCCGCCTGTTTTTCTCACGGCCTTCTTCAGTGGAATTGTCGGCGATTGGATGCGCTTCGCCGTGCCCTTTTGCCGTGACATTGCGCGCAATCACCCCGGCGTCCAGCAACTCGTCGAGCACAGCCCGCGCCCGGAGTTCGCTCAGCCTGAGATTCATTGACTCCCGGCCCTGGTTGTCGGTGTGACCGGAGACTTCCATCGGAACATGGCGACAGTTCCGGAGAATGACCGCCATCTGCTGAATGATGGGAAATGCTTCATCTCTTATCCGGGCCGATCCGGGCTCGAACGAAACTTTGGATTGCGCCTGCGTGTCTTCGAGCAGACGCAGACAGTGGCGCGGGTCCATCAGCGGCGGCGGCACGGCAATCACGCTGTCATAGTCGATGTTGAGCGAAAAGGTCCCGGCGCCGAATTTTTCAGCGAGCAGATCTCTGATTTGATTCTCGGTGCCGGGACGCGACGATACGCCATCGACCGCAATGTGACCGGGGCGCACTTCCGTCGATCCGCTGTGAAGAAGACTCAGCGCTTCAATGGCTGTGAAGATGGTCGCTGTGGACACAGTGTCGGAAGCCGGGTCAATGTGAATATTGTCCTGCGCCCAGGTTCCTTCCAAGGCAACCCTGGCCGTGAGCGTGATCACGCGACGCGTTGTTTCGTCGGGCAGCGGGCCTGCAAATTCCAGGAATCCGTTGGCGCCTTTCGAGATCTTCAAGAATTCTCCGACCGTCACCGGCGCCGCATCCGTTTCGTTTTCGGCCGGGGCGGCGAAATCCCTCTTGGGCGGCTTTGCCGGCGATGGCGACAACGCGACTGCAATGTCCACGGCGAGATTGGCAGGGGTCAGCAGATCGAGTCGATCCCTCAGCTGCCGCCCGTGTTCCGCAGTTTCCGCGACGACGCTCACCGCGACTTTGTCGGCAGTCAGTTCAACACTGACAGTGCCAGCTGCCAAAAACGCCCTCGCTGCGAATTCAAATGCCCGTCTCCAGCCGGGCGGGAACCGATTGGACGAAACGCGAACCATGTCCCGCACCTTGCTGTGGGGATGGTTTTCGTCAACCGCATCGATCAGCGCCCGGCGTTCATTCTCGCTGGCGACGACGCCAATTAGAACAACGTCAGTCTGCGATCTTATCAGCCAGAGTTTGGGCTGCGGCAAATCAAGCATGGGCGGCGCTGCCGCCGTAAGGCCGGCCGCGGTCGAATCCAACACAGAATAGCGGCCAAAGGCCTCCCGCATTTCCGAAATTGCGGATGATCTGGCAATCGGGTCCGGCGCGGTCCCGGAAAGTTCAATCTGCGAACCGCTGGCCCTGATCAGGGCCCAGTCATGGCCGCCTTGGTCAAGCAGTTCAGCTGCGTGCGTCAGATTTGCGTCTTCGAGAACAAGGGAAGCGGCAATGCCGAGCACGGATGCCAAGAGCGATGCCGCAATGAAGGCGAAGACCGGATAGATGACGGCAATCATTTGATCATTCAGAAACCTGAAGTTTGGCCGACCGCTGAGACTGTGACTAACCCGCGAGGGCGGCGGCGGCAAAGAACAGCGCCGGAATCAACCCGGCGTTTCGGTTTGACCGGAACAAATCAAGGCAGCCCCCGGCATCGTTGATATCCAGCCGCCACAGCTGCCAAGCCAGATGAATGCCGAAACCAGCTACGCCGGCGCCGGCAAGGAACAACGCGCGCGGCTGCTGTGAAAACCCGAGACCCAGGCCCGCGGCAGCCAGCATGAAGAAAACCGAAAGCGCGGCGAAACACGCCAGCCACAGCCTGGTGCGCGACCCCAGCAGCCTGGCGGTTGAGCGAACGCCGATGGGTCCGTCGTCATCGCGGTCCTGGTGTGCGTATATCGTGTCGTAGAATAAAGTCCAGAACACCCCCGACACATACAACAGAAACGGAACGGCGGAAATCGATCCGGCGTGCGCGGCCCACGCGAGAAGCGCTCCCCAATTGAACGCAATGCCAAGAAACAGCTGCGGCCACCACGTAAATCTCTTGGCAAAGGGATAGATTGCCACCGGCACGAGAGAGGCCATCCCCAACACAATCGCAAAATTATTGAAGGTGAGCAGAATGGCACAGGCTAGCGCCGCCTGCGCCGCCATCCAGGCCAGCGCCTGTTGCGGTGTCAGCTGTCCGGAAGGGAGCGGACGCGAACGGGTGCGGCGCACCTCAGCGTCCAGCTTCCTGTCGGTGAGGTCATTCCAGCTGCATCCGGCGCCGCGCGCCAGGCAGGCGCCAAGCCCGCAGCCGACCGCAATCCACAGATCTTCCGCCCGCAGGGAAGCCGGACTGGCGGCGATTGCAAGTGGAAGCGCCCACCAGCAGGGCAGCAGGAGAAGCCACGCGCCGATCGGGCGGTCGGCGCGGGACAGGCGTAGATAGGGTCTCAGCCCAGCCGGTGCGTGGACATCGACCCAGCTGTCTTCCACTGCGTCCGCAACCCGTCCGAAATCTTCTTCGCGTTCTGGTTTTTGGGCAGTTTCACCCATAGATTCTGACCATGTCAGCGACTTCAGTGAAAACAAGACTGTTTGTAGAGCAACAGCTTGCCAAGGCGCAATCTGTAACACTGCAGCCGTCCCAGTCACACTACCTCACGCGTGTGATGCGGGTCCGTGCGGGCGGATCCGTGATTCTGTTCAACGGCAACGATGGAGAATGGCTGGCGGAGGTGACAGGCGGAACAAATCCGGTTGCACTGACATGCAGGACCCAGCTTCGCCGACAGATACCGCCGCCGGATGTCTGGCTGCTGTTTGCGCCGCTCAGACAAAGGCGAAGCGAGTACGCGGTTGAAAAGGCGACAGAACTCGGCTTGTCGCGCATTCTCCCCGCGGTCACCGAAAGAACCGGAAAGCGCAGCTTGAACGCCAAACGGCTGCGGACGATTGCGCTGGAAGCGGCCGAACAGTGCGGCGGCATGAGCGTGCCGCAGATTGACGAACCGCGCCCGCTCGCAGAGATTCTGGATGCCTGGCCCTCCGGCCGGCGGCTGTTCTACTGCGATGAGGAACTCCCTGGAAGTCACGGGTTCCCGCCGGTTGCGCACAGCGCGGGGGGAACGGCGGTGCTGGTCGGCCCCGAAGGCGGGTTGTCTCGGCGTGAGCGGGACTGTCTGGAGGCGCATGAAGATGCGACGGCCGCCGGGCTGGGCGAACGGATTCTACGGGCGGAAACCGCTGTTGCCGCCGCTCTTGCGCTGGTCAATATTCCGCGGCGGTGATCTCTTCCCAGTCGGCGGCGTGTCTTGCCGGACAGCTGAATGCAGGGCTATAAGTCAATGAGACCGCCGGGACCCGGAGCGCGTGACATGTCCATTCCTCAATCAGGCGGGGAGCCGGTTGAAAACCATGAACAGCTTGTCGAGTACTGCGCCGCCGGATGCAAACCGGAGTCGGAATGGCGAATTGGAACCGAACACGAGAAATTCGGTTTCGTCGCGGACACACACGAACCGTTGCCCTATTCCGGCAGCTGCTCGATTCGTTCTTTGCTGGAGGGGATCAGGGACGAGTTCTCATGGCGGGAGCTGCGCGAGGCCGGAAACATCATTGGTCTCACAAAGGACGGTGCCAACATTTCGCTCGAACCGGGCGGTCAGCTGGAACTCTCCGGAGCGCCGTTGCGGACGGTTCACGAGACCTGCGACGAGGTCAACGAACATCTGAGGCAGGTCCGCCTGGTGGCCAGCCGAATCGGAGCCCGTTTCATCGGAATCGGCGCGGCGCCGTTCTGGTATCACGAGGATATGCCGGTGATGCCGAAAGGCCGGTACCGCCTCATGACCGACTACATGAAACGGGTCGGCACGTTTGGCGCTTCAATGATGTACCGCACCTGCACAGTGCAGGTGAATCTGGACTATGCATCCGAAGAGGACATGGTCAAGAAACTCAGGGTGGGGCTGGCCCTGCAGCCTGTGGCCACTGCCCTGTTCGCCAATTCACCCTTCTTTGAAGGCAAACGAACCGGACTGCTGAGCGTGAGAAGCCGGTTCTGGCGCGACCTCGACAGCGACCGCACGGGAATGCTGCCATTTGTTTTTGATGATGGATTCGGCTTTGAATCGTGGGTGGATTACGCCCTCGGCGTGCCGATGTATTTTGTTTACCGCGACGGAGTTTACCACAATGCCCTGGGACAGTCGTTCCGTGATTTTATGGAAGGCCGGCTGCCGGCGCTGCCCGGCGAAAAGCCGCTGATTTCCGACTGGGCCGATCACCTCACGACGATATTTCCGGAGGCCCGTATCAAACGGTTCATTGAAATGCGGGGAGCCGATGCGGGTCCGTGGCAGAGCCTTTGTGCGCTTCCGGCATTCTGGACCGGGATTGTCTATTGTCAGGCGTCGCTGGATGCAGCGTGGGATTTTGTCCGCGGCTGGGACGAGGAGACACGGGAAGGTCTGCGTGTCGCTGCAAGCCAAAGCGGTCTCGCCGGCAGTTATAACGGCGTGCGGATCAGCGAGTGCGCCCGGATTGCCACTGGATTGGCCGATGCCGGCCTGCGGGCGAGGGCGCGGCCCGGCGCCGGCGGCCTTATTCTGGACGAATGCCATTTCCTCGCGTCTCTGCATGACATTATTGAGACAGGCGTAACCCCGGCGGAGGGGCTTCTTCAGCAGGAAGAAGAGGAATGGAAGGGTGATTTGGAACGGATCTACCGCTCATGCAGCTACTGACCGTTTCCGCCGCTGCGCAACTTGATGTCCGGCTCCGTGCCGGCGGCCAGTCGGCGGATATTCTGGTGGTGCCGCGCCAGCACGAGCAGGGACATGAGGGCGGTGGCTGCGGCGGCTTCGGGAACGGTTAACAGCCAGAACCCGGCAGGCGCGGCGATCACCGCGGCGATGGCCCCGACGGAAGATTTCCGCGACACGAGGGCGGCGGCGAGCCACGCGGCGCAAGTCACCGCACCGGTCAGAAAACTCAGCGCCAGCATCGCGCCGATATAGGTTGCGACGCCCTTGCCGCCGCGGAATCGCAGCCACACCGGAAACAGATGACCCACAAGAACAAAGAATGCGGCAACCAGCGCCGTCGTGTGGCCGAATAGGGTTTTGAGGGTAAGCGCCGCTTCGAACGGCTCAGATGAATACGCTAGCAAAACCGTGCCAAAGAACCAGTCGGCGGCAAACGCCGCCGCGAATCCCTTGCCGCCGTCAAGCGCAACCGTCAACGCGGCCGCGGTTTTGCTGCCGGTTCGCAGCACATTGGTCGCGCCGATATTTCCGGAACCGACTTGGCGCAGATCGCCGAGACCCATGACCTTTGCGACGACAATCCCGAACGGTATCGATCCGAGGAGATAGGCGGCCATCGCCACCGCCGCCAGCCCCGGGAGCGCGTCCCGCATTACCGCAAACATCATTTCCCAGATCATGGCGCCGCCCGGTAGATTTCATTACCGCCGAGAATTGTGCGCAACACCCTTCCCTGCAGGACCTGGCCGTCAAATGGCGTGTTCTTGGATTTGGACGCAAGGCCGAACCGGTCAAGCGCAAATGGCAGATCGGGATCGAAGAGCACAAGATCCGCCGGCCCCCCGACCGCAAGTCTGCCGGAATCCAGCCCAAGAATCCTCGATGGGTTCAGCGCCAGCGCGCGGAACAGCATCGGCATGCTGACATCGCCGGCATGGTAAAGCCGCAGCGCCGCCGGGAGCAGTGTTTCCAAGGCGACGGCGCCGCTTGCCGCCGTCTCAAACGGCAGGCGTTTCGACTCTTCATCCTGCGGGGTGTGCATGGAGGAAATGACCTGTATCGTGCCGTTTGCGACCGCTTCGACCGTCGCTGAGCGATCGGATTCCGATCGCAGGGGCGGTTTGACTTTGAAGAACGTCCGGTAGTCGGCGATGTCGAGTTCGTTCAGTGTCAAATGATGGATCGATGTTCCAGCGCTGACAGGAAGCCCAGCCTGCAAAGCCCTTTCCAATGTCCGCAGCGCGGATTCGGTTGTGATTTGGTCGGCATGGTAAGCCGCGCCGGTGAGTTCCGCTAATGCGAGATCGCGCTCCAGCCCGATGCGCTCTGCGAACGGCGAAACCGATGGAAGCCCTTTGAGCGCCGCGAACTGTCCTGAGGTTGCGGAGCCGCCGCGGGACAGGTCGGGATCCTGGGGGTGTCCGATCACCAGTGCGCCGTGCTGACGGCAGTAAGCCAGGCATCTGGCCATGACGCTGCTGTCGCGGACCGGCGCGTCGCAATCGGAAAACGCGATGGCGCCGGCATCCTGCAGCAGGCTGACTTCGGTCATTTCGGCCCCGGCGCGATTCTTTGTGAGCGATGCCATAGGTCTGATCTTCACTGCGCAGGCTGCGTGCGCGCGGCGCAGAAAGAACTGCAATGTCTCGGGATTGTCGATCGGCGGAACGGTGTCGGAACGGGTCACAATGGTCGTGACGCCGCCGGCGGCGGCGGCGCGTCCGGCGGTTCTGAAACTTTCTTTGTGCCGTTCTCCGGGTTCGCCGATTTTAACTCCAATGTCGACAATCCCCGGCGCAAGACACCGGTGTTCACAGTCAATCTCCAGCGCCCCGTGTGGTGCCGTCACGTCCCTGCCGATGGCCGCGATCTTTCCGCCTTCAACAGCGACAGCGCCATTGGAAACAGACTCCGTCTCCGGGCAGATCAAACGCGCATTGCGGAGAATCAGCGCGTTTGAACCCATCGCCGATGCGCTAGTCATGGATGTGCCGCCGTGTCCTGCGCCACGCCTCCGGCGGATTCCCGGTGCGCCCGGGCAAGCAGATCCATCACCGCCATGCGGACCGCCACTCCCATTTCCACCTGGTCCTGGATCACGCTGCGCTTGATGTCATCGGCCAGCGTGCCGTCGATTTCGACGCCTCTGTTCATCGGCCCCGGATGCATGACGATCGCATCCGGCTTCGCGTTTCGGAGCTTGTCCGAATCAAGCCCGTAAAGGTGGAAATACTCGCGCGATGACGGCACATACGCGCCTTGCATGCGCTCCCCCTGGAGCCGGAGCATCATGACGACATCGACGCCGGAGAGGCCGGTTCTCATATCGTTGAACAGCTCGACGCCAAACTCTCCGAAGACAGGCGGAACCAGCGTGCACGGTCCAATCATGCGAACGCGGTTCTGAAGTTTCGACAGCAGCAGGAAGTTCGACCTTGCGACCCGAGAATGCTGAATGTCGCCGCAAATCGCCACCGTCAATCCGTGCAAAGCGCCTTTGGCGCGGCGGATCGTCAACGCATCCAGCAAAGCCTGAGTCGGATGTTCGTGCTGCCCGTCCCCGGCATTGACAACCGCGCAATTGACTTTGTCTGCCAGCAGGTTGACCGCTCCTGACTGCGGGTGCCTGACAACAAGCAGATCCGGACGCATCGCGTTCAGTGTCATGGCGGTGTCGATCAGCGTTTCGCCTTTGCCGACAGAGCTTGAACCGACCTCAAGATTCATCACATCCGCGCCGAGTCTTTTGCCGGCAATCTCGAAACTGGCCTGCGTCCGGGTCGAGTTCTCGAAGAACATGTTGATTTGCGTCATCCCAGCGAGCACTGAGGCGCGTTTGACCTGGCGGCGGTTCAATTCAACATACGATTCAGCAAGATCGAGAATCTGGAGAATCTCGGAAACGGACATCGTTTCGATGCCCAGCAGGTTTCTTGCCTCCAGGTCCATTTGCACTCCCCTCAGCGCAGCCGGGTTATAGTGCGGCAGAATCGATGGAACAACAATGCCGCCGCCGACTGCGGGACCGCGGCTGACACACACTCCCTCCTGAATGGCGGCTGTCCGGACCCGCGGTTTGCCGCACCGCCAGACCGGGCGCAGTTTCCGCAGCCCCGGCATGGCTGCCACGGGTCCGGTTTATGTGACTGTCGGGCCGGCGCTGAAATATTCCCAGACACTTCCGAATGCTGTAGGCAGGAGGCAATGAAATTGCTCACATCGTCCGTTGCTGACCCGGCTGCCGCGCGACAGCTGCTAGAGTGGTGCCTGGAAACCGGCGCCTCTGAGGCCATCGGGGAATCGCCCCTGAACCGGTACCGGTCGCCCAAGAGAGACCGGTCTTCCGCACCGCCTGAACCCAAACCCCAACAAGAGCGCCCTGCGGAATTCAAGCTTGAGGGGACAGTGACAACGACCCCCGACGATCCGGTGGCATCGGCGCATGAAGCCGCCGCAGCCGCCTCATCGCTGCAGGAGCTGCGCGGCGCCGTTGCAAGGTATCCACACTGTGACTTGCGTGAACACGCGCATAACCTGGTGTTTTCCGACGGCAATCCGGCGGCCAGGGTGATGGTGGTTGGCGAGGCGCCCGGGGCCGATGAGGACAGGGCGGGCAAGCCATTTGTGGGCCGGGCAGGCCGCCTGCTTGATTTGATGTTTGCCGAAATCTGCCTTGATCGGCAAAACCAGCTGCCGGACCATTCTCTTTATATCGCGAATGTCCTTCCGTGGCGGCCGCCCGGCAACAGAAATCCGTTGCCCGCTGAAGTCGCGATGATGCAGCCCTTTGTGTTTCGGCATATCGAACTGGCCGATCCTGACATTCTTGTCGCCATGGGCAATTTTTCCTGTTCGCTTCTGGTCGGGCGGACTGGCGTCACTCAGCTGCGCGGCAAATGGTTCAAGTTCCGCGGCATCCCGGTGATGCCGATGTTTCATCCTGCCTATCTGCTGCGCAACCCGGTCAAAAAGGGAGATTCCTGGCACGATCTGCTCATGATTCGCAGCCAGCTGGGAGAGGGCGTATGACCGCTCGGGAAACTCATAGGAGGAGGTTTGTGCCGGTCCGCATCGCTGTTTTGACGGTGTCGGACAGCCGCAGCACGGAAAACGACACTTCGGGCGACCTGCTGGCCTCCCGGATTGCAGGCGCTGGCCATACGGTGGCTGATCGCAAGATCATCGCGGACGACCAGCCGGCAATCGTGAAACAGCTGCGCCGCTGGATTTCCGACCGGGAGGTGGACGCAATTGTTTCGACCGGCGGCACCGGACTGACCGGGCGCGATGTCACCGTGGAAGCGCACCGTGAGGTCTACGAAAAGGAAATCGACGCGTTTGCCGCGGTTTTTGCCGCAGTGTCCGCGAAGAAAATCGGCGCGTCGGCAATCCAGTCGCGCGCCTGCGGCGGCGTTGCTCAAGGCACTTACCTGTTTGCGCTCCCGGGCTCTCCCGGCGCATGCCGGGATGCGTGGGACGAGATTCTCGTCACCCAGTTCGACTATCGAAACCTGCCGTGCAATCTTGTGGAAATCATGCCTCGTCTTGAGGAAGGTTTGCGGCGAAAGTGATCCGCGGTTGAACTGACCGGTCTTATGTCACCGGCGCCGCGGCCGGATTCCCCGCCTTCGCGCGAACCCGGGTCAGGAGTTGCACACAGTCGCGCGCCGGCCGCCGGACAACCCTGCCGAAGACTGATTTTTCGCAGTGAATGCGACTGTCGCCGAAAGCATCGGCGCCGTTCCCGCGATTGGGGGTTTTTGGCGCCGCCTACAGCCTCCGCGCGCCCGCGGTCGGCGCCCATCCGGAGGTGTGAGGGCGGAGCGTCCGCCGAATTCTGTGGGAGCCGCGCTGTCCTTCTGGCAGACAAGCCCGCAACTGCCTGATTCGCTGTCGATTTGATCTTCGCAGGCGAGTGTGGGGCGGCAGGTGTCGGTTTTGGGCAGCGGGTGAATTCAGGCTGAACCTCGGCAGCCGGTGAAGCTCGTTGCCGCGTCGGGGGTCACAATCGTCAGGCTGAGCTGTGAGCGGTCGAACGCCGGCAGATGATCGCCAAAATACACCATTGTCGAATCGAATTGCATCAGTCTGTCGCTGGAAACTCCGCTCACCGGATCGCTGAACCAGACAAGTGGATCCGGATACTCAAACACCGCGGCCACGCTCTCGGTATCGCTGACCCCGGCGCCAAGCTGCGCCGAAACGGAAAACGCGTTGTCTTTCAATGGCCTTAAGGCGCAGAGGAATTTCAGGCCGGCCTCGGCGGCGTTGATCTGCTTCGGCGCCGCGTTGAGAGCCGCCACGATTTCGTCAATGCTGACGATGTCCGATGCAGGCAGCTCGGCGCTGAAACGAAAGCTTTCGGGCAGGCACACTTCGCGGCAGACTCCGTAGTCCATTTGGCCTGCGATTGAAGCGTGCGACGCAGGTTCGCGCACGGGAATTTCGATGGGAAACACGACACTGTGTTCATATCCCAAAATCGTGGCGCCGCTGCTCTCGTCAATCAACAGTTTCGGCTGCGGGAAATGCACGATGGGCGTCGCGGCGTTGCTGGCGCTAATCCAATTGAAGCTGGGCGGTAGGCCGGTTTCGCCCGGGGACCGCCAGTAGGTCTTCCAGCCATCCTGCAGCTCAATCTTCAGTCCAATATAGTGGCGGAATCCGTCTTCGGTCTGCTTGCGCCAGCCAGCCAGCACTTCAACCCGCGCCGGCTTCTTGCCCGCCGCCGAAAGCGTCTCTAGATCAATTGACTGAACAGGCGCGCCGAGGGCCGCGATTGCGGCAGCCGCGCAGGCTGTGAGGGTTGCTGGTCTCATATGTTCTTCCCGATATGAGCGCAGTATAGCCGATTCAGGTGCGAATTCAGTGCAAAATTTGGCATCACCGCGCTTAATTCGCGGTTGGCGCACCTATATCGACGCTTGAATCCGGTCAGCATTCGTAGGCAATATGGATGATCGCCGAGTACCGCACCTGACACAGATGGTGGATCATGCCGACGAAACAGGAATCGAAACCCGAATACCTCAAAGGCAGTCTGCTGATTGCCATGCCGGACATGCAGGACTCGCGCTTCGTCAACAGCGTGATTCTGATGATTTACCATTCTGACGAGAACGCAATGGGAGTGGTGATCAACAAGGTCGCAGGGCACATGCAGGTTGGAGCGATATCCGGTGAAGGCGAGGGTGTCGTGACCGAGTCAGATCCGATGCCGGTTCACTATGGCGGTCCGGTGGAGAACGAACGGGCGATTATTGTGCATTCCGGCGACTGCAGAGACTATGCCTCCACCCAACCCATCAACGAGAAATTCAGCATCACGACGACACCTGACATTTTGGAAGATTTATCCAAAGGCGAGGGACCGTCTTCGCTGTTGCTGGCGCTCGGCTATGCCGGCTGGCATGCGGGCCAGCTCGAAAGCGAGCTGCAGCGGAACTCGTGGCTGATCTGCGACGGCGACCCGGAGCTTGTTTTTGACACTGCCGATGAGGACAAGTGGGAAGCGGCGATAAAATCGCTTGGAATCAAACCGAGCATGTTGGCGATGGCGGGCGGCACGGCCTGACCGGCGCATCGCCTCCGGCGCGCCGCAGGGCGCAAAGACACTTTTTGCCGGCAGGAACGCGGTCACATTGCGCCGGCCAATCCGGTGTTGCGGGAAGTTTCATTCGACTGGCCCGAGCGCGCCTGCCGCCCGCAGAAGGCGGTCATTAATCGCATGCCCTATTCCCCGGTCAGGGACCGGCGCAACCGCGATTCGCCCGCGGTTTTCCTTGATCGCCCAATCGTCGGCCAGCCGCAGCATGGCAAAAAGGTTTGAGGCCGCTTCGTCCAGATCTCCCGCCGGCGACAGGTTCAGCATTGCGTGATCCCAGCCCGGTCCGAATCCAATGAGAATCTCATCGTCTCCAGCATCGGCGGCGGCGAGACGCAGCTCTGTTTCGGGCGCGTAATGGATCGCTTGCCGGCCGGGCGAGGCGGGGACACCGTTACCGCTTGGCATGCGCGGCGCGGCGCCCAGAACCTGCTGGATCTGCTCTATGGAAACCGCGCCCGGCCGCAGCAGGACCATACCGTCACCGGACGGCGCCAATATCGTCGATTCGAGCCCGAGATGGCAATCGCCGCCGTCAAGCAGCGCCTCAATCGCCCCGTCCATGTCCCTGAGCACGTGCGCGGCCCGGGTCGGACTGACTTTGTTGGAGCGATTTGCTGACGGGGCGGCGATCGGCCCGCCGAATTCCCGCAGCAGCCGCTGCGCGACGCTGTTCGATGGAATCCGAACACCGAGGGTAGGCTGACCGGCCCCGGCATTTGCCGCCACGCCGGCATTCGGACGCGCCGGAAGGACCAGCGTGATCGGGCCGGGCCAAAACGCGTCGGCCAGCCGCCGCGCATAGGCGTCAAGGTCGACGATCTTTTCGGCATCTTGAATTTCGGCAACGTGCACGATCAGAGGATTGGTCGGTGGACGGCCTTTCGCCGCATAGATCTTGGCGACGGCGGAGACGCTGCATGCGTCGGCGCCGAGCCCGAACACCGTTTCTGTCGGAAAAGCGACAAGACCCCCTTCCCTGAGCACGGTGGCGGCCCGCTGGATTCCATACTGGTCTGGTTTGAAAACCGCTGTTTGCACGATCAGGTTTCCAGTGTTCCCGGGGCTGCCTGCGCAATGCCGCCTGCCCGGCGGCGGGCGCGTCTCTGATCACACATGTTCGCGGACCAATGCAACGCCGGGAGAGATGGCTGTGACAAGTCCATGCGCGCCGCTTTCAGGCCCATCGCAGCGCCGGTTTGCGGAAGGGGCGCGGTTCCCATCGCTGAACTTCTCGCTTTGGAGTGCGGATGCGCCGGGCAGCGCCGCTGGCCCATTGTTTGAATTCTTTCTAAAATGCCGGCAAGTTGAAGACAGCAGTTTATGCGCGTGGCCTACCGACCCCCAGTGAATGATTACCGGTTTCTGTTTCGGCGAATTCTGGAGTTTGCCGAACTGACCAAGCCCGGACCTTATGAGAATCTTGACGCCGATGAGATTGACGCCGTCCTCGAAGCGGCGGCGGCGATCGCGGCCAACGAAATCGCTCCCCTGCAGCGCTCCGGAGATATGCATCCGGCCGAACTGAAGAACGGTGTCGTGCACACTTCGCCGGGTTTCGACACGGCATACAGCGCGGTCGCCGAGGGTGGGTGGATAGGCATGTCGGCGAGACCTGAATACGGTGGCTCGGGATTTCCGGTCTCGCTGCGAAACGCCTTCAATGAAATGGCAAACGGGGCCTGCATGGCGTTTGGCCTGAACCCAATGCTCACACAGAGTCAGATTGAGGCCTTGGAGCGGCACGGTTCAGAATGGCTCAAGGAATTGTGCCTTCCGCGGCTGACTTCCGGCAAATGGTGCGGCACGATGAACATCACCGAACCGCAGGCCGGGACGGATGTCGGCGCGATTCGCACTAAGGCAGAGCCGGAAAGTGACAGCTGTTTTCGACTGACAGGTCAGAAAATTTTCATTAGCTGGGCGGATTCGGATTTTGTGGAAAATGTCTGCCACTTGGTGCTGGCCCGGCTGCCGGATGCACCGCCCGGTTCAAAAGGGCTTTCACTGTTTCTGGCGCCGAAATTTTTGCCGGATGATGCCGGCAGGCCCGGTCGCCGCAACAGCATTCGAATCGAATCGCTTGAGCATAAGCTTGGAATTCACGGCTCACCCACGGCGGTTGTTTTGTTTGAAAGAGCGAAGGCGTGGATTGTCGGCGAGCCAAATGGCGGATTGGCCGCCATGTTCACGATGATGAACTCGGCGCGCCTCGGTGTGGGCGTGCAGGGTGTTGGTGTCGCAGACGCCGCCTGGCAAAAGGCGCACGACTTTGCGCATGAACGCAGACAGGGGCGGCCGCAAAGCAGCGCCGGCGGAACCATTGTCGGACATGCCAATGTCCGGCGCGCACTGGCCATCATGAAGGCGCAGATTTTCGCCGCGAGGTCAATTTGCGCGTTCTGCGGATTTGCTTTGGATATGGCCCGAGTCACTGGCGCGACAGCATGGTCGGACCGCGCGGCATTGTTAACGCCAATAGCGAAGGTGTATGGTTCCGACACTGGAGTTGAAGTCTCGACACAGGCGATGCAGCTCCACGGCGGGGCCGGATATATCGAAGCAACCGGCGCCTCCCAGCATCTCCGGGACGCGCTGGTGGCCACAATCTACGAAGGCACGAACGATGTTCAGTCGCTTGACCTCGTGGGCCGCAAACTCGACGACGGCGGAACGGCTGTGTTTGGTCTTTTGGATGAGATCCGATCCAGCGCCGAACGCTCAGGCGACAGGGAATTGGCGGATCTGGTTCTGAACGCAGAGTCTGAGTTCCGGGCAACGTCGCAGTGGATGGTGAAACAGCCGTCGCTGGATGACCGCGCGGCGGGCGCCGCCGCATATCTGCGATCTTTGGCGCTGCTGATCGGCGCGCATGCCCATCTTTCCGGCGCGGCCGCGGACAGCGAACGGCGCCCCTTGGCGGTTCTGTTCATGCAGAGGCTGCTGCCCGCATACGCGGCGCTTTGCGGCGAAGCCCGGTGCGGCGCGGACATCGTTGCCGCGGTTCGGTTGTAAACCATCAAATCCGTGCCCCCCAAAGCAACCTGAAACGCGCGTTGGTCAGCCTGATTCTGCAGCGGCAATGATAGCTATGGGAATGGCCTACAGAACCTGTGACTTGTTGGGGCACCTCACGGAATTCGAAGAAAAACATGCTCCAGATCAGCTTTTCATTGAAGGTGACACAACGTTGCTCACCGAGGGCCGGCGTGTCGCAATTGTCGGGTCGCGTAAAGCGAGTTGCGAAGGCATCTCGAGTGCCCGATCATTTGCCAAGGCTCTCGTAGAGCACGGCATTACAGTCGTGAGCGGGCTTGCGGAAGGTATAGATACCGCGGCTCACGAAACGGCCCTCGAACAGGGCGGCAAGACGATTGCCGTGCTCGGCACGCCGCTGTCACAAGCATACCCGGCCAACAACAAAGCGATCTTGGAGGTCATTAAACGTGATCATCCTGCCATTTCCCAGTTTCCTGAAGGCTACCCGCCAAAGCGCGAAAACTTCCCTCGTCGCAATCGGACAATGGCACTCATTTGTGATGCGACTGTTGTGGTCGAAGCTGGTGAGAAAAGCGGAACGCGACACCAGGCACGGGAGTGTATCCGCCTTGGCAGGCTCGTCTACATCATGCAAAACTTTGCACAAAATGGGGAACTGACCTGGCCGGAAGAGATGATCGGCTATGGTGCTCAGGTGCTTCGCCGGAAAGACGTTCCGGATATCTTCTATGATATTCCAAATTTCACGGCAGGCGACGTAAGTGGCTTCTGAGTGTCCTTACGGCACTTTTGCAAACTATTCTCCACGCGGCACAAGTGAGCTTTCTGTTAAGTCGCGTGCAATCTGCGGACGCATCAAAGGGTGCGACGTTGCCGTGATCAACAGCGCTCTTCAGTATTTGGCAAAGCACGACATCCAAGTTTCTAGCGCGTCAATCAGGATGGCAGTAATGACACCGCCGGGATCTGAAAGTCATGGGCTGCCTTTGGGGAGGTCCTGTATACGGCTGTCCATGCCCGTTGTTCTACGTGTCGGCGGGCTGCGCTTCCTGTTCTACTCGAACGAAGGCAGCCCGAGAGAGCAGCCGCATATCCATGTGCTCCAGGACCGGGACGAGGCCAAGTTCCGGCTGCGCCCGGAAGTTTCCGGTCCACACATCACACATTGCATTGAGCGCGGCCAAGTTCCGGCTGCGCCCGGAAGTGTCCCTGGCGTACAATGACGGGTTTGACGCCCGGAGGCTCAACCGCATCCAGAAACTGGTTGAGCGGAACAGAGAACAGATCGAGGATGCCTGGCATGAATATTTCACCTGAAGCGCTGCGCTTTGACGCCGACTGCATGTGGGTTGATCTCAGCGACGGGCGCACAATCGGCGTCCCGCTGGCTTGGTTTCCCCGCTTGCTTCACGCCTTGCCGGAACAGCGCCGCGCCTATGAGCTCAGCCGCCGGGGCATACACTGGCCGGAGCTGGACGAGGATGTTTCCGTCGCCGGCCTGCTGGCGGGGCGCGGCGATCGGACGCGCGCATCGCGTCAAGCGGCTTGAACGCATCTTCAACGGTGCCCGGACGCCGCCATGCGGCGCGTAAAGGGGCGCCCAGCGTGAAAAAGCACTGGCCGCCGCCCGCGAAGGACACTCTCGGCTGTGTCCCGGCATCTCAGCCCCCGCCTGCCGGCAATTCCGCAAGCGCTCGCTGATTGTTGCCGTGAACTGTCGGTTCGGTGCACCAGACATCACGAAGCCGGCCCGCTTCGGTTGCGTTGTCCAATCCCAGCAACTTCAGAACGGCAAGGTCAATCATCTGTCTGTTCTGATCCCGATGAGCAAGGCAGGCAGGCAGTAACTGAAGCCGCGGCAGATCCGTATGTCGTCGTGCCTTGGCCGACCAGAGAGCCTGGATCCCTGCGCCGGGAATCGTGCCGGGAGGATATCTCGTCCAGCGATAGGCGCCCCTTCCATCACCACCGCTGGGATGGCCGATAAGATATTGAAAGGCCCTGCCTCTTCAAACTGTGAATCACAACGGCAATCCTCAATCCAATCGCCTGCTCAACGCCGCCATCGGCTTATTGTTCAGGCGATGTTCCCGCCTGTTTTCGATCCGATAGACATGTCCACCGGTTCAAACCATCAGCCCTGAATCTGATGACTTTTACTTCGGCGCGATTGAGGAGATTTCACCCGGCACTGACAATCCGCGCCGGCCGCAGGCGTCTTGCCGACGAGCTCGGCCTGAAGATCTCGGTCTGCCGCTTCCCGACGGGCACGAGCAAGTGGAACAGGATCGAGCGCCGCATCGTCAGCGGCCTGTGGTGGATTCGCTCCGGTTTCTGCCGGCGCAATCGCGTGTGCCTCGGCATCCGGCGCCACGTCGAGAAGCGAGACGGCTTCGAACGCCGCGGCTTGTGCGCGGGGGTGTGTGGGCGATGCGGGCAAGCGAAGCTGTGTGCAAAACGGCGGCGCTGGACGAACTGACAACAATCGCGTTTTGACGCTGTGCCTGCTCAGACACATATGAACTTTTTCGGGCGGCGCCGGGGGTCTTGGAAACCGGAGGGAGGGCGCAGCCCGACCGGAGGGTTCCAAGACCCCCGGATCAGATTTTGACTTGCCCTGAGGGGCGGGGTTCTCCATCAGTTCGCTTTGATGATGAAACCGAAAAGGAGAACCCCAATGCAAGTTTTCGGCTTGCCCGGCCATGTTATCAGAAACGCCGCCCACGCGTCACGGCTTTTGTCTCAAACCGACGCGGGAACCCGCATGCGGGCCGGTCTCGTCCGCCGCTGGCGGCGGGCCTGGCGCGACGGCCTCACTGTTGAACAGGCGGCGCGCGCCGTCGGCGTTCCGGTGTCCACGCTGCGCCGCTGGGAGAAGCGGCCGGAGCTGCTCCCGACCCGCGTCCGCGCCGCTGCCGCCGGCCGGAGCTGCGGCGCCGGCTTGAGAGCCGCGTGCGGGAGCTGCGCATGCGGTTCCCGGCCTGGGGGGAGGGGGAAGATCGCGGCGGCGCTGCGCCGCGAGGGGACCGCGGTCTCCGACGCGACGGTCGGTCGGGTCATCCATGATCTGGTCAGCAGAGGCCGCATGGCCCCGGTCAGCGCCTTCACACCG
>CBDCSZ010000023.1:0-13144 GCA_965221935.1 Paracoccaceae bacterium
ACCACCAAGGCACAATTCAGATGCCGTCGGGCGGGGTCTCCTCTCCATCGTGTCAACGTGAAGCCAACCGCAACGATGTCTCGTCCCCGCTAGCGATTCCCGTTAATTGTTTTTCGCGTTTATATTCAAGGGTTTGGAGGCTGCGCGGAATTTCTTTTTCGCGGTCTCTGGAAGCCGGGGTTGCGTCGGCCGGCGGTTCGAATCATCTTGCGTCAACAAGAAACACGCATCGAGCGGTGCGATGTCCGGAAACACTCTCCGCCGGCATCTGTCGATGCCCGGCCTTCTGTCGCCTGTCCGCCGGGCTTTCGACGCCGTCCCCGATCCTGTGGATCCGCGGGGCCTCAGCCTGTCCGGCTGTCTGATGTCGGGCCTGGCGGTGTTCTCTCTGAAGATGCCGTCGCTTCTCCAGTTCGACAGCCGGGTCCGCCTCGGGGAGGATCCGGCTCTGAGGCGGAATGTCAGAGCGCTTTTCGGCGTCGGCAGGGTTCCCTCCGACACTGCCATGCGCGAGCGGCTCGACAGGATCGGCCCGCGGGAGCTGCGCGGCGCCTTCAGGGCGGTTCACGCCAGCCTGCAGCGCGGAAAGGCGCTTCGGAGCTTCACCGCGCCCGGCGGCCATCTCCTGCTCTCGATGGACGGCACGGAGTATTTCAGCTCGGCGAAGACCGGCTGCGCGCGGCGCTGCCGCCGGCGGCAGGGAGACGGGTTCGCGAACTGTCGCCGGATGCCGGGCGCGGCGTTCGCGCATCCGGACCGGAGCCAGGTGTTTCCGGCCGCGCCCGGGATGATCCGCAATGAGGACGGGGCGTCAAAGAACGACTGCGGGAGAAACGCCGCGGCCAGGCTGCTGGCCGACTTCCCGGCGCGGGCATCCGCATCTGAAGACAATTGTCATCGGGGACGGGCTTTTCTCGGACGGCCCCGGCGTCAAGCTGCTGAAATCAAAGGATCTCCGGTTCATCCCCGGGGCGAAGCCGGGCGACCACAGGTTCATGTCCGGCTGGCTGGAGAGCCGGGCGGAGACAAGCTCGCTGGAAGTCCGGACGCGGTCCCGGACGGGCGGGACCGTCCACAGCTTCCGCTGGGCGGAGGACATGCCGCTGAACGAGACGCGCTTCGGTCCGGGCGTGAACCTCGGGCTCCGCGGTGAAACAGTGATGCAGGTGATGCGCGCGGCCCGAAGCCGCTGGCGCATTGAGAACGAGACATTTCAGACCCTGAGGAGATCCGGATGCGGCGGCTGCGGATTCGAGCATAACTTCGGCCGCGGAGATCAGAACCTTTCATGTGTGTTCGCCACGCTCATGATGCCGGCGTTCCTGACAGACCAGACACAGGAGGCCTGCTGCGGCATGTTCCGGCAGGCCCTCGAAGCGCGGAAGCGCAAACTCTGTTTCCGGGACCGGATGCGGAAGCTTCTGGAGATGTGTGTGATCAAAGACTGGGCGACCCTGTGGCGGGCGGCGGCCGCCAGGCTGAAGCCTCTTGAGACCGGGGCGGTCCTGCCCGGAGCCGCAGACCGGATCCGTGCGTCCGGAAATGCTCGAATCCGGCTCCCCACGGTCACAGATCAAGCCGCGGAGACACACAGGCGGCGGCGCCGCACGGCCGAGGCTGCGCACCCGGCAGGCGGGCGCGGCGCAACCCGCCGCCGCAGCCGTTCCCGGCAATTCCGGGAAATAAGCGGGAATTGGTGCGTCCCCGCCGAAAAACTTGCGTTAGCCTCAAATCGGGACTATGCATTGACTGTAACTGTCCAAGCACAGTTAAACGCCAGTTTTTTTCAAAGCCGGACCGCCAGGTCCGGACAGACCTGCGCGAAGTGCCCTCAGTCTATGCGGTTCGAAGAAGCAGGCTCCTGAAGCTGGAAAGTGCACTGCGCCACGGACGGGCGGGCAAGCGAATACGAGCCAGGCAAACCGGCTAGTGGCATCCGAAGACCTGGCGATCAGCAGAAAAAGGGCGGGGGCGTTAATGTCCCTGTCTTGCAACCGGGAATCCGCCGGTCGTAGGCGGTTTTCCGTATAAACAGGATTTAGGAGGAAAATCATGATGAGGATTCTATTCTCTACTGCCGCGTGCATAACACTCGCCGGTGCTGCAATTGCGGACTGTCCGCCGGTGACTGTCGCTGACCCCATGGGCGTTCCGCCCGGGGAATATCCACAGCAATACGAGCTTTCGGAGTTCGAATCCCTGGCCGGCTGCACGCTGTCCTTCAGTGAAAACCCGGACATCGCAGAACTTAACAGTCGCATTCGCGGCAACCCGGACTTGCCGCCGCTGGCGGAGCGTCTCCCGGAAGAGCCGCTGGTCGTGGCGCCTTACGATTCGATCGGGAAGTTCGGGGACACGCTGAACGTGCTGTCAAACGCGACTGAAGCCG
The DNA here is from genome assembly GCA_965221935.1 of Paracoccaceae bacterium. Classification (GTDB taxonomy): domain Bacteria; phylum Pseudomonadota; class Alphaproteobacteria; order Rhodobacterales; family Rhodobacteraceae; genus JAPOXR01. The sequence continues at coordinate 2,390 of CBDCSZ010000023.1, forward strand.
GCACTTACGACGTTCTGAACATCCGGCACGTCAATTTCGTCCGCGTCTCGGACGACCTTCAGACCATCGTGCCCAATATCGCGAAGGGCTGGGAATGGAATGACGACTTCACGCAGTTGACGTTTTTCCTGCGCAAGGGCCACAGGTGGTCAGATGGAACACCCTTCACGGCCGATGATGTGAAGTTCTGGTATGACAACCTAGCGCTCGATTCGAAGATTATTCCAAATCCCAGGGACTACGTGCTGGTCGCCGGCGAGCGGATGACGATTGACGTGATCGATCCGCAAACGGTTCGGTTCAACCTGCCGTCCCCGAGGCCGGCTCTCCTTGCGCACTTCGCGACGTCTTACGCGCAGCCGTTTCAGCCGAAGCACTTCCTCGGACGCTACCACCCGGACCTGAACCCGGACGCGGACAAGCTGGCGCAGGAAGCCGGTTTCGAGAACGGGCTCGCAGTGATTAAGGCCTATTTCGGGAACTCGGACTGGACCGACACGCCGTCGGCGCTGCTGAGCGCCCCTGACAGGGTTGCCAACCTTCCGGTGGACGTTGTGCCGACTCTCGAGTCCCATATTTACATCTCGGACACACCCGAAGGTCGCCACCTCGTTGCAAACCCGTATTTCCACCAGGTGGACACGGCGGGCAATCAGCTGCCCTACATCAATGAGCACGACGAGGTTTACATCCCCAACAACGAGGTCCGAATCCTGAAACTGGTGAACGGCGAGGCCGACTACAAAATGCAGGGTGTGAGCCTGCCATCGGCGCCGCTGCTTCTCGAGAACCGGGAAGCCGGAGACTACTCAATTGACCTGGCCCCGAGGGTCGGGGTCGTGTCCTTCACGTTCAACGTGACGTCACCGGACCTGGAGAAGCGCAAGGTTTTCGGCGACCTGCGGTTTCGCCAGGCCATGTCGCTTTCAATCAACCGAGAGGAACTGAACGAGACCGTGTATTTCGGGCTGGGCACACCGCACCAGTACATCGGGATCCTGCCGAAGCCGGAATTCGTCGACGACAAGTGGACGACCTACTTTACGGAGTACGATCCGGACCGGGCCAACGCACTCCTTGATGAGGTTGGCATGGCCGACGCGGACGGCGATGGCTACCGCGAACTTCCGAACGGTGAAAAGATCGTCATTAACGTGCAGTTCTCCACGCAGGAGATGTCCACGCATGTTGTCGAGCTTGTCACCCAGTACTGGTCGGAGGTGGGGATTCAGACGACCATCAAGGAAATCGCCACGGACGAGTATCGTTCGGCGCAGTCCGCGAACCTGCTCGACGTCGCGATGTGGCCAAAGGGCGCCTCGATCATGTCTCACCTCGGCACCAATGAACAATGGGTGCCGCCGTTTGCAAGCTATTTCAGCCTCCGGACCGGGATCCTCTGGGCCGAATGGGTCGAGTCTGGCGGCAGCGCAGGTGTCGAACCGCCGGACTATGTGAAACAGATGATGGAAGACATTGCCGCGTTCCATTCAGCTGAGATCGGATCCGAAGAATTCAACATGCGCGGATCACGCCTGGTGGAAACCATGGTCTCCAACCTGCTCTTCGTCGGCACGGTCGCGACGGTTGGGCCGATCTATCGCCGCAATGCGCTGAAAAACATCAGGCCTTTCTCGATACATGGGTACGAGGCCGCGAATTACCCTTGGCGCGGCACCCAATGGTATCTTGACGAGGACGGCTGACCCGACATGCGAGCGGCTGGGGCGCGCGGAAACCGCGCGCCCCAGCCGGACTGAACACCTGATTTCCGGCAGAATCCGAAAGAGACGCGGCAAGAACGCTGCCGCGCATTTCCCGGTTTTCCCCTTGAAAAACGGACGGGGCGTCCTGGGCGGAAAGGCGGCTTCCGAAAAGGGGGGATCTGTTTCGATTGTCGTTCGTTCAAGCCGCAGGCTGGCCGATCCGGCCAGGATGTCCGATTACTTCTTGCCATCCCGTCGTCCACCGCACACAGCGGCGATATGTTCCTTGAAGTCTTACAAACCAGTCGCTTATGTATTCCGTCATTTGCGCCATCTTCATTTTCTGTTTCGGCCTCTGCGCTGAACCGACAAGATGGATCAGAACTGGCAACCGCGCTCTCCAGGCAGGCGGCTCATTCAATGTTTTGCAGCGGCACCTCTCGGACTCTGTTAGGCAATTGGTGTATGATCGGCATTTGGCACGCGCCAATACGGCAATTGATGAAAAGGCCTGTGCAGAGGTCATGCTCTGTCACAGGTTGGGAACAAAACACGAAGTGATCAATTCCGCGTTGCGTGCGGCGGCATGCGGACCCCTTGACATCAACAAAGCCCGGCAAATCGCACGCCGGTCGCATGACCTGATCCTGCTCGACACCTCGACGTGGATCGAGTTTCTTCGTGGCACAGGGTCAGCTGCATGCAAACGTGTCGAGGCGGCGCTTGGGAGTGATATAGCGGTTTGTGGCGCGGTTCGCGTGGAAGCGCTGGCCGGCGCCCGGGATTAACGGCGCCTACAGCGCCTGCGTGGACTTCACGCGCCAAGTGTTTTTTGCGAACGGGAATATCCGGAAGTTCAAAACTTTCGTGTCCATGGAAACGATCTAGTCAGGAATGGCATTGGGGTTTTGAAGGGATTCATTCGCTTGACGGATCATGAGGTCGCCGAAGCATTGATTTCACAGGTTGTTGAAGTGGCCGCCGCCGCCGCGCCTCGCTGTGCAGATGCGTCAATCCCGGGCGCTTCGTGTTTCCCGAAAAGCCGGGCCAGCCCGGATGCACGGATGTTCCTCGCCGCGTGCACGTCGGCATGGGCTGAATGGCCACAGGCCCTGCAAGCGAAATCGTCCTGAGTTCTGCGCGGGCGGCGGTCGACCGCAGCGCATTCGGGCATGTTCTTAACGTGTTCTTGACCGGGACCACGATCATGTTCGCGACCTTGTAATTCAGCATTGTCTTCAGCGCCGTCCATAATGTGGTGCTCAAAAAGGGAAACTGCAATTGCAGCGTCAGGCGTCCCGAATAAGAACTCGCTTGGGCAAGGTGACCATCGGTGAGCCACCGACCCAGCAGCTGATTTTCTCTTGTCACAATAGGGCTGCTCTGACCGGCAAGGCGGCAATGAGAGCCAGACCTCGCATTGGCGGTCGCGTGGGGCAGGGAGCACCGGAATGGGGCGAATTGCATACGCCCGTTCATGTTGGCAGAATGGCCCTATGGCAAAGGCTTCTTCAACCATATCGCACATTGGGCAGCGCAGATACTCCGCTCCGGCTCTGGAGAAGGGACTCGACATAATTGAGTTGTTGTCAACTGAGGAACGTGGACTTTCGCAGAGCGAAATTGCCCGACGCATGGGGCGTTCTGTCGGCGAAATCTTCCGTATGCTGGTTGTGCTGACCGAGCGCGGCTATGTCGTTCAGGATGCTGATACGGATCGATACTCTCTGACAACCAAGCTGTTCGAAGTCGCGAACCGGACACCGCTGATAAACCGATTGACGGCGCTCGCCGGTCCGATCATGCGGCGGCTCACCCACACGGTCAATCAATCCGTGCATCTTGGAATCACAAGCGACGATGCGATCATGGTTGTGGGGCAGGTAGATCCGCCGGGAAACACGATCATGAGCGTTCGGCTGGGGGCGCGGTTCAATCCTTGGCGCGCCTCGACCGGACGGGTCATCCTCGCGTTTTCGGAAGAAGAAACGCTGCGCGAATTCTTCGCAACGGTGCCGGTGCCGGAAGACATGACCGAGGACCGCCTGCGCAAAGAGTTTACCGAAATCCGCGCGCGCGGGCACGAGATAACTGATAGTTTCACGGCACGTGGCATCGTCAATATTGCGGCGCCCGTCTTCGATCACACGGGGACCGCAGTAGCTGGACTCACCGTGCCGCATCTTAAGCGCTACAACGATCCGATTTCGTTTCAGACCTGCGCATGCGAATTGATCGATGCGGCCAACACGCTGAGCTCAGGTCTGGGGGGACCGAATGTCCCCCGCTTCGAAGATGTTGTAGCCGATTGAAACGCCAGGCCGGAGCGTTCACCAAATCACAGATTGCAGCCCCGCCCGCTGCATCGGCGCGGCGCTGCCGTGTTTCCGGCCGCGTTGACGGAGCACGGCGCCCACGTGGCGGCGTCCGGCATGCCCGGAATCAACTGCCGGAATCAACTGCCCGGGAAAGAAGGAGTCGAGGGGTTCCCGGGTTATTCCGATTTCCAGGAAATCCGATGTCGGCCTAATCCGGGAAAGCTACCGCGGTAAACGGTGACTTAGTTTTAGAAACAACCCGCGAGCGCCGCATCTGGCACGCGAACTTCCGGACGAGCCGCGCGTTGCGGGCGATGCCTAACATGCAATCCACCCGGCCAGCCGGCCAGTCACGCCGAACACGTTGTCGGCTTCGCGCAGGAGCAGCGCGTCGCCGTCCGACGAAAGCCGCCATCCGTCGCAGTTCGCCTTCACTTCGCGGCGGCCGTGCCCTTGAAAAACGATCGGCTTGCTGTTGCACCCTGTCGACACGGGATCCGCTCTCCGGTTGTATGCAACTTCATTACACAGCTGCATAAATCGCTGAGAGTGGTCCCATCTCCGCCGAATTGGTGGAAGATCCGGGCTGGAATACGCACTTAACTTCGGGTGTCCGATTGCGGAAGGTTCTGGTGCCTCCTGCCGAAACCCGTCCTTGCACACCATTGCAATTGATTAACCTTTGGGGACCCGCGCTAAAGATGAGCTAGTGCTTGCCAGAAAATCCAATAACATGTTGACTTAACTTGATAAAGTGTGCTATTTCGGGTGCGAAGATTTCGGCTGGAAGGCCGTTTTCGACCCTTTCTGGCCCGATCCGGGCTGATTTGCGCAATTCTTCGGGGGCAGTCATGAGACAGGTTCGCAATCCGCAGATGAAACTCGGCGAGATCTGCATCGAGGACATCGAGCTGGACCTGAAGTCCAGGGACGACATCCCGGCTCTGCTTCTGGGCCTTCAGCATCTCTACGCCGACGGGCATTTCCGTTCCCGGCTGTTCGCGCTTCTGGAGGAGCACATTCTTCCCGGGACCGACAGGACCGTGGGCCGTCCGGGCATGGAGATGTGGAGGATCCTTGTGATGGGCGTGGTCAAGCAGGGTCTGGGCTGCGATTTCGACCGGCTCCATGAGCTGGTGAACCAGCACATGACGCTGCGCCAGTTCCTTGGCCACGCGGAGGTATGGGACAAGCATCGCTACAAGTGCCAGACGCTGGCGGACAATGTGAGCCTTCTGAGTCCGGAGCTTCTGGCGGCGGTGAACGGTCTGGTGGTGGAGAGCGGCCATGCGGCCGCGGGAAAAAAGCCCGGCGCGCCGCTGGCCGGGCGGTGCGACTCCTTCGTGGCCGAGACCGACGTCCACTATCCGACGGATGTCAGTCTCCTGTGGGACGCGATGCGCTGCCTGCTCCGGGAGACGGGCCGCGCGGCGGAGAAGAGCGGCGCCGGCGGCTGGCGCCAGTGGAAACACCTGTCGCGCTCGGTCCGGCGGCTGTTCCACAGGGTGCGGGCGACGCGGCGGGCGCGTCCTGAGCATGTGGAGGCGTATCTCGCGCTCTGCCTCGAGCTTGCCGCGCGCGCGGAGGCGGACCTTGCGGATCTGGCCGCACACGGAGCGAAGGCCTGGGAGATCGTGGAGATCGAAGGCTATATCGCGCATGCGAAGCGTCAGATCGACCAGATCGACCGCCGTCTTCTCAAGGGTGAGACGATCCCGCACGGGGAGAAGGTGTTCTCGATCTTCGAGCCGCACACGCGCTGGATCTCGAAGGGCAAGGCGGGGTGTCCGGTGGAGCTTGGGGTTCCGGTCTGCATCCTCGAGGACCGGCACGGCTTCGTCCTTCACCACGAGGTCATGTGGGAGGGCAGTGACGTGGACTATGCCGTGCCGATGGTCGAGGCCGCCCAGGCGCGGTTTCCCGACCTCCGCGCGGCGAGCTTCGACCGCGGCTTTCACAGCCCCGGCAACCGTGTGCGTCTTGACGCGCTGCTCGACAACAACGCGCTGCCGAAGAAGGGTTATCTCAACAGGGAAGACCAGAAGCGCGAGCGGGACGGTGCGTTCGCCGCGCTGCGCCGTCAGCATCCGGCGGTTGAATCGGCGATCAACAACCTCGGGCACCGCGGCCTTGACCGGGTTCGGGCCCGGGGAGCGGACGGATTCGCCCGCATGGCGGCTCTCTCGGCGCTTGCTCTCAACATCCACCGCATCGGACTTCTGCTGCGCCGGAAGGCGGGGAGGAAGACACGGCGGCGACGCGCCGCCTGACGGCGCCTCCAGACCCCCTTCGCCAATAACCCGCCCGGAGCGGGAACGGCTCCCCGTGCGCTGTTGTCAAAACCGGCCAAAAAATCACGGCTCCGGCGGCGGAAATCCCGCCATTCGAGGCGCGCGGACATCCCGGAGCAGGGAAATCACCGCGCCATGGCGCCCGGATCTGTTGACAGCCGCCGCCCGATATCGCCAAAAACGGGGGGTTCTCTGACGGACACGAGCTAGGCTATGTACCCAAATGTTGGCTTTTTCGCGTCATCTGTCATTCTCGGGCGAAAGCAGTCCATAAGGGGTTTGAGGCATGAGCGGCGACCGGCATGATATGAGCGACGCGGAGTGGGAGATCCTCCGCTCGGCGCTTCCTGGCAGGCGCTAGGGCTACCGAGTATACATAACTCTGCATAGCAACGTTCTATCCCTTGGCTCTCAGTGCATGCTTCTGGCCGTCCCGGAACCCGACTTCACGACCGATTTCATGGCCCAGCGCGGCACTCGTCAGCCGCGTCTGCCCGTGCCACATGATCTGGTTTCCGGGCTCCGGATCGTGCTTTCGGTCGCGGTAGCCGCCCAGATGCGCGACCAGGCGCACGGCGTCGCCGAGCCGCTCCGGCGCTTCCAGGCCGTGCCTGTTCGCGCAGTCGCGCAGGAAGCCGGGTTCCTGGTCGGCGAACATCAGCTGCGGCGCGCAGTCGGGAACCTGGCGGCCGAGCAGTGTCATCACCATGATGCGCCAGGCGATCACCGCGTTGATCGCGATCGCCCGCTGCAGCCTGTCGGCGGTGCGGAACAGCAGGAACTCGACGCGGCAGCCGGACTTCAGGACGCGGAAGAAATCCTCGACGCGCCATCTTTGAAGGTAGAAGCCGACGACTTCCGCAGCCTCCTCTGCGCTCTTGACCCTGAGCGTGGTCAGCAGGAACCACTGCACGGGGTCCTCGCCCTCGGGCGGCGCGATTTCCCTGACGTGAACCCCGTGCAAGGAAACCGGCTCCGCGCCGGGGACGGCGTCCGTCGCCGGCAGCGTGACGCGGCGGAACCGCAGCTCGCAGCTCGCCAGCCGCTTCTGCCGCGCGGGGCGGGCCTTCTTCCGGCTGGATTTCGGACGCGCCGTCAGCCCCTCGATCTCGATGTCGATCATGCCGCCGGCGGCGCCGCCGGCCATCGCCGCGAACAGCTTCGCCTGTCCCCTGCCGAGAACCCTGTCATGCTTGGCGCGCACCAGAAGCCCGACGCGCGGACGGCGGCGCTGCGCGTCGAACAGCGCGAACATGTCCGCCTCCCGGCCGCACACGGAGATCACCCGCGTCTTTCCGCCGATCTCGCGCGCGGCGGCGGCGATGTCGTCGAACCCTTCGAGCCACCGCGCCGTCTTGCGGCGCCTCTCCTCCTCTTTCGAGAGCGCCTTCGCCGGATCGAAACCCGTCTCGAGCACGCCCAGCGGCAGGCCCGTCCCCGTCACCGCCAGCGTCGCGTGCATGTGCAGCCCCAGGCTCGTCGCCGCCGTCTGGTTCTTTCCGATCAGCTGCAGCCCGTCACAGCCGGGACGGCGGGAGAAGTTCAGGTCCGTGCCGTCCTGGATCGCCAGGACCGTCCGCTGGCCGCGCATCCGCTGGATGCTGCGCCCGCGGTGCGGCGCGAGGATGTTCGGCACCGTGACCTCCGACTCGGCGGGCGCCTCGATCAGGCGGTGGAAGCCGGCGATCTCGTTGCCGCCGCTGTCGCTGGAGGCGTTGATCTTCTGCCCGGGATACGCCGCCAGAAGGCCGGCGCTCTTCGCCAGGCGCGCAGAAAGTCGCTTGTCGCCCAAGGGCGCCCCTCCGAACTCGTTCTCCGCCCAGTCCTGCGCGTTCAGCCCCTCGCCCGGCTCCAGCGAGGGCGCGTGGTCGACGTGCGGGACGCCGAGCTTCCTGCGCCAGGAGCGTTCCAGCTCGCGCACAAAGACCGTCTTCACGGTCTTCGCCCGCCGGTGGTCCCGGTCCTGCCGGCCCCGGCCTTCCGTCTTTCCGACGCGCAGAAAGTTCGCTGCCCTGAGGCAGGTGCCGTCATACCCCTCGTCGGCGAAACTCTCAACGAGATACGGACGGAAGCCGTAGCGCTCCGCGAAGTCGCCCGGCAGGCGGCGCAGGATGCGGCCGAGGACATGGCTGGCCAGGTGCGGGCAGCGCGCGGACGGCCGGATCAGGAAACGGCTCAGGCAGACGACGCGCTCGAGATGCGACCGTCGCCCCTCGTCGTCCCACCCGATCCAGCGGTCCCGCGCCGCCACCCGCAGCGCGGCGGCGGAAAACCCCGCCGCCCCCAGCCAGCCGTGCGCCGAGCCGACGAGGTAGCGGACCTGGCGGCCCGCGAAGACCGTCATCCCGTGCGGATGCTCGCGCGCGACCAGCGTGTTCCACAGGACACGGTCCGCAGCGCGCGTGACGGCGACGATCCCGAGGCCCCCTATCCGCGCGGGATGCGGCGGCACATCCTCGGGCTCGGGGACGCCGGCCTCAAGGAGACGCGGCCCCGCCGCCGGCGCCGGCGCCTTCGGCGGAGGAAGGGCGATGCCGGAATCCCTCTCGGCCAAGGCGCCGAGCGCTTTCATGCACCCGGCAAGCTGAGGCCGGCCGCGCGCGTCGAGAAACGAGAACTCCTCGCAGATGCGGCGGCCCAGGGCGGATCGGCTGTCGAACCGTTCCTGCGACAGGATCGACGCCACCCGCGCGACCGCCGCCTCGTCCCGCAATGTGCGGCTGATCTGTGACTGTGCCATGCGGCCGGACTATCATGGGGGCAGCCCATTGTCCAGCCCCTTTTTTATGGACATGGTAGCCCTAGCCTGCATTTCTCAGTGCGCCGTGGAAAGGCGCGTTTTCCTTGCGGGTGCGAAACCCACTCAGCAATTGTCGCTTCGGCTGGTAGCAGCCAGAGCGGTTTACGGAGGTAACGATGTAGACTGAAGCACTCTGGTGCAGAAGGGCCGCTTCGGGCGGCTCAGCGACCATGCAGGCCGGAACGCGAGTGAACGCCGAGCAGGCCTCGAAAAGGGCAATGCGGGAGTCGACCCTCCTGAGATTAGGGGAAGACCGATGGCGGTCCGGGAAGCAAGCGGCAGACGCACCGGTCCGTTTCCGCCGGGGTAGTGGCGTCGGCATGCATGGAAGATGGAAAGCGCAGCAACACGGGAAGCCCTGTCGGTGGCGGGTGGACGCCAACCGGAAATCCGCGAGGACCAGTCCGGGCCGGCAGGGTGGCGGACAGGCCCGTACGACTGAGGACGCCGGGTAATGCCGGCCGAGGAAAGGGGCCTGACTTCGGGAACGGCACAGAAAGGGGGCAGGGCATGGCCACTGGCGAGAGCCTATCAGGGCCACACAGTGTTCGGAAACTCCAGACTGTGCCACATGCGGAGGCATGATCCCGTCGGAAAGCCGGATGCGGGAAATCCGCACGTCCGGTTTGATGAGCGGGGGACTGGAAACGCGGCCAGGGGAGCCGGACTGAGGCCCGGAGCGAAAGCGACGGACATGCCACCGGACCCTAAAGCTGGCGCGCCAGCCCCCGACTCTACTACCTGAAAGCGGAAGCCGCCGCAGCGCGGGTTTCTGCGGTTTCGGCGGCGGCGGCGGCGCAGCGGGCCACAGCGGGGAGGTCTGGCGGGCGTTTTTGTTTTCCGGAGGTCCGTTTCGGGCGTCTCCGGGCGCCGGAGCGGCGCGTTTTCCGGCGGATGGGCGAGCCGGGGCCTCCCCCGGCGGGGCGCGGGCGGCGTTTCGGCCTGAGAGGCCGCCCGCGGGCTGGGGAGAGGTCAGTCGGGGGCGAGATTCATCCAGGCGGCGGCGAAGGCCTCCCGGTCCGGGCAGGCTCCGGACAGGGCGAAATGGATGCGCCGGACCGACATTCTGACGCGGGCGCCGATCTTCAGCAGCCGCAGCCGCAGCGTTTCGGGCGCGGCTCTGGCCAGCTTCCCTCCGGCCGCCGCGGCGACGCGGTTGTGCAGGATGTGGGCGAAGGCTGAGAGGCGCAGCCGCAGCGCGTTGGCGTCGAACAGGTTCGACGAGCAGCGGTCGGCGAACAGGCCGGTTTTGAGGTCTTTCACACGGTTTTCCGCGTCGCCCCTCGCGCAGTAGAAGCCCTCGTAGAGCTTCCTGGCGGAATGCTCGGAGGCCGGAAGCGAGGTGACGATGAAGCGGGCGTTGGGCTTCGGCGCGCCGCGCCCGGGCAGCGCCTCGGCCTTGCCGATGACGCGGCGGGCCCGGCTCCAGCTGTCCTGGGTGCGGTGTCTGAAGTCGCGGAACCGCCGCGACTTCACGCCGGTCACAGCCGCCCGGCTCCGCGAGCGCCGCATCTGCCGCGCGATCCCGGCCTCCAGACGGGCGTTGCGGGCCAAGCCGATGACGTAGTCCACCCCTTTTGTGCGCTCGCACCAGGACATGATGGAATCCCGGCAGAAGCCGGAATCGGTCCGCAGGATGA
>CBDCSZ010000024.1:0-10207 GCA_965221935.1 Paracoccaceae bacterium
GGACTGAGGCCCGGAGCGAAAGCGACGGACAGGCCACCGGACCCTAAAGCTGGCGCGCCAGCCCCCGACTCTACTTCCGCCGCCGCCCCCCGCGCTCCCTGCAAGACGTTGAAAACGTGAGGTTTTCTGGCCGCCGGGCCGCTTCTGTCTTGTCAAAAAGTTTCCAGTGCAAGTTGCGCGGTTTCAGGCCGCGTGCCCACTGACGTATTTTCGCAACAGTGCACATTGTTACAGGCACACATCCTGTGGACACGGAGACGGCAGGCGCCATGGATTGTTGTCATGGCGCAGGGAAACCGCCCATGTCATTCCACATCGAGACCATCCCCAACAGGCGCGGCCGCGACACAGTCCTCCTCAGGGGTAAGCGTTCGGTAAGGGGGTGATGGCCTTTATTTTCGGCGTTTGATGGCTGTATTCCCGGGTTTCATTTTCTTCTGGCAACAGTTTCCGACATCTGTTAATCCGGCCGCATGTTGGATTCCGCAGGCCCTGTTTGCGATGTTGTCGATCTGTCGGCCCTGCCGCCGGAGGAGTTGAAACGTCTGTACGAACGGGAGCATGCACGTGCCGAGGCGGCGGAAGCCGAGATCACGGCACTGAAAGACAAGCTCGGGGAAGCGGAAGCCCGTGGCGAGGAATGGAAGCTGGAATCGATCCGGGCCCGTGGCGAACTCAACGGACTGCGCGGGATCTTCGAGAGCAACCGCGAGAAGCTTGCCGCGGCGCGCGCGGAGCTGAAGGAGCTTGGCCGCAGCCAGAGTGCGCGGAACCTGCGCAAGCTGGAGAAGAAGCTGGCACGGTTGCAGGGGCTCCTGAACGCCGCCGGTATCGACAGCGGCCCGCACACGATTGTGGGCATGCGCAAGGAGATTTCCCGTCTGAAGGCTGTGATTGCGCAACAGGCGGAGGAACTGGAGGAACTCAAGGCGGAGAACGAGAGGCTCCGCTCGGCGCGTGAGACCCATGCCAAGGCGCGGTTCGGCCGAAAAAGCGAGAAGAAGGAAAAGTCCGGTTCCGGCAGCGGCCGCGCGCGTGGCCAACAGGCTGACAAGCCCGGGCACGGCCGGACGGCGCGTCCGGACATGGAGCGCAAACCCGAGGTTCACGACCCGCCGGAGGCGGAGCGTGTCTGTCCCTGCTGCGGCCTGCCTTACGTGAAGAACGGCAGCCATGATTCCGAGACCATCGAGATCGAGGTCAGGGTGCATGTCCGGATCATCCAACGCAACCGCTGGCGGCGCAGCTGCACCTGTGCGTCGGCGCCGCAGGAGGTTTCGGCGCCCCCGGTTCCCCGGCTGTTTCCCAACTCCTCCTACGGGATCAGCTTCTGGGTCTGTTTCCTGTTCGAGTGTTTCGCCTGCCACCGGCCGCTGAACCGGGTCGCGGCATGGATGCGCGACCAGGGGCTGCCGGTCTCGGCCGGGACCCTGGCCTCCAGCATCCACAGGCTGATGCCGCTGTTCGCGCCGCTGTCGCAGGCGATCCTCGCCCACCTGAAAGCGGCCGCGGTGCTTCACGGCGACGAGACAAGCTGGCGGGTTCAGTCCCTCAAGGCCATCCGCGGCACCAGCCGGGCCTGGCTGTGGTGTGCGGTCTGCCGGGATGCGGTCTGGTTCCACGTCGATGCCCGGCGCAATGCCGAGGCTGCCGGCAAGCTGTTCGCCGGCGTCGGTGCCGGCACGGTCCTGGTTTGTGACGCCTACTCGGCCTACAAGAAACTCGCGCGTCTTCTCGGCGGCATCCTGATCCTGGCCTGGTGCTGGAGCCATGTTCGCCGCAAGTTCATCGAGGCTGCGGCCGGCAATGACGCCCTGGAGAGGTGGGAGGAGCGGTGGCTGGAGCGGTTCGGGCAGCTGTTCCACCTGAATGCGGTCCGGCTGAAGCACTACGACCCGGAACTGGGGATGGAGCAGCAGTCGCGAAAGTTCGGGAGCGCACATCGTCGGCTGAAGCGTGCCGTCGACCGGCTGTTCGCCCTCGCGGAGAAGGAACTTGCGGGGCCGGCCGGCTCGGACCGGCGCGCGAAGGCGCTCAACTCGCTGCTGAGGCATCGCGACGGGCTCTGCGTGTTCGTCGACAGGCCGGACGTACCCATGGACAACAACCTGTCCGAGCGGATGCATCGCGGTCCCGTGATCGGGCGGAAGCTGTCGTTCGGCTCCGACAGCCTGGACGGGGCCCTGTTCTCCGCCATGATGTACGGGATCATCGAGACCCTGCGGATGAACGGGATCGATGTCCGCACGTGGCTCGACGACTGGCTCTCGGCCTGTGCAGGTAACGGTGGCCAGCCTCCGGCCGACCTGTCGCCCTGGCTGCCCTGGTCGATGGACGAAGACAGGCGCCGACACCTCAAGGCCACACGATGACGGCGGATGACACGATCGAGTGTCGTTATCACGGGCGTGACTTCACCACCGGCGAGATGGCGCTGATGCGGGCGCTGATCGCATCCTCCCCGCAGCAGACCCGTGCCGGGCTGGCGCGCGCGTTCTGCCGCGCCATCGGCTGGGTCAAGCCCGACGGCGGGCTGAAGGCGATGATGGCCCGGCTCACCATGCTGAAGATGCACCGGGACGGGATCATCACACTGCCGCCGCCACGACGGGTACGTTCGCCCCCCGTCCTCCGAGCTTCGGCCCGGAAACGGAACCGCCGGCATCACCGCCGCTCACACTGGAGGCCGCTCGTCCGCTCCGTCTGGTCAAGGTCACCGGTGCCGGCCGTGGCGCCAGCCGCCTCTGGAATGAATTCATCGCCCGCTATCATTATCTCGGCTACAAGACCCTCGTCGGTGCACAGATGCGCTACGCGGTGCATGATCGCGACGGGCGCCCGCTGGCCATGCTCGGCTTCTCGGCCGCGGCCTGGAAGGTCGCACCGCGCGACGACTTCATCGGATGGACGCCTGAAACCCGCGAGAGAAACCTCCCCCTCATGGTCGATAACTCCCGCTACCTCATCATGCCATGGGTCCGGATCCCGAACCTGGCCTCCCACATCCTTTCGCGTGTGCGCCGCCAGCTGCCGCTGGACTGGTACATCCAGTACAGGGTGACACCGGTCCTGATGGAAACCTTCGTCGAAACCCAGCGCTTCTCCGGGATCACCTACAAGGCTTCCGGATGGATCCATGTCGGAACCACGCAGGGACGCGGGAAGTACGACACAAAGAGGGAATTCGGAAAACCGAAAAAGGACGTCTGGCTCTGCCCGCTCAGAAAAGACTGGAAAAGAACGCTCAATCGATGACAGCCAGTAAGGCCGTCACGCCTTCACCGAACGCTTACCCTCAGGGAGGCCTGGCGCGAAGGCGCGAAGGTCAGGAAGCGCACCATCGCCAACCTCACCTATCTGCCGCCGGCGGTCACCGACGGCTTCCGCGCCGTGCTCAGGGGCGGAATCGTTCTCGGCTCCCTGGACGAGGTTTTCGGGATCCGCAGGTCGCTGCCGCACGGCCACGCGGCGGCGGCGCTCGGGACCATGCGGAGCCTCGGATTCGAAGGCATCCTCGGGCGGAAAAAAAGCCGGATGCGCGGTCTCGCCATGGCGGCGGCGGCGGCCCGGATCATCGATCCGGCCTCCAGGCCGGCCACCGCGCGGGCCCTCGATCCGGAGACCGCCTCGACCAGCCTCGGGCCGGTCAGCGGCAACGAGATGCCGGACATGCTCGACTGGCTGCTTGAGCGCCAGCCCTGGATCGAGCGCAGCCTCGCGAACCGGCATCTCAGGGACGGAACCTTGGCGCTCTATGACGTGAGCACATCGTGGATTCAAAAGCTGGCCCTGATCGGGATCATGGCCAGACGGACCGGAGCGGTCGGGCGGTGAAGCCGTCAACGGAATGGAATGGCAGATTGTGACTTCGTCCTTTCCCACCCTCACCTCGCGAACGAGCAGACGCACGACGCGTTGACGCTCGGCGAGCGGCAGTGATCTTGCCCCATCCCGCAGTCGCCCGAGAAACTGTTCAGCCGATCTGGCCAGTGAAAGCCGGGCGCCGCGGTCGAGTTCCGCGGCCTCCAGGGCCCGCAGTTCGGACTGGATGGAGTTCTGCCGGGCCTGGAGCGGGGTCTTTCTCTCCCGCAATTCGTCAAGGGTCATGACCTCGTCCTGGCAGGCGTCGAGCAGGCGGCGCATCCGGGCGGTGACGCGGGCCAGCTCACACTGCAGTGAGCCGGTTCGCCGCCGGACATCGGCCGTGTCGTTCGCGGCGTCCAGCCTGCGGCTGATTTCCCCCTGGATGAGGTCCGTGTTCTCGAGCAGGGCCAGCGCCTCGGTCCAGACCGCGGCGTCGAGTTCGTCGGCGCGCACCGAGGGATTGTCGCACACCGCGCCTTCCGGATGGCGCCAGCCCTCCGACCCCTGACACCGGTAGTAGTGCAGCCGCGGCGTCCTGCGGCTTCCCTTCGCGGAGTTCCGCCCCAGGGCGTAGCCGCAATGCGCGCAGACACACAATCCCTGCAGCAGCGTCGGCTCGATGGTCTTGCGCCCCGAAAAGCGCCGGTTGGCCGCGCGCTGGCGCCGCGCGCGCTCGAACAGGGCCGGCTCGGCGATGGCGGGAACCGGCAGCTCGATCCACTCCTCTCTCGGACGCGCCACGCGTCCGGTCAGGCGCCGGACGGCGCCGCCCTTCCGCCTTCCGGTCCGGTTGTGGCGGACAGGCCGGCCCGACCCCGTTGTCTTCAGATAGGCGGCCTTGCCGATATAGGCCTCGTTCCTCAGGATGGCCGACACGGTCGAGACCGACCAGTGCCGCGCATGGCGCGGACGCAGGCCCTCGGCGTCGAGCCGCCGGGTGATCTGGTGCATTTTCAGCCCGCGGCGCGCGTAGAGGTCGAAAATCCGGCGCACCACGCGGGATTCGGCCTCGTCGATCTCGAGGCGTGCTCCGCAGGTCTCGGTCTTGCGGACCAGGCGGTATCCGTAGGGCGCGCGCGTCAGCATGTTCAGCGAGCCCTGTCGGGCGCGGTGGATCTTGCCGCGGCGCGAGCGCTCGGCGATCTGCGCGCGTTCGTATTCGGAAATCACCGACAGGATCTGGCGCAGCAGCACGCCGTGGGGCGTGGTGTCATCCGGCTCTTGGACGCATCGGACCGTCGCGCCGGAACGGGCGAATTCTTCCTGCAGCAGGATCTGATGGGCAAAGTTGCGGCTCAGGCGGTCGATCGACAGGATCAGCACGGTCTCGATTTCACCGCGGGCGACGCCGTCACGCAGCGCCTCGAGGGCCGGACGGGCAAGGGTCGCGCCGCTGTAGCCGTCATCGGCGAACACGAAGGCGCCGGGAATCGCCCAGCCAAGGCTGCGGCCATGGTCAAGCACCGCCTCGCGCTGACTGGCGATCGTCTCGCGCTGGCGCTGGACCCGGCTCGATACCCGAAGATATGCCGCCGCCGTCGCGGTGTCTGTCGTTGCCGGGCGCATCGGTGTCTCTCCTCGTGGGCCAGCTGCGTTCGGGGACCAGGGCTTCACAGGCTTCGCAAAGCCGCTCTCCGGCGGCGCGGTCGAAGACCCGGAGCGTGCGGACCGGCCGCATTCAGCCGGACGTCTTGTCCAGCCAGTTCGCGACCGCCTGCGTCACCAAGGCGCCCAGGCTGAGCCCGGTGCGGCGCGCGCGCGTGCGGAGCCGGGCGAACAGGGGGCGCGGCATGCGCACCGTGACCGGATCCTTGACCGCGGCCCGCGCGAGCGTAGACTCGCCGACCGTGGCCCGCACATAGCGCCGGGCCTGTCCGGAAGACAGCGCAAAGCGCTCGGCCAGCAGCCGGGCGGCCTCGGCCGGCGAATGGCGCCCGACCAAATCGCGGGCGGCATCCAGCCGCTCGGCGCGCTGCTGCATCGTTGCACGGGCCATGAATCATAAAATAACGTCTGTATATGATCATGACAAGCCCCTTGTCTTCGCCGGACGGGCAATCACAGTAATTCCAATTATGCGTTCACATCGGTTTTTTCTTCATTTTCGGCTGCGTTTCCGGGCGGATTTCTACTGTGTTTCGGCGGAAGGGGCGGGGCTGCCGGTTCCGGTTACGGAGGCTTTTCCGGCAGCTCGCCGGTGATGATTGTCCGCATCACGGCGTCCCAGTCGTCGTGCACGACGTAGACGGTCAGGAACTTCAGGTTGTCAAGAAGCCGGTAGCGGGCGGCGAGCTTTGCCCGGGCCTCCTGCCAGCTTTCGCAGACCAGGTCGCAGGCGCTCTGCATCAGGAACGCGATCAGGTTGAAGGTCGCCAGCAGGCTGGCCAGGGTTTCCTTGCCGTGCCCGAAGTTGTGCTCGAGATGGTAGCCGTCCTTGAGAGCCTTGAAGGTGTTGTTCTCCACTTTCCACCGGGCCCGGGCGCAGTCGGCCAGTTCGGCGACGCTGTCCGGGCCGACCGGGAGGTCGGTGGCGAAGCTGTTGCGGTAGAGCCGCTTTCCGGACGGCGATGTGATGGTGACTTCGAACCAGTTGACTTCCAGCGCGTCCTTTCCGTCACGGATCGGCAGACCGCTCATCCAGCGGTAGCGCAGCTGGCGCTTTTTCTTTTTCCGGCCCTCGGTCCGGGTCAGACAGCCGGTCTCAACCCCTTGAATATACTCGTAAAGCGTTGTGTGCGAGCTCGGCTTGCAGGTCAGGATGAAGCTTCCGCCGGCGGCCAGCACGGCCTCGCAGAGCGGCTGGCGGCAGTAGAGGTCGTCGCCGAGATAAACCGGTCTGAGCCGGGCCAGGCCGGATCCGGTCCGCCGCAGCCAGCGCTTGGCGGCGTTGATCTCGCAGTCCTGTTTCTCAGCCCCGTCCTGCGGGCGGATGAACTCCGGCGGCAGCGGCAGGAGGCGCGAGGTTCCCGGGGCGACGATGCTGGCGCCGAGCACGGCGTGGAAGTTCTGTGTCCGCCCGTCCGCCAGTTTCCGCTGCGAGCAGTTCCGGCAGCCGATGCTGCAGGAGGTGAAATACTCGGTGCCGTCAAGGGCGATCAGCAGCCGCCCGTCAAGCCGGCGCAGCTGGTCAAGGGCGCCCTGGCGGTCCAGCTGGTCGACGGTCCGGGTGAAGATGGAATCGAAGCGCTCCGGCGGCACGCCGTCGAGCACGCTGCGGATGTGGCTGTCGGTCGGCAGCCGGTCAATGCCGAACAGGGTCCGGGCGTTGGACCGGCCCTGGCGGGACTGAAGCTGCGCCTGCGCCGCCAGGAAGGACGGGCACTGCAGGAAGAAGACGGCGAAGGCCGCCATGCCGATGTCGGCCATCTCCAGGCGGGCGTTGGCGCCGGTCCTGCGGTCCGGGGCGGACGCGCAGAGTTCGCGCATGTCGGCGATGTATCCGGCCAGCGGGGACATGGCGCCGCATTATGCACATATCAAAAATTTGTACAAATGTAAGTAAAAACAATAACTTACATGTCTTCTCCGCGCCTTTTCCCCAGGAGCCGGCGGCCGGAGCGGCGTCGGCGGCAGGTGATTCGCCCGCCGCCGGGGAACCGCCGGCGCGCAGCCGCCTGCGGCGGAAAAAAATTTCCCCGGGCCAAAAAACCGTTGTGATACAACACGTTAAAAACTCAAAAATCCAAAATTAGAATTACTGGGGCAATCAGCCGCTCAAAGCCAAACATTCTTTTTGAATCCACGATGTGAGTTCAAGCTATGTGGAGGGAAGAAAATGCCCGCTGGCCGCCTTCGGGCACAGCAGGGACGGGAAGAAAGGCAAAATGCAGATCACATACGGCCTGGTCTGCTCGGGAGACGGAACGCCGGTCGCCGTGGAAGTGTTCAGCGGAAACACCGCCGATCCGGACACTGTCAGGGGCCAGGCGGAGAAACTGCGCCGCCGTTTCCGGGTTGAGAACATCGCGCTGGTCGGCGACCGCGGCATGATCACATCGGCCCGCATCAGGGAGGATCTGATTCCTCTCGGCCTTGACTGGATATCGGCGCTCAGGAGCGCCGACATCCGGAAGCTTGTGAAGAAGGGGGAGGACGCGCTGGCGGCGCTGGATCCGGGCAGGCTGAAAGCGGACCAGGTCGCCGAGACCCTGTCCCCGGACTTTCCCGGCGAGCGGCTGCTGGTCTGCCTCAATCCGCGCCTGCGGGAGGAAAGGGCCCGGAAGCGGGAGGATCTGCTCAGGGCGACGGAACAGACGCTGGCTGAGATCGCCGCGGCGGCGGCCCGCCGCCGGCCGGGCGTGAGAAACCGCGAGATGACGGCGAAGGCCCTGGGGTGGCGGGGCAACAGAAAAAAGGTCGAAAAACACTTCAGCATTGAGATCCGCGATGACGGAATGGACTGGAGCCGCGACGCGGCGAAAATCGCGGCGGAGGCGGCGCTCGACGGAATCTATGTGGTGCGCGCCAGCCTCGGAAAGGAGGCGGTCGGAAGCGGGGCGGCGGTGGCGGCCTATAAGAGCCTGGCCCTCGTGGAGCGCGCCTTCCGGACCATGAAGACGTCAGGGCTGAAGGTCCGGCCGTTTCACGTCTGTAACGAAAAGCGGGTGAGGGCGCATGTGTTCCTCTGCATGCTCGCCTGGCATGTGGAGCGGAGCATGCGTGAGAAACTCGCCCCCATCCTGTTCGAGGACAGCGACCGCGAAGCCGCGCGCGCCGGTCGGTCCACCCCGGTTGAAAAGGCCGAGGTCTCCGAAAGCGCCAGGGCCAAAGCGGCCGCGAAACAGACCCCTGACGGCCTGCCGGTCCACAGCTTCCGGACGCTGCTCGCCGATCTCGGAACGCTGACGCTGAACGACGCCTTCCTGCCCGGAAGGCCCGGCAGCGCGTTCCGCATGGCCGCGCGGCCGACCGCGCTCCAGAAAAGGGCCTTTGAGCTTCTGGAGATCAAAACGCCCGGAAATGTTGTCAGTTCAATGACAGGCTGAAAAAGCCCTCCGGCCCGGCCGGACCTCCAGAAAATCAAGCGAAAACAACACAGTGTCCTTGCCTGCGCGGAGAAAACCTGTCAAATCCCGACGTGAAGTTCGGCTTAATCGGTATTCGGGCGATTTCAAAGCTGGTGGCTCGACCGACATGTGGGTGCGCCATACGTCCTGCTACCGGCTTAGAAAGCATGGCTGGTGCCTGGTGCATGAGCACCTGTCTGTTCCATTCGATCCACAAACCGGCATGTGGTCGCTTGATGTGCAGCCGTCCGAGAGTGGGCCGGAACACCTAGCCTCAAACGTAAGCACGTCGATCCAGCAGATCTACGGCCAGCTCAATTGCGCCGACCTATCCGCCAGTGAAGCATGGTTCGAGAAGCTGTTCGGACGCGTGCCCGACGCCCGGCCCATGGCAGGGCTTGCCGAGTGGCATCATCGCGGCGCTGCGGGACTCCAACTCTTCAAAAACAGCGAGCATGCCGGACGCGGAACACTGACCCTTATCGTGAGCAATCTTCATGCGGAACACGAACGGCTCGATCTGGCTGGACTCGCCCCCGGCCCCATCGAGCCGGCGACAGACGACGAGCCTGATGCGAATGAACGACCCCGACGGCAACCTGATCGTCTTGGCGCAGCCCGGCGAGGTCTGAGCAGACCTCCGTGTCCGCTTTGGACGAACATCAGGTTTGCGAGCCCCCTATGCCGACAACTGTCGTCGGCTCATCACGATCGTAGCACTGTAGCGTACGCAGACGCATAGTGGCGTGATTTCGCGCGCCCAAGTCATGCTTTATCGTAGCGCTATTGCAAAGGAATAGTTCGCATTTCTGTCTCGCATGGCCCGCCAGATTGGCGCTGACCCTTTCGGTGTGCAGGTCCGATACATTTGATGAGCTTGATAAGCTGCTGGGTTGCCCGGCGATTCCAATAGGCGTGGAGTGGATGGACACGAGCAGCCGGCTTGCCAGTGGAGGCAAAATTCGGCTGGAAACGCGCTGATTCGAACTTGCATTGCGGTCCGCCGGCGCGGATCCATTGCACAAAGCTTCGAAATCTTTGGGCAACTAGAAGCGCCGCCGGTGACAACCATGATCCGCTGACCGCAGCGACCGCCGGGCAAACAACCGCCATCGGCGCGCGCGGCGGTAACAACCATCGGATGGCAGCAAGGGAGCTGGACTATGAGAGTAGGGTTTATCGGTCTAGGAAACATTGGCGGGAAACTTGCCGGCAGCCTGCTGCGGAACGGAGTCGATCTCGTAGTGCAGGATCTCGAACCGGAGAAAGTCAGTGAATTCAACAACTCAGGCGCGTCGGTGGGAGACACCCCCGCGTCTATTGCGTACGAATGCGAG
>CBDCSZ010000025.1:0-13461 GCA_965221935.1 Paracoccaceae bacterium
GGCGACGTCCATGTGCGGATAGAGGGCATTTGACTGAAACACCATTGCGATGTCACGCGCTTTCGGCGCAGCCCAAGTCACATCATTTCCGGCAATCTCAATTGTTCCCGTAGTGACGGCCTCAAGGCCGGCAATCATCCGCAGCGTTGCTGACTTTCCGCAGCTTGACGGGCCCACAATAACTGCAAATTCACTTTCTTTGATAGGCAAATCCAATGATGGAATAACCACGATGTCACTAAACGACTTGCTGACCTGGGTGAGCCGCACACCGCTCATGGCTGGATTTTCGCGGTTTGGTTTCCGCGCCCGCCGTCATGCATTCCGCGGGCACGATTGATCCTGATCCGGCGCACGATCTCATTGTCGCGCTCCTCCCGGAAACGGTTCGGGTCCCGTCTGCTCCAGTCGTAGAATCCATAGCCGCTTTTCATGCCGGTGTGACCTCGGGCGTACAGCTCGCCAACCGGTGTGTCCGCTGGATCTGAGACATTCGACAGATCCCTCCAAACGGATTTGGCCGCTTCTCCGTTCAACAGGTCCAGCCCTGCGAGATCTGCGTGTTCAAATGCGCCCATGGCAGGAAGCCTCGCACCATAGCCCACCTTGAGGACGGTATCGCAGGCCTCTGGAGTTGTCATCCCTTGCCCCACCAGGGAGGCGAATTCGCGCAGGACGGCATGCTGGATGCGTGCCCAGAGAAATCCGGGAATGTCCGGGCACAACACCGGCCGCTTGCCGGTTGAGTTCAACAGGTCAATGGTGAAGTCCGTTGCCGCATCTGAAGTGAGGCGCCCTGGCACAACCTCCACGAGTTCCACCAGCTGCGCCGGTTGCGCATAGTGCGCAACGCAGAAATTCTCTGGCCTTGCAAGCCCCTGCTGCAGCTTTGAGGGGCTGATAGCCGAAGTCGTTGAGGACAGTATTGCGCCAGCGGCGGCAGACTGCTCCGCCGTCGCAAGCAGTTTCTGTTTTGCCTCGAGGTCTTCCGATATCGCTTCCAGAACGAAATCTGCGTCAGCGACAGCGTCTGCCACGGTGCCGGCTTCCGTGATCAGCGAAAGCGGTTTCGCTGTGGTTTCCGCCAGTCCATGGGAACCGAGAAAGCTGTGCGCATCGGTGATGGCGGCAATTGCGGATGCGAGGGACTCGGGGCGGCGCGCCCAAAGCTTTACGCTGACACCACCGAGCGCTAGCGACAGCGCGATCTGCGGGCCCATGACCCCGGATCCCAGCACCGCAGCCTTCACAAAGTCGCCCTCATGTGAGTGCCCAGCCCTCTTTCAGTATCCTAATCGAACCGGCCGTTACAAACGACCGCAGGCTGGCGTCGATTGAAACGAGCGCACGCCATTCCCGGACTTTGCCAAATTCGTCGCAGACGCGATCGCGCAGCTCCGCTAACCCGATGCCGGGAAATTCGCCAATGACCGCAAGCATCTTGTTTTCAATTGCGTCCACGCGGCCGCGGCAATCGGCGACTAGGTCAAGCGCAGCTTCGGCATCGCGCGGTTCCTCGTGCGCCAGGATGACTGAAGAGACATTGCGTTCGCTGATGAATGTCTCAAGCTTGTCAAAGGTGGAGCGCATCACCGCTGGATCTTCGTACAAATAGAGAACCGGATTGAAGGCCGGCAGCAGCGGATCAGCGATGATCAGTGAACGGCTGGAGCGTTCATAGAATCCGATCTCGGCCATTGAATGGCCAAAACACTCGATAACTTCAAGCACGACGCCTCCGCCAAGATCAATCGTGTCCCCTTCTTCCAGGAAATCGTCGAGCGGGCCTTCATCAGGCGCCATCCAATCAAGATATTCAGATTTCAAGTCAAAAGATGCGCCTTCGGGAAACGCGTGCACAATGGCCTTCGCGTTCAGCATGTTGTCGGCCACCCGATCAGCTCTTGCCGCATGACCTAGAATCCGGCAGTCAGTTTCCCGCTTCAAGGGCCCGTTATTGCCGACATGATCCATGTGCTCATGTGTGTTCAGCAACAGTGACAAATCATCTTTGCGATAGCCCATCTCATCAAAACCGCGCGTGAGCGAAGCATAGCCAGCGTAGATTCCGCTGTCGATCAGTGCCAGTTTGTCGCCGCCTTTCACAAAGAAAACCCGTGTGGCTGACTTGCCCTCATGATCGCCGGGCAGGCCCATGCTGAGAGATGCAATAGGGCCAGACCTGTAACTGATGACGCTTTCTGAGCCCATGTTGCTCTCTTAGTTGCCTTTGAATTCGGGCGGTCGTTTTTCCATGAAGGCGGCGATCCCTTCTTTGCCGTCGGCGCTTGCGAAAAGTCCGCTGAGGGCTTGTTGTTCGAACGTCAGCGCGCTTGCCAGTGACGCTTCTCCGCCCTGGTCGACAAGTTTTTTCCCCTGGGCCCGCGGAAGCGGCGCCTGGGCAGCAAAACCGGCCGCCAATTTTCGGGCGTGAGGAATCAATTCGTCTGCGGGCAGCGCCATCAGCGCGGCACCGCACTTCACAGCCTCCACGGCATCCATGAACCGGCCGGACAGGATAAGTTCCTTTGCCCGCATGGTTCCAATTAATCGCGGCAGTCTCTGCGTGCCGCCGCCTCCCGGCAGCAGTCCAAGTTTGATCTCAGGCAATCCGAGCTTTGCATTTTCAGAGACCAGGATAATGTCGCAGCAAAGAGCAAGTTCAAAACCGCCGCCGAGCGCATAGCCATTGACGGCGCAAATGGTTGTTTGTGGAAGTGCCGCGAAACGATCAAATGTCGCCCGGGACCGTCGCTGAAAACTGTCAAACTCAGCTTGGCTGACCCCATGGTATCCGGAAATGTCCGCCCCGGCGATGAATCCCTTTCCGGTTCCGGTGACAATCAGACACCGGCAGTCACTGGATTCCGAAAGCTGAGCGACAAATGTGCCGAGTGCGTCCATAATCTCTGAATTGAGAGCGCCGAGCGCATCTTCACGGTCAATGCGAAGCTCCGAAACCGGGCCGTTTCGGCTCACCACAAGGTTTGGGTGCAGCTGTTTTTCCGTCATGCCACCGCGCCGCAGGACTGAAGCTGCGCCAACCGTTCGGCTCCCACCAGCGCCTGCAGCACCGGCTGTGTGTGCTCACCGACCCGCGGCGGCGGCTCGGCGCGGCTGGCGGGAGTTTCCGACAGTCTGATCGGACAGGCGATGGCCTTGATGCCGCCTGCCTCCGCATGGACCATTTCAACAAGCAGACCGGGCTCTTTAAGTTCGAGGTCACGCATCGCCTCGCGCGAATTGCGCACCGGGGCACACCAGAGATCGGCGCCGCGAAGCAGCTGCAGGAGCGCTTCTGTTGTCAGCAGCTTGGTATGGTTATCGATTCGCTGTTTCAGCTGATCGCGGTCGGCGAAACTGTCGAATCGGGCGAGATCGGGGTCGTCAAACAACCGCGCCAGTTTCTCAAGCGGTGACATTGCGATGGCAACAAACCCGTCGGAGGTGGGGTGGGGACCATAGGGGGCATCATTCCAGGGTGTCGCAATTCCTGCCTCGGAGCGGCGGAACTCGGCGTCTTGGTTCAGAACGGCGAAGTTTTCCTGGGCCATGGCATTGAGTGTGGAGGAGAACAGATCCACTTCGACCTGCTGGCCGACACCGTGACGGTCGCGGGCAATCAGCGCTGTCAAGATTCCTGAAACCATCGACTGAGAAGCGGCGAAATCGGCGATCGGCGTCCCGCAGGGCGTGGGCTGATCGCCGGCGCGCCCAGTGTTGTACATGACGCCGGACATGGCCTGAATCAGCAGATCCTGTCCCGGCCAGTTGTCGCGGGCAAGTCCGGTGTTCTTTCCCCAGCCCGATCCTGAGGCGTAAATTACTTTTGAATTCACTGACTTGAAGTCGGTGTAGCCTAGCCCGAGACGGTCCATCACGCCGCTGCGGAAGTTTTCTGCGACAACGTCAAATTCGGCGGATATCTCGAGCAGCAGCCGACGTCCTTCTTCGTGTTTCAGGTCGACCGCAATCGAGCGTTTGTTGCGGTTAAAGGAATGGAATGCGGCGGAGTCATGGCCGACATACTCGCCGAACATCGGCATGTGGCGCATCCAGTCGCCGCTTCCCGGCCGTTCGACCTTCACCACATCGGCGCCAAGGTCAGCCAAAGTCTGGGTGCAGAGCGGCCCCAGCATCATCTGAGTGAAATCCAGAACACGGATTCCGGCGAGCGCAAGCGGCTTGCCGCCGTCCTTTGGTAAGACGTTCGGCAGCCTGTCCTCGCTGTCGCAGCGCTGTCTTTCGCCAGGCTCCGCCATACCGATTCACCCGCGATCTGGTAATTCGTTTTACCAAATGCTATTTGGGCGCAGGAGCAGTTTCAACCGGAATCTTGTGCCGGCGCTGCCTGTGCCGGCCCGATGCCGTTTCCCAACAGCCATGCTGGCACAGCGAATTGAGACGACTTGAGCGGCTGACGTGACCACACTTGCAGATATAGGATTGGCAACCGGTGTCTCGTCGGCGGTTGTGTCACGGGTGGTCAACCGTGATCCGAATCTTCGGATCAGCGCATCCACGAGAGAGCGTGTGCTGCGCGCCATCGAGGAACACGGTTATGCGCCAAACGTGGCTGCGCGCTCGCTGCGCTCATCCCGTTCAGGAATCGTCGCCGCGGTTGTGAACGATGTGGCGAACCCGGTTTACTCAGAAATCATTCGCGGTGCGCAGTCCGCCGCGGGCAAAGCGAAACGTGCGCTGCTTCTCGGTGATTTGTCGTGTGGACCGGAGAGCGCGGCGCATCTGGCCGACCTGATCAGCGGCAACGGTGTCGACGGCTTGATCATCCAGGCTGCCGGTGGCATGAACGACAACCTGCTTGTCCGCGCCGCCAGGCGCAATCTGCCAGTCGTGCTGCTTCAGTCCCGGCTTGAACTGAAAGCGCATTTGGTCATGCTGCCGGACCGCGCCGCGGCTGCAATCGCCACGACGCATGTGTTGGGTCTTGGCCACCGGAAGATTGGGTGTGTCGCCACCCATGCGGGTCTCACCTTCACCGAGGCGCGCCGCAGCGGGTGGGAAACCGCGCTGAATGCAGCCGATGTTCCGGTTAAGAACTGTCCCTTTGTCCATGCCGGATCAACGATCAATGACGGCCACAAGGCAGCGGCGGAACTGTTGGACCAAAATCCCGGTCTAACCGCATTGATCAGCTTCAATGTGTTGGCGGCGATTGGCGCGCTGGACCAAGCGCGGGAGCGCGGTCTCGCAGTGCCGCGGGACATCTCCATTGTCGCGCTGCATGACATTGACTTGGCGGCCCATCTGAACCCGCCGCTGACAACAGTGGCGATGCCTCTTTTCGAGATGGGGCGGCGCGCCGTTGAAATACTTTGCTGCGCCGAAAGTGATGTGAGCGGCAGGACTGTGATTCAATCGCCTCCGCCCAAGCTGATTTGCCGCAGCAGCACGGGCGCGCCGACCCGAAAGGCGCATTGAAGATGCGATGGCGAAGGCTGGCGCTGCCGCATGGTCTTGCATAGCAGCCATGACACGGATCCTGGATTTTGCCGCTTTGGAGCGAAATAAATCAATAAAGACAGGGTGTTCGATGGCAATATTGCGGAGAGCGAGTCCGCCCGAACACTGACTTCTTTTGTCTCCTTATATCTCCCAAAGTTCACTTAATAATCTGATAAATATAACTTTGTGGTTTCTTGACGAATCTCAGCGATGCGCGCGCGCTTCCCATAATCGTGATGACAGAAGTGATTGCCGCTGCATCCATGAATGGTCGCAAGCGACTCTCTGCCGATTTCGTCAACACCGTCAATCTCTCCGGCCGCTACGGCGCTGGACGCGGCGGCCATGGCCTGAACATTCTTGTGAAGGAAGCCTCCCCGGACGGATCCTTCAAGTCCTGGGGCATACGACCGCTTCGAAGGCAGGGCGGCCAATGTCGGCCACGGCGCCTGCCCATTCGTCATGCTCGTGCGCGGCCGGCAGCAGGCGTTCGCCTTTGTTTGGTCGTCTCTGAGGGCAGTGATCCCCGCAATCAAGCCAACCGCTTGCCGACCTTCGCGCAGACCGTTGAGAAGCTCATCGGCAAAATTATGTAGAGAGTTTCATGAAATTTCTTCGTCATGGCTCTCCGGCTTTTGAGGTTGGCGGCCTCCCCGGGGAGACCTTGATCGCCTCTTTCAGACCGCCTTTTTCAGGTTTTCGCCAAGAGCGGTTGAATCATGCTCCACAGGAAACAGGAATCCTCAAAAACGATCCCAACACCAACCAAGACATCGGCGAGTTGCGGAAGTCGGGCTCACATTGGTGAGATCTCACCGCTCACGCAGGCTTGCCCGGAGCTACGCCGCCTCGAGAACGTGATTCAAGGCAAGATCATATATGTCGAAGTTCCGCAGATGCGCATCGTGCGGCAGATCGATCTTGCGGTTCAACAGCAACGGAACCTTCTGCTCCGTCAAGCCGCCGTGAGATCGCAGCGGCTCTTCAAGAATCGAAAAATCGTGCCATTCGCGGGTGTTTCCGATCACTTTGTGTTTTGTCGACAGCACGATAATGTCGCCCACGCGATCCTCGGGCAGCTCGAAGCGCGCGCACGCAGCGGCGCGGTCGAGGGCGCAATCGACCCATTCCATGGCCCGCAGCCGGTCCAGGAGAGCCGCTTGGTCAACACTTTCGAGCAGATAGGCGGCGGCGTACGATCCCAAAGATCCGTGATGGACCACATAAGGATCCGTGATCGGAAGGATGACGTGCGCCTCGCCCGCGCCCAAAATCTCGTCCAGCACTTCCTGGAGATAAACGACATCGGGCTGCAGGTCGGATTTGTGTTTGGCATTCATGCCGTGGTCTGCGGTCATTGCGATGATGCAGCCCATCTCGTCCAGCTGCGCCAGATAACCGTCCATCATCTGATAGAACGCGTTGGCCACCGGTGTTCCAGGCGCGTGCATGTGCTGAATGTAGTCTGTCGTTGAGAGGTACATGATATCCGGACGTTCCCGCGCCATTGTCTTGACGCCGGCGGCGAGGACAAACTCGGACAGGCCGGCGGAATAGACGTCCGGGACCGGCAGGCCGACGAGGTCCAGGACACCCTCAATCCCATGGCTGTCCATGGTCGCGCTGTCAGGGGTTTCGGCGGAAAAGCTGATTGCCGTTCCGTCGCCGAAGACCAGGCCCTTTCCCAACAGGGTGCGCAGTTTGTCCTTGGCTGTGATCGCGCAGACTTTGGCGCCTCGAGAGTGGAAAGCCTTGAGAATCGTGTCGGCCCTGAGGAACTTTGGATCATTCATCATCACTTCGGAATCGGTAATCCGGTCATGGAAGAAATTCGCGCAGATGCCGTGCACGGCGGGCGGACAGCCGGTGACGATCGAGAGGTTGTTCGGATTGGTGTACGACGGAATGACACAATGGGCGATTCTATTGGTTTCGTCATTGAGGATCCGTTCGAAATACGGCGCAACGCCGGCCTTCACGGCTTCTTCGATGTAGCCCGGTTCAGAGCCGTCAAAACAGACGCCGACGACCGGGTCCTTGGGCCATGAATAGGATCGCCCGTTGAGTTCAACCACGGTATTTGACATAGTCTTGGTCTCCTTTCAGAGGTTCATGATTTGCGCCCGTTGTTCAGTCAGGCCGCAGTGGTCCGCGCGGCGATGGCCGGACGCAACAGCAGGGCAAATGGCAGGGTCAAAAGCACGAGGAGGGACGCGACCGTCACGGCAGCCTCGATACCGAACTGGTCGCCCAGCATGCCATATGCCAGCGGTGCGACCAATCCGCTGACCGTGCCCAGCGTGTAAAAAAGGCCGAACGCCCTCGATTGCCGGTCGCTGGCCACGAGATCGCTGACTGTGCCGTAAAGCACCGATGATGTCCCGTTGAGCGCCACACCAAGCAGGGGAAGAAGAGCAAATGCGGCGATGCTTGGGAGCGCCAAGACCAGAAGAATTCCGACGGCCGTCGCCACCTCGGTGACAACCACAGTCCGAATCACGCCGATGCGCTCTGCCAGATAGCCGCATGCCAGTTTTCCGGCCATTCCGCCAATGAGCAGCGCCGGAATGGCCTGCAGCGCCCAGCCTTCGGGGACGCCTTTCGCCAACATCAGAAATGCGACAAAGGTGAGGAAACCGGTTCGCGTGCCGTTATCGATCGCTGCGATCGCGCACAGGGAGACAAAGCCTCTGCGATGGATTATGCCCCAGCCCTTGTCCGCCGCCATATGTAATGCTGTTGGCACGCCGCCTGCGTTCAGTCTTGTGAGGACGACCATCAGTAATATGGCGACCAGCACCATGACCACGCCGAAACCGACAGCCGGCGCCTGCCAGGCAACGCCGGCCGCCAGCAGCAGGCTGCACGAACCGGCGACTGTGAATTTCCCCAGATCGCCGGCGAAATTGTAGGCGCCAAAGGCGGCGCGGCGGCCGCCGCCGAGGTAGGCAGCGCCGAGGATGGACGAGCAGAGCGGGTGCTGCACAGCCTGGCCCATTCCAACCAGAAACAGCAGGATCAATAGTGCGAAGAAGCCGGAGGACATGGCGGCGAGAATGAAGGAAATGCCGGCCAGCGCCGTGCCGGCGATCAGCAACACCCGTTCCCCCTGTCGCTCGGCCAGCAGTCCGGCGGGAATCTGGAAAAGCGACATGGAGGCGCGGTGTGCGCCGCGGATCGATGCAACCTGAGTCAGTGACAGGCCGAATTGCTCCACAAGGACGGGCAACATCACGAACAGCATGTCACTCAGCCCGTCGTGGATGACGTGGGCGCCACAACAGGTCCCGAGCACCCGCCGCTTCTTCCGGCGATCTCGCAGAGTTATAGAGGCGTCCGTCAAAGTATCACGTCACCTGAATACGCGCTTGCAGTCTCGCTGATGCAGCGCCGCGGAACGAACGGGCCTTTTCCTTGCTCGCTCAATCGGAGGCGACCCAGACTAACTCGCCCGAGGCATTTCACGCCTCTGCAACAAATTGTGGCGCACGGGTGGAGACTCCTGGATTTAGTCACCGCCAATAATTTTGGCGCGGAGGCGATTGCTCACCTGCTCCACCGAAACCACGAGCGCGAAAATGAGCAGAATGATCAGCGCCGCCGTCTCGTACTTGAACAGATCTATCGCGACTTTGAGCTCGATTCCAATTCCGCCTGCGCCGACCAGTCCCAGGATCACGGATGCCCGCACGGCCTTCTCCATGGCGAACAAGGCGTCGCTGGTGAAGGCCGGCATCGCGCTCGGCAATACCACCGACATGGCGACATCGAGACGGCTGCCGCCCATCGCCCTGACGGCTTCCTGAGGGCCGGGATCCTGTTCTTCGGAGGCTTCGGAAAAGAACTTCCCGAGGAAACCGATGCTGTCCATCATGATCGCCAAAGCCCCCGCGACCGGACCAAGCCCGACCACGATCACGAAGATCAGGGCCCAGATCAGGTCCGGCACCGTGCGGCAGAGCGCGATGAAAGCGCGAACGACAAATCTGATGTATGGATGAGGCGTGAGGTTGCGAGCCGCGAACAGGACCAAGGGAAGACTGACGGCGATACCGAGCGTCGTGCCGCAGACCGCCATCAGAAAGGTTATCCAGAGCGAACTGAGCAATCGCGGCAGGGTCTCAAGGTTCAGGGGCCACATCTGTCCGAGCAACCGGGTCAACCGGGGTCCGCCTTCAATGATCGTGTAGAGATCGAAGTCAACGCCGTTGAAGGCCGTGATGATTAAGGCCAGGCCGGCTACTGCGAAGGCGAATCCGGGTGGATTGAAGGCATGGAGGCGGGCGGGGGTGCTAGTGGTCTGATTCTTTTTCAAGGTGCCGTTTCCTGCAGCTTCCGGTGCCCTTTCTTCCACGCCTCCACGAGGTCTTCGGGCTTCCTGTTCCACTTGAACGGGCGGGCGTCGCTGGCGTTGTGGCGCTCGATGTGCCCCTCGATCGCCGCGACGCACTCGTCGAGCGAGTTGAAGACCGCATTTCTGAGCCTCTGCCTCGAGAGCTTCGAGAAGAACCCCTCGACGGCGTTTGTCCAGGAGGCGGAGGTCGGAGTGAAGTGGAACGTCCAGTGCGGCCGGCCCTTCAGCCATTCATTGACCTCGGCCGACTTGTGGGATGAGACATTGTCGAGGATGACATGGACGTCGGCGCCGGGCTCGATGCCCTCGGCGACGAGGTCGAGGAAGGCGAGGAATTCCTCCGAGCGGTGACGCCCGGCCATCTGGCCGGTGACCTTTCCGGTCGCGACATCGAGGACCGCCATCAGACAGGCGGTGCCGTTGCGCTTGTAGTCATGGGTGCGGTCTCGGGGTGTCCGGGCTTCACGGGCAGGGGCTTCTGCGTGCGCCCGAGCGCCTGGATCTGCGTCTTCTCGTCCACCGAGATGACCACCGCATGGTCCGGCGGGTTGACGTACAGGCCGACGACGTCCCGGATCTTTTCCTCGAACCTGGGGTCGCGGGAGACCTTGAAGGTCTTGACCCTGTGCGGTTTCAGGCCGTTGCGCTCCAGGATGCCGAACACCGTGGAGACGGCGAGCCCCGTCCTTGCGGCCAGCGCCCGCAGCGTCCAGTGCCCGGCGTGCGCCGGCGGCGGCGACATCGCCAGCTCGACCAGCCCGGCGGCCGTCTCCTCCGGAACCGGCCTGCGGCCCCTTCTGTGGGGGATGTCGTAAAGAAGGCCGTCAACGCCCTCCTTGTTGAAGCGGTCCCACCAGCGCCAGACCGTCGGCTTGGACATGCCGGTCCCGCGCATGGTCCCGGCCAGGCCGAAGCCGTCTCCGAGATGAAGGATGATGTCGGCCCGCCAGACATGCTTCGCCAGCGACTGCGGGCTGGATTTGATGCGCTCGAGGCGCTTGCGGTCCTCCTCGCTCAGGACGATTTTCTCTCTTCTGCTCTTCACCATTCCGGTTCCGCTCCCGTCCGAAAACTGTGCGGCATTCGCCGGGAACGGTTAAACCACACTGCGCGGATAGATGGAATCCCCAAAATTGATCATACCACTAGTCATCGTCATCGTCTCCATAAATGCTCGCCAGCTCATCGATCGACTTCGCATCGGCGCTGCAGTCCAGGTCTATGCGCCCGTCGCGAACGCCGAGTATGCGGTCCGCGTAGCGCACCGCATGGGACAGATCGTGAGAGACAAAAATGAGGGTCGCGTCCTGCTGGGCCACCAACCGCGAAAACAGGTCCATGATTTCTTCGCCGGCGACTGGATCCAGGCTGGCGACAGGTTCGTCGGCAATCACGAGTCTCGGCCGTTGCATGAGCGCCCGTGCGATCGCGACTCGCTGCGACTGCCCTCCCGACAATTCGCTGGCCCTGTTGAGGGCGCGGTCGGCCAAGCCGACCCGCTCCAGCAGGTGCATGGCCTCGTCGCGCAAATGGCCTGGCGCCAGAGCTTGGTTCCATACCCGGGCGCTCGGCCGATAGCGGACTATGGCGCCGTGAATGACATTGGTCAGAGCTGACGCGCGGGGCACCAGGTTGTGCCGCTGGTGGACGAAGCCGACCTGACGGAGGAGCTGGCGCCGCTTGCGGCCGCTGATGTCGTGCATCGGCTCGCCGTAGAGCCACTCCCCCTCGCTCTCTGATAGCGGGATCATCCCGAGTGATGCGCGCAAAAGCGTCGATTTGCCGGCCCCGTTACGGCCAATGATCGCAACCCGCTCGCCGTCGTCTACGGAAAAGTCGATCCCATCGAATATCTTGAAACCGTTGGCGAAAGTCAGCGAGAGGGATTTCACCTGCAAGGCGCAATCGTTGACCGTCACTTCCGAAAACTCACCCCTGCGGGCGGACCCGCAGGGGTGCCTCGATTGGAATGCCGACGGTCGGCGGCATCAGACAACCCATCATTCATTCGTCGATGAACTTGGCGAGGTTCTCCGCACCCACCGTTATGTAGGCCTGGCGCACGTATTCGTAGTCGGAATCTTCGACTGTGGCAATGAACTGGCCTCCGCTGTACTTCTTGTTATCTTCACTCTTGAGCGCCGCCTCCATGAGCATCGTTGCGTTCTCCACGAAAACCGCGCGAATTTTCTCCACATTTTCGGCGGGGACGTGGGCTCCGGCGACCAGGACATCGTTCGGCAGGTCCGGGCCACGGGCAGCGACACGTATTCCGACGTCGGGGTACGCCATACGAATGTTGATCACATGCGATGAACCGACAGCAATGGTATCGACATCGCCTTGCAGCATGGCTTCAATGGACACGCCGCGATGGATATTCAACGCCGTATAGTCCTCGTTTGGCATGTAGCCGATGCTGGCAAGCAGCTGGGCCGGTGCCAAATGGGTCGATGTGGACCCCACGTCACCAAAGGCAACGATCTTGCCCTTCATGTCGGCCAACGTCTTGATCGGCGATTCGTTGGTGACCAACAGTGATGTGTAGTAGTCGAGGCGCTGCCAGGCAACCACGGGTATGGCTTTGGCACGTGCCCGGAACACGATGTATTCGGCCGGTCCCGTGAGAATGTAGTCGACATGACCGTTGGCCATCGCTTCGACGGCCGCCGTGCGGCTGTTTACCGGAAAGTACTTGATTGTGTCGCCGGTTAATTCTTCCAGCGCAGCGACAAAATCCCCGTAATTGGTTTGCAGCTCTTCAAGACCGGTGAGGTCGGTCACGCCGAACTTTATCGTGTCAGCCTGAACCGCACCCGCCATAAAAAACACGGCAACGGCGCCGGCAAGAATCTTCTTTAAGTTTGACATTTGGTTTCCTCCTCTGAATTGGAATGCAAAAAAATGCGTGGTGTTTCCGTCTCGCTCCGATCAATCCCACGCCGCTCACACGTGCATGACTACCAAGAGTGAATGGCTGCACCGGAATGACGTGACTTGGCCGGCGAGTCGATCCCTTACCAATTCACAAAGACGCTAAAGTCGTTCCGGCCAATGCGAATTTCAAACAAAATCATGCAATTTTTATATAACAAAGCGTGGCGACATCTTCCATATGATCTTAAATTTTTGTTTTTGGGATGCTAATTGAAATCGCCCATTTAACAATGAAGTGCAACACTGGCCTATTGGGCGCATTTGGTGGGACTGAAGGCTTCTCTTTCCACATCTTGCGGATGGGCCGGATGATGGCGATACTCTCTGTAATGAAAAACTGGAGGGTATCATGCCATCGGGCTACCATCACCTGACCCGGGACGACCGTTGCCGGATTTACGCGTTGAAGAAAAGGGGGGATTCGATACGCGGCATTGGCGTTTCGCTCGGGGTTTCGCCCTCGACAGTGAGCCGGGAGTTGCGGCGCAACTGCGGCTGGCGCTGCGGTCGCTTGTCGAGGCGAAGTTGCGGGAGCACTGGTCTCCGGAGCGGACTTCCGGCCGGTTCGCCCGTGAGAAGGTGGCGTCGGCCGGCGC
Organism: Paracoccaceae bacterium; assembly: GCA_965221935.1. Taxonomy (GTDB): domain Bacteria; phylum Pseudomonadota; class Alphaproteobacteria; order Rhodobacterales; family Rhodobacteraceae; genus JAPOXR01. The sequence goes on from CBDCSZ010000025.1 coordinate 13,354, forward strand.
CGCCCGGATTTGCCGCCACGTGTGGGCCGACCGCGCCGGCGACTGGGAGGTTGACACCATGATCGGCGGCGGTCATCGCGGCGCGCTGGTGTCGATGGTCGACCGAGC
>CBDCSZ010000026.1:0-1730 GCA_965221935.1 Paracoccaceae bacterium
AAAGCCTGCATGCCTTCATCCTTGTCCGCAGTGGCAAACAGGGAATGGAACAATCTGCGCTCGAACAGAAGGCCCTCGCTCAACGAGGATTCCTCAGCACGGTTGATTGCCTCCTTGACAGCCATGACGGCCAGTGGCGGCTGTTCGGCAATCCTGCCGGCAAGCGCCATTGCTTCGTCCATCAACCTCGCCCAGCGGGACGACCCGCGAAACCAGTCCGGCCCGTTCGGCTTCCTCTGCTTCCATCCGCCGCCCGGTCAGATGCATTTCCATTGATTTCGACTTGCCTACTGCCCTGGTCAACCGCTGGGTTCCGCCAAGGCCGGCCATGACGCCGATATTGATTTCTGGCTGGCCGAACACGGCATTATCAGCAGCAATGATTATATCGCACATCATTGCAAGTTCGCAGCCTCCTCCGAAGGCAGCGCCCGCTACGGCGGCGATTACAGGCTTGCGCAACCGCATGAAGGCATACGCCTCATTGCCGAACTGTTCGCCGGCAAACATCGAAACAAAGTTCTTGTCCGCCATCTCGGTTATGTCGGCGCCAGCCGAGAACGCCTTTTCGGAGCCGGTTACGACCATGCACCGGACACCGTCATCGGCATCGTAGCGCTCCAGAGCGGTGATGAGCTCGGAGAGCAGCGCCTGGTTCAGCGCGTTCAGTTTCTTGGGGCCGATCCAGTCGAATCACTCCGACATGATCCTGTATATCGACGACAATGTTTTCGAAGGCCATTATGGCGACTCCCAATTCTTCGCCGGCAGCAAGTTGCCGAAACAGCCTCGCCTTGCAAGGCCGGCAGAAGGCCACCGCATTGCACGGATGGCCAAAAATGAAACACGCCCCATCATGGCTTCACCCGCAGATGTCGCCGAAAGGCCGCCCATAGATGTTGCCATGTTCCAATTTGCTTGTCCACTGCGGCGATATTCCGGAAACCCTGACCGGCAAAGGGCACAAGCTGATGGTTGCCTGCAAGGTCGTGCCCCGGCCTGCCGCCGCTTGCCGGACAATAAACTCACCCGTTGCCATGCATTCGGATCCATCGGGTGTTTCGGCCGACCTCTGTGCGCAGCTCGTCGCAACAGGGTGCGCCTTGTGCCCTGCCCGGGCTTCCCGCCGCAGGACCGCAAATGCCGGAAGGAATGAGCCGGCAACTGTCTTCCGATCAAACTGGCAGTTCCGGAAGCTGCCCTTTGCGCTCCCGGCAGGCAACAAGGCCTTGTGCCGGTCAGGGCTGTATCTGAGCATGAATGGCAATCGGCAACAGCCCATCCTCCAACCGCTGCCGGCCAGCTCATACCTGGCATGCCGGGCAGTAGAAGGATGAGCGGCCGGATTGGACAACGCGGGTGATGGTGCCGCCGCAACCCTCTCGGAGGCACTGCCGATCCTTGCAGTCGTAGACCCTGAAGCCATGCTGGAACAGGCCGAGCTCGCCGTCCACGCCGCGGTGATCATTGAGGCTGGATCCGCCCGCCTCAATTGCATCCAGAAGAACCTGCCGGATGCTGTCGGCAAGCCTCCCACAGTCCCGGGCCGTCAACTTGAATGAGGGCCGCAGCGGTGAAATCTCCGAGGTCCCACAAAGCCTCGCAGACATAGATGTTTCCCAGTCCGGCCACGTTCCGTTGATCCATCAATGCCGACTTGATCGGCGCCTTTCTTGCCTTGAGGCAATCCTGCAACGCCTCCTGGTTGAAACTGTTTCCCAGAGGCTCTG
>CBDCSZ010000027.1:0-2056 GCA_965221935.1 Paracoccaceae bacterium
TTCCCGCCTCGAGCATTCGCGTCAGAAAAAACTGCGAGCCGACGCGCGCGTGGTGCGGATCGGAAAACCGGATTTCGGCCGGAAATGTGTGGACGTCCAGCCACTCCAGGAGATCCTTCGCGCGGGAAGCGATGATCTCCGTCTGCGGGTAATGCACATGCGCATCCACAAACCCCGCGAGCGCCAGGCAGCCCCGGCAATCCGAGAGCGGCGTACCTTGCGGCAGATCCGGCAAGATCTCCGATGCCCTGCCCAGCGACTCTATATTCCCTCCCCGGGTCACAACCACGCCGTCGGAAATAAACTCCGCCGCGGACGGGTCTGTCCGGTAGGGGTCTCCGGAAAAGCTCAGCAGGTCGGCGCGCAGCGCGCGGTAGGTGGACGCTTCACCCATGGTGCAATCCTTTCGAACCATGTCCGCACCCGGCGTTCACACCGGTTTCTTGCGCCAGTACGCTCGTCCCCGGATCTGCGGCAACTCACGGGCGCGATTCGGCGTACGCCCGCCAGCCCGGGATCATCCGGTATTGATCTCGACAGCGGCTGAATTTTCGGGACAATAATGACTGCTCTGCCAAGGGCGCATATAGACACCTTCGCCGCAGGAAATCAACCATGATCGCAATCGCATGACCGCGTTTCCGCTCACACTGAACGGCTGCGCCCGGACGGTACCGAAGGCGGACGCAGATTCGATTCTGCTTGACTGGCTGCGCGCGCAGGACGGGCTTCGCGGCACCAAGGAAGGCTGCGCCGAAGGCGATTGCGGGACCTGTTCGGTGTTGGTTTCGCCACCTTCCGGCGGGATTCCCCGACCGGCGAATTCCTGCTTGCTGAAGACCGGCCAAGTGGCGGGGCTATCGGTTACGGACCGTTGAAGGACTTGGAACCCGGCATGATCCGCATCCCCTTCAGTCCGCGATCGCCGCTTCCGGCGGCACGCAATGCGGGTACTGTACGCCCGGTTTCGTGGTTGCGGGCGCCGCGCTTCTCGCCCGCGATTCCGACCCGGACGAAAATGCAATCCATGACGCTTTCTCTCGGGTAATCTTTGCCGCTGCACTGGATATCGCGCCATTGTTTCTGCCGTTCATGCCGCCGCGCCAGCCCGGCCCCGTCTGGAAGACGCACCGCCGGCCGCGGCCCCGAAGGATCTGGCCAAGGTCCTTCTACCGGAAAGCACTGCGGAAGCCCTGGAAATGGCCGCAATTCGTTCGGAATTCAGATTCCTGGCCGGGGGGACGGATCTCCTGCTCGAACGCGAGGTCCGCAAAACGAACGGTTGCGCGCTGATTCTGCTCTCGCGCATTCCGGAGATCGCCCGCATCGTGAGGGAGAACGACCACCTCGTGTTGGGAGGCGCCTGCCCCATCGAGGATCTGCTGCCCGCCGTGGAATCGAGATGGCCATCCTTCGGACGGATCCTGCGGCGCTTCGGGTCGGTGCAAATCCGCAGCCAGGCCACACTTGGAGGCAATCTGGCGACCGCCTCGCCGATCGGGGACGCGGCTCCGTGCCTGATAGCGCTGGATGCCCGGATCCGCGCTCACGGACCCGATGGCGAACGGGAAATCGCGGCGGGAGAAACTCATCACCGGATATCGCAAGACCTGTCTCCGGGCGAATGAAATCATTGCTTCGATACACGTTCCGGAATCCGCTCCGAATTCGGTATTCCGCGCCTGGAAGGTATCGAAACGGTATGATCAGGATATATCCACTCTGTCCGCCGCATTTCGCATTGACCGGGACGGCAAGGGAAGGGTAATCCAGTCAAGGGTTGTATTCGGTGGAATGGCAGATCGCCCACTTCGATGTCCACCCGCGGAAGACGCCCTGAAGAATCTGAACTTCGAAGGGGCGGCCGCGTCGATATCCGAATTCTTTTCTCCCATCGACGATCTCCGCGGGGAGCGCACGATATCGTCAACTCGCGGCGGCGGGCCTTGTCGAGCGGCTGGCTCTCGACCTCTCTGGAGAAAAGGCACTGGAGGTCATGGACTTGTGAGATCGCCGCAACCGCAAGAACGGGTGTTCGCCGGACAGCCGCACCCGC
>CBDCSZ010000028.1:0-6523 GCA_965221935.1 Paracoccaceae bacterium
TTAAGCACCCATGCCAAGGCCCCGCAGCAACTCCGGGAAGCCGAGTTGCTCCAGCGTCGCCAGCGACTAGCGACAGGCGCTCGCAGCCCGAAGAACGCACTTGCTCGTGCGAGAGACTCTTCAGGCGCACCGCCGCCACCTCGCTTGCCTCCGCCGGGTCGAGGCTGCGAAGCTGCAGACGCCGGACAATGCGTTCGGTTTCCGCGAGAAGCTCCGGAGCCGGCTCGAACAGGAACCTATCCCGAGCCAGAACCTGCTACATTCACCAGCGACGTCAACTCCCCGCCACCGTTCCCGGGGAACCCCGAAAACGGCGCCGAGACTGGGCAGCGTCACCTGCCGCACCCGGTCGCCGATCCGTTCATTGCACATTAGGTGGCACGTGGTGTAGCGGGAGCCGTCGGCCATGCGGCGGGTCCGGGTCCTGCGAATGAACATGGAGGGAGTTTGCCCGGATGGCGCGTGCGGACGCGCTAAGGAAGAGGTGTCGTTTGCCCAACGATTATGGCACGATCACGACCCTCTCGATAATCACATCGCCATACCCCCCGGGATTTTTTCTGGCCTCGGCCGGAGACCGTCCGCAGTGCGAGGACTTCCTCAATCATCCATTGCCAGACCCGCTTCATGGTTCGCAGAACAGCGGCGGCGTTGACGACCCGGCGCTTGATGACGCTGACGGCATGGGGGAACGAGAACCGATCCGGGTCCTCTTTGGCGGACCGGGCGGCGTCATGCATCAGTTTCCGGGTCGCGAATTGGGCCAGCATCACCCCCTCGACTTCATGCCGGACCTACTGCGGGGTCTTGCTGCGCAGTGTCGCCGCATCCGCCAGCAGGGTGGATTTGATTTCCGCGTAGGCGGTTTCCATTTTCCAGCGCTGGCGGTACAGGCCGACCAGTTCTGCGGCGGGCGCTTGCGCCGGGTCCATGAGGGCGGTGATCAACCGGTAGGTTTCCGCCTCCTCCTTGAGTCGGTACTCGATGACCCGAACCGGGAGCCTCTTGCGGGGCTTGCCGCCGGCCCGGATGGAACTGCGGTACGAGCCGTCGGCAAGTGCCTCCAGGACCGGCAGCTTGCGGTTCGCCTTGACCCGCCAGAGCAACGCCGCTCCGGTCCGAACCGCTTGCTCCCAAAGCAGAAAGCCGCTGTAGTTGCGATCGGCCAGCAGCAGCATGTCCGCCGTCAAGTACGGAACCATGCGCGCCGCCTGCACCGCCTCCATGAATCGGCCCCGGCCGCTACCAACCGAAACGACAATTGTTGGGTGGGTTTCGCACCCACCCGGAAAACGCGCCTTTCCACGGCGCACCGGGAATCAAGGTTGGGAGACATGCCTCGTCACGGCTGATTGTGTCTTCATCGAACGACTTCTCAGGGCGTGAAGGCAAAATCGGCTTGAAAGCCTGCGTAGGAGGGTGCGTTGCGCGGACACCCTTTCCGCACATTCCGCGATGAATCGGCTCTGGTCTTAGCCGATTCACCGCGCTTTCAACTCAATCGCGAGTATTTGTTCGCCGTTTCCATTGCCATGGCAACACGGGCGGCAATTCGTGCGTTGTCCTGGACCAGCACTATGTTGGCCGCGACCGTGCGGCCTTCACTGAGTTCCGCAGCCCGTTGCAGCAAGAAAGGGGTTTGTTCCTTTCCGCTGATGCCCGCATTCCGGGCATCCGACAACGCGGTATCGAGCCAGGCGCCCATTTCGCGAGCATCAATCGCAGCGGCTCTTGAGATCGGGTTGGCGATCACGATGCCGCCGACGCCGAGCGAAAACTGGGCAGCAATCAACTGGGCAGCTTCATCGGGCGTGTCGACACGGCAATCCAACGGAATTCCGCTGTCTCGGACATAGAACCCCGGCAGCGTATAACAGCCATAGCCGGCAACCGGCACACCCTGGGTTTCGAGCGCTTCCCTGGTTCGAGCCAAGTCCAGAATCGACTTGGCACCGCTGCAAATGACCGCAACCGGAGTTCGACCAAGTTCGATGAGGTCGGCGGAAACATCGAAGCTGGTTTCCGCACCCCGATGCACACCCCCAATGCCGCCCGTCGCCAAGAGCCCGATTCCGACGCGGGCAGCGATGATCATGGTCGCCGAAACCGTCGTTGCTCCGAGGCCGCCAAACGCGGTCAAGCGCGACAGATCCTGCCTGCTGACCTTCGCCACATTGTCTTCCGTTGCGATTCGGTGGATCTCCTCGGACGTGCAACCGACTCGCAAACACCCGTCGATTACGGCAATTGTCGCCGGAACTGCTCCTTCCTTCGCGATTGTCTTTTCGATGGCAAGCGCCGTTTCCAAGTTTTTCGGGTGGGGCAATCCATGGGCAATCAGGCTTGATTCGAGCGCAACGACCGGCCTGCCCGCAGCCCGCGCGATCTTGATCCGATCATGAACAGAAAAGCGCGCTCATCTTGTTGGCGCCGCGGCGCCCTCCTTAACCAACACCTCCGCGGCGGCACGCAAGCCTTCGTTGAGAGCGGATTCCAGGGAACCTGTCGAGAGCAAACGCTCAATTGCATCGGCCGCGAACGCGTCACCAGCCCCGGTTACGTCCCGGGCAGCCCGACTAGCTGCCGGCCGGTGAATTGCCCCGTTCCCGTCGGCGGCAATCGCTCCCGCGCCTCCGATTGTAACGAACACCCGCGTCGCACCGGCCGCCACCAAGCATGCCGCTGCAGCGCGCGCTTCCGTTTCCGACCTGCATGGTTGTCCGCTCAGGGTTGCTGCCTCATCGCGGTCGACAAAGAGGCCGTCGAGACGAGGAAGATGCGGTTTCAGCCGAAGCACCTTCTTCGCCGAAGCGGCAACTGCGAATGTCGCGCGATCACGCATCTGTTCGCAGAGCGCCCCGATCGTCGCGGTTGAAAGGTTGCTGTCCAGCACCATTGCGGCGGCGCTGCGGTACTTCGCCGTTCGTGCCAAGATGCGTTCGTCCCGGCAAGTGCGATGAACTGCCATATCCGCAAGCCCAATCACGAGTTCGCCGGAGTCGTCCAGCACGGCCGTGTAAGAACCCGTCGATTCGCGCTCATCGCAGATCATGGCGGCCGGGTCGATCCCCCTTGTGCGGAGCGAACTGCGGATCCGTTCGGCGTCTGCGTCCTTACCCAATACGCCGACCAATGTCACCGGGCAGCCGCGTGCGGCCAAGGCCACCGCAACATTGTGCGCAACGCCGCCCGGCGTAGCCCGTACGGAAACCGGATTGGATTGTTTGAGTGCGAGCCTACCTGCAACCGAACGGACGATCCGGTCCATGTGCACGCCTCCAACGCACAGTACAAGATGGCCATTTCGGTTGTGCATCGGCATTGCGATCGACAATAGCAGTCCGGAGCGAACTCGCGAACCGAACAACGGGTGTGAGCCTGCCGGCACTGGATTTCTCCTCTTCCGGGCCCAATGGCATTGACTCTTGAGAGGATTTTTTTGGATATGCCCGGCTTTCCCGTAAGGCTTTGAGTTGTTTGGAGGAATTTCCGCTTCGCAGGGAGGGAGCGGCGGTTGCTTGCGTCACTGCACGGTTTCTGGCATCGTATGTGCGAATCGCGTGTGATTCGGGAAGGCTTCTCTTGCTGTTTCCGTGGGTCCGGGTGAAGTGCCTGGCTTCGAAGGCGTTGTCGATGGCGCTGCGGCGGCTTGCGCAGGACTGGGCGGCGCAGCACGGCTGCCGTCCGGTGCTGGTGGAGACCTTTATCGACCCGGAGCGGTTTGAGGGCACCTGCTACCGGGCGGCCAATTGGCGGCGGCATCGGGCGCAGCAAGGGGCGCCCGGGCGAGGAGGCATCGGGGGGCAAGAACCGCAAGGAGGTGTACGTCTACCCGCTGGCGAAGCGCTGCCGGGAGGTGTTGCGGAACGGGCCGCCGCCGGCCCGCAAGCGCCGCCGGCCGCCGCCGGCCTTTGCGCCGGAGGATGCGTTTGTGCGGCTGTGGGGCAACATGATCGGAACGGTGGTCCGGGTCGCCAATGAGCACGACCGGCTCTGGCAGCAGCGCCGGCGGGTGCTCAACACGCTGCTGGTGACGCTGTTCGTGTTCCGGCTGGTGTTCTCGAAGGACCGGCAGGGCTACGCGACCACCGTGGCCGCGCTTTGGGAGCAGTGCCGGATGATGGGGATCGCGTTGCCGCAGGCCACTCCGGTTGCGGCGTCGGCGATGTGCCGGGCGCGGGCCAAGCTGGACGAAGGCCTGTTCCGGCGCCTGCACGGCGAGATTCTGCGGGAGGCCGGCGCGGCCGATGCGGGCAAGCGTTGGAAGGGGCGCCGGATATTCGCGGTGGATGGCTCGAAGCTGAACCTGCCGCGGCAGTTTGCGGGCGAATGGCTACCGGACGCCGTCCGCGCAAGCCTGGTATCCGCAGGGCCTGTTGAGCTGCCTGTACCAGTTGCGGGCGAAGATGCCGGTGGACTTCGACCTCCACGCCCACGGCAACGAGCGCGCGGCGGCGCTCGGCCACCTGCCGGCGCTGTCCGAAGGCGACGTCGTGGTATATGACCGCGGCTACTATTCCTGCGAACTGCTGCACGCGCATGCGGCGCGGGGCCTGCATCCGGTGTTCCGGTTGAAGGCGAAGGCCGGCAGCGCCTTCGACGCGTTCCTTGCCGGCGACTGCGCCGACAGCGTGGCCGAGGTCGCGCCGGGCCCGGACACCTTGCGCGCCTTGCGCGCCAAATACCCGGGCGCCCGCTTCGGGCCGCTCCGCCTGCGGCTGGTCAAGTACACCGCCGGCGGCACCCGCTTCGCTCTGGCGACGACGCTGCTCGATGCGGAGACAACCCGCATCGAAGACCTCGCGGCCCTCTACCATGGAAGATGGGGCATCGAGGAGCTGTTCAAGATCAGCAAGGGCGCCCTGAGCGTCGACGACTTCCACGGCCAAAGCGAGCGCGCGGTGAAACAGGAACTGTTCGCGCACTTCATCCTGATCACCTTGACCCGGCTGTTCGCCAACCAAAGCGAAGACGGGATGAACCGCGGCCGCCAAGGCGGCCCGAAACCGGCGATGGCCGCCAACTTCAAGAACAGCCTGGCGACGGTGGCCAGGAATATCGAGGTCCTGCTGCTCCAGCACGCCACCGCGCTCAGCGAAACCGTCACCCGGATCGTCGAGGGAATCACCGCCTGCCGGCAGCGCCTGCGACCGAACCGGTCGTATCCCCGGCGCTCCCGGAAGTCGATCGGCAGATGGAGCCGGAGAAAGGTTCCGAAGGCCCGCGCAACCGCATAGCCCGCAAGAAAACGCAGCAATCCGCCCCCGCCGAACTGCGATTCCTTAAGTGAATGGATGAATCCGCTAAGTGAATGCCATTGCTCCGGCGCCGGATCGAGACCTCGCACAGTACTGGCCGGGGGGTCCAGAACAAGTCTCCCGCCCCCGCAATGCGCGATCAAATGGGGGCAGTGCTGTCGGCTCGACTTTGCCGAGCTGCTGGGAAGGCTCTCCTGGGAAAGAGAAAACACACGCCGGGATTTCCCGAAATAATCCGATTTCCCGTAACTAGTGCCTGTGCCAAAAAGTTGACAGTCGTTTCATATCAACAGGTTGTGGACGATTTTGGGTTGCGAGGATTGTTCTCAGGCGAATAATTCACAAGCAAAATTCAGGCGAAATCGGTCGGATGGGCGGAATCTTCGCGATGGGTCGCTCATTCCGGCGGAGCATGGACGAGGGCATTAGAGCAATCCAGGAACCGAATGATCGGCTTGGCGAAATTGCCGCGGAAGATCGCCGGCATCCTCGAAATTCGCGCGAAACCGGCTCCCAACCGCTCATTCATGGCGCAAGAGGCCGAATACCGCCGGGTGCCTTGGTCGGAAAAGTCGCGCCGGGTTCAAAACCCGATATTTTGGCACAGACACTAACTACTCATGCCCATCTGAATTGGCGCGACCGGCAAACGCCATCTGTATTGCGACCAGGGGATTGTATCCCTGGTTGGCCATGGTCTGCAGGTAGCTGGAGATCTGGCAATAGGCTTCGGCGTACGCTGTGGTTCGGAAGCAGCCCGACACCTTCTGCTTGACCTTGCTCATGCGCAAGTCGCGTTCGGCTTGACTATGCCGATATCGCCATAGTGAAGCCGAACGCGATGGACGAATGGGCAAATTGCGCCAGAAAATCTGCGGCGGGTTCCGCTCCCCAAAAGGCGCCCGAGACTTCGCCACCCTGCGCAGCGCCATTACCACCGCCAGAAAGCAGGGCTGGAACGTCATCGAAACCTTGATGACATCGCCGGACCAACTGATCGGAAAACTCCAATGCTAAACCGCTCCATACGCCCTGCCCGCTGGCGCCACGCCGATCCTGCCCCAAGCATGTATGATTTCAAACGCAAGCCTTGCGCAGCCTCCACGTACGCGCGAGACTGAGTGCTGGGCAGTTACCATTCTTGAAGGTCTGAAACTCCGCGTACAGGTCGTGGATCTTATCGATGGCACCCGACGCTTCGGCGTCGGATCCGGTGGCCGCAAGCATGCTCAGGGTGATGCCGAGGCAGCGGCCATGCAGAGACT
>CBDCSZ010000029.1:0-5918 GCA_965221935.1 Paracoccaceae bacterium
TGCGCTGGCCATGCTGGCCGGCAGCTCGAGGAGCTGATCCTGACGCAGACGTCGGCGCTGGCCGATGCCGTGAGCCGCGTGGCGAACTCGGTTCTCGCGGCCCGGGCGCGGCTGCGGCCGGGACGGTCATTCCCGCGCCGGTCCCAAAAACCCGTCGGAAAGTGGCAGCGGAGACGACACCAGACCGCGTGACCTGAAACCGAACCTTGCCGGAAAAGGGGCGAAGCCGCCCCGGAAATGGCGCGCCCCCTTAAGGAAATGACGCCGAATCGTTAAGGAAATGCCATTGGTGCGCCGCCGGCGGCGACCCGGCCGCCGGCGGTCGAGACGATCTTGAGACACTGGCGCGGCGGCTGCGTTTCCATTGGCCGGACACCCGCATCATCCTGCGGACCGATTCCGGCTTCTGCCGGGAGTCCATCATGTCCTGGCGCGGGCGGACCGAGGGGGTCGACTACGTCATCGGCTTGGCCCGCAACGCCCGTCTGGAGGCCGGGATCGCGCGGCAGATGCGGCGCTCGCGCAGCCGGGCGGCGGTGACCGGCTGGAAATCGCGGCGGTTCCGCGACTTCAGACACCGCACCCGGGACAGCTGGAGCCGGGCCCGCCGCGTCATCGGCAAGGCCGAGGCGCTGCCCGGGCGCGGCGACGCGGAAAACCGTGTGAAAGATTTGAAAACGGGCCTTTTCGCGGACCGCTGCTCGTCGAACCTGTTCGGCGCCAACGCCCTGCGGCTCCGCTTCTCGGCCTTCGCCCACATCCTGCACAACCGCGTCGCCGCGGCGGCCGGAGGGAAGCTGGCCAGAGCCGCGCCCGAAACGCTGCGGCTGCGGCTGCTGAAGATCGGCGCCCGCGTCAGAATGTCGGTCCGGCGCATCCACTTCGCCCTGTCCGGAGCCTGCCCTGTCAAGACGCCTTCGCCGCCGCCTGATGAACCTCGCTCCCGACTGACCTCCGGACAGCCCGCCAGCGGGCGCCCCGCCGGAGGGGAGGCCCCGGCGCGCCCTGACGCCGGGAAAAGACCTCATACCGGGGTCCGGAGACGTCCGAAAAACCCTCCGGCGGCGGAAAATGACCGCAAAACGCCCCCGACGCCGAGTAAGAAGGCGGCGTCGTGAAAAACAGCAGGAAATCCGCCCCGCAGGGGCTTTTCGCTTTCATGTAGTAGAGTCGGGGGCTGGCGCGCCAGCTTTAGGGTCCGGTGGCATGTCCGTCGCTTTCGCTCCGGGGCCTCAGTCCGGCTCCCCTGGCCGCGTTTCCAGTCCCCCGCTCATCAAACCGGACGTGCGGATTTCCCGCATCCGGCTTTCCGACGGGATCATGCCTCCGCATGTGGCACAGTCTGGAGTTTCCGAACACTGTGTGGCCCTGATAGGCTCTCGCCAGTGGCCATGCCCTGCCCCCTTTCTGTGCCGTTCCCGAAGTCAGGCCCCTTTCCTCGGCCGGCGTTACCCGGCGTCCTCAGTCGTACGGGCCTGTCCGCCACCCTGCCGGCCCGGACTGGTCCTCGCGGATTTCCGGTTGGCGTCCACCCGCCACCGACAGGGCTTCCCGTGTTGCTGCGCTTTCCATCTTCCATGCATGCCGACGCCACTACCCCGGCGGAAACGGACCGGTGCGTCTGCCGCTTGCTTCCCGGACCGCCATCGGTCTTCCCCTAATCTCAGGAGGGTCGACTCCCGCATTGCCCTTTTCGAGGCCTGCTCGGCGTTCACTCGCGTTCCGGCCTGCATGGTCGCTGAGCCGCCCGAAGCGGCCGCTTCTGCACCAGAGTGCTTCAGTCTACATCGTTACCTCCGTAAACCGCTCTGGCTGCTACCAGCCGAAGCGACAATTGCTGAGTGGGTTTCGCACCCGCAAGGAAAACGCGCCTTTCCACGGCGCACGTAGAGTCGGGGGCTGGCGCGCCAGGCTTTAGGGTTCCGGTGGCATGTCCGTCGCTTTCGCTCCGGGCCTCAGTCCGGCTCCCCTGGCCGCGTTTCCAGTCCCCCGCTCATCAAACCGGACGTGCGGATTTCCCGCATCCGGCTTTCCGACGGGATCATGCCTCCGCATGTGGCACAGTCTGGAGTTTCCGAACACTGTGTGGCCCTGATAGGCTCTCGCCAGTGGCCATGCCCTGCCCCCTTTCTGTGCCGTTCCCGAAGTCAGGCCCCTTTCCTCGGCCGGCGTTACCCGGCGTCCTCAGTCGTACGGGCCTGTCCGCCACCCTGCCGGCCCGGACTGGTCCTCGCGGATTTCCGGTTGGCGTCCACCCGCCACCGACAGGGCTTCCCGTGTTGCTGCGCTTTCCATCTTCCATGCATGCCGACGCCACTACCCCGGCGGAAACGGACCGGTGCGTCTGCCGCTTGCTTCCCGGACCGCCATCGGTCTTCCCCTAATCTCAGGAGGGTCGACTCCCGCATTGCCCTTTTCGAGGCCTGCTCGGCGTTCACTCGCGTTCCGGCCTGCATGGTCGCTGAGCCGCCCGAAGCGGCCCTTCTGCACCAGAGTGCTTCAGTCTACATCGTTACCTCCGTAAACCGCTCTGGCTGCTACCAGCCGAAGCGACAATTGCTGAGTGGGTTTCGCACCCGCAAGGAAAACGCGCCTTTCCACGGCGCACTGAGAAATGCAGGCTAACCCGGAGGTTCAGTCCGAGCGATGTCGAACGAAAACGAAACACCGAGGGACGCGCCACCCGCAGCGGTCCATTCGCTGGTGAAAGGCCTGACGGCCTTGGCCAGTGAATGTGATCCCATCCTGAAAGGGTTTCAGGACACGGCCGTGCGTCTCCGATCGCTTACGGAGACGCTGGCAAATCTGGTCGCACCCTTCCTTCAAGCGGCAGCGCACCAAATGGAAAGATGGGACTTTGCGGAGCACCTGCTCAAACGGGGATGGGTCCCCAACCGCACCACGCCTTTCGGCGTGGTCGCCGAATGCGGGGACGACGACGCCAAGCTGCAGGCTTCGCTGCTTGCCTTCTATACCGACAACTGGTCTGAAGTCCGAGCAAGCCTCGAATCGCGCATATCCTCGCTCGATGTTGACGACGAGGCCAAGGCTGCATTCCAGGAAGCGCTCGACGCCCACGAGGGCGGGCTCTACCGATGCGTCAGCCGACTGCTGTTCCCGGAGTTCGAGAGGGTATTCCGCGGGGTGCTGTCCAACGGACGGGCAGGGCCAATCCCATACCGCAAGTTTGTGACGGAGCTGACCGGCCCTGCTGCCAACACCGAACTCGCTGACTTCCTGACCGCAGGTCTCCAGGACATGGTATTGTTCCAGTACCTGACAGAGGGCGTCAGGAATTCCAACGCATCAGGCAACAGCTCAGCCGGCGCCGCACCCAATTACAAGCCTGGGCTCGCCGTCGGTGTCAACGACACGAATGTCAGGTGGGCCAAGCAGTGTGAAATCCCTGCCCGCCATGCGGTAGCGCACGGCCTCGTCTCCTATTCATCGCGGCAAAGCAGTCTGAACGCGATTTTCATCGCAGACTATATTTTCTCGGTTGTGTCCCGAGTGTTGCGCAAGCGACTTGCAGCTGCTGAACAGGACGCTGGCCGATCTCACCGACGCCCGCATTCCCGAAATCCGCCGCTTTCTGAAGGGCCGGAGCGATGCGGATAAGGCGCGTTACTCGCGAAGGCGGGTGCCCTAGAAGTCGACAGAGATCGCATTTAGGCTGTTTGGGACAGCGGGATTATCTAGTGATTGCCAGAAAACCCACTAAGTCATTGACTCTATGTGTTTAATTGTGGTATTCTCGCCGCGAAGATTTCGGCTGGAAGGCTGTTTTCGACCCTTTCGGGCCCAATTCGGGCCGATGTGCGCACTTCTTCGCGAGGCAAAGATGAGACAGGTACGCAATCCGCAGATGGAACTCGGCGAGGTCCGCATCGAGGACATTGAGCTGGACCTCAGGTCCAGGGACGACATCCCGGCCCTGCTGCTGGGCCTTCAGCATCTCTACGCCGACGGGCATTTCCGCTCCCGGCTGTTCGCGCTTCTGGAGGAGCACATTCTTCCCGGGACCGACAGGACCGTGGGCCGTCCGGGCATGGAGATGTGGCGGATCCTTGTGATGGGCGTGGTCAAGCAGGGTCTGGGCTGCGATTTCGACCGTCTCCGCGAGCTGGTGAACGAGCACAGGACGCTGCGCCGGTTTCTCGGCCATGCGGACGTCTGGGACGATCACCGTTACACCCATCAGAGGCTGGTGGACAATGTGAGCCTTCTGAGTCCGGAGCTTCTGGCGGCGGTGAACGGTCTGGTGGTGGAGAGCGGCCATGCGGTCGCAGGAAAAAAGCCTGGCGCGCCGTTGGCCGGGCGGTGTGACTCTTTCGTGGCCGAGACCGATGTGCGCTATCCGACGGATGTCAGTCTCCTGTGGGACGCGATGCGCTGCCTGCTCCGCGCGGCGGGCCGCTCGGCGGAAGAGAGCGGTGTCAGCGGCTGACGCCAGTGGAAACACCTGTCGCGCTCGGTTCAGCGGCTGTTCCACAGGGTGCGGGTGACCCGGCGGGCGCGTCCTGAGCATGTGGAGGCATATCTTGCGCGCTGCCTCAAGCTTGTCGCGCGTGCGGAGGCGAGCCTTGCGGATCTGGCCGCGCATAGAGTGAAGGCCTGGGAGATCGTGGAGATCGAAGGGTATATCGCGCATGCGAAGCGTCAGATTGACCTGGTGGAGCGCCGTCTTCTCAAGGGCGAGACCATCCCGCAGGATGAGAAGGTGTTCTCGATCTTCGAGCCGCACACGCGCTGGATCGCGAAGGGCAAGCGAAGTTCGCCAAGCCATCGAAGCGATGACCGCCCCTTGGCTCAACATCCAGGACCAGATCAGCTCGCTTACGGGCATGGTCGAATTGCAGGAGGTCGGCCATGTCCTGAACACAATGCCCGACTTCGGCATCCAGTCAGCGGATCGGCTTCGACCCCACCTTGGCGACTGGTGCGCAAGCATCAACTGGCCGCCCGAAATATTCACCGATACTTTGGCGCGCTCGGATTTCTATCTCAAACGCGGTCTCGATCCCGCCTTGACCAACTTTCCGGCCAGCGCTTTCGACCAAGCCATCACCATTGCGGGAATCAAGCTCTCGCCGCCGTCCCGCATCGGTGACTACGATCACGCTCCCGACTTTCCGTGCGACGATGGGGAAGCCGGTCTGCAACGCACCAATGCCGCGCATGATCGCCTCCAACGATTCGAGACGCATGTCCGCCGGTTCATCGAATGCAGGATGACCGCAGCCGTGGGCAAGAATTGGATTAAGCGTCGCGTCTCCAGCCAGATGCGCCAGAAATGGTGCGACAAGCGAAAAAAGGCGGTCGCAAGCGGAGATCCCGAAAGACCGCTGATCGTCTACGCGGACTTCACCGACTACGAGACAATCATCGTGCGCAAAGACAACTGGAAGGAAGTCTTTCAATCCATGTTCCAGCGAAAGACGCTTGTCCAAGAATCATTTCAGAGGCTCTACCCGATACGGGTCTGCACGATGCATTCGCGCATCATCACCCAAGACGACGAACTCTATCTCCATGCCGAGACACAGCGCCTTCTGCGGGCGATCGGCAGCGAGATCTGAGCCACTCAGACGCGCCGATAATCCACCGCTGACCGCGCGCCGGCCGGCGATGCCAAGCAAGCGGAAACGCCGTTTTTCGGCAATCTGAATGGAATGCTCGATCAAAACCAGTCCCGACCGCGCTCCAGAAGAGGGCCTTCGAGCTGCTGATGGTCAGACCGCCTGGAAATGCTGTCAATTCAATGAGGCCCCATCGTATAGTTTGTGTCCGCCAGAGAACCCCCGTTTTTGGCGATATCGGACGACGGCTGTCATCAGATCCGGGCGCCATGGCGCGGTGATTTCCCTGCTCCGGGATGTCCGCGCGCCTCGAATGGCGGGTTTTCCGCCGCCGGAGCC
>CBDCSZ010000030.1:0-61891 GCA_965221935.1 Paracoccaceae bacterium
TCACGGGCGATCCAGCGGTAACTTCGTCCCTCGCTGACGGCCTGCAGGACCTTCGGTGTGAGCTTGTCTGATTTTCGTCACTGTGCCTCACGTGTAATTCAGGTTCCGGTTTCCCCGGCGGGGAAAGCCTCCGGGGATGCTTTGATCACGATCTGGCAATGGTCGCTTGGACCCCATTCTTCCGGTTCATTGAGCGCGTACGACCGCATGTTCCGATGAAACCCCCGAGACGCAAATGCGTAATCGAGCCGGTTTGCTGCCTTGCCTGGGTGCTGTTGCGTCGGAACCGTTCTTGGTGTCCGCCGGAAGGCCTCGCGGCGGCGGAGAGGCCTTCCTTCCGTTCGGATGTTGCTGTCCCATGTACTTTACCCCGAGCGATTGCAGGCGTGCGAACACGCTATTGTCCCGCTCCGGGAGGGCCAGGGGATTCTGTTCGGGCGCCCCGTGGATGAGGTTGAAGTCGCCGGCGACAAGAATCCGGTGCTTGGCAGAGTCCTTGTGACCGATGAATGCGCTCAGGTCCGAAATGGCGCGGTGGGCCATGGCATCGGCATAGCCGGTGGGCGTGTCCGGATGCGGCATCGGCCACGACCTGAGACTGCCGTGGACGAGCGGACGACTTTCTGCGCCGGTTCTGCGCAAGGGCCGGTGCGCTGGCCGCGATGTCAAAACCGCAGCCATATTCCGGCCCCCGAACGAAAGGAGTGCCCGGGTCGGGCGCCGCCGCCACCCCTCCACGATCCGGACCCATACGGACTCCCTTCGGTCCTTCCTCCGGTTTTCCGAAGGCCGCGCGCTGGAGCCATCCGGGTCTGGCCGCCTCGATCGTTGCGCCCCGCGTTCTTCCGGGATGCCACACTGCCCCGGGCCATCCCGGATGGAACTGCGGAGCCTGATTGAAGCGACAGGGGGCGACCGCTTGGCGGACCTGGGCGACCGGGCGCTGCTGCTTACGCTTTCTGCGTATGGGCTGAGTTCCGGCGAGGTGGGCGGCCTGCAGGCCGGCAACAGATCCGGCAGGAGTGTGCCTGCTCAGACACATATGGTTTTGGGGCGGCGGCGTTTGGCGGGCTTTGGCTGACAGGTTCCGCCTTTGCCGACGTTATGCAGTTGGAAGTTCGACCCGATGCGCCGGCCGAGGTTCCTGCTGAAGTTGCCGACGGTGGCTTCAACATTGCAGTGGTCCGGCAGTTGAATGTCGGCGACGTCTACCAGGCCTGGATAGCGGGCGTGGAGGAAGAAGCTGCCCTTCTTGGTGTTGATCTGACCATCTACAATGCCGATGGCGACAATGCCCGGCAGGCGCTTCAACTGCAGCAGGCGGTCGCGACGAACCCCGATGCTATCATTATTGGATGGGGATTTGGGGACAGTCTTCAGGCAGGAGTGGAAGCTGCGGAAGCTGCGGTCATCCCCGTTGTTGCATCCAACGCATCGGTCGAAGCCTCTGACAATGTCACGCTCGTCAACCAGTCCGAACATCTCATGATGGAAGGTATCATGGAGCAGATAGTGTCGGATATGGGCGGATCGCTCGAAGGCGACATGATCTATGTCTACGTCGCCGGCTATCGACCGCTGGATCTGCGCAACGAGGTCTGGGAGCGCTACAAGGCCGAGTATCCAGGCATCAATCAGGTCGCGCAGATTGGCGTCGTCAACGCCAATACCGCGGCGCAGACGGCCGATCAGGCAATCGCCGCTCTGCAGGCCAATCCGGAAACGGTTGCGATCGTCGCACCCTATGACGAGTTCACCAAAGGAGCCGCGCTGGCCATTCGCGAACTTGGTCTTGAGGGCCAGGTCCGGACCTACGGAATGGACATTTCGACGGCCGACATTGCGGTCATGATCGAAGATGGCAGCCCGTGGGTGGCCACCGCGACAACCGACATGCAGAACTTCGGCCGCGTTTCACTGCGTGTCGCCGCCGGTGAAGCAACAGACTCATACACCGGCAACAATCTGGAAATTCCACCGCTGGTCATCACGCAGGAAGATCTGCGCGAAAACGGCGTGCAGAATGTCGAGCAGCTGACGGCGGCTTTTCCCGGTCTGGCAACGCCGGGCCTGGCGGAGGCGCCTTGGATGGACAGCGCCAACTGATGCCTTCTGATCCTCTGGTTTCGATCAGGGCAGTCGAAAAGACGTTTGGCGCCACGCGGGCCCTGCGCGGTGTCACGTTCGACATTTTCGCCGGCGAAACCGTTGGCCTGCTCGGCGCGAATGGCGCCGGCAAATCGACACTCATCAAGGTGCTCGCCGGTATTCACCGGCCGACATCGGGTCATATCGAGATCGAGGGCAGGAAACAGGATTTCCATTACACCGACGATGCGCGCAATGCAGGCATTGCGACCGTCCATCAGAGCATTGACGATGGTGTGGTCTTCGGGATGTCAGTGGCCGAAAACCTGATGCTCGACGAAATCGCCATGCCCGGCGGATCAGTCTTTCTCAATAATCGCGCAGTCCTGCGGCGTGCCGAAGAGGTGCAGCGCAGACTGGCGCTCGATCTGCCATTGGATGAGCCGGTCGAAAACCTGTCTTCCAGCCAGCGGCAGGAAGTGGCGATCGCGCGCGAGCTGGCAAAAAATCCCAAACTTCTCATCCTCGACGAACCGACATCGACGTTGAGCGAACGTGAGGCCGAAAAGTTGTTCGACGCGGTCAACGACTTCAAGCAAAAGGGCATTGCGGTGCTCTACATTTCCCATCGCATGAGCGAGGTCGAGCTGTTGTGCGACCGCGCGGTGGTGCTGCGCGATGGCCTGATCGTATCCACCCTTGAAGCGCCGATGGATCGCAAGGCGATTGCCAGTTCGATCTTGGGAGATTTGATCTTGTCCACAGAACACGTGCCGAGGCCCGGATGTGACGTGGCGGTTCGTGTGACGGAGATGCGGGCGCACCACGATTCGCCGTCAGTCTCGTTCGAGGTGCGGCGCGGTGAGATCCTTGGCCTCACCGGTCTAATTGGCGCCGGGAAGACTGAAATCCTCGCACAGGTCACAGGCCATCATCCAATGATCGCGGGACGCGTGGAATTCGACGGCATAATAGCCGTGCGCGCCGGACGCGTCGACGAAGCCATGCGGAACGGGATCGTCATGGTTTCCGAAGAACGCGCCCTGCAGTCCATTTTCCCGAGCAGCCCGATCTGGCAACATTGCACGATTGGGGTTCTGGGCGAATTCAGCAGCGCCGGTCTCATGCGGCGCAGCCGGGAAATCACGTTTACAGAAGAGGTGGTCCGCGACTTCAATGTGATGGCGTCCGGTCCACATGCCGATATCGCGGACCTTTCAGGCGGCAACCAGCAGAAACTGCTCGTCGGGCGCTGGATGCGGCGTGACTGGCGACTTTTGGTGCTGGACGAACCGTATCGCGGAATTGACATTGGCGCGCGTGGCCTCATCTCGAGAGCCTTGCGTCAATATTCCGAAGATGTCCCGGTGATTGTCTGTTCGTCTGACCCTGAGGAAGTGATCGAGATCGCCGACCGGGTCATCATCATGGTCGACGGGGCAATTGTTCACGAAGACAGCGCCGGCTCGCTCAATGCAGAGCAACTCGCGGACATTATCAGCCAGGGCGCAGCGGCGGGACAGATGGAATGGCGGCAGCAGGAAAGGTCCACTGCGTGAGTGCGGAAACTCATCCGGAACGGCGCGATTCACGGCAACGGCACTTCCAGTCGGTCGACATCAAGGCTCTCGTCTATCGGTACGGACTCTTGTCGGTTCTTGTTCTGATAATCCTCTATTTCAGCTGGACGCAGCCGTTCTTCGGAACATTCGCAAACGCGATGTTCGTCCTGCAGGCGGCTTCAGTTGTCGCCGTTGTCGGTCTTGGTGTCACGGTTTCGATGACTGTCGGCGGCTTTGATCTTTCAGTCGGTTCCGCGATGAGCCTTTCGATTATGGCGGCGGCGGCAATGGTGATCGGCGGTTGGAGTGGGATCGCCGCGATTGCTGTCGGCCTCGGCGCAGGCGTGGCAGTTGGTCTCTTCAACTCGTTCCTGATCGTCTATGCCCGGATTCCGGACCTTGTGGCAACGCTCTCGACACTGTTTCTTGTCAACGGCCTGACGCTGCTGGGTGTGAGCGGTCAGTCGGTAGCGACAGGCATGTTTTTCCGCGGCGAACAGACAACAGGCGAATTCGCGCCGTTGTTTCGCTGGCTGGGCAGGGGCGACATCCTTGGCGTGCCGGCCTCGGTCGTCTTGGCCGGATTGATTTTTATAGCGGTGTTTGTCCTTCTCAATTTCACTCGTTGGGGCAGGGCATTTTATGCTGTGGGCGGCAATCCGATTGCGGCGGCGGCGGCAGGTATCCGTGTCGCGCACTACCGCATTGCCGTATGTGGACGCCCCCCTGAGCGCAACCGGGAATCTCAGAAACACAGGAAGCCTGCAGTCGGGCGCTGTCGTATGTCCGGCCTCTCAGATGCGGCGCTGTCGGCCGCGGGCCCGCATGGTGTTCGCGGACCGGATCCAAATCGCTTACCCGGGCTCGAAGCCCTGCGGCTATGCCTGGTTCTTCCGGCCCCGTCTTTCCGACTCTTGCCCCTGCGCTGTCCTTCGCTCCCGGCGCACAGTCCGGGGGCCGCCGGATCACGCCCCGGAGGGCGCGGCGGCCGTCCCGAATTCTCTCCTTCCTCAGTTTCCTCTTTTTTCTTTCCAAGCAGCCGTCACGCCGCCCTTGGCCGCCAGACTTCGTTTTTCACCGAAAGCGCCCACACGGTCCGGGCCATCCTGTTCGCCAGGGCGACCGCGGCCACCTTGAACGGCTTCTCCTCAATCATCCTCCGCAGCCAGGGGTCCGCGATCTCCTCCCGGCCTCTCTGATGACGCAGCACGGCGACCGCCCCCTGAACCAGCAGGCTCCTGATGTCGCGCTGCCCCATCTTCGTGATCCGCCCGAGCCTCTGCCGGCCGGCGGTCGAATGCTGACGCGGGGTCAGGCCCGTCCAGGCGGCGAAGTCCCTGCCGCTGCGGAAGCTCCCCATCGGCGGCGCGAACGCGTGCACCGCCATCGCGCTGATCGGCCCGACCCCGGGGATTGTCATCAGGTTCCGGATGTCCTCCCGCTCCCGCGAGCGGCGCTTCAGCTCGCGGTCCAGCTCCGCGATCCGCCCGTTCAGCGCGTCGATCTGGCCAAACAGCATCTCCGCGGACTGCTGAACCAGCTCCGGAACCCCTTCGGCGGCCTTCTCCAGCTCGGCTCTCAGAGCCTCCACATTTGCCACGCCGCGGGCCGACACCAGGCCGAACTCCGCGAGATGGCCGCGCAGCGCGTTCACGGTCTGCGTGCGCTGCCGCACGAAAAGAGCGCGGGTCCGGAACAGCATCGCGTCGGCCTGGGCCGCTTCCGGCTTCACCGCCACGAACCGCATGGTCGGCCGCTGCGCCGCCTCCACGATCGCCGCCGCGTCGTTCGCGTCGCTCTTCTGCCGCTTGACGAAGGGCTTCACATACACCGGCGGGATCAGCCTGCACTCATGTCCCTTGGCGATGATCTGACGGCCCCAGTGGTGAGCGCCGCCGCACGCCTCCATCACCACCAGGCACGGCGGCAGATCCTCGAGGAACGGCAGGAACCCGCTCCGCGACAGCTTCTTCACAAAAACCGGCCGGCCGGAAGCCGTCGATCCGTGCAATTGAAAAACCCTCTTTGAAATGTCGACACCGACTATGCTAACCTTTTCCATGGACGCTTCCTTTCGCGTTTCAGACGCACACAAGCGTGCGTTCTTATTCTGGCGCATCATGACGCCGCAGATCGGGGGCGTCCACTCCATCGCTTACGTGATTTCCGGCGGATTGGCAGCTGTCGCGGGCATGATGCTCGCTGCGCGCTCCAACAGGGGAGATGTCAATGTGGGCGACCCGTTCCTGCTGCAAGCCGTATCGGCGGCGCTGGTCGGCTACGCGGTCCTGGGCGCAAACCGCCCCAACGCCCTCGGCACCCTGGTCGGGGCCGTTTTCGTCGCCGTTCTGATCAACGGTCTGACCATGTTCAACTTCCCCTACTACGCGCAGAGTTTCGTGCAGGGTCTTCTGCTCGTCGTCGCACTCCTGATGTCATACACGCTCGGCCCCTCTCGGCGCTGAGCACCCGATCAGCCAATAGTCAAAGGAAGAAATCACAATGGCCAGACTCGCTGTGCATAGCATTCGCAAGAACCTGTTTGACATCGCCGACCGTGTCGTTGCGATCACCGGCGCCGGGCAAGGCATCGGGCGTACGCTCTCCGAAGGTTTCGCTGCGCAGGGCGCCAAGGTTGTTGCCGTTGATCTGAACAGCGAAGGATTGCAGGAAACCGGCGCCATTCTGGACGACATCGGCGGCGCCCATCAGGCGGTGCAGGCAGATGTGTCCGCAGACGAAACGCCGAAACGCATTCTCGCGGCCTGTATGGACATTGGAGGGCGTATCGACTGTCTGATCAACAATGCCGGCATCATGTCCTACACCGACCCAAGGACGATTGCCGACGACGAATTCGACCGGATGATCGCCATCAATCTGAAGGCGCCCATGCGCATCATGCGCGAAGTCTTGCCACAGATGGAGACCCAGAAGTCGGGATCGGTGATCAATATCGGCTCATCCTGGTCATCGCGCGCGTCAGTCTTCAATCAGTCTGGCGGCGGCGTGGATTACTGCGCGGCGAATGCGGCACTCCAAGCCTATACACGCGGCGGCGCACAGACCATGGCCGAGCATCATGTGCGGGTCAACGCGATCGCTCCAGGCGGCGTTGACACGCCGATGCACGCGCATCATCGCGACTTCCTGATGGAGTACGAAAAATACATCCCGCTTGGGCGGATGACGGTGGCCGAGGATCTGGTCGGCACGGCGATCTACCTCGCCTCCGACGCGTCCGCCTACATCACTGGCCAGACCATACACGTCAATGGCGGCATGATCATGGTGGATTGATGCCGATGTACTCCCGCACACAGGTCATTGGCCGCCTGCGCGGCCGGCTCGACTCTGGCCTCGCGCTTGTCGGCGCCGGAGCCGGGACCGGCATCTCTGCCAAATTCGCCGAACGCGGCGGCGCGGATTTGATCCTGATCTACAATTCGGGCCGTTACCGAATGAACGGAATCGGATCCAACGCTGGCCTGCTGGCGATCGGCGATGCCAATCAGATCGTTGTCGACATGGGCGAGCGCGATGTGCTGCCTGCCGTGCGTGAAACGCCGGTGATTGCCGGTGTCAATGGCACTGATCCGACACGGGTCATGCCGACCTTTCTGGCGGGGCTCGCCAGGATGGGGTTCTCCGGGGTTATCAATTTTCCCTCGCATGGCATCATCGACGGCCGGTGGAGGCAGAGCCTGGAGGAGACCGGCTTCGGCTACGACCGCGAGGTCGCGATGATTGCTGAAGCGCATCGCCAGAACCTGTTTACGCTCGCGTATTGTTTCACGCCCGATGAGGCATATGCGATGACAAAAGCCGGTGTTGATGTCGTTGTGGCGCATATGGGTCTGACGACCGGCGGATCGATCGGCGCTTCAAGCGATTTCGCAAGATCAATAAATGACTGTGTGACACTCACCGCCAATATGGCCGACGCCGAACGCGCCGAACGCGCCGACGTGCTGGTGATGTCACACGGCGGCCCGATCGAAACGCCGGAAGATGCGGCCTGCATCATTCATGAAGCGAAAGTGCACGGTTTTATTGGCGCCTCGACCATGGAACGGTTGCCGGTCGAGACCGCCATCGAGAAAACCGTGCGCGGCTTTGCGGACATCGCCCTGGAGGGCTAGGGCTACCATGTAGTGATGATTTGGGCTGAACAACGGGTTTTCCCTGTGATATCCCGTCCGCATGGCACAGTCACAGATCAGCCGCACACTGCGGGAAGAGGCGGCGGTTTCGCGGATAGCGCTGATACTGTCGCGGGAGAGTTTTGACAGCCGGTCGGCGCTGGGCCGCCGGGTCTGCGAGGAGTTTTCGTTCAAGGACGCGCTCGGCCGCCCCCAGCTCGCCGGCTGCATGAAGGCGCTCGGAGCCCTGGCGGAGAGGGTTCCCGGCATTGTCCTTCCGCCGCCGAAGGCGCCGGCGCCGGCGGCGGGTCCGCGTCTCCTTGAGGCCGGCGTCCCCGAGCCCGAAGGGGTTCCGCCGCGCCTGTCGCGGATTGAGGGTCTGCGCGTTGGCCCGGTCGCGGACCCGGCGGACCGGGCGGTGTGGAACACGCTGATCGCGCATGAGCATCCCCGCGGCATGACCACCTTCGCCGGACGCCAGGTCCGCTATCTGATCGGCTCGGCGCACGGCTGGCTGGGGGCGGCGGGGTTTTCCGCCGCCGCCCTGCGGACGGCGGCGCGGGACCGCTGGATGGCGTGGGACGACGAGACGCGGAGGGCGCATCTTGACCGCGTCGTCTGCCTGAGCCGCTTCCTGATCCGGCCGTCGGCGCGCTGCCCGCGCCTGGCCAGCCACGCGCTCGGCCGCATCCTGCGCCGCCTGCCCTCCGACTTCCAGGCCCGCTACGGCTTCCGCCCGTATGTCGTTGAGAGTTTCGCCGATGAGGGCTATGACGGCGTCTGCCTCCGCGCGGCCAACTTCCTGTGCGTCGGGCGGACCGCCGGCCGCGGCCGGCAGGACCGGGAGAAGCGGCGGGCGGAGACCGTGAAGACGGTCTTCATGCGTGAAATGGAGCGCGGCTGGCGGAGGAAACTGGGAGTTCCGCATGTCGGGCATGCGCCGGCGCTGGCGCCCGGCGAGGGGCTGAGCGCGGATGTGTGGGCGGAGAACGAGTTCGGAGGAGCGCCCTTGGGAGACAAGCGCCTCGCCGCGCGCCTGGTGAAGAGCGCCGGGCTTCTGGCGGCGTATCCGGGACAGAAGATCAACGCCGGCAGCGCCGCCGACAACACCGCGGTCAGCGCCTTCTACCGGATGATCGAGATGCCGGCCGAGACCGCGGTGACGGCCCGGAACATCCTCGCGCCGCACCGCGGGCGCAGCGTCATGCGGATGCGCGGCCAGGCCACGGTCCTTGCCATCCAGGACGGCACGGATCTGAACTTCTCCCGCCGCCCCGGCTGCGGCGGCCTGCAGCTGATCGGCAAAAACCAGACCGGGGCCGCGGCCCTGGGCCTGCACCTCCACGCGACGCTCGCGGTGACCGGGACGGGACTGCCGCTCGGCGTGCTGCGCCTGGGCTTCGACGAGGCGGCGGAGCGCGCGCCGGAGGCGGAGAAGCGGAAGCAGACCGAACGCTGGCTCGACGCCCTTGCCGACACCGCCGGGGCGGCGCGCGAGGTGAGCCGCCGGACGCGGGTGATCTCGGTCTGCGACCGGGAAGCCGACTGTTTCGAGATGTTCGACGCGCAGCGCCGGCATCCCCGGGTGGAGCTGCTGGTGCGGGCGCGGCATGACAGGGTTCTGCGCAGAGGGAAGCCGAAGCTGTTCGCGGCGGCGGCCGGCGGCGCCGCCGCCGGCATGATCGACATCGAGATCGAGGGGCTGACGGCGCGGCCGAAATCCAGCCGGAAGAAGGCCCGGCCCGCGCGGACGAAGCGGCTGGCCTGCTGCGAGCTGCGGTTCCGCCGCGTCACGCTGCCGGCCGCGGCCGCGCTGAAAGGCGCCGGCCCGGTCACGGTGTCCGCGGTGCATGTCCGGGAGACCGCGCCGCCGGAGGGCGAGGACCCCGTGCAGTGGTTTCTGCTGACCACGGTCAAGGTCAGGAGCGTGGAGGACGCGGCCGAGACCGTCGGCTTCTACCTGCAGCGCTGGCGGATAGAAGATTACTTCCGGGTCCTGAAATCGGGCTGCCGCGTCGAGCACCTGCTGTTCCGCACCGCCGACCGGCTGCAGCGGGCGGTCGCCATCAACGCCGTCATCGCGTGGCGCATCATGGTCATGACGCTGCTCGGGCGCCAGGTTCCGGACTGCGAGCCGCAGCTGATGTTCACCGACAACGAACTCGGTTTCCTGCGCGACTACGCGCAGGAACACGGCCTGACGGCGCCGGACCGGCTCGGAGGCGCCGTGAGCGCGGTCGCGCATCTCGGCGGATACCGCGGCCGCAGGCACGATCCGGATCCCGGCAATCAGATCATGTGGCACGGACAGACCCGGCTCTCAAGCGCCGCGCTCGGCCACCGGATCGGGTTCCGGGCCGGCCAGAGGCATGCGCTGCAGCAGGAGGAATGACCCGTTGCCGTGCCGATTTATCATGACACGGTAGGGCTAGCCCCCACCTGGCGCAGGAGATCGCGAGAGATCGGGCTCTAGCGCATCGTCTCGTCCTCGAGAGTGGGACGGCACTCAACCTCTTCCACCTCGGTCTCGACCGGTTCTCGGGCGATATCGACCTTAAGTACGTCGGTGCGCTCGACCGGGCCGCAATGGAAGCCGAACGCCCCGACGTCGACGCCGCGTCCGACCGTCTCCTCACTTCCCAGGGATACGGCGCTCGCCGCAGGCCCAGCCAGCATGCCGGCGGCACGTAGCTGGCGCGCTACACCTCCGCGCTCGGCGGCAACGCCACGTTAGAGGTCGACGCTTGGATCGGTGAGACCGTTTTGCTCTTCCATCTCAAGCTCGAATCCGAGAATCAGTTGCAGGTTCCGACCAAGGCTAGTCATCAGGTCAAGGCCTTGTTGCAAGGCCCAGAAAATCAGGCTATATCCTGTTTTGACATTACATGAAAACAGGCTGTCACCTTATGAATACCGGCAAGAGAGCTGTCCCGCGCCAACGCTTGGATCAACGCTTCTCATCCATGAAGCCGGAATCCCACTACCGTCCTCCACCGAAAGGCTGGATCCGGGCGATACGCGACGCGTTGGGCATGTCCGGCGCCCAACTTGGCCGACGCATGGGCGTGAAGGCTCAAAGCGTCGCCGACATCGAGAAATCAGAGGCATCTGGAACCATCCAACTGAAGACGCTTCGGAGGGTGGCGGAGGCGCTGGACTGCGTCGTCGTGTATGCCCTCATACCCAAGTCCTCGCTGGAAGACGTGGTTCGAAGAAGAGCGCGCGAGAGCGCGCGCAAAGAACTCATCCGAATCGCACATACGATGGATCTTGAAGCCCAAGGACTCTCTCACGAAGAACGCGAAGAACAGATTGAAACCTACATTCACGATCATCTTCGAGAGCGTGATCTGTGGGAGGATGCTTGAACGATCTCTTCGATGAGCCGGCGGATGCAACTCCTCTCGAGCCGGAAGAGCGCGAAGGTCTGCTCCAGACTTGGATTACCTATCGGCAAGACCTGAACGAGGCGGAGCAAACGAACATCGCTGCGGGCACGGTCTGGGCCTGGCGCGTTCGCCGACGCGACCTGCTCACGGAGGAATTCCTCCGGCAGCTTCACAAACGACTCCTCGGTGACGTCTGGGCCTGGGCCGGCGAGTTTCGCAGAACCGAGCGGAACATCGGTATCGAGCCGGTGCGGATCCCCGTCGAACTCAGAACGGCGTTCGACGACGCTCGTTACTGGATTGAACACGAGACATTTCCGCCCGACGAGATTGCCGTGCGTCTGCATCACCGGCTCGTCGCGATCCACCCGTTTCCCAACGGCAATGGTCGAACGACGCGCTTGATGGGAGATTTGGTGGTGGTGCGGCTCGGCCGCGACGCGTTTACATGGGGCAGGCAGAATCTGACCGACGTGAGCGAAACGCGCACTAGATATATCGCCGCTCTTCGGGCTGCGGATGACCACGACATCGAGCCTCTGTTGGAGTTCGCGCGCTCGTAGATCAGCGCGGCCGGAAGCTGCCGCGATCGACGACCCGGCGCAATCTATGCGAAGCCCGGCAACCGGTGCATCCCTTCAAAATTGAAGGTATCGACCGAATGAGGGGCGAAAAATTGCGGCCTGAACGATGTCCCTGAGGGAGTTTCCGGTGTTCCGGGGCGGTGACGATGCGCCCGGCGGCCCCCGCCGGCCGAGAACGAATCGGCCTCCGGCATGGTTTGCGGGCCGTCGGCAGGGCCGGCTTCGGTGAATCTAGTCCGAGCGATTCCCGTCAGCTCGTCGCAGCCCGGAACATTCCGGGCGCACAGGCACCAGGCCAAGTTTTTTTCACCGCCCTTATGCGGCATGCGGCGCCTAGCGCTACCGAGTATACATAACTCTGCATAGCAACGTTCTATCCCTTGGCTCTCAGTGCATGCTTCTGGCCGTCCCGGAACCCGACTTCACGACCGATTTCATGGCCCAGCGCGGCGCTCGTCAGCCGCGTCTGCCCGTGCCACATGATCTGGTTTCCGGGCTCCGGATCGTGCTTTCGGTCGCGGTAGCCGCCCAGATGCGCGACCAGGCGCACGGCGTCGCCGAGCCGCTCCGGCACTTCCAGGCCGTGCCTGTTCGCGTAGTCGCGCAGGAAGCCGAGTTCCTGGTCGGCGAACATCAGCTGCGGCGCGCAGTCGGGAACCTGGCGGCCGAGCAGTGTCATCACCATGATGCGCCAGGCGATCACCGCGTTGATCGCGATCGCCCGCTGCAGCCTGTCGGCGGTGCGGAACAGCAGGAACTCGACGCGGCAGCCGGACTTCAGGACGCGGAAGAAATCCTCGACGCGCCATCTTTGAAGGTAGAAGCCGACGGTTTCCGCAGCCTCCTCTGCGCTCTTGACCCTGAGCGTGGTCAGCAGGAACCACTGCACGGGGTCCTCGCCCTCGGGCGGCGCGATTTCCCTGACGTGAACCCCGTGCAAGGAAACCGGCTCCGCGCCGGGGACGGCGTCCGTCGCCGGCAGCGTGACGCGGCGGAACCGCAGCTCGCAGCTCGCCAGCCGCTTCTGCCGCGCGGGGCGGGCCTTCTTCCGGCTGGATTTCGGACGCGCCGTCAGCCCCTCGATCTCGATGTCGATCATGCCGCCGGCGGCGCCGCCGGCCATCGCCGCGAACAGCTTCGCCTGTCCCCTGCCGAGAACCCTGTCATGCTTGGCGCGCACCAGAAGCTCGACGCGCGGACGGCGGCGCTGCGCGTCGAACAGCGCGAACATGTCCGCCTCCCGGTCGCACACGGAGATCACCCGCGTCTTTCCGCCGATCTCGCGCGCGGCGGCGGCGATGTCGTCGAACCCTTCGAGCCACCGCGCCGTCTTGCGGCGCCTCTCCTCCTCTTTCGAGAGCGCCTTCGCCGGATCGAAACCCGTCTCGAGCACGCCCAGCGGCAGGCCCGTCCCCGTCACCGCCAGCGTCGCGTGCATGTGCAGCCCCAGGCTCGTCGCCGCCGTCTGGTTCTTTCCGATCAGCTGCAGCCCGTCACAGCCGGGACGGCGGGAGAAGTTCAGGTCCGTGCCGTCCTGGATCGCCAGGACCGTCCGCTGGCCGCGCATCCGCTGGATGCTGCGCCCGCGGTGCGGCGCGAGGATGTTCGGCACCGTGACCTCCGACTCGGCGGGCGCCTCGATCAGGCGGTAGAAGCCGGCGATCTCGTTGCCGCCGCTGTCGCTGGAGGCGTTGATCTTCTGCCCGGGATACGCCGCCAGAAGGCCGGCGCTCTTCGCCAGGCGCGCAGAAAGTCGCTTGTCGCCCAAGGGCGCCCCTCCGAACTCGTTCTCCGCCCAGTCCTGCGCGTTCAGCCCCTCGCCCGGCTCCAGCGAGGGCGCGTGGTCGACGTGCGGGACGCCGAGCTTCCTGCGCCAGGAGCGTTCCAGCTCGCGCACAAAGACCGTCTTCACGGTCTTCGCCCGCCGGTGGTCCCGGTCCTGCCGGCCCCGGCCTTCCGTCTTTCCGACGCGCAGAAAGTTCGCTGCCCTGAGGCAGGTGCCGTCATACCCCTCGTCGGCGAAACTCTCAACGAGATACGGACGGAAGCCGTAGCGCTCCGCGAAGTCGCCCGGCAGGCGGCGCAGGATGCGGCCGAGGACATGGCTGGCCAGGTGCGGGCAGCGCGCGGACGGCCGGATCAGGAAGCGGCTCAGGCAGACGACGCGCTCGAGATGCGACCGTCGCCCCTCGTCGTCCCACCCGATCCAGCGGTCCCGCGCCGCCACCCGCAGCGCCGCGGCGGAAAACCCCGCCGCCCCCAGCCAGCCGTGCGCCGAGCCGACGAGGTAGCGGACCTGGCGGCCCGCGAAGACCGTCATCCCGTGCGGATGCTCGCGCGCGACCAGCGTGTTCCACAGGACACGGTCCGCAGCGCGCGTGACGGCGACGATCCCGAGGCCCCCTATCCGCGCGGGATGCGGCGGCACATCCTCGGGCTCGGGGACGCCGGCCTCAAGGAGACGCGGCCCCGCCGCCGGCGCCGGCGCCTTCGGCGGAGGAAGGGCGATGCCGGAATCCCTCTCGGCCAAGGCGCCGAGCGCTTTCATGCACCCGGCAAGCTGAGGCCGGCCGCGCGCGTCGAGAAACGAGAACTCCTCGCAGATGCGGCGGCCCAGGGCGGATCGGCTGTCGAACCGTTCCTGCGACAGGATCGACGCCACCCGCGCGACCGCCGCCTCGTCCCGCAATGTGCGGCTGATCTGTGACTGTGCCATGCGGCCGGACTATCATGGGGGCAGCCCATTGTCCAGCCCCTTTTTTATGGACATGGTAGGCCTAGCGGGACTAGGCCTACCATGTCATGAAAGTTTTGGCTGAACTACGCGGTTTCTCCGGTGTGGAATCGCGTCGTTATGGCACAGTCCCAAATCAGCCGCACCCTTGGCGGCCCGGCGGCGCGTGCGCGGATTTCCGCGATCCTGTCGCTGGAACATTTCGACAGCCGACGGGCCTTGGGTCGCCGGGTCTGCGCGGAATTCTCCTTCATCGACGCGATGGGTCGACTTCAGGTGTCGGGATGCCTGCATGCCCTGACGACACTTGCCACCCGGTATCCCGATATTGTGCTGCCGCCGCCGAAGTCGGGGGGCGTCGACATCACCCCGCGCCTGCTCGACGCTCCGGCGCCGGATCCGGACGACGTTCCGACGGTCCTGTCCCGGGTTGAGGGGATCAGGGTCGTCGAGGTTGTCACGGCCGATGAGCGGGCGCTGTGGAACACGCTGATCGCCCATGAACATCCCCGCGGCATGACCACCTTTGCCGGGCGCCAGCTCCGGCACCTGGCCGGCTCGGCCCATGGCTGGCTGGGGGCGGCGGGGTTCTCGGCAGCGGCGCTCAAGGTTGCGGCCCGCGACCGCTGGATTGCATGGACAGAGAGCCAGCGGCGCGGCCAGCTTGAGCGGATCGTGTGTCTGAGCCGCTTCCTGATCCGGCCCTCGGTCCGGTGTCCGCACCTGGCCAGTCACGTTCTGGGGCGTATCCTGCGCCGCCTGCCCCGGGACTTCGCGGCCCGTTACGGTTTCCGCCCGTTGCTGGTGGAGAGTTTTGCCGATGAGGGTTATGACGGCACCTGCCTGAGGGCTGCCAATTTCCTCTGCGTGGGCCGGACGGCGGGCCGTGGCCGGCAGGACCGTGCGAAGCGCCGCGCCAAGACGGTGAAGACGGTGTTCATGTCCCCGCTGCACCGGCGCTGGCGGCGGGAACTCGGGGTCCCGCATGTTGAGCTCAGGCCGGCGCTGGAACCGGGGGAAGGCCTGTCGGCTTCGGACTGGGCGGAGAATGAATTCGGAGGGGCTCCCTTGGGTGACACGCGACTGTCTGCGCGGCTTGTGAAGAGCGCCGGTCTTCTGGCCGCGTATCCGGGCCACAAGATCAATGCCAGTCCGAACAGCGACAGCACGGCGATCAACGCCTTCTGCCGGCTGATCGAGAAGCCGGCGGAGTCGGCGGTCTCGGTGAAGAACATCCTGGCGCCGCATCGCGGGCGCAGCGTCTGCCGCATTCGCGGCCAGCGCACTGTTCTTGCCATCCAGGACGGCACGGACCTGAACTTCGCCACCCGGCCGGGCTGTGACGGTCTCGAGGTGATCGGCAGGAACCAGACCAGCGCGAAGACCCTGGGCTTGCACCTGCACGCGACACTGGCGGTGAACGACACCGGCCTTCCTCTCGGCGTGCTGCGCCTGGGGTTCGATGCGGCGGTGAAACGCACGCCGGAGGCGGAGAAGCGGAAGAAGACCGAACGCTGGCTTGACGCCTTTGCCGACACTGGCGCCGCGGTGCGGGAGGTCGGCGGCAAGACGCGGGTGCTGTGCGTCTGTGACCGGGAGGCGGACTTCTGCGAACTGTTCGATGCCCAGCGCAAGAGCCCGCGTGTCGGATTGCTGGTCCGCGCCAAGCATGACCGGGCGCTGGGCAAGGCGCGTCCGAAGCTGTTCGAAACCCTGGGCGGGGGAGCGGCCAACGGCTGCATCGCGGTCGAGATTGCCGGACTGACGGCACGTCCCAAGTCCAGCAGAAAGACAGCGCGCCCAATGCGCCGGAAGCGTCTGGCGCAGTGTGAACTGCGGTTCCGTCGCGTGGTCCTGCCGGCAACGATCCCCGGCGGTGAAGCGGTCACGGTGTCGGGGGTGCACATCATTGAGACCGACCCGCCGGAGGACGAGGCCCCGGTGCAGTGGCACCTGTTGACCACCCGCGACGTCGGAACAGCCGCAGAGGCGGCCGAAATCGTCGGCTGCTGCCTCCAGAGATGGAAAATCGAGGACTGGTTCCGTGTGCTGAAATCCGGTTGCCGCGTCGAACACCTGCTGTTCCGCACCGCAGACCGGCTGCAGCGGGCCATCGCCATCAATGCGGTGATCGCATGGCGCATCATGCTGATGACCCTGCTCGGACGCCAGGTGCCCGATTGTGACCCGGACCTGATGTTCACCGATGCGGAACTGAACTTCCTGGGTGACTATGCACGAAAACACGGCTTGGCCGCACCGCAGCGGCTCGGTGACGCGGTTGCCCTGGTGGCCCGCCTGGGCGGATATCGCGAGCGCAAGCATGATCCGGACCCCGGCAACCAGATCATGTGGACAGGCTACAGCCGGATGAGCAGTGCAGCGCTGGGCCACGAAATCGGCCTTGAAACCGGCTATGAAACCGGCTTCAGCGACGGCCAGAAATACGCCTTGCGGCAGAACAGATGACCTGTGGTCATCCACTGCTTATCATGACTCGGTAGGACTAGGCGTGTGAAACGCAGGAATTGCCATACCGAAAGCGGTTTTCCGATGCACCCGCCGTCCCTATCTATACCGGATGAGCATATCGAATTCAGATCCCGGCGGCGTTCTCGATGCCCGGTTCCTGCGGGCGATCGAGGCCTGGTGCACCGGGAACGGGATGAGCTCCGGGGCGTTCGGCGCCGCCGTGTGCCGCGACCGCGGCTTCGTCGTCTGGCTGCGCAACGGCCGCAGTCCGCGCCTCAGGACGGTGGACCGGGCGCTCGCCGTGATGGGCGAGCCGCCGGCCGGCCCCGCCTTCCTGAGGGAGGTGGAGGCGTTTCTCGCGGTGACGGGGGTCAAGCGCTCCCTGCTCGGACGGGAAGCGACGGGCAACCCCTCCTTTGTCGCGCAGCTGCTCGAGGGCGTGTCGCCGAAGCTGGCAACGGTGGAAGCGGTGCGCGCGGCGATGAAGTCACACGCGAGCCCAGCCGAGTGGCGCGAGATTCGTGCCCGACCGCAGGCTTCCTGCCGTTCTGAAATTCCCGGTTGCGCTCAGGGGGGCGTCCACATACGGCTAAACAAGGGCGTCGGCGGTTTCTGTTGAGCCTCGGCGGCGGATTCCGGATTCTCCCGGCGCGCGCGGAAGGCGCGCGTTCAGCAAGGAGAAACGGACATGGAAAGAGAACAGACGGCCTCCGGCCCGCCGGTTCCGGTGAAGCGCAGCGCCGAGGACTGGAGCGCGCTTGTGCGTGAGTTTGAGGCCAGCGGCGAGACGCTGAAGGCGTCGTGCGGCGGCCCTGTCACTGGCCCACAGTTAACACCGCAGGTTTTTGATGTCATATGATTCGCATGCAGATCGGCATGCGGCAGTTCGACACTAAGACGATTGAGTGGCTGAGGTCCGAGGCGGCCGCGGGAACCGGCCGCCGCGGTCTTGCCGCCGGTCTCTGCGAGCGCGAGGGCTGGCTCAACGCGGCCGGCGCTCCGTGCCTGGCCTCGGCGCGGCTGGCGCTTCCGGGGATCGCCGCCGGTTTCGGCTTTGACCTTCCGAAGGGTTCGCCGCCCTGCGCGGGCCGCGCCGCCGCGCCGGCGGATTACCCCGACACGCGTTTCGCGGGCGCGCTGGCGGATCTCGGCGGCGTCACCCTGGAGCCGGCGTCGGCGCGCGGAGACCGGCGGGCGTTCCGGGCGATGATGGCGTCGCACCATCCGCGGGGGAATCCGTCCAACCCGGGGGCCGCGCTGTTTTACTGGATCCGCTGCGCGCGTCTCGGACGCGTCGGCGGGCTGTCCTTCCACGCCGCCGGATGGCGCCAGAAGGCGCGGGACTGTTATATCGGATGGGACGCGCGGGCGCGCCGGGCCAATCTGGGCCTGGCGGTGAACAATTCCCGCTTCCTCATCCTTCCCGGCGTCCGGGTTCCGCATCTGGCCAGCCACGCGCTGGGCCTCGCGGTCCGGCGGCTCGCCGGCGACTGGGAGGCGGCGCACGGGGCGCGTCCCGCCTTGGCCTGCACCTTCACCGGCCCGGAGCGCGCGGGGACGACCTGCTGCGCCGCCGCCGTCTGGATGCGCCCGCTGGAAGCCCGGCTGGCGGGAGCGGCTCTGCCGCCGTCCGGACGGCGAGACGCTCTGGGGCGGGGAGCCGGCGCTTGCCGCGGACGCCCGCTGGACGGATCTGGAGTTCGGCTTCTCCGGCCACCTTGACGGACGGCTGCGCCGGCGCATGAAGGCGATGGCCAAAGAGTGGGAGAAGCGGCCCGGCGAGCCGGTCTCGGTTGTGTTTCCGGGCCGGAAGGAACAGAAGGGGGCCTACAGGTTTCTGTCGAACCCGAAGGTCAGCATGGACGACATCCTGGAGAGCCACCGCGCCGCGACCGTGCGGCGGTGCCGCGGCGAGCGCGCGGTTCTCGCGGTGCAGGACACGACAATGCTGGACTGGTCCGGCCTCAAAGGATCGACCGGCGGCCTGGCGGATCTCGGCGGAGGAGGATCGGACAGCCGCGGGATCCCGGTCCACGTGACCCTCGCGGTGTCGGCCTCCGGCCGCGGCCTCGGGGTTCTCGGCATCAACGCCGGTTTCCGCGCCGGCGTCACCGTGAAGGCGGACAGGCGGCGGAAAAAGCGGCGGAAAGCGAGAGCCGGCGCTGGCTGGACGGCCTCGGGCTGGCGCAGCGGGTCGGCCGCGCCTGTCCCGGAACGCGGGTGGTCTCCGTCTGCGACCGCGAGGGCGACATCTGGAAGATGTTCGAGGCCCAGGCGCGGGATCCGGAGGCGGCCGGGCTGCTGGTGCGCTCCAGCTCCTCCGCCCGCCGGTCGGTCATCGCCGGCGGCGAGGTCCGCGGCCTGCGGGAGCATCTCGCCGCGCAGCCCGTCATCGGCCGCCGCTCCGTCCGCATCGCGGCCCGCGGGGGCCGGAACCATCATCGACCGGCACGCGGGAAGATGGGCGATCGAGGAATATTTCAAGACGCTGAAACAGGGCGCGCGGATCGAGGACCGCCGCCTCGACGAGGCTGACGACCTGCGCCGCTGCCTCGCCTTCGACGCCGTCATCGCGTGGCGCGTCTTCGACATCCAGAGGGCCGCGAAGGCCGAACCCGACCGGCCGGCGCTCGACTTCGTCGACCGGGACGAGCTCACCGCCCTCTACATCGGAATGCGGGACTACGGGTTCAAGGACATCCGGGCGCCGCCCTTCGGCGAAACCGCATTCGACGGTCTGACCATCCGCGAAGCCGCAATCGACATCGCCCGCTTCGTCGGCTTCATCCCCTCAAAACGGCAGCCGCTGCCGGGAACGGAAAAAATGAGAAAAGGAATGAAATACATGCTCCAGGCCACCGCAGCTTACAGAGCCATCAAAAATCTGGGGCTCCTTGCGGAGTCAACTGTGGCATAGTGACAGGCGCCGCATGGCCTCGTCTTCGGTGCGATGCGGTCCATGAACATCCGACGCATCGAAGCCGGCATTCTCGAAAGCCGTAGCGATTTCGACAGAACCCTGTTACCCGTGACGTTGGCCGCGACAGATTCGTCGATCGCATGAACGAGAAGTTTATCGGCCGGGAATCTGTCTTGCCAGCGCTTGGGGGCAACCGGCTGTTTGGACTGCGAACACCGAGTTTGGCCCTCGCGGCAGGTGGCCGGGTCTACTTCGGGCGGCAAGAAAGTTGCGCACTTGACGACGGCCGCACGGTCCCCGCATTTCGATGCCGCGATCGGCTATGCCAGGTTTGACACGAAGGGAGTTTGGGTAGGGAAAGACTATTTAGTGCCTGCCAGAAAACCCACTGGCAGCCCACTAACTTATTGACTCTAATTGATAAAATGTGGTATTCTTGGCGTGAAGATTTCGGCTGGAAGGCCGTTTTCGACCCTTTCAGGCCCAATCCGGGCTGATTTGCGCAATTCTTCGGGGGGAAACATGCGACAGGTCCGCGATCCGCAGATGAAACTCGGCGAGGTCCGCATTGAGGACATCAGGCTGAACCTGAAATCCAGGGACGACATCCCGGCTCTGCTGCTGGGCCTTCAGCATCTTTACGCCGACGAGCGTTTCCGTGTCCGGCTGTTCGAGCTTCTGGAGGAGCACATTCTTCCCGGGACCGACAGGAGTGTGGGCCGTCCGGGCATGGAGATGTGGCGGATTCTTGTGATGGGCGTGGTCAAGCAGGGTCTGGGCTGCGATTTCGACCGTCTCCACGAGCTGGTGAACGAGCACAAAACGCTGCGCCGGTTCCTCGGCCATGCCGATGTCTGGGACGAATACCAATACACTTATCAGAGGCTGGCGGACAATGTGGGGCTTCTCACTCCGGAGCTTCTGGCGGCGGTGAACGGTCTGGTGGTGGAGAGCGGCCATGCGGTCGCAGGAAAAAAGCCTGGCGCGCCGTTGGCCGGGCGGTGTGACTCCTTCGTGGCCGAGACCGACGTCCACTATCCGACGGATGTCAGTCTCCTGTGGGACGCGGTGCGCTGCCTGCTGCGGGAGACGGGCCGCGCGGCGGAAGAGAGCGGTGTCGGCGGCTGGCGCCAGTGGAAACACCTGTCGCGCTCGGTTCAGCGGCTGTTCCACAGGGTGCGGGTGACCCGGCGGGCGCGTCCTGAGCATGTGGAGGCGTATCTTGCGCGCTGCCGCAAGCTTGTCGCGCGCGCGGAGGCGGGCCTTGCGGATCTGGCCGCACATGGAGTGAAGGCCTGGGAGATCGTGGAGATCGAAGGCTATATCGCGCATGCGAAGCGTCAGATCGACCAGATCGACCGCCGTCTTCTCAAGGGTGAGACGATCCCGCACGGGGAGAAGGTGTTCTCAATCTTCGAGCCGCACACGCGCTGGATCTCGAAGGGCAAGCATCCATGTTTTGAGTCAAGCCCGGATTCGGCCTTTTCCGGCGGTTTTCGGAGGTCCTGTTCCGGGTTTTCCACATCCCGTCCACAGGCCCGTCCACAGGCGGGCGCAATGCGGGCATGCCGAGGCAGTCCGGCCGCGGTGACCTGACCGGCGCGTCTGATTCGTTTTGTGCCCCGCAGACGGCCGCGGGACACGGTCCGCGCGGGCGTCAGCCGGCGGCGGCCCCGGTCCGGTCCTCCCACATGCGCCGGTCGCGGAGAAGGGCGTTCGCGGTCACGATCAGCTTGCGCATGACCGCGGTCACCGCGACTTTGTGGGGCTTTCCCCTTTCCTTCAGCCGGCCGTGGAACTCCGCCATCTCGGGATTGAACGCGCAGGCCGCCATCGCCGCCATGTAGAGGACGTCCCTCGGCCTCCTCCGTCCGCCGCTGACATGGCGCCCGCCCTTGCGGCTTCCGCTGTCGCGGGCGAAGGGCGCCACGCCGATCAGCGCGGCGGCCTGGCGGCCGCCGATCGCGCCGAGCTCGCCCATCCACGCGATCAGGGCCGCCGCCGTGACGGGGCCGATGCCCGGAACCGAAGTCAGGATCCCGTAGCTCTCCGCATGCTCCTCCGCGCCGGTGATCAGCTCCTTGATCCGCCGGTCATACTCGCGGACGCCGGCGTCAAGCTCCGCGAGGATTTTCGGGACCGGCCCGTCCGGAGCCGGATCGCCGACCTCGTCGAAGGCCAGCTTCAGGTCGGCGCGCTGGTCCACGAGCTTCTCCCGGAGCACGAGCATGTCGCGGAGCCGGTCGACCGTCACGCCGGCCGGCGCCGAGGCCGCCATGTCCGGAAACGCGGCCCCGAAGGCGGCCAGCGCCCTGGCGTCGACCCGGTCCGTCTTCGCCAGCCCGCCGCCGGCCCTGGCGAAGTCCCGGGACTGGCGGGGGTTGACCACGCAGACGGTGAAGCCGCGGTCATGCAGGGACTGGAAGAGGGCCCTGTGCATCCGGCCGGTGGCCTCGATGACGGCCCGCTCCGCGCCGCCGTCCCTCAGGATGCGGGCGACCTTGCGGAAGCCGTCCCTGTCGTTGGCGGCGGTGTCGTCCCTGCCGCTGAGATGGATGTTGAGTGTCTTCTTGCTGACGTCGATTCCGGCGGCTACGATGGCCATGGTCTCCCGCTCCTATCCTCGCGATGATTCGGTTCTCGAACCCCAGGCATCCATTCAGGACCCGGGAGGCTGAAGGGAGGGCGGGCCGACCACGCTTGCCCACGGATCCGATGATCCAAGGCGGTTTCGGTCCGACCCGTCCTGCGGGGCCTGGCCCCGCTCCGCCGCCGCCAGGCCCTGGCGGCGGCGGTCCCGGCACAGAAATGAACCGGAGAGGCGGCGGAACACAAGCGGCGGGTTTTCCACAGGAATCCGCCCCCCAACTTATCCACAGCCACCTCCTTGATCTTTTCTGATTCTCTGAACATACGAGGCGGGGTGTCCGGTGGAGCTTGGGGTTCCGGTCTGCATCCTCGAGGACCGGCACGGCTTCGTCCTTCACCACGAGGTCATGTGGGAGGGCAGTGACGTCGATTACGCCGTGCCGATGGTCGCGGCCGCCCAGGCGCGGTTTCCCGACCTCCGCGCGGTGAGCTTCGACCGCGGCTTTCACAGCCCCGGCAACCGTGTGCGTCTTGACGCGCTGCTCGACAACAATGCGCTGCCGAAGAAGGGTTATCTCAACAGGGCCGACCGGGAGCGCGAGCGGGACGGTGCGTTCGCCGCGCTGTGCCGTCAGCATCCGGCGGTTGAATCGGCGATCAACAACCTCGGGCACCGCGGCCTTGACCGGGTGCTGGCCCGCGGGCCGGAGGGCTTCGCCCGCATGGCGGCTCTCTCCGTGGTCGCCCTCAACATCCACCGCATCGGACTTCTGCTGCGCCGGAAGGCGTGGAGGAAGACACGGCGGCGACGCGCCGCCTGACGGCGCGGACACTTGTCCATTCCGGACCCGCGCGGAGCGGGAACGGGTTCCTGTGTTTTGTTGTCAGCGCGCGTCAAAAAACCACGCCCGGGCGGCAGAAAACCCGCCATCCGGAACGCAAAAACATCCCGGAAAGGGGCGAATTGCCGCCGTGAGGAACCCGGCTCCGTCGAAAATCGTCGTCCGCCGCCGCTGAAAAAGGGGGTTTTCTGGCGGACACTATTTAGTACGGTCGTTCCTTGGCAAGGACGCGCCCTGCGAGATCCTGTTCTTGCCGTTTTACGACAGGGCCATGCGACTTCCGAGAGACTTGCCCCCCACCTGAAACGCGAATGTCACCTCAAGGTAGTCAAGCTGCCGAGGCCCTTGGGCCCCTACGGTCGCAAACACCACCATCACCTGCACTGGCGTAGAGACTGACGCCGACGACACACAGGATGACGGAACCGCTCAAGATGCACAGGTCTACTGTCCGGTGAATCGTAGTAGGCTGCGGTCCATCCACCCGCCGCAAAGAGGGCAATTGGGATGACGACCATCTGCACTGTGTGAGACGGCAAGAACGCGGCCTGTCGAGTTGGCGCCGACGGAATTTTCGATGCGCGTCAATGGAGTCGTTTGCGGAAGGGAAAGGAATCCTACGCTAAGGACTCCTCGCCAAAATAGCTTGACTATTTTGCGCTGTCGTGCCATGCGTATACCATGGATGGTGTGGCGGACACGATTCGATCCAAGCACACAGCGCTGGAAGCGGTTCTGGACGAGCGCTCGCGGCACCTGTGGGCGGCGGCTGAAGCCCGCGCGCTCGGCCGCGGCGGCATTGCCCGGGTCGTCGAGGCGACGGGGATATCCCGCAACACGGTCCGCGCCGGCCTGAGCGAGCTGGACCATGGCGCGGCGGCGGCGGCCGCAAACGCCTGTCCGACCATGACCCGGGCCTGGTGACGGCGCTGGAGCTCCATCTCGAGCCGGCGACGCGCGGAGATCCGGAACGCCCGCTCCGCTGGACGTCGCTGAGCGCGCGCCGCCTCGCGGACGCTCTCAGCGCAGAAGGCCATCCGGACCGCGACGCGCAGTTCCGGCGCATTGACCGCAGGGTGCGGGCCTTCCAGAAGCTGGGCCAGCCGGTCATCTCGGTCGACACGAAGTAAAAGGAGCTTGTCGGCCCCTTCCGCAACGGCGGCAGGGAATGGCGGCCGAAGGGGACACCAGAGCAGTTCCGCGTCCACGGTTTTCCCGACCCGGAGCTCGGCAAGGCGATACCCTGTGGCGTCTATGACATGACGGCCGACAAGGGCTGGGTCAGCGTCGGAACCGACCACGACACCGCGTCATTCGTGGTGGAGAGCGTGCGGCGGTGGTGGCAGAGCATGGGCCGCCCCCTGTGCCGGGACGCCTGCAGGCTCCTGATCACGGCCGGCGGCGGCGGCTCCAACAGCAGCCGAAACCGGCTGTGGAAACTCGAACTGCAGCGCCTCGCCGACGAGTTCGGCCTGAAGATCTCAGTCTGCCACTTCCCGCCGGGCACGAGCAAGTGGAACAGGATCGAGCGCCGCATGTTCTGCCACATCACCCGGAACCGGCGCGGACGGCCCCCGGTCAGCTGCCGGGTCATCGTCGAGCTCATCGCCGCCGCCACGACCCGCGCCGGTCTGAAGATCCGGTCGCGGATCGACGACAACGAGTATCCGCTCGGCGTCAAGGTTTCCGACGAGCGGATGAAGACCCTGAAAATCCGCCGCGACGGCTTCCACGGCGACTGGAACCACACCCTGATCAACAGGTCATCCTGATCATGTTATTTTGGCGAGAGGCCTAAGCGTTTCCTTGTGCTCTCTGGACGCGCTCATGGATAACTGGATCTTTGTTGGGTTAAGGCCTTTTATAGGCTTTGCGCGGCAGTCGCCAAATTTCTTAGCTTGGCGGCGGCCAGTCGCCGCGGCAGCAGTGCAAGGCCGCAATCGGGCGCTGCAATCAGCCGGTCGGCGTCAATGTGTTCAAGGGCTGCACCCATTCGGGCCCGCAGGGTGTCAACCGACTCCACATGGCTCTTGGCGATGTCGATCATGCCTAGGATTATCGTGGTGTGGTCGAATAGCTCCAGTAGCTTGAGATCATTGGGCCGATGTGCATCTTCGATAGAAACGGCGTCCACATCGGCCGCGTCGAGGGCGCCGGATAAAGCGAAATAGCTCGCTGGGTCGGCTTTTGCGGGGTTAGGATCGTCGAGGCAGGCAGGGTATCCACAGCAGATGTGGACAGCACGGTTGGCACCCGGTCCGACGCCGGCGAAGCAGCGCTCTACACACTCAACGCCGAATGCAAGCGCCTCATCAACCTGGCGCGCAAATAACGGCTCGTCGACCTGAATCCACGTGCAGCCAGCTTCAGCCAGGCGCCGTATCTCTATATTAAGGACCTCGGCAAGCGCCCGCGCCAGTTCCGGCCGGCTGGTATAATGATCGTTGGCAATTGTGTCGCTTATGGTCAGCGGACCCGGCACTGTAATTTTCACCTCGCAATCTGTGGCCGACTGTGCAACACGCCAGTCGGCAGGCAGAAAAGCAGGCCCCGGTTCCAGTTTTGATATGACCGTGGGGACACTGGCCACCCAACTTCCGTCGCGCATTGTTTGTTCACTAAGGTGGCGGAAGTCGATCCCGTGCACATGCCTGCAGTGATAATAGACGTAATGTTCGCGACGGATTTCACCATCGGTTGGAATGGTTATTCCGCAATCCACTTGCTCGCGAACCGCATCCATAGTCATGCGGTCGAGCGTACGTTTCGTTTCGGCTGACTGGTCCTCCACCAAGGCATCGTAGACCATGGTCGGCGCCGCGCGCCTTTGCTTGCCCATATTGCTCCACATTGGAATTGGGGCGTCGGCGGGTTTAGGGTAGGCACCTATTGTCGTGGTCGGAATGGTCACGCCTGCGATTCCCTAGTCTTGAATGATTTGGTGTACCATAACGCCGCACAGATATCCTTCGCTCTTCCGCGAAGGCAAATCATTACACGCGCTTTGATCAACCAAACAACGGGCGACGCCCGACTTCGGTGACGGCATATTTTCCATAACTGGGACCCATCGGATATAATGGGAATCAAACGGTTATGTGAACCTTGAATCCCAAGCCACTGTCATGACACATTTTTTCCGCTGATCAGGTTCCCAAAAAAATCTGCTCTATTCCTGTCAGTTTTGACACTGACAGGAGAGAGTTCATGCCTTCGAAAAAATACGGTCGGCCACCTCCCGATGTGGTTCCGGAACGGGATTCCCGTGTTGTCAGGTGCTATGAGGAGCATCTGGAAGGCCTTGGCCTTTGCGACAGGCAGACCGGCTTTTTGACCAGTACGGCCAGACACATCGCGGGCTGGCTGTCAATAAACGAGGCGGGGCTCGACAAGATCGACATCCGCCTCATCGACCGCTTCATGCAGCATGAATGCCGCTGTCCAGGGCAGCGTCGGACCGGCAGGAGGCCCGGGCAGCAGCGCAGGCAGTTTGCAATCAGGTTCCTCCGGTACCTGCTCGAGACCGGGCGAGCAGAGATGCCTCAGGGGATCGAGGCCGGCGGACATCTCGCGGCGCAGTTCCGGGATTCCCTGGAAGAGCAGGGAAACTCGTGTTCGATGATCCGACGGAACGGGACCCTGTGCTGTCACTTCATCGTCTGGCTCTACCTATCGGACATTCGCCGGGCAGAAGCCGACGATCGAATCCGGAATCGCTTTCTTGCCCGCGACTGTGCCTGTGTTCATCCGGGGTTCCTCGACAGGCCCACAGGGTTCGCCGGTTCCGGCGCATCCGGATCAATGCTCCGGTATTTTACGGGTCTGTTCCGGATGAGTGCCAAATTTTCCGTTTAGGCCTCTCGCCAAAATAACATGATCAGGATGACCTGTTGATCAGGGTGTAGTTCCAGTCGCCGTGGAAGCCGTCGCGGCGGATTTTCAGGGTCTTCATCCGTTCGTCGGAAACCTTGACGCCGAGCGGATACTCGTTGTCGTCGATCCGCGACCGGATCTTCAGACCGGCGCGGGTCGTGGTGGCGGCGATGAGCTCGACGATGACCCGGCAGCTGACCAGGGGCCGTCCGCGCCAGTTCCGGGTGATGTGGCAGAACATGCGGTGCTCGATCTTGTTCCACTTGCTCGTGCCCGGCGGGAAGTGGCAGACCGAGATCTTCAGGCCGAGCTCGTCGGCGAGGCGCTGCAGTTCGAGTTTCCACATCCGGTTCCGGCTGCTGTTGGAGCCGCCGCCGTCGGCCGTGATCAGGAGCCTGCGGGCGTCCCGGTACAGGGGGCGGCCCATGCTCTGCCACCGCCGCCGCACACTCTCCACCGCGAATGACGCGGTGTCGTGGTCGGTTCCGACGCTGACCCAGCCCTTGTCGGCCGTCATTCCCTGCCGCCGTTGCGGAAGGGGCCGACAAGCTCCCTTTTCTTCGTGTCGACCGAGATGACCGGCTGGCCCGGCTTCTGGAAGGCCCGCACCCTGCGGCCAATGCGCCGGAACTGCGCGTCGCGGTCCGGATGCCGGCGGCCCTCAACCGTCTTGCGGCTGGACTGCAGGCTGTGACCGAGGGAGTGCAGCAGCCGGTTGACCGTGCGCTCGCTGACCGGATGGCCTTCTGTGCAATTTCCGGCTCACTTGACCAGGATTCCGGCGACACTTGACCAAGAATCCGGTCGGACTTGACGGCGTCGATCGGCGCGAAGCGCAGTGTCTCTTCCGGAACTGATGCCCGGGTTCATTCCTCCTGTGTTGCCGTTGGCGGGCTGGCCGGAGGCCGGCCCTCTGCGAGCGTAAGCGAGCCGTCCCTGGCATTCAAGTCCGGAACGCGGCGGCCGCCCCATATGGCAGGGCCGCCGCGCGTTCCGGGAATCAGAATGAGTCTGGATCAGAGTCCCGGCGCCGCAGGCGCCCCTGGACGCCCAATGGCATTTCATTAGGCCGGCATGATTTTGACGCCGTTCTGTCCGCGGCGGCAGTCATCTGATTCCACGCTCTTTTTCCGTCCGCTCCTTTTTTCCGGCTTCCGGGGTTGACACGGCTACACCGCCGCTGCATGTTAGGCGCGAATCAGACTGTCCCGCCGGGAGCGCAGCCATGGACCCGCGAATCGAGGCCCTCAAGTCCACCACTTTTTTCGGCCGGCGTTTCACACGGCGCCAGATCGCCGACATCGCAGAGACCGTCGCGAT
Organism: Paracoccaceae bacterium; assembly: GCA_965221935.1. Taxonomy (GTDB): domain Bacteria; phylum Pseudomonadota; class Alphaproteobacteria; order Rhodobacterales; family Rhodobacteraceae; genus JAPOXR01. The sequence goes on from CBDCSZ010000030.1 coordinate 28,516, forward strand.
GCTCCCGAACGACAGCCGCAACGAGCTGTCGAAGACCATCTGCGAGCACCTGGGCTGGACAACGCCGAAAGGTGAATACCGCGTCTCTGCGTGCCTGCGTGTTCTCGAGCGCCTTGAGGAGTGCGGGATCCTGACCCTGCCGGAGAAGCGCGGCACGGCCGCGGAACCGCCGCCCGGGCCGATTGTCCATGTGCGGGCGTCCGACCCGCAGCCGGAGATCGCCTGCGGTCTCGCGGCCCTGGAGCCCCTGGCCCTGGAGGAGGCGGCGTCGCCGGAGGACGCCGCCCTGTGGAAAGCGCTCGTGGACCGCTGTCATTATCTCGGCTGTCCGCGGCCCTTCGGCCCGCACATCCGCTGGTTCGTCCGCGACCGGAGCGGGCGGCCGCTGGCCGTTCTGCTGTTCGAGGCGGCGGCGCGGGAGCTGCCGGCGAGGGACGAATGGATCGGCTGGAGCGAGGCTGACCGCGGCCGCCGCCTGCACCTTGCGGTGTCGAACAGCCGTATGTGGACGCCCCCCTGAGCGCAACCGGGAATCTCAGAAACACAGCAAGCCTGCAGTCGGGCGCTGTCGTATGTCCGGCCTCTCAGATGCGGCGCTGTCGGCCGCGGGCCCGCATGGTGTTCGCGGACCGGATCCAAATCGCTTTCGCGGGCTCGAAGCCCTGCGGCTGTTCCTGGTTCTTCCGGCCCCGTCTTTCCGACTCTTGCCCCTGCGCTGTCCTTCGCTCCCGGCGCACAGTCCGGGGGCCGCCGGATCACGCCCCGGAGGGCGCGGCGGCCGTCCCGAATTCTCTCCTTCCTCAGTTTCCTCTTTTTTCTTTCCAAGCAGCCGTCACGCCGCCCTTGGCCGCCAGACTTCGTTTTTCACCGAAAGCGCCCACACGGTCCGGGCCATCCTGTTCGCCAGGGCGACCGCGGCCACCTTGAACGGCTTCTCCTCAATCATCCTCCGCAGCCAGGGGTCCGCGATCTCCTCCCGGCCTCTCTGATGACGCAGCACGGCGACCGCCCCCTGAACCAGCAGGCTCCTGATGTCGCGCTGCCCCATCTTCGTGATCCGCCCGAGCCTCTGCCGGCTGGCGGTCGAATGCTGACGCGGGGTCAGGCCCGTCCAGGCGGCGAAGTCCCTGCCGCTGCGGAAGCTCCCCATCGGCGGCGCGAACGCGTGCACCGCCATCGCGCAGACCGGCCCGACCCCGGGGATTGTCATCAGGTTCCGGATGTCCTCCCGCTCCCGCGAGCGGCGCTTCAGCTCGCGGTCCAGCTCCGCGATCCGCCCGTTCAGCGCGTCGATCTGGCCAAACAGCATCTCCGCGGACTGCTGAACCAGCTCCGGAACCCCTTCGGCGGCCTTCTCCAGCTCGGCTCTCAGAGCCTCCACATTTGCCACGCCGCGGGCCGACACCAGGCCGAACTCCGCGAGATGGCCGCGCAGCGCGTTCACGGTCTGCGTGCGCTGCCGCACGAAAAGAGCGCGGGTCCGGAACAGCATCGCGTCGGCCTGGGCCGCTTCCGGCTTCACCGCCACGAACCGCATGCTCGGCCGCTGCGCCGCCTCCACGATCGCCGCCGCGTCGTTCGCGTCGCTCTTCTGCCGCTTGACGAACGGCTTCACATACACCGGCGGGATCAGCCTGCACTCATGTCCCTTGGCGATGATCTGACGGCCCCAGTGGTGAGCGCCGCCGCACGCCTCCATCACCACCAGGCACGGCGGCAGATCCTCGAGGAACGGCAGGAACCCGCTCCGCGACAGCTTCTTCACAAAAACCGGCCGGCCGGAAGCCGTCGATCCGTGCAATTGAAAAACCCTCTTTGAAATGTCGACACCGACTATGCTGACCTTTTCCATGGACGCTTCCTTTCGCGTTTCAGACGCACACAAGCGTGCGTTCTTATTCTGGCGCATCATGACGCCGCAGATCGGGGGCGTCCACTCCATCGCTTTCTCGTGCTGCCGCGGGTCCGCGTCGACAATCTGGCGTCGAAGGCGCTGGCGCTGGCCCTGCGCGGGCTTGCGGAACGCTGGGAGGCGAACCACGGCTGCCGCCCGGTCCTCTGCGAGACCTTCATCGACCCGACCCGCTTCGACGGCGCCTGCCACAAGGCCGCCAACTGGGAGACGATCGGCATGACGGCCGGAAAGCGCAGCGGGCGCGGCGCCAAGCCGGCCAAGGAGATTCTGGTCCGGCCGCTGGACCCGGAGTTCCGCGCGGTCCTGAAGGGGGAGACGACACCCGGGCCGCGGCCGAAACGCCGCTCTCCCGCCGCCTTTGACCACGGCTTCGCCGCGATGTGGTCCCGGATCGCCGACGCGGCCGCCGACATCGCCGCGCGCCGCGACGAGACATGGATAAAGCGGCGGCGGACGCTTAACACCCTGATTATTATGCTTTTCGTGTTCCGCCTGGCACTGTCGCGCGGCCGGAAAGGCTACACAACCGTGACCGCGGAGCTGTGGGACCAGTGCCGCCGCCTCGGCGGCGCCCACTATCCGCAGGGCCTGCTGTCCTGTCTTTACCGCCTCGACAGCCGCATGCCGGCCGACTTCACCCTCACGTCCGGCGCCGACGAGCGCGCCGCCGCGCGCGCCCATCTCGGCGCCCTCTCGCCCGGCGACGTCGTCGTCTTCGACCGCGGATACTTCTCCTTCGTCCTGCTCCGCGACATGACGGCGCGGGGACTGCACCCGGTGTTCCGCATCCAGCGCAACTCCGCGGCCGGGTTCGACAGATTCCGCGACGGGGACCGCGACGACGCCCTCGTCAGGATCACCCCGGGCAAAAACGCCCTGCGCAGGCTGAAGGCCGCGGGCATCCCGGAGCCGTCCTCCCCGATTGTCCTGCGCCTGGTCCGATACGACATCGGAGAAAGCCGATATGTGCTCGCCACGACCCTCGCCGATACGGAGCGATACAGCCGGAAAGACCTCTCGGAACTCTATCACGGACGGTGGGGAATCGAGGAGCTGTTCAAGATATCCAAGACAACCCTCGCGGTGGAGGAGTTCCACGGCAGAAGCGAGCGCGGCGTCCGCCAGGAGCTCTACGCCCACTTCAACCTGATCGCCATGGCGCGCCTGTTCACGAACCGCGGAGACGCCGCGCTGGACGAAGCGCACGAAGGCGATCTGCCGAAGATGCGGACGAACTTCACAAACGCGCTGGCCATGCTGGCCGGCAGTCTCGAGGAGCTGATCCTGACGCAGACGTCGGCGCTGGCCGACGCCGTGAGCCGCGTGGCGAACTCGGTCCTCGCGGCCCGGGCGCGGCTGCGGCCGGGACGGTCATTCCCGCGCCGGTCCCAAAAACCCGTCGGAAAGTGGCAGCGGAGACGACACCAGACCGCGTGACCTGAAACCGAACCTTGCCGGAAAAGGGGCGAAGCCGCTCCGGAAATGGCGCGCCCCCTTAAGGAAATGACGCCGAATCGTTAAGGAAATGCCATTGGGCGGAGGTCGGCCAGGTCCGGGGTCTCGCGCTGGTCCTGGTCTCGGACCCGGCGCACAGCGGGATCTGGCATGGGCTGATGGACCGCGGTAAGCGATGGAGTGGACGCCCCCCTCCAAACGGCGTCACAGTGCGCCACAGAAAACGCCAGCCGAGCTGCGCGTCAAAACAGAGAGGAGACGTCCATGGAAAAGGTTAGCATAGTCGGTGTCGACATTTCAAAGAGGGTTTTTCAATTGCACGGGTCGACGGCTTCCGGCCGGCCGGTTTTGTGAAGAAGCTGTCGCGGGGCGGGTTCCTGCCGTTCCTGAAGGATCTGCCGCCGTGCCTGGTCGTGATGGAGCATCCATGTTTGAAGTCAAGCCCGGATCCGGACTTTTTCGGCGGTTTTCGGTGATTCCGATCCGGGTTTTCCACATCCCTGTCCACAGGCGGTCGCCGTGCGGGCATGCCAAGGCAGGCCGGCCGCGGTGACGTGACCGGCGCATTTGATTCGTTTCGTGCCCTGCGGACCGCCGCGGGACGCGGCCCGCGCGGGCGTCAGCCGGCGGCGGCCCCGGTCCGGTTCTCCCACATGCGCCGGTCGCGGAGAAGGGCGTTCGCGGTCACGATCAGCTTGCGCATGACCGCGGTCACCGCGACTTTGTGGGGCTTTCCCCTTTCCTTGAGCCGGCCGCACATCTCCTTCATGTCGGGATTGAACAGGGTTGCCGACATCGCGGCCATGTAGAGGACGTCCCTCGGCCTCCTCCGTCCGCCGCTGACGCGGCGCCCGCCCTTCATGTTCCCGCTGTCGCGGGCTGCCCATTAGTCATTATTTAACTGGGCAATGAGCTTGTGAAGGGCGCTGTCATCCCCGATTGTGGCCGCCCTCTCCAGTGTCTGCGCGCCTGACGACATGCGTGCGTAGCCTTCCCAGACCACCTGGTGGCCCGGCGGACCGTCGTTCTTCCGGTTCAGGTATCCGCCGAGGCGGGCCACCAGCAGCACCGCCTCGCCGAGGGAGACGGCGTCCAGTTCGGGCATGTCCCCGGGGTTCGCCTGGCAGGGCAGGCTGAATCCCATGTGGCGGGCGTAGTCCAGCAGCATCGCGATCTCTGAATTCGCGAACAGGTTTCCGGCGGGCAGCTCCGGCGTGGCCCGTCCGAGCAGCGTAAGGGCCGAAAGGCGCCACGCGATCACGGCGTTGATCGTGACCGCCCGCTTGATCCGCTCCGCCGTGTTGTGGGCCGTTTTCTCCACGTCGCACCCCGATTTCAGGATGCGGCGCCAGTCCTCGATGCGCCAGCGCAGGGCGTAGAGATCGAGCGCCTCCACCGCCGCCTTCCGGTCCGCGACGGGAAGGGTCGTCAGCAGCAGCCATTCCACCGCTTCGGCGCCGGCGGGCGGTTCGGGTTCGCGGACATGGACGGCGGTGAGGCGCAGCGGCTCCGCGCCGAGCCGTCCCCGCTCCCTTTTCGGCACCGGCGCTTCGAGCGCCTGCCAGCGCAGCTGCGCCGTCGCCCTCCGGGCCTCCCGTCCGGCGAAGCCCTTCTGGCCGCGGGCGGCCCGCCTCGGCGAGGCCCTGTCGATCCGGATCTCGTGCTCCCCGTCCGGCGGCGCGCTGCGCATCCGCGTGAACAGGCTTTCCCCGTCGGGGAAGGAGCGGTCGTGTTTCGCCCGGACCAGCAGCTCCGCGCCGCCCTCCGCCTGGCGCTCGGCGAACAGCGCCGCGATGTCGCCCTCGCGGTCCATCACCGAGACCACCCGCGTGCCGGGAACCGCCGCCGCCAGCTCCGAAGCGTCCCGCCATCCCCGCAGCCAGCGGGCGGACTTGCGCTCCTCCGGCGGCTTGCCCCTGTCCTTCTTGCCGTCCGGGCAGTCGAACTCGATGCGCGGAACCCCGAGCGGCAGCCCGTTCCCGTTGACCGCGAACGTGCTGTGCATGTGGATCCCCAGCGTGCCGGCGCCCCCCTTGTTGCGGGAGATGACGCCGAGGCCGGAGCAGCCCCCGCGGGTGGCGAAGTTCAGGTCCGTCCCGTCCTGGATGAGCAGGGCCGTCCCGGCCCCGCGCATGCGTTTCAGCGTCCGCCCCCGGTGGGCCGAAAGGATCGCCTCCGGCGTGAAGCCCCCCTCCTCGGGGCGCTCGATCATCCGGTAGTATCCCGTCACCGCCGCCTGGTCGCCGCAGGCGGCGGAAAAGAAGGTCTTCGAGGGGGCCATCGACTGTATCCTCACGCTCCTGACGATCCGCTTGACCAGCGCCCCGCCGAGCGGGGCCGCGCCGAACTCGTTCTCCGGCCAGACGTCCATGTCAAGCCCGTCGCCGGGGCCGAGAACCGGCCGCGGACGGGGCGGCGGCGCGCAGCCTCTCCCGGGGGCGCCGAGTTCGGCCCGCCAGTTCCGGCAGAGGGGGCGCATCCATATCCCCTTCCGCTCCACCCTCCGGCCAGACGCCGCGCGGCGCCCGCGCCCGGAACTCTCCCCGACCCATGTCCAGCCCGCGCCGGCCAGGCTCGCGCCGCTGAATTCCGGCCCGGTGAAGGTCTCGCAGAGCGCCGGGGAAAGCCCGTAGCGCTCGCGGAAATCCCCCGCAAGGCGGCGCAGGCACAGGCCCAGGGCCTTTGAGGCCAGATGCAGGCAGCGGACATCGCGGCGGATGAGAAACCGCGACATCCCGACCACCCGGCCGAGACCCGCCCGCCGGCTCTCCGCGTCCCAGCCGATCCAGCGGTCCCTCGGGCCGAGCGCCGAAGCCGGACTGGCGAAGACGAAGCCGCCGAGCCAGCCGTGGTCCGAGCCGACCAGGTAGCGCAGCTGGCGGCCGCCGTGCTGGACCGCGCCCTGCGGATGCTCGTCACGGAGCAGCCGCGAAAGGAGCCGCGCCTCTCCGCGTCCGGCGACCGGGCGCACGTCAAGGCCGACAACCGCGCCGACACGGTCCGGAACCCCGCAGGCGGCGGGCGCCGGCTCCGAAAGCATCCGGGGACGGCGGGCAACGCCCATGCCCGGTCCCGCGGGCGGCAGCCTGATGCGCCCCGCCGCTTCCAGATCGCGCAACGCCGCAATGCAGCTCGATTCGCGCGGATTGCCGAGCGTGTCGACAAAACCGAACCGCGCGCAGACCTCCCGCGCGAACGCCGTCCTGCCCGGAAAGCTCCCGGGCGGCGGAAGATCCGCCAGAAGCTCGCGGCCGCGGTCGGAAAACAGCACGCGGCGAATCGGTGTGTTCGCAGTCATGAAGCCGGAATAACGGCTTCAGACACCATTGTCTAGAGGTGATTTGATCAATGGGCAGCCCGCACCCGGGTCACCTCTGAGCCAACCTGTGTCACCAAAGCGGCGCCCTCGTGCCCAAACGTGATGGGGCGTGGTCGGGTATCGGTCAGCTCGTGTATCTGCGTATGACAGATTCCAGAGGAAAACAGCTGCAGCGCGACTTGATCAGGGCGCGGTTCGGGGAGATCGAGATCGCCGATTATGAGCGGGTCACCGCTGGCAATCTGGATGGCAGCACGTGTTGTGTTCGACATATCGCTTCAGTTGTCTCACCCGGCCGATTGCATCACAAGCGGGAAATCACCTGCGTGTTCGACGCCAGCGATTGGGAAGCGCGCGGACCGTCGACAGGTGCGGCATTGTCCGGAGCCTGATGGCCGGTTCCGACGGATCGGCTGCGCAATGGCAGCCGCGAATGGAGCCCCGAAGTTTGTCCGAAGGCGGGTATTCAGGCGGGTATTCGTCCGATTGAGACCGTTGCCGGATTTGGTTGAGCTTTGGCCAGGATTTCCGGTTTCTCCGGCTCCCGCTCCTGGAAATCTCAAATGTGTCCGATCAGGGGCAGCGCCGAGTCATGGTCCTCGGCGCCGGAAGATCCGCAACATGATCACTGTCGCGGCAGGTAGTCGCTGATATCGTATGTCTGGCGAGCGGGCTGCGCGGCGCCGCGGTAGTCCACCAGCACAGGAGCCATCATTTCTCTTTCCTCTGCCACGACCGAGTCCGGCATCGACCTGACCTGGCTCTGGTAACCGGCCTGAACTTTCTCGCTGAGTTCGTCGTAGCGCGGCACGTACCACAAGGTGATGACCGTGCGCCGCTGGTCGGTGGTGTTTGGCGTGGGCGGCGTGCAGCACCCGCGCGTCGCCAATGACCAGGTCTCCGGCCGTCACAGGCACGTCCACCTCGCCGGGCAATGGCTGGTACCCTGCGGAGGTCTCAGGGTTCTGATTGCGGATGCCGTCGTCGTGGGTGCCGATGCGGTCATGCGCATCGAGCCGCATCCGGTGTGAGCCGGGCACAACTCGCAGACAGCCATTCGGACGGCTGGTATCTGTCAGGTACCACATCAGAAACACCTGGTGGGGGATCGGGTCGGCGCTCTCAGGCTCCCCCCAGTAGGTCCAGTCCTGGTGCCAGTACAGCGGAGGGCTCCCCGCTTCCTTGGCTATTATGGCCCCTCCAAAGTAGCGCGGGCGGGCGAAACCAAGCGCAGCCAGCGCCTCCAGCGCCGCCGGAAGGGCGATGAGTTCGGAGAACACCGGATCCTGGTAGGCGAGCGAGATGACGTTGCCCTGATGGCCCCGCCTCCGCTTCTCCTCAGCCGAGTTGCCGTCGAGGAGCCGCCGGCTCACCCGCTGCACGCGTTGAAGCAAGCCGACATCAAGCAGCCGCGGAAACACGCAGTACCCTTTGTCAATCAGCTGGTTGCGCCGAGACTGATCGATCGTTGGTTCGTAGACCATGGCCGGAGCCTCCGTCGACTTGCCCGTCATTTCAAATCCCGCATGACCGCACAGGATGCTGACGAAAACCTACCGCCGCGGTGGTAGCTGTCAAGCGCACAATTCAAGCAGAACCGCCGCACGCGTTTCCGTAATGCAACAACAATCGCCGACGGAATCACTTTTGCCGGCGGCGCGCGCAAAGCGGCGCTGACCTGTCGCTGTTGCCAAAGCCCGCCCAAAACGTTTCGACGTTGCCGCAGACACCCAAAGACTGGCCGGAGATGTTGTCTCGGCCGGTGAAGTTGTGGCGGTTCGCGGCCGGTTCGGGCCAAAACAGCTGCCTGACATTGTTCCTGACCTGACAGTGTGGCCACTTGAAAAAATCTTCATGGGAAAGAACCGCTGTCCCGGGCTGCAACTGAATCACTGAAAAAACGCCGGCAGGGAATGTGGGACAAAACCGCCGTTTCAAGCCTGAATATTCCGGGACCCAACACCTGCGGCCGATCTGTCACCGGACCCGGGACCGTTCGGACGGCCATCTGTTCATCACCGTTCTCGCATACCAGATGATCGAGGTCATCCGGCAGCGCCTGCGCGCGCGCTGCGAGCGCGCAAGCTGGACCACGCTGCGCGGCATCCGCGCCGGCCAGAGCCGGGTCACCGCCGCCTTCCGGCGCGCGGACGGGAGGATCGCGCATGTCCGCAAGGCCACCCGCGCCGAGCCCTCCCAGCTCAGGATCTGCGACGCGCTCGGTCTTGACCCGGCGCCGGGAAGGACGAAAACCATGCTTGCCTGACCGCCTTTTCCTGTCGCCCCGGTCACGGAATGTAGTGACATGACGCAAATTTCAACGCTGCAATATATTGAAAAATAACAATTTCAGAAAAAATTGTTAAACTTGGGTTTGTTGGCGCCCTTGGTGGAGACAAAACCGCGGAAACGCCGTCCGCGGTGGCCCCTTCAGCCTCCGGCGCAGTCGCATTCGGCCTGTAGGAGCAAGAGCGGCACCGTTCACACCTTTGGCCAGCCGATCTTCCAGCCGCCGCAATCTGTGCCGGCGCATCCGACTCTGTCGGCGGCGAGAGATTGACAGGCTCAGCTCCGAGCTCGGCAGCCAATTCGGCGGCGCCGCGTTCGACTGCCGTCCAAGACCGGTTGCCGGCTCCATGGAACATCGCCGAAGCGGGCCCGGACGCCGCGATCCATGCGGTTCCATTCCGCATTCGTCATGCCTCCGATCCTGAACTGGAATGTTCGGGTTCAACCTGGAGACGGTGCCCCATAAGCGTTAACTTGTTTTCTGTTCCTCTGTCTTCATTCCGATCGGGAAGTATCTTTCCATTTGCGGACGGCGTTTTCGCGGCGGCTCCGAGAGGCCACGGGATATCGCGGGCCAGTCCGCCAGGAGCTCGGGCAGGGGAATGCCGGGCTCGATCGGTTCGGCGGACCTGGTTGAACATGAGCTTGAACTCACGCCACCTGCTGCCGACGCGGCCGGGCGGGGAGGTCGTATCCCCAGGGGGAAACGGCGCTCGCGTGGGCGATCAGCTTTTCGGCGAGCAGGGCGGTGAAGAGCTTGCCGTAAAGCCTCGCCCTGTGAACTCTCGGCCGTCTCGCTTGGGAAGGTGCCCGAGCTGCGCGGCCGACTTGAAACGCTTGAACACCAGGCTCCACCTGCCACCTCAGACGGTACCAGTCCAGAACCTCCTCCGGCGTGAAGCCGGCCTCGGGGAGGGTCGTGGAACACGATCACATACTTGGCGAACTCCAGCGACTGCGGCTTGGGGACCGTGCCTTTTCTGGACGCCTTCCGGAGCAGCTTCCTGTGCGCGAGATCGATGGCCGCGTCCGACTTCCGGACCGCGCAGACCCGCCCGGGCGCCAAAGGGACGGAACCGCCGCCGGCCGCCGCCGGCCATGACGAGGCATGGCCGGGACGGTCCAGCCCGGCGACAGCGCCAAGCAGGTCGAAGCTCCCGCCGTCCGGACCCTCGGTCTCCGTCAGCCGGAAATGGTCGCAGACCAGGGAAGGCAGGCGCACGCTGTAGTGGAGCCGCCACAGCGAACCCGTCTTTCCCGGCTCCTTCACCGTCGTCGCGTCCACCAGGCGGACCTCGAACCCGCCGTCCGGGGAGCCGGACAGCGCGCCGCCCCGCTCCTCGAACAGCGCGCGGCACAGCGAATGAAGCCACGGACCGGCCTTGGCGAGGCGCTTCATCAGCGCCACCGACGACAGATCCGCAAGGCCGGCGCGGCGGGCCCGCACAGCGGTTTCACGCAGAGAGTGCCCGCAGCCAAGATGAAGCAGAAGCACACGGAGCAGATTTTCCGGCGACTTGTCCTTCCGCAGCCCCTTCAGCGCGCCCGACTCCGCCGCCAGCGCCTCCCAGCCGGGCGGAAGAAAACCCAGCAGCAGGTCCCAGTCCTCTTTCATGCCGCGCCGCTCCCCAAAACCATCGATGCGGCACAATAGCAGAGCGCCCGGTTATGTCAAACAAGTTAACGCTTATGAGACGGTGCCCCCCGGTATGGCGACGTCAAGCTGGCGCGCCTCTGTGCAGCTGCGGGTGACAGGCAGCGGATCCGTGTCTTCGCGCCGCCGCAGAAGGGCTTGGCAGACGCTGACCGCGGAGGAATCGCTGCGTTTGCAGCGATTGCCGCGATTGTGTTTTGCGGTTTCATGCTATTTTATTGAAGCGCTGTTTTATGGAAGCTCTGTGGAGCGCACAGGTAAGGTTGAAGATGCCGAAACAAGATTCCGGGCTGAAATCCCAATCCAAAATGGACAAACATGATCTGCGTTCACGGAAGTGGTTTATGAACCCTGCCGATCCGGGAATGACCGCCATCTATCTGGAGCGCTACCTGAATTACGGGCTGACAAAGGAAGAGCTGCAGTCAGGCAAGCCGATCATCGGCGTCGCTCAGACAGGCAGCGATCTGTCGCCCTGCAATCGCCATCACCTCGAGCTGACCAAGCGGGTCCGTGACGGCGTCACAGCGGCCGGCGGCACCGTCTTTGAAATCCCAGTGCATCCCATTCAGGAAACCGGCAAGCGGCCGACTGCCATGCTCGACCGAAACCTTGCCTATCTTTCACTTGTGGAGACCCTTTTTGGCTACCCAATCGACGGCGTCGTCCTGAATATCGGCTGCGACAAGACTACACCTGCGCTGCTGATGGCAGCCGCAACCGTGAATATCCCCGCCATCGCCCTCTCCGTCGGACCGATGCTCAACGGGTGGTTTGACGGGCAATTGGCGGGTTCGGGAACAATCACCTGGAAGGCGCGGGAGCTTCGGGCCGCGGGACAGATTGACGACGCGGAATTCACCGACATCGTCGCCGCATCCGCCACATCCGTCGGCTATTGCAACACAATGGGGACGGCAACGACGATGAATTCGCTGGCGGAGGCCCTCGGCATGCAGCTGCCCGGCTCGGCATCCATCCCGGCGGCGTACCGTCAGCGCGGCCAGATGAGCTATCGGACCGGACAGCGAATCGTGGATATGGTCTGGGAGGACATGCGCCCGGCGGATATCCTGACCCGGCAGGCATTCGAGAATGCCATTGTCGTGAATTCCGCCATCGGCGGTTCCACCAACGCTCCGATCCACCTTAATGCGATCGCGCGTCATCTCGGCATCGCCCTCGACAATGACGACTGGCATCGGCTGGGACACGGGGTGCCATTGCTCGTCAACCTGCAGCCGGCCGGTGAATATCTCGGCGAGGACTATTACCGCGCCGGCGGCGTGCCCGCCGTGGTTTCCGAGCTTCTCGACGCCGGTCTTCTGCCGCACCCGGACGCGCTGACGGCAAACGGCCGCAGTATCGGCGAAAACTGTTCGGGCCGCAGGACACAGCGGCCCGAGGTGATCTGGCCGACATCGGACCCCATTCTGGATTCAGCGGGATTTATCAACCTGAAAGGAAACCTGTTCGACAGCGCCATCATGAAAACAAGCGTCATCAGCGAAGGCTTTCGGGCGAAATACCTGTCAAATCCTCAAGACCCGAACGCTTTTGAAGGCCGTGCGGTTGTTTTTGACGGCCCTGAGGACTATCATGCGAGAATTGACGATCCGTCGGAAGATATTGATGAAAACTGCGTCCTGTTCATGCGTGGAACAGGTCCGAAAGGCTATCCGGGCGGCGCCGAAGTCGTGAACATGCGGGCTCCCGACTATCTGTTGAAGAAAGGGATACATGACCTTCCCTGCGTTGGCGACGGCAGGCAGTCCGGAACATCGGGCTCGCCTTCAATCCTCAACGCCTCGCCGGAGGCCGCGGAAAACGGCGGTCTGGCGCTGCTCCGCAATGGCGACAGGGTCAGGATCGATTTGGGCAAATGCACCGCTGACATGCTTGTCGACGACTCCGAACTCGAGAGCCGGCGAAGGCAACTCACGGAATCCGGCGGATTTCCGATTCCCGAAAGCCAGACCCCGTGGCAGGAACTGTTTCGCGAGCGCGCGCAGCAGTTTGCCGACGGAATGGTCCTGCAGGGCGCAACAGGTTTCCGGGATGTCGCGCGCAGAAGCCTCCCTAGAAACAACCACTAATGCGCGGACTCAGGCTCGACTGATGTTTGGGACTTAGGAAACCGAATCACGATTTGAAATGGAGACGGCGGAGAGAACGATGTCAGCCATATCCGGGTTAATCCGGGTCTGCGGCAGATGGTCGCGGGTGACGACGTCACTGGAGCTGAACCCATTGCCGCGTTTCGGGGCATCCTGAATTCAGCTGTTGCCAGGCGTCGCGCAGCGACGGGGGCACCGCACTGGAGCCGCACGGGATTGCCGGCCGCAGGGTTGGGGGAACCGGTCACCTGGCACGGGTTTTCGTCAGCAGCGATTGCCGAAGAATCCGTAGGAACTGCCGTATTCATTATCCGGCGCAAATCCGGGAGATCGATCGCGGCGCTGTCCCAACTGGAGGAAGAGGAAGAAGCTGAGGGGGCCGCGGTCCGGTTGGCAAGACGGCTGTGGTCGGCCTCAGGGAACGGGACAGCAGCGTAAATCGGGCCGGGGCCGTCCTGTCTGACAGATTTGGCCGCCAACCAGGAACTGGCGAAGATCGTTGCCGCCGCGAGTCCAAGATTACATCAGCCTGACAGGCTGATATAGTTGAGAATACCTGGGTTTTGGCAGTGATAGTCCGCTTGAGCGGTCTGGCGTCCGCGCAGATGGGGTTTCGGTTTGAACAACGGCGATGAGTTTGTTCTCTATGATCTGAAGGTCGAGGTTGTCTTGGACGGCCGGCGGCCGGTCTGCCGGCACATCGAGGGTGAGTTCTTCACTGTCGAAGGCGAGAATCTTGTCTTTTCGGGCGGCCAGAAGGTGTCGATGTACGCTCTGGCGGCGCTGCTGCCGCTCTTGCCTGCAAAACAGCGTGAAACCGATCCGAATGACTGGATGTCAACCGATGCCGAGGTCGCTTGCCCCGACCCGCATTGCGGCGGCCGGTTCCGGATCACGCGGATCAAAGAGCGCCGCCTCCGGCATTCCGAGACGACGGGGCTGCCCGACTCCCGGTCGGTTCCCTATTGGGAAAGGAAAGGAGATTAGGCTTCGGCTGCGATGGCCTCGGCTTCGATCTCGACGAGATATTCACCGGCCAGCGCCTCGATTCCGATCAGGGTGTTGACGGGCTTCAAATCTCCGAACACCCGGCCATGGGCGGCAGCGACGGCGTCGGTGTCATTGATGTCAGTCAAATAGATCCTTGTGCGGCAGATGTCCTCGACGCTTCCGCCAAGAGCGCCCACCGCGCCGACGATCTTGTCCAGGATGTATGTGGCCTGCGCCCCGGCATCGCCCTTTGCAACGACACGTTCCGCACCTGCGGTGGCGGTGGTCCCCGAAACCAGAATGCGGTCTCCCATGCGCCGCGCCCGGCAATAACCGGCGGACGACTCCCACTTGCTTCCAGACAGCGCCAGGCGGACATCGCTCCTGCCAGGCACGCCGCGGGTCTCGCAGGCCGGGGGAATGGAGTTCAGATGATGGCTCAGATCGCCGCTGGCAGTCAGAAATGGAGGCGTTCGGTATTCGTCGCCGCAATCGCCGGGGATCGGGGAAGTCCCGGCAAAGGCAGCGCTCAAGGCCTTGCAGTCCTCCGAATCGAGGTCGAACCCGAAGAGGTTTGCATTGTCGGTGCGGTGGTCGTTCATGCCGGGGCGAACACCGATGATCGCGCCGGCCACATGGGGATGGTTCAACACCCAGCGGGTGGCGACATTTGCTGCGGAGACCCGATGTTTGCGCGCAATTCCGACCGCTGCCGACAATACAGCCTGATAGGCATCCCACCCGCCTGCGGATTCAATGAATCGGCGGTATTTCATCTTGCTCCAATCCTCAATGACCGCGGGCTCAGGCCGGCCCAGCCATTGTTCCGAAAGGAACCCTCCGCAGACCGTGCCATAGGCGAGCAAGTGAACGCCATGGCGGGCGCAGACCTCTGCCAGCCCGTCCGCGAACCGGCGGTCCAGCAGCGAGCAAACCACTTGGTTGGTGCGCACCGGTACGCCGTCCGCCAGCGCAAGGTGCAAATGCGCGGCATCGAAATTGGTCACACCGATCTCGCCGATCAGCCCCTCTGCCCGGAGAGCCGCGAATTCGTGAAGCGCATCAAGCCAGGCGGGATGTTCAAAACTCCACCAGTGAAACTGCAGCAGGTCCAGCCAGTCAACTCCGAGCCGGTCGAGGCGCTCCTGCACCCCGGCGCGGACAATTTCCGGCGTCATCGAACCAGGCGGCGGACACCATTTGGTAAATACACGCGCGTCGGGGCGGCGCCGCAGCAGGCGAGAGGCAATGATCTCGGCGCTGCCGTAGTGGTCGGCCATGTCAAAAGTGTCAAAGCCGCTGGCGGCATAGCGGGCGAGATGGTCGGCGGCGCTTTCGGCATCCAAATCGACACCGCCCCGTTCCATGTCCGCGACCTGCCAGAGACCGTTCAGTATCCGGCTGATTTCCAGGTCATCGGTCAGGCGAAACCGGTCAGGCGCTGCGATGGTCATAGCCGGACTCCAAAGCCGATTTTATCAGATCCAGCTCGACTTGATGAGATGTCTTCAAACTGTTCCATCGGGCATCGTCCATGCCCGATGCGCGAAATGCCGTCATGGCAAGCCCCGTGCCGTTGCCATCGCCGAACACCTCTTCGGAAGTGACGCGGACATAGACCCGAGGCACGAGAGCGTCCGGTGAATGGCCCAAATGGTAGTCAATCAGTCCTTGATCCTGATGTGCCTCGACCCGCGCGTAAACCACAGCGCCGTCCCTGATTGAAGCGCCGCGCACCAGGCCGCTGCCATCGATCTCTGTCCGCCAGGTCCCGAAGGACCATAGACTCATCTGTTCTGGATCGGACATGAAAGCGAAGACATCATCGGCCGACCGGCGGATCCGGATGAATGCGGTGTCGCACATCATTCCGGCATGCCTGAGCCGCGGATGGCTTCGACCTCGATCTCGACCCGTGCGCCGGGCACCGCCAAAAGAGAACAGACAGTGGTGTTCGCGGGACGCGTGAATCCGATGCGGTCCTTGAGGACGGCGGAAATCTCCGCAACATCCTCCGGATACGGCGCGAATACCCGGGCGCGGACAATGTCGTGTAAACCGGAGTCCGCCTCGGCGAGCGCGCTTTCGATCGTGTCGAGCGCAACGGCCGCCTGCGCCCCGGCCCCCTCGGGCATTTTGCCGGTGGCAAAATCCATGCCGACCGTTCCGGAGACGAAAATCCGGTCGCCGACGATCACCGCGCGGGCATAACCCGCCATCTCTTCAAAGCCCGACCCACTGAACACGTGGGTTCGCTCATTCCCCATCGGCTCTCCGGAATCATGGCGGGGGCGCAAGAAACGCCCCCTTTGATTGTTTTCGGCAGCCTATTGGTCGAGCATCCTGATCAACTCGGCGACCTCGGCAGTGCTCAGATAGCTGGTTTCGACATTGACGTCGCCGTCCAGCTTCCAAGTCATCTTGGGCGCCTGAACGTCTCCGTTCTCGTCAAAAGACAGGGCTCCGGTGGCGCCAACATAGCGAATCGTCTGCCCCTCTGCGAGAAGCTCCTTGGCGCGGGCGATTCCTTCCGGTCCAGGATAAACCTCGACCCCATCGGGCGATGTCACCAAACGGATATTGTCCCGGATGTTGTCTCCCGTGATTTCTTCCGAAGCTTCCATCGCAAGGAGAACCACAGTCACCGCGTCATAGACCGAGTGCAGCCCGGGGCCGTTCGGCGGGCTGTCGAAACGCGCCTCGAACATCTCGTTGAAGGAGTCGACGGACGGCAGGCGCGGCTGCGCGCTGTCATAGCCACGCAGGTTCTGCAGGTACTGGGAACCCACGGCCGCGAAGTAGTCATCCGACCGCAGCGAGTTGTTGACGATCAGATTGTCGGTTCCCCCAAGCGCCAGCCATTCGCGGGTGATTGTCGAACCGTCAACCGGGAAGGCGACGAGGAAGAGAGAGTCCGGATCGCCCTCCAGCGCCTTTGTGACTTCCGCGCGATAGCTTTGCTGGCTTTCGTTGTATGCCACCATTGACGTGATTGAGCCGCCGAGCTTGGCGATGTCCTTTTCGAACCGCTTGGCGAGGCCTACTCCAAAATCGGTGTTGACGTAGATGACGGCAGTCCGCTCGAAACCGCTGTCGGTCACGAGATTGGCACCCATCGCCGACTGGCTGCGGTTGGTGGCATAGGTGCGGAACCAGTAACCCTCGGTCTTTCCTTCCTCGGCGAGAGCGGTGAAGCTCTCCGACGATGAACAGCAGGAGACCTGAACGACCTTCGATGGCACGACGACCGAGGTCAGAACAGGCAGGCTGACGCCCGACGAGACGGCCCCGATAAGCGCCTGAACGCCATCTAGGTCGACGAGGCTCTTCGCCGCGTCCACGCCGACAGCCGACTGCCCCTGCGTGTCGCGCAGCACATACTCGACCGGGCAGCCCTTGACGCCGCCGGCCTCGTTGAATTGTTCAACAGCGAAAAGCCCGGTTTCGGCGATTCGCTCGCCGACCTGGCCCATCGGGCCGCTGACCGGCAGGATCGCCCCTAGTTTGACCGGACATTCGGCAGCGTGTGCCATCGCGCCGATTCCGGCGATTGCGGCGGTTACGGCCGCCAGTCCAATTTTGCGCAAAATTTGCATCCCTTGCATCCCTTCAGATTTTGAGACCGATCAGTCCTGGCGGCCCGGCCGGGCTGTCATCTGACTGTCTCAACGTGACCGCGGATCAAACCGCACAATGCGGGAAATGTCCACCTTCACATTCGCGCATGGCGCGATACGTGCAGCTCTTCCCCGATCAGTCCGCGCGGCCGTATCAGCAGTGTGGCCACCAGGATCAGCCCTATGAGAACCGCCTGCAGCGCGCCTCCCTGCGCCTGTATCTCCGACGGAACCACGCGCGAGATGACGAATCCGCTTGTCGTCCAGACGCCCCAGACAATCAGAGCTCCGAGGAGCGCGCCGCGGTTATTGGCGCTGCCGCCGACGATCAGCATGGTCCAGATCTGAAAAGTCAGAATCGGCAGGAAATCCCAGGGGCTGACATAGCCGATGAACGCAACGTAGAGAGCACCGGACAGCCCCATGATCATGCAGCCAAGAACGAATGCCTCAAGCCGGACCCGTTCCGGCGACTTCCCGAGCGAGGCGGCGGCAACCTCGTCCTCGCGGATCGCCTTCAGCATCCGGCCCCACGGGGATTTCACAATCAGCTCAAGGCCTTGAACGGTCACCCCTGCGACGATCGCCACAACTGCCAGGTACAGCGCGTTCTGCGTCAGCGGCCCATCCGCCCAGGCCTTGGTCGGGTTCGGAATACCGATCAGGCCGAGCGTGCCGCCGGTCAGGTATTCCCAGTTCAGACAGACGAGCTGGATGGTCACGGCGATGCCGAAGGTCGCCACGGCAAGATATTCGTGGCGAAGCTTCAGCGTGGCCAAACCGACAATGACCGCGCCGATGCCGGAGGCGATCATCGCCCCCGCCAGCCCGACAACGAAGGGCAGCTCGAAACCGCCGAACACGGCGTCGCGCGACGGCCCGGTCAGTATCGCCATCGCATATGCGCCGATGGCAACGAAACCGGCAACGCCGGCATTGAACAGCCCCGTGAATCCCCATTGCAGATTCAGACCAAGGACGGCGACGCCAAAGGTCAGCGAGAGGATCAGGAAGAAGACAAGATAAGAGACGACGCCGATCACCTGGAACGTTCCCCGAAAATGCCCTCAGGCCTGAAATACAGGATGGCGAGGATCAGGAGAAACGGAACCGCAGGCTTGTAGGATGTCGGGATGACCATCACCGAAAGGTTTTCCGACAGGCCGACGATCAGGCCGCCCAGCACCGCGCCGTAGAGGCTGCCCGTGCCGCCCAGAATGGCTGCGGCGAACAGCGGCAGGATCAGACTGAACCCGAGCTCCGGCCGCAGCTGCACCGTCGTCCCGTAGAGCACTCCGCCCATCGCCGCGCCGCAGGCGCCGATTACCCAGACACAGGTGACGATCCAATCGACATTGACGCCGCTTGTCCGGGCGAGATCGGGGTTCTCGGCGACGCCCCGCATGGCAATGCCGGTGCGTGACCGGGTCATGAAAAGATGCAGTGCGATAACCACGAAAACGGTCAGCGCCAGAAGGAAAACCTGATCCGGCATGACGCGGACATTGCCGGGAAGGAGAATCGCGAACTGCAGGGCGTTGGAATAATAGATTGGGTCCGAACCCCAGATCAGCTGAACCAAATGCCGCAGGATCAGCGCAACCCCGAAACTGGCGAACACCATCGTCATCTGCCCGGCGGCGCGGCTGAGTCGGTCAAAGACGAAGCGGTGCAGGAGAATGGCGATGATGGAAGTGGTGGCGCACGCGCAAAGCATGGCGAGCAGGAGCGCCGGGCCGAAGGAGAACGGGCCGATTGTGCTGTCGAAGAACCCGCCGAAAGACAAAAAGAACGCCACAAAGACCAGTGCGCCGTAGGCCCCCCAGGTCAACAGTTCGGAATGCGAAAAGTTTGCGAAACGAAGCAGTTTCATGGTGAAGCTGAGTCCGATGGCGCCAAGCGAGATGATGGCGCCGCTCAGAATTCCGTCGGCGAGGTGCTGGAGAATCATGTGGCGTCTCCGGATTTCGGCGCGCCGCGCCGTTGCCCGAGGAATATCTCGCCGATCGTCTCGTCTGACAACAGATCGGCAGCCGACCCGTCGAGACGGTTCTGCCCCTCTGCCAGCACATATCCGCGGTCGGAATTCCGCAGCGCCGCCTTGGCATTCTGTTCCACCATCAAAACCGCGGCTCCGCCTTCGGAAAGCCGGCGCACCACATCGAAGAGCGCGCCTGCCGCGCCCGGCGCGAGACCGGCGGTCGGCTCGTCCAGAAGCATCAGCCCGGGTTTGGTCAGCAGAGCCCGGGCGACTGCAAGAATCTGCCGCTGACCGCCGGAGAGAGCGCCGGCTTTTTCGCGCCTCCTCTCTTTGAGCATCGGGTACATCTCGTAGATTTCCCCAATCCGCCGCATCGAGGCGGATTTCGGCAGCGGCGCTCCGCCCATGACCAGGTTCTCGTGGATGGTCAGCGTTGCAAAGACGTTTCCGGTCTGCGGCACGAATCCCACCCCTTCGGCGGCCAGCTTGTGCGCACCCCTGCCGGTGATGTCGCGCCCGTGCAGCCAAACCGTTCCGGAATTCACCCGCACCAGCCCCGCAATCGCTTTGACCAGCGTCGATTTGCCGGCGCCGTTGGGGCCGATAACCGATACAACTTCACCGTTTTCGACATGCGCGGACACACCGTGCAGGATCGGCAGTTCGGGGACGTAGCCCGCGACAATGTCGTGGACCTCCAGCGCCGCGCCGCCGTTCACGACAGATCTCCAAGATAAGCGTCCAGCACCGCCGGATTGCGGCGGGCGCCTTCCGGATCGCCGGAATAGATCAGCCGCCCCTGCGCCATCACCAGAATCGGGTCGCAAACCGACATGACCATGTCCATATTGTGCTCAATGATCAGAAAAGTGTGGCCGCGCGCGTTCAGCTCGATGATCTTGTCAACGAGCGTCAGCATCAGGGACGGATTCACTCCCGCCGCCGGCTCGTCCAGAAGAATGATCTTCGGATCGGCCATCAGCACCCTCGTCAGTTCCAGGAGCTTCAGCTGTCCGCCGGACAGTGTGCTGGCCTGATCGCGGCTGACCTGCGTCAGCCCGCAGAACTCAATGATCTCCTCCGCCCGCTGTCTGGCCTCCTTTTCCTCGCGCGCGACTGTTCCGGGCCGCAGCCAGTTGTTCCAGAACCGTTCTCCCGACTGCCGGTGCGGAACAAGCATGACGTTTTCCAGAACAGACATTTCGGGGAACGGGCGCGGGATCTGAAATGAGCGCGCCAAGCCTTCGGCGAAGACCTTGTGGGGCGGCCGGTTCTGTATCGGGACCGCGTCGAGCAGAACCTCGCCGGCGTCCGGCTTCATCAATCCCGCCATGGTGTTGAAGAGGGTCGTCTTGCCGGCGCCGTTCGGCCCGATCAGCCCGCAGATCACGCCGCGCGCCAACTCGAAAGAGACCGCGTTGACGGCAGTGAACCCCTGAAACCGCTTGCTGACGCCGCGCACCTGCAGAAGCGGGTTCGCCACGTTTACGCGGCCCCGCGGAGCGAGGCGGAGGCCGTGCGTTCATCGCCCTTGTTGAGGTTGTATTTCATGATCCTGCCGTGGCGTCCGGAAATGTCCCGTTCGAGTCCGTAAACCGGGCCGAGCGGTCCCGCAGCCTTGCGCCGGACAGCCTCGATTTCGGCGCGGTCCTCCTCGTTCAGCCGCAGTTCAAAGGCGCGCAGTGTCTGCGGCAGCCGGTCGGCGTAGCGCGCGCCGACGATGACGGCGGCAATGTCGGGGCTGTCCAGCGCCGCCTTCAGCGCGATGGTCGGAATATCGGCCGCATGGCGGTCGGCCACGGAACGCAGGGCGGCGAGCAGCTCTTGGAACAGAGTCCAGCCTCCGAACTCCTCAATGATCAGGCGGTATTTCACAAGGCTCCGGTTCTCGAATTCGAACCCGGGATCGGGACGCGCGAGCCAGCTGTCGGTCAGAAACCCGCCGGCGAGCGCCCCATAAGCGAAGAGACTGACGCCGCGCTCCCTGGCACAGGAGGCGAATTCGCCCGCGGCGCGCCGGTCAAGAAGCGATTGCTGCACCTGGGCCGACGCGACATCGGTGACAGCACAGAGTCCGGCCAGGTGCGGGGCATCGAAGTTCGTCACGCCGATCAGTTCGATCTTGCCCTTGTCCCGCAAGGCGCCCAGCTGCTCCATCGCTTCGATATGACCGGGCGCGCCGTAGTCCCACCAATGGAATTGCACCAGATCCAGCCGCTGCAGCCGCAGCCGGGCCAGCGATCGGTCGATGCCCGTCTCGATCCGTCCTGGCGAGAGTGTTGCCAGGCTGTCGCGGTCAGGGACAAATTTTGTGTGGATCCTGACTTTGTCCAACCGGTCCCGCCCGCGCGCCGCCACAAGTTCGGTCCGGAAACGGCCAAGCAGTTCCTCGACGCCGGTGTAGATATCGGCGCAGTCGAACGTGTCGACACCGGCATCGGTCAAGCGAATCAAATCGGCAATCGCCCGATCGGCATCGACGCGGCCATGGCCGCCCGACAGCTGCCACCCGCCTCTGATCACCTTCGAAACCGAATATCCGCGCCGGACCGTGACCCTCGGGACCGTTGCCGCACGGCCGGGCGTTTCGTCAGCTTCCAGATCGCCCCCCATATCCCGGTTCCGCCGCACTTCCCGAAAACAGCATAGCCATCTGGCCGGGATTGAGAAAGGCCCGCCGGACCAACGCCGCGATAGACTGGGCATGCGGATTGGGTTAAATTGGCGCGCAAAATGCGGCTGCGGGGCGCTTGCATGCTCACCGACAAGAGACATGCCGGATACTTCCTATATCATTCGATCGGCATGTATCCGGGAAAGGAAGCTGAACTTGCCGCCGCCGCCGCCGAATTTGCCGAGGTCTGGGCGGCGCCGAACGACAAGCAATGGGGCTTTGTATTGCTGCGGCGGCAAGACTTCATCGACCACTGGCGGCGGATCGTCAATGCGCCGAAGGGCTCGACCACGACGTGCGAGAGCGTCACTGACGGGATGCACAAGCTGCTGCGGTCGCTTCCCGAGGGGATGCTGAAAGGCAAGCGCGTCCTGATCGCCGCCGACTGTTTTCCGTCGGTTCATTTTCTGCTGGCCGGGCTGGCGTCGAAGATGGGATTTACCCTCGACACGGTTGCGCGCAGCGATGGCAAGGCGTGGGTGGAGGCCGAGGATTTTGCCGCCCGCTGGGGCCGCGACGTCGGGCTGGCGCTTCTGACCTGGGTCACGTCCACCGCCTCGGCCCGGATCGACCTGGCGCCTCTGGTGGCGCACGGGCGCGAAATGGGCAGCATGATCGGCGTCGATATCACCCAGGCTGCGGGGCTGATTCCTTTCGACGCGACGGACCCGCAGGTGGATTTCGCGGTCTCCACCAGCCTCAAATGGATGTGCGGCGCCCCCGGGGCCGGCATCCTGTATGTCGACAAGTCTCTGGTGCTGGAACTGGAGCCTGAGGGACGCGGCTGGTTTTCTCAAAACAACCCGTTCTCGTGGAATCTGGACAAGTTTGAATACGCTCCCGACATTCGCCGCTTTGACGGCGGCACGCCGGGGTCGGTTGCGGCAATTGCGTCATTGCCGGCTCTGAAATGGCACATACAGCAAAACCATTCCGAGATTGCCGCCTGGAACCGGCGGCTGGTCGACATGATCGTCGCCCGCGCCGACGCGCTGGATCTGCCGGTCCATTCACCGCGCGAAGCGGCACAGCGCGGCGGCTCCGTCATGCTCCGTTTCCCCGACAAACCCGAGGCCGCCGCCGTCGTCGGGGCACTGGGCGTAGAGGGTTTTTCGACAGACTTCCGGGGCTCTCTTGTGCGCCTTTCTCCCGGCAACATGACGGAGGCCGAAACCATCGGCGATGTTTTCGATATCGCCGAAACGGTGTTGAACCGCCGCAAGTCCCGAATGGCGGCAAAGGGCCCGCAAAGAGGAGATGACATGGATCCCGCAAGTCTGCTTGGCCAACTCGGAACGATGGTGATGTCGGGTCAGGTCCGCATCGTCGACTGCACCGCGAAGCTGGGCCCGGACACGCCAATTCTGCGCCTGCCGAAGGACTTTGCCCGGAACACACCGAAAGTCGAAATCCACAAGATCAGCGAATACGATGCCGACGGACCTTTCTTTGCGTGGAACTGGATGGTTCTGGGAGAGCATTCAGGCACGCATTTCGACGCCCCCCGCCACTGGATTTCCGGCAAAGACTTCGATGACGGCAATACGGACACTCTCGATGTTCAGCGGCTCATCGCCCCGGTCAACGTGATCGACTGTTCGAATATGGCCGCCGAGGATCCGGACTTCCTGCTGACAGCGGAGGACGTGAAGGAATGGGAGGCCGAATATGGCGAGATCAATCCCGGTGAATGGGTGGTCATGCGCACCGACTGGGACAAGCGGTCGCACGACCAAGAGCTGTTCCTGAACGAAGATCCCGACCCTCACGAGGATGGATCGCACAGCCCGGGGCCGACAACGGAGTGCATCGACTATCTTCTCAGCAAGGGAATCGTCGGCTGGGGGACGCAGTGCGTCGGCACCGATGCCGGCATGGCGGGCAAGTTCTCACCGCCTTATCCGGCGCACAACTTCCTGCACCGCGACAACTGCTTTGGCCTGGCTTCGCTTGCCAATCTCGATCAGCTGCCGCCCAAGGGCGCCATTCTGTTGGCGGCTCCATTGAAGATTTCGCGGGGCACCGGCTCGCCGATCAGGGCGCTCGCACTTGTGCCGAATCCCTGATGGCGGAACGCTCGTTCAAGTCTGAGGTCAGGCACCTGCGCCTCGGCGCCGGCGCAACCTTCACGGGCGAAGGCATTCTGGCGATCACCAAGGCCTTGCTGGAGTCCGGCGTCGGCTATGTGGGCGGCTACCAGGGCGCGCCGATCTCGCACCTGATGGATGTGCTTTCCGATGCGCAGGAATTGCTGACAGAACTCGGTGTCCGTTTCGAGTCGAACGCATCCGAAGCGGCGGCGACGGCGATGCTGGCGGCTTCGGTGCATTATCCGATCCGGGGAGCAGTGACCTACAAAGGCGCCGTCGGGGTGAATGTCGCCTCGGACGCGTTGGCGAACCTGGCATCCTCCGGCGTTGACGGCGGAGCGCTGATCATCGTCGGCGAGGATTACGGCGAAGGCTCCTCGATCATGCAGGAACGCAGCCACGCCTTCGCAATGAAATCGCAGTTCTGGCTCCTCGACCCGCGCCCCGACCTGCCCTCGATGGTGCAGGCTGTGAAACAGGGATTCGACCTGTCCGAGGCTTCGAACACACCGGTGATGCTGATGGTGCGGATCAGATCCTGCCATGTGACCGGTCAGTTCGAGCCGAGCGACAACGTGCCGCCGCCGCTCACCGTGAGGGATGCGCTGGCAAACCCCCGCAAGGATTTCCGGCGCGTGGTGCTGCCGCCAATGTCCTACGCGCAGGAGAAGGACAAGGTCGAGAAACGCTGGCCTGCGGCTCAGGAGTTCATCAGCGCTTCCCGGCTCAACGAAAGGTTTGGACCTGAAAGCGGACCCGCGGGCATCATTCTGCAGGGCGGCATGTATAATGGCGTGATCCGGGCGCTCCAGCGGCTCGGGCTCGCCGATCTTTACGGCAATTCCGAGCTGCCGCTCTATGTTCTGAATGTCACCTATCCGCTGATCGAGTCCGAGGTGCTGGACTTCACGCAGGGAAAGCAGGCGGTTCTCGTCGTCGAAGAAGGCCAGCCCGAATTCATCGAGCAGGCTGTCGGAGCGGCGCTCTACAAGTCAGGAAGCCAGACCCGCCTGATGGGCAAGTGCGTCCTGCCCATGGCCGGGGAGTATACCGGAAAGGTTCTGCTCGACGGGGTCGGTTCGCTGCTCAAAAAGGTCGCGCCCGATGTCCTGCCCGGCCGGGCGCGCGCTCCCAACCGGGATGGAGCCGATATTCCCGATCTGTCCCGAACGGTTCCGGTCCGTCCACCGGGATTCTGCACCGGCTGCCCGGAGCGGCCGATTTTCGCCGCTCTCAAGATCGTCCAGCAGGAGCTGGGAGAGCATCAGATCACCGGCGATATCGGCTGCCATCTCTTCGCTGCCCTTCCACCGTTTGAAATCGGCGGATCGACAATGGGATACGGGCTGGGCCCGGCCTCGAACTCAGCCTTCGACGGCGGCGGCGAAAAGCGCGCGATCTCGATTCTCGGCGACGGCGGGTTCTGGCACAACGGATTGTCTTCCTCAATCGGCAACATGGTCTTCAACCGATCCGACAGCGTCGCGGTCATTGTCGACAACTTCTACTCGGCGGCGACCGGCGGGCAGGATGTCCCTTCCAGCCGCGCCAGCAACCCGGCCAGGGCCACCAACAACCCGATCGGTTCGGCCGTGCGCGGCGTCGGGGTTCAGTGGGTCCGCGAGATCGATCATACGTACGATGTGCCGGGGATGTGCGATGTGTTCAGGGAAGCGCTGACAACTGAATACACCGGCCCCAAGGTTATCATTGCCTCGTCGGAATGCATGCTGAACCGGCAGCGCCGGGAAAGGCCGCAGCGGCGTGAGGCCATCGGGGCGGGCCGGAGGGTCGCGGTTCCGCGGTTCGGCGTGGACGAGGATATCTGCACCGGCGACCACGCCTGTATTCGATTGTCCGGATGCCCGTCTTTGTCCCTGAAGACGCTCAGCGATCCGCTGCGTGACGACCCTGTGGCTCATATTGACCAGTCCTGTGTCGGGTGTGGGAACTGCGGCGAGGTCGCGGATGCCGCGACACTCTGCCCCAGCTTCTACAGGGTCGACATCGTGCACAATCCAACAGGATATGAACGCTTCCTGGCCGGAATGCGCTCCCGGACCATACAATGGCTGCAGCGGCGCCGGGAAAAGCGCAGTCTGATCTTCGAGACGGCGGAATGAGCGCTGCCTGTCCAGCGCCGGCCGATAGCCGGCAAACGAGGATTGACGGTGTCATCAAGCTTGCCATCATGGCTGTCGGAGGCCAGGGCGGCGGGGTTCTGGCCGGTTGGATCGAGACGCTTGCCCGGTCGCAGGGCTACGCCTGCCAGGCGACTTCGGTCGCCGGGGTGGCGCAGCGGACCGGCGCCACGGTTTACTATATCGAAATGGCTGAGACCGGCTCGAAGCAGCCGGTGTTTGCTCTCTCGCCTGGAGAGGGGGATGTCGACATCCTGATCGCCGCCGAACTGATGGAGGCCGGGCGCGCCGTCATGCGCGGCTTTGTGACCCCGGACCGCACCGTTCTCATTGCTTCGTCGCATCGCCTGCTTGCGGTTTCCGAAAAATCCGTGCCCGGCGACGGGATCGCGGATGCGTCCCAAGTCCACATGGCGGCGGAGGATGCCGCAAACCGCTACATCGCGTTCGACATGGAACGGCTGGCGATCGAGAATGGTTCGGTCATCTCGGCGGTTCTGTTCGGAGCGCTTGCCGGTTCCGATTGCCTGCCGTTCCCCAGAGAGGCTTACAGAGATGCGATCCGAACCGGCAGGATCCGGGCCGAGGCCAGCCTGCGCGCCTTCAACGCGGGAGTTTACGCCTGCCTCCCCGGCAGCCTCCAGGCGGAAGCGGCGGCGGCGGCGCCTTCGGCCGGGCCGGACGTCGCAGGACCTCCGGCGCTGCGCCGGGGCTGGAAAGAACTTGCCGGGGAGGTCGACGGTCTGCCTGAAGCGGCCCGGCCGCTGGCTATGGCCGGGCTGTGCAAAGTGGTTGATTTCATGGACCTCGATTACGGCAGGGAGTATCTTGACCGGCTTTCCCGCTTCGCCCGCGCCGACCCCGGCGCCGGCGATCACGCGCTGACGAAGGCGGCATCGAAACACATCGCCAATGCCATGGCCTACGATGATGTCATCCGGGTTGCAGACAGAAAGACCCGCCGCTCGAGAATGAGCCGCATCGCAAGGGAAATGGGAAAGCGCGCCGCGGAACCGCTGCCGGTGACCGAGTTCCTGCGTCCGCGGGACAAGGAAATCGTCGGGCTCCTGCCGGCTGGGCTTGGCCGCCGAATCGAGGCCAGCCCGGGCACGATGGCCTGGATCGGACGCAGATTCGGCAAGGGCCGCAGGCTTCGGTCCGATCGGTTGGGGCCGTTTCTCGCGCTTTACCTGCTTGGAGGCCTGAAGCACTACCGGCGGCGGACCCATCGCCACGCGATTGAGCGGATGCAGCAGGAAAACTGGCTGAGCCGCGCACTGGAGACCGCAGCCGACGATCCTGCGCTTGCGACCGAAATCCTCAGCTGCCGCCGATTGGTCAAAGGCTATTCGGACACGCATGCGCGCGGGATTTCGAAATTCGACAGGGTGCTTGAGCTGGCGGACAGGGTCGCGGACCGGCCCGATGCCGCCGTCTGGGTCAGACGCCTTCGCGAAGCCGCCCTGAAGGAAGAGGGAATCCAAGAGCTTGACCAAGTCGCCGACGCCATCGGGCTTCTGTGACGCGAGGCCAATAGTGACGCACTGATTTTTTGCCGTCCGATCCATGCGGCGGCGCCGCCGGTTTCGCGCTCCGCGGCCATGGCAGTTGAATCGCAAGCGCAATGGCGGCAGCGGCCGGGACCACCCATGCCGGCGCCGCGGGCCGGCAACGCAGGCGCGCATTGACAGGACCGCGCCTCACACATACATCCCCGTCTGTGTGCCAAGTCAGGGGGCCGCCTGTCGGTCAGGCTGAAGGCGGGCGACGGGACTGCCGCAGGCGGTTGAATACACCGCTGCGGCATGAATTGGGCATGCATTGATTTACCGGAGACCGGCGACAGATATGCTCGGAATGCAGAATATGGCCCGAAAGGTCTTCGGGTCGCCAAACGACCGGAAGCTCAAATCGGTGCGCCCGCTGATCGCCTCCGTCAATCAGCTGGAGAGCGCATTCGAAGCCTTTTCCGAAGCGGACATGATCGCCAAGACAGAGGAGTTCAAGAGGCGCGCGGTCAGCGGCGAAGATCTTGAGGCGCTGTTGCCGGAGGCATTCGCCAATGTGCGGGAAGCGGGCAAACGCGCGCTGGGCCTCAGAATCTTTGACGTCCAGCTGGTCGGCGGACTGTTCTTGCACCGCGGCGACATCTCCGAAATGAAGACCGGAGAAGGCAAGACCCTGGCGGCGACGCTCCCGGCCTATCTGAATGCCCTGACCGGCCGCGGGGTGCACATCGTCACCGTGAACGATTACCTGGCGAGCCGCGATGCCGAATGGATGCGCCCTGTGTACAGCGCGCTCGGCATTTCCGTCTCTGTGGTGGAGCCGGCGGCGGCGGGAAGCGACAAACGCGCCGCCTACGAGGCGGATGTCACCTACGCGACCAACAACGAACTTGGATTCGACTATCTTCGCGACAACATGGCCAGCGATCTCGCATCCATGGTTCAGCGCGGGCACAATTACGCGATCGTCGATGAGGTCGACTCCATCCTGATCGACGAAGCCCGCACGCCATTGATCATATCGGGGCCGTCGCAGGACCGGTCTGAACTCTACAATCGGGTTGATGCCATTATTCCGGGCGTCGAGGACCAACATTACACGCTCGACGAAAAAACCAGGAACGTCACCTTCACCGACGAAGGAAACGACTTCATGGAGGAGCGGCTGCGCGAAGCCGGCATCCTGCCCGAAACCCAGACGCTGTACGATCCGGAATCGACAACGATCGTCCATCACATCACCCAGGCGCTGCGGGCGCACAAGAACTTTCACCGCGACAAGGAATACATCGTGCGCGGCGGTCAAATCGTTTTGATTGACGAATTCACCGGACGCATGATGGCCGGCCGGCGGCTGAGCGACGGTCTTCACCAGGCGATTGAGGCAAAGGAAGGCGTTCCCATACACCCGGAAAACGTGACCCTCGCCTCCATCACGTTTCAGAATTACTTCCGTCTTTACGACAAGCTCGCCGGAATGACCGGAACCGCGGCGACCGAAGCCGAGGAGTTTTCGGAAATATACGGGCTGGGCGTGGTCGAGGTTCCAACCAACGAGAAGGTTGCGCGGGTCGATGAGGATGACCAGGTCTACCGCACCGGGGATGAGAAATATGAGGCCGTCATGGCGTCCATCCGGGAGGCGCGGGCGCGCCAGCAGCCGGTGCTGGTCGGAACGACTTCAATCGACAAGTCGGAAATGCTGTCCGGACTGCTGAAAAAAGAAAACATTCCGCACAATGTGCTGAATGCGCGGCATCACGAACAGGAAGCGCTGATCATCGCCGAAGCGGGCTGCCCGGGGGCTGTGACAATCGCCACAAACATGGCTGGCCGCGGCACTGACATTCAGCTCGGCGGCAATGTTGAGATGCGTGTGATCAGCGCTTTGGAGGAGGACCCAGAACAGGACGCCAGCGAGATCAGAGCGGTGATCGAGACCGAGATCGCCGACGCGCGGCGGGTTGTGCTGGATGCCGGCGGACTGTTTGTGCTGGCGACTGAGCGGCATGAATCCCGGCGCATCGACAACCAGCTCCGCGGCCGCTCCGGCAGGCAGGGGGATCCCGGACTCTCCAGGTTCTTTTTGTCGCTCGAAGACGATCTGATGCGGATATTCGGATCCGGCCGTCTCGACAAGGTGCTGCAGAAACTCGGGCTTGAGGAGGGCGAGGCCATTGTCCATCCATGGGTGAACAAGTCACTGGAAAAAGCACAGGGAAAGGTCGAGTCGCGCAATTTTGAGATCCGCAAACAGCTCCTGAAATATGACGATGTCATGAACGACCAGCGCAAGGCGATTTTCAGCCAGCGCCGCGAGATCATGGAATCCGACGATGTTTCCGAAATCGTCCGCGATATGCGGCACGAGCTCATTGACGATCTTGTGAACATTTGCATGCCGCCGAAAAGTTTCGCTGAACAGTGGGAAATGGAGCATCTTCAGAAGGAGGCCCGCGGCAAGCTCGGCATTGACCTCGAAATCGCCGCCTGGGCGGATGAGGACGGTGTCGACGACGAAGAGGCCCGGCAGCGGCTGTACAAATCGTCTGATGAAGTTCTGGCCCGCAAATCTGTGGAATTCGGCGAAGGCTCGATGCGGTCAATTGAAAAACAGGTGCTGCTGCAGACAGTGGACAGCAAGTGGCGCGAGCATCTGGTCACGCTGGAACATCTGCGGTCGGTGATCGGTTTCCGCGGCTATGCCCAGCGCGACCCGCTGAACGAATTCAAAAATGAAGCGTTCGGACTGTTCGAAACATTGCTCAATTCGCTGCGCACGGAAGTCTCCTCGCAGATCAGCAAACTGCGTCCGCTCACCCTGGAAGAACAGGAAGCGCTGCTGCGGCAAATGATGGCGCGCCGCCAGGCGACAAACGGTTCGGGAGCGGCAAAGCCGGCCGCACCGGAACAGAAGCGGCCAGCACAGCCGGCGCGGCCGGCTGCGCAGCCTGCGGCTGAGCAAAGAAAAATGCGCGCCGCGCCGGGGCGAAACAGCCCGTGCCCGTGCGGGTCCGGCAAGAAATTCAAACACTGTCACGGACGCAGGAGCTGATCCGCCGACAGGCGCATTCGGCTGTCCGTCAAACCGCGCCGGCGATAAAATCTTCGCGCCGCGCCGTTTGAATGTCCTTCCCTGGCCGGAGCCAGGCCGGGATTTCGTTCACCCCGCCAAGCGCCCGGCAAACTTTTCCCGCACTTCAGCTTCGGCCAGGATGACGCGTTCTTCGTCGATTCCACGAACCACAATATTGACGCCAAACCGGTTGTCCCTGCGGAATGGATACGACCCGATCTGCAGGTCCGGGTAACGGTCCGCAATTCCGCCCAGAGCCGATGCCAGCTCGCCCTCGGGGCAGGACACTTCAAGTGACCGTTTGGCCAGCGGCGAACCGCCCGGAATGGTGACGAGCAGCCCGGTGAGCATAGATCTGAAGATTTCCGGCACACCGGCCATCACATGCACATTGCCGATGGTGAAACCGGGCGCGCCGGAGACAGGATTCTCGATCAGAACGGCGCCGTCAGGTATCCGGGCCATCCGCAGCCTCGCTTCGTTCAGCTCCAGCCCATAGGCCACGCAGCGCTCCGCAATCAACGACCGCGCATCTTCGCGCACGCCAATCCTGGCCCCGAAGGCAACCGCCACCGCGTCTGCCGTGATGTCATCGTGGGTCGGGCCGATGCCGCCGCTGGTGAACACATGGTCAAACCGGCGGCGCAGCCCGTTCACCGCGGCGACAATCTGTTCATGGCAATCGGCGACGATCCGAGCTTCCCGCAGCTGAATGCCGCGGTCGGTCAACTGCTCCGCCAGGTAATGAAAGTTTGCGTCCCGGGTCCGGCCCGAAAGGATTTCGTCGCCGATCACCAGCATGGCAGCGGTTGGATTGCTCATTTGGTCCTGTAAATCCGGTTTGCCGCGCAATTCAATTCAATATCGGCGGGATGCATTTTCAACGGATCGCGGCTGACCGCGGTGGCGGGGCGGTTTCCGGTCAGCGAAGCGCGCCGACTTCGGCGAACAGCGCGGCGTTGCCGCCGGCGGCCGTGATGTCGATGCAGACGTGCCGTTCCAACAGGCAGCGTTCATGAAAGTCATCCGAATCCAGGAGCGGAACGATCGGCCCGGGGCGGGCGGCAAGCGCGCGGCGGGCGCGCCGCAGATCGCCGTCGGCACTCCACAGCGCCACCACGTCAATATGCTGCAGCGTTGCGAGCGCGTCACGCGGCAGAAATCCGGACAGCGCAGATCCTCCGGCGGCGCCGTCCGCGACCTGAACCGCGGAACATCCCGCCTCTTTCGCGAGTTCCGCCTGCCGCGCCGCATCTTCCGGGTTCGGCCCAAGACAGAGGACCGTGCCCCGCGGCCAGTGGGTCAGGAGGTTGGATTCACCGGTTGGACCGGGCATGTCCTCGGATGCCGCCGGCGCATCCGACAGCCGCCGCGCCGTAGTCAGAAGTTTCTGGACCTCCGCGGGGTCAGCCGCCGCGCCCGGTGAGACCGGGCGGCGGGCAAACGCGCTGCGGGTGAATCCCCTGACATAGCCGGGCCCGCCCGCCTTTGGTCCGGTGCCCGACAGCCCCTCGCCGCCAAACGGCTGTGAACCGACAACGGCGCCGATCTGGTTGCGATTGATATAGATGTTTCCCGTCTTCAGGCGGCGTGAGAGGGATCTGACACGCTCGTCAACGCGCGAATGCAGCCCGAATGTGAGACCGTAGCCGGAGGCATTGATCGCGGCGACAATGCTGTCGATTTCCTGGGCTTCAAACACCGCCACATGCAGCACCGGTCCGAAAACCTCTTCTTCCAGATCTTCAATGCCGTTGACCCGCAGCGCCGCCGGGCCGACAAAACACCCGGTCTCCGGAGCGGCGCATTGCCACAGCAGCCGGCCTTCGCTGCGGGCGGTGTCGATGTAGGCGGCGATTTCGCGCTGCGCCCTGGCGTCGATCAGGGGCCCGACATCGGTCGCGGCGTCCCAGGGATCGCCCAAGCGCATTTCATCCATTGCTCCGTAGAGCATCCTGAGCATCGGCTCCGCGACATCCTTTTGCACATAGAGCATCCGCAGCGCCGAGCAACGCTGCCCGGCCGACTGAAATGACGATGCGAGAATGTCGCGGATCACCTGTTCAGGCAGCGCCGTGCTGTCCACGATCATGGCGTTGAGGCCGCCGGTTTCGGCAATCAGCCGCGAATCCGGATCCTGCCCTTCGGCCATACGGGCGGCAATATGCGCCGCTGTTTCGGTTGAACCGGTGAACGCCACGCCGGACACCCGCCTGTCCGACACCAGCGCGTCGCCGACCGTCGCGCCGCTCCCGGGCACAAGGTGAAGCACATCCTTCGGCACGCCCGCCTGGTGCAGAAGCTCAACCGCAAGCCCGGCGATCAACCGTGTCTGGGCCGCGGGTTTTGCCAGCACCCCGTTGCCGGCCGCCAGAGCGCCTGCCACCTGCCCGGTGAAAATCGCCAGTGGGAAGTTCCATGGTGAAATGCAGGCCACGAGACCGAGAGGATGGCGGTTTTCCAGCTTGACCGCCTCGGAAGAATAGTAGCGCAGAAAATCCACCGCTTCCCGCAATTCGGCAACGGCGTCTCCCGGAGTTTTTCCAGCTT
>CBDCSZ010000031.1:0-17861 GCA_965221935.1 Paracoccaceae bacterium
CCCGGCCAAGAGCGTCGCGGCTCTCCGCCTCCAGCGTCTCCTCGATGATCAGACGCGTCGCCAGACGCACCAGCTCGCTGCGGGCGTCCGGCGCCGACAAACGGCCCTCGATCAATTCCGAAAGGGTCTCGCGCGTGCGCATCGATCCGGGTAATCTCTTCTCCATGGGGTGTGTCCTTCCGTTGGAGCCAGCGCTTAGCCGGCTTGGTTTTCTTCAACTCAACGGAAACACGCCCCTCCCAAATTATCCAGCACTTTTATGACTTCACCGTGAAAATGGAATCGAAGTGCTCCGGCGGCGCGCCGTCGAGCACGCTGCGGATGTGGTTGTCGGTCGGCAGCCGGTCAATGCCGAACAGGGTCCGGGCGTTGGACCGGCCCTGGCGGGACTGGAGCTGCGCCTGCGCCGCCAGGAAGGACGGGCACTGCAGGAAGAAGACGGCGAAGGCCGCCATGCCGATGTCGGCCATCTCCAGGCGGGCGTTGGCGCCGGTCCTGCGGTCCGGGGCGGACGCGCAGAGTTCGCGCATGTCGGCGATGTATCCGGCCAGCGGGGACATGGCGCTGCATTATGCACACATCAAAAATTTGTACAAATGTAAGCAAAAACAACCACTTACAGGTCTTCTCCGCGCCTTTTCCCCAGGAGCCGGCGGCCGGAGCGGCGTCAGCGGCCGGTGATTCGCCCGCCGCCGGGGCGCCGCCGGCGCGCAGCCGCCCGCAGTGAAAAAAATCTCACCGGGGCAAAAAACCGTTGTGATACAACACGTTAAAAACTCAAAAATCCAAAATTAGAATTACTGGCGTGTCTGTTGGCCGCAATCCGGTTCACGGCTCGATCTCGGTCGTGAATTCCTCAGCCGTTTCGGCTACGGAAACCGCGCCTCTGCCGCCGCTGAGTTCAGCCAGCGACTCGAAGAATCGTCTGCCAAACAGGGTCGGCGGACCCTGCCTCCCGTCCGGGCGGGCGATGCGGCAGATCTCTCTTCCGTCAGCCGGGCTGAAGGCGGCGATGAGACGGTCAAGCTGGCGCGCCGACGCCGGCGGGGCGTCGGCCGGCGACAGCAACACCGCATCGGCGGCCGAATCGACGGCCGAGACTCCGGCCCGGATCAGCCCGGAACGGTCCGAACCAAACGGCGGCGCGGCCACGGAGACATCCGGAAAACACTTCGCCAGCGCCACATCCAGACCCGTGGGCGACACGACACGCACGCGGTCCGCGGAAGTGTCCGCCGCCGCCCGCAGCGCATCCCGCAGCGCCTCTTTTCCACCGGTGTCCAGAACGACGATCTCAACCACCGGCCGCCGCGCCGTTTGCCGGGCAGCCGCCCGCGGCTGCGGCCGGGTCGGGATTTCCTTCAGCAGGCCGCCGACGCCCATGGCGGCAATATCGTGCCGGGTGACTTCGATGCCGCAGGCAATGCGCTCCAGCATCCAGTCGGCGCCGTTCAGCGCCGGCGAGCGGGCGCATCCCGGCAGTCCAATGACCGGACGGCCGTTCAGAACGCCGTGAAACAACAGGTTTCCAGGATCAACCGGCATCCCGAACCGCTGCAGCGATCCGCCGGCGCGCCGAAGCGCCGCCGGACCCACATCGTCCGGATCGGACGTGGCTGAACCGGTCAAGAGCAGCACCAGTCCGCCCTGGCTGCCGGCAAGCGCGGCGCTGACAGTTTCGATCTCATGGGAAACTGAAACTGTCTCCAGGAGGCGGACATCCAACTGTTTCAGCCGCGCGGCGACCGCCAGTTTCCCCTTTTCGGCGAGGCGCGCGCGCTGCCCCGCGGTGCGGGTGATGACAAGGCTGGCATCGCCGATCACTGGCCGCCGCAGACGGAGCGCGCCCGCCGCCGCCGCCTCGGCATCGGCGACCCGTTGTTCGCTGGCGGCATAGGTGATGACCTTCACTGTCGCCACCATTGTTCTCGCCGCCACCCGCGAAAGGTGGGGCAGCGTCGCCAATGTGACTGAGTCGTCTACACAGTTCAGATTCAGAACCGCGTCCCGGTCGACCTGCACCACGCCGGCGCCGGCGGCGTGGATATTCACCCGGCCGGTGAACGGCGCAGTGTGGGTGAAACCGTTGTTCCCGCCAATCAGCGCTTCGGCAATCCGCCGCGCAGCCTCATCCTCGCCGACATCGTCATCATCCAGCGCGGCGACCGTGATCTGTTCAATTCCCGCCTTGGAAAGCGTCTCCAGATCTGAAGATGTGAGGCGCAGCCCTTTGCGAAACCGGCTGCCGCCAGACTGGATCGAGTGCGCGAGCAGGCACCCTTCGGCGTCCCGCACCGGAACCGGGCCGAATTTCACGCCGCCTCCGGCGGAGCCCGAAGAGCCTCGGTCATCTCAGCCAGAATCGCGACGGCGATTTCAGACGGTGTCCGAGCTCTGATATTCATTCCCACCGGGGCACGAATCCGGTTGAGGTCGGCGGCTCCGGCCCCCAGTGCTGTCAGCCGGGTGACGCGTTTGGCATGCGTCCGCTGCGATCCCAGGCAGCCCACGTAAAACGCATCTGTCCGCAGCGCCGCAAGGATTGCGGGGTCGTCTATCTTCGGGTCATGGCTCAAGGTGACAACCGCGGTTCTGGCATCGGGGCCCAGGGTCTCGACCGCTTCGTCGGGCCAGTCATGCAGGATTGTCTCGCCGGGAAACCGGGCTTCGGTGGCAAACGCCTCGCGGGGGTCGACCAGCACCGGATCGTATCCCGCAAGCCGGGCCATGGTGATCAACGGCTGAGCAATGTGAACGCCGCCGATCACGATCATGCGCAGCGGCGGATTGTGAATGCCAATGAACCAGTCACCGTCCACTCCAGACCGGTCGGCGGCTATCCGCGCCCGCACGCTCTTGCCCGGAATGCCATCCCCGCCACCAGAAAGGCGCCGCTCCCAGGTGGTCAGATTGACGCAGAGAGCCGCGGGGCGGCGGCGGCGGCGGAATTCCACCAGCCTCTCAAGCAAACCCGCTGAAAGTCCCGGTTCGCTGCAGACCGGCTCCAGCAGAACGCGGATGCGGCCGCCGCAGGCAAGACCGACGGCAAAGGCCTCGTCGTCAGACACGCCAAAATTGAGCAGTGTCGGCCGGCCGCTGGAAAGCGCATCGGCGGCTTCGGCGACGACCGCTCCCTCCACGCAGCCGCCTGAGACAGAACCGGCGATCGCGCCGTCGGCCGAGACCGCAAGCTGGCTGCCTGCAGGCCGCGGCGCGGACCCCCAAGTCTCCACAACCGTGGCGAGCGCCGCTCCAGAGCCGCGGTGCCAGGCAAGTGCGGTTTCTGGAATCTGATCGTGGTCGGACAGGATCATCGCGTCAATTTCCGAATGCGCCCGCCTGGGCAATGGCGTCTTCCCTGAGCGCCGCAATCAGCCTCGGCTTCTCGCCCGCGTCATCAGCGTTGCCCACTGCCTCGGCCAATTCCGTCAATGACACAATATTGTGCGCCGATCGAAAACAATCAACATGCGGCAGCATGGCCCGCACTCCCCGCGCCTTCGGCCGAAACCCATCCCACCTTAACAGCGGATTGATCCATATCAATCGCCGCGACGACAGCTGCAGCCGCTGCATCTCACGGCCGAGCTCGGCCGGGTCGCCGCTGTCAAGGCCGTCAGAAATCAGCAGCGTGACCGCCCCCTGCCCCATGATCCGCCGCGACCAGTCGCGGTTGAAACTGTGCAGGCATGCGCCGATGCGGGTGCCACCCTCCCAGTCGGGCGACTCCGCGGCGGCGGCGGTGAGCGCAGCGTCGATGTCCCGGTTGCCCAGCTGACGCGAGATGTTGGTCAACCGGGTGCCGAAGGTGAAAGCGTGGACCCGACTCCAACCCACACCTTCCCTGTTGGCGACGGCATGCAGAAAGCGCAGCACTGTCCGCGAATAGGCCGACATGCTTCCGGAAATGTCGCACAGGGCAACCAGGTTTGGCCATCGAATCCGGTGATCCTGGCGAAAGATCTCACGAATCTCGCCAGTGCCGGCGCCGGCCCTGCGCATCGTTGACCTCCAGTCAGGAAAGCGGCCGCGCGGCCGGGTCCGTTTTCGCCGTGAAGACAGCGGCTTCACCGGCAGGCTGAGATGCGCGATCATTCTTTTGGCTTCCGCCATTTCGGCGCTTGTCATCTGTTCGAAATCAATGTGGCGCAGATGTTCGTTTGCCGCGGATGTGCCGGCGGCATCAATCCTGATGTCAAGATTTTCCCAGTCACCTTCCTGTTCCGGCGCAGCCGGCGCGTGTTCGGCCAGCAATGCGTCCGCCGCTCTGCGGGCCGCCGCCTCCGCCGCTTCCTCCTTCTGCACACCCCGGACCATTGGCAACAGCAGCGACATCATCCGTTCCAGAAAGCGAGGATCCCGCCAGTAGAGCCGGAATGTCTGGGCGAACAATTCGCTGTGCTCCCGGCGCGAAACAAAACAGGCATGCAGCACCCAAAAGAAATCGTCGCGCCGGGTGAATCCGGCTGCCGCCACGGCCCGCGCGGCTTCGGTGACCTGTCCGGGTCCAACAGGCAGCCCGGCGCGCCGCAGCGCCCGGGCAAAGTGTGTCATATTCTCGACCAGCCGGCCTTCTTCAGAGACGCCGTTCAAATCAGACGGCATCGGCTTCTGTCTTTGCCTGTTCGAGTATGCGGCGCAGTTCGCCGTCCTGCAGCCGTTGTATGTCATCCTGATACTTAAGGACCGCGCCGAGTGTGTCGGCGATAACCTCTGGCGACAGGGTCACGGCATCGAGGGCGACAAGGCACTTGGCCCAATCGATTGTTTCGGCAATCCCCGGCCGTTTGAACAGGTCTTCCGCGCGGAGCCTCTGCACGAACGCGACAATCTCGCGGCTGAGCGCGGCTGACGCTTCGGGAGCGCGCAGCCGGACAATCTCCATTTCCTGCGCGAAGTCAGGATACTCAACCCAATGGTAAAAACACC
Organism: Paracoccaceae bacterium; assembly: GCA_965221935.1. GTDB lineage: Bacteria > Pseudomonadota > Alphaproteobacteria > Rhodobacterales > Rhodobacteraceae > JAPOXR01. The sequence goes on from CBDCSZ010000031.1 coordinate 4,930, forward strand.
GCCGCTTCAGCGCATCATGGACTTCCCGCGTGCGGTTCGATGTCAGGACCACGATCGGAGGTTCGCTGGCCTTGATCGTTCCGAGTTCAGGTATGGTGACCTGGAATTCGCTGAGCGCTTCCAGAAGAAATGCTTCAAAGGGCTCATCGGTGCGGTCAATTTCATCAATCAACAGCACAGGCGCGGGACCATCATCGGGGCGCAGCGCCTTCAGCAGCGGCCGAGCAATCAGATAGTCTTCGGAAAACAGCTCTTCCTGCAGGCTTTGCCGCGTCACACCGCCCGCCGCCTCTGCGGTTCTGATCGCCACCATTTGCGCCGGGAAATTCCACTCGCAGACTGCCGACGCCGAGTCCAGCCCCTCGTAGCACTGCAGCCGAATCAGCGGACGGTCAAAACTCTGGGCGATCGCCGCGGCGATCGCTGTTTTTCCCACGCCCGCTTCCCCTTCGAGGAACAGCGGCCGCGCAAGCTTCAGCGACAGGAACACCACTGCAGCGAGAGGCCTTCGGCAGACGTAGTCTGCGGCGACAAGCCTGTCCTGAACTGAATCAATCGATAACCGTGTGTCTCTCAAGCTTCGCTTCCTGGCCGCCGGCGATGTTTGCAACTTGAACAGCGCCACAATATTGACCGTGTGCTGCGTCTACCAGAGGCAAGACATTGCTGACCAGACAGCGCGTTGCAACGCTGACCTACGCCGGTCTGGGTGCCGCGGTCTTCTTTTCAGTCGGGTTTCCATTACCGGTTCTGCTCGGCCCGATGGCCGGATTGCTGACCGCCGCCCTGTTCAGTCTGCCGATGGCCGGCATGGGGTATTTCGGCATCTACATGCGCACTTTTCTAGGTGTCGCGATCGGCGCCACCGTGACCCCGGAACTGCTGGCCAGCCTGCCGTCGATCGCGGCCTCACTGGTGTTTGTGGCGCCATTCACTGCAGCCATCGGCGCGCTTGGGTTTATGCTGTTCCGCCGCATCGGCATGGACCGCCAGACAGCGTTCTATTCGGCAATGCCGGGCGGTCTGCAGGACATGCTGATTTTTGGCGAGGAAGCCGGCGCAAATGTCCGCACCATGTCACTTATCCACGCAACCCGGGTGCTGGTGCTCTTTGCCTGTGTGCCAATTGCGGTGACCCTGATCTGGGGAATGGACCTGCAGCGTCCTCCCGGCCAGTCCGTGTCAACGCTTCCGCTGCAGGAAGTGGCGCTCATGGGTGCCGCCGGACTTGTCGGCTGGCTGGCGGCAAGCAGACTCGGCATTCCGGGTTCATCATTGATAGGTCCGATCGTGATCTCAGCCGTGCTGTCACTCTCGGGCTACATCAATTCGCGCCCGCCTGTGGAAATGATGTGGGCCGCACAGTTTTTCATCGGAACCTCGGTCGGCGTCCGCTACGCCGGCATCACCGCGTATGAGGTCCGAAACTACGTGCTTGCCGGCGTGGCCTACAGCGGGATCATCGGTCTCGTGAGCGTCGCGCTCATAATATTGATCTTGAATGTGCTGCATGTGGAGCCGCTGGCAATTTTTTTGGCCTTTCTGCCGGGTGGGCAGGCGGAAATGTCCATGATTGCCGTGATCGCCGGCATCGATGTCGCCTATGTTATCGCACATCACATCCTGCGGATTTTTCTTGTTATCCTGTTTGCGCAGCTGTTCACACGGTGGCTTCGGTCCCGGTAGCTCAATTCATTGCCGCCGCAAAACCGGAAGTCGGGTTTCTCCGAATTTTCAAGCGCATGAGGACCCCAATACGGTTCGGCCGGATTGCAGTTTTGCCACCCTCCGACCAGCTGCGGATTCTGGCCCCTCACAGTTCCAGAGGGTCAAACCATCGAGGTAAACCGCGCCGGCCTGCGACGGCGCGGCTTTGTCCCCGCCTTCAATGTCCAAGTTCAACCCAAACCAACCGCATTTGAAACTCCGGTGTGCGCTTATGGGCAGAAACCAATGTCTCTCGCCAATCCCTGCGCAGAGGCGCCAACCTGCATGACATGACCGCTGCCGGAAATGAGGCTGCCCTGAGCAGCTTGTCGCACAGCCCCGTCCCGGCAGATTGGGCGCATGCGCCGCAAGTCGGGCTGCGCGGAGGCATAGACCGGTGAGTTCCGCCTCGGCGAAATCGGCGCAGGCGTCTACTTTTCAATGACACCACAGGCGATGCGCGGACCGGCGTCTCCCGCCGGATCGGTCGCGTAGTCGTCCGGACCCTCGTGGATCACGATGGCAGCGCCATCTTCGTCGAACAGCGCATCGTCGAGCCTAAGGAAGGTGTTCAGCACTTCAATAGTCAGAGCGCCGGAATCCGGAACGTGGATGTTTGGCATGTCGCCCGCGTGCATTCCTTCGGGATTGTCGATTCCGTGTTTAACACCGACCGGGTTGAAATGGCCGGCGGCGGATTTGAACGGCGGTTCGCACACGCCCACTGCGTGGACGTGGAAGGCGTGCGCGCCTGCCGGCAGGTTCGTGAGCGCAGCGTGCAGGAGTGTCCCGTTCGCCACCGCCCGCAGGGTCACCGTGCCCACCGACTCCCCGCTTGCGTTCATCATTTCAGCGCTTGCCTGTTCCATCGCGCCGGCTGTCTGTGACACCGCAGCGAGCGCAATGACGGCGGCGAGCGCGGTGACTGATGCTTGTTTCATTATTACTGTCCTCCAAGCTAAATTTCCTGTGCGCCGAAAGTGGCGCCTACGCCCGGAACGCAGACTCGCCCGCCTTAGGTCACACTCAGCGCGCGACTCTGACCGGGTTTTACCGGATGGATAGACTCACCCGCCGGCAATACAGGGAAGTAGGAATCGACCGCCGCCGGCTGGCCTGCCCTGCTTCGACCGCCACTCTACATCCTTGGTTTTCACTTTGGCAGATTCGGCCGCTTCCCGAGTCTGGATAGCGACGGCATTGTCGAAACCGGTTCTGGCAATTGCAAGATCCACTGGAATTTGTTGAAGCGAGCGGCCTCAAGGATTGCAGCTGCGCCGTTTTTAAAAAAAACAGACGGTCCCAGCGCGACGCCCGTTTGAGTCGGCCTTCAACAGGCTCATCTGCGGCTTCGAATTCCCGGTTCAAACCGCGCCCTCAGGTTGACGCATCCGGTGCGCTGCGCTAATGGGCGTGTCCCTTGGCGGAGTAGCTCAGTTGGTTAGAGCAGCGGAATCATAATCCGCGTGTCGGGGGTTCAAGTCCCTCCTCCGCTACCAAAAAACCCCACTATTTCAATCGATTGCAAGATTGTTGCCGAGAGTGGATTGTGCAGATTCACCCTTACACATAGCTTACACAAAACGGCACAAACGTGGCGAGGCCGCGCTATGGCGGAGAAACACACGATTCTGGGTGGGAAAGTTCACGTATACATGCGTGAAGGAAGCCCGATTTGGCAGTGCTCGACCTACCTCGAGGGAAAAATCGACGGGTTAGCGCAAAAGAAAATTGCTTGGCGAAAGCCAAAGACTTTGCGGAAGATTGGTTCTTCCAGCTACGCCAGATGAAATCCGAAGGCTCATTGGTCATAGGCCATACCTTTGCCCATGCGGCCAAGCGGTTCACAGACAAATATCACGTAATGACCGAAGGCGAGCGCAACCGAAAATACGTTCAAGACCATCACAGCCGGAGTAGTCCAAGACTATCGGATTTTTAGGCTAAAAGAGGATCCAAACTTCAAGCCGCCTTCGCGAAGCACGATGTTGCATGAAATTGTTACTTTGCGCCAAGTTCTGAACACAGCTATGAGGCAAGGCTGGATTGATCATGTCCCCGACATATCGGCGCCTTTCAATGCCTCAAACAAGGTTGTTCACAGAGGCTGGTTTTCGCCCGAAGAGCACAAACGGCTCTATACCGCGCGGCTCTAGACCGAACTTCATGCCGGGATTTGACAGGTTTTCTCCGCGCAGGCAAGGACACCATGTTGTTTTCGCTTGATTTTCTGGGGGTCCGGCCGGGCCGGAGGGCTTTTTCAGCCTGTCATTGAACTGACAACATTTCCGGGCGGTTTGATCTCCAGAAGCTCAAAGGCCCTTTTCTGGAGCGCGGTCGGCCGCGCGGCCATGCGGAACGCGCTGCCGGGCCTTCCGGGCAGGAAGGCGTCGTTCAGCGTCAGCGTTCCGAGATCGGCGAGCAGCGTCCGGAAGCTGTGGACCGGCAGGCCGTCAGGGTTCTGTTTCGAGGCCGCTTTGGCCTTGGCGCTTTCGGAGACCTCCGCCTTCTCCACAGGGGTCGACCGCCTTGCGCGGGCCGCCTCCCGGTCGTCATCCTCGAACAGGATGGGGGCGAGCTTCTCCCGCATGCTCCGCTCCACATGCCAGGCGAGCATGCAGAGGAACACATGCGCCTTCACCCGCCCCTCATTGTAAACATGGAACGGCCGGACCCTCAGCCCTGACGTCTTCATGGTCCGGAAGGCGCGCTCGACGAGCGCGAGGCTTTTATACGCCGCCACCGCCGCCTCGCCGCCGATGGATTCCTTTCCGAGGCTGGTGCGCACCACATAGATTCCGTCGAGCGCCGCCTCCGCCGCGGTTTTCGCCGCGTCGCGGCTCCAGTCCATTCCGCCGTCCCGGATCTCAATATTGAAGTGTTTTTCGACCTTTTTTCTGTTGCCCCTGCGCCCCAGGGCCTTCGCCGTCATCTCCCGGTTCTTCGGGCCCGGCCGGCGGCGGGACGCCGCGGCGGCGATCTCAGCCAGCGTCTGTTCCGTCGCCCTGAGCAGATCCTCCCGCTTCCGGGCCCTTTCCTCCCGCAGACGGGGATTGAGGCAGACCAGCAGCCGCTCGCCGGGAAAGTCCGGGGACACGGTCTCGGCGACCTGATCCTCAGCGAGCCTCGCCGGATCCAGCGCCGCCGGCGCGTCCTTCCCCTTCTTCACAAGCTTCCGGATATCGGCGCTCCTGAGCGCCGATATCCAGTCAAGGCCGAGAGGAATCAGATCCTCCCTGATGCGGGCCGATGTGATCATGCCGCGGTCGCCGACCAGCGCGATGTTCTCAACCCGGAAACGGCGGCGCAGCTTCTCCGCCCGGCCCCTGACGGTGTCCGGGTCGGCGGTGTTTCCGCTGAACACCTCGACCGCCACAGGGGTTCCGTCCCCCGAGCAGACCAGCCCGTATGTGATCTGCATTTTGCCTTTCTTTCCGTCGCGGCTGTGGCCGAAGGCCGCCAGCGGGCATTTCCTCCCTTCAACGTAACTGGACGAGACGTCGTACAGAACCAACGTCCCGTCCCTGAGATGCCGGTTCGCGAGGCTGCGCTCGATCCAGGGCTGGCGCTCAAGCAGCCAGTCGAGCATGTCCAGCATCTCGTTGCCGCTGACCGGCCCGAGGCCGAGCAGCTCCCCGAGGCTGGTGGAGGCGGTCTCCGGGTCAAGGGCCCTGGCTGTGGCGAGCTTGGAGGCCGGATCGATGATCCGGGCCGCCGCCGCCGCCATCGCGAGACCGCGCATCCGGCTTTTTTTCCGCCCGAGGATGCCTTCGAATCCGAGGCTCCGCATGGTCCCGAGCGCCGCCGCCGCGTGGCCGTGCGGCAGCGACCTGCGGATCCCGAAAACCTCGTCCGGGGAGCCGAGAACGATTCCGCCCCTGAGCACGGCGCGGAAGCCGTCGGTGACCGCCGGCGGCAGATAGGTGAGGTTGGCGATGGTGCGCTTCCTGACCTTCGCGCCTTCGCGCCAGGCCTCCCTGAGGAGGATTGTGTCGCGGCCGCGCCTGTTGGGGATGGTCTCGATGTGGAATGACATGTGCGGTCTCCCTGCGCAATGACAACAATCCATGGTGCCTGCCGTCTCCTTGTCCACAGGATGTGTTCCTTTAACACCATAATAATGTGCACTGTTGCGAAAATACGTCAGTGGGCACGCGGCCTGAAACCGCGCAACTTGCACTGGAAACTTTTTGACAAGACAAAAGCGGCCCGGCGGCCAGAAAACCTCACGTTTTCAACGTCTTGCAGGGAGCGCGGGGGGCGCCGGCGGGATGAAGATCGGTCTATACCGCGACCCGGCAAAACGCGCGAAAGGCTCAAAACAGGTATCACAAACGTTTGGCCGAGCAATTGCACGACAAGGTGCTGTTCATGGCGAAACCCGGTATTCGTCCTGACGAAGCCATCTGGCTAGACTGAACTTTACGGCGCAAACCAGGCTCCAAACGTTTGCAAGACGTTGATTCTGCACTTTTTTCACCGGCAAATTCCGGCTGTTGACCGGGATTTTGGTTTACATGCAATATTGCTTTTATGTCATTTTTAATAAAGTTATATAAATATGTTATTGCCATCAAAGGCGTTACATGCAATATCTGCGCCATGTCCCTGCGCATCGACATCATCCCCAACCGGAACTCGCATCCGCAGATCCTGATCAGGAGATCCTGGCGGGAAAACGGCCGGGTCCGCCACAAGACGGTGGGGAATCTCACCGGCCTGGAGCCGGAGCTGATCGAGAAGCTCATCCGCGTCTTCAAAGGCGGGGTGGCGCTCAGCCATGTCGGCGAGGCCCTCGGCTGGCGGCGCTCGCTCCCCCACGGCCATGTGGCCGCGGCCATGGCCGCGGCCGGACAGCTCGGCCTGCGGCGCGTCCTGCACCGGAAATCCTCCCGCATGCGCGATCTGGCGCTCGCCGCCGTCATCGCCCGCGTCATCGACCCCGCCTCCAAGCTGGCCACCGCCCGGGCGCTGTCGCCGGAGACGGCCTCATCCAGCCTCGGGATGGTTCTCGGTCTCGGAGAGGTCACCGGCAGGGAGATGCTGGCCATGCTCGACTGGCTCCTTGAACGCCAGAGATGGATCGAGAAGAGCCTGGCGAACCGTCATCTCCGGGGCGGCGCCCTCATCCTCTATGACGTGAGCAGCTCATTCCTGGAGGGAGGGAAATGCCCGCTGGCCGCCTTCGGCCGCAGCCGCGACGGAAAGAAGGGAAAGAAACAGATCAATTACGGGCTTCTGTGCGGTCCGGACGGATGCCCGGCGGCGGTCGAGGTGTTCGCCGGAAACACCGCCGATCCCATGACGCTGGCCACGCAGGTGGCGAAGATCCGCTCCCGCTTCGGCATTTCCCGCGTGGCGCTGGCCGGCGACCGGGGCATGCTCACTACCGCCCGCATCCGCGAGGATGTCGGGCCCGCCGGCCTCGACTGGATCTCGGCGCTGAAGAGCGCGGACATCCGGAAGCTGGCGAGGAAGGGGCCGGACGGCGGAGCGGCCCCTCTGAGGCCCGGAGAGCTGGCGGATGACGCGGTGGCGGAGATCGCCTCGCCCGATTTCCCCGGCGAGCGGCTGATGGTGTGTCTCAACCCGCGCCTGAGAGAGGAAAGACGGCGGAAGCGGGAGGAGCTGCTCAGGGCCGCCGAGGCCGCGCTTGAGAGGATCGCGGCCCCGGTCCGCGCCGGAACCCTGAAGGGGGAGGCGAAAATCGGACGCCGGGCGGGAAGGGACGCGAACCGGCGGAAGGTGGAGAAGCATTTCGAGATCACCGTTACCGGCGACGGCATGGCCTTCCGCCGGCGGGAGGAGAAAATCGCGGCCGAGGCCGCCCTTGACGGGATCTGTGTCATCCGCACCAGCCTGGATGAGAACAGGATCGGCGCCGGAGACGCGGTCACCGCCTGCAAATCGCTCTCACGGGTGGAGCGGGCGTTCCGAAATGTGAAATCCGATCTTGGGATCCGCCCGGTCCATGTCCACACCGAAGACCATGTGCGGGCGCATGTGTTCCTGTGCATGCTGGCCCTCTATGTGGAATGGCACATGCGGAAGGCTCTGGCGCCGCTGCTGTTTGAGGATCATGACCGGGAGGCGGCGCGGGAGGAGCGGGACTCCCCTGTGGCTCCGGCGGAGGTCTCCGACGCCGCGAAGGCCAAGGCGGCGTCGAAAAGAACGCCTGACGGCCTCCCCGCGCACAGCTTCTCCACGCTGCTCGCCGATCTCGGAACGCTGTGCGCCGGAGAATACCGGATTCCGGGCTCCGCGGCCACGGTGTGGAGCACCTGCCGGCCCACGCCACTCCAGAAAAGAGCGCTTGAGCTCACCAGCGCCGACCCGGGAGAAGGTGTTTACAGTAGACTGACAGCCTGAAAGGCCAGAATCATCCAGATTCGCCATTCAGATCAAGGAGTTGCGCCGTTTGCTGTCCGGGAAAGTTCAGGCTAGAATTCCGTGATGTCGAGATCGTTGAAGATGACGCCACCGGCGAGACGATCCTCGAAATTGAATTCCGTGATGTCGAGATCGTTGAAGATGACGCCACCGGCGAGACGATCCTCGAAATTGAATTCCGCGGTAAACGCGGCGTGGGCTAGCGTCTTTTCTGGACACGCCCCAACGCATCATTTGGTACCCGTAGCCTCCTGATTCCGCATTCACCGCCCGAAAATCACGTCTCCGGTGAAATCCTCCGCCCGCTAAACTTGGTACACTTGACGGCCAATTCGGTCGCAACTGACGGTTCGGATTGGGTTGCCCGGCATACGGCTTTTACAGGACCCCCGCGCCCAGCGGTTTCCGGCGGTGCTGCCGGTCTCCGTGTTTTCCCATCGCGCGGTTTCATGCTTATGTTGTATCGTCCCGGGGCAGAAAGGATCCGTTTCCGTGGCAAGAGTTTTCGACGAAGAGGGTCTCCGCGGCTTCACTGAAGCGGGCGAGGGGTCGCCGCCGCCGGTGTTCGTCGGCAGGGAGATCGTCATCTCTGACATCCTGGCGGCGGCGGAGCGGGCATGGAGGCCCGGCGAGAGCTGTCACGGGGAACCGAAGATGACCCGCATCGTCCATGGTGCCCCCGGCTCCGGCAAGAGCTCGGTCCTCAGCGAGATCCAGTCCCGTTGCCGGGGCGCGCCGGCGCGGCCGGGCGCGCCGCGGGCGCTGATTCTGAACTCTGTGGAACTCACGGATGTTTCCGCTGTTCTCCAGCGGTTGGCCGAAGCGGTCAACCCCGCGGAGTCGGACTGTCTGTTCAAGGAGGAGCGCAGTTCCTTCCGCCTCGATATCAGCGCCCGCCCCGCGGGCATCGGCGGCGGAACCGGCTGGGACCGCAGTTCGGGAAAACCGGCGGCGGAGCTGACGCTGGCGGCGTTCGCCCGCTGGGCGGCCGGCTGGAACAGCCCTGGTGACACATGGCAAGGAAAATGGGATTTTCCGCTGATTGTTGCGGTCGACGAGGCGCAGCGGCTTCCGCCTGACCACCGTTCGCCGGAAGCGGCGTTCATCCAGTCAATTCACGATGCCGCGTTTGGCCTGCCGCTGCCGCTGGTTCTCGCCGGCCTCGGCGACACGCCGGACGTAGCGGGAAAAATGGGGCTGACGCGGGGGCTGACGCAACACCCGGTCGGCGGTCTTTCCGACGCGGAGACCGGCGAACTCATGCGGGGCTTCTGCGGCCGCTTCGGCATCAAAACCGCCGGCGCGGAGGAACGCCTCGCCGCGCTCGCCGCCCCGTGCGAGGGATGGCCGCGGCACCTGCATTTCGCGCTGCAGGCATTCGGGTCCGCCGCGCTTGAGGCCGGCGGCGACGCCGCCCGCATCGGCTGGAACAGCGTCTTCGCCGCCGCTGCCGGTTCCCGGCGGGACTATTACCGCGCCCAGCAGGATATGGCCATGCGGGAGAGCGGCAATCTGGTCGGAGCGGTGATGTTCGAGCTGGACCGGAACCTGTCCGCGATGGAGATCATCAGCCTGATCAAGAGAAAGGCGTCGGACAGCCGGCCCGAAGGGGGATGGTCGCTGCCTCCCGGCACCGACGCCCGCTCCTTTAACAATCATCTGGTCCATCAGGGCGCGCTGCAGTCGGACGAGGCCGGCCGCTTCCGCTGCCCGATCCCAAGCTTCCGGAACTTTCTGATCGACGAGGGCATGGCGCCGGGCGCTGTGCTGCTCTACGCCGCCTCGCGCGGCGATGAGCGGAGGGCGGAGCGCGCCCTTGAAGCCGGGGCCGCCACCGGATTCCGCGGCCTGAAGGGATTGACGCCCCTGCACGTCGCCGCCGGCTGCGGCAGGGCCGGAATGGTGCGGCTCCTGCTTGATCGCGGCACCGACCCGTCGGTAAAGGACAGCGCGGCCGGACGCCCGCTGACACCGCCCGCCGCCGCGGAAAAGACGAATGCGCCGCCATTCTTGACGCGGCGGCGGCGCCGCCTAGACCGGACTGGGACGATAGCCCCGGCTTCGGTTGGTGACGCTTCGCCGGCATTCCGGAAATCCGCCTCCGCGGCGCTTTCGGCTGCAACTTTCCTGCCAGCGATGCAGCCCGGTGCTGGTGACGCCATTTTAATGATTGACAATCCGGCCATGCGGGGCAGCCGCATCCTTGACGCGTCCGGGAAAATGCCACCGGGGAATTCGTCCTGGCCATGACGGACAGAACGCTTCCTCAGATTTCCGTCAGGCATGCCTGACGGATCAGTCCCTCAATTCTGAAAGTGGTGAATCTTCCTTTGGCAGAATTGGGGAGTTGTCACCGGGCACTGACAGCCCCGGCATTGTGATAAGGTCCCTGCACAAGGCGAAGTCATGATCAAATTGCGAAAACCGAAATACCAGCGCGGTGTGTGACCATACGGTGTCAATCAGTCGTGGGGCTCTTTGCGCAGGCAAATGCGGCGAACGGGCCACACATTTGTCAGTTCCCCCGCGGAGGAAGCGGCCGGTGTGCGCATATTGAATGGCCCCTTGCCGTTGGCAAGTTCAATTGCGCGGCAGACGCGAGACGCGGTTTTCGTTTGCCAGTTCGCAGAAAACCTCTTACAGTGCGGCCATCGCATCACGACGGGTCTTCAGTGGCAGGGAAACGAACCGTGAAACGCCACTTGGTTCAGATTTACGCGCTTGCCGTGTGTTTTTTCTGCGCGGTCGGCATGGCGGTCACGGTCAGTTTCATCCTGTACGGGATTGCCCAGACCACTGTCCCGTCCTTCACTCTGCCCGGCTACCACTTTGAACGGCATGCCGATGCAACTGCCTATCGGGAATCAAAGATCGCGGAGGCGCCGGAATCTATTCAGCTGGAATACGCTGAAATGAGTCCCGAAATGCTCGAAGCTGAACGAAAGCAGTCCCTTGAGAGGCATATCGCCATTGAACGCCGGGATGGCTACCAAAACATCCTGCTGTGCGGAATAATCTCCGTCGTTTTCGCATGCGCGTTTTTGCTTCATTGGCGGCTGTCCCGCAGACAACGGGCAGAAGCTGACTAGCGACGTGAGAGTGCGAGGAAACCCTCGGCAGCCCGTTTGACGCCATTGGCGCCTGTCACTTGAATGGCAGCCACAAGGACCAGCCGAGCTTCGTCGGGCTGTCGTCGCGCCATTCCAATCCGGTCTTCATGCCTTCATGACCTTCCCGCGGCTGCGCAACGTATGTGCCGAATGCGCGATCCCAAACCGAAAGCGCAAACCCGTAATTCGCATCATGTTCAGCGCGGTTCACGGAGTGATGGACCCGATGCATGTCCGGGGTGACCAAAACAAGCCTGACAATGCGGTCAAGCCAAAGCGGCAGCTTTAGGTTTGCGTGGTTGAACATTGCTGTTCCGTTGAGCAGGACCTCAAACAGAATGACGGCCGCGGCGCTTGGGCCAAGCGCGTAAACCACGCCAATTTTCAAGAGCATGGACAGCGCGATTTCGATCGGGTGAAAACGAATCGCTGTTGTGACATCGACGTCAACATCCGCATGATGAACCCGGTGCAGCCTCCACAGCAGCGGCACCTTGTGGGTCACAAGGTGCTGGGCCCAGATCACACAGTCCAGCACAAGCACCGCGATCAGAACTTTCAACCATTCGGGCCAGCCGACCGCGTTCAGCGCCCCGATGCCAAGATTGCCGGAATCGACCGCGGCGCCGACGGCCAGCAGGGGCATGAACACAGCCATCGCCCTCAAAGCCAAAGAGTCCAGAATCACAATCGCCCAGTTTGTGGCCCAGCGCCGCGAACGGAAGTGCTGCCGCGGCCGGCGGGGCCAAAGCGATTCGAGTGCTGCCAATGCTGCGAACAGACCGATAAAGGCGGCGAGCCGGACCAGCAGTTCGTTTTCAATCATCAATGCACCGCCTCAGAGTTTAATGGATCGCAACTTCGGCGTCCGCGAAAAGCAAGACAGGACGCTCGCAGCCGGATCGCCGGCCAGCGGCAAACCCGCCATATCCTCCATACGTCAACATTATTCTTTGCCCGTTGATTCCTCGGTCAGCCCAACGTGCCGGCGTCGGAATTCCGATGCTGAAAATACGGACTGCTGCCGCGTCTTCAGCCGGGCAGAGCTGTGAGGCGGCCTTCCGAGAAAAGCTGCCGGAAAGCGCGGTATGTGGCGTCAACGCCGGCCTCCAGACTGACCTCCGGATATTCCGGAAGATGCCCGCGGATTGGGGTTTCGTCGAGATCTGCCGGAAACGGAAACGATTCCCCAGCCGCTGTGACCTGATTGTCCGCTGCGAGGCCGCGCAGGACAGCCAGCCCCTCCTTCAACCAAAGCGCAGCGGCCATTCAGATTGAACACGGGCGCGCCGTCGCCCGGCTGACTGACGGCGGCAATAAACGCAGAAGCCGCCTCGCCCGCGTAGAGCCAGCTGTAAGGTCCGGAAATGGGGATCTCGTACGGCAGCCGATACGCAGCCGCCTGGATCGCCGCCGTGGTCACAGAGGTCAAGCCCTGATCGCGCGCAAACCCCATAGACCACATTCGGACGGATGCCGACAGTGGGAACCTGCCAGTCGCTCCAATAGACATGCGCAGTCTGTTCGTTGGCGGTCTTGTAGGCGCCGTACAGCGTTTCCTTGTATTTGCCCCTGGCCGGAAATGCCAAAGCAGCGCCCGAAGAAGCGTAGGCGACGCGTCTGATTTCCAGCCTCGCGCGCGGCCTGCAGGATATTGACTGTGCCTTCCACATTGACCCGCGCCCCGAGCGCGGGATTGGCGGCGCAAAACGGCACTTGGAGACC
>CBDCSZ010000032.1:0-17508 GCA_965221935.1 Paracoccaceae bacterium
TTATGAACGATCGGCAGCTTGAGTTCTTTCGAAGAAAGCTTGTCGCCTGGCGAAACGAGATCATAGTGGAATCGAGAGAAACTATTGAAGATTTGCAGAAACAGAGGCGCAAACTGCCTGATGTGGCAGACCAGGCGATGGAAGAATCGGCGCGCAGCCTCACATTGCGCACCCGCGACCGTCAGCGCAAACTCGTGGCAAAGATCGACGGCGCCTTGAAACGCATTGAAACTGGCGACTTCGGTTACTGCGAGGCGACCGGGCGGCCGATTTCACTGAAAAGGCTGATAGCGCGGCCGGTCGCAACCTACTGCCTTGAGGCACAGGAACAGCACGAAAGAAGCGAACGGGTTTACCGGTTCGACTGAGTTCCTGTTGATTCGGCGCTGGGGCATGAACGGTTTACCGCCAGCAGCATAAGGACACCAGGTTTGCCAATCCTGCCGCAGGAAATCACCGTGCTCGGCGGCGGCATAGCCGGATTGGCGGCGGCCAGCATCCTGGCGAGGGCAGGGCGGACCGTCACTGTGTTGGAGCGCAGCCCGGCGCCGGATTCGGCTGGAGCCGGCATCCAAATTTCACCAAACGGAACCGCGGTGCTGAAGGCGCTGGGCCTGACTTTTGAAACCGGCGCCGAAACCGCGGCCGCCATTAAGGTCTGCCGCCACACTGACGGCAAAACCTTGTTTTCGCAAAGGCTGAACCATTACCGGGGGACAGGCTGTCCCTATCTTTTGTTGCCACGCCGCGACCTCATCAGAATGCTGTTGCGTGCGGTCCCGGAGAAGAATGTCAGTATCCGCTTTGGGACGCATGTTGTGGCTGTTTCGGCAGAGCCCGACGGCGTCAATTGCCTGCTTGCAAACGGTGCCACCCATTCGACACCATACCTCATCGGCGCAGACGGAATCCGTTCGCCAACGCGGCGGATGCTCAACGGCGGCGATGACGAGCTGCGGTGCGGTCACCGGGTGTGGCGGACGCGTGTGGGAATCGGCGGCGGCAGGACTGCCATCAGACGGGGGATCGTCAGGCTGACAATTGGGCCGCAAGGGCATTTGGTGACCTACCCGCTGTGCGGCGGGACGGTGTTGAACGTCGCGGCGGTGAAGGCGCTCGACCGGCCGCTTGCTCTTTGTCCGCCCACAGAATCGGATGCCAGCGAGATGCTCGGAGAATTCGCCCGTTTCGGAGGCCGGGAACGGCGGCTTCTGGAACAATGCGACGATGTGAAGACCTGGCCGCTGGCCGATTCCGCGATCTCCGAGACTTGGAGCAACGATCGATGCATCGCTATCGGGGACGCGCTGCATCCAATGCCGCCGTTCCTGGCCCAGGGAGGAAACATGGCGCTGGAAGACGCCTGGGTCCTCTGCCGCGCACTGCTCTCATACAGCGATGTGCGGGCGGCCCATGCCTCATTCCGCAGACTTCGCGAACCGCGGCTCAGGAAAGTGGTGCGGAGCATCGATCTGCAGGGCAGGCTGAATCACCTGGGCACGCCGCCGGCAGCAGGTGCGCGGAATCTGTTTTTGGGTGTTGCAGGTCGGCTGATGCCCAAGCTGGTTTTGAACCGATTCAACTGGTTATTCAATGAAGATGTCACCAAACGCGAGTGCGGTGTTGGCGAAAACGCAGCCGCTATGCCCTGAGTTCTGCCCATATCGGCACATGGTCGGACGGTCTTTCCCAACCGCGCACATGCCGGTCAATCTGGCAATCGGTTAATAGGTCGGCGCACTGCGGCGTCAGCAGGATGTGGTCGATGCGGACTCCATCGTTGCGTTCCCAGGCGCCGCGCTGAAAGTCCCAGAAAGTGTACGTCGACGGCTGCTGACTGCGCGCCCGCAGGGCGTCTGTGAATCCCAGATTCACAATGCGGCGCCAAGCGCGCCGGGTTTCGTAAAGATACAGCGCGTCCTGTTCCCACGCTTCAGGTGTCTCGGCATCTTCGGCCTGTGGAATGACATTAAAGTCGCCGGCAAGCAGCGAGGCTTCTTCCATTGCGAGGATGTCTCCCGCCCGGTTCCTCAGCCGCTCCATCCACGCCAGCTTGTAGTCGTATTTCGGACCGGGCGCCGGATTGCCGTTCGGAAGATACAGGCAGCAGACCCTGACAGGAACATCGCCGAGCACCGTGGCTTCAAGCCAGCGCGCCTGCGTGTCTCCGTCATCGCCCGGAAGGCCTTTCTGCACATCTTCAAGCGGCGGTTTTGACAGAATGGCCACTCCGTTGAAGCTTTTCTGGCCATGGATTTCGACAGAATATCCTCTATCTTCAAATTCTTGGCGCGGAAATTGTTCATCGACACACTTGATTTCCTGGAGCATGGCGACGTCCGGCCGGGATTCGTCGAGCCATTGCAGCACACGCGGAATGCGCGCCCTGACACCGTTGATGTTGTAGCTGGCGACCTTCATCCGGAAAACGCCCGTCTGCCGCCGTCAGACAGAGAAGCTCATTGAGCAGCCACAAGTGGACTTGGCGTTGGGATTGATGATGACAAACCTGGACCCGATGATTTCCTCGGCGTAGTCGATTGTGGCGTTGTTCAGAAACGGCAGAGACACGCTGTCGATCAGCACAGCTTCGCCGCCCTGTTTAAGGATCGTATCGCCGACTTCCGGGTCGTCGAGCAGGATATCGTACTGAAACCCGGAACAGCCGCCGCCCTTGACGGCAACGCGAAGGCTCTTCCTTTCGGTCGCGCCGGCATTGATCTCCGCCAGCCGCCGATAGGCCCGGTCAGACACCTTTGGCGGGATTTCCAATTCCACGCGGCGCTCCTTCAAATCTTTGATTTGTCGCTGCCTGCAATATATGTCGTTGCCGACCTGCTGGCAAGAAAACAGGATCGCATGTCTGAGTCACAGCCAGGCCGAGAGTCGGCGCAGGCGCAGTACGCCTGCCTTGTCCCGAGGCGGGGCTCGCGGCGATACGATCAGCCGGAGGACGGTCAGCGCACGGCGTTTCAGCGCGACTGCGACCGCATTGTTCACTCAAACGCCTTTCGGCTGCTCCTGCATAAGACGCAGGTGTTTGTGGCGCCGCTGTACGGGCAGTACCGGACACGGCTGACGCACACGATTGAAGTTGCCCGGGTCACAAGATCCTTGGCATCGTTTCTCGGTCTCAATCCTGACTTGGCTGAAGCTGTGGCCCTGGCACACGATCTGGGCCACCCGCCGTTTGGCCATATCGGCGAAGAGACTTTGGGGCGGCTGATGCGCGATCACGGAGGGTTTGACCACAACGATCAGGCCATTCGGATTGTGACCATGCTTGAGCGCAGCTACATCAGGTTTGACGGGCTGAACCCTCACTTGGGAAACTCTGGAAGGCATCGCAAAGCACAACGGGCCGTTCGAGGGTCAGCCGCCGCACGCCCTCGCCGAATACTCTGCACAGCACGAGCTGGAACTGGGCACCTGGCCATCGGCGGAGGCGCAGGTGGCGGCTTTGGCCGATGACATCGCGTATAATTGTCATGATCTTCAGGATGGGCTGAGAGCGGGGCTGTTCCGCACCGATGAGATTGTCGAACTGCCGATCGTCGGCGAGGCCTATGAGGCGGTCCGCAGCGAATTTCCTGACGCCGAGGCAGGCCGCATCAATCACACGGCCCTGCGGCGGGTCTTCAATCGCCTTGCCGAGGATGTTTTGGCCGCCTCCAGAATGGAATTGGAATCAGAAGCTGCGGGTTCGGTTGAAGATATCAGAAATGCCGGCCGCCGAACCGTAAGGTTTTCTGAGGGCTGTTTCGACGACATGAAAGTTATCCGCTCGTTCCTGAAGCGCCGAATGTACAGGTCGAAAGAGATCATGCGCCAATGCAGGCGGGGAAGCGATGCGGTGGAATCCCTGTTCGGACACTACATGCGGCACCCTTCAGACTTGCCGGAAGAGCGAAAAAACGACTATCAGCGAAGTTGTGGCCCGGCAGGAAAAGCGCGCGCGGTGGCCGATCACATTGCAGGATTGACCGACAGTCATGCGCTGGCCGAGAAAGAACGCATTGCAGGATAAGCAGGGACGGAGCGCAGCGCGGCAGGGTCGGAGGCGGCAGGTTTCGAGCGCCCGTATCGCATTGCGCAAATGGAGTCAGTGACGGCACAGAAAATGGATTTATTCTCAGAGATCAGGAAACTTGTCATTGATCGAATGGACGCGCTTGCCGAGCGCGGTCTGCTGAACCGCGACTATGACCGCAGTTCAGTCACAGTCGAGCGCCCCAAGCTCGCATCGCACGGCGAGATTGCCACAAATGCCGCAGTCGCCACCGCCAGGCGCGCCGGCCGGCAGCCGCGCGAGCTTGCCAGGGATCTGGCGGACGGGCTGGCAACGGACCAGCGCGTCCAGTCCGTCGAAATCGCGGGACCGGGATTTATCAACATGTGCCTGGCGCCCCATATGTGGACACAGACGATCCGCACCGCCATCGAATGCGGAACCGACTATGGGCGGTCGGAACGCGGGCGCGGGCGCCGAATCAATCTTGAGTTCGTCTCGGCAAATCCCACCGGGCCGCTGCATGTGGGGCATGCGCGGGGGGCGGTGTTCGGCGACTCGCTCGGCCGGCTGCTGGAATTCACCGGGTTTCAGGTCACCCGCGAATATTATCTCAATGACGGCGGGGCGCAGGTGGATACGCTCGCGCGGTCGGCTTACCAGCGGTATCTTGAAGCTAATGGCGAGGCGGTCACCTTCGGCGCCGATGACTATCGCGGCGAGTATCTGAAGGCGGTGGGCGAACGCCTCAAGGCCGAATTCGGCGATCGGTTCGTCGGCAAAGCGGAAGCGGAATGGCTGGCCGAATTCCGGCAATTCACCATTCGCGACATGGTCGCGCTGATCCGCGAAGATCTGCAGTTGCTGGGCGTTGCGATTGACCGGTTCTTCAGCGAACTGTCGCTCTACGAAAACGGAAAGATCGATCGCGCCCTCAGCGAGCTGCGGAGGCGGGGACTTATCTACGAGGGAATCCTGCCGCCGCCGAAGGGCGGCGGGACAGAAGACTGGGAACCTCGCGAACAGACTTTGTTTCGGTCGACGGCGCATGGCGACGATGTCGACCGGCCGATCCGCAAGTCAGACGGATCGTGGACTTATTTCGCTCCTGACATCGCCTATCACTACGACAAAATCGCGCGCGGCTATGACGGGCTGATCAATGTGTTTGGCGCCGATCACAGCGGCTACACAAAACGGCTCAAGGCTGTCGTGTCCGCTCTGTCAGACGATCAGATGCCGTTCGATGTGAAACTGACGCAGCTGGTGCGTGTCATCCGCGCCGGCGGCGCCCAGAAAATGTCCAAGCGCGCAGGCGAGTTTGTCGAGCTGCGGGAGGCGGTATCGGCAGTCGGCAGCGATGTGACGCGGTTTGTCATGCTCATGCGCAAGAATGACGCCAAGCTGGATTTTGACTTTGACAAAGTTCGGGAACAGTCGAAGGACAACCCTGTGTTCTACGTGCAGTACGCACACGCCCGGATATGCTCGGCCTTCGGCAAACTGGAAGCGATGGGCATTGAGGCTGACGACGCGGCTCTGGCCGGGGCAGACTTTTCGCGCCTTGAACACCCGGATCAACTGGCTGTGGCCCGGAGGATTTCCGAATGGCCGCGTGTCGTCGACCTTGCCTCAAGGCATCACGAACCGCACCGCATCGCGTTTTTCCTTAACGATCTCGCCGCCGAGTTTCATTCGCTGTGGACGCTGGGCAACCGGGAGCCGCGTCTTCGGATCGTTCAGGGAGACGACCGTGAGGGAACCGTTGCAAGGATGGCGCTTGTCCGGGCGGCGGCGGTTGTCATTTCCAACGGTTTGCGTATGCTTGGGGTCACGCCGATGGAACAGATGCGGAGCTGACCGCACGACATCCGGTGAGCAGCGATGGCCTGTTGAACGGCAGGCTACAGGAGACAGGCTCATGGCTAATCTGGCCGCAGAACGCGCAGGCGGCGGCGAATGGGAACGGTGCGCGTCCGGTGCTGCCCGTTACTCGCAGAAGATTCTGGGATTTGCGATTTCCTCCGCCTTGCTGCTTGGGCTCATCATATGGGGAAAGAATCTCACTGCTGACGGCGGGATTCAGATTCCGGTGATTCGGGCGCCGGCTGAACACTGGCGGCGGCAGGCGGACGAGCCTGGAGGCAAAATTGCGCAAAATATCGGCTATATGGTCAATCAGCTGCTGGTCGGGAAAGAAGCGGCGCCGATTGCAGCGGAAATCACGCTGGCGGATCCGCCTGTAGAGTTCCACAGCGAAGATCTGTCGCGCCGCGAATTTGTCGTCCGCAGCCGATCGAGCGGATTTAACTGGAACCTGCTCTCCCCGGCCCCTGGCCAGAAGACGACCGTTTCCAATCTGAACCAGGAAACCGCGTTCCGCGCTCCAGCCGCCGGCGCCGGCGCCGAAATCGAACCCTTCCAGATTGAGGCGGGAACGGTTCTTGCGCAGATCGGTGTTTTCGCGTCCCGCAGAGACGCCGAAAACAAACAGCGGGCACTGTTGCTTTCGCTCGGAAAGCTGCTCCGCGGCCGCGACTGGCTGGTGCAGCACGCGCAGAGCGGCGGCGGCAATCTGTTCAGGCTGCGGGTTGTGGGTTTCGCTGACTGGAACGAAGCCACGGTGTTTTGCGGCAGGCTGGCGGCGCGCGGCGCCGAATGCAGCCCCGTCGTGGCGAGTTGATGCAGAGATCAGCCTGTATTTTTGGCTGTTCCGGCAAGAGACTGTCGAAACGCGAACGCGATTTTTTTGAACATGTGAAGCCGCTTGGCTTCATCCTGTTTTCCAGAAACGCAGATCTGAAAGAAGACGTCCGGGAGCTGGTCTGTGAGCTTCGTGGTGTCGCCGGCGAGGATGTGCTCATTCTCACTGACCACGAGGGCGGACGGGTGCAGCGGTTCACCGGACCCGGCTGGCGCCATTGGCTCCCGGCGCTCGCTCAGTGCGACCGGATTGGGCCGCCGGACCGGCTGCGGGCGCTGTGGCTGCGTTACCGGATTATTGCCGAAGAGCTCCATTCGGTCGGTATAGATGTCAATTGTGTGCCATTGGGCGATGTCGCGACCGCAGCGACACACCCTGTGCTTTTCAACCGCTGTTATGCCAGAGATCCTGAATCCGTCGCACTGGCAGCGGCGGAAGTGGCTGCGGCATGTCGTGCCGGCGGCGTGGCGCCGGTTCTCAAACACATCCCAGGCCATGGCCGGGTGGGCGGTGACAGCCATCTCGAACTGCCGCACACCGATGTCGCGGCGGAAGAGCTGGAACGCACAGATTTTGTGCCGTTCAGGAAACTCCGCCATCTGCCTCTCGGAATGACGGCGCATGTGCTTTACCGTTCCATTGACGATGCGCTGCCGGCGACCCAGTCAAAGGCAATGGTCACAGCGATCCGCGAGAACATTGGATTTGACGGGCTGCTGATGACCGACGATCTGTCGATGCAGGCGCTGACCGGATCGATGGCGCAAAGAAGCCGGCTGTCGATTGAAGCCGGCTGCGATGTGGCGCTGCACTGCAGTGGAAAGCTCGCCGAAATGGAGCAGGTGGCGGACGCTGCCGGCAAACTTGCCGGGATGGCGAAAGCCCGCGCCGACCGTTCCATGGCGGTTCGCGGCCGCCGGACGGAATGCGATCCGGCGGAGCTCGACAGCGAACTGAGAGGCATCCTGCGGCGGGCGGGCATCTGACTGTGGCGCGGCCCGCTCCAAAGGCAATTGACACCGCCGGCCGCGACGGGATCTTTGTCGTTGATGTGGACGGTTTCGAGGGTCCGCTGGACCTGCTGCTGGAATTGGCGCGCAAACAGAAGGTGGACCTGTTAAAGGTCTCGGTGCTGCGCCTCGCCGAACAATATGCGGAATTCATCGAAAACTCGAAATTCCTCAAGATCGATCTGGCGGCGGATTATCTCGTCATGGCGGCATGGCTTGCCCTGATAAAGTCAAGACTGCTGCTTCCGAAAGAAGATGAAACGGACCCTGAGGCGGATGAATTGGCCTCAAGGCTTGCATTCAGGCTCCAACGGCTCAACGCCATGCGGGAATCGGCGCAGGCGATCATGGGGCGGAATCAGCTGGGCCGGGAGTTTTTTGCCCGCGGCGAACCGGAACAAGTGGCAGTCGTGAACAAGTCTTCGCTGACGGCCACAGTCCTCGATCTCACACAGGCTTATGCAAGACTGCGCACCCGCGATGACTTTCGGCCGTTCACAATGAATCGGGATCCGGTGTTTTCTGTCGAGGCGGCGACAGAAAACCTGCAGAGGCTTCTGGGAGAAACGCCGGACTGGGCAGAACTGATGCGGTTCCTGCCGTCGGGCTGGACAAGCGACGGACGCCGGGTCAGGGCGGCGCTGGCGGCGACTTTTGCAGCCGCGCTTGAACTTGCAAGGCAGGGCAGGGTTGATTTGCGTCAGTCGCACGCGTTTGGGCCCATACAGCTGAAAGGACTCAATGAGGCGGATGATGTCTGAAAACATTCCAGGGATAGATATTGCCGGCGCTCCGACCGAGATCGACGAGGAAAGGATGCTGGAAGCGATTCTGTTCGCCGCCGCTGAGCCGGTTTCGCTGGCGGAGTTCAGAAACAGAATCCCGTTTGATATCGACATCAGGGAGGCGTTGGGACGGCTCACTGAAGTCTATTCCCGAAGAGGTGTGCGGATTGTGAAAGTGGGCGATGCCTGGGCATTCCGGACCGCGCCGGAATTCGCATATCTGATGCAGAAGGAAAGACGCAAGATCCGCCGCTTGTCGCGCGCCGCATTGGAGACGCTGGCGATCATTGCCTACCATCAGCCGGCCACAAGGGCGGAAATCGAAGAGATTCGCGGGGTTTCGGTGTCCAAAGGAACGGTGGATCAGCTTATGGAGATTGGCTGGGTTGGTTTTGGCCAGCGAAAACGCACACCCGGCAGGCCGGTCACATTCATCACAACGCGGGGTTTTCTGGACCATTTCGGTCTCGAATCCGTGCGCGATTTGCCTGGACTCAAGGAATTGCGCGAAGCCGGTCTGCTGGTCAATGGTCCGCCAGACAGCTGATGCGCACAATGTCAGCCGCGAAAATGCTTCGACAGTTTGAGGCCTTGGCCTTGGTAGTTTGAAGCCGCGTTCATTCCATACGGGGTGTCCGGGGGGTCCGTCATGGCTTCAAACAGAAGCCGTCCCACCTGCTGGCCATGTTCCAACACAAAGGGCGCTTCGTGGCAGCGAACTTCCAGCACTGCCCTGGAGCTGGCGCTGCCGTCGGCGATGTAGCCAAATCCGGGATCGAAAAACCCGGCATAGTGCACCCGGAATTCACCGATCATGGCGATGTAAGGCTTCATTTCCGCTGCGTAGCCGGGCGGAATGCAGACAGTTTCTTTGCTGACAAGCACATAGAAGGATTTGGGATCGAGTATGACCTTGCCGTCCCTCGCGTGAACCGGCTCCCAGAAATCCAGGATCTCATACGCGTTGACGCGGTCGATATCTATAATGCCCGCGTGCGGCCTGGCGCGGAAGCCGACATGTCCTCCGCTGATGCCGAGATCGACCGAAAAACCCAGCCCGTCGTCTATATGCGGAATTCCGGACACGAGCGGCGACATGTCATGCAACGCCCGGACTGCGGCATCGTCCAGCCCCGGATTGCCTCTGCGGAACCGCACCTGGTTCAGTTTCGAGCCGGCGCGGACCAGCACTGAAAACGAGCGCGGGCAGATCTCGGCATACAGCGGACCTTCGTAACCGGCCTCAATGCGATCGAATTCAACCCCGCGGTCGGCGATCAGGCGGGTGAGGAGATCAATTCTGCCTGTCGAGCTCTTTGCGTTCGCAGCGGCGTGAATATCCTTCGGCAGGCAAAGATATTCATCCAATGGCACCAGATACACGCAGCCTTGTTCCAAGACCGCGCCATCGGTGAGGTCCATGCTGTGCATGCCGAATTCGCCGATGCGGTCTTTAACCGTTCGGTGACTGCCGGCCAGGAATGAAGCACGGACCCGGTAGGCCTTGGAGGCAAGGCGGAGATCCAGGCTCGCAGGCTGAAACTGATCGTTCAGCAGTTCGTTTTCCGACCTGATGAACCCCTTTTGCGCCAAGTCTATGAGGGCCTGCTGCGGCAGCACGCCCTCAGCGGAACGGTTCATTCAGCTGTCCAACCCGTGAATGTGCGCTGGGAAGTGGTCGGGCCAGCGAGATTCGAACTCGCGACCTCTCGTCCCCCAGACGAACGCGCTAACCTGGCTGCGCTATGGCCCGACGGTCTCACTGTATTTTGCCCATTGCGAACTTCGCAAGCCGGAATTCGCAGTTACGAGCCTGACGTCTCAGATTTTTTGTCAGACTCCATTCTCATTCGAATACCTTCCAGCCGGGCGTGGAGGCGCCTGAGCACCTCAATATCAAGAAACGGCGGCGCGGCAGACTCCGAAGCGGACAAACCGGTGTCGGCGGAATCCGGCCCGTCGCCGCTGGTCCCCGAATCCCCGGCGGAGGTCGCGGCATCTTCGGTCTCCGGAGCTGCGGTCGTGTCCTGTGCGGAACCCGTCAGAGAATCGTCCTGGGCAGATTCGCCGCCCTCCTGCGCCGCTTCGGCAGATGTCGGTCTTGCGAGCGGCTGCACATTGAAGTCAATTGGATCTGGACTGGCGACACTTTCCACACCGTCTTCCTTCAGTTTCTTCTGCACGGCTTGGATCGTGAGCCCGTCTTCGCTGATCAGTTTCTTGATTCCGGCCAATAGCCGCGTGTCTTCCGGGCGATAGAGGCGGGATCTGCCTCCCCGGCGAACGGGCTGGATTTCCGGGATCTGACTTTCCCAGTATCTGAGCACATGCTGCTGCAGGCCGAGAATCTTCTCGACTTCGCCGATTGTCCGGAATGCCTGTGCTGACTTACTCATGGCCTGGCATTGCCTCAGTTGGCAGACCGGGTCTGAACTCCCTTTTTCAGGATGTTCGATGCCCTGAAGGTGACCACTCTTCTTGGTGTGATAAGCGCCTCCTGGCCAGTTCGCGGATTGCGCTCCGATGCGGGCATTCTTGCTGCGCACTCTGAAGGTCCCGAATGAGCTGATCTTGACGGATTCTCCGGTCGAAAGCGTGTTTGTCACCTTTCTTAATACCATATCCACCAAACCTGCGCATTCGGAGCGCGGAAGGCCGACATTGTCGTACACAGCTTCCGTCAGTTCGACTCTGGTAGTTGTTTTTCTAGGCAAATTCTTCCCCATTCCTTGTGTTCAGAACACTCGCCCATTTTGCAAATCGCGTCAAGAACAACATAATAACCAATGCTTTGCAACAGCCAAGCGCTGTTTCTCACCACCGGATTACGACCGAGCCCCATGCCAAACCGCCGCCAATGGCTTTGCTGACGACGAGATCGCCGGAATGCAGTTTTCCGTTCGATTTTGCAGCCCGCAGAGCGAGCGGAATGGAAGCGGCGGAGGTGTTTCCATGCTCTCCGACTGTGACAACGATGCGGCTTTCCGGAATGCCGAGTCTCTTTGCCGTCGCGTTTATAATTCGCAGATTGGCCTGATGCGGCACGACCAGGTAGATTTCCTGAGGCGATAGTCCGGCATTTGACAGCGCGCGATGGGTCGAAGAGGTCAGCTTTTCAACGGCGTGCCGGAACACTTCCCGGCCGTTCATCCTGATATAGCCCGCGGTCTGTGTCGTCGAAACGCCGCCGTCGACATAGAGCAGGTCCCGGAATGTCCCGTCAGAGCGGATATCGGTGGCGAGAAATCCCGGAATCGGAACTTTCGCCCTTGCCGTGCCCGGCTTCCAAAACAACCGCTCCCGCGCCATCGCCAAACAAAATGCAAGTGCTGCGGTCGTTCATGTCGAGGATGCGCGAAAAAGTTTCGGCGCCGACAACCAGGGCCCGTTTGGCTTCTCCTGTCAGGAGCAGAGCGTTTGCGTTTGCCAGGGCATAGACAAAGCCGGCGCACACCGCCTGGATGTCAAACGCGTATCCGTGCCTGATCCCGAGTTCGGACTGCACGGCGGTGGCGGTTGATGGAAAAGTGTTGTCGGGGGTCGAAGTCGCGAGCACGATCAGATCAATGTCGCTGGCCTCAAATCCAGCGTCTTCAATGGCCTCGCGCGAAGCGCGGACGGCAAGATCCGAAGTTGTCTGATCGGCGCTGGCGAAGTGCCGCCGGGTTATGCCGGTGCGGGTTCTTATCCATTCGTTCGCTGGTGTCGAGCCATTCTTCGAACTCGGAATTGGGCACGATCCGTTCGGGCAGGTAGGCCCCCACGCCCTTCGCCACTGCCCTGACAGTTGTCACCGGATTATTCCGCGGCTGATCGCAGCGCGCGCGGCTCCGCCGGAGTCGGCCGCGGACGCGCGCCTTCGAGTCCCAGATGCTCCGCACCGCCTGAACGCGCCAGGCGGACGGCGAGATCAATTGCGGCGGCGACGCCGATTGTGTCGGCCCTTCCGTGTGACTTAACGACTGTCCCGTTCAATCCCAGAAAAACGCCGCCATTCACACGGCGCGGATCAATCCGCGCGGTGAGACGGCGCAGGGACGTCAGGGCAAACAATGCGCCGATACGGGACAGGGGCGTGTGGCGAAACGCGTCGCGCAAAAACTCACGAATGAGCGTGGCGGTTCCTTCAACTGACTTCAACACGACATTTCCGGTGAATCCATCGGTGACAAAAACGTCCGCGCGGTCCGATGGAATGTCGCTGCCTTCGACAAATCCAACATATTCAAAATTGTAGCCGCCGGCTTCCTGTCCGATGAGTTCATGCGCCGCTTTGATTTCAGGTCTGCCTTTGTGGGCCTCGGTTCCGACATTCAGCAAACCGATCCGCGGCCGGCTCACGCCGAGACCGCTGCGCGCGTATCCTGCTCCCATCACCGCATAACCGAGCAAGTCGTGCATGTCGGCTTTAATATCCGCTCCGACGTCCAGCAACACATTGAACCCGCTCGGATTGCGCGATGGCCACAGGCAGGCGATCGCCGGTCTGTTGATGCCAGGCGCCTTTCTCAGGCGGACCATCGAGATCGCCATCAGCGCCCCGGTGTTGCCGCAGGACACGGCGGCCCGCGCCTCACCGTTCTTCACCGCATCGATAGCGGACCACATGGACGTGCCCTCGCCGTGACGCATCACTTGGCTAGGCCGTGACGCCATCGTCACAACTTTGTCGGTGTGCCGGATGACACAGCGTTCCCTCAGTCGCCGGCGACGTTTTAACAGCTTTGCCAGGTCCGTCCCATTGCCATGAAGGATGAACTTCACATCATTGTGCTGTTTGATGGCCCGCGCCATGCCGTTGACAATGACCTTTGGCCCCAGGTCGCCGCCCATGGCGTCGACAGAAATCACTTCCGGGCCTGTTTCCGCTGGCCTGCCCACACTGGCGGGGTGCATGTCCCAGTCCAGCCCCGCAACCGGGTCAGATGTCGTCGTCCTCATCAATGATTTCGGCCATGTCCACGACCTCCCGCCCGCGGTAACTCCCACAATGCGCGCAGATGTGATGGGGCAGTTTCAATTCGCCGCATTCCGGGCACTCGTGGTGGCTCACCATTCGAAGCGCGTCATGTGACCGCCGCTTATTGCGCCGGGAAGGTGTGACCTTGTTCTGCTGAACAGCCATTGCTCGACCTCAATTGCCAAGATCTGTCGCACTTACTGGCGCAGACCCGTACAACGGGCGCGTGTAGCACGCGATCTTGTTACATAAAATCAAAATTGCCGGAATCAACCAAACAATTCAAGCTTATTGGATGTTTTCCAGACTTTTCTTAAGCGGCGCCAATCCAGCGAAGGGCTTGGCAGCGGGCTCATCGGCGCCGCAGAGCAGATCGGCTTCCGATTCCGGGATTGACACACCGGCTCCCTTCGCGCGCGGATAATCGGGAAGTTCCAGAGACAGTGTTTCGCGGGCAATGGCGTAGAGGTCAATCGTATCGGGAAGCGGTTCGAGGCTGTCATCGGCCGGCATTTCGCCATCCGCTCCCGGCCGCAGCCTGCCGGCATCGGTCAGATACCTGCGCAGGACATTCGTCTGCACACTGAACTTCACCGGAACCAAGGAAAAGACACATTGCTGGATCACGGAAGCCGCCAGTTTCCCGGAAAGCCGCCATTCGCCATTGGCCGCGGCGACAACGCACCCGTCAAAGCGAAGCCGCTTGACTTTGACCGCGCCGGTTTCCTTGGCCAGCCGCGCGCGCGCGGCGCCGTCCGGCCGAAACAGAAACGGAAAGACATTGTCGGAATCCAGAACGGCAGCCGGGATGCTCTCCGAGGCCACAGATCCCGCTGGTCTTTCATTGGTGGCCGAACTTGCAGTCATCGCCGTCTCCGCACTGCCTGCACCTGGCAAAACTGGATTCCAATATAGGCTGTTTCCGCATCTGTGAAAACAGCGGGCAGCGCCGCGATTCCCGCCCAAACATGGTGTGGAAACTTGACTGAACCGGGTTTTCAGCTTAGTCGGCGAGGTGTATTTTCGACTTGGGATTGCAATGTTCAGAGTCTTGAAACGCTGCTGGACAGCGGCAGCCCTGGCGGCAATGTTGACGGCCTGCATGCCGGTTGCGGAAAACTATGGCTACGCGCCGCTGGACGAGGAGCTGGAAGCCCTTGTGGTGGGCGTGACAACAAAACCCGAAGTCGTCGAAGCCATCGGACTGCCGGCCGTTCGCAATGAGCGATACGGCGAGGCCTGGTTTTATATGGCCAACAGGGTGGAACAGAGTGGATTCTTCGCCCCCGAAGAAACTGAGCGCCAAGTGGTCGCAGTTTCGTTCAGCGAAGGCGGGCTGGTGACCAATGTCGCTCGATATTCGCTGCAGGACGGGCGCGCTGTGACACTGTCACGTCGGGTGACGGAATCCAATCTTGGGCAAATCACCGTGGTTCAACAGCTCTTCCGCAGCCTTGGACGCATAGATCCGACAAGCGCTTTCGGCAACTGACCACAACCGGCAGGCTCCAGACTAAGGCCGGGCCTCAAATTCCAATGCCACGCCGTTAATGCAGTAGCGCAAACCGGTCGGGTCTGGACCGTCTGGAAACACGTGGCCGAGATGCGCATCGCAACGGCTGCACAATACCTCGGTTCGACGCCGAAACAGCGTGCGGTCGTCCTGTTCCGCAACCGCCTGACTGTTCAGCGGTTCATAAAACGAGGGCCAGCCGGTGCCGGAATCGAACTTTGCCGCTGAAACGAACAGTTCCGAGTGGCAGCAGACGCAGCGAAAAACGCCTGCGGTTTTGGGAAAATTGTCATTTGTGAACGGCCGCTCGGTCGCGGCCTTTCGTGTGACCCTGTAGGCAAGGTCCGAAAGCTGCCGGCGCCATTCTTCATCTGTCTTCTGAATCGGTTCATTCGTCATGCCGTTCCTCCGTTGGGCGCGCGCCGCACTGTTGCTTCCACGCTCCAAAGGGTGCGAAACGCACTTGCCACGCCCCGGCCTGTCATGAGCCGGGCGGGGCGCGGCACAACAACAGGCGTCCTCACCACAAATCCTGACAACTCATGCATTCGGGCGGCGCAAGCCGTTTTGCAATCGGAGTTTGGCCCGGCCATCGCGTGAGCGCCAGCGTCCGCCGCGCATGCGCGGAGACAGCTCCCGGACCGCTGCGCGGTTTCCGGGCGGCACTATAAGAAACACGGGGAAGCAGATCAATGCGTGAATAAAGCGCACTCTGTCAACGCCGCCGGGAATGGGATCTGGCAGCCTGTGCGGCCAAACGGTCGCAGCGGGCTGCGAACGGGACAAAACCCCAGCGCACAGCGATACCAAGGAGTCCGAGATGCCCGGTTCGCCAGCTGCGCGGCGCCCTTGATGGAGGCGGGTGCGAGGCCATCGTGCCCGGCTGTGCCGGGATGGCGGATTTGCCAAGGAATTCTCCGGGGCGTTTTCAGCACCGGTCGTTGAAGGTGTCACTGCCGCGGTGATGATTGTTGGGAGAATTGCCGCCTTCGGTCTGCAGACATCTGGAAACGGAGGACATGCGGCGCCTCGGGCAGGAGACACCGCAGAGGTTTTCGAAACACGCCCCTGTGTGAACGGCAGCGCCGAGGCAGATGAAGTTCGACCGCTGTTATCCCGCGGCAACCCAAATTGAGAGAGGACCCGTCCGGAACCGGATGTCGATTTCTTAGCCTGAAGGGGGTGCGCCGGGGAGTCGGCCGGTATTCTCAAGCTGCGCGCGCGGCAGAAGCAGGCCATGTTGTTCCGCTGCGGCGCCTTGATCCGGTCAAATCGTTCTTGGAAAATCGCCTCCCTGGAACGGGAGTTAAGCTTCGGTTCACGCTGAACACACGTCCGCGTCTCATCGTGCTGGGGTGCGAAATGTGGAAAGCGGGTCGGCCGCTATCCCCCGGTGTGGCTCATGTGCCGCGACATTTGACCAACGACCTCCTGCCTCGAGTAGTCAAAATCGTGACCTTTCGGCTTGCGCTCTATGGCACTGCGGATGGCAGTCAACAGCGGGCTTTCATCGTTCGGATTCTCACGCAGAACGGTGCGGAAGTCCGCCTTGTCTTCTTGGCCCAGGCACATGAAGAGTTCGCCGGTGCATGTCAGCCTGACCCTGTTGCAGCTTTCGCAGAAATTATGGCTGAGCGGCGTGATGAAGCCGATTTTTTGGCCGGTTTCGAGAAGCCGGACATAGCGCGCCGGACCTCCAGTTGTTTCAAGCGAGTTTTCAAGGACGTATCGTTCGCCGAGCCGACTCCGGAGATCTTTCAGCGACCAATACCGGTCCAACCGCTGTTCGCTGTCGAATTCGCCCATGGGCATCACTTCAATGAATGTGATGTCCATGTCTTGGCGGGCACACCACTCAACAAGCTGAAACAGCTCGTCCTCGTTGAATCCTTTGAGGGCCACAGTGTTGATCTTGACCCGAATCCCAGCATCCCGGGCGGCATCGATCCCCTTCAGCACCTGTTCGAGCCGTCCCCACCGCGTCACTTCCGCGAACTTCTGAGAATCAAGCGTGTCCAATGACACGTTGATGCGGCGAATTCCCATTTCAGCCAGCTCGTGGGCAAACCGGCTGAGCTGGGAGCCATTGGTTGTCACAGTGAGTTCATTAAGGCCGCGGCCGAGGTGGCGGGATGCCGAGCGGAAAAATCCCATGATGCCCCGCCGCACCAGAGGCTCGCCGCCGGTCACCCTGATTTTGCTGACCCCCAAGCGTATGAACGCGGTGCACAGCCGGTCAAGTTCCTCCAGCGTCAATAAGTCCCGCTTTGGAAGAAACGTCATGTTTTCGGACATGCAGTATGTGCACCGAAAGTCACACCTGTCAGTGACCGAGACCCGAAGGTAAGTGATCGGGCGGTCGAAGGGATCAATCAAACGAGGAACGTCAAGCATGCCGGGCGGTCGCCAGATTCAATGGTGTCAGCAGCATATAATTTTCAACGGGTGAAGTGAAGGATGTCGAGCGAATTTTCCTACCCGAAGCCGCGGGCGTCTCTTGGCTGCTGACGCGGTCCAATCCACCGCC
>CBDCSZ010000033.1:0-45173 GCA_965221935.1 Paracoccaceae bacterium
GCCGGAAGAAGGCCCGGCCCGCGCGGACGAAGCGGCTGGCCTGCTGCGAGCTGCGGTTCCGCCGCGTCACGCTGCCGGCCACGGCCGCGCTGAAAGGCGCCGGCCCGGTCACGGTGTCCGCGGTGCATGTCCGGGAGACCGCGCCGCCGGAGGGCGAGGACCCCGTGCAGTGTGCAAAATCCGGCGACACTTGACCAGGATTCCGATCACACTTGACCAAGATTCCGGCGACACTTGACCAGGATTCCGGCGACACTTGACCAGGATTCCGGCCGGACTTGACGGTCCGCGCCCGGCGTGCGTTATCCGCTGACAGCGTCCCTTCGGGGACCGGCCGCATGGCCACTCTTCCGGCTCTGCCTCATTGATCGACAGATCGAACAGAGGAGGCACGGGCAAATGAAGAGGACCGACATGATCAACATAAAGGACATCCTGCGCCAGCGTCACGGGTTTGGCCTGACGCGGAACGACATAGCCGCCGCGACGGGCGTGAGCGCGGGCACGGTGTCGAACGTGCTGAAACGGGCGGCGGCGGCGGGGCTGTCATGCTGGCCGCTTCCGGACGGTCTCGGCGACGAGACGCTCCGGGAACTGCTCTATCCGCACGGCGAACGGAACAGCGGACTCACGCAGCCCGACTGGGACGCGATTGTCAGAGAGCTTGACGCCCCGCCCGGCCGGCGCCGGGCGAAGCTGACGCGGCGCCAGCTCTGGGCCGAGTACCGCGACGAGGCTCAGGTCAAGTCCCTAAAGTGCTGGATAATTTGGAGAGGCGCGCCTCTGTTTTCGGGCTGTTGAGCGGCCCGTTCGCCTTTTCGTATTCCTCGTCCAGATCCTTCCTGACCTGCTCCAGCTGGCGCCGCTCGAAGCCGGTCACCGCGATCGGGCGCCATTTCTCCGAAGCCCGGGTCATGGCCGCGAACATCAGCTTGAGAACCGCCTTTTCCCCCCACGCGTTGGGGATCACCTTCAGGCGTCTCCGCTCCTCGCCGAACAGCCGCTCCAGCAGGTTGGTGGTGCGGATCGCCTTGCGGTGTCTCACCGGCATCCGCAGATGCGCGATGCAGGCCTCGAAGTCATCCTGGAAGCAGGCCACCGCGGTCGGGAACTCGTTCTCCCATTTCCGGGCCAGGGTCGGCGGCGAGACCGCGGGCAATGGCCCGTGACGGCGCCTGATACGCGGCGCGGGCCTGTTCGCGGAACTCGGGCCATGCGTCCTCCCTGGAGACCTTGGCCGCGAGATTGCTCATGCGGTGAAACAGGCAGCGCTGGCGCTCCGAACGCGGAAAGCAGGTCTCGATCGCCTTGATGATGCCGGGCGCGCCGTCGCAGACCGCCAGCAGAGGATCGCCGAGGCCGCGGCCCCGCATGTCCTGGAAGAAGGCGGAAACCGTCTCATAGTCCTCCTTCGAGCCCGACATGAGATGGAGAAGAACCTTTCTTCCTTCGCGGGTCATGCCCCAGGCGGCCAGGACCGGCTCGCGCCGCTGGCCCGGGCGGATCCGCTCCGCGATGCCGTCGACGAACAGGTAGGCGATGTCATAGCCGCCAAGATCGCGGACGGCGAACTCCTGATAGTCCTGCCACAGCCGCTCTCCGATTTCCGAGACCGCGGTGCGGGAGAGAAGAAGCGAGCCGTCGTCATTGCGGAACGCGTCCTCGATGTCGCGCACGCTGAGGCCGCGGGCCAGCATCTCCACCGCAAGATCCTCCAGCGCCTCGCTCCGGCCCTTCAGCCGCGGACGGATCTCCGAGCTGAACGGCTCGTCGCCGCCCGCGATCTGCGGAGCCGTGTATTCCACCGCCCCTTCGGCGGTCTTCATCCGCCCGGTGCGGTTGCCGTTGCGATAGCCGCGGCGGGGATCGCCGCCGCGCTCGTAGTAATCCCGGCCAAGAGCGTCGCGGCTCTCCGCCTCCAGCGTCTCCTCGATGATCAGACGCGTCGCCAGACGCACCAGCTCGCTGCGGGCGTCCGGCGCCGACAAACGGCCCTCGATCAATTCCGAAAGGGTCTCGCGCGTGCGCATCGATCCGGGTAATCTCTTCTCCATGGGGTGTGTCCTTCCGTTGGAGCCAGCGCTTAGCCGGCTTGGTTTTCTTCAACTCAACGGAAACACGCCCCTCCCAAATTATCCAGCACTTTTATGACTTCACCCGAGGCTCAGGCGCGGGGCGGGGCGGCCTACAGCCTCAGCCAGTTCTGCGCGCTGCTCGGCGAGCGGCTCCGGGCCCGGTCCGCGCGGCCGGAGATCCGCTTCGACTACGCGCCCGGGCTCTACGGCATGTCGGATTTCTCCGGCAAGACGCTGCCGCTGCGCACGGCCGCCGGCGAGACCGACGCGGAGATCTTCGTCGCGGTTCTGCCGCATTCGGGCCTGATCTACGCCGAGGCGGTGCCGGACCAGAAGGTCCGCCACTGGACGATGGCGCACCGCCGGGCGCTGGAACACTTCGGCGGATCGCCCAGGCGCTGGGTCATCGACAACCTGAAGTCCGGCGTCACGAGGGCGGACCGCGAGGATCCCCATCTCAACCCGAGCTTCCGTGAATTCGCCGAGCGCCACAGCCTGGCGGTTCTCCCCGCCCGCGTGAACAGTCCCCGGGACAAAGGCGCGGTCGAATCGGCGGTGAAAACGGTGCAGTCCCGCATCCTGCTGCCGCTGCGCCGCGAGACGTTCTTCTCGCTCGGGGCGATGAACGACGCTGTCCGCCGCGGGCTCGAACAGCTCAACGACGCGCCGAAGGCGAACGGCCAGAGCCGCCGGGAGGCGTTCGAGGCGAACGAGCGGGCGGCCCTTTCCCCGCTTCCCGAACATCCGTGGGAGTGGGGCGAGTGGTTCGTCCGCAAGGTGGGGCCGAACAGCCATGTCGCTTATGAGCGCAACCACTATTCCGTGCCCGCGGGCCATATCGGGCGCGAGGTCGAGGTGCGCGCCGGCGAGCGCATGATCGAAGTGTTCCTCGAGCGGGTGCAGCGAGACTAGCTGCTGAACTTGCGGGTGGAAGTCCCGCCGGCGCAATTCTCAGTTTGGCGTCGTAGTCATATCCCCACGGGTGTCGGGGTGACCCGGCGTCCGGAAGCGGGGACGTAAAAGCCTCTGTGGGCTGGGAGGACGATGTCCCTCTGGTCCGGTCGGACAGGGAGGCGAACAACCGGGAGGGCCGTAGCGAAAGCGAACGTCCGTATGAAGCGTCGAAAAAACGCTCCCCGCATGGAATCCGACTTGCGGGGGTATTGGAGGATGCCAAGGGTTTCCGCTCTGCCCGATGGCCAGTGCCGGTGCGGAAGAACTGAGATGCACGCATCGGATCGCCCGGCGTACAGGTGGCGGCAATCCCGGAGGGTTCAGTGGTGAAAGTCCGGAAGGTGAGGAGGACAGACAGGATGTTGTGACCCTCGAATGTCAAGGACCGTGTCCATAACCGGAGTACGGGAAAGGACGCGGAGTCCTCCTGACTGGCGGATGAGGCCGATTAAGCGGTGATGGACGGAATAACACAACCCGTCCGGAGCGAGGGCCTCTGGGCTCAGGTGGCGAAGACGGCAGGTCATGCCGGGACTCAGAGCCCGGCGCCGACCGAGGATACCACCCCGGTTGAAAGGGGTGGTGCTGTCGAGCCGAAGGGCGGCGTAAACGCGGGATGATGCCACGGGTATGGCTGGGTCAGCCTTGAGCGTGGCGGATGTCGCGGAAGGCACCGTAACGAACTCCTGCGGGGGTGCCTGACGCTTGAAGCCGGACCCGGGAAAACCGGAAGTCCGGAATTTTAGGGGGGACGCTGGAAACGTGACCTATGGTGCGCGCGCCAGTGTCCTACCCGACGGCGGCGAGCGCATCGCCGTCCACCGCCTTGAGACCGGACGCCACAGATACGCGACCGATCCGGACCACATGCCCGGCCGCCTCAGGGCCGCGCGCGACATCCGCAGACCCGATTACGGCGGGTTCCTGCTCGGCAAGGCGCGCCGGATCGGCGGCAGCGCGCTGGCCTGGGCGGAGCGCTGCATGGCCTCGCGGGACTTTCCGGAGCAGGCGTTCACAGCCGTGCAGGGCATGACCCGCCTCGCCGAGACCCACGGCGACGGCCGCGTCGACGCCGCATGCGCCGAGGCTCTGGACCTTGACCGCCTCTCCTCCGGCTTTCTGCGCGACCGCCTCAGAAACGGCGGCCCGGCGGCTCCGCGCCGCCCGGAGGCCGGGGAGATCATCCCCGCCCACGCGAACGTCCGCGGGGGATCCTACTACTCGAAGACACAGGGAGAGAGACAATGACACTGCGTCAGCCCAACATCGAACACATGCTGCGGCTCGGCCTGTCCGGCATGGCCGAGGCTCTGCGCGAGCAGAGCGACATCGCCGACATCGGGCAGCTCGGCTTCGACGACCGCCTCGCCATGCTGCTTGAGCGCGAAGTCACGCACCGCAATCAGAAGAGCTATCTGAACAACCTGCGCCAGGCTCAGCTCCGCATCCGCGCCGATGTGCAGGACGTCGACTGCGGAGCCGGCCGCGGCATCGCCCGCAGAACGCTGACCCAGCTCGCCGCCGGCGACTGGATCCGGCAGGGGATCAACCTGATCGTGGAAGGGCCGACCGGATCCGGAAAAACCTTTCTGGTCTGCGCCCTGGCGCACCAGGCCTGCCGCCAGAGGCAGTCCGTGCTCTACCGCCGCGTCCCCGAGCTGGTCTCAGCGCTCGACCGCGGGCGGGACGGGGAGATCCACGGGCGGCTGATGCGCCGCCTCGCCAGCGTCTCGCTGCTGGTCCTTGACGACTGGGGCCTGCAGGGCTTCTCCGCCGAGGGCCGGCGGGATCTGCTGGAAACCGCCGAGAGCCGCTACGGGCGCAAGTCCATCGTGATCGCCAGCCAGATTCCGGTGGACCGCTGGCCCGAAGTGATCGGAGAGCCGACGATCGCGGACGCCGTGCTCGACCGCATCGTCCACAACGCCTACCGCATCGAGCTGACGGGCGAGTCCCAGCGCAAGAGGAACGCGCCGCCGCCGCTGGACGGCGGAACAGCATGAAGGAGGCGCCGGCCTGCCGGCCGGCGTCAAGGGGCGCCTGCGGCGCCGGGACTCTGATCCTGACTCATTCTGATTCCCGGAACGCGCGGCGGCCCTGCCATATGGGGCGGCCGCCGCGTTCCGGTCTTGAATGCCGCGGACAGCTCGCTTACGCTCGCAAAGGGCTGGCCTCCGGCCAGCCCGCCAACGCCAGAACAGGAGAAACAAACCCGGGCATCAGTTCCGGAAGAGACAGCGCGCTTCGCGCCGGGCGCGGACCGTCAAGTCCGGCCGGAATCTTGGTCAAGTGTCGCCGGAATCCTGGTCAAGTGTCGCCGGAATCTTGGTCAAGTGTGATCGGAATCCTGGTCAAGTGTCGCCGGAATCTTGGTCAAGTGAGCCGGAAATTGCAGCAGTGGTTTCTGCTGACCACGGTCAAGGTCAGGAGCGCGGAGGACGCGGCCGAGACCGTCGGCTTCTACCTGCAGCGCTGGCGGATAGAAGATTACTTCCGGGTCCTGAAATCGGGCTGCCGCGTCGAGCACCTGCTGTTCCGCACCGCCGACCGGCTGCAGCGGGCGGTCGCCATCAACGCCGTCATCGCGTGGCGCATCATGGTCATGACGCTGCTCGGGCGCCAGGTTCCGGACTGCGAGCCGCAGCTGATGTTCACCGACAACGAACTCGGTTTCCTGCGCGACTACGCGCAGGAACACGGCCTGACGGCGCCGGACCGGCTCGGAGGCGCCGTGAGCGCGGTCGCGCATCTCGGCGGATACCGCGGCCGCAGGCACGATCCGGATCCCGGCAATCAGATCATGTGGCACGGACAGACCCGGCTCTCAAGCGCCGCGCTCGGCCACCGGATCGGGTTCCGGGCCGGCCAGAGGCATGCGCTGCAGCAGGAGGAATGACCCGTTGCCGTGCCGATTTATCATGACACGGTAGGGCTAGGGGATCAGGTTGAGCCGGTCAAGTTGACGCTGGTAGGTACCTCATTCCACAGACGATCCCGCATTGGCCCTGCGACGGGAATGTCGTACTGCCGGCTTGACCAGGCGGCATAACGAATGAACGCGAACCAGGCGGAGTGCCGCGGAGTGGTATAGAGTGAAACAAGCCAAGACGCAGTACTTAATGGTGGCCACCTATGTTCAGGATAGAACCAATCAGTCTCAGATTTATTTTGGTATTTGGACTCATTGTCGCACTCATGATCCCGCTTGTGTCGGTGATGGTGCTTGTTCAAGAACGCAAGAGGTATTTCGACGAAGCAGTCTACGATGTTGCCCAGGCATGGTCCGGAAGACAAGAAATCGCGGGGCCGATGCTGGTAGTGACGCTCGCGGACCAGTCAACCGAGTCTGAGGGCTTCGACCGGCGGCGGGATAAAGACCTGGTGTTCATGCCCAGCCAACTGTCGATGTCACATGCCACTCTTCACGAATTTCGCAGCCGTGGAATCTACGACATTCCGGTATTTGCAGCGACCGTCAGCGCAACCGCGGAATTTCGTCCGATTGATGCAGGCGAACTGGACAGGAAAGTCGAACAGTTGTCGTTGGTGATCGGGGTTTCCGACGGCCGCGGCATTCGCGACGCGAGCATTCGTTGGAACGATGTTGAGCGTGAGGACCTGACCTCATCGCACATGAACGGAATCGGAAACGTCATACGTGCCGGACTGGATTCAACTGAGATTGCGGACGGAGGAACGGCAATTGTTAACCTCGAAATTCGAGGAACCGAGCGGTTCTCGGTGCTTCCCGTGGGTGACAACACCCGCGTGTCAATGACTTCGGACTGGCCGGACCCGAGTTTCGACGGCAGATACTTGCCAGACGTCCGGGAAGTCAATGCCGACGGGTTCTCTGCGTCGTGGTCTACGCATGTGCTGTCGCGAGGTTTTCCTGCGACCGTCACGACAGCTGAACTGGGTTCGGCATTGGCCAACATCCGTCAGGTTCATGGCCGATCAAACGACCTTGGCTATTCCATTCTTACTTTGAACACACCTTACCGCGCTGTTGAGCGTTCGATCAAATATGGGGTCCTGTTCATCGTTATGACGTTGGTGAGCATCGTTTGCATTGAGCTGGTATCAGGAGTCCGATTGCACTTTATTCAGTACGGTGTTGTCGGCGCGGGACTTGTCATATTCTTTGTGACCGTCCTGTCCCTTTCGGAACACCTTGGATTCGCGATGGGATATGGACTCGCAGCATTGATCCTTGCAGCGATGGTTTTCGCCTACGTGTTGGTTGCAGGTCGCAACAGGACCGTCGCCTATGCAACGGGCTTGGTGCTGATAGTGCTGTACGCAGCCTTGTATTTGATACTTCAGCTGGATGAATACGCTTTGCTGGTCGGCACAGTTCTGCTGTTGGCCATGCTTGCAGCGCTCATGTTTGCGACGAGATCAATCCGGCCATCCAATTCAAGGCCCTAGAAAGACAGGGTTCTGATGCAGGAGTTCCCGGCACGGCGGGAAAGCTCGCCATGAACGGCCTTAACCCAGCATAGGTACCAATCCTGCCGTAGGGATTTGCATTTCGCATTAAAAAACTAGTGTCGTGACACCATAGAAAGGACGGCCATTCCATTGCGGTTTGGCCGGTTTTCCTTCCAGCCCCGCACGTATATGCAGTTGCGCGACAAGCAGGCGATAGGACAGCGGACGGAGATCCGCCGGCAGCGCCGGTGCCGTGAGCGGTCAGGAGGCGGAAGCAATGGAAACTGCAGGCAGGAAGATTCACAGGGTTCGGCTCGAGCGGGACGAGCGCAGGCGGCTGAAGGAGATTCTGGACAGCGGCGGGCGTTCGAAGGAGCGCCGCCTCAGGGCGCATGTCCTGCTGCTGGCGGACGAAGGCCGCTCCGACGGCTGCTTCGGCGACGCGGAGATCGCCCGGATTCTTGACGTCGGGGTCTCGACGGTGGAACGGGCGCGCAGGCGGTGCGTCATGGAGGGTCTTGACGCGGCGCTGGAGCGCAAGGTTCAGGCGAACCGGAAGAAGCGCCTGCTCGACGGCGCGGGCGAGGCGAAGCTGGCGATGCTGGCCTGCTCGGAGCCGCCGCCGGGCCATGCGGGATGGAGTCTGAGACTGCTCGGCGACAGGCTCGTGGAGCTGGGGGCTGTCGACAGCATCTCCAGGGAGACGGTGAGGCGTACGCTGAAAAAAACCGTCTGAAGCCGTGGCTGAAGAAATGCTGGCGCATTCCGCCGAAGGCGAACGCGGACTTCGTCTGCGCCATGGAGGACGCGCTCGGCGTCTACGGCGGGGATCATGACGACGGGACCGCGCTGGTCTGCGCGGACGAGACGTCGAAGCGGCAGACGAAGGAGACGCGCGCGCCGCTGCCGGCGCGTCCGGGCCGGCCGGCCGGGTTCGACTTCGACTATGAGTGCGAGCGCAACGGGACGGCGAACCTGTTCATGCTCTATGCCCCGCTCGACGGATGGCGCCATGTCAAGGTCACCGACCGCCGCACGCGGCGGGACTTCGCCAGGGTCCTGAAGGACCTTGCCGACGTCCACTTTCCCGGCAAAAGGATCGTGCCGGTGATGGACAACCTGAACACGCACCGGCTGTCGACGCTTTACGATACCTTCGAACCGGAGGAGGAGGCGCGCCTCGCCGGAAGATTCGAGGTCCGCCACACGCCGAAGCACGGAAGCTGGCTGAACGTCGATGTCGCCGCCAAAGGCTCCCTCGACCGCGTCCAGATACGCTTTGAGGCCGTCCGTGGTCAGCTGGACGCGGTGATCGAGGCGGGATTGCAGATCGTCCATGAGGTCTATTGTGGTCGTGGCGGAGCGGTCCCCGACGCAACAGCTCAGGACCAGCTTCGTAACCGCGCGGAGCGCCGTCCGGGTCCACTCGTCCCCGGCCCTCGGCCGCGCGGAGACCGCGCGCGGCACGTTCACAACTAAGACCAGATTTCATCGCACTGGATGCGGCGGCAGGCGAGGCCGCGCAGCGTCCTGTCCTGATACGCGGCGCACGCCTTGCCCGCATCGACCATCAGCTTGATGACAGTGTTCTTCGACACCTCGGCGGTCCTGGCCGTGGCGCGGATGCTCTGACCCTCGGCGAATTTCTCGAAGGCCGGCGAATCAAAGAGTCCCCGCTGCTTCATATGTCATGAGCAGATGCACAACCGCGTCGCAAGACTCATGGTATCTGATGGAGAACCCTGCCTCCCGGAGGCAAGGCAAAGACAGATTTCGCAGTGATTTCACAGGCACTGGCGGCCCCGACAGGATTCGAACCTGTGGCCTACCGCTTAGGAGGCGGTCGCTCTATCCAGCTGAGCTACGGGGCCGGTGCGAGGAGTATTGAACGAAAGCTCCGGCAAAACAAGACAAATGAGCCGCCGCCGGGCTTTCAGGAGTCATTGCTCACAGCTATTGTTTGGTGATGTTTTGGCCACATAGTCTGTCACAAGTCTTTGATCACGGTTTCGACGAAGTGATTGATGTCAGGTCTCCCAGTGAGTTTGAGACCGACCATATTCCCGGTGCGGTGAATCTTCCGGTTCTGAACTGCGAGGAGAGGGCGGAGGTGGGCCGGATCTACAGCAAGGAAAGCCGTTTCAAAGCGAAGCGGATTGGCGCTGCCCATGTCGCCAGAAACATTGCCGGTCATATCGAAAACTGGCTTGCCGACCGGACAGGCAGCTACCGCCCGCTCATCTATTGCTGGAGAGGCGGGCAACGCTCAGAGGCCATGGCGGAGGTCCTGCGACGGGTCGGCTGGCGGGTCGAGACGCTTGAGGGCGGCTACCGCGCCTACCGGCGGCTGGTTGTCGCTCAGCTTCACGAAAGAGAATTCCCGTCGGAAATCGTGCTTCTTGAAGGCAGCACCGGAACTGCAAAGACCGCAATGTTGAGAGCTCTTGGAAGGGCCGGGGCGCAGACTATCGACTTGGAACAACTGGCCAGTCATCGGGGATCGCTGTTTGGTTCGACTGGACAGAAACAGCCTTCGCAAAAGGCGTTCGAGAGCGCAATCGCTGCAATCACGGTGCGGTTAGATCCCTCAATGCCTGTCGCAGTTGAGGCGGAGTCGAGCAGAATCGGAGATCTGCAGATCCCGCCATCTCTGTGGAATGCGATGAATCGGTCACCCAGGATCGAATTGCGGGCGCCGGTGAACGCGCGCGTGCGGCATCTGCTGGCGGAATATGCCGGTCTGATCGCCGATCCGCAAAGGCGGGACCTCGCCATTCGCAAGCTTGCCGCATTTCACTCGAAGAAGCGAATAACGCATTGGCTATGCCTGTCTTCCAAAGGGGATTTTGAATTGCTCGTACAAGAGCTCATAACGCATCACTATGATGCAAGGTACAAAAAGCACCGCGAGAGAATTGCCGCAAAGCCTGAACTGACCGTTGAGCTGCCTGCATTGTCTGCTGACGAGATCGCGGCCGCCGCGGAGAATACCGTCTATGCCGCGGGGCTTCGCGACCGGCCGGTCAGGAAGTGAAAATCCACGGTGATCCTTCGCTGATTTCACCGATCACCGCCGGCGACTCATTGGCTTCACGCAGGCAGCGGACCGCTTCGCCGGCTTCGTTCGGCGCGACAGTGGCCAGGAGTCCCCCCGCTGTCTGAGGATCAAACAGCAGATCTGTCACAGTTCCGACCGCAGCGTCCATTGATACGAGCAGCTGGGCGTTGGAATTCCATAACGACGAGCGGACACCTTGCCGCGCCAGCTCTGCGGCGCCGGGCAAAACCGGAATGCTGTTGAGCCGGACTTCAGCCGCGGCGTCCGAGGCTTCCAGAATCTCAAACAAATGACCGGCCAGACCAAATCCGGTGACATCGGTCATTGCGGTCGCATACTCTGAAAGAACCTTGGCGGCGGGTCCGGACGTACGTGACAGCGTGCGCAGCGCGTTCTCGACGTCGCGGCCGCGCGCCTTTCCCGCCATGTCGCCGGCAAAAACCGTTCCGCTGCCGATGGGCCGTGTCAGAATCAACTGATCGCCCGGCCGCGCACCGGCCTTGGTGACGGGCCTGCGCCAAGCGGCGCCGGTGACGGTGAATCCGACCAGAAGATCGGATCCTTGGCTCGTGTGCCCGCCGACGATCGCTGCGCCTTCAGCGGCAAACACTGCGACCGCCGAATCCATGATTTCACGCTGGGTTTCCGCAAGCATCCGTTCGGTCATGCGCGGCATGACGATTGTCGCGAGCGCCGCCTGCGGCTGCGCGCCCATTGCCCAGATATCTCCCATCGCATGCAAGGCGGCGATCCGCGCGAACTGCCATGGATCATCGACGAATGCGCGCAGCATATCGGTGGAGATCACCTGCTCGCCGCCG
Source organism: Paracoccaceae bacterium (assembly GCA_965221935.1). Classification (GTDB taxonomy): domain Bacteria; phylum Pseudomonadota; class Alphaproteobacteria; order Rhodobacterales; family Rhodobacteraceae; genus JAPOXR01. The sequence continues at coordinate 11,343 of CBDCSZ010000033.1, forward strand.
CCCCATCGCAGCACTGCGGCATCATCCCCGATTCCGGCGGCGGCACGGCCGCTGTTGCGGTCATGCATTCCGTGGAGGCCTGAACGCAGCGCTGTGCGGCCGACTTTTGAGCCGCAGCCTCCACAGAGCGGTCCTTCATTGTCGACAAGCTCGCGCAGGCCTTCCGCGGCGTCGGTTGGGACATGCTGTCCGCCCATCACTGTCAGGTTTTCGAACTTTGCCATGAACCGGCGGTCAATTCTGTCCTTGGCGCGCCATACCCACGCGCCTCCGGCCGCAATTCCCCATTTCTCGCCCACCGCATGTTTTTTTCCCAACGAAACAAGTTTGAGGAAGCGCCGCTGCGGCCGAAACGGCTGCGGCTGCCGTCCTGCCAGCGCCGCCCGCAGATTTGCCGTCAGCGCCCGGGCGGAACGGACGGCAAAGACACCCGCCCTGGCCCGGGGATGCCGCGACATGTGGGCGCAGTCGCCGGCGGCGAAGACATTGCGGTGACTGGTCGATCTCAGGAATTCGTCGACCTTGATGCAGCCGTCAACGAGCTCAATCCCGGTCCTCGCAAACCAAGAGGGCGGGCTTGCGGCGGCGGCGCCAATGATCAGACCAGCCTCGACACGCCGGCCATCCGCCAGCGTCGCACTCCCATGTTCGATGCGTTCGATGTCGACGCCGCACAACAGCTTGATTCCCATTTCGGCGGCCGCATTGAGCACATGATTTCGCGCAGGGGCGCCCAGCTCTTTAAGCGGACGGACGGCTTGCTCCAGAACAGTTATGCGCGGTTCGCCAGCGGTTTCCGCTGCCAGCCGGTGCGCCACGGCCAGTGCGAGTTCCATGCCGCCGACTCCGGCCCCGATGATGGCTGCCGCAGGCGGCTGGTCGCTGCTGGCAACTGCTGCGAGGAAGCGGTTCCATTCATCCGCGAATCGGTCGAGCGGTTTGGCCGGCACCGCATGGCGGGCAAATCCGGGCAGGGAGTCGATTGAAGAGCTCACACCGACATTGACAGAGACAATGTCAAAGCTCACCGGCGCCTGGCAGTCAAGGATCACGCGCCGCCGCTCTAGATCAAGCCCGGTCACGCTTGCCAGCGCCAGCCTTGCGCCTGCGCTCCTGCACAGTCGAACCAGATCGATCTCCAGCTCGTCCCTTGTGTAGTGACCGGCGATCAATCCGGGGAGCATTCCAGTATACGGTGTGACCGCCTGCGGGCTGATCAGGGTCACCCTGACACCGGGCATCGGGTTCATGCTCCAGTTTTTCAGGACCAGCGCGTGGGCATGACCGCCGCCGACGAGAACGAGGTCCCGTGTGAAGGGAAGCGTCTCGCGCATCATGCGGACTCAGTCCATTGCGGGCGGGCGCTGTGGATGGACAGGCGCAATCCGCGTTTTCGTGGCCGCCCCGGACACAATTGCGCCGTCGCCACGCGTTTTGAGCGAAATGCGAAGCGCGCCGTCAAAATGAGCTTCTGCCAGGATGGCGCAGCGCGCCAGCGAGAATTCGTTCACACCAGCCGCCGCGGTATGGATCTGCGCCAAGACCGCGAATGAACGGGCTCATCGCCAATTGACGCCTTGAGCTCGGCCTCAAGTTCGAAGTGGGTCGGCGTTGATGTGACCAAGGTGCGTGTCCGAGATGACACAGCCCAGTCACGGCGAGAAAACCGCTCGGTCCACACGATTTCACAGCGGGCGGAATTCGGGTCATCGGGGTGTATCGAATACTCTTCGACATTGGTGGACTCGACTGTCCAGCCGTCAAAGTCATCAAACCTGGTCACGCCCTCGTCACAGCTGTTGGTGCGGCGGACAATACCTGAACCAATGTCCCTTTCAGTCCAGAATCTGTTGCGGCCTTGCCGCAGCACGGCAGCGTTCAACGGAGCCGCGCCTTCAGGCTCTTCGAACGGGCTGTCGCCGGCGGTCTCAGAGCCTCCGGCTCTGACGGGCAGTTCCAGGCGACTGGCGCCGAGATGAACGTCCAGGCTTGTCTTTTCGGGCGCGGGCCAAACCACCGGCCAATAGGCGGTCGAGACCGCGACCGCGATTTTGTTGCCCGCCCCGAATCGATGCGCGATGGCATTGAGGTCAATCCTGAAGGAGTAGGTTTGGCCGGGCACTAGCGGTTCCGGTTGTTCGTGGCTGTCGCGGTGCGTGAGATTCAGGATTCCATAACTGACTCTTTCCGCGGCGCCGCAGGGAAACACCTCGTTGAGACAGATTGCCACAAATCCGGTCCGGCGGCTGCACGAGGCGGCCAGATGCACGACCGGTGTGCCAAGCGCTTCAACGGCCGTTTCGAGCGGTTTGGATTCAAGCCAGAGCGAACCGCCGCGTTCCAGCCTTTGATCGCCGGGCTGGTCGGGAACAGCGCCATACGGACACCATTGGCCCGCTGCCTGGCCGATGGTTTCAGGCGACGAGATGCTCACCGTTCCAGCTTGGCGTCGCTCGGCGGACAGATCGTCGCCGTTCATGTGCAGCACCGTCGTCGAGACTGTTGCCGGGGGCCATTCGGTGTCCTCAATCCAGCGGCCGGGTCTGGAGTCGCGAAATGTTTTTGGTGGGTCGGAATACTGCATCCAGCAGCGCAGCAACGGTTCGTCCATGATCCCGTTTTCGATTCCCTTGAGCCATTTGTCCCACCATCGGAGGCATTCCTGCAGAAATCCTATGGAAGGACCCGGGGTCGCAAAGTGCGGATACCGGTGGGCCCACGGTCCGACCAATCCCTTGCAGGGAGCATTGAGTGTGGAAAGCAGCCGAAAGACGGCATTGGTGTAGCCGTCAACCCAGCCGCCGACGGCGTAGACCGCGCATTCGATGTCGCCGGGGTTTTCGCAGACGGACCCATGTTTGTAGAATTCGTCCCGGTGCTGATGCTCGAGCCAGTCTTCGAGCCAAAGGCCGCTCTCGTTCAGCCTTTGCAGCCATACCTCTTTCCAGGCGTCGCCCAGAAACTGCGGGTCGGGCGGCGTGGTGTTCAACGAGAACATGTAGGTCGACCAGGCGATATTGTCGCACAGCATGGCTCCGCCCATGTAGTGGATATCGTCAGCGTAACGGTCATCAGTCGAGCATATGGAAACGATTGCCTTCAGCGCCGGCGGCCGTCGCGCCGCGACCTGCAGCCCGTTGAATCCGCCCCAGGAGATTCCGATCATTCCGACATTTCCTGTGCACCAGGGCTGTCGCGAAATCCAGTCGATCACTTCAAGCGCGTCGTCCTGCTCCTGTTTCAGGTATTCGCCTCGAAGGACGCCTTCCGAGTTGCCGGAGCCACGCATGTCCACCCGAACGCCGGCATATCCATGGCCTGCGAACCAAGGGTGGGTCAAAGCGTCGCGGGGGGCGGTTCCGTCCTGGAACCTGTACGGCAGATATTCGAGAATCGCGGGCACCGGATCCTGCTCGGCATTTTCCGGGAGCCAGATCCTTGCCGCCAGTCTGATTCCGTCTGACAGCACTATTTGCACGGGACCGGATTCCCGAACCCGGCGGGGAAAACTGGTTTTGATTTTCATGGCGCGGCATCAGTTCATTGACTGCGCATGATTGTTTCGGAACCGCCTGAACGAGTCAACGGCAGGCCTGTTCGTGGCCGTCTGTATCGCCGGCGATGACCTGCAGACGCGTAAACCCATGGCGAGACACCATCTGTCAATACGGCCCATCATTGATGCCCATTCCCAGAATGTATACGTGCCGACTCTGACAAATGCCATCTTGGCAGGGTCAACGGACACCTTGGGTGACCGCAGGGGAGTTTCCATCAATGGGCCTGAAAAAAGATTATGAGGATATTCCAGGCACTTTCGTGTTCGACACTGAACGCGGCCGTATGGGGTATCACCTCAACAGTTTCTGTATCTCATTGCGGCTGCAGGTGAACCGCGACGCATTCAAACAGGATCCAGAAGCGTATCTGGACAGATTTCCGATGACTCCGGAGCAGCGTCAGGCGGTTCGTGACCGGGATTGGAACCGGCTGCTCGAACTCGGCGGGAACATCTACTACACATCCAAGCTTGCCGCCTTTGACGGCATCAATTTTCAAATGCTTGCGGGCATCATGACGGGCATGGGCAACGAAGCCTACCGCGAGATGATGGTGGAAGGCGGGCGTTCCATAGAGGGCAACCGTTATCAGCGCGAATGGGACGAGAGGGGAGAAGTCTGATGGCGCGGATCACTGCCGGTGTCGGCTGTTCGCACGTGCCGGCAATCGGCGTCGCAATGGACACCGGCAATACCGGCGACCCCTATTGGAAACCGTGTTTCGCCGGCTTCAAAAAATCGCGCGAATGGATAAAAGATGCCGATCCGGATGTGGTCTTCATGGTCTACAATGACCACTGCACGGCTTTCGACGCCACCTGCATTCCCACCTTCGCGCTGGGCTGCGCCGCCGATTTTCGACCTGCGGACGAAGGCTGGGGGCCGCGGCCGGTCCCGGTGGTCAGGAACCATCAGGAGATGGCCTGCCACATCGCCCAGTCTCTGATTCTCGAAGAGTTTGACATCACCATCATGAACGAGATGGAGGTTGACCACGGGCTGACAGTTCCGCTGTCAGTGATGTTCGGGGAACATGGGGTTGACGATGAATGGCCCGCTCTCGTGATCCCGCTTTGCGTCAACGTTGTTCTATACCCGCCGCCCACGGGGAACCGCTGCTACAATTTGGGAAAGGCGATCCGAAGAGCTGTTGAGAACTATGACGAGGATTTGAATGTTGTGATCTTCGGCACCGGCGGAATGAGCCACCAGCTGCAATACAAACGCGCCGGCCTGATCAACAAGGAATGGGATGCCGGTTTTTTGAACCGCCTGACTTCTGACCCGGTGGGGCTTTCGCGGACGCCGCATCTCGAATACCTGCGCGAGGCAGGCTCAGAAGGGGTTGAGATGGTGATGTGGCACATCATGCGCGGCGCGCTGGATGACGAGGTCGTCGAGATTCACCGGCATTATCATGTGCCGGCATCCAATACCGCCGTCGGGCACATCATACTGGAAAACAAGACAAGCCGAGGGATGTTCACATGAGGATTTGCGTGGCAGGCGCATACGGCGCATTCGGGACCAAACACCTGGATGCGCTCGCTTCTATCGAAAACGTTGCCGTTACATCTGTCATGGGGCCGGACCATTGCAAGATTGATGCGTTGGCCGCCGAACGCGGCATCAGGCATTCATCAACAACTCTGCACGAGTGCATAATGCGCAATGATGTCGACGCCGTAATCCTGGCCACGCCGACTCAGCTGCATGCTGTGCAGGCCGTCTCCTGCATGCGGGCCCGCAAGCCGGTTCTGATCGAAATCCCAATGGCGGACTCACTTCAGGACAGCGAAGCAATCTGCCGGATTCAAAGGGAGACCGGAGTATTGGCCATGGCCGGCCATGTCCGGCGGTTCAATCCCTCGCACCAGTGGATTCACAACAAGATCACTGCCGGAGAGCTGAACATCCAGCAATTGGATGTGCAGACATATTTTTTTCGACGCTCCAACATGAATGCCAAAGGCGAACCCCGGAGCTGGACGGATCACCTGCTGTGGCACCATGCCTGCCACACGGTGGATCTGTTCCAGTATCAAACCGGTGAGGCGGTTTCAGAGTGTTTTGGCCTTGAAGGTCCGCACTACCCGGAGCTCGGGATTGCAATGGACACGTCGATTGGCATGAAAACGCCGTCCGGGTCAATCTGCACGCTGTCGCTGTCCTTCAACAATGACGGACCGTTCGGCACCTTCTTCCGCTACATTTGTGACAACGGCACCTACATCGCCCGCTATGACGATCTGTTCGACGGCCGGGACAACCCCATTGATCTCAGCGGCGTCGCGGTGTCGGACAACGGCATCGAACTGATTGACCGCGAATTCATTGCCGCCATTCAGGAGGGGCGCGAACCCAACGGTTCGGTGCATAGCGTGCTCGATGCGATGCGCACACTGGACCGGATCGAAAAATCCTTCTCCTGATGACCCGGAAAGGCCGCCGCCATATGCGAGAGTGTTGGGGTGCAAGGCGGACATCGGCGAACAGAGAATCATCGTCCACGGCCCGGCGTCAAAGTGACAACAGAGATGCATTGCGGGCTGCCAAAACTGGAATTGTCAGCGATTTGCGGAGGGGAGGCGCAGGTTTCTCAGCTCGACCGCCTTCAGTTGGACTGCTCAAGTACACTGATGGCCGACCAGTTATTGGCTTCGCTTCAGACGCGCGGCGGAGACTGCGGCGCGATGAGGCGGCGGAACACTCTGCTGTGTGTATCTGTGGCAATGATGCCGAATTTCGAACCGCTGCGGCGAAATCTGTGGCGAGGGATCAGATCACAGATGCCAGGCGGCGGCGGCTGTGACCTCGAACCGGAAAAAGCCTGCCATTCTTTCTTGCGGTGTCGGGACGCGCTGTATCGGGAATTTGTTTCCAATGGCGGCGGCCCGGCAGCGAAACGCCAGTTGAAGCTGAGATCCTGCAACAGCGGTTGTCATAATCGCAACGAAAACCGTTTGCGCCGTCAATTGCTTGATAGTTGTTGCAGTTGTCCGCAACTGTATGCGGCAGGGCGCTGAGGTGTTCGGCTCCAAGGGACTGTATATCAATTCCAGGCGCCGCATTTGCCGGCATTACCGTTTGACAGTGAGCTTTGCGATTGGCGGAGATGTCCGGCCGTAATGCAGCCGCGTGCGCAGCTTCAGTATGCAATCATAGGCCCATTCAGGAAGGCGCAACTCGAAACTGGTTTATGGCCTCACAAAAAAAGGGCGGCGATAACCGCCGCCCCTTAGATTATACGCGCAACCGAGTTGCGGTAAAAATTATGCCTATTCCTTGGTTGTGGCAAAGACTCCAGCGGCACGACCAATGGCATGTTCATCATTGTCAAAATGCTTGAAAAAGTCGCCGTAAAATCCAGTTGGCGCTGCATCAACCCTGCCAAAGGCTCTCGCATTAAACCCGAAGCCTGTGTCGCTATCACTAAAACTTTGGCTGTCGCGTTCATAAGTTAGTGCGCCGTTTGCAAACATAACCACCCAATCGGTATCGACCGCACTGCCTTTAAACTTGTCAATTGTGGCTGACAGTTCCGGAGTGCCTCCGAAAGTCAAAGTCAACTCGACATCTGCGGTGAATTGTCCGGATTTGGACATCGTGTTGTCGTCATCATCTGTCGTCTCAATATACGACAGGCCAGATGCGTCGCCTGTGTATTTTGCTGTTGTGCCTTCACTGAGGTCAGGGGTGCCTGACGGAGCGGATCCCTTACCTATACCAGCAACCCTATTTAGGACCAAATCGCCGTTGAGCTCTGACAGCCAAAGGCCATATTCGGCGTAAAGGGCCTGAGCGTAGCTTGTTTCGCCGTCCACCGTGTTTTCGACGAAATAAGCGTCCGACAAGTTGTTAGTGTCGCGTATCGGAACAAAGTACCAGTTTGCACTGAACGTATCGTCCTCATTTATTTTGCAACCGCCACCTCGGCAAATCGCGGATCCTGCAATTCCCATGTATGTGTAAGCCGCCCCGAGTTCAGCGCCATCACCACCGGCGGTAATCGCCGATTCGTCATTAGTCTTGCCTTCGAGAGAAATCGCAGGAACGAGTTGGTTCTCGTATGCTTGTTCACTCGTGCCGCTAAAGAGCTTTTCAAATTTTTTCGTGACTTCCTTGTGGGTCCTGTCGCGACCAAACACATTCCTGTCCGGTCCCGTTACAGGGTCAACCTCGAGCTCGTCCAATTCAACGATTGATGGATCGGGCCTTTCCAACGCGTCCCTTACCTCCATCGCGGCATCCTTTGCATGACTGGCTGCGATCATGACAATTGTGTCCGTGGGTGGCCCTTTGACGGCTTTTTCCCAATCTTCCGCTTCACCAAGCCAGGCCTTAATTTTTATGACAACAGCTTTTGCCTCCGCCAGCTTAGTACTGCGCTTCGTTGTTTCAGCGGCAGTTGTCCCACTCAATTCCTCCAGTGCCTTTACCGCCGCCTCGGCTTTCGTCAATTGAGCTTTGACAAGTTCTGGCGCCTTCAAGACTGTTTCTGCGTTATCTTCAACCGTCATTGATTCACCCTTAGCGGCAATGGCTGCACTCACGGCATCAAAACTGGCTGCCGCGTTCTCCGCAGTCAGATTTCCATGTGCTTCCTTGGCGCGCTTGTAATCCACATCGGCAACCTTTTCGGCAGCCTCGTATTCTCTCTCCTGCGCATCAACCTTTTGGTCAAAGGTCTGCACGGGAGCAGTGGGTGCGGATTTTTTGCTGGAGCAGGCCGCGACGACTGCGACAAGCGTCAGCAATATGGCAGCACGTATGACGTCTTTTCCTAAGGTCATGGGACACCTCGTCTTTTATCTCGGAACACTTTGCGTTTTCGAAGCCGAATCGGCATCTGGTGAGCAATTATACACTATTCAAAAACAACTGCATCCTGTGTGACAACATGATCCGCAAAGAAGCAATTGAAGTCCGCAACGCACAGCGGCGGGCCTTCTGGCCTGCCTTCAGTTCGCCATACAATGCGTGTGGGGCTGGAGTTGCCGCTGTCAGATCCAAATTGCCTTTATCGCCAATTCCTTTCCTGAACTGTCTGGCCGCCCAGTCGTCTCACGCGGATGTCATCGCCAACCGCAGCTTACCGGGCACGCCCAATGTGGTTTCACAGGCCGTGACTCTTGGGCGCGCACCGACGCAAACGCACGAACACTCTCGATGACACTGTGGAGATACTTGTGAGGACCGCCACTTTTGCTCGCCAGAATCCTGTTCAGCGAGGCCGCAATTGAATGTAGCTCCGGCCGTGATGCCAACCGGTCCATGGTCGAAAGTCGCTTTGACATCACCCACGCCGTCGATCTAGATTCCTCCCTTTACGAGGACAGGATCAGAGAGGAGGCATGGCCAGGCGGTATATTTTTGGCGCCAATCAGCCTCGACGCCGACGCTGTCTGAAGTCGGCTAAAGCCGGTATGTGTTTGGGAAAGGTGCAACAGGCGTTGCTGCGATTTTTTCCGCATGGTTCAGGTTGCCTACGGACTGCGTGCACGCTTGGAAACAATTGCGCCGCCACTTTGTCACCTGTTTTCTCGCGCGGAGTCACAAGTGTCGCTTGCGCCGGCGGTTAACGCAGGTTTCCGTCGTCGACGGCTTTCCCTTTGCGCACCTAGCGGCCCGGGCTTTGTCCGCGAATATGGTCGATGTCTTGAAATGCGCGGAGCCACCAGACACGACAGCGATTTCGCCCGGCAGCATGCCTGTTCACAGAATGGTAGAACTGCTGTCCGAACTGTCAACGCCGACGCTCGACAAGGTGGTTCAGCCGGCCATGCTCAATCATTCCTTCACCTGGGCCGCACAGCCGAAGCCGCGGCAGCGCATCGTCTTCGGGTTCTTTTTGGCTCTGACCGGCCAAGTTCTGCTGCCATGTGGATGGCCGGGCAGAACCTCTGAAATTGTCGGAGAGTCATCACTCTGCGCCCCATTGCCGCTTGAAATTGCACTGTTCCCATTCCTCAGCTCTGCCGCTGCGGGATGCTCGGGGCGAATGCGGGCAAGCAAACCCTGCCGAATCTTCAAGGATCTGTACCGACGGGACTTTCGAACCATGGGATCTCTGGCGGCCACACAGCTGAGATTCAAAGGCCCGGCAGGGGCGGTCCGGACATGATTGCATGGGGCGCCTGCCCCGGACCCTTGGTCAGCAATACCGTTCGGGCCCGACCCAACCGCTGACGGAATACCGATCACCGTGCGCCCAGCCCACCGGCAAAACCGCGTCAATTTGTGAGATGTCGTCCGGTGACAAATCCAATCGGCCCCCGGCGGCAAGTTCGTGCAAGTGATCCACCTTGCGGGTGCCGGGGATTGCGATCACATGTTCGGCCTGGTGCAGAACCCATGCAATGGCCAGAGCAACGGCAGGCACGCCAAAGTCGGACGCCAGTGCCCTAAACTTGGCAATGTAGCTCAAATTGGCGCTGAGATTTGGCTCGTTGAATCGCGGCATCTCCCGCAGCCAGTCTAGTTTTTGTATGTAGTCAGATTGGTTCGGACGATCCGTCAGCATTCCGCGGCCAACCGGCGAAAACGCGACCAAAGTCGCGCCAATGCCAGCGCAGGTCTGCACCAAGCCCAATTCAGGCAACCGGGTGGCCAACGAATACTCGGACTGCACCGCGGCAATTGGGTGGATTGCATGCGCCCGTCGCAGCGACGCCGGCGAAATCTCGGAAAATCCAATGGCCTTGACCTTTCCAGATGTCACGAAACCCGCCATCGTTTCGGTGACCTCCTCAATCTCGAACCTCGTATCGCGGCGATGCACGTAGTAGAGATCAATGGCATCGACACCCAGGCGCCTGAGACTGGCTTCCAGCGATGTCCGCAGATGTTCCGGCGAATTGTTGAGGCGATTGTCCGGATCTCCGGTGATTCCGACCTTCGTCGCAATGGTGATGTCCGTTTCGCCCCCGCGGGTTTTCAACCAATTCCCGATCAAAGTCTCCGATCGGCCCATGCCATATGCGTCGGAAGTGTCGATGTGGTTCAATCCAAGTTCAACGCTTGCATCCAGAACCCGACGCGATTCCTTGTCGTCGGCGGGTCCATAGAAATCTGTGAAAGACATTCCGCCAACGCCGACCGCGCTGACGGCGGGTCCGTTTTGTCCAAGCCTGCGTTTTTTCATGGATCCGAGAAGCCCTTTCGATGCCGCACAAGAGCTTCAATTTCCTACCTTGCGGAAAATGGCAACCCATTCGGGATGCCCGGAATCAGAAGGCGCACGCTCAAGCCCTGCGGCAGCGAAAATGACGATTGGCCTTTTGTCGAGCAGGTTCGTTTGATTTGGCCTGTTTCAAATCACCGATTTCACCGTGAATATGATCATCTCAATTGCCGGAAAGGTCCGGCTGGCTCTCTCATCAGGCGACTGAAGAAGATATCGCGTTCAACCCCGCGAGCCTTGATCTCTTGGATTTCTGGCCAACCGCAGATTTTCGCGAGATGGACCTTGCGACGAACGACACCAAGTAAGCGTTCTGGGAGACCATGCCCAATGATTGAGGCTGTGCCCGGTTGCCGCGGAAAGAAATTCAGACCGCAGTGAATGCTTCGCCATTGGTGCCGCCGCGGCCGGCAGCCATGTGTCCAGAATTATGGCCAGTAGAGCCGCATCGGGTTGGACACGAGCAGCTTCTTTTGCAGCTCTGGCGTCGGAGCGATCCTGGGGATGTAATCAACCAGAAACCCGTCATCCGGCATGTGCGATTTCATATTCGGATGCGGCCAGTCGGTGCCCCAATGCACCCGGTCTTCGAAAAGGCCGATGATTTTCTGATAGAAAGGAACGACATCGTCGTAGGGAATCCCGGTGACTGACAGCCGTTCGGGGCATGTCACCTTGGTCCAAATGTTCTCATTTTTCTCCATGAGACGGATAAACCGCTCGAAATCCGGGTGATCCGGGCCCTTCGATACGTCCGGGCGCCCGATATGGTCGATCACGACTATGCCCAGCAGCTGCTTCAGAAAGGGCTCCAACTCTTCCAGATCCGCCGCCTCGAAATACACTGTGATCGACCAGCCGAACTCCTGAACCTGTTTTCCTATGGCGAGGAACACCTCACTGGGCGTCGCATCCACCAATCGCCTGACAAAATTGAAACGAACGCCGCGCACCCCGGCATCATGCATTTCTGACAATTCTTCACGGCTGACATCCGCGCCCACCGCGGCAACCGCGCGCGCAAAGTCTCCGGCCGTGCGGCACGCATCCACCAAAGCGCGGTTGTCTTGGCCATGGCATGTCGCCTGAACGATCACATTGCGGCTGAATCCGAGATGGTCCCGCAGTTCAAACAGCTTGCCCTTGCCTGCGTTGCAAGGCGTGTACTTCCGCTCGGGCGCGAATGGAAACTCAGGCGATGGGCCGAAGACGTGACAATGGCCATCCACCGCCCCTTCCGGAAGAACAAAATCAGGTTTCTTCGGGTTGGGATGGAAGACCAGCCAATCCCGGTCCATCATTTGAGCTGTCATATGAAGACGACCCCGTCCATTAGTTTTCGTGCTGTGCGCAGGATCGCCGCCTCGGACACGGCGCCATCGTCATCCAGAGCGGCCACAACTGTCATTTCGCCAGTCGGATGTTCGATCGCCAGTCGGCGCTTTGCAGACGCGCCACATTTAGCCACCTCATGGGCAGGCGTGCCTTTTATGAGGCAGGCTGTGGCCACGCTGACGGCGCCCAAAACGCCGATCGCTTTGTGACATCGATGAGGAATGAATGTCCGGGTCGCTATCGCCCCGCCGCGCCGCGCCGGGCTCACCATCGTCAACTTTGGAACGGATTTCTCGGCCACATCGCCCAAATTCATCAAAGGCCCGCAGGCAAGCCGGATTGTTTCAAGATTTTCACGCAGCGAGCTGTTGTTCTCAAGCGTCTCCGGCGCTTCATCGCCTGAAATGCCCATCGCCTCTGCCGAGAGAACGACACAGGGCATCCCATTGTCGATCATCGTCACTTGAAAGCCCTCGACCGTGTCAGCCACATTTCCGGTGGGCAGCAGCGTGCCGCAAGACGATCCAGCCGTATCCTTGAATGCAATCGGCAGCGGCGCCGACTCACCCGGCACGCCATCAATCCGGGCATCGCCGCAATAGCTCACAACTTTGTCCGGCGTTGCCACGCGCGCCACGGCCATTTGCCCGGTATTCTCCATGTGGATGGTCACGGGAGTCTCGCCAGGCTGCGCCGCAACCAGCCCGCGCTCAATGGCGAACGGGCCCACGCCTGCCAGAATATTGCCGCAATTCTGCGCATCGGTCACCAACGGCTGGTCCACGAAAACCTGCAGAAACAGATAGTCGACATCGGCGTCGTTACGATGCGATTTCTTGATGACTGCAGCCTTTGAAGTGAGCGGATCGGCGCCGCCCATGCCGTCGATCTGGCGCGCATCCGGGGATCCCATAATCCGCAGCAGAACATCGGAACGCGCAGCTGGGTCAGCCGGCAGGTCTTCGGCCAGAAAATAGCCGCCCTTTGAGGTGCCGCCGCGCATCCACATGCAGCGCACTCCGGTGGTCATCCTTTCGCCCTCGTTTCCGCCGCAGTCAAGCGTTTCAAATGTTCGTGAGCGGATAGAGACTGCACATCAATACCCAGTGCTGAAATTGACAAATCAGACGTATTTGAGGCCCTTTTCCGAAAGCCTCTCACGCATGCCGTAGATGTCGAGCCCCAGCTCACCCGCTTCAAAACGGGCGCGCTTGCTGGCCTCGCTGGCCTCACGCGCGCGGACTTTCTCCAGTGCCCCGGCAGATTCTTCCCGGCGCACAATGCAGACACCGTCATCATCTGCCACCACGATATCACCCGGATTGACAAGTTCATCCGCACAGACGATGGGGACATTCACCGAACCCAGCGACTCCTTGATCGTCCCCTGGGCAAAAACCGCTCTCGACCAAACCGGAAAACCCATCTCCGTTAAATCCCGGACATCGCGGACGCCGGCATCAATGACCATGCCGCGGCAGCCCCGCGCCTTGGCCGATGTGGCCAGAAGATCGCCGAAGTATCCAGCGTTCGAGGGATTGATCGTGCCCGCTACCATGACATCGCCCGGCTTCAACTGTTCAATCGCCACGTGAATCATCCAGTTGTCGCAAGGCGGCAAAAGAATCGTAACCGCGGAACCGGCAATTCGCGCCCCGGGGTAGATTGGACGCATGTGATCGGCCAGCAGCCCTTTGCGGCCCTGGGCTTCATGCACAGTCGCCACGCCGCATTCCGCCAGCCCGTCGATCACTTTCGGGTCAGCGCGCGCAATGTTTTGGACGACGATTCCAGTCTTTCCAGGCTGATAGGTCATTCGAGCTCATCCACGGTTCGCGGAAAGACGGTTTCAAAACCTTCGGCGTATCTTGCCGGCCTTCCGCCGGACATGCCGCCCGAGTTGCGCCGGAAGTGGTTGCCGCGGTTTTCGGCAGCGTTCCTGTAGAAATTCCACAGGTGCTCCTGGCCCACCATGCACTGGATGGCGGCCCACTTCCTGTCCCAGAAATCGGTGATGTCGAGGAAAACACTGGGTTTCCAGTTCATCTGCTCGGTCTGATGCGGCTCGAAAAGGTAAAGCTGCGGCGCGCCCAGAATCTTTTGCCCCGGGTTGTGTCCCCAGGCCTGCGCGACCATCCGGCACTCAAGCGCGAACTGTGTGGTGTTCATGTGGTCGGTGTTGTACGGATCCCATCTCGAATGCGACATCATGAAATCGGGCTGCACCTCGCGGATCACATCCGTCATCCGCTCCCTGGTTCCAGGCCCGAGATCCAGCGGGTAGTCGCCGACATCAAAGAACCGGATGTCATTGACGCCGAGCGCGGCGGCGGCGTTTTCCGCCTCTGTGCGGCGGGCAGACTTCACCTTTTCGAGCGTCATGCCGTCCTGCTTCCAGAGTTTGGCGCTTTCACCGCGTTCACCGTATGACAGGCAGATGACGGTCACCTCGTAGCCTTTCGCCTGATGCAGCGCGATCGCTCCCCCGGCGCGCCAAACGAAATCTGCGGAGTGCGCGCTGATCACCAGCGCGGTTTTCTGGTCAGACATATCTTGGTGCTTCCCCAAATGGGCGCTGGCCATCCCAGCGTCCTGTGTGCGGCAATCCTATGGTGATGGGCGCGAGTTTCCCCTTTCAAACCGAACTCTCAAGCCAGGCAGTGCCTATAAGAGGCAATGCCATTGCTGAAAAGAGGCAGGGCGTATTTCCCGATGTCCGGCGCGCCACAGAGTCTTTGCGTTTCCGGTCCGCGCCGCAGGATTGTTCATCGTGGGCAAGATGTGCGGCAAATCGGCTGCCGCCAGCAGCGGTTGAGTCGGTCATGGTATCGCGAAATTGTGGATTTGGTTCCGGGCAGCCGCGCACCCGGAATTTCGAACTGTGTCAGATCAAGCGGGAATCCTGTTCCTGCAGTCTAGATCAAGGTTTCTTTTTTCCCCAGGCCGACAAAACGGATGGCTTTTCGAAACCCGCAGGCACGCAGAATTTTTTTCACCAAGTCCAAACAACAATTCGCCAATCCTGTCCGTATCGGCGCAGTGATTCCGCACATAGAGGCTGTCTCCCAGCTTGGGTTGGGCTTCAGCCGGCCATCGGAATGCGGATATGCCTCCGGCCCCGATCAACATGTCTTCGCTGTCCGTTGACTCGCAGGCCTGCTGGAAGAGGTTGTTCAACGAGCCCCGGTGGGCAAGAGATTTCCGTGCACCAGAGCTCAATTGGTTCCCCACGGTGTCCGCGGGTTGCTGTGAGCCCTGGTCCGCCGGCCGAGAATCAAGGACCGCCGGGTGTTTGGTCCCAAACCGATCCATCCCGGGACAACCAGCGCCAAATCTCTCGGCGCTTCGCGGCAGACGAAATCCTTCCGCCGGCATTCCGTTGCAAGCGCGCAGATCACGCCCATGATCACTGGATGCAGTTTAGGTGCACGAGGGGCGAAACGCCGTTCCTGAGTGGTCTTGCACAAATCCAAGCGGACACCCTGAATTTTTTTGTAACCCGCAAATGGACACTGCGTTTTCCAAGCTTCCGCAGGGCGATTCTTCTTTCGGCCAAATTCCAATATCAAGGTCCAGAACAACGCAGGCACCCGGAATCTCCACTGTCCTCTGGACCGAGGAGTTTGAATAGGGCTGCAGCCGTTCCGCCACCGTAATCACCGGGAATGAACGGCTACGCAGTGCGCGTGCGGGCCCCATTGAGCAACGCGGTCTGCAATGTCCAAGGCACCGCCGCGAACATCAGCGGT
The DNA here is from genome assembly GCA_965221935.1 of Paracoccaceae bacterium. Taxonomy (GTDB): domain Bacteria; phylum Pseudomonadota; class Alphaproteobacteria; order Rhodobacterales; family Rhodobacteraceae; genus JAPOXR01. The sequence continues at coordinate 27,170 of CBDCSZ010000033.1, forward strand.
CTCAGCCCCATCCTCGACAGACAACTGAATCACGGCAAAGATGAAAGTGAATCACGGCAAAGATGAAAGGCCGCGCGACTCCCTAAATGGAACGATTCCGGAGGAATATCTTGAAATCCGGCGAAGCAAGAAGACCCCGCCGCTTCATATGTCATGAGCAGGTACACGGACTTTACATTTCTCCGGTTTTGGGATTTTCATCATTTCTCTCCGCAGCACGGCGAGAAATGCCGACAATTGGAGGGGGCAATCGGTGAAACTGAATGTCATGACCCAGGCTGTTGGTGAACCCCCGCTCGGTTGCCTGGACCGCCTTGAATCGGAGAGCATTCACATCATTCGCGAAGCCGCGGCAGAATTTCGTAACCCAGTCATGCTCTATTCTGTCGGTAAGGATTCGTCGGTCATGCTTGCATTGGCGATCAAGGCGTTTGCGCCCGGCGCTCTTCCGTTCCCGCTTTTGCACATCGATACCGGTTGGAAATTCAGGGAGACCATAAGTTTTCGCGACGAGACGGCCTCCAGACTGGGCGCGCGCCTGATCGTCCATATGAACGCGGAGGGCGCTGCAAGAGGGGTTGGGCCTGTGAGCCACGGATCCCGGGTTCACACCGATGTCATGAAAACTGAGGCGCTTAGGCAGGCGCTGGACAAATACGGATTCGACGCTGTTTTGGGCGGGGTGCGGCGCGAGGAGGACGCGACGCGGGCGAAGGAGCGCATCTTCTCGTTGCGCGGCGAGGCGCACCGCTGGGATCCGAAGCGGCAGCGGCCGGAACCTTGGAACTTCTGCAATTCCAACCTCGCTCCCGGCGAGAGCATACGGGTCTTCCCGCTGTCTGACTGGACGGAGCTTGACATCTGGCTGTACATCCACCGCGAGCGCATACCCGTGGTCCCGCTGTACTTTGCCGCACCGCGCCCAATCGTCCGCCGGGAAGGGGCCTTGCTTGTTTTGGATGACGGACGACTGCCGCTGAAACCTGGCGAGAAACAGGAAGAACTGAAGGTCCGGTTCCGGACTTTGGGCTGCTGGCCTTTGACCAGCGCGATCGAATCCAACGCGGCTTCAGTTCCGGACATTGTCCGGGAGTTGCTGGAATGCCGGCTCTCGGAGCGCAGTGGCCGCGCCATCGACCGGGACCGGGTGGGCGCCATGGAACAAAAAAAACGCGAGGGGTATTTCTGATGGCGCAGGCTCCGCCTTCGGCCGACAAGCTCGAGGACGTTTTTGCTGCCCGCGAAAGCAAGGATTTGCTGCGGTTTGTTGTCTGCGGCTCGGTCGACGATGGCAAGTCGACTCTTCTTGGCCGGCTGCTCTGCGAGTCGCAGGTAGTATGCGCCGATCATCTCGCGACGGCCGAGGCGGACAGCAGCAGATACGGAACGCAAGGGGACACACTCGATCCGGCGCTTCTGTTAGACGGCCTGCTTTCAGAAAGGGAGCAGGGAATCACCATCGACCTGGCTTGGCGCCAGTTCGAATCTGACAGGCGGAGATTCATCGTCGCCGACGCGCCGGGGCATGAGCAGTATACCCGCAACATGGCGACTGGCGCCTCGACAGCGGATCTCGCAGTGATTCTTGTAGACGCGAGCAAGGGCATCCTGACCCAAACCCGGCGGCATGGTTTAATCGCCTTCCTTATGGGAGTGCGGCAGGTCGTGCTGGCGGTTAACAAAATGGATCTTGCAGGCTTTGCTCAGACGGTATTCCATGCGGTCGCTGAGGAGTTTGCGGCGTTTGCGAGCAGGATCGGAATCAGCAGGGTTTCCGCTGTCCCTCTATCGGCGCTGACGGGTGAAAACGTGGTTTCAGCCAAGGGCGCCATGCCTTGGCACAACGGTCCGACGCTTCTGGAGGCGCTGGAAGCGGCTGACGCGGGTCAGCGCGAGACCGCTGGCCCGTTCCGCCTGCCAGTGCAGCGGTCTGTCCGTCCAAGTCCCGATTTCCGCGGCGTCAGCGGCACGGTCGCCTCAGGACGCGTGCACTGCGGCATGGCGGTTTCGGTTCATCCGTCCGCAGCGCTTTCCACCGTCACACGCCTTTTCGGTCCATCCGGCGAGTTGCGGAGCGCGGTGGCTGGCCAGGCGGTCACGCTTGTGTTGGCAGATGACATTGATGTCGGCCGCGGCGACCTCATTGCTTCCGCTGACGCCAAGCCGGCGGTGGCCGACCAGTTTGCGGCGCACGTGATCTGGATGGATGGCTCGCCAATGCTCCCGGGACGTTCCTACGCTGTCCGTTTTGCCACCGCCGCTGGAAGCGCGCAGATCACCGATCTGGCACATAGGCTGGACATGGATACGCTGCTGCCGTGTTCGGCAAAGAAACTCGAGTTGAACCAGATCGGCCGCTGCAAGGTCGCGCTTGACCGTGAGTTCGCCTTCGACCCATATACCGAAAACCGCCAAACCGGCGCATTCGTGCTGATTGACAAATTCAGCAATGCGACAGCGGGCGCCGGGATGATCGATTCCCCGCTGCGCCGCGCCGGCAACACACGCTGGCGTCCTATGGCCGTCGACCAGGCCGGGCGTTCCAAGTCCAAGGGTCAGAAACCCTTCGTGCTCTGGCTAACCGGCCTTTCCGGCGCCGGAAAGTCGACAATCGCGGACTGTCTCGATCAAAGGCTGCATGAAATGGGCGCACATACCTACGTGCTTGACGGCGACAATCTGCGACATGGCCTGAACCGGGATTTGGGATTTACCGACGCCGACCGCGTCGAAAACGTCCGTCGTGTCGCCGAGGTCGCCAAGCTGATGGCGGACGCCGGCCTGATCGTCATTGTGTCGCTGATCTCTCCCTTCAGGGCCGAGCGGCTGATGGCCCGCGAACTAATTGGTGACATCGCGTTCGTGGAAGTGTTTGTCGACACCCCGATTGCCGTCTGCGAGAAACGTGACCCTAAGGGGCTTTACCGAAAGGCGCGCGCCGGCAAGCTGGTCAACTTTACGGGCATCGACTCGCCCTACGAGCCGCCGGAAACGCCGGAACTCGTCCTAAAGGGCGCACAGGAGGATCCGGGCACGCTTGCAGGCCGGGTGCTCGCCCATTTGCAGCCGATACTCAGTTAGGTCTCTCGCCAAAATAACATGATCAGGATGACCTGTTGATCAGGGTGTGGTTCCAGTCGCCGTGGAAGCCGTCGCGGCGGATTTTCAGGGTCTTCATCCGCTCGTCGGAAACCTTGACGCCGAGCGGATACTCGTTGTCGTCGATCCGCGACCGGATCTTCAGACCGGCGCGGGTCGTGGCGGCGGCGATGAGCTCGACGATGACCCGGCAGCTGACCAGGGGCCGTCCGCGCCAGTTCCGGGTGATGTGGCAGAACATGCGGTGCTCGATCCTGTTCCACTTGCTCGTGCCCGGCGGGAAGTGGCAGACTGAGATCTTCAGGCCGAGCTCGTCGGCGAGGCGCTGCAGTTCGAGTTTCCACAGCCGGTTCCGGCTGCTGTTGGAGCCGCCGCCGTCGGCCGTGATCAGGAGCCTGCGGGCGTCCCGGCACAGGGGCGGCCCATGCTCTGCCACCACCGCCGCACGCTCTCCACCGCGAATGACGCGGTGTCGTGGTCGGTTCCGACGCTGACCCAGCCCTTGTCGGCCGTCATGTCATAGACGCCACAGGGTATCGCCTTGCCGAGCTCCGGGTCGGGAAAACCGTGGACGCGGACCTGCTCTGGTGTCCCCTTCGGTCGCCATTCCCTGCCGCCGTTGCGGAAGGGGCCGACAAGCTCCTTTTTCTTCGTGTCGACCGAGATGACCGGCTGGCCCAGCTTCTGGAAGGCCCGCACCCTGCGGTCAATGCGCCGGAACTGCGCGTCGCGGTCCGGATGCCGGCGGCCCTCAACCGTCTTGCGGTTGGACTGCAGGCTGTAGCCGAGGGAGTGCAGCAGCCGGTTGACCGTGCGCTCGCTGACCGGATGGCCTTCTGCGCTGAGAGCGTCCGCGAGGCGGCGCGCGCTCAGCGACGTCCAGCGGAGCGGGCGTTCCGGATCTCCGCGCGTCGCCGGCTCGAGATGGAGCTCCAGCGCTGTCACCAGGCCCGGGTCATGGTCGGACAGGCGTTTGCGGCCGCCGCCGCCGCGCCATGGTCCAGCTCGCTCAGGCCGGCGCGGACCGTGTTGCGAGACATCCCCGTCGCCTCGACGACCCGGGCAATGCCGCCGCGGCCGAGCGCGCGGGCTTCAGCCGCCGCCCACAGGCGCCGCGAGCGCTCGTCCAGAACCGCTTCCAGCGCTGTGTGCTTGGATCGAATCGTGTCCGCCACACCATCCATGGTATACGCATGGCACGACAGCGCAAAATAGTCAAGTTATTTTGGCGAGTGTCCTTAGCGGATGCTGTCAGCTCCGTGCATTGTGGGATTCCCAATCGAAATCGCAGTGTAACCGTACAGACCTGTCTCACAATCCCTCGGTGAAGCCGCTCTCCAGCTGGCCGCGGAGTCGCAGCGAAAGTAGAATGAGCCGCTGGACTTGAGCACCGGCCGTATCTCCAGCAGCCGCGAGGCCATAAAGCACATGAACTCGCCCATGCCGTCGTTGCGGGTGCTCTCGGTGGCCTCCATCAGCCGGAACTTTATCCCGCCGCAGCCCCCTGCTCCCTTTAAGACGTTGAAAACGTGAAGTTTGTTGTTTGCCGGAACGCTTATTCGCCTGCAAAATGCTTCCAGTGAATGGAACGCGTCATTGCGCCGGGTGTCCAGTGAGGTGTTTCCGCGTCAGCGGACATAGTTGTTGTTCCACAGCCACCCTCCTGGTCACTTCTGATTATCCGAACATACGAGGCACTGTGGGTTGCTGTCACTGCGCGGAGAGCAATCCATGTCATTCCAAACCGGGACCATCCCCAGCAGGCGCGGCCGCGGCGCCGCGCTCTTCAGAGAGGCCTGGAGGGAGGGCGCCGGTGTCAGGAAGCGCGCCGTCGCCAGCCTCACCCGTCCGCGCTGGCGGCGGAGCGCCGGTCGCCGCCGATCCGCTCCGCCATTGCTTGCAACGCGCGGCAGATCGTTGCAGGATTGCACCATGACGCAGGGGGCAACGTCCTTTCGGCAACACCCGACTCAATGATCCACCGGCGGCTGGAGCTTCAAAACGACTCGCGGCCGCATGACTCGCTTGATGGAATGACGCCGAACGAACACATCCAATCCTGGCGAACCAGAGAGACCTCACATTCCCATAAGTGGTGAGCAGCTATATTGGCTTGAATCAATCCAGCTTCGGCATTAGAGGCTCGGTCGCCAAATGGAGGGACTTATCTACGACGGGACGGAAATCGGCCATGAAGGCCTGTGTCTTCCGCGGGCCCGGGGTCGAGTCCGCGTCTCCGTGCGTCGGGACGGAACGCGAACGCAGCTTGACGGTCTCTTTCAGTCGGGGTCGCTCAAGTCCGTCTTCCCGCGGGCGGACGGCAAATCACTCACGGCTGTGCTCGTCAATACGGCGGGCGGTCTGACCGACGGGGACCGGTTCGAGGTCGAGGCCTCGGCGGCGGCGGGCGCGAGCCTAACCCTCACGACACAGGCTGCGGAGCGGGCCTATCGCGCCGCGGGTCCAGAGCACGGGCACCTGTCGACCGGCATCAAAGTTGGCCGGAAGGCGAGGATCAACTGGCTGCCCCAGGAAACGATATTGTTCAGGGGATGCGCCCTTCGGAGGCAATTGACCGCCGAAGTCGGCCCCGGCGGCACCTTTTTGGCGGTCGAACCGCTTGTGTTCGGTCGCGCCGCTTCGGGGGAGACGCTCACAAGCGGACACTTCACGGATCGCATCGAAGTCACCCGCGGCGGAGAACCTGTTCTGCTTGACCGGTTCAGCCTCGCCGGAGACATCGCCTCCCATCTCGCCAGGCCGTTCGCCGCAGGCGGTGCAGGGGCGATGGCATCGCTGGTGCTTGCGTCGGATGCGGCGGAGGCGGCGCTGGAGCCGCTGCGCAAGGCAATGCCCGAACAGGGTGGGGTCAGTCTGATCCGCCGGGATCTGCTTGCGGCACGGATACTGGCCCGGGACGGTTTTGTACTCCGCCGGACACTCATTCCGATGATATCCCGTCTCATCGGCGATGACATTCCCAGACCATGGTTGACCTGAAATGCAACTGACACCGCGTGAGAAGGACAAGCTCCTGATTTCCATGGCCGCCATCGTGGCGCGGAACCGCCTGAACCGGGGCGTGAAGCTGAACCACCCCGAAGCGATCGCCCTGATCAGCGACGCCGTGGTCGAAGGCGCCCGTGACGGGCGCTCGGTGGCTGAAATGATGGAGGCAGGCGCTCAGGTCGTTTCCCGCAAGCAGTGCATGGAGGGGGTTGCGGAAATGATCCGTGAGGTGCAGGTCGAGGCCACTTTCCCCGACGGAACAAAACTCGTAACCGTCCACAACCCGATCCGCTGAAGGCGCCCCGAATGTCCGATGATTCCACCGCGTTCCCCCGGGCTCCGGCCGGACCGCAGCTGCGTCAACCTCGGCGCCCGCCGGAACCGGAGAGGACGATGACGCCCGGCGAGGTCATTCCGGCGGAAGGAGTGCTGGTGCTGAACCGCGGCAGGACGGCGATTTCACTGATGGTCGCCAACACCGGGGACAGGCCGGTGCAGGTCGGCAGCCACTTTCACTTCGCCGAGGCGAACAGCGCGCTTGAATTCGACAGGGATGCCGCGCTCGGAAAACGTCTCGACATAGCCGCGGGCACTGCTGTCCGGTTCGAACCCGGCCAGAGGCGGGAGGTCCAGCTGATCGACTTCGGCGGTCACCGGCGTCTTTACGGCTTCAACCGGCTGGTGATGGGCGAGATTCGAAATGCCCCGTGAAATCGCGCGCGCCGACTATGCCGCCATGTTCGGCCCCACGACGGGGGACAGGGTTCGGCTTGCGGATACCGAACTCATCGTCGAGGTGGAACGCGACCTGACCGCGGAGGCGGTGGGAAGGGCAATGCCGGAATGTTCCGGTGGGGATCCGGAGATCCACGGCGAGGAGGTCAAGTTCGGCGGCGGCAAGGTCATCCGCGACGGGATGGGCCAGTCCCAGGCGACCGGAAGGAACGGCGCCGTTGACACCGTCATCACCAACGCTCTGATCATCGACCATTCTGGCATCGTCAAGGCCGACATCGGCCTCAAGAACGGTCGGATCGCAAGGGTGGGCAAGGCCGGGAATCCCGACACGCAGCCGGGGGTGGACATCGTGATCGGACCCGGAACCGAGGCCATCGCTGGGGAAGGCAAGATTGTCACCGCAGGCGGCTTCGACAGCCACATCCACTTCATCTGCCCCCAGCAGATCGAGGATGCCCTGCATTCCGGGATCACCACTATGCTCGGCGGCGGCACCGGACCGGCCCACGGCACGATGGCGACGACCTGCACGCCAGGTGTCTGGCACATCGGGCGGATGCTGCAGGCCGCCGACGCCTTTCCCATGAACCTTGCCTTCGCCGGAAAGGGCAATGCGTCGCTTCCGGCCGCCCTTGAGGAGCAGGTGCTCGCGGGCGCATGCGCGCTGAAGCTGCACGAGGATTGGGGCACGACCCCGGGCGCCATCGACTGCTGCCTGTCGGTTGCCGACGCAATGGATGTGCAGGTCATGATCCACACCGACACCCTCAACGAGTCGGGTTTCGTGGAAAACACGCTTGCGGCGGTCGGAGGACGGACCATCCACGCGTTTCACACCGAGGGCGCCGGGGGAGGGCATGCGCCGGACATCATCAGGATCTGCGGCGAGGCCCATGTCCTTCCCGCCTCCACCAACCCGACCCGGCCGTTCACGGTCAACACGATTGACGAGCATCTGGACATGCTCATGGTCTGTCACCATCTCGACCGGTCGATACCCGAGGATGTCGCGTTCGCCGAGAGCCGCATCCGCCCGGAGACGATCGCGGCAGAGGACATCCTTCACGATCTGGGGGCGTTTTCCATCATGGCCTCCGACAGCCAGGCGATGGGCCGGGTCGGTGAAGTGATCATCCGCACCTGGCAGACAGCCGACAAGATGAAGAGGCAGCGCGGGCGGCTGGAGGAGGAGGTCGGCGCAAACGACAATTTCCGCGTTCGCCGCTACATTGCGAAATACACGGTCAACCCTGCGATTGCGCACGGGATCAGCCACGAAATCGGTTCGGTGGAGGATGGCAAGCGCGCCGACCTTGTCATCTGGAGTCCGGCCATGTTCGGCGTCAAACCCGACATGATCCTCATCGGCGGAACAATCGCCTGCGCACAGATGGGCGATCCCAACGCGTCGATTCCGACGCCGCAGCCGATCCACACGAGGCCCATGTTCGGGGCGTTCGGCCGATCAGTGGAGCGTTCCGCCGTAACCTTCGTTTCCGCCGCCGCGGAGGCGGCGGACATTGCCGGCGCCCTCGGCCTCGCCAAGGAGACGGTGGCCGTTCGCGACACCCGGAGCATCGGCAAGAGGAACATGGTTGGAAACGATGCGACTCCGAGAATGGAGGTCGATCCGGAGACGTATGAGGTTCGCGCCGAGGGCGAGCTCCTGACTTGCCAGCCCGCGGACGTGCTGCCGATGGCGCAGCGCTATTTCCTCTATTGATGCTGCCATGGACCTGCCGACCTGCCGTTCCATCATCAAGGACGATCGGCGCAGCCCGTCGGGAACCTGCTCGTTGACCCACGACGAACGGTTCCTGCGCCGCAGGGTGCTTGCGACGACCGGCGGCGAGCGCTTCCTCGTTGACCTTGCTCATGCAACCTCCCTCTTGCATGGCGAGTTGCTGCAGCTGTCCGACAACCGGCTGATCCGGGTGGTTGCCGCCAGGGAACAGCTCCTCGAGGTCACCGGAACCGACCTGCGCCGCCTTGCCTGGCACATCGGCAATCGCCACGCGCCCTGCCAGGTGGAGGCGAACCGGCTGCTGATCGGCCGGGACAGGGTGCTTCACGACATGCTTGCAGGACTCGGTGCGGAACTGCGCGAGGTCGAGGAACGGTTCACCCCGGAGTCAGGCGCATACGGGCATGGCCGGACGCATGGGCACTGAGCCTGCCGTCATCCTGGCTCAATGGCTGTCGCCTGCCTACCCGGTCGGCGGCTTTGCCCATTCCCACGGCCTAGAGGAGCTGGTCGGGTCGGGGAAGGTTCGGGATGCCGTATCGCTCCGGGAATGGCTTGAAACCGTTCTTGACGCCGGTTCGGGCAGATCGGGCGCGGTTTTTCTTGCCGCGGCCTACCGCGCCGGGCCCGACGGGGTCGCCGAGCTGGACAGCCGCGCCAGGGCCTTCGCCCCATCGTGCGAGCTGCTGGCGGAATCCGACCGGCAGGGCGCCGCGTTCTCCCGGACCACGGAGGCGGTCTGGGGCAATCCGCTCGACTGCCGGGCATATCCGGTTGCGGTCGGGCTGGCGGCGCGCCTGCACGGGCTTCCCCTCCAGCTGACTGCGGAGATGTTTCTGCACGCGTTCCTGTCCAACCTTGTCTCGGCCGCCCTGCGCCTGTTGCCGATCGGTCAGACCGAGGGGCAGCGCCTCATCAGCGCGCTAACCCCACTCTGTGCCCGCATCGCCAGGGAAATCCTCGACGGCGACCTCGATTCGCTTTCATCCACCGCATTCCTTGCCGACATCGCGACAATGCGGCACGAAACGCAGACTACCAGGATATTCAGGTCATGAGCATGAACGGACCGCTGCGCATCGGAATCGGTGGCCCGGTCGGGGCAGGAAAGACGACCCTGACCGCGCGTATTGCCGAGGCGCTTCGCGGCAGCCACTCGATCGGTGTCATCACAAACGACATCTACACCAAGGAGGATGCCGAGGAATTGATGCGCCTCCAAATCCTGCCGTCGGACAGGATAATCGGCGTTGAGACCGGCGGCTGCCCCCACACGGCGATCCGCGAGGATGCGTCGGTCAACCTTGCGGCAATCGCCGAATTGGTTGACCGCCATCCGGATGTCGACATTGTTCTCATCGAGTCCGGAGGCGACAACCTTTCGGCCACCTTCAGCCCCGAACTTGCGGACCTTACGGTCTATGTCATCGATGTTGCCGCAGGTGAGGAAATTCCTCGTAAGGGCGGGCCCGCCATCACGCACTCGGACGTGCTGGTCATCAACAAGACGGACCTCGCGCCGCACGTCGAAGCCGATCTTGACGTGATGAGGCGGGATGCCGAAAGAATGCGCGCAGGCAAGCCCTTCGTGTTCAGCCAGCTCAAATTCGGCAGAGGCGTGGAAGAGATCGTGCGCTGCATCGACGAGGTTGGGCACATTGGCCGCAGCTGATGCCATGATCCGGACGATGATGCCTGCCCGCGTCGGTGGCCGTCACCCGGCGACCGGTGCCCGCGGGGTCCCGTTTCGGGGCACTGGCCGACTGCCGACAGGGTTCTGCGGCTGTTGGCAAATGAACCGCGGAGTCGTTACGGCGGCGACGGCCTTTCTGGGAAGGGAGCCTGGTGACCATGGCTGACGACGAATGGGCGAATGGCGGCGGCGATCTGCTCCGGGCCGCAATTGCGGGCGACCTGACGGCGGTAAGGTCGGCCCTCGGGACCGCAGATGTGAATTCGGCTGACGATGACGGCTGGACGGCACTCCACATTGCGGCTCACAGGCAGGATCGCGACCTGACGAAACTGCTGTTGGAGCACCCGGACATCGACGTCAATGCCAGGAACAGGTGGAAAAGCACTCCGTTGATGATTGCGGCAGGCGGCGGGAATCTGGGCATCGTGGAAAGCCTGCTCCGCCATCCCCTGATCGCGGTTGACGAGCGGGCGGAATACTACGGGCGAACCGCGCTGATCGAGGCTGCGGTGAAGGGCCACGCACACATTACGAGATACCTGGTCGGATTCGGGGCGAATGTGAACATCGCGGACAAGACAGGCAAGAACACCGCCCTTATCGAGGCAATCAAGAACCGGCAATTCGACATCGCCGTTTACCTGCTGAGGACGGGGACGGTTGATTTCTCCAACCGCGACCAGAGGCTGCAGGCCTTGATCTGGGCAAGCAGGAGCGGGGACGCGCTGCGCCGAGAACTCGACAGTGCAATCTCAGCCTTCTTCGGTCGAGCGGGGTAACCCCGGTGAGAGTCGATCTGATAAATATTCCGATCCGGTTGATTTTTCGTGCCTTCTCGCCGCTGCGGCGAGCGGTCGCCCGGATCCCGGACATAGCCAAGGAGCGGCGCAACCTCGTCCAGCGGACGCAACCGAACCGCGTCCGCTAGGTCCCGAAGGCCCTCTCGCACTCCTCCCGCCATCACGCGCCCTCCCGCCGATCTCTGACAGAAAATGGCTACCGGGAAGGGAAGACGGGAAAAGGCGGGTCAGTTTTGGACGCCGATGGGGGGTCAATTTTGGACGCCTATTGACAGAATTGGCATGCGTCAGATTCCGGCAGAGACGGTGGAGTGGTTCAGGGTGGCCTGCAGCTCCGGTGAGCTGTCACGGACCGCGCTGGCCCGGGCGGATGACGCGGACAATGCCCGGGATCACCCGCCGGTCACCGACCCGGGGCACGCCGCGCGGTCTATTGGGCAGAAACGGCCGAATTCCGGCGAAAAAGTCTGGATCCGGGCTTGACTTCAAACATGGATGCTCACACACCAATTGACAAGACTTTTTATAGGTCCTGAGCCTGGTTGATACTCGCCCATTCGCGGACGACGTCGAGGAATTCGGCTGGATGATCGAGTATGACCGGCCCCCGACCTATCCTCCCGGGGCTGCTTCGTGGGAATCACTCTCGCCTGACGGCTGACTGAATCCGAGGGCGAATCTTCTGCCAGGATCGGGCGGGTTTCCGTATCTCCGGCAGTAATTCGGGAAATTCCGGACTGAATGCTGGCTTCGGAAAGTCCGTCTACACAGGGGCCAATTCCCGCGCGAAACGCCCCCGCGACGCAGTATGGAGGGCTGATCCGGTTCCTTCGCTGTATGCGCACGAAAACAGCCCCTCCGGACCACTGCGGAATTCAACCGCAAATTCGGCCTCGGATCCCGCACTTTGTTCTTGAGTTGTTCAAGTTCGAACTGCTATCCGGTATCAACCGGAACGAAAGGTATGGTCTTGCGAGCAGATCTCTCGAGGAATGCGCCGGATCACCAGGACATCACCAGCCGAACTGGTCAGTCGAAGGGGGATGGAGCATCCATGAACGGGTCGAAGCTGACTTCGGCAGTGTCGCTGGTTTCCTCCGCTTCTGCTGCAAGCTCCAGTTCAGCAAGCAGTGACTGCACTGTATGCCGAAGATCAGGGAGATCATTCACTGCCGTGTCCCACACTTCGTCCAACTCGACCTGATAATAACCGTGAGTCATCTGGTTACGGAAGGCGACGGCTTGCCGCAATTCCGGGATCCGCTTAGCCAGGCCGGGCGAGATTTGTCCAAGGCGGTTGAGTGCTTCGCCTATGACAATGAAGCTGTACTTCATCGATCCCTGCATCATGCGGTGACCGGTGAATTCAGCGTAGTCGAGGCCGTCTATATACTGCTCAACCTCAGCTGCGGCTGCATCGACCTGCTGCAGCAAGATCCTCGGGTCACGACTCATAGACAAGCTCGCGCGACCGGTCGATTGCCTCCTGCAAGTATTCGTTGTCGATCGTGCCAATCCTGAGCAGGTCTACCTCCCGACCCAATACGGCTTGCAGATCGTTGAGCAGGCCCATTCTGCGCTTGGCAATTCCGGGAAGGGTTGGGGGTTCAAACTCCACCAGAAAGTCCGCATCGCTCGTCTCCGGATCAAAATCCGTGCCGCGGGCTGCCGATCCGAATACCTCTAGGCGCGACACACGGTAACGCCGGCAGATCCCGGTGATCTCTTCCATCCTGTCTGCAATCTCGGGGTGCATGCTGGTAACTTCCTCTTTGGGCCCATGCCAGACAGCATGCAATAAAGTCACTTGGCCACCATAGTCATCTGGCCACCGGATTCCACCCGTACGGCAACGCCCGAGACCAACCGGACCAGCACCTCCCCGCGACTCTACCTAAAATGCGCGGCGACTCAATCCGAGAAACAACAACGTCTTCTCAGTCCCGGAAAGCCTGGTCCGTCGGGTCGACAAGGTCCAGCGCTTCGCTTCGGGTGAAGCGAAGCGCGTTTGTAGCCCGCATCGTGGTGGGCTTTCTGCAACTGGACGAAGGCGGACGCGCCGTTGATCAGCGGCTTGGGGGGGCGTCCACTCCATTGCTTACGCCGCAGCGAGGCGCTCAATCTGCGCTGGCGCGATATCGGGGCCGACGCCATCGAGTTGCGCCAGTCCAAGACCGGCCCGCGCGGGCGCACGACGCAGTGCTGCCCGGTGCGCGCGACCCCGATGCGTTCCTGTTCCCGCGCCACGCCGAAGGCAAGGGCACATATGGCCTCGCGATCTGCTGGCGCTCAATCTGCGCTGGCGCGATATCGGGGCCGACGCCATCGAGTTGCGCCAGTCCAAGACCGGCCCGCGCGGGCGCACGACGCAGTGCTGCCCGGTGCGCGCGACCCCGATGCGTTCCTGTTCCCGCGCCACGCCGAAGGCAAGGGCACATATGGCCTCGCGATCTGCTGGCGCGCAGTCCGCGCGGACGCGAAGCTCGGCAGCATGCGCTTGCATGACTTGCGGCACACGGCCGCCACTCAAGCCGTGATGTCTGGGGAGAATCTTCCGCAAGTGGGCAAGCTGCTTGGGCGCCGGCGGCACCGGACCACGGCAGGCTACGCCCGCCTTGCCGATGCGCACCTCGTCGAGGCTGCCGAAAAGGTTGGGAGCCTGATTGCCGACGCGATGATTCTCGAAATTGTGCCGTGACCTTCATGCCACCGCGCTCGCCGCACTCACGGCCACCGGGTTTGATATAGGATGTGCAAAGATCAGTTGACGGTTGAAGAACTTCATCGGTTTCATTGTGGAGGATCGTCTTTCACGTGGCGCGGGGGCGGCGAAGTATGGGTGGCGGTGAAGCCCTGCTTTGGAGCCTCGTCTTGATTGTAACGCCAGAATGGTTTTCCTTCGTCAGACATGATGCCTGCAATGTTGATTGAATCGCCTTCCTCCGCCGCCACGATGGCGCTCGCCAAGAAGGGCAGCCAAACATCGTGCCCGGTATCGATATGCGGACGCGGGATGCCCATCCGGTCCAATTCTACCGTGGCATCCCGGATTGCCAGATAACGACTGTGCTCACTCTGCGCGGTATCCAGGGCGGCTGACAACCCGCGCAGCGGGGAGCAACACACAGGCGAAGTCGCCAATGCGCGAAACGTTTCTTGGAGACCTGGTTCGTCATGGCGCGCTCCCAAGGCCGCGCCAATGCCTTCCAGAACAGAGCCAATGCCCTCCAAAACAGAGGAAGCCCATCCATGCCTCTGTTATGTCACCTCCGTTGCCGAAACTGGATGCATGCCGCCACCGTCAACTGAACTTTGTAAACGCATTTGAAATGAACTGCGAACAAGTCCATCGCGCATGATTGTTTGAAATCAGCGGCTCGGATTTCGGGTAGAACTCGCCGTCGAGCCATCGGAAGGAGCAATCGTGCGTGCAGGAAGGCGGACATACTCCCGCTTCGACATTTTCTGCATTGCCCGGATATCCCGGAAGATAGCCGTCAGGTTGTAATCGAAGCGGGCCGCATGAGCGTCGCGCACCGCCCGCACTTCGGAGATGATCGGGTCAACTGGCTCTTGCTCTTGCTCTTGCTCTTGCTCTTGCTCTTGCTCTTGCTCTTGCTCTTGCTCTTGCTCTTGCTCTTGCTCTTGCTCTTGCTCTTGTTCATTATCTACCTCCATGAGTTCATTCGGCGTACAGATCACCGGCGGTTCGAATCCTGCCTGTCGGCATGCCTGCTCAATACTGGCGCGCATCGCAGCATTGGCAAAGTGCCGGAAGTTCCACGCCACCAGAAAATCGGCGCCATTGGTGACGGCGATGGCGATATGGGCCGCATCGTCCGCAACTTGGCGTGGTACCGCACCGGCCCCGACCAGCGCATTCGCGAGACTCTCCGCTTCCGATGTCGCATCGAGAAGCGGGACAAATTCAAGCGCTGCAAGCCGGGTGCGCGCTGCATCCGGATCGCCAGCACGGGCTTCCGCGACGACAAACGCCGATGCAACGAGATCGAACTTCTCGGGCGCGTCCCGCCACCACTCGCGGGTGATCTCCTGATGCGCCGCGCGCACCATGCCTTCCTCTCCACCGCCGACGCACCCTCACCAGGGCAGTGCTAACAGATCTGCCTCGCCACGCACATCCCGCCCACCCTCAAGACCGTCATCCTCGCACAGGATCATGACACGGCCGGAGAACGGCAGGCCGAAACCTTGCGCAGCAAGCTGCACAGCCCGCCGCACGTCACCTTCCATAGACACAGGCCGCCCGAAAACACCGACTGGAACGACATCATCAACACACAAACGTACGGCCGACAGGCACGGAAAACGCAGGCTTCGGCTCCAACCCGCAGCCACGGGGCAATCCAGGGGCGGACGCCCTGAAACAAAGACCCGCCCATGGCCGGCAATGCCACGATCACGACCTCCTCCAGTTACGGCAAGGCCGCTCAAGCCTCATGCAAGACAGATTCCCCGATGCAGCGCAACAATGGGAAAGAAGAGGCCCGCACGGCATTCGAGACCACATGGCTCCCAAAACGCCGATTTCAGCCAAAATCATGCGCATTCAAATGACCGCCGACGCGATTCCTTGATTGCGCTAACCAGTGTTGCGGGTCCACCGCAGTCAACGTCGGAATGACCTCCGGCCGCAAGGAAGAAAGGGCTGCCGAAGAATACAAGAAGGCAGGCGGCGGCGAGCAGTTTCCCGCCTGTCTGTATGTCGTCGATGGTTCGCGGCATGGTCAGGTTTCAATAGCGGAATGACGTGCCTCTATGAATCAATCGCCCGCTGTCGATCAACTGGAAGTTTGTGGGCTTGCCTTGCCGGAATGGCCCTGTCCGGATTTTTTTGCGGAAGCCCAGTGCCAAAAGGCTCGTTGACGGGCAGAGATCCAGGCCCGTTGCCGGCGTCCCGATTCGAGACGAAGTTACATAGCCATCCGCGGGGACAATCTGTCCCGCGTGCCTCGACAGTGTCCGGGACCGGCAATCGGTCCAGCGGCCGGAATGTCACGATAGTTTTGCCAGGTCCGGCAGGATAATGCTGACGAATCCGGTCAGTTCCGGAATCAGTTCAAGTGTTTGCCGGGCAATTTGATGCCGTATAACGAGGCCAGGCATGCAGGTGTTTCGCCATGGACCACCGGTGCAGCGTGTTGCCGCCAACGGGAAGTGGCGCGTTTGTCCGCAGCTGCATGGCAGATTCCCGTTCCGTTCGAACTCTATTGGAAAATTGCAGTCGGCCGCCATATTGTGGCTGCTGAGAGGATGATGATTCTTGCCTTGAGAGCCTGTTGAGTGTTCCCGGCAGGCGATACATGAGGAGATGCGGCATGGACACATTGACCAAGGATGTGAGCGATCTTGCGGAGAGTTATGCGAGAGACGGTGTTGTCGTCGTCAGGGGAGCATTGACTCCCTATTGGCTGGACAGGCTGCGTGAAGCGGTCGACGAAGAACTGAAGAGAGGTGAACGGTACTTTGCCTATCGGAACATGCGGATGCAGCCCGGAACATTCCGTGATTTCTGCCATGACTCCGGCATTGGCCGGCTCGTGGCCGATATCGGTCAATCCTCCTGGACATCACTGGTTTTTGACACGATCTTCGTCAAGGAGCCGGGAGGCCGCACGCGCACCGGTTGGCACACCGATCAGCCCTACTGGCCGATCTCGGGTCCGATCATGACCACATGGATCGCGCTGGACCCGGTTGACCCCGACAACGGCGCACTGGAATTCATCTTGGGATCTCATGCCTGGGGAGAGAAGTACCGCCCGTTTGTCACTGACCAGAAGGGAGCCTTCGTCGAATACCTGAAAAAGGATGATCCTCAATACAGCGACATGCCCGACTTTGAGGCTGAGCGTCACAAGCATGAAATCGTGCATTGGGACCTAGAGCCCGGTGACCTGCTCGCCTTTGACGGGTTCATCGCACATTCGGCCATGGGCAATCGCACCTCGACCCGGCGCAGGCGCGGATACGCGATCCGATTTGCACTGGACCAGGCCCGCTACAACCCGGAACAGGGAGTTGCAGACTGGCTCGTGGATGAGTCCATTTCCAGTGGGGCACCCGTCAAGAGCGAGTTCTACAGTGTCGTCTACAGCCGCTGAGAGACTTCCCGCGAGTTCGAAGCGTTCCCGCCATCTGCAGCCGGTCATCGCGCGAATGCAGGACGATACCTTGCTTGCATCCACACGTTCGTAGGGTCGGTGGTCCATGACTTCCGAGTGGCGCGCTGTGCCCATCCACGGAGGTTTCGGTTGCCCAATAGGCGGTGTTGGACGGACTGCCACCTCTGCAAGGCGGAGACGGGAGAGGTGGCATCTGAGGCGGCATTAACCAAAGTGGCTGACCGCGCGGCGAACAGCGAGAAAGAGAGCCACGGTGCAGTGAAATGAATCCCGGTCTGGCAGCCAGGCGGAAACGACACTGCCCCGAATCAGCTGCCCGAAAGACACCCTTTTTGGAAAAAGAGACACTCCGGGGCTTGCCGGACAAACCCGGTTTCCCAGCAAATCGACGTCGGCCTAATCCAGCAAATCTGCTACGCTGACCGGCACGTCAATCCAAGAAACAACACGAGCCGGCCATGCGCCGGGGCGACGAGGAAGCAAAGCTGGCAGCCGGCAAAGGTCGTCATCCTGTGCCGGAGCTCGCGCCCGACCGGTGTGTGCCAGATGGTCCGGTCCGCAGCACTGGCGACGGCGATGATCCCGAGATCACGGATCTGCACCGGATGGCGGGACGGCTTCGGGCTCGGGGAGATCGGCCTCGGGCAGGCGCAGCCGATTTCTCACCGCCAGCGCGCGTGAAGGTGGCAGGACAATGCCCGGGACAGTTCTGGCCAATTCGCTGAACGCCTCCGTGTGGCCGGCAAGCCGAGGCCGGCCGCGGGCATCGGCA
>CBDCSZ010000034.1:0-3582 GCA_965221935.1 Paracoccaceae bacterium
TGGACAGCCGAGGCCGGTTGCAGCTGGCGGGTTGCCTGAAGGCATTGAACGCGCTGGCGGCCACTTCGGCGCGGATTGTCTTGCCGCCGCGGCAACGGCCGCCTCCTCGACCGACGCCGTGCCGGCTGGAAGGCTTGTTGGCGTCGGCGGCGCCGGTTCCGGCGCGGTTGGCGGAGGTGAAGGGCCTGGAGTTGCTGGCGGTGGCTGACCGGCCGCAGCGGCGGATTTGGAACACGATGATCGCGGATGAGCATCCGCATGGGATGACGATCTTCGCGGGGTGTCAGATGCGCTATCTTGTGGCCTCCGCCCACGGCTATCTGGGTGCGGTGGGTTTTTCGGCTTCGGCGCTTCGGCTGGCGGCGCGCGAGCGGTGGATGGGGTGGAGCGGCGAACAACGCCGGGCGCATCTCGGGCGGGTGGTTTGCATGAGCCGCTTTCTGATCCGTCCGGGCATTGGGTGCGCGAATCTGGCCAGTCATGTGCTGGGCCGGGTGTTGCGCCGCTTGCCGCGGGACTTCGAAGAGCGCTACGGATACCGGCCCTGGCTGGTGGAGACGTTTGTTGGTCCGGAGCATGACGGCGGGTGCTTGCGGGCCGCCAATTTCCTTCGGATCGGGGAGACCGCCGGCCGGGGCCGCCAGGACCGCAGCCACCGGCATGCAAAAGCGGTGAAATCGGTCTACATGTATGCGTTGCGGTCGGACTGGCGGCGCCGGCTGGGGGTTCCGGATGTCGACCCGGCGCCGAGCCTGGAGCCGGGCGCGGGACTGGATAGCAAGGTCTGGGCCGGGAACGAGTTTGGAGGCGCGGCTTTGGGAGACAAGAGATTATCGGCCCGCCTGGTCAAGAGCGCCGGGTTGCTGGCGGCGTATCCGGGGCGGGCGATCAACGGCAACACACAGAGCGATGCGGCGGCGGTGGACGGGTACTACCGGTTTATCGAACAACCGGCGGACTCGGAGGTGACGGTTTCGAACATTCTGGCGCCGCACCGGGCGCGCAGCATTCAGCGGATGCGCAGCCAGGACACCGTGCTTTGCATTCAGGATGGCTCCGACCTGAACTTCGCCACCCGTCCGAACTGCGAGGGTCTCGGCATTATCGGACGCAACCAGACGGCGTCGAAGACTTTGGGTCTGCACCTGCACCTGACGCTGGCGGTGAACGCGCAGGGGCTTCCCCTGGGGGTGCTGCGTTGCGCGATGGACGCGCCCGCTGCCGACAGCGGGAAGCGGGCGGCAAACACGCAAAGCGATTCGGCGGGCAGCAAGACGCAGCGGTGGATCGATGGCCTTCACGATATCGCGGTCGCGGCGCGCGAACTCACCCGCAGCACGCGTGTGATCGGCGTCATGGATCGGGAAGCGGATTTTTTTCGACTGTTCGACGCACAGCGGCATCTGCGGCGTGTCGAGCTTTTGGTCCGCGCCAAACACGATCGCTGCCTGCATGCCAAGGGAAAAAAGCTGTTTGCGACGATGCGCGGCGGGGCTGCCGATGGACAGGTCGAAGTCGAGATCAAGGGATTGACGGAACGTCCCAAATCCAGTGGCAAGAAGGCGCGCCCGGCGCGTCGCAAACGCCTTGCGGCCTGTGAACTCCGCTTCCGCAAGCTGCGCCTCCCTTCAACCTTGGCGGGGGCCGAACCGGTTGCGATGTCGGGGGTGCATATCGTCGAAACGGAACCGCCCGAAGGCGAGGACGCAGTCCAGTGGTTCCTGTTGACCAGCCTCCCCGTCGAAGACCGCACAACGGCTGCGGCAATCGTCGAACACTACCTGCAGCGCTGGCGGATCGAGGACTTTTTCCGGGTGCTGAAATCCGGCTGCCGGGTCGAGTACCTCGCATTCCGCACTGCCGACCGGCTGCAACGCGCCATTGCCATCAACAGTGTGATCGCGTGGCGCATCATGTTGATGGCGCTTCTCGGCCGTCAGGTGCCGGAATGCGATGCCGAACTGATGTTCACGGATCACGAGTTGAGCTTTCTGCGGGATTATGCGGCGGAGGTCGGGCTGCCGCCTCCCGAACATCTTGGAGATGCCGTCCGCCTGGTGGCGAATCTCGGCGGTCATCGGGACCGGAAGCATGATCCTTCGCCAGGAAATCAGATCATGTGGCAGGGATACGATACTCTGTCAAAAGCCACATTGGGGCACCGAATTGGCGTTGCGGGAGCGACAAGACTTGCCATGGCGAACTCTGAATGAGACGTTGTCCAGGAATAGTTCTAGCTACTCGGTAGGGCTAGGCCTTCTTGCGGACCTGATGATTTCTGCCTGAGCGAAGCAATGCCGGATCGCGCCACCGCCGCGCATTACGGGGATTCGATGGTGTCGACGTTCTTCAATATGGACCCGGAACGCGGACAATGGATTTCGGTCGAACCGACAGCGGGCGGCTGGGCGGCACCGTCGGCGCCGACGGAGAGAGCGCACTCATCAACCTTGTAAACGGCGGATTCCGGAACATTCCAGCCGAAGTCTATGAGACCAAATTCCCCGTGCGGGTGGAGGAGTTTTCGCTCCGACGCGATTCAGGCGGCCCCGGCGAATGGCGCGGCGGTTGCGGCGTGGTCAGGAGCTACCGGCTGCTGGAGGACTGCTTCGGCGCGTTATGGTTCGAGCGCGCCAAGTCGCCGGCATGGGGACTCGCCGGCGGGGTCGACGGAGCCGGACCTGACAACGACATCATTTATCCTGACGGCAAGATCGAGAATCCCCTGAAACTCCGAGCCAAGCATTTCCCCAAGGACACCTTGATCGTAACGCGCACCGGAGGCGGCGGCGGGTACGGCAACCCGAAGTCCAGGCCTGTCGAAGCCGTCCGCGAAGACGTCATGTGCGGCTTTGTTTCGCGCGACGCGGCTTTGCGAGACTACGGCGTAGCGCTCACGGAAGATCATTCCTGGATTTGGCGCGAACCGAACCTCGAATTCCATCGGCTTCATAGGCAATCAGGGTGAAAAACTGGCGGCCTCCGGTCGGCAGCGCCCCCAAATCGACTGCCAACCATCCGAATCCGATGCTGGGCACCCGTGGGCCATGAATGAAAGTTGCTACACAAGGTTTCGGTCAATTTGAGACGATTTGTGCGGTGAATTTGGCGCCTACCGTCACCGCAAGCCGCAGCTTCTCTCCAGGCTTGTTCCGCCGCAAATGCCGATGCCGACCTTCGCCGCTAGCCCAAAATTCGCCACTTCTTCAACTTCTTGCTGGTTTCTCAATGGGATGGAAATTTCTTCCGCACTAGAATTGTGGGTTACGCCTCGATTCGATGAACGCTCTTCCGCGTGTGCATGAGGGTCGGCGGGACGCCGAACTGCCGGTACATCTCGAGATGCGCCGGCTCTGGAGTGGTCGGCCGGCGGACCCGGATTTCCATTCCGTCGTCGGTGGGCAGCGCCACGGTGACCACCTGGTGGGTGCGGAGCGCATCGCGCATGCTGTTCCAGGAACTGTGCACGCCCTGGTCGAGCAGGGTCTTCTCGATCGCGACGAGCAAGCGGTAGGCCATCACCGAGAGGAAGATGTGGGTATCGACACGGGGTTCGATCTGATGAAACATCGTCCGCGTCGC
>CBDCSZ010000035.1:0-368351 GCA_965221935.1 Paracoccaceae bacterium
GCCAGTTGTCCGGAGGGGAAAAACAGCGTGTCGCAGTGGCGCGCGCCTTTGCCGCCGAGCCCGAACTCGTTCTGTGCGACGAGGTCACCTCGGCACTCGACGTATCGGTCCAGGCCGCCGTCCTGGATTTATTGTTCCAGCTTCAAACCGATCAGCGGACGACCTATGTCTTTGTCTCTCACGATTTGGCGGTGGTGCGCGTCTTGGCCGATAGTGTGGCCGTCCTCTACCAAGGCAGGCTCTGCGAGATGGGTCCGTCAAAGACGGTCTATCGCTTCCCTCCCACCCCTACACCGAAGTGCTGCTCGGCGCGGCGCAGGAGCCCGATCCCGACGCGGCGCCGGTCCTTGCGGCCGAGGATGCGGTCGATCTGTTCCCCCCGGCCAAAGGATGCCCCTTCCAGCGCCGCTGCCCGCGGCGTATCGGCGATATCTGTGACAACGAGACGCCACCTTGGCGGCCGACGGAACTGGGTCATGCGATCCGCTGTCACATTCCGGTGGCCGAGCTGCACGGCATGCAGACGCCGTCGGCGGACGCCGTCGCCGCGAAGTCTGGGCCGACCGAGGGCAATCGCCCCGAATAAGATCACAGCCTTTGTCGAAGGTGACTGAGGCCCGCCCGGCTGAATTTCGTCGAACGGAGTCAATGCCGGATCATTTTTTGGGTCGCCGCGGGCCCGGAATGCCAAATGAGACGGGCACCCGGAACAAGGGCAATTCTCGTTGGCGGCGCGCCCTTGATTTGAACGTGTGCTCCGCGCCTTATAAGGCCGCTTTGGGTCAGAAGCAGACTAGGGTCAGAACCCATTAATGGTTGACAGATGCGATTGTGTCTGATTCACTTCCGGAAAACAACAAATCGGGCAGTGAGCAGCAGCATGAACGATCTTTTCTGGCTGACGGAGGCGCAGCTTGAACGCCTCCGGCCGTTTTTCCCCAAGCCAAGGGGCATCCCCAGGGTTGATGACAGGCGGGTCCTGAGCGGCATAATATTCATTAATCGCAATGGTTTAAGGTGGCGGGACGCGCCGGCGGAGCACGGCCCCCCACAAAACGCTGTGCAACCGGTGGAAACGCTGGAGCGGGATGGGCGTCTTCGCCCGCATGCTTGAGGGGCTTGCGGGCAAAGAGGACACCGGCGGAACGCTGATGACCGACGCCACCCATCTCAAGGCCCGCCGGACCGCAGCGAGCCTGAGGCTCAAAAAAGGGGGTCCGGACGGAAGATCGGACGGACCAAAGGCGGTCTGAACTCCAAGCTCCACACGGTCAACCGACGGGTTTGGACGGCCGCTGCGGATGCTGCTGACCGCCGGACAGGTCAGTGACTGCAAGGGGGCCCGGATTCTCATGCGGGACCTGCCGGCGGCCAGGACCCTGATCGCCCAATGGCATTTCCTTAACGATTCGGCGTCATTTCCTTAAGGGGGCGCGCCATTTCCGGGGCGGCTTCGCCCCTTTCCGGCAAGGTTCGGTTTCAGGTCACGCGGTCTGGTGTCGTCTCCGCTGCCACTTTCCGACGGGTTTTCCTGACCGGCGCGGGAATGACCGTCCCGGCCGCAGCCGCGCCCGGGCCGCGGGAACCGGGTTCGCCACGCGGCTCACGGCGTCGGCCAGCGCCGACGTCTGCGTCAGGATCAGCTCCTCGAGGCTGCCGGCCAGCATGGCCAGCGCGTTTGTGAAGTTCGTCCGCATCTTCGGCAGATCGCCTTCGTGCGCTTCGTCCAGCGCGGCGTCTCCGCGGTTCGTGAACAGGCGCGCCATGGCGATCAGGTTGAAGCGGGCGCAGAGCTCCTGGCGGACGCCGCGCTCGCTTCTGCCGTGGAACTCCTCCACCGCGGGGGTTGTCTTGGATATCTTGAACAGCTCCTCGATTCCCCACCGGCCATGATACAGGTCCGAGAGGTCCTTCAGGCTGTGGCGCTCCGTATCGGCGAGGGTCGTGGCGAGCACATAGCGGCTTTCTCCGATGTCGTATCGGACCAGGCGCAGGACAATCGGGGAGGCCGGCTCCGGGACGCCCGCGGCCTTCAGCCTGCGCAGGGCGTTTTTGCCCGGGGTGATCCTGACGAGGGCGTCGTCGCGGTCCCCGTCGCGGAACCTGTCGAACCCGGCGGCGGAGCTGCGCTGGATGCGGAACACCGGGTGCAGTCCCCGCGCCGTCATGTCGCGGAGCAGGACGAAGGAGAAGTATCCGCGGTCGAAGACCACGACATCGCCGGGCGAGAGGGCGCCGAGATGGGCGCGCGCGGCGGCGCGCTCGTCGGCGCCGGGCGTGAGGAGGAAATCGGCCGGCATGCGGCTGCCGAGGCGGTAAAGACAGGACAGCAGGCCCTGCGGATAGCGGGAGCCGCCGTTCGGGAGCGGGTATCCGGCCTCGGCGAGCGGCCGCGGCAGGTTGATTTTGGAGCCGTCGACGGCGAAGGTCCGGTGTCCGTTCCAGTCCGGGCCGCGCGTGTCGCGGGCGAGGATCCCGCGGTGCGGGTCGCGGAACACGTCCTCGTGCACGCGGGCCCGGGCCTTGGCGATCGAGGAGATGGCCACCGGCTCCGGCTGCGGCAGCGCGACGCCGAGGCGGCGGCACTGGTCCCACAGCTCCGCGGTCACGGTTGTGTAGCCTTTCTGTCCGCGCGACAGTGCCAGGCGGAACACGAAAAGCATAATAATCAGGGTGTTCAGCGTCCGGCGCCGCTTCATCCATGTCTCGTCGCGGCGCGCGGCGATGTCGGCGGCCGCGTCGGCGATCCGGGACCACATCGCGGCGAAACAGTCGCCGGAGGCGGAAGGAGAGCGGCGTTTCGGCCGCGGCGGGGGTGTCGTCTCCCCCTTCAGGACCGCGCGGAACTCCGGGTCCAGCGGCCGGACCAGAATCTCCTTGGCCGGCTTGGCGCCGCGCCCGCTGCGCTTTCCGGCCGTCATGCCGATCGTCTCCCAGTTGGCGGCCTTGTGGCAGGCGCCGTCGAAGCGGGTCGGATCGATGAAGGTCTCGCAGAGGACCGGGCGGCAGCCGTGGTTCGCCTCCCAGCGTTCCGCAAGCCCGCGCAGGGCCAGCGACAGCGCCTTCGAAGCCAGATTGTCGACGCGGACCCGCGGCAGGACCAGAAAGCGATGGAGTGGACGCCCCCTCCAAACGGCGTCACAGTGCGCCACAGAAAACGCCAGCCGAGCTGCGCGTCAAAACAGAGAGGAGACGTCCATGGAAAAGGTTAGCATAGTCGGTGTCGACATTTCAAAGAGGGTTTTTCAATTGCACGGGTCGACGGCTTCCGGCCGGCCGGTTTTTGTGAAGAAGCTGTCGCGGGGCGGGTTCCTGCCGTTCCTGAAGGATCTGCCGCCGTGCCTGGTCGTGATGGAGGCCTGCGGCGGCGCCCGCCACTGGGGCCGGCGGATCATTGAGCTCGGCCACAAGTGCAGGCTGATCCCGCCGGTGTATGTGAAGCCCTTCGTCAAGCGGCAGAAGAGCGACGCGAACGACGCGGCGGCGATCGTGGAGGCGGCGCAGCGGCCGACCATGCGGTTCGTGGCGGTGAAGCCGGAAGCGGCCCAGGCCGACGCGATGCTGTTCCGGACCCGCGCTCTTTTCGTGCGGCAGCGCACGCAGACCGTGAACGCTCTGCGCGGCCATCTGGCGGAGTTCGGCCTGGTGTCGGCCCGCGGCGTGGCCAATGTGGAGGCTCTGAGAGCCGAGCTGGAGAAGGCCGCCGAAGGGGTTCCGGAGCTGGTTCGGCAGTCCGCGGAGATGCTGTTTGAGCAGATCGACGCCCTGAGCGGGCGGATCGCGGAGCTGGACCGCGGGCTGAAGCGGCGCTCGCGGGAGCGGGAGGACATCCGGAACCTGATGACAATCCCCGGGATCGGGCCGGTCTGCGCGATGGCGGCGCACGCGTTCGCGCCGCCGATGGAGAGCTTCAGACGCGGCAGGGACTTCGCCGCCTGGACGGGGCTGACCCCGCGTCAGCATTCGACCGCCGGCCGGCAGAGGCTCGGGCGGATCACGAAGATGGGGCAGCGCGACATCAGGAGCCTGCTGGTTCAAGGGGCGGTCGCCGTGCTGCGGCACAGGAGGGGCCGTGAGATCGCGGATCCCTGGCTGCGGAGGATGGTCGAGGAGAAGCCGTTCAAGGTGGCCGCGGTGGCCCTGGCGAACAAGATGGCCCGGATCATCTGGGCGCTTTCCGTGCGGAGCGACACTTACCGGGCTGGCGCGGCGTCTTGACGGCTGCCTGGAGAGAAAGAGGAAACTGAGGAAGGAGAGAATTCGGGACGGCCGCCGCGCCCTCCGGGGCGTGATCCGGCGGCCCCCGGACTGTGCGCCGGGAGCGAAGGACAGCGCAGGGGCAAGAGTCGGAAAGACGGGGCCGGAAGAACCAGGAACAGCCGCAGGGCTTCGAGCCCGCGAAAGCGCGGCGGCGATCGTGGAGGCAGGCGGCCAGTTTCCGCTGCGTCAGCATGGCATCGGCGGTGACGATGCGGCCGCTGATGTCGGGCAGCATGTCGAGCAGGGGGATGACCGTGCCGATTTCGTTGGTGCGTTTCTCCACATCGTCCGCCCCCGGCCTCATTCCGACTTTTTTTTGGCGTAGGATTTCCTGGTGTCGTGGCCGACAACACCCATGACATGGGTCTGCACGCCATCGGCATCGACAGCGCCGCGCATGGTCTTGCCGTCGATGGCCAGGGCGCTGTCGGGGCCGCCGCGGTCTTCGTTCCACTGCCGCAGGGCGCCGTCGAACTGGTCCGGGCTGACCCGGATCAGAACGTCGCGGATGACTGTCCTGCTCGGCGGGATGTATCGGCCCCGGTCAAAGCGCGGCCTGAAATACGCCAGAACCGCCTGGCTCTGGTCCTGGACCCACTCCGAGATCTCCTTGTAGCCGCGCATGCCGGCGAGTGTCGCGGCGGTGGCGAGCGAGAGCACCGACGGCAGGCTGTGCCGCCGTCCCTGCCGGCGCCGTGGATCCTCCACCTGCCGGAAGTAATCGGGCAGGGAGCGCATCTGCGCGGCGGTGAGCGTCATCTTCGGAACTCCCTTGTGCAGGCCGGGATCAAGGTGGGCCGTCCTCAGCCGGCGGCGCGCATCCCGGCGCAGCGGATAGAGAAAGACAAGCTTGGGCCGGTCGTGGGTGATGTAGCCGCTGCCCAGGCGGCCGAAGCCCCGGGTTTGCCCGGCACAGAGCCAGTTGGCCGCGCGGTAGACCGTGCCCCGGTGGCGCGCAGGGTCCACGAACGTCTCCATGAGAAGGACTTCGTGGCCAAAGCGGAGCGGCCAGTCCCGCACCAGGCGCCGCGCGCACAGCGACAGCACACGTGAGCCGAGGTTCGGCGGCCCGCCGGGCAGAACCAGGAACCGCGAATTGTTGGTGACAAGGTGAAGGCGGCTGAACTGGCTGCCGCGCTCCCAGCCGATCCAGCTGTCGCGCGCCGCGCAGAGCAGCGCGGATGCGGAAAACATCGCCAGCGCCAGCCAGCGTCCTCCACAGTGCGCGGCATAGCGTATGGTCTCGCCTCTCGGCTGGGCGTCGCCGAGGAAATGATGCTCCCGCATCAGCGCGCGGAAGCGGGCCTCGTCCGCCTTCGTCACCACGTCCAAAGACACTCGGGAAAGATCTGCCACGCTTTCGCCCCATATCGCCTTGCCGCGAATCATGCCTGGCCGGTTATAGGACCGCGCAGCCGAAGAGTCCACATCGAATGGTCAAGTCAATGCAGGAAAACAGAAAATCCCGGAGAACAGATTTGTCCTGGCTCGGTATGAAGTATTTTGTGCCTGCTCAGACACATATGAACTCTTATGAGGCCCCATATTGTCAAGCCCTTTTTTTATGACCGAATTCGCCGCGCGTCCGGCAGCGGTCTTCCCAAGTGGTCACATTGCTGTTCTCCCTGTCGCCGGAACGGTTCGGCGCCATTCGGGGATGCTCCAGGCGGAACGCCGCGTGTCCCAGGCGCGCTCAACGGCGCGTCCATACTCTTATCCGGTTCGGTTGTCCGGCGGTTTGCCGGCCCCGTGACCATGATGCCCAATTCGGGCGGTGCGGCGTTCCGGGAGGCGGGACCCATCTTTGTGGACGGTGCCGCGGTCCGCGGCGAACCAAGCTCATTTACGGTCACACGCCTTGCCCGGGTTCCCCGGAGGCCCCTGCGGGCCGCCCGGGTGTCTGGATGTTCCGCTGTCTCTCAGGCCCGCGACAGGACGGCGCCCTCCGGCACCAGCCCGGTGGTGGCGAAACGCCACAGCGCCACAAGCAGCTTGCGCGCCAGCGCGACAATCCCCCGCTTCCGGGAGCGCCCGTCGCGGGCGCTGACATAGTTCCGGAACCATTTCGACAGCGCGCTGTCCGGCTGATGGAGCAGCCAGCGCCACGCCATCTGCACCAGATGCTTTCGCAGCATCGGGTTTCCGGCCTTGCTGATTCCCTGGTCGCGGTCGATGCCGCCGCTCGCGAAGGGAACCGGCGCAAGTCCCGCCAGGCTGGCCAGCTGCCGGCGGCTGCGGAACTCCCTGTGGAACAGTTCCCTGCCCAGCAGAAGCGCGTCGTTGGGCCCGATCCCGCGCAGCCGGACCAGATCCGCCGCGCAGTGCGCGCGGCTCACAGCGGAAAACCCGTCGTCCCGCGCGGAAACACTGTCAAGCGCCTCCCGCGACGCCTTCAGCGCCGAGGCCTTTTCCGCCTCGACCGCCGCCATCTCCGCGCAGACCAGCTCGATCCGGCCGAGGATGCCGCGGATCTCGGCCAGAAGCCCCGGCGGCAGCTCCATGCCGCAGGCGGTCTCAAGACCGCCCAGGCGGGCGCGGAACCCTTTCCCGGCCGGATCCCCGGCGGACACCCCGTGGAGCCGGAGCAGCCCGGCGACCGTGTTCGCCAGCCGCCGCCGCTCCTTAACCAGACGCTCCCGCCGGCGCAGAAGCCGCCGCGCGTCCTCCTCGGCCACCGTCGGGATCCGGACCGGCGACATCGCGTCCCGGTCGCCGCCGTCCCAAGCCCGCAGCGCCCGCACCATCTTGCGGGCGTCGATCCGGTCCGTCTTCGCCCGCCTCTTCCGGCGCACCACCTCGAGGCTCGCCGGATCGCAGACCACGACATCGATCTCCGGAGCGCGCGCGCCGAGCCACCGGGCGAGCCAGAAACCCTCGTATCCGGCCTCGTAGGTCAGAAGCGTCCGGGACAGTCCTCCGGCTCCGGCGCGGGCCTTCGCGATTTTCTCCAGAAGACCTCCCGTGTCAGCCGGCTCCAGCTTGTGCATCCCGACACTGGGCTCCCCGGGCCCGCCGACCGCGACGACCCAAGACGACCCGCTCACTTCCAACGCGACGCACAGCGTGTTAACCTCGCCCCCGGAAGGGGTCACGCCGTTCAGATCTTTCGACATTCCTGTTCTCCTTTCACCCGGCAAGGGGTTGCCGTCTAACGGCCCCTTGCCACCATATGTTGATGTCAGAACGCCCTTTTGGACCGAATCATCCCCAAGGGCAATTCCCAGCAGGACTCATGGCATCTTTTTCGGGCGGCGCCGGGGGTCTTGGAAACCGGAGGGAGGGCGCAGCCCGACCGGAGGGTTCCAAGACCCCCGGATCAGATTTTGACTTGCCCTGAGGGGCGGGGTTCTCCATCAGTTCGCTTTGATGATGAAACCGAAAAGGAGAACCCCAATGCAAGTTTTCGGCTTGCCCGGCCATGTTATCAGAAACGCCGCCCGCGCGTCACGGCTTTTGTCTCAAACCGACGCGGGAACCCGCATGCGGGCCGGTCTCGTCCGCCGCTGGCGGCGGGCCTGGCGCGACGGCCTCACTGTTGAACAGGCGGCGCGCGCCGTCGGCGTTCCGGTGTCCACGCTGCGCCGCTGGGAGAAGCGGCCGGAGCTGCTCCCGACCCGTCCGCGCCGCTGCCGCCGGCCGGAGCTGCGGCGCCGGCTTGAGAGCCGCGTGCGGGAGCTGCGCATGCGGTTCCCGGCCTGGGGGAGGGGGAAGATCGCGGCGGTGCTGCGCCGCGAGGGGACCGCGGTCTCCGACGCGACGGTCGGTCGGGTCATCCATGATCTGGTCAGCAGAGGCCGCATGGCCCCGGTCAGCGCCTTCACACCGCAGCGCCGGCGCAGCCGGAACCGGCGCCCGCACGCGGTGCGGATCCCCCGCGCCCTCCGGGCCGGGCGGCCCGGACAGGCGGTGCAGGTCGACACCCTCACCGTGTCGCTGCGGCCCGGCCGGACCGTCAGACACTTCACCGCCATCGACCGCCTCGTATGTTCGGAGAATCAGAAGTGAACGCAGAAGGTGGCTGTGGATAAGTTGAGCGCGGATTCCTGTGGAAAACCCGTCCCTTGCCTTTGTGCGCCTCCCCGGTTCATTCCTGTGTCGGGACCGCCGCCGCCAGGCTTGGCGGCGGCGGTGCGGGGCCTGGCCCCGTAGGACGGGTCGGACCGAAACCGCCTTGGATCACCGGATCCGTGCGAGAGCGTGGTCGGCCCGTCCTCCCTTCAGCCTCCCGGGTCCTGAATGGATGCCTGGGTTCAAGAACCGGATCATCGCGAGGATAGGAGCGGGAGACCATGACCATTGTAGCCGCCGGAATCGACGTCAGCAAGAAAACACTTAACATCCATCTCAACGGCAGGGACGACACCGCCGCCAACGACACGGACGGCTTCCGCAAGGTCGCCCGCATCCTCGGGGACGGCGGGGCGGAGCGGGTCGTCATGGAGGCCACGGGACGGATGCGCCGGGCCCTCTTCCAGTCGCTGCATGACCGCGGCTTCCCGGTCTGCGTGGTCAACCCCCGCCAGTCCCGGGACTTCGCGAAGGCCGGCGGCGAGCTGGCGAAGACCGACAGGGTCGACGCCAGGGCGCTGGCCGCCTTCGGGGCCGCGTTTCCGGACATGGCGACCGCGGCGCCGTCCGGCGTGACGATCAACCGGCTCCGCGACATGCTCGTGTTGCGGGAGAAGCTCGTCGACCAGCGCACGGAACTGAAGGCGGCCTTCGACGAGGTCGGCGATCCCGCGCCGGACGGGCCCGGTCCCGAAAATCCTCTCGGAGCTTGACGCCGGCGTCCGCGGGTATGACCGGCGGATCAGGGAGCTGATCGCCGGCTCGGAGGAGCATGCCGAGAGCCACAGGATCCTGACCTCGGTTCCGGGCATCGGTCCCGTCACGGCGGCGGCCCTGATCGCGTGGATGGGCGAGCTCGGCGCGATCGGCAACCGCCAGGCCGCCGCGATGTCGGCAACCCTGTTCAATCCCGACATGAAGGAGATGTGCGGCCGGCTCAAGGAAAGGGGAAAGCCCCACAAAGTCGCGGTGACCGCGGTCATGCGCAAGCTGGTCGTGACCGCGAACGCCCTTCTCCGCGACCGGCGCATGTGGGAGGACCGGACCGAGGCCGTCCGCCGGGCCCGGAACGAATCAGACGCGCCGGTCACGCCACCGCGGCCGGCCGGCCTTGGCATGCCCGCATGGCGACCGCCTGTGGACAGGGATGTGGAAAACCCGGATCGGAATCACTGAAAACCGCAGAAAAAGACTGGATCCGGGCTTGACTCGAAACATGGATGCTCTCGCGCTGGAGCTGCGGCATGCCCGCCTCCAACGCGACCGCGGCCAGCGCCGCCCGCTTCCTTGACAAGCTGGTCCGCCAGGCGCCGTTCACAGTCGAGGCCGTGCAGGCTGGCGGCGGATCCGAATTCATGGCTGAGTTCGAGGCCGCGTGCGCAGACAGAGACATCACACTCGCTGTTCTGCCGCCGAAGTCGCCGAAACAGAAGGGGAAGGTGTCATACTGCGCTCCATTGCGTTGTTGTGGACAAACTTGAGGTTTTCCGGTGCGTTTTCCGGCATTTCCTGGCCGGTTCCGTGTGCGGAATGCCTTTCCGGCATGCCGGTTCCCTGCCGGGGAATCAAGCCGGGTGACCGCGTGGCGGTCATGGCAGCGCCTTTCCCGGGGTCTGCGGGAGCCCCCGCGTCGGCGGCGCTGCGGGCCCGGGCTCCGCGCGGCGCTTGAACTTGTGCCTGTTCTTGACGGGCGGATTGTCCGGGATCTCGAACAGGCGCCCGTTCCTGTCGTTCCACGGCGTGCCCGCGAGCAGGCCGCTCAGGCGCCAGTTCTTGACGGTCCCCGGCGCGACGCCGAGCCGTTCGGCCAGTTCGCCGCGGGTCAGCAGGCCGCGTTCGCGCAGCCTCCGATATCTCGTCTTCAGGCCGTGGTTCCGGCGCACCCGCTGGACCCGCCGCGGGTCGAAGGGCTTGCCGTGTCCGGTCCGCAGGCCCCGCTGATTGAGGATCTCCGCGATCTCCCCCTCGCAATGATCCTCGAGCAGCGCGTCGACCGCCTCCACGACCGCGCGCGGCGTGGCGTGGAGTTCGAAGAACGGCAGGTCAGGCGGAATGGCGATCTGCCGCGTGGCGCCGCCCCGGAGCCGGACGCCGAGTTCGACCATTTCGCCGCGGGTGATGGTGACGTCCTCGATCACCAGCTGGACCATGCGCTTGCGCCCGCGGTCCGGAGTTGCCGGATCGTTCCACAGTCTCGGGAAGTCGCAGGCAAGCTCGAGGACGCGCCGGCGCTGGTCTTCCGCGAGCTTGCCGCGGTCTTCGGCCTGCCGCCTGTCGCGGTCGCGCCGGACCTCGTCGAGGTCGCGCAGCCTCTGGTTCCATTCGCCCTCCAGCACGTCGGCCACGATGCGGTTGTCGGGATGGGTGTTGATGAACCGCGCGCGCGATATCGGCCTCCTCCCGGGCGCGCTGCACCCGCTGGCCGTGCCAGGCGTCGATCTCTTCGGCCCGGGCCTCGAGTTCCTTCTGCACCGTAAGCGATTAAAGCACACCGTTCTGATTCTGTCTTGATCTGGCCGGCCTGTTGGCCGGAGATTCCTCTGATCCATTTGGTTTGATCGGAGGATTTATTATGTTGAATGATTTGGCGACTGGGACGGGGTCTCCTGAAGGCTCCCTTGAGGATGGGGTTCGCGGCGGCGAGGCCGAATGGCGGGCCGTAATGGCGGATTTTGAAAGCTGGGACGGCACGCAGGTCAGTTTCTGCAAGGCCCGGGGGATATCGCGGAAGTCGTTTCAGGCCTGGCGCCGCAGCTTCGACGGGCTGTGCGCGCTGGTTTCGACCCATCTCGGGGAAAACCCTGCCAGCGGGCGCTGGTACGTGTTCATCAACCGCCGCGAGACAGATTCATGATGCACACCTCTCTACGTCGTTGTTAATGCGATACTTTTTTCTCGGGATTTGGTGACGATGGATCGTTCTCGGGCTCCAGAAGGGCAAACAGGGGTGGTTGTTCCAACTGAGACCGCTCTCTGAAATCCACGCGTTCCAGATCGGCGCAGGAAATCACCCAGGGAGCGCCCTTGCAGACCTGCCGGGCGGGCAGCATCTTTTTCTTGATCAATCGATGCGCGCTTGACTCGCCGACACCCAGTCGCTCCGCCGTTTCCGCAAGTGTCAATTCATTGCGCTCCCGGCGTTCCCCATCGCGATAGACCGGGATTTTGCGATACGAGCGAAAGCTCCGAACATTCGCTGCATTCCAGTTGTTGCCCTTGGCTGTTTTGCGGCCAAGGCGGTTCAGAAGCGCGGCGATCGGTCCGTCGGGCATCAGCCGCGCTAACGCCGACACGATCTTCACGGTCTTTGCGTCACTCGTGTAGCGGTGCTGCCCGGTTGACCCCCTGCGGACGCTGATCTCCGTATGGTCACCGCCGTGCCAGCGCAGAAGCAGCTTGATCATCCTGCCCTCGATCCTTGCGAACACGTCCTCGAGCGCCGCCCGCAGGATACGTTTGCGGACTTCCGGCGTCACTCTCTCGTGGGTCCACGCTTGTTCCAGGTCAGCGCCGAGTTCCAGGCAGGCCGCCCGTTCTTCCTCCGACATCGCCTGGCTTTGCGATTCAGCGCGCAGCCGCGACAGCTCCGCCTCGATCTCCCGGACCGCGATCAGCCGTTCATTCCATCTCCGCTCGAGTTCCGCGGCGACCTGCCGGTTCTCGAAGTCAACAGCATCGTACTGGCGCCAGGCCCGGTCAGCTTCATAGCGCGCGCGTTCAAGGGCGAGTTCCGTCTGCCGGACCGTCTCGGAGGTTTCCCGCGCGTTGTCCTCGATGGCCCGCAGCGCCGCATCCACACCGATCGGTTGAAGCACACGCACGATCTCGCCGCCTATCGCTTCGTCAACCCGACGCCCCCCGAATGAAATGCACTTCTTCTCACCGTGGGTGAAATGGCCGGACCGACAGATATAACTGAAGATGTCGGACTTGGAGCCAGTATAGGCGACCCGCAGACGTTGGCCGCAGTGCCCACAGGACAACAGACCCGCCAGCAGCGCCGCGCCGTTGCGAACCGCGCCGCGGGACCCGCTCGGGTAGAACTTCGATGCATTGTTCGAGATCACGCGTTGGTTGGCCTCATATTCGTCCCAGCTGATGTAGCCGCCATGATTGCCTTTCTTCAACACCTTCCAGTCCTCCCGGTCCACTGCGTGCCCGCGGGTGACATGCTTGCGCCCGTCGCGGATGCTGACGCGGCTTTCATGACGGCCGAAGGCATAGGCGCCGGCATAGACTGGGTTGGTCAGGATCTTGTGAACCCGCGAATAGCCCGGCGGTTTCCAGCGCGCCCGGTCCTGACCCGGTTGCGATGTCGGCAGCTCGATGCCTTCCTGAACAAGCCAGAGATGGACCTGGCGAATGCTCTGCAGTTCCCTGAACTTGCGGAATACGAGCGAGACCGCTTCACGGACACGCAGGTCCGGGTCTGTCTCGATGGAGTCGTGACCTGCCCTCCGGTAGCCGATCGCAACAAATGAAAACAGGGCCCCGCGCTCCGCCTTGCGACGGGTTCCCTCTTCCGAGCGCCTGCGGATGTTTGAAGCCTCGAGTTCACTCACGGCGCCATGCATGCCGAGAAGCATTCTGTCCGTCGGCAACCGGGGGTCGTAGACCGGGCGCTCATCCGCAAGAAGGCATCCGGCCAGCCCGCAGAACTCAATCAGGGTGTGCCACTCCCGGCCGTTTCGGGCCAGCCTCGATGCGTCCACCGCGAAGATAACGCCGACCTCGTTCTGGCACACTGCCGTTAACATGCGCTCGAACCCGGGCCGGACCGTGCCGCCGCCGGAATAGCCGAGATCGTCGTCGATCACCCTCACCTCCGGCCAGCCCAGTTGTTCGGCCCGTGCCTTCAGGTCATATTGCCACGCCCGGCTCTCGGAATGGGTGCGCACCTGATGCATGGTCGACTGCCGGACATAGACGATCGCCGGGCGTGCCAGGTGTTCAGACGTGATCCGGTTCATGCGCCCCTCCTTTCCGTGTCGCCGGATTGCTGGTTGTTGCCTCCCGGAGAAGTCTGGCCAGAAGCAGGATCAGATCCTGCCGTCTCTCGTTCTGCAGAACGCTTTCCGGGCCGTCCGGGTCGAACAGTTCCCTCTGCCGGATCTTCATTGGTCGCGTCATGTCGAATCCCTCCGTCAACTGTTCCAGTCCGGAGGAAGCTATCAACAACACGCCGCAGTTCCGAAAGAGATTCGCGCGAAAGCCTCGGCGTCGCGCGAACCGCGGGCATCCGGGCATTCGGCCGGGTCATCCATTCCCGGACCGTCAACGAACGTCCATCCGGCAGCCGCACGCAGAAATTGACGCCGAACGGCGACGAACGGCGGGCAATCAACTCTGCCGGACAGCCGAAGTATGGATGGAAACGGTAGTGGATTGTCAGCCGAACTGGCTGGCAATGGGCATTATGGCGTTGTGTCGCGGCGGACGATGGTCAAGGTTCTCGGTTTCGAGCATGGCGGGTTCTTCATCTGGGCCAAGCGCCTTGAGCAGGGCCTTTTCGCATCGCCTTCGGCTCCGGGACGGGCGGCGCTTTCGCTGTCGCGGACCGAATTGTCGGCGCTTCTGGAGGGGATCGACATCGCCGTCCGGCGCCGCCGCAAGCGTTACGCCGCCCCTGTCACGGGGGTTTGGGGATGAAGAGACCTGCCGCGGCGGCGGCGGCGGCGGAGGTCATCGGGCTGTCGGCAAAGAGTGTCTTCCAAAGCCGCGGCGTCAGTTCGCCGACCCGTGCGGCCGGGTGGGTGTCGATGCGCAGCAGGACGTCGGTCAGCCAGATGTGGGGGGCGACATCCTGCATCCCGCAGGTGACGAACAGGCCGTTGATGATTCCGATGTGTTCGCCGCCGAGCTCACTCCAGGCGAAGAGCCAGTTCCGCTGGCCGAGCTTGGCGGGCCGCAGGGTGTTTTCCACCCAGTTCGTGTCCAGCGGCACGTCCGGATCGGCGAGGAACACCTCCAGCGCGGTCCTTCGCTCGACCGCGCAGCGGATCGCCTTGCGGATCGGATGCTTCGGAGTCAGCGCCGGATCCTCCAGCGTCCGGCCACACCAGTCCCGGAACGCATCGACCGCCGCGCGCGACCGGGTCTGCCGCACCGCCAGCCGCCCGGCCCGCGGCTGGCCGTGGATCTCATCCTCGATCTTGTAGAGGGCGGCGATGTGCGCCAACGCCTCGCCGGCCATCACCGGGTGGCTGTCCTTCTCCTCCCAGAAGTTCCGGCGGGTGTGAATCCAGCAGTTCTGATGCCTGACCGCCCCGTTGCGGCTCTCAACGCAGGCTTCGCAGGCGCCGTAGCCGTCGCTCACCAGGGTTCCGGTGTAATCGCCGAGGAACGCGGCCGCGTGCCGGTGCGCCCGGGAGGTGGAGAAGGGGAACACCGCCTCGCCCCGGTCGCCGAGCATCGGCCAGAAACAGCCCTTCTTCATGCTTCCGGGCTTTCCCGGGCAGCGGCCGGCCCGGATCGGCGTCTCGTCCATCTGGATGACGGCGCTTTCCAGCACCGAACGCCACTGTGCCTCGTGGATCGGCTTCAGGAGCGCGATCGCCCGGTTGGCCCACTGGCTCAGCGATCCCCGGCTGACGGTGATGCCGGCGGCGGCCAGCATCCTGTGCTGCCGGCACAGAGGCAGATGCCAGAGGAACTTGTCGGTGAGCAGGCCGGCGACGAACGAGACATCGGCGCAGCTGTTCTGGAACACGTTGTCGCGCGCCGGCGCGCTCGCCAGGGCGCCGGTCCCGCGGAGCTTGACCGTGAGATAGTGACAGCGGATGACGACATGCCTGCAGGGGAGGGTGGCAACCTGGGAGTGGACGCGCTCGGAGATCACCTCGTAACCGTCCTCCGGCAGCCCCTCGATCTCCGGCGGCGTCACGGTGATGTCGATCACCGGGGCCTTCCCGTTGCAGCGCAGTCCGGTGTCGTTGAGGGCATCGCCGCGGTCTTTCCTGCGGCCGGGCTTGCCGCCGCGGCGGCTGTCCTTGCCGCCGGGGTCCTCCCCGCCGCCGGAACCGTCCCCGTCCGCCTTGCGCTTTTCCGAACGCGGGCCGTGCAGGTCGCGCTGCAGCCGGGCGACCCGGGCGGTGAGGGCGGCGACCTGTGCCGCCAGTTCGGCGATTTGCCCCTCCTGGGCGGTGACCGTCGCGGCCAGCCCGGCCTTGTCCGACGCCAGCCGCCCGGCCAGTTCGATCAGCGGCCGGAGCGCCTCTTCGGCCTCCTCCGGCAGGGCGCCGTTCCCGAGCCAGGCGGAAAGCTCCCGGCCGAGCCGCTCGGCTTCGCGGACGTCGGACAGCGCGCTCACGCGCCGGCCTCGGCAGCCATCATCACCGCCATCACCGCCTGCTTCTCGGCGCGGGGAAGCGCCGCGTACCTCCGGCCCCAGTTCGCCGCCTTCCGCCTGATGGCCTGGCGGCGGGTGAAGTTCCGGCCGGCCAGGCCCGCCCAGTGCAGCCGGTCCGGCTCGAAGTTGAACCACAGCTTCTCGGTCACCACGCAGGACTGGTTGTTCACCTGCAGCGAGAGCGAAAGCCAGCCGGCCAGGTGTTCGTCGTAGAGCCGGGAGGGATAGCCGGAAACCATCACCGAACAGGGCAGCGACTTCAGGATGCCGAGGAGCTCGACATGGTCCGCATCTTCGTAGTCGAAGCGGTAGCGGCGCTGCGACTTGCGCGACGACTGCACATAGGGAGGGTCGCTGTAGACCAGCTCGTCCCCTTCGAACGGAAACGCAGACAGGAACCGGTGACAGCAGCCATGAACCAGCTCGACATCGTAATCGCAGCTGAACCGCTCAATGGACCGGGCGTTGAGATCAATCCCGATGTTGCGCAGCGCCGGCGGCTTGCGCTTCATGATGGCGCCGCCGCCAAGATGCGTTTCCAAATACAGGGCATGAGGCGGCATCATCGAAATAAGGGGCTGGCAAAGCCCCGCCGTCGCTTTGGATCCAAACCATGCCGCCATCACCGCCTCCGAACCGAATTCGCCAGAACGGAGACCCTGTAAAATCGCCAGTCTATGATGTCAAACGAAAAAAGCGGGAAATGACAAAACAGCAGGAAACACCCCAAAATGCCCGCACAGACAGACGACATGGGACAAAACTGAAAACCAGTTCAGGACCAGACCTCAATAACGGCGCACTTTAATCGCTTACGCTCTGCCGCAACAGCTTCGCCACCGACCTCCCGGTCGGCCCGGACAGCGTCGCCGAACTGGCCGACTGCGCCCGGTCCCGGTGGAAAGTGGAGAACAACGCCTTCAAGGCTCTCAAGGACGGATACCATCTCGAGCACAACTTCGGGCACGGCAAAGAAACCCTGTCCAGCCTGCTGGCGACCTTCAACCTGATCGCGTTCCTGATGCAGAGCGCCTGCGA
The DNA here is from genome assembly GCA_965221935.1 of Paracoccaceae bacterium. Taxonomy (GTDB): domain Bacteria; phylum Pseudomonadota; class Alphaproteobacteria; order Rhodobacterales; family Rhodobacteraceae; genus JAPOXR01. Next base: position 16,715 of record CBDCSZ010000035.1, read on the forward strand.
CCTGGTCTGCGAAAGCTGGCGGGAGGCCCGGGCAAAGCTCGCCGCCCGCTTGCCGGCTTCTTGACAACCTAAAGTTCCTGACCGTCTACGCCGTGCACGACGACTGGGACGCCGTGATGCGGACAATCATCACCGGCGAGCTGCCGGAACAGCCTCCGTAGCCGGAACCGGCGGCCCGCCCATTCCGCCGAAACACAGCAGAAATCCGCCCGGAAACGCAGCCGAAAGTGAAGAAAAAACCGATGTGAACGCATAATTAGAACTACTGGCCAGATGGTGACCTTCTCTGACTTTCACCCCGGCAACCGGGTCGTTTAGAGCTGGGGTTGTCCACCAGCAAAAAAACTATCCAGCGTAACCCGATGGAACCGGGGCGCCCAAATAGGGAGTCCACTCGCGCACGCCCTTTACGGCTCGTAAGCCTCGATAGAAGGCAAGCTCTCGGCGCGCCGGTCCGATCCGTGCGTCTCAATTCTGCGTCGACCCGCAGGCGCCGGGCAGGGTTTCGTAAACTGACGCTCTATTGGGGATGTCCGCTTGGAGCCCAAAGCCGTAGTTGCTTCGGACTACGACGAAGCGGGTACCTAAGCCCCACTAGCAGTTAAGGTGTTTTGTAAAATCGCTCTGGGTCGCCTGTGTCCAGGCCATCAAGCTCACCGCAAAACCGCCAACCTGATTTCTCCAGCAAAGCACGCATTGGAGCGTTGGAACGGTTGGTGGAGGTCCAAACTTCCTGCATTCCCTGGCTATTGAACGAAAGCAAGCTGAATCCTAGGCCACAACGCCTGGCTCTTGGGTCGACGATGAGCAATGAAATGAATGGCTTCTCAAAGAAGTATTGATGGTCGAGACAACAAAACGCTCGCATCTCGTTTTGTTGAGTCGCCACGCTCAGGCCACCGCGTGCGGCCACGGAGGTGATATACTCAGATCGGTTTTTCGATCCGGTCACAATCTCATCTATTGCAATCGCGCGATCGATTTCGGCTTGCTCTATTGCCCGTCGCGTTTCCAACACGCCATCCACCATTCGTCAGCGTCGCACCGACGCTTAGACCAAATCACCTTGCATGTCTGCTTTGTCCGGTGGGCTCAACAGGTGAACGCAACACTTTAATCTTGGCTCAGTTTACGAATCGTATGCATGACCTGTTGATTGCGTTGGCGAGGCACGTCCGTGGCAAGGCGTTGGGTGTTGTTTCTCCAACTATGTCACCGGTCAGCGTGGTAGTTTTCCCGGTTTAGGCTGACATCGGATTTCTTGGAAATCGGAATAACCCGGGGACCTCTTGCCCCCCTTTCTTTCCCAAGCAGAACTTTTTCCAGCGGTTGATTCCGGTCAGATTGATCGCTGTCTGCCTGCGCTCCGCCGGAAGCGGGTTCCGGGATTTTCTGATTGCCGTCCCGGCGGCCGCCGTCTACTCCCTCGGGTTCTGATCAGCAAAAGAAGAAGTGGCCCGCGCGGACTGCCGCCGCCGGGCCGTGGGCGGTCGAGTGCAACTCATCCACGAGACAGACCTTTCCGCCGAGGAGTATGTTAGCACACAGGCGCGGCGCGGCGCAAAGCTTGAGCGCTGCCCGAGACATCCCGGCGGCGGCTGCCGGCTCGGCAGCCACGGCACCTGCGGGCGCAAGTATCCGGACGGGATGCGGATCGCCAGGCATTACTGCCGGGACACGCCGGAGACGTTCAGCATGCTGCCGCAGTTCATGGCGGCGGGGGTCGCGGGCACGCTGGACGCGATCGAAGAGGGCGCGGCGGCGGCGGAATCCGAAGCCGGGCTCGCGGCGGCGGAGGAGCGGATGCGTCCCGCCCGCCGCTGCCACCCGCGGGCCGCCCGGCGGTGGATCCAGCGCCGCGACACATGGGTCAGGGCCCTGCTCACGATTGTCATCGGTCTGTTCCCCGACCAGTTCGCCGGGACCCCGGTCCGGATCAGCGCGTTCCGGAGGCGCGCCGGAACCGGGAGCGCGCTGACCGCGCTCCGTCTGCTCTGCGTCAGCCACCTCCAGTCGCTGCCCGCCCCGCGGTCGGATTCCGGCGCGGCGGCGCCCTCGCCGGATCGCAAACCGGCCCGCCAACACACGATAGCCCGTGTCGCGGCCTCCGTCATGCGCCGAACGGGCGGCCGCGGTCCGCGCCAGGGCGGAACGCGCCCATGCGATCCCGGGCAGCGCCCGGACCCGGGTTTCCGTCCAGACGCTCAGGGACTGGATCCGCATCTGCGAGCGCGACGGCTTTGACGGTCTGATGCCCAAGGCCCGGTCCGACCGCGCCCAGCCGCGGCGGATGTCTCCGGACGTGATCGAGACGCTGCTGTCGATCAAGCGTGACGCGCCGGAACTGAGCGTCCGCAAGGTGATCGAGCAGGCCCGGGAGTCCGGCGAGGTCGGAGACGACACGCCGCTGCCGCCGTCGACCATCCACCGCCTGTTCGCCCACGAGGGGCTGATGGTGCGACAATCGCAATCCGTCCAGAAGGACATGCGGCGGTTCGCCTTCCGTTTTGCCGGCGAACTCTGGCAGGCGGATGCCATGCATGGCCCCAGGGTCGCCGACGGGCGCGGACGCAAGCGCAAGACCTGCCTGCTGGCCATCCTCGACGATGCCACACGGGTCATCCCCTATGCCAGGTTCTCATTCGCCGACAACACGTCGAACTTTCTCCTGGCGCTGCGCGAGGCGATCACCCGCCGCGGTCTCACCGCAAGACTTTACGTCGACAACGGCAGCAATTTCCGCTCTCGGCAACTGGCCATGATCTGCGCCCGCCTCGGCATCGCATTGCTCCACGCACGCCCGTGCCACGCCGCCGGAAAGGGAAAGATAGAAAGATTTTTCCGCACAGTGCGCCAACAGGCCCTGGCCCCGCTCGACCCGCAGGACATCCCCGATCTGGAGACCCTCAACCGACGGTTCCGAACCTGGCTGGAATGTGAGTATCACATGAGCCCCCACCGCGGCCTCGACGGCGAGATTCCGCTCGACCGATGGGCGCGCACCGCCGGGCAGATCCGGTATCCCGATCCCGGCATCGACCTCGAACAGATGTTCTTCTTCGAGGTCAGCCGCAAGGTCACCAAGGCCCGCACCGTCTCGCTCCATAACCGGATCTGCGAGATCGACCCGGTCCTGCAGGGACAGACCGTCACTCTGCGCTGCGACCCCGCCGCGCCGCCGTCGCGGCCGCTGCTGGTGGTCCATGACGGCAAGCCCGCCGCGGGACCGCCACCCTGCTCGACCTCTACGCCAACACCAGGGTCAGGCGCGGCTCCCCGGAACTGCGCTTCGGCCCGCTCGGCGATGATCCGGAGACGCCCTGATGCACAAGCCGCACTTCGCCTTCAAGCACTATCCCTTCGACAACACGCTCCGCGCCGACGAGCTGTTCGACAGCGCCGCCATGAGCGAGGCGCGGCTGCGGCTGCGCCACCTGCTGGAGCTGCGCGGCATCGGGCTGCTGACAGGGGAAGCCGGCAGCGGCAAGACCACCCTGTGCCGCCAGGCAGTGGCCCAGCTGCATCCGAACCGGCACCGGGTCTGCTATGTCGCCCTGTCCACCGGCAGCGTGCTCGACAGCTGCAACATGGTCGCCGGCGCCTTCGGCCTGGAGCGCTTCACCAGCCGGTCCGCGGCCTGCCTGGCCATCCGGAGCGCCGTGTCGCGCCTGGTCACCGAGTCACGGCAGCGCCCCGTGCTGATCTTCGACGAGGCGCATCACCTGCACAACGAAATCCTCGAGGAGCTGCGGCTGCTCACCAACTGCCGGATGGATTCCGAGAACCGGCTCTGCCTGCTCCTGGTCGGCCTCACCGAACTGCGGCGGCGGCTGGAAATGGCGGCGCACGCGTCGCTGTCGCAGCGCATCGTGCTGCGCTGCGCGCTGGAGGGGCTGGGCCGGGATGAGATCGGCCCCTGCATCGCCCATCGGCTGCGCCTGGCCGGCAGCGATGTCGAGATCTTCGAGGAGCCGGCGGTGGAGGCCGTGGCGCTGGCCAGCAGCGGCCTGCCCAGGCGCGTCGACCGGATCGCCCATTACGCCCGGCATGCCGCCGCCCTCGACCGCTCCCGGACGGTCTCGATCAATCATGTGGAAAACGCCGCCCGGGAACTGGCGCCGTGAGCCGGGCAGGCAGGCTCCGCGCGGTCGCGCTCGAGCGGGTCGCCGAGCGCCTCGGCTACCGGCGCGACCCCAATGACCGGGCGCGCTGGAAACGCCCGGGATCCGTGATCAGCATCAGCGGGACACAGTTCTGCGACCATGTCCTGTGCCGGGGCGGCGGCGGCGCCATCGATCTCGCGGTCCACGCCTCCGGCCTCCCGTTCCGGGCGGCCCTCGACCTCCTGGAGCGGATCGCGCCGGAAGACGCCGGGACAGCGCCGGAGCCGGAACACTGGCGGCAGGTGCGGCGGTATCTGACCCGGCGGCGCGGCCTCGATCCGGAGCTGATCGACCGCTGCCGCCGGAAACGGCTGATCGGCGCCGAGCTGCGCGGAACCCGGCCCGGCCGCCCCTTCAAGGGCATGGCCCCCGGATCGCGGAAAGCGCTGGGCGGGTTCTGGATCGCGCGGCGGAGCCCCGGGCCGGCGCTCCTGACGGAAAGCGCCATCGACGCGCTCTCGGCCGTCTCCGCCGCCGGATCCGCCGGCATCGCGGCCTTCATCTCAACCGCCGGCACAGCCACACGCCTTCCGGAATGGATCACACAGCTCGGCCCCGAATCCATCCTGTGCGGGTATGACGCCGACGAGGCCGGCGACGCCGCCGCGCGGCGCCTGATCGAAAACCATCCCGGAATCCGCCGCCTCCGCCCGGAAGGCGGCAAAGACTGGAACGAAATCCTCGCGGCCGGAACAGCCGCCGGAGCGGCCCCGCGGGGCCGGGAAGCCGGACGGTGACGCGACAGCGCCGGGCCGCCGCTCCCCCGTCTCCGGTCTCCCTTTCCGCCGGATCAATCCATCAGCTCTGAAGAGGAGTGTTCATCCGGCGCTGACAACAATCCGGAAACGCCCCCTCAGCGGGGCCGCCATCCTGATCGACGCGCCGGACACAACACCGAATCATCCTGCAACCCAAAACCAGCTCCCTGAAAACCAGCCTGCTGAAAACTCTGCCGGGAAAGAAAACCGGCGCAGACGCGAACCGGATTGTCAGGGGAAACCGGGAAAAACCTTCCCATTCGTCTCAAAACAATCCGGGAAATCCAGATCAGGGGAGTCCAAAAAACAACACTGGAACCATCGCAGGTAGTTGTCGAGATACTTGGTCGCGATCCCGCGGTATCGCCGCAGGAAACCCTTCAGCTGGCCATGCCGGCTGTTGACAGTCTGGATGTGAAAGGCGTCCCGAACTCGCTCGCCTCCGGACAGGTTGAGCGCTTCGTGGCGAACGCCAATTGCTCCGGCGCATGGCGGATATGCGCAATGGCCGTCGCTGACCAGGACGATGTCCTCGCCCGCGACCGGTTCGATGACCTCTCGCAGGGCATCGGCATTGACCGCCGGAAGAACCGCGCTGACCGTCATGCCGCTGCGGTCGGCGGCAGCCAGCACCGGAACCTGCTCGGACGACAGGCCGCGCTTGCATGCCTTGCCGCCGCGGCGACGCGCCTTGCGATCAAGGCGCCGCTCGCCCTTGCGGCTTTCCAGCACATAGGTTTCGTCGGCCTCGACAATGCCGGCGAGCTTTCGCGGATCCCGGCTTTCGGCTGCAAGGAACCGGTGCCGCCAACGGAACGCCGTGTTTACGGCAAGCCCGCAGTGCCCGGCAGACGCGCGCACCGTTTCCCCGTCCGCGAGACAGGTTCCGAATTCCAGCCATCTCTCCTTGCGGTGAAGACCCGCCAACGGCGTGCCTGTCGCTGCATTGAACGTCTTCCCGCAACTCTTGCACTGATACCGGCGCAGGCCGCGCGCCTTGCCGCGCGAAACGGCGCCGGACGTGCCGCAATGCGGGCACCGGCGGTCCTCGCCCACGCCCGCCTCGATCGCAGCCAGCGAGGCTGACGCCTGCGAGCCTCCCGAGAGCGCTGCCTCGGCTTCCCTGCGCTGCGCCGTGTCGAGCTGGTCAACCTGCGACAGCCACGCCTGAAACTGCTTGTGATCCATCATCTCTCGCCTCCTGCTTCGCGAGAGAACATATCATGAACGAATACAATTTGTAAACTGAGCCTTGATCTTCAAGCTTGCCTATGAAGGTGAAGGCGACTCGGGCCGCATGTGGGTCAAATCGATCGCCAAACATCTCAATGAGCGCAAGCTCTACACCCGCACGGGCGGACGCTGGGGCGTCGGCACGGTGCATCGTATCCTGACGCGCCGCACCTATATCGGCGAGCACGAATGGGGCAAGACCTACAAGGATGGCACGCCGAAAGCAGCGGCCGAGGTCGTGACTGTTCCCGTGCCGCCGATCGTCGATCGCGAGACCTTCGACGCTGTCCAGAAACTCCTGAAGAAACGTGCGCCGATGGTGACGCCTGGCCGGACCGTCAGCGGGCCGACCTTGCTGACGGGCATCTGCTTTTGTGCCGACTGCGGCGGCGCCATGACCCTGCGCACCTCGGGCAAGGCGAAGCATTATCGCTACTACACCTGCACCACGGCCGCCCGGCAGGGCAAAACCGGCTGCACGTGCCGCACGATCCAGATGGACAGGCTCGACCATCTGGTGGCGGATTATCTGGAGCACCGGCTGCTCGATGCGAACCGGGTGCAGGACTTGCTCGCCGCGCATCTCGACCGCCGTGAAGAACGGGACGGACGCCGCCGAACGCAGGCGAATGAACTCACCAAACGGGCGGCGGAAACAGAACAACGCCTGAAGCGTCTCTATGACGCGATCGAAAGCGGTGTCGCGGACCTCGAAGATCCGTCGCTGAAAGAGCGGATTGAGGAATTGAAGGCGACGCGCGATCAGGCGCGGATACACGCCGAACGTGCGAAAGCTGCCATCGAGACCGCCGACCAGAGCCTCACGCCGACCAGAGCCTCACGCCGACGCAGTTGACGAAGTTCGCCTCCGTCGCGCGCCGGCGGATGCGTGGAAAGGACGGCGGACTTCGGCGCGACCATCTGCGCGCCTTCGCACAGCGGGTCGAGGTTGCGGAACACGAAGTCCGGGTCATGGGGTCGAGAAATGAGCTTCTGAGGCTGCTGACCTCTTCAAATGGCGTAGAATCGGCGGCGAACGGGGTTCGCACTTTTGTTCCAAGGTGGCGGAGGAGGTGGGATTCGAACCCACGGTGGAGTCACCCCCACGCCGGTTTTCAAGACCGGTACATTCGACCACTCTGTCACTCCTCCGGCAACGCGACAGATAAGGACTTGAAGCCAGAATTCAAAGTGGCAGCATCTTTGTGCCGGAGATTTTGCACCCGCGACGCGGCCTGAATTCAATGGCGCTTTTCAAATTGTGCCGCTTTTGCCATTATGCTGGCGGCAACTGGCAAGCTGAACCAGATGAGAGCATTCAAAACATTTGTTATTTCGGGGATGGTCCTTTGCGTCTCCGCCACTTTGGCGCTGGCGTTTCAAAGCAGTGGCCGGGCTCTCATAGTGCTTGATCACGAAACCGGACTCGTTCTGGCGGAAAAAAACGGTGATTTGCCGCTGCCGCCGGCGTCTATGTCAAAAATCATGACCGTCAACATGGCATTTGAGGCTTTGGCCGAAGGCAGGCTTTCAATGTCCGACAAACTTCCGGTGTCCGCGCATGCCGCCAGTTATGGCGGCTCCACGATGTTTCTCAAAGCCGGCGAACGCGTCAGCGTTGAAGATCTGATTCGCGGCGTGATCGTGTTGTCCGGCAACGACGCCAGCGCCGTTCTGGCGGAGGCGCTGTCGCCCGATGGAACGGAATCCGGTTTCGCCAGGCGAATGAACGAGCGCGCGCTGGAACTCGGCCTGACCAACTCATACTTCAAGAATGCGAGCGGCTGGCCAGACCCGGACCACCGCATGAGTGTCCGGGATCTGGCGTATCTCGCCAGCCACATCATCGACACATTTCCGAATTACTACCGCTATTTCGGCGAGCGGGAGTTCCAGTTCGGGGACCGGGCTCCGGATAACCGGCACAACAGAAATCCACTGCTGAAGCTTGATTTCGGCGCTGACGGACTCAAGACCGGCTACACCGAAGCGGCCGACTACGGCATTGTTGGATCCGTGATCCGGGGCAAGCGCAGAGTCGTCTTCGTCCTCTCCGGTCTCGAGAGCCGGCGAATTCGGGAAACTGAAGCAGAAAGAATCGTCAACTGGTACTACTTCCAGTTTATAGACAAACAGCTCTTCAAGCGCGGGGAGACTGTGGCGAGACTGCCGGTTTGGCTGGGGGATAACAGCCATGTCGCGGCGACTGTTCCCGCAGACATCAGTATTCCGGTCGCAGCATCCGCGTCTGACGAGATCATCGCCAACGCCGTGTTTGATTCGGTTGTGGAAGCCCCGGTCGAAGAGGGACAGTTGCTCGGCCAGCTTGAAGTGGAGATTCCCGGCCAATCTGTGAGCGTGACATTTCCGCTTGTAGCGGCAGAGGAAGTTGAGCGCGGTGGATTTGGCGTCAGGATTGCAACAGTCATATCGAGACTCTTGCAACAGACCGGTCTGTATGAACTGCTCGACCGCTGATGCCTGCGCCAGGCAAGCTGATCACAATCGAAGGGATCGACGGGGCCGGTAAATCACTGCAGACACGCCTTTTGGCCGAAAACCTCCGGTCAAATGGCATCGCCGCGGTGACAACATTCGAACCGGGAGGAGGCGTTGGCGGGGATGCGATCCGGCAGCTGTTGACTGGCAGCTCCGCCAGCCGATGGACACCCGAAACGGAAATCCTTTTGTTCACAGCTGACCGGCGCAACCATCTCGACACGGTGATTCTCCCTGCCCTGGAGCAGGGCATGACAGTTGTGTCGGACCGTTTTGCCGATTCGACGCGGGTCTATCAGGGATTTGCCAGCCACCGGCGCCGCCGGCTGGTCGATCGGCTGCACAAGTTCATGATCGGTTTGGAGCCCAACCTCACATTCGTCATCGATGTCCCGGTGGACCTCGCCCTGACCCGGGTGCGCGGGCGCAGCGGCGGCGACACGCGTCTTGAGGCCTTCGGCAGCCGACTGGAGGAGTTGCGTCAGAGTTTCATTTCACACGGGCGCGAGAACTCACAGCGCTGCAGGATTGTCGACGGCGCCCAGGGTCCGGAGGAAATCGCAGGCGTTCTCATCCGCGAGACATTGAAGTCGCTGGCATGACCGACGATCGCCAGCTTGAGCCGGACCGGGCGGGCGATGCTCCGCACCCCCGCGAAACCCGACAGCTCTTCGGTCAGCAAGCGGCAGAGGAACAGTTTCTCTCCGCATGCCGCAGCGGCCGGCTGCACCATGCGTGGATGATCGCCGGTCCGCTCGGAGTCGGCAAGGCGACGCTGGCCTGGCGCATCGCCCGATTCCTGCTCGCCTCCGCACATGATGCCGCGACCGGCGAGGACTGGCATTCCCCGCCCATCGAGAGTCTGGAGGTCAGGGCAGACCATCCCGTGGCGCGCCGCATTGCGGCGCTGTCCGAACCGACTTTGACCCTTGTCCGGCGCGCGGCGGACCCAAGATCCGCAAGGCTGCGGCAGCAGATCACGGTCGGCGAAATCCGGTCCCTCACCGCTTTTTTCGCCCTGTCTTCAAGCGAAGGGCTTCCGCTTGTGGCCATCATAGATTCGGCCGACGAGATGAACGCAAACGCCGCCAACGCGCTGCTGAAGCTCCTCGAAGAACCGCCGCCGAACGCATATCTGCTGCTTGTCAGCCATTCGCCGTACGCGCTGCTGCCGACAATCCGCAGCCGCTGCAGCACTTTGAAATGCCGGCCGCTGCGCAATTCGGATCTGCAACAGGCCTTGGCGGCCACCGGCGTGCGCGAAGCCGGCGACCAAGCCGCTCTCGCCGAGCTTGCCGCCGGGTCGGTGGGGGTGGCGGTGCGGCTGCAAATGGTCGAAGGGCTGGCGGTTTATAAGGAACTGCTCGAATTGATGGAGGGAGCGCCTGGAATTCACCGCACGAAAGCCGCCGAATTTGCCGCAGCATGTGACGGCCCCGCGATGAGCCACCGCTATGACGCATCAGTGTCATCCATCCTCCGGATGCTGGCGAGGCTTTCCAAGTTTGCAGCCGGAGCGCGATCCGCGGAAGCCGTAGCAGGCGAGACAAACTGCTTCGCGCGGCTTTGCGGGGGATCGGACGCACCGTGGATTTGGGCAGAATTGGCGGCAGAGTTCTTTGCGCGCGCCAGCCATTCCAAAGAAGTCAACCTTGACCCGTTTTCAGTCGTGCTTGATATGCTCCTGGAAGTCGACAGGTCTGCCGCAGCCGCGCTGCGCTAGGAGTTCCGCATGGGCGAAAACCTGCATCTGGTGGACAGCCACTGCCATCTGGATTTTCCGGACTTCGCCGGCGATTTGGACGATGTGGTGGCGCGCGCCGGCGATGCGGGTGTCAGCCACATTTTGACGATCTGCACTTCGCTCAGCCAATACCGGAATGTGGCCGCGATCGCCGACAGGTATCCCGGTGTTTTTTTCGCCGCCGGCACTCACCCGCACAAGGCGGCCACAGACGCCATGGCGACGGCTGACCGACTGCTTGCGCTGACTTCGCATCCGAAGATGGTCGGCATAGGCGAGTCCGGATTGGACTATCACTACACACGCGACATCGCGGCGCAGCAAAAACTCAGCCTCTCCGTCCACATTGAAGCGGCGCGCCGGTCCGGTCTCCCGCTGATTGTTCATTCGCGCGATGCCTGCGAAGACATGTCGGATATGCTGACACAGGAATATTCCAATGGACCGTTCAGCTGTGTGATGCATTGTTTTTCGTCCGGACCGGAACTGGCCCGGGCCGCGCTTGATCTCGGGTTTTATCTGTCAATGTCGGGAATCGTCACGTTTCGCAGCGCCGGAGCTTTACGGGAAATTTTTGCGGCCGCGCCGCTGGAGAGAATTCTCGTCGAGACCGACGCGCCGTACCTCGCTCCGGCGCCTTTCCGGGGCAAGCGCAATGAACCCGCTTATGTCGCTCAAACCGCAGCCGCCGGCGCGGAACTGTTCGATCTCGACGCCGCGGAGTTCGCGGCAGTGACAACGGCCAATTTCCATCGCCTGTTCAGCAAAGCCGCGGCCGGCGGCGCTGACGACTGATGCCAGCACTCAAATTCAGAATCCTCGGGTGCGGCTCTTCGGGAGGCGTGCCGCGGCTGGGCGGCAAATGGGGTGGCTGCGATCCTGCCAATGCGCGCAACCGGCGAATGCGGTGCTCGCTGCTCATTGAGAGGCTCGATGGGGACAAAGCAACCAGAGTGCTGATCGATTCTTCACCGGATCTGCGCCAGCAGCTGCTCGATGCCGGTGTCGGTCTGCTTGATGGGGTCGTCTACACGCATCCGCACGCTGACCACGTAAACGGCTTGGACGATCTGAGGATGATTTTCCACAACCGCGGGCGGCGGCTTCCGGTTTGGGCAGATTCTTCGACACAGGCGGAGCTGCTGATGCGTTTCCGCTATGCATTTGTCCGCCCCGAAGGCAGTCCCTACCCTCCCATACTTGAGCTTCACATGCTGGACGGTCCAGTCAGCATCCTGGGAGATGCGGGTCCGATCGCACTGTCGCCGTTTCCGGTTGTGCATGGAACCATAAAATCCATGGGATTCAGGATCGGTCGTCTTGCCTATCTGCCCGATGTCTCTTCCCTTTTGCCCGAATCATGGGAAGCGCTGGCTGATCTGGATTGCTGGATTGTCGACGCGCTGCGCCGCACGCCGCACCCCTCGCACACGCATCTCGAACAGACGCTGGAGTGGATCGCCCAAGCGTCGCCGAACCGCGCCATTCTCACCAACATGCACATTGATCTGGACTACCAGACGGTTCTCGACGAAACACCGCCACATATCGAACCGGCATATGACGGGCTGGAAATCCGCTACGAGCTTTAGGCGTGTCAATCCTTCTTGAGGTCACCGTGCCGGTGTTTCTGTTGATCGGCGCCGGCTACTCGGCGGTGTGGACGCGTCTGCTCGCGCCTGACCATATCGACGGGCTGATGAAATTCGTCCTCGGTTTCGCGATACCCTGCCTGATTTTCAACGCCATGGCCTCGATGAATCTCGAGGGCGGCTTCAGCCCGGCTTTGTTCGCCTCGTTCTACACCGGCTCCCTGGCCGCCTTCACGGCGGGCCTGCTGGGGGCGCGCTTCATGTTTCGCCGGCCGTGGGAGGATTCCGTGGTCGTTGGCTTCACCGCCCTGTTCGGCAACACCGTGCTGATGGGACTGTCCATCGTCGGCCGGGCCTATGGCCCCGAATCGCTGGATGCCACCTTCGCCATTGTCGCTCTTCACGCGCCATTCTGTTACCTCGTCGGCATCACAGCCATGGAATTGGCGCGCGCGCAGAGCATCGGGGCGGTCGCGACGGCGCGGACGGTCCTGACCGCCATGTTCCGAAATTCCATCATGCTCGGCATCTTCTTCGGGCTGGCCTTCAATGTTTTCGGCATCCCCATTCCTCCGCTTGTGGGTGACGCGCTGAAAATGCTCGGCTCGGCCGCCCTGCCTGCGGCGCTGTTTGGACTCGGCGGCATTCTCGTCCGCTACAAGCCCGAAGGCGACAGCAAACTCATCGCTTATGTCTGCCTGCTCGCCCTCGTCGTGCATCCGCTGGTCGCATGGCTGATGGGAGATGCGCTGTTCTCGCTGAACCGGGACCTGCTGCGCAGCGCCGTCATCACTTCGGCAATGGCTCCGGGCATCAACGCCTATATTTTTTCCAGCCTGTACGGCCGTGCCCAGCGGGTCACAGCGAGTGCGGTTCTCGCAGCAACCGCGCTTTCGATTCTCACGGCATCCGGGTGGATTCTGTTTCTCGGGTGAACTGCCTTGCGCGGCGGGTCAGGTCGCCGAGACACCCCGCAGCCTCTCCGAACGGCGCCGCAGGATTTCAACTGTCGTCAGCAGCATGACCGACAGCGAGACCAAGACCGTCGCCACCGCCAGAATTGTCGGGCTGATCTGTTCGCGCAGGCCGTTGAACATCTCCCAGGGCATGGTTTTGAGACTCGCCGAACCGACAAACAGCACAACCACAACCTCATCGAACGAAGTGATGAAGGCGAACAGGGCGCCGGAAATCACGCCGGGCAGAATCAAGGGCATCTGAACTTTGAAAAATGTCCGCACCGGGCCGGCGCCCAGACTGGCCGATGCTCGGGTCAGGCTTTTGTCAAACCCGACCAGAGTTGCGGTCACGGTGATGATCACAAACGGGATTCCCAGCGCCGCGTGAGCCAGCACAACGCCGATATAGGTTCCCTGCAGCCCGACCCGCGAATAGAAAAAATACATGCCGGCCGCCGAAATAATGAGCGGAACAATCATCGGCGAAATCAGGACGGCCATGATGACGTGACGGAACGGCACGTGGCTCTGGCTCAGACCGATCGCGGCCAGCGTTCCGAAACTGACCGCCAACAGGGTCGCCAGCGGCGCGATGCGGAATGAATTGTAGGTGGCCAGCCTCCAGTCGGGATTGAAGAAGAAATCCTTGTAGTGCTTCAGTGAGAAACCCGCCGGGTCAAGCCGCAGCATCTCTGGCGTGAAGGTGAAGTATTCTCCGGCGTTGAAGCTCAGCGGCAGGATTACCAGAATCGGGAACATGAGAAACACAAAGACGAGGGCGCAGATCACGCGGAACCCGTAGTGCCACGCCCGGTCGATGGCGGTGGCGTATGGCGGAAACCGGTGCACGCCGCTAACCGAGCTTAACATTGTCAATGCCGACGATGCGATCATAGACCCAGTACAGGATGAGAACGGCGGCGAGCAGAATTGTCCCGAGAGCCGCCGCCAGACCCCAATTCAGCGATGTCGAAATGTGGTGGGCGATTCGGTTCGAAATGAAGGTGCCCTTGATTCCTCCAACCAGCTCCGGCGTGATGTAGTAGCCAATCGCAAGGATGAACACGAGCACCGAGCCAGCGCCAATGCCAGGCATCGACTGCGGAAAGTAGACCCGCCGGAAGGCGGTCACCGGGTTTGCCCCGAGAGATTTTGCCGCCCGGACATAGGACAGTGGAATAGTTTTCATGACCGAAAACAGCGGCAGAATCATGAACGGCAGGAGGATGTGGGTCATCGCGACAATTGTGCCGAACTGGTTGTTGATCATCAAAAACCGCGCGCTGTCATCCACTATGCGCAGCGCGACGAGAACGTCGTTGATCACCCCTTCCCGCTGCAGGAGCACCTTCCAGGCCGAAGTGCGGACGAGCAGCGATGTCCAGAACGGCAGCAGGACAAGCATCAGAAACAGATTCGCCTGCCGAAGCGGCAAATGCGCCAGAAAATACGCGACCGGATAGCCGAGCGCGATGCAGGCCAAAGTGATGGTGAGAGACATGAAAAGCGTTCGGCCGAATATGACCAGATAGAGGCGCTCATCCTCATCTCTCTGTTCCAGCCCTTCGAATCCCTTTTTCATATCGACCGCGTTCAGGAAGTAGCCTTCCGTGATCCGCGGCGAAAACAGCTTAATGGTTCTGAAGATTTCGGAATCGGCCCAGTCATCGTCAAATTCAATGAAAGCCTGTTTGAGAGAGGCCGTTCGCAATTCACCGATATTGGCGGCAGCGTCCGCCAGCGCGCCGCCGGCGCCCGCGATCTCTCCTGCCGCGTCCGAGTCGAGGTCGGCGGCGAGGGCGACATAAATGAACCCGGCAGGATCGTCCTCGGTAGACTCGGCGAAATCCTCCTTCCATGCGCCGAAGGCCGCCGATGCCCCCGGCAGCGCGGCGGCGGTCCCGGAATCCGCGAACAACTGCTCCAGAAATGCGCCGCTTCCCCAGCCGCGGTCGAGGTCAAGAAAATAATCGGTGTATGGGCCGGTATCGATGTTCTTGATCGCGCGGCCGCTCCGGCGAAACACGGAAGCGACGCCGGCCGCTTCATAATTCAGCCGCGAACCCACCCTGGTGTGCCGACGCTGTTTG
Organism: Paracoccaceae bacterium; assembly: GCA_965221935.1. Lineage (GTDB taxonomy): Bacteria > Pseudomonadota > Alphaproteobacteria > Rhodobacterales > Rhodobacteraceae > JAPOXR01. The sequence continues at coordinate 31,753 of CBDCSZ010000035.1, forward strand.
ACCGCGACTGTCAGATCGGCAAACAGCGCCCGATAGACATTTTCATCCGGGAGCGGCTCCCGGTCCGGGTCCCAGCGGCTGAGGCCGGCGACCGTACGCGGCAGGATATTGGACACGATGCCGTTTTCGACCGACCTGAACAGCATATCGGTGATCGGCGCAATGAAGGTGACCAACACGAATATGAGCAGCGGAGCGATCAACAGCAGCGCCCGGAGCTTCTGCCACCGCAGCGACCGTCTCAGCCTTCTGCGGAGTTCCGCCGCGCTCACCGGCTCATAACCAGATTTGTCCGCCGCGCTGTTCAATTCGCCGGACCCCGGCCCCTGCGGGCATCGCCGGCCGCATTGGAAGAATCCCGGCACCCGGTGAGAATCGTCTCAGGATTTATGGAAACTGTCCTCAAATTCGGAAGGGGCCGGCAGACCGGCCCCGTCCCACGCACAGGCGCTCAGCTCACTTCGCAAGCCAAGCCTGAAACTTCTGATCGATGTCGTCGCGGTAGTCAGACCACCAGACATAGTCATAGATCAGCACGTTTTTCGAGTTCTCCGGCGCGGTCGGCATATGCGGGCCCATTTCCACACCAAGGTCCACATGCTGGCCTACCAACGGTGCCGACGACTTGCGCGCCGGGCCGTAGGAAATCCACTTGGCCTGGTCCGCCAGACGCTGCGTGTCGGTCGCGAAACGCAGGAAGTCTTTGACAACCGCAACACGCTCTTCCGGCAGTCCCTCCGGAATAATCCATCCATCCAGATCGAAGGCCTGCGCGTCCCACAGCATCGCAACCGGCGCGCCCGTCACTTCAATCAGGTTGAAGAGACGGCCGTTATAGGTCGATCCCATGACGATTTCGCCGTCTGCCAGCAGCTGCGGCGTGTCGGCGCCCGCGCTCCACCAGATCACGTTGTCCTTGATCGAGTCGAGCATGGCCAGCGCCCGGTCCAGGCCCTCATCGGTCGACAACACATCGTAGACATCGCTCAATGCCACGCCGTCGCAGTGCAGCGCCCATTCGACATTGTTGATGGGCCGCTTTTCAAGCGAGCGCATTCCCGGGAAATTCTCCAGATCAAAGACATCGCACACCGTGGTCGGCACGCGGCCTTCCCATTCGGCGACATCCGTGCGGTAGCCAAATGTGGTTGAATAAACGATCTGCGGCGCAAAACAGCCGTTCACAATCAGCGCCCCGAAATCTTCGCTGGCCGGTGTTCCGTCTGGCGCCGGCGCAAGGTCTGTGTCGGCATCGAGTTCTATCGCCAGCCCTTCGTCGCAGAGGCGGATCGCGTCAGATGCCAAGACGTCCACAAGATCCCATGTGACGTTGTCGGCTTCGCTCATGGCCCTGAGTTTGGCGACCGCTTCGGCGGCGCTTTCATCGTAGATGAAATTCACATCCGGATTCTGCGCCATGTACGGGTCGTGGTAAGCGTTTATCTGCGATTGGGAATAAGCGCCTCCCCACGAGATCACAGTCAAGTCAATCGCGGCCGCGGCTCCTGCGGTCACGCCGAGCGCTCCCGCGGTCGCAATACCGAGTTTGGTAAATTTCATCGCCTTCTTCCATCTTTTGTTGCACGAACTTCCATACGGAATCGGCAACTTCGCTTCGCCGCAGGAATCGTGAAACGGTTAAACGAATCAAAGCCATGTTGCAAACGCGGGTGCACGACATTTATTTGATTTTCAGTGACTTTTTCCGGCCGGTTTGCCGCGGGTTTGCCGCGCCGCGGGTTGATTTTTTCCTGCGGCGGTGTTTTTGTCGGAACGTTCCCTGCGCGGCGGACAGAGACCGGATCAGCCGGCCGGCGCTGCGCGACCGGGCAGATCAGGAAAATCAACTTATGTGCAGCAATGACAGAAAGCGGGGCGTTCACGGCCCCGATGTGGCGGCGTTTCTGAAGGAACTGGCGGAGGAGGATTCGGGGACACACAGGATTGTCAGCGAGCGTGACGGCGTTTCCACGGAGCTCTGGCTTGAAGGCGGCGAGGTCCGGAGCCGGGAGGCGTCTTCCACGACCGCGTTCGAGGCGGCGGCGCGGTCGGGTTTCGCGGGGCTGGTTCCGAAACTGGAGAGGGAGCTGGGCGGCCTGGAGGCCGCGGACCTTGACGGCATCGAGACCGAGATCCGGGACGTGACGCATTCCAGCGGCGCGGCGATGTGCAAGGCGCTGCTTGAGCGTGTCGACGCCCGACTGCCCGAAATCCGGCAAGCCGATGGAGCGGCGCCAGAAGTTCGGCAAGTCCTTCGCCTCGCGCCTGGGGCCGGTGCGGGTTGACCGGATCTGCCGCCGCTGCCAGGGCTGCGGCCTCGGCTTTTTTCCCCTGGACCGCGCCCTGGGGCTTGAAGGGCAGAAAGCCACGCCCGGCGCGGCGGGCATGGTCGCGGACGCGGTCGTCTCCGACAGCTTCGAGGAGGCGTCCCGCAAACTGCGCGACCTAGCCGGCGTGAAGGTTCCGGCGACGACGCTGCGGCGGTGGACCCGGAACATCGGCGAAGACGCGCGGCGGTTCGAGCGGGAGGCTGTCGGGGAGGGAAAGCCTGCGGCGGAGCGGGTTTACATCGAGGCCGGCGGCACCGGCGTCCCGGTGCGCCGGAGCGAGACGGAGGGCGTGAACGGCAAGGGGGATGACGGCGTCGCCCGGACCAGGGAGGCGAAGGTGATCGTCACCTTCACCGCCGGGAGCGCGCGCCCGGAGACCGGCGGCCCCATGAAGGACGGGGGCAGCGGCGCCGTGAGCGCCCTGATCGACAGCGCCGCCGGGCGCGGCGGCGTCAGCCAAACATCGGACTTCGCCGCCCGGCTTGACCGGCACCTGTGCCGGGAAGGCGCCTGCGGGGCGCAGGAGGCTGTCCTGATCTCCGACGGCGCGGCCTGGATCGCCAGCGCGGCCGACGAGCTTCTCGCCGGCATGAGAAAGACCTGCATTCTGGATGTTTACCACGCGCTTGAATACGCATCCGCGGCCCTCAAGGCGCTGGGCGGGGACAGCGGCGGGCACAAGGAGCGGCTCGCGGACGTCAAGGTCCGGCTGCTGAACGGGGAGGTCGCCGGCGTCATCGCGGACCTCGAGCCGCACCGCGGGCGGCACAAGGATGTGGCAAAGTGCATTGACTGTTTCGAATCGAACAAAAGCCGGATGCGCTATGACGAATACCGGGCGCGCGGCATGCGGACCGGAAGCGGCAAAGTCGAAAGCTGCTGCAAGCAGACAGCCGCCAGCCGCTTCAAAAGTCAGGATGCAAATGGTCGGTGCGGGGCGCGAACGCATTGCTGGCGCTCAAAAGCTGCTGGACAAACCTGCAGTGGGAAGAGTTCGCTCACTGGAAGGCACAGCGCATCGCCGCCGCCTGACCGAGAATAATGGCGTGCACCCTTGCAACCGCAAGGCCGCAGCGGCCGGCGCCCCTTCAGCGTTGTGGCAAACAGTTGATTTGCCACAATTCCGGGCCTTTCCAAAAACAGCCGGTCACGCACGGCGCCATATTTCGGAAACGGCAGGGCCGCCGCGCTCATCAGGACGGGTTTGGCCGTCCGGTCCGGCTGACCGGTTACCGGCAGCGCGACGGCGGTCAGACCGCCCGCGAAATTTCAATCGCGATTTGGGAATCTTGCGGTCAGCGCCACATTGGCGCGGTCACGCATCAAGCGCCCGGCAGTCCTGGGGCAGCCAGCCGATGTCAATCGCGCTGCCCGGACTGAGGCGTATCTGGTTCGGCGCATTGCGGGACTTAACAATGAACTCTTCATTGCCGGCGACTTTGAGACGGGTGCGGAAGACATCGCCCATGTAAAAGAACTCCAGCACCTCCGCAGAGATCGTGTGGGCACCTTCAGGCAGCCTTCGGCGATCGGTTTCCACTCTCTCAGGGCGGATCGACACGCGCGTCCGCTCGCCGACCGCGGATACGTTCACCGGCACAGCTTCAATGAGGTCGCCGCTGTCGAGGCGCACGGAAGCGGTGTGACCGCAAACGTTCTCAACGACTCCCGTCAATGTGTTGTTTTCACCAATAAACTGGGCAACAAAACTGTTTTCAGGGGCCTCGTACAGCTGGTCCGGCGTGGCCAATTGCTGAATGATGCCGTCGTCGAACACCGCCACCCGGTCCGACATGGTCAGGGCTTCCGTCTGGTCGTGAGTCACATAAACCGCGGTGACCCCGAGACGCTCATGCAGGTGTTTAATCTCAAACTGCATGTGCTCGCGAAGCTGTTTGTCAAGCGCGCCGAGCGGTTCATCCATCAGCACAAGGTCCGGCTCAAACACCAAAGCCCGCGCCAGAGCGATTCGCTGCTGCTGGCCGCCGGAGAGCTGGGAAGGCCGCCGCCCCTCAAAACCGCCCATCTGCACCATGTCGAGGGCCCGCCGGACCTTTCCCTCCCGTTCGGTCTTGTCAATGCCTCTGACTTCCAGGGGAAACGCCAGGTTTTCGGCGACCGACATGTGCGGGAACAGGGCATAATTCTGAAACACCATGCCGATGCCGCGCTTGTGCGGCGGAATGTTGTTGATCGGCCTGCCGCCGAGCAAAATATCGCCGTGCGTAGCTGTCTCGAATCCGGCCAGCATCAACAGGCAGGTGGTCTTCCCTGAACCTGAAGGTCCGAGCATGGTGAGGAACTCGCCCCGTCCGATGGACAGGTTGAGATCCTTCACGACAAGCGTATTCCCGTCGTAGCTCTTTTGAACGCCGTCAAAACGGACAAAACCTTCATTGTGATCGGTGGCCGGCAATCCAGATCCTCCGGTTACTCGCGACTGCGGATCCGCGCCGGACCCGTCGCCAGAATCATGTGCGCCGCAGCCCATGCCGCCAAGAGCCAATCCCGCCACTGGCTTCGGGTTCGGTTCAAAGCACCCGGCTGAAGCATTGGTGCGGTCGAGAAGACTCGAACTTCCACGGGATACTATCCCACAGCGACCTCAACGCTGCGCGTCTACCAATTCCGCCACGACCGCCAATGTTTTCACGGCAGGCCATATATGATGAAGCGGGCGTCATGTGAAGCCGTGCGCGCGATATTCTTTCGCCGAAGCCTTGCATTCAAGACCGACGGCGGCAATCATTCCGTTGTTCAGCATACAGCTGGTTTGCAAATGGTAGAATGGATCACCTCGTCCGCTCCTGTTCCCTACCGGGACGCCGTCGAAAGGATGGAAAACAGAGTCGCCGAGATCGCCGCAGGAACGGCCGATGAGGCTGTCTGGCTGCTTGAACACCCGCCGCTCTACACCGCAGGAACCAGCACCGGCGGCGGCGAAATAGCCGAGTGCCCTCCATTTCCGGTGTTCAAATCCGGCAGAGGCGGACGCGCGACCTACCATGGACCCGGCCAACGGGTGATCTATCTCATGCTGGATCTGGACCGCAGGCGGCGCGATGTGCGCCGGTTTGTGGCATCAATCGAGAATTGGCTGATCGTTTCCCTGGCGGATCTCGGTGTAGAGGGGTTTGCGGTTCCGGGACGAACCGGTGTCTGGGTGAGCCAGCCCGAAGGCGCGGAACTGGCGCGGGACGTGAAGATCGCGGCGATTGGAATCAGACTGCGGCGCTGGGTCAGCTTTCATGGCGCGTCATTGAACATTGATCCGAATCTTGACCATTATTCGGCGATTGTTCCATGCGGAATCCATGAACACGGTGTCGGCAGTCTCGCGCAGATTGTGGGCGGGCTGGGCATGCCGGAGGTCGATGCTGTTCTAAAATCGCGGTTTAACAAGTTTCTCGGATAAAGTTTGCGGTGAGGCTCAAATTCACCGGCATCCGGCTGTTGAATTGTTGAGCATCCGCCTGCATTCGATTAAACACTGCGCAGCCGAAGCAAGCGCTGCTGCGCCGCCACAGCCCGCTCCGCCAGATGAGGGACAGTATGGCTGATATCACCGTCCAGCCGGGCGAACACCATGACCATGAGTATCGTGTGAACTTCTTCACACGATGGTTTATGTCGACAAATCACAAGGATATCGGCATACTCTACATTGTGACGGCGGCGTTCGTCGGGTTCATTTCAGTCCTGTTTACCGTTTACATGCGCATGGAGCTGATGGATCCAGGCGTGCAGTACATGTGTCTCGAAGGCGCCAGTCTGGTCGCCGCGGCGGCTGAAAACTGCACCCCCAACGGGCATCTTTGGAATGTCCTGATCACCGGGCACGGCATCCTGATGATGTTTTTTGTCGTGATACCGGCGCTGTTCGGGGGATTTGGCAATTACATCATGCCGCTGATGATCGGCGCGCCTGACATGGCGTTTCCCCGTCTCAACAATCTCAGCTACTGGATGTTTGTCGCCGGGTCGTCGCTCGCCGTCGCGTCGGTGCTTGCCCCGGGCGGCAATGGCCAGGCCGGCTCCGGTGTGGGCTGGGTGCTGTATGCGCCTCTCTCCACGCGCGAAGCCGGCATGTCGATGGATCTGGCGATTTTCGCGGTTCACGTTTCAGGCGCGTCATCGATTCTCGGCGCCGTAAACATGATCACAACCTTCCTGAATATGCGGGCGCCTGGCATGACGCTGCACAAGGTGCCTCTTTTCGCGTGGTCCATATTTGTGACCGGCTGGCTGATCCTGCTCTCCCTGCCGGTGCTCGCCGGCGCCATCACGATGCTTTTGACTGACAGAAATTTCGGCACGACGTTCTTCGACCCGGCGGGCGGCGGCGACCCGATCCTCTATCAGCACCTGCTGTGGTTCTTCGGGCATCCCGAAGTCTACATCATCATTGTTCCCGGTTTCGGGATCATTTCGCACGTCATTTCTACGTTTTCGAAAAAACCGATTTTCGGTTATCTTCCGATGGTTTACGCGATGGTTGCCATCGGCGCGCTTGGCTTCGTTGTCTGGGCCCACCATATGTACACCGTTGGCATGAGTCTGACGCAGCAGTCCTATTTCATGCTCGCGACCATGGTGATCGCGGTCCCGACAGGGATCAAGATTTTCTCGTGGATCGCCACCATGTGGGGCGGTTCGGTCGAGTTCAAGACCCCGATGTTATGGGCTTTTGGCTTTTTGTTTCTGTTCACCCTCGGCGGTGTCACCGGCATTGTGCTGGCGCAGGCGGGCATCGACCGCGCCTATCATGACACCTATTATGTGGTGGCCCACTTCCACTATGTGATGTCGCTCGGGGCCGTGTTCTGCATATTTGCAGGGATCTATTACTGGATCGGCAAAATGAGCGGGCGGCAATATCCGGAGTGGGCCGGCAAGCTGCATTTCTGGATGATGTTCATTGGCTCAAATGTGACCTTCTTTCCGCAGCACTTCCTCGGCCGCCAAGGCATGCCGCGCCGCTATATCGATTATCCTGAAGCGTACGCGTTCTGGAATGAGATCTCATCCTATGGAGCGTTTCTGTCGTTCGCCTCGTTCCTGCTGTTTTTCGGCATCGTCGCCTACACGCTGCTGGCCGGAAATAAGATCGAAGAGCCCGCCTATTGGGGAGAACACGCGGACACCATGGAATGGCTGCATTCGAACCCGCCGCCGCATCACACCTACGAAACCCTGCCGACGCCGGAGGTCTGGCATCGCCAGCATCGCCATTAGCGACGGAATGCAGCCGGTCTGGCCTGCCTGAGAGGTCAGGCTACCGGCGCGGCGGCGGTGGCCGGGACAATCGCTCGACCACCTGTTCGCCGGCGAAGCGGAAGTTCATCCGGCCCGGATATTTCGACTTCAGCGCGCTCATAACCCGCCCCTTGTGGCGGACCCCCGTGGCCCGCGTGTCCCTGATCGCGCGGTTCACCGCCCGGCAGACCTCTTCGCTGCTCAACTGTCTGGGCAGCAGTTCCCTCAGGACCGCCATTTCGTCCCGTTCATTTTCCGCGAGGTCCAGCTGTCCATGCTCCTCGTAGCCGACGGCGCTCTTTTCCCGCTGCCTGATCATGGTATTCACGATTTCCCGGATTGTGTCGTCGGAAACGCCTTCTGACCGGCCCGCCGCCCGGGCAACGTTTTCCTTGTCGCCGATGGCGCTGCTGATCAGGCGAAGCATGGACAGGCGCGGCTGTTCCTGAGAGGATTCAGCGGCCTTGAGTTCCTTGATGATTTTGTCACGCATGGGTGCGCATTGAGCTTCAAGATATCTTGTGCCCGGTTATTTTAGGCGAAGCTGAGCCGTATTGCAATTTGGCCGGCGGCGGTCCAGTAATTCCAATTATGCGTTCACATCGGTTTTTTCTTCATTTTCGGCTGCGTTTCCGGGCGGATTTCTGCTGTGTTTCGGCGGAAGGGGCGGGGCTGCCGTTTCCGGTTACGGAGGCTTTTCCGGCAGTTCGCCGGTGATGATTGTCCGCATCACGGCGTCCCAGTCGTCGTGCACGACGTAGGCGGTCAGGAACTTCAGGTTGTCAAGAAGCCGGCAGCGGGCGGCGAGCTTTGCCCGGGCCTCCTGCCAGCTTTCGCAGACCAGGTCGCAGGCGCTCTGCATCAGGAACGCGATCAGGTTGAAGGTCGCCAGCAGGCTGGCCAGGGTTTCCTTGCCGTGCCCGAAGTTGTGCTCGAGATGGTAGCCGTCCTTGAGAGCCTTGAAGGTGTTGTTCTCCACTTTCCACCGGGCCCGGGCGCAGTCGGCCAGTTCGGCGACGCTGTCCGGGCCGACCGGGAGGTCGGTGGCGAAGCTGTTGCGGCAGAGCCGCTTTCCGGACGGCGATGTGATGGTGACTTCGAACCAGTTGACTTCCAGCGCGTCTTTTCCGCCGCGGATCGGCAGACCGTTCATCCAGCGGCAGCGCAGCCGGCGCTTGTTCTTTTTCCGGCCCTCGGTCCGGGTCAGACAGCCGGTCTCAACCCCTTGAATATACTCGTAAAGCGTTGTGTGCGAGCTCGGCTTGCAGGTCAGGATGAAGCTTCCGCCGGCGGCCAGCACGGCCTCGCAGAACGGCTGGCGGCAGTAGAGGTCGTCGCCGAGATAAACCGGTCTCAGCCGGGCCAGGCCGGATCCGGTCCGCCGCAGCCATCGCTTGGCGGCGTTGATCTCGCAGTCCTGTTTCTCAGCCCCGTCCTGCGGGCGGATGAACTCCGGCGGCAGCGGCAGGAGGCGCGAGGTTCCCGGGGCGACGATGCCGGCGCCGAGCACGGCGTGGAAGTTCTGTGTCCGCCCGTCCGCCAGTTTCCGCTGCGGGCAGTTCCGGCAGCCGATGCTGCAGGAGGTGAAATACTCGGTGCCGTCAAGGGCGATCAGCAGCCGCCCGTCAAGCCGGCGCAGCTGGTCAAGGGCGCCCTGGCGGTCCAGCCGGTCGACGGTCCGGGTGAAGATGGAATCGAAGCGCTCCGGCGGCACGCCGTCGAGCACGCTGCGGATGTGGCTGTCGGTCGGCAGCCGTTCAATGCCGAACAGGGTCCGGGCGTTGGACCGTCCCTGGCGGGACTGGAGCTGCGCCTGCGCCGCCAGGAAGGACGGGCACTGCAGGAAGAAGACGGCGAAGGCCGCCATTCCGATGTCGGCCATCTCCAGGCGGGCGTTGGCGCCCGTCCTGCGGTCCGGGGCGGACGCGCAGAGTTCGCGCATGGCGGCGATGTATCCGGCCAGCGGGGACATGGCGCCGCATTATGCACATATCGAAAATTTGTACAAATGTAAGCATAAACAACAACTTACCGGTCTTCTCCGCGCCTTTTGCCCAGGAGCCGGCGGCCGGAGCGGCGTCGGCGGCAGGTGATTCGCCCGCCGCCGGGGAACCGCCGGCACGCAGCCGCCTGCGGCGGAAAAAAATCTCCCCGGGCCAAAAAACCGTTGTGATACAACACGTTAAAAACTCAAAAATTCAAAATTAGAATTACTGGCGGCGGTCTGCGCGCCGGCCGGACAGCGCGGGCCTGAGCGCAAGACAGATTGACGTGGCGGCGGGCGATTGCCTGTGTACTGTGTTAAGCGTGCGGGCCGATCACGATTCCCGGAAACAATTCACTCCGAGTCCGATCCGATGACCGAAACCAGATTGCCGTTGACGGAAGACAATCCGACCGGGTGCATCGTCCTCGCGGACGGCACGGTGTTTCCCGGCGCCGGTTTCGGCGCCTCTGGCCATGCTGTCGGCGAGGTCTGTTTCAACACATCGATGACCGGCTATCAGGAAATCTTGACCGACCCCTCATATGCCGGGCAGATCGTGACCTTCACATTTCCTCACATCGGGAATGTCGGCGCCACTCCGGAAGACTGCGAAGCGGACATGCCCGCGGCCCGCGGCATGGTTGTGAAATGGCGCCCTTCCGAACAGTCGAACTGGCGCGCCGCGGAAAACCTGTCCCAATGGATGGACCGGAACGGGATGATCGGCGTCGGCGGAGTGGACACACGGCGGCTAACCCGCTCGATCAGACGGCTGGGCGCGCCGCACGCGGCCATTGCGCATTTCCCCGACGGCCGGTTCGACATCCAACAGCTGCGGATGAGGGCCGCTGGATTTCCCGGCCTTGACGGAATGGACCTGGCGAAAGATGTGACTTGTCCGGCGGCGTTCGACTGGAAGGGAAACCGCTGGCAATGGCCAGCCGGCTACACCGAAAGCGCGCAGACGGCGTTTCGGGTCGCGGCCATTGACTATGGCGCCAAGCGCAACATACTGCGCTGCCTCACCGAAGCCGGAGGTATCGTCCGCGTTTTTTCCGCGGCCGCGGCGGCGGCCGAGATTCTGGAATTCAGCCCCGACGGCATTTTTCTTTCAAACGGGCCCGGCGATCCGGCCGCGACCGGCCAGTACGCGGTTCCTTTGATCCGTCAGCTCATCGATGAGACCGACCTGCCGCTGTTCGGCATCTGCCTGGGCCACCAGATGCTTGCCCTCGCGCTCGGCGGGCGCACCTTGAAAATGAAATTCGGGCATCACGGCGCCAATCATCCGGTCAAGGATTTGGAAACCGGAAAGGTGGAAATCACCTCAATGAACCATGGATTCACGGTTGACCGCGACTCCCTGCCGGCAAACGCGATTGAAACCCATGTGTCGCTGTTTGACGGAACAAACTGCGGCATCCGCATGCGCGACCGGCCGGTGTTCTCGGTGCAGTTCCATCCCGAGGCCAGCCCCGGGCCTCAGGACAGTTTTTATCTGTTTGAACGGTTTGCCGATGCCATGAAGCGACGGAATCGCACCTCCCGGAGGTGATGGAAGCGGTTCAGTTCTTTTCCTGGTCAACCAGTTTGCCGGCCTTAATCCATGGCATCATGGAACGCAGTTTTTCCCCGACCTCTTCGATCTGGTGCGCGTCATTGATGCGCCGGGTCGCCTTGAAGGACGGCTGACCGACCGCGCACTCCTGCATCCATTGCGAGGTGAATCGGCCCGACTGGATATCTTTCAGAATCGCGCGCATCTTGCTCTTGGTGTCATCGTAGGGAAGAATCCGCGGTCCCGAGACGTATTCGCCATATTCGGCGGTGTTCGAAATCGAGTAGTTCATGTTAGCGATGCCGCCCTCATAAATCAGGTCGACGATGAGCTTGACCTCGTGCAAACATTCAAAATACGCCATTTCAGGCGCATAACCGGCTTCCACAAGCGTTTCAAAGCCGCATCGGATCAGCTCAACCATGCCGCCGCACAGAACCGCCTGTTCGCCGAACAGATCGGTTTCACACTCTTCCTTGAAGTCGGTCTCGATGATTCCTGAGCGTCCGCCGCCGATCGCCGAACAGTACGAAAGCGCCACTTCGAGCGCCCGCCCGGTGGCATCCCGGTCCACGGCGACCAGGCAGGGCACACCGCCGCCCTTCAGGTATTCACCGCGCACCGTATGGCCAGGCCCCTTCGGAGCGATCATCACAACATCGACGCCCGGTTTCGGATCGATCAGCTTGAAGTGAATGTTCAGGCCATGGGCAAACGCGACCGCGGCTCCCTCGCGCAGATTGTCATGAATATGGGCGCGATAAGTCTGCGCCTGCAGTTCGTCAGGCATTGTGAACATGATGAGATCGCACCACGCCGCCGCTTCCGGAATCCCCATGACCCGCAGCCCGGCCGACCCGGCCTTGGCAGCCGAAGGCGATCCTTCACGCAGCGCCACAGCGACATTCCTGGCGCCTGAATCCTGTAGATTGAGGGCGTGGGCGTGACCCTGTGAGCCATAGCCCAAAATCGCAATCTTCATGTCCTTGACGAGATGAACGTCGCAGTCCTGATCGTAGTAAACGCGCATGTGTTTCTCCAGAAAATACCGATGCTGTCCGGCGGCGCCGGAGGGGAATCAGGCTATTAAGGACTTTTGCCGCCGATTCAAACCCGGCGGAAAACTCCGCACTCCGGTTCATGTCCCATTGCCAACCGCATGACACCGCGCCGAAACGCCGGCGCCGCCTGAATGGCCGCGAGGCCGCGGCGGCGCAGTTTTCCGATCGCTGCGGGTCTGGCCATCGAAGCGAAATTCAATGCCATGACACCCGCGGAGCGGGCAGCGGCTTGCTTTTGCCGCGCGCGGCTGTACCGCTTCAGCGCTTCGCTTGCGCCCAGCAGGCTGCGGTCGTTTCCGAAAATCTCCAGCAGCGCGGCAATGTCCGCTATGGCCATGTTCAGACCCTGTGCCCCGATGGGAGGCACCGCATGCGCCGCTTCGCCGATCAATGCCAGCCGGTCGGCGGCAAACCGCGTTGCGAGCAGGCAGGTCACCGGCCACAGTCTCCGCGGTCCGGCAAGCGCCAGTCTGCCGCCAAGCCCGCGTGTTCGTTCATCGATTGCCTGGTTGAATTCCGCTTCGCCCATTACGGCAAACCGTTCCGCGCGCGCGCCCGATTCCATCCAAACCGCCGAGGAGGCCGGCTTGCCGTCGATGTCTGCGATCGGCACCAGTGTGAAAGGGCCGCCGGAATCGTGGATTTCGAGCGTCAGATTGCCGTGCGGCCGGTCATGGGTCACATCGAAACTCATTGCTTTCTGTCCCAGACCAAATCGGATGACACCGATTCCCGCTTTCGACCTGAGCGCAGATTCGCGCCCGTCAGCGGCCACGACCAGCTTGGCACAGATCCTTGCGCCGCTTCCCAGCGTGACCGCTGGCTCCGAAAGCCGCGGCAGCATGGAACAGACGCCTTCTCCAATTCGCAGCTCGACATTCGGCATCGTGGCCAGTGACTGCCCCAGCGCCGCCTTCAGCATTCTGTTGGGAACCGCATAGCCAAAAACTGGCTCGTCAATCATTTCCGACCGGAATTCATACTTCTGATGACCGGCGGCACGATCCTTTGGGATATCGGCGACACACATCGCCGAAAGCGGCATTGCGTCGCCTTCGATCAACTCCCACAGCCCGGCATCGCTAAGAGTTTCGCACGAAGGCCCAAGAAATGCGGTCACCCGATTGTCTTCGGCCGGAGCACCCTTTGCGGCCCGCGGGTCACAGCACAAAACATCATAGCCGCGCTTCCCGAACGAAGCCGCCGCGATCAGTCCGGCTAGCCCTCCTCCGGCGACAACGATATCAAAATGCCGCAATTCCGCCTTCATTCCCGCGTGGCTCCGCCGCCGGGGGCGGCAATACATTCATGCCGCGGCTGCGATTGCCGCCACAACCTCGTCCGCCGCCGCCTTCATCTCAGCTTCACTGTCGCTTTCGGCCATCACGCGGACAACCGATTCCGTGCCTGAAACCCTTACGACGAGGCGACCGTTCCCCTTGAGGCGGGACTCGGATTGCCGCATCGCTTTGCGCACCCTTTCATCGTCAAGCGGCTGGCGCTCCTTGCGAAACGGCACATTTACGGTCGTCTGGGGTAATGGCTCAAACGCCGTGGCCAATAAGCTGGCTGATTTCCGGGATTCCACAAGCGCCGCAAGGACCTGCAGTCCGGCGACAAGCCCGTCGCCTGTGGTGGCATAGTCGGGCATGACGATGTGCCCAGACTGTTCGCCGCCAAGATTGTAACCGCCGTCGCGCATCGCCGCCATGACATGCCGGTCGCCGACGGGAGTGCGTTTCACCGCGATTCCCTTGAGCTGGAGATGTCTCTCCATCCCGAGATTCGACATAATCGTTGCGACCACCGTATTTTTAGCAAGGACACCGGAAGCTGACCACCGTTCCGCCAGAAGCGCCAGCACCTGATCCCCATTCACTGTTCGGCCATTCTCATCGATAATCGTGACCCTGTCAGCATCGCCGTCAAGGCAAATCCCCACATCGGCCTGCGTCTCCAGCACCTTGTCCGCCGCTTGCCGGGTGCTGGTTGACCCACAGTCTGCATTGATATTGAACCCGTCAGGGTCAACAGCAACCGGCACAACTTCAGCGCCCAGTTCCCACAGGACATCCGGGGCGGCCCGGTATGCCGCGCCGTTGGCGCAATCGACGACAATGCGCAGCCCATTCAAACGGAGATGTTTCGGAAAGGTCGCCTTAACAAACTCAACGTAGCGGCCGAGACCGTGATCGATGCGGCTCGCACGGCCGATGTCAGCGACCTGTGCAGTTACGATTTTGTTGTCCCGCAGCGTGTGTTCGATCGCTTCTTCAGCGGCTTCGGTCAACTTGAATCCGTCGGGGCCAAAAAACTTGATGCCGTTGTCAAAATAAGGATTGTGCGAAGCTGAAATCATGATGCCAAAATCCGCGCGCATGGATCGGGTCAGCAGCCCGACGGCCGGCGTTGGAATGGGACCGAGCAGCAAAACATTCATTCCGGTCGCGGTTAAGCCGGCTGTGAGGGCATTCTCCAGCATGTAGCCGGACCGGCGCGTATCTTTGCCAATCACAACCCGGTGCCTGTTGGATCGGTCGCGGCGAAAATAGTTTCCCGCGGCCATGCCGATCTTGAGCGCGCCATCGGCGGTCATGGGGTGCGCATTCGCTTTGCCGCGGATTCCGTCGGTGCCAAAACGGATTTCTTCGCTGACTGACATTGCCTGAACCATCACTGCGTGCGATAGGCGGACCGTTTACACCCGGGCCCTGCCTCATTGGTTCGACCTTTAGCTGAATTCCGCCGCCGTGCAAAACAGAAAACCGGCCGGTCAGCGAACCTCCCGGTAGAACACATGGCGCCCGATATTCGCAGTCCTGTGAAGTTCAGATGCCCATGACGGGCGCACGTCAACGGTGTGAAAATGCGTCGCGCCGTTGGTCAGTGTTAACTGTTTTCCACGATAAATCTCGCGCGCCAGAATCTTGATTTCGTGATAAGTGTCCTTCTCGCGAATGATCTCCGCCTTGCCGTCGCAGTTATAGGAGAACTGGCATTGGTTCAGCCTCTCAACACCTTGTGCAATGACTTCGCAGACGGTTCTGGGATACAATTCAGACGCGACGCGATTCAGAATTGTCTCCGCGACGGCATATCTGCCGGCGGTGCTTTCGCCTCTCGCTTCGAAATAAATCGCTTGCGCGAGGCATTCGAGTTCCCGCACATAAGACGGGCGTCGCTTGGGTCTCGCAATCTTCAGCGGTATGTTCCAAAATGAGGACTCTCGAGCTTCATCGCTCAGCCGCAATCCAGGCATGAATTGAGCGGAATTCCAGTCTGAATTGTGAGCAGCCGTCGACGTCTCTGGAACCCGGCGCCGCTTTGGACGCAATAAATCGACTGCGACGGCCGAATAACGCCTCTGCACGCCACCCCCATCCATAACCGGGGATTCCATGCCCGGGCGCCGCATCGGTTTCTTTCTGGGAAATGAATTGGCCACTGTTCGGGAGTCCGGTCGGAGCACGGGGCGGGCAATACCTTCAGTCACACCCAGAAATACCGTTGAAGCGGCCGATCCCGAAAATTCGGACGCGCCGCTCCCCTGCACCATTGCGGCAGACACAGCCGAGGCAGCGACAACCAATGCTACCACGGCCAGCCTGCACTCACTCTGTCTCACGTCACCACTCTAGATATTGTTGCGCCTTAGTCAGCCTCTGGACGCCATACACCATTGTCATTTGCCCGAGATGTCTCGTCGGCCGAAGGGCAGCGCCCAAACCGGTTCGGCAGCCCGACAGTCAGGCTCAGAAAACACACCTTCGACTAAACTGTTGGCCCGCAATGTCCATTGCGGCTGTTTACAGGAAATTATCGCCATTCGTCAACCAGTTGTGCCCGTTTGGAACTTTTCGGCACGATGACTTGTAAGTCGGGGCATTCATTCGGCGTTTGATCGCAACGGTTCCGTGCGTCCGGCGTGGCCGGTCATCGCTTTCAGTTTCACCCAAGGTTCATTGAAAAAAGCGGCTTCCGCTCAAACCTCCGCAGGCTTCGGCCGACGCTGCCGGGATCTCTCATGCGCGGCGAAACGGAAGGCTTCGGGCAACAAAACACTTGGGGCAACAAAGCGCCTGCAGAATTCGCCCTCACGACACTTCGTTTTGTTCGATTGCGCATTGCGCGGCGGCCAGCCGCGCAATCGGAACTCTGTACGGCGAACACGACACATAGTTGAATCCGATGCGGCGGCAGAATCCGATGCTCTTCGGATCGCCGCCGTGCTCACCGCAGATCGA
Organism: Paracoccaceae bacterium; assembly: GCA_965221935.1. Lineage (GTDB taxonomy): Bacteria > Pseudomonadota > Alphaproteobacteria > Rhodobacterales > Rhodobacteraceae > JAPOXR01. Next base: position 48,189 of record CBDCSZ010000035.1, read on the forward strand.
AAGTGTCAACTGCTCTTTCATCTGCCGCCCGCGGCTGGCCGCCACCTCCAGCAACTCGCCAACGCCTTCAATGTCGAGAGTTCCAAACGGATCGTTCTGGTAGACACCCTGGGCAATATATTCGTCGATAAAACGCTGCGAATCGTCACGGCTCAGCCCGTAAGTCATCTGCGTCAAATCATTCGTTCCAAAACTCAGAAAGTCGGAGTTCTTTGCCAAATCGCCGGCCCGCAGCGCCGCCCTCGGCGTTTCCACCATCACGCCGAGCTTGAACTGGAAGTCGGTTTGGCTCTTTTCGCGCACCATTGCCGCGACCCGGTCAACATAATCCCTGACCAGGTCGACTTCCCGGTTTGCGGAAACCAACGGGATCATGATTTCCGGAACCGGATCCAAGCCACAGCGTTTGACCTCCACCGCCGCTTCAAAAATCGCCCGCGCCTGCATTTCGTAGATTTCAGGCATGACGACTCCGACACGCACACCGCGCATTCCAAGCATCGGATTGAATTCTTTCAAATCATCCGCGCGCTGTGTGACATGTTTGAGATCCTGCCGCAGCGCTTCGGCCAGCCGTTCCAACTGCTCACGGCCGCGCGGCAGGAATTCATGCAGCGGCGGGTCAAACAGCCGGATGCAGACGGGCCGGCCGGGCATGGCGCGAAACAGCTCGGTAAAATCGCTCGTCTGCATCTTGATGAGCTTGCGCAGGACCTCTTTGCGCTCGCCCGCAGATTCCGCAAACAGCATCCGGCGCATGACCGCCAGCCGCGACTCCTCAAAAAACATATGCTCTGTCCGGCACAGCCCTATGCCGTCGGCCTTGAATTTCAGCGCGGCTTTGACTTCGTCACTGGTGTCAGCGTTGGCCCGGACTCCGATGTCCCTGGCCTCGTCGGCCCAGGACAGAAATGTTTCAAAGAATTCATTGAGGGACGGCTCGACAAGACCGGCGCTGCCCTGCAGCACTTTGCCTGTTGTGCCGTCAACCGTGATCACATCGCCTTCATGCAGCCTAAAGCCGTCCCGGGCGATCAGAATCCGGTCTTCGGACTGCGTCTCTGTCGAACAGTTCGCGATGTGGATTTCAGAAGCTCCCACCACACAGGGAACACCCAGACCGCGGGCGACCACCGCCGCGTGGCTTGTCAGCCCGCCCCTTCCCGTCAGCACGCCCTGTGCGGTGTGCATTCCCCTGAAATCTTCCGGGCCGGTTTCCGCCCGCACCAGGATGCAGTCATTTCCAGCCGCCAAAAACCGCTCGGCGGCGCGGGACGAAAAAGCGATCACTCCCGTCGCGGCCCCCGGACTCGCGGGAATGCCGCGGGCAATCACCGTATTCTGGGTATCCGGCTTCATCTGCGGGTGCAGCACCTTCGCCAAACTGGCAGCTTCGACCCGGCGCAGCGCGTCATTCTTGGTGATCAAACCGTCTTCGGTCAATTCCACTGCAATCCTGATCGCCGCCGGGACTGACCGCGGCGCAGGCTCGGAGTCCAACAGCCAAAGGCCGCGCCCGTCAAAAGCGAATTCTATCTGCTGGGGATCGACAAGCCGGGACCGCAGTTCGTCCAAGAGCGCGGAGAGTTCTGCCGACTTGTGCGGCAAATACTCGCGGATTGGATCCTCGCCGCCGCAATAAACCGGCTTCCCGTCTCGGAAAATCCGCAATTGCCCTGATTCTTGCCGCGCTCCGGACTCCCAGTTCACCGAAGCGACCTTACCCAGGCCGCAACCGTCGCCGCGGTAGCCGTCAGCCATGCTCTGCAGGACCAAACCAAGTCCCAGATTGTCTGGCGCGCTTTGAACCGCGCGCAGCGCAACGCTTTCCGGGCTGTTCCATTTCCGCGCCATGAAAGCGCAGACTTCAGCGAGTTGAACCATCGTGTCCTGCGGAAACGGCACTCCAGTTTCCTGCCGGTAGAGATCCAGCAATACCTTCAGTCTGACTTCAGGATCCCTTGTTTTGTCGGCTGCGGCAAACCGGGCCGACGGCAGCTTTGCCACTGCAAGCGCGTATGTCTCGACAAAATCCCCATAGATCGTCTGCGCCACTTCCATGCCCACGGATTCGGCAATCACCCGGAGCGTTGAATCCGACATGCCGATGTTGAAAAACGCGCTGACGCCGTTCCAGGAGTGCTGCGCAGGACTCGGGCGAACGGCAAGAAGCTCATGCGGCCCGAATGCGGCCGCAGCCGTTTCCAGACTCTTCCGGTTGTCGACAGTCAGACCGGCGACAACGTCCGAGGATATCGCGACCGCCTTTGGATTCGGGAAGCCAAACGATGCCAGCTTTTCCAGCCTTTCAGCCCGCCAGCCGAATTTGCCGCTTTGCAGCACGGCGCCTCTTCCGATAATCCCTATTTCCGGAGTGACTGTCACTGGCCGCCTTTCCACACAGGTTCTCTGCAATGCAGCATACTTGCCAAATCTGTGCAAGGCTCCGTCCGCATGGACGGACGGCGGCCAATTCAGTGTTCGATCAGCGTCAGGTCAGCTATGCGTCCCGCCACATCGCGAAATGCGGCGAGCAGTCCAAGTCTGTTTCCCCGCAGCCGCTGGTCATCGACATTCACCCGCACCTCTTCGAAGAAGCGGTCGATCGGCTCGGAAAGATCCGCCATCGTCTCCATGGCGGATTTGAGGTCTTCACTTTCGAGATCCCTGTCAATCTGGCTGTTTGCGGCTTCCAGGGCTGAGAACAGCTGCCTTTCCGCGTCCAGCCGGGCCAGCGCGGAGGCCGGCCGGCCGAACGCGGCCTCCTTGCCGCACTCCGCCTCGACAATGTTGTTGGCGCGGCGAAAACCATGAAGCAGTCTTGCGCCCGCGTCGGTGCCGAGAATGTCCGTCAGAGCTTCGGCCCGGCGCACCAAAAGTGTCAGATCGTCAGAATCATTCATCGCGACGCAGGCGGCGACAACATCGTGCCGCATGTGCGCCCGCAAACGCACCGTCAGCCGTTCATGGATGAATGCGATGATGGCATTTGCGGCATCTTCTGACCGTTTTTCGGCATCGTATTGCCGGCATGCCTGCGCGATGAGAGGCCACATCGGGAACCGCAATCCGTTCTGGCAAACCAGATCCACAATGCCCGTCGCCGCGCGCCGGAGCGCAAATGGATCTTTCGATCCCGTCGGCGCCCCATCAATGCTGAAGAATCCGGCCAGCTGATCGATTCTGTCGGCGATCCCCACTGCGACCGAGATGCCTGCTGACGGAATCGTGTCGTCCGGGCCGGAAGGGAGGTACTGATCGGCGCAGGCCGCCGCGCAGCGGTCTTCCATGCCGAGTTCGGCGGCGAAATAGCTGCCGATGATTCCCTGCAGTTCTGGGAATTCGCCCACCGTCTCAGACACCAGGTCAATTTTCGAGATCCTTGCCGCCGCCGCCGCCGCCGCCGGATCGATTCCGAGTTCCGCAGCAATTGCCGCGGCAAGCGAAGCCAGCCGCTCAACCCGCGCCCCGAGACTGCCAAGACGGTTGTGGAAACTGATCGTGCCGAGTTCCGAGAGCATATCTTCGACGCCGCCCGGGCTGCGGATGCGTCTCAGATCATTGGCCCAGACAAACTCCGCATCTTCAAGCCGGGCAGTCAGCACAAGCCTGTTGCCCTCAAGAACGATCTGGTCGCCATCGTCAGATTTTCGGTTCGAAACGACGATGAAATGAGTGATTTGCTTGGTTTTTTGGTCACGGCCGGCCATATATCTTTGGTGCGTCCGCATGGTCGTGACCAAGATTTCCTCCGGCAGACTCAGAAATCGCTCCTCGATTTTCCCGATCAATGGAACCGGCCACTCCACGAGGCCCGCGATCTCGGCACAGAGTTCTGGATCGTCAACCAATTCAAGCCCGTGCCGGCCCGCCGTCTCGCGAGCCATTCTCAATATCGATGTCTCCCGTTCGTCCGGGTCGAGGATCACGAAACGTTCGCGCAGTTTGTTTTGATAATCGCAAAACGACGCAACGGAAAACCGGGCAGGACACATAGCAGAATTGCCGCATGTCGTGTCCCCTGCGGCAACGCCGCCCACAGAAAAGTCCAGAACGCGGATTGCGCCGTCCTCGGCCAAAATGGCCAAGATCGACCGGAGCGGCCGCACCCACCGGAACGTGCCGCTGCCCCAACGCATGGACTTTGACCATCGGAAAGCCTCCAGAACCTCGGGGATGGCTTTGTTGAGGACATCGCAGAGCGGTTGTCCGGGTGTCTTGATAACGGCAAAATAGAATTCACCTTTCGGTTCTTTTCGAAGCTCCAACTCGTGGACGGAGATCCCGGCGGAACGCGCAAATCCGCTGATTGCCTTTTCCGGCGCGCCGGAGCGGGGACCGCGGCGCGCAGTCACCGCGGCAGGGCTTTCTGAAGACAGACCTGCGATGCTGACCGAGACCCGCCGAGGCGTGACATGGACAGCGGCGTCCGCTTCCCATTTCAACCCAATTTCTGTCAGTTTTTCAGTCAGTTGTCGCAAGATACCGCGAGCAGCTGACCGCTGCATGCGGGCGGGGATTTCTTCGGAAAACAATTCCAGCAATAGATCGGGCATTGGTCGTATCGTTTCAGTCTCGGTTCAGCTGGTGCCAGGCGAATCCTTTTCCGTCGCTGTAGAATGCGGCGACTCTGTCAACGCCCTCGGCGATATTTCGGCGCAGCAGCACCGCTCTGGCATCGCTGGATTCGATATCGGAGCCAATGGTCTCTGCGTCAAAACAGTCAAACCATTTGGGGGCAATCAATGGCGATGCGTTGGGATAGGCTTCACCGATGCTCGCGGTCACATTGCCGGGGTCGGTCCGGAAGCACGCCCTGAATTTCAGCGGGCTTGATTCGCCCGCGATGCCCCGGATGTCGGTGACCCTGACTTCCCGCTCTCCCCCCGGGAGCATCAACAGCGGCCCGAATCCGGCTTGAGCGCCAGCAAATTCCCTGTAGCCAGCGTCTGACTGAAGCATCCAAAGCGCCGCGCCTGCGGAAAGCACTGCGGTCAACAGCAGCGTGACCGCCCAGCGTCCGTTCATCCTGCTTCGATCCGCGCTGAACCACCGGCCATGCCGCCGTCAGGTGTTTGGAGATAAGCATCGGCACACAGTTTCGCGAGCGCCCGCACGCGCCCGATCAGGGCTTGCCGCTCGTTGACCGACACCAGCCCGCGCGCATCCATCAGATTGAACAAATGCGAAGCCTTGATGCATTGGTCATAGGCAGGCTGCACCATGATGATCCGCCGGCCGGTTCTGGGGTCGATATGCGGCTGCTGCAGGGCGCTCCGACAGGCCGTTTCGGCATCGCCGAAATGCCGCCGCGCCGCGTCGCCGTCGCAGACATCGAAATTCCAACGCGAATACTCCGCCTCCGGCTGCGCGAAGACATCGCCGTACAACAGCGGAAGCGGCGCCGACGGATCGTTGAATGGCATCTCCATGACATGCTTCACGCCGAGGACATACATCGCCAGCCGCTCCAGCCCGTAGGTGATTTCAACAGGCACCACTGAACATTCATGACCGCCAACCTGCTGGAAATAGGTGAACTGTGAGATTTCCATCCCGTCGCACCAGACTTCCCAGCCAAGGCCGGCGGCGCCCAGAGTCGGGCTTTCCCAGTCGTCTTCCACGAAGCGGATGTCATGCAGTTCAGTTTCGATGCCGACCGTCTTCAGCGAATGCAGGTAGGCGTCGCGGATATCATCCGGAGAGGGCTTAATGATAACCTGGAATTGATAATAGTGCTGCAGCCGGTTCGGGTTTTCGCCGTACCTGCCGTCGACAGGCCGGCGCGAAGCCTGAACATAGGCCGCCGACCACGGTTTCGGCCCCAGCGACCTCAGAGTTGTCGCCGGGTGAAAGGTTCCGGCGCCGACCTCCATGTCGTAGGGCTGCAGCAGCGCACAGCCGCCTTCAGCCCAATAGGATTGCAGCCGCAGAACAATTTCCTGGAAACTGCGCGGTTTGCCGCAAGGTGCGGTTGTCATGAGTTTGTCGCCATCCGCCGAATGTGATCCCTCATAAAAAAGCGGCGATTGCTGGTCAATTGAAAGAGTGCGCGCCGCGTTTGGGCGCCTGCAAGCCTTGCCAAACAATTCGGTTAAAATTAACAGGTTCTTGGGCATTATACAGGCAGAGCGCAATGAAAAGACTGTACGGGCAGGCGGTCGCTGCGGCGGTCGCAGTTTTTTTTGCGACCGCTTCGTCGGCAACGAATCCAGACCTTTCGACTCAAACCGGATCGCATCAAAGCGCTCATGCGGAGCTGCTGTCAGTTCAACACATTGCCGGCAATGCGTCCGGGGCGCTCGCTATTCAGGCGTCCGAACACCCCCGGTTGTCAGTTTCCGGTCAATTCACGGCAGGACAAACAACCCGGCTGACGCAATTGCTCTTTGAAGGCGGCGTCATCACGGACACCGGCGGCGCAGCCGGCGGCAATGTCCTGGTGGCACAGGCCGTCCCCGCCGCTGACGAGGCCGATGCCGGACAGCCTGCTGCCGAGAAAGAACCGGAAATCAGCGCCCCGCAGCCGGTGAAGCCGGTTTTCGATGAAAGCGAGAAGTTGTCGGCGCAATACGCGCTGGCGTGGTTTGGAGACTATCACGGTGCGATTGACGGGATTTTCGGCCGGGGCACCAGGGCCGCGGTGCGGAAATTTCAACGGCGAAACGGCATTGAATCCACCGGTGAGCTGACCCGCGGGCAATTCAACCTGTTGATTCACCAGCATAATTTGGAAATTGAAGAAACAGGCTTCAAGACAGTTGAGCACGAACCCGCGGGCATCAGTATCGGGATTCCAACAACCATGGTCGAGTTTGCGCGCACTGAAGTTCCCTTCATCTATTACGATCCGACCCCCGGAAACCGCCTACAGCTGTTTCTGATCAGCATGCCGGGAAGCCGCATAACGCTGGAAGCGCTTTACAGCCTGTTTCAGGGCTTCGAGTTCATGCCGGAAGGCGGCGACCGCTCGCTCGAACGGAATCGGTTTTCGCTGCAGGCCGCGAACGAGCAACTGACCGTTTACGCGGATGTCCGCCTTCATGAGCACCGCGTTAAGGGCTTTCTGCTGCTCTGGCATCCCGACTTCGATCCGCTGATGACACGCATATCGCGATCGATGTCCATCGGTTTCGAGGAGTCGAGCGAATCGACATTCTCCATTCCAGTCGGCTCCGATCACACAGCGAGCAGTTCATTCTTCGCGGGCCTGAAGATTCCAAGGCCCAGGTCCCGCCACTCGGGCTTCTTCATTGACATGGCAGGAACTGTAGCCACGAGCAGTGTTGTCGCAGACCTCTGCCCGGACATTGTGCTCGCGCCAGATCAGAAAATGACTGTGGCGGCAGCGAGCTCTGCGGATGGCATCGCCCTTCTCACACCGGCTGAGGCGCAGGTCCCGCTCGCCCATGCGCGGTTTCAGCCCTCACCGATCAACAACGGCGCACAAATCACACTGTCCGGCTTTTCATTCGGGGGAGAGCTTGGGGCGCCCTCACAAAGCCGCGGGAATTGGATTGGCAGGGATCCGAGGGCGGACGGCGCCGAAAGATACCTGGTCGACGTCGAATCCTATCCGGGAGATGTCGGCGGTCCAGTGCTCGACAAAACCGGCGCCGTCGTCGGAATGCTGCGGGAACAGGATATTGGGGGCAAAACTCTGCCCGACGGGGTTCAGCCCTTGACCCCTGCCCGAGCCATTGCCAGCCTCGCGGCGACCATCGCAAGGCCGGCGATATATGCCTTCAGCGGCGGCAAGCTGGATCCTGCGGACCTCAATCGGCTTGCGTCTGACATGACTGTCCTGATCGACTGCTACGCAGAGTAGGTCAAATCGACTCAACGTTGGCGTCGACGGCTATCGACTGGCCGGAAATGTTATTGCCGAGATCGGAAATGAGGAACGCGGTCATTGCGGCGACATCAGTCGGCTCGACCATCCTCCGCAGCGAAACCGCCGAGACCAATGTGGATTCGATGTCGGCGGATGTCGTTTCCAGCGCCTCCGCCCGCGCGTCAATGACTTCCTGAATGCGCTTCCCCCTGACCATTCCCGGCAGCAGCGCGTTGACGCGGATATTGGCCGGACCGAGTTCCTTTGCCCAACATTGAGTCAGGCCAATCACACCAAACTTCACTGCCGAATATGGCGTCCGAAGGGCGAAGGCGAGCTTGCCGACCACAGAGGACATATTGACGATGGCGCCGCCGCCGGCCTCGCGCAGCATGCCGACCGACGACCGCGCGCAAAGGAACTGACCGGTCAGACCGACATTAACGCATCTTTGCCAGTCAGCGGCGGAGACGTCCTCGAGACTTGCCGTGGGTCCGGCGATTCCGGCATTATTGACCAATGCGTCCAAGCCGCCGAACGCGTCCGCCACTTTGCTGAAAAATCCGGCAACGTGGTCTTCGTCGCTGACATCCGCAACGGAAACCGACACTCCGGGAAGGTCGCTGGCGGCCTTACTGACAGCCGACGGATCTATATCGCAGACGGCGACTTCGCAACCGGCCTCGTCCAGCATCCGCGCGATTTCGAAACCGATGCCCGACGCCGCACCGGTCACTGCGACCCGTTTCCCGGCCAGACCTGGCAACTGCAGCATTTGTTTCTCCTTCCCCGAATTCAGTTCCGCGGCGATCCAGTCCGGGTCACCTTGCCAGCAATGACACACACGGCCGATGCCAAAGCGGCGCAAGTCAACATTTCGCGAAATTGACAAGTTTTTTCGGCGATGGACCGGTAAGCCGGCATCGCCGCGCTGCCGCCCGGGCGTCAGCCACACGGCGGAAGTAAACGCGATGAGCCGTCTTCACGGCGGTGTGCGCCGTTCTATCGACAATGATCGGGGCTTGGTGTCGGGGCGGGCAATTGCCTGCCGCGCATTCCAGACAACCTGCCCGCCAATGGTTGGACCCGATACGCTGCTCTCATTTTCGGCAGTTTGTTCTGGCCGCCGCACCCCTGGCATTCGTCCAGATGGAAGCGCCTTCCGCTCTTGCTCAGACCGAATTGCCCGCGAGCGAGTCCGTGTCTTTTCCTGATGAAACAGCGGCAATGGAATTGGCCGTTGTCACATTTGTCGTAAGCGGGTCTTTGGTGAACCGGGTGACAACGGGTTCCGCCGATGTCGCGCCATTGTGGACGCAGCGCATTGTCAGCGTTCAGCCACCGGACCATGGCCCATGCCCCAAACCAATCGATCTCAATCTGTATGTTCGCCATTTATTCGCTTAATGTTTCACATGAAACATTCCGATCAGTCCCGGCAAGAGATTTGAGATTTCACATTCACGGGAGGTTTGTTTCTGACACGGCGAGACCTCGATGCCTGCCGGCAGCTGCGCAAAGAATGCCGGTTTGGTCAAAACGCCCGCACGGACAGCCAATTTGCCGCAGTCAAAATTGGCTGCCCACCGCCTTGGCCCATCTTTAACATTGTAGTGCGTAACGCGTTGATTTCAAACGGGTAAAAAATCCGAATGGCACTACAATCCGGAGAGGCGGCCGTTTCGGGCCGCCGCCACGAATTGCCGGAATCGGTTCAGACGATGGTCTTGGCGAGGTTCCTGGGCGGCGGCGCGAGGCCCGTCGCCCGGTAGATCTCCGCCTGTTCGGGGGAGGCGGATGCGGTCTTGCGGACATGCAGGGTCCTGCCGTCACGGCGCCTGAAGCTGGTTGTCGTGCGCTGCAGTGTCGCAAGCGTCTGGCGCACCGTCGTCCAGCTGTCGTGGATGTTTGCCGCTTTCATGGGTCTGCGCAGTGTCTGGACTGCCTGATAGGCGAGGACTGAGATGAACAGGTGAGCGTCGGCGCGCCCCTGTTTGTGATGGAAGATCGGACGCAGGCCGAGCTCGGATTTCAACGAGCGGAACACGGCTTCGGCGTCGGTGAGGGTCGCGCAGGTCTGCCACATGGTCTCTGCCGGCCAGTCGAGGATGTTGCTGCGCAGACAGCAGACCCCGGGGTGGGTCAGCATGGAATTGTCGGCGGGATTGAGGTTCCAGGTGATGGCTGTTGCCTTGGTTCCGGCGCTGTCGGGAGTGACGGTGATCTCGTAATGCCGGGCGACCCGCGCGTTTTCCTTTGCAAGCCGCCCGATCCGGCGCTGGATGTCGTCAAGCTTCTTGCGGGTCCTGGGGCGGGAGAGGCCGTCATGCAGTTTCTTCAGGCCGTCTTCGAGACGTGTCCTGAAACGATTGATGATGCCGCGTTCCTTTTCCGCCCGGGCTTCGGAAAGGCACCGCAGCCAGGACTCCTTGTATTCCGTGCCGTCCTCTTCCTCGCGGGTGACGGATTCCTTGTAGATGGCGACCTTGTCGCATGACGCGGTCGTGATTGCCCTGGCCTCGTCGGAATCGAAGACCCGCTTGGTGGTGCGTGAGACCACGGGACAGCGATAGGCGCTGGCGCGCAGCCACCGCAGGTTGTCCTCGGTCGCGATGCCGCCGTCCATGATGACGACCGCGCCTTCCGGAGCGCCGAGGCTGGTGAGCATGTGCGTGAGTGTCCTGTGTTCGGTGACATTGCCGGCAAACACCCGGCTGCGCCGGACAAAGCCGCTGGCATCGAGAACCAGGCCAAGCGAAAGCAGCGGGCAGTCGCTGCGCCGTTCCTTCGAATGCCCGCGCCGCGCCTTGGGCTGGATTGGCGCCCGGCCTTCATAGAACGTGTTGGTGAGATCGCACAGCGCGATCGTCGGCTTGAGGTCGAACAGGGACCGGGCCCGGGCGAAGAGGTGATCCTCGATGCTGTCCTGATGGGCAAGGAGCAGATCCGAGGCGCGGTGGAGCGCCATGTCGCTCAGAGCGCCGAAATCGATCCCGAGCATCTCGCCGAGGGCGCTGTGCCGGCGCAGCCAGAAGTTGGTCGCCCGCTCCGAGTTCGGCGCGGCCATGCGCGCGACAATGGCCGCCAGGGCGCAGCAGCGCTGGCGGCGGTTGAAACCGAGACCGTCGAACAATGCCGGCAGGCCGAGACCGGACAGCGCCTCGAGCCCGGCATGCTCGACACCGACCGAGCGCCCGTCGCTGTCGCTGGCGGAATTGACATCAACACTCTGCCAGTCCCGCTTCGCGCCTTCCCCGCCGCTGTCTTTCCCGCGGCCAATCAGCAGGGCGGAGATTCTGCGGGCCTCGGCCTCGATCCCCGGATCGGGATCGGCGAGGCCGAGGGTGGTCTGTCCGGTGAGATGATCCGAGATGCGTCGGCACAGGTCCGGCCAGTGCCCGCGCCCGATTGCAAAATGGCGCCCGAGATTGAGAAGGGTGCGCTGACGGATCCTGTCCCCCTCGCGGCGGTTCTCGACCAGGCGGAAGGTGATGTGGTCGCTGCCGTCGCTGGCGGTGCCGGTCTTGGTCTGTCGAATGAACATGCGCCAGCTATGGCAGAAGGGGTCCCCCGCTGCAAGGCATTACTCCAAAAACATGGCACTACAAACGATTCCTGAAACATCAAATCACAATAAATCAATGAGTTGCGAATCGAACACCGTCAAATCGACCTCAAATCCAACGCAGAAATGTTAAAGATGGGTTGGAACGAGCGGTGCCCTGCATCGACCGAAGAATCCGGTCTCCGACTCCCAGACATGACTGCAATTGAGCGTCCAGGCGAAACTGCCGCCCTGATTGTCGCGCTGTAACGTCCATCGGAGCGCGACCATACGATGATCGAGGCCCAGCGGCAACCGGCGGGATACGCGTGCCAGGATCCTCCGAATTCCATTCCAGGCCATTCCGGAGGTCTGAACCGGCCGGTTTCCGGCGTTTCACCTGGAACCCCGTTTTCCTGTCCGCAGAGCAGTGGGGACCGGTTTTGCGGCCTCAGGGTCATCCAGGCGGCGTTTCGTCCACGGAGCGGGCGCTGTGAAGGGGGATTTCAGGAGTCGGTAGGTTCGGCCGGATTTCCGTGTTCGGGTTTTCCAGCGTCTGTGGTGTCCCGATATGTGCAGGTTTGTGGACGATTGCCGGGTTTGCTGGCACAAAGGCACACGAGGCGGCATAGCCAACGGCAGATTGTCCACTCCTGACAAGGGTCTGGCCTGCTCTGGCGTCCCCGAAACCGAGGCGGCTTCAGGCCGCCCGTTTCAGGGGGAGGATTCCAAGGGCGTCGCGGAGCTTCTCGTCGGAGAAGTCGTATTCGCCGGGCATGTTGACGTGCGCCCTCGCGGGGACTCCCGACGGCGACGGCGCAGGTGAACCGGTTCGCCAGCTCGACCTTGGCGGTTCCCATGATGTCTAAGCCTGTCCGCGGCGCAGATTTTCAAAGGCGCCGGCGGCACGTGTCAAAAGCCTTTGCGAGATTGGGAAATCTCCGTTTCCTGCGCCGGTGTGGAAGCCTTACCGGCAGCAGTCAAGGCAAGTTCGAGGACACCTTTCCCTAGGCGCACAGCTTCTGGCTGCAAATCCACAGCAACAGGCGAGTCATATCAGCGATCCAAGAGGCGCCGGCATGCGTCTGCCCTTGCCGGCCGGTGCCTCATGACACAACGCGCCGCCACCGGTCGGAGCGCCGGAAACCAAGCCTGTCCAGAATCGCTGAGACCAGGATTGTCCGGTTAATGCAAGGGCGCCCGAATTCCAGCAGTAATTCCAATTATGCGTTCACATCGGTTTTTTCTTCATTTTCGGCTGCGTTTCCGGGCGGATTTCTACTGTGTTTCGGCGGAAGGGGCGGGGCTGCCGGTTCCGGTTACGGAGGCTTTTCCGGCAGCTCGCCGGTGATGATTGTCCGCATCACGGCGTCCCAGTCGTCGTGCACGACGTAGACGGTCAGGAACTTCAGGTTGTCAAGAAGCCGGTAGCGGGCGGCGAGCTTTGCCCGGGCCTCCTGCCAGCTTTCGCAGACCAGGTCGCAGGCGCTCTGCATCAGGAACGCGATCAGGTTGAAGGTCGCCAGCAGGCTGGCCAGGGTTTCCTTGCCGTGCCCGAAGTTGTGCTCGAGATGGTAGCCGTCCTTGAGAGCCTTGAAGGTGTTGTTCTCCACTTTCCACCGGGCCCGGGCGCAGTCGGCCAGTTCGGCGACGCTGTCCGGGCCGACCGGGAGGTCGGTGGCGAAGCTGTTGCGGCAGAGCTGCTGTTCTGACGGCGATGTGATGGTGACTTCGAACCAGTTGACTTCCAGCGCGTCCTTTCCGTCACGGATCGGCAGACCGCTCATCCAGCGGTAGCGCAGCTGGCGCTTTTTCTTTTTCCGGCCCTCGGTCCGGGTCAGACAGCCGGTCTCAACCCCTTGAATATACTCGTAAAGCGTTGTGTGCGAGCTCGGCTTGCAGGTCAGGATGAAGCTTCCGCCGGCGGCCAGCACGGCCTCGCAGAGCGGCTGGCGGCAGTAGAGGTCGTCGCCGAGATAAACCGGTCTGAGCCGGGCCAGGCCGGATCCGGTCCGCCGCAGCCAGCGCTTGGCGGCGTTGATCTCGCAGTCCTGTTTCTCAGCCCCGTCCTGCGGGCGGATGAACTCCGGCGGCAGCGGCAGGAGGCGCGAGGTTCCCGGGGCGACGATGCTGGCGCCGAGCACGGCGTGGAAGTTCTGTGTCCGCCCGTCCGCCAGTTTCCGCTGCGAGCAGTTCCGGCAGCCGATGCTGCAGGAGGTGAAATACTCGGTGCCGTCAAGGGCGATCAGCAGCCGCCCGTCAAGCCGGCGCAGCTGGTCAAGGGCGCCCTGGCGGTCCAGCTGGTCGACGGTCCGGGTGAAGATGGAATCGAAGCGCTCCGGCGGCACGCCGTCGAGCACGCTGCGGATGTGGCTGTCGGTCGGCAGCCGGTCAATGCCGAACAGGGTCCGGGCGTTGGACCGTCCCTGGCGGGACTGGAGCTGCGCCTGCGCCGCCAGGAAGGACGGGCACTGCAGGAAGAAGACGGCGAAGGCCGCCATTCCGATGTCGGCCATCTCCAGGCGGGCGTTGGCGCCGGTCCTGCGGTCCGGGGCGGATGCGCAGAGTTCGCGCATGTCGGCGATGTATCCGGCCAGCGGGGACATGGCGCCGCATTATGCACATATCAAAAATTTGTACAAATGTAAGCAAAAACAATAACTTACATGTCTTCTCCGCGCCTTTTCCCCAGGAGCCGGCGGCCGGAGCGGCGTCGGCGGCAGGTGATTCGCCCGCCGCCGGGGAACCGCCGGCGCGCAGCCGCCTGCGGCGGAAAAAAATTCCCCCGGGCCAAAAAACCGTTGTGATACAACACGTTAAAAACTCAAAAATCCAAAATTAGAATTACTGGAATTCCAGGCGCCCCTGCCAACTGGTTATCGGGTCAATTGCCCTCGTCAAAATACCACTGGTTTGCCCGCCACGGATAGTTCACTGACGGTGCGCCATACACCGAGAAGGCCTTGAAATTCTTCAAGGCGTTGCGGTGGTAGATCGGGCCCGGCGACACGACCGTGCCGATAAAGAGCAGGTTGGAGACCATGTTTTCCACCAGGCGGCCGGCCGCCGCTTCGAATTCCTCGGATCCAACCGCAGCTGTATGTAACGTGTCGATGTCATTGATCATGTCATAAACATAGTCAGGAGGTTCGATTCCGGCGGTTCCGTCTGATTCAATCCATTCAGCCCATTTCAACCCGGTCCGAATATTCCAGTAGCTCCCGAACGGCGGCACCCACTGATCGTTGGAGCCGAGGTGACCCAGGAGCATCCCGCCCTTTGGCCACACCATGAAGTCGAGCAGGCCGGCCGTTTGTGCCGAACGGTATTCGTCCGTGAGGACTTCCTTAACGGTCGTGTTAACGCCCACCTCCGACAAGTTCAGGCTGATGAGCTCTACAAGCTGCGCCGGCAATTCCTGCGTGGTGAACTGCATGTTGAGGACAAATGTGTCGCCATTCGGAAGATCGCGGAATCCGTCGCCGTCCGCGTCGACCATGCCGACTTCATCAAGCAGCGCGGCGGCCCGGTCCGGATCATACTCGGCATAATGGGACTTCCACTTTTCGTCGATAAAGTCCGGCAACGGACTATTCCCGGTATACTGGCTCGGTTTGCCCAGCCCAAAATACGCCGTTTCGTTTATCGCATCCCGATCGATCGCAATTGACACGGCCTGTCGAAAACGCAGGTCTCCAAAAACCTTGCGCTTTTCCAGGTCGTCCGACGTCACGTTGAAGGCAATTACCAGGTTACTAGAAGCCGGAGCCAAGTCGAGCTGGTAGTCGCCGGCTTCCCGGTTCTCGAGGAGCAGCGGCGCATTTGGCAAGGTCAATCCCTGCATCTTGTAATCGGCCTCACCGTTGATCAGCCTGAGAATGCGGACCTCGGTGTTCGGGACATAGGTCTCGTCCTGTTCGTTGATGTAGGGCAGCTGATTGCCCGCCGTGTCCACCATGTGGAAATATGGGTTCGCCACCAGATGACGCCCTTCGACTGTTTCCGAGACGATGATATGGGATTCGAGCGTCGGAAATACGTCCGCAGGGAGGTTCGCGACCCTGTCGGATTCGCTGAGCAGCGCCGACGGCGTGTCGGTATAGTCCGAATTCCCCCAATAGGCCTTGATCACCTCGAGACCGTTCTCAAAGCCGGCTTCCTGGGCGAGCTTGTCCGCGTCAGGGTTGATGTCCGGGTGGTAGCGGCCGAGGAACTGCTTCGGCTGGAAGGCCTGCGCCCACGTCGTCGCAAAGTGCACCAAGAGACCCGGCTTCGGGGCCGGCAGATTGAAGCTGACCGTCTGCGGGTCGATCACATCCACGGTCATGCGCTCACCCGCGACCAGCGTGTAGGCAGTGGGTTTCAGAATGACTTTTGAATCGAGCGCTAGGTTGTCATACCAGAACTTTACATCATCAGCCGTGAAAGGTGCGCCGTCCGACCACCGGTGGCCCTTGCGCAGGAAGAACGTCAGCTGCGTGAAGTCGTCGTTCCATTCCCAGCCCTTCGCGATATTGGGCACGACGGTCTGAAGGTCATCCGCCAGGCGAACCAGGTTCACATGCCGGAGTGTTATGAAGTCATAGGTGCCGGATTCCGTGGCATTTGACATGCCGTTGATCGTGCCGCCGTATTTTCCGATCGAATGATCGTGCCGCCGTATTTTCCGATCGAATGATAGGGTGCCAAAACCAGCGGTTCTTCCGGCAGCCGCTCGGACAGCGGCGGCAGTTCCGGGTTGCCGCGGATGCGGCTGTTGAGCGCCGCAATGTCCGGGTTTTCGCTGAAACTCAGCTTGCAGTTGGCCAAGGTTTCGAACTCCGCAAGCTCGTACTGCTGCGCGTGTTTTCCTGCCGGAACGCCCATTGGATCGTCGACCGTGACCGGCGGACAGTCGGCGGACGCAATGCCGGCCGCAAAGATTGCAAAGGCACCTAGTTTTATAGAACTTAACCGCATTTGAAAATCCTTTTGCTGGCAGTGAGCGGAGACTCACTGGTATGAGACATGCCCGTCTATCCAAGCCTGTCATTTTGTCTGGATCAACCGCCATGCGGTATCGGCCGGCACTGCTTCGTAACGGGCCCAACCGTATTGGGCCGGGCAGCCACCGTATTGCCGAGCCGCTACTCGGCCAATTCCCCCTTCGGGCATACTAGGGCCTGTTGACAATCAGGTTGCGAATTGTGCGGATTTCCGCCACTTTTGTCTCAATGACCGCCGGAACGGCGGCACAGGCAAGATGAGCAGAATGACGAATGAATCCAGACAGAACGGTGCTGACCGACGCCATGTGGGCGCGGATCGAGCCCATGCTGCCCGGCAAGGCGACCGACCCCGGCGTCACCGCGGCGGACAACCGGCGGTTTCTCGAGGCGGTGCTTTGGCGGATCCGGACGGGATCGCCGCGGCGCGGCCTTCCGGCGCGCTTCGGCAACTGGAACAGCGTGTTCAAACGCTTCCGCCGCTGGGCTGTTTCGGGTGTTTTCGAGCGTGTTTTCAACGCGTAGTCGGACGAGTTCGATTTCGAGTGCGTGTGTGTTGACGGCGCTGTCGTCTCGGCGCACCAGAAAGCGGCGGGCGCAAAAGGGGGACCCGCCGCCAGGGCATCGGCCGTTCCCGGGGAGGCCTGACCGGCAAGATCGCCGCGGTTGCGGACGCGCTTGGCTATCTTGTGCAGTTGGTGATCCTTCCCGGTCAGGCGCACGACATTGTGGGGACGCCGGAGCTTCTGGAGGATCTTCCCTTCGAAGCTTTGATCGGGGACAAGGCGTTCGACGCGGACTGGCTGCTCGGGGAACTCCGGAAGCGCGGCGCCGAGGCGGTGATTCCCGCGAGGAGGAACCGGTTGGATCCTCGGGAACATGACCGTGAGATGTACAAGTGGCGGCACCAGATCGAGAATTTGTTTGCGAAAATCAAGGAGTTCCGGGCAGTGGCGACCCGTTACGACAAGACGGGCGAGAGCTTTGCGGCGGCGATTCACCTCGTTGCGGGCGTGGTCGCCGCAACCTGATTGTCAACAGGCCCTAGCTCAACCGTATACTGTTTCAATCATTATTTTTTACTGAGAAATTCGATGTTGCGAATTTCCGTTTTCCAAACTGGCGGTTTGCTCCCATAAGCGTTAACTTGTTTGGCGTTCGCCTTTGGGCTGCGGTCTTGGCAAGAACCGATTCATTTGCGGCCGGCGCTTTCGCATCGGCTCCGAGAGGCTGCGGGAGATCTCGAGCCAGTCCTCCAGGGCCTCCTGCAGCGGCATGTCTGGCTCTATCGTCCGTCGGACCTAGTTCAGCAGGAATTTGAACTCACACCACCTGCCGGGGGGTAGCTTAGGGAGACAGGGATGTCGCACCCCCAGGGGGAAACGGCGCTGGCGTGCGCGATCAGTTTTTCGGTCAGCAGGGCCGCGAACAGCTTTCCGTACAGCCAGACCTTCGAGCTCTCGCCGCCGCGCTTTGGAAGATATCCGAGCTGCGCGACCGACTTGAACCGCTTGAACACAAGCTCGACCTTCCACCTGAGCCGGTACCGTTCGAGAACCTCCTCCGGAGTGAACCGGGAGGCGGGGAGGGTTGTGATACCAAACCAACAAAATAATCACGGATAGCAGCTGCTCCGAATTTCAGAGCACGGCCCACTTTCTGGCAGCGATCCGCATGATCTCCTCCTTGTTCAGGATGAACCCGTTCCACAGCTCTCCGACGGTGTCCCTGACATGTTCGGCGCTTTCGAACACCCGGTTGGCGAAGTGGCGGCGCTTCAGGACCGAGAACAGCGTCTCGACGGGGTTCAGCTCCGGGCTGTGGGGCGGCAGCCGGAGCAGGGAGACGATGGCCGGAATCTCCAGGTCCTTTGACCGGTGCCATCCCGCCCCGTCCAGCACGACGAGCGCGTGCTTGCCCGCGGGGGTCTGCTCTCCGATTTCCCGGAGATGGCGGCTCATCTCTTCGGTGTTGGATCTTGCGCACACATGCCTGTCCCGCGGCCCCGGTCCGCGGGACAGGCGGCGGCGGCGACAGGTTTCGGGAACAGATCTTTACTTGGCCGCAAGGAGTCCCGGAACTCTGAGGAGGCAAACGGCCCAAAGGCGCCGACGGTTTCCCGTTCAGCCGCACCGATCTGCAGGACAGTCGACGGGCTGGCCGCATTGCGGAATATCTTGCGCGCCGCAGCGTTGTTCGGGATCGCCAAAATACAGATCGACCGGGTTTCCGTGTTCGTGTTATTTTCTGTTTTTTATTCTGTTTTGTTTCACGTGAAACATTTTTGAAGCTGTGCGCCAATGCGTGTAGATTCGCCCTGCCTCAATCGACGGCAGCGCGAGCCAGACCGCAGCAGCGCCGCCGAAACGCGCGTGCCAATTGGTGAACAGCGCCGGTTCCCAGTATGAACAACGCGGGCGGTGAAACAGCAGCGGAGCTGACAATGGGTGGAATCGTTATACTTGGGATCTTCGTCGCCGACGTGGCGTTCAGAGCGAGACGCCAGCCCAAGGTCGGCGAAACGATTATGGGAAGCGCGTTTGCGCTTGGGCCGGGCGGAAAAGGATCCAACCAGGCTGTCGCCGCCGCACGGCTCGGCGCCGATGTTTCATTCATATCGAAGCTCGGCGACGATGCATTCGGCAAGATGGCGATGGAAATGTGGGACCGCGAAGGCGTTCAGCCGATTGTAAGACTGGATCCTGCCAGTTCCACCGGCGCCGCTTACATCTATATCGACGAACAGTCCGGCGACAATGCAATCATTGTCGTGCCAGGCGCAGCGCGGGAGGTGACGCCGACAGATGTCGAGGCCAGCCGAGCCGAAATTGAATCAGCCGCGCTGTTCATGACTCAGCTTGAGACCCCGACTGAAGCGGCGCAGAAAGGTCTGGAAATTGCCCGTTCCGCAGATGTCACGACGGTCCTAAACCCCGCGCCGGCTGCGCCAATCGGCAACGATCTGCTTTCGCTCTGCGACTTTCTTACACCGAATGAGACCGAAGCCGCGTTTTTGACCGGCATTTCGATTGACCGGGTCGCGGACGCAAGCCGTGCGTCCGCAATGTTGCGTGACAGAGGCGCTGCAGCCGCGATTGTCACACTCGGTGAAAATGGGGCTTTCTTCGATGACGGGCACCTGCAGAAGCATATCGAGCCATTCAGTTTCGGAAAAGTCGTCGAGACAACTGGCGCCGGAGACAGTTTCTGCGGCGCTTTCGCGCACGCGCTCACGACTGGCTATGCGCCGCAGGATGCCGCGGGTTACGCTTGTGCCGCGGCGACCATTTCTGTGACCCGCCCGGGAACTGCGCCATCTATGCCGACAGCGGCCGAAGCCGACAATTTCTACAGCGCTGTGCGGGATGGCTGAACCAATCCGACATTCGGATCGCCGAGCCCGCGCGCCGGAGAACGCGCCGCATTCTCATTTGCCGCCTGAACCCGCGCTCCGCGTAAAGGCGCTGGAAACCCTGCTCGTCCGCAAGGGGCTAGTTGACTCTTTGGCCTTGGACGAGATCTCCGATTACTACGCGAACCGCGTCGGTCCCCGAAACGGCGCCATCGCCGTGGCGAAGAGCTGGCTGGATCCGTCGTTCCGCAAGTCACTTCTGCAGGATGCGACCGAGGCGGTCTCCAGACTTGGATTCACCGGGCGGCAGGGCGAGCACATCGTTGCCGTTGAGAATTCGGCCGACATTCACAATATCGTCGTGTGCACGTTGTGCAGCTGTTACCCATGGACTCTCCTCGGTCTTCCTCCGGCTTGGTACAAATCCGATGCCTACCACAGCCGCACCATTCGGGAACCCAGAGCTGTGCTTGCAGAGTTCGGTGTAAGCCTTCTGCAGTCGCAAAGAGCCGTGGTGTGGGACAGCACCGCCGAAGTGCGCTATCTCGTTGTGCCGATGCGGCCTGCCGGCACCGAGGGAATGACCGAAGACCAGCTGGCGGGCATTGTGACAAGAGACTGCATGGTTGGCACTGCGCTGCCGCGCCTTCCGGAACCAAGCGGATGACCCGCATCCACGACATGGGCGGCCGTTTCGGCGATGGGGCAATTGCCGGCAAGTCCGGCGGCGGCAAGGTCTTTGCAGAACGATGGCACGCCCGGGCACTGGCTCTGACCCTCGCCGCAGGCGCATTGGGGCGCTGGAATGTCGATATGTCCCGGCACTCGCGTGAATGTCTGCCGCCCACAGACTATCTGCGCTTTTCCTATTATGAAAAGTGGCTGGCCGCGCTTGCCGACCTGCTGGTCCAGCATGGCCTTGTCACCACCGGAGACCTGTCGGAACCGGAACGCAGTCCGGCGCGCAGCGCGCATCCAAGGATTCTCCGCCCCGCGCGCGTGTCAACCGTATTGGGCCGCGGCTCGCCCTACACGCGGCCAGCCGCGCAGCCGGCAAAATTCGCGGTCGGGGCGACGGTCCGCGCCAAACGGCACAGCGGCAATCCAATGGTGACGGGCGGGCACACCCGCCTGCCCGTCTATGCCTGTGGCCAGATCGGCCGGATCGTCAAATGTCATGGCGCGCACGTTTTGCCTGACAGCAACGCACATGGTTTGGGCGAAGCACCGGAATGGCTGTATTCGGTGGAATTCGCCGCCGCCGAGCTTTGGGGGCCCGACACCGAGAACCCGGACGACACGATGACGCTGGATGCCTGGGAGAGTTATCTGGAGGCAGCATGACCGAATGGTGGAACACAGGGCAAAACACGTTTGACCAGCCATGGCAGGTTTCGCTGTTTGCCCTGACCGGCGCCCTCAATGAAACCGGAGTTTTTTCCAGGCGGGATTGGTCAGATGCCTTGGCGGACAAACTCACTCAAACCGGCGTCAGACAGCCGCCCTACAGCAATGAAGACTATTACCGCGCCTGGCTGGCCGCATTGGAATCGCTGCTTGACAAGAAAGATCTGGCAACGGCACAGGACATCGATCAGCTGGCCGGTGAGTGGCGGCACGCCTTCCTCAACACGGCCCATGGCCAACCTGTGACATTGGACGGATCCAGCTGAACGCGTTTTCAGTCTGGCCTTGATGACCAGCTCGACCTGACAGGATTTGTGACAATGCGCGACACGTTGAGAATTGGCCTGGCGCAAATGAACTCAACAGGCAGTTGGGAGCGCAACATCGATGCTCTTCGCCTTCTGGCCGCTGCCGCTTCGCGTGAAACTTGCGATTTACTTGCGCTTCCTGAAGTTTCCGGACTGATGGCAAGGGCCAGCGCCGAGGACTGGCCTTCAACATACAGCGAGGACTCTGACCCGTTCATCACGGCAGCGCAGGACTGCGCCGCCAAACATAAGCTTTGGATCCATCTTGGCTCAACGCCGGTGCCGCGCGGGCGGAAACTGCTCAATCGGTCGGTTTTGACTAACAGCTCAGGTCAGATTCTTGCGACTTACGACAAGGTGCACCTGTTTGATTTCCAACTGCGGGGCCGCAAACCGTTCCGGGAATCCGAACGCTACAGCGCGGGCGCGGAAGCGGTTGCTGTTGAGACACCTTGGGGGGTTTGGGGAATGTCGGTCTGTTACGACCTCCGGTTCCCGCAGCTTTATCGCGATTACGCAAAGCTGGGCTCGACAGTTTTGTTTGTGCCTTCTGCCTTTACAGTGCCGACCGGCCGCGCCCATTGGATTCCACTGCTTCGCGCGCGGGCCATTGAAAACGGTTGCTGGGTCGTTGCCGCCGCCCAAGTTGGATTGCATGACGATGGCCGCCGCACCTACGGACACTCCGTTATTGTCTCGCCATGGGGCCGGGTTGTCGTCGATCTCGGCGGCGACGGGCCAGGATTTGCCGCGGCGGCACTGCCGCTTGCGGACGTAGTGTCAGCCCGGCAGCAGATTGCGTCACTGGCTCATGAGCGTCCTTTCAGAATGCGGATTGTCGAACGGCCTTGATGACATTTCCGCTTGCGCGGAGGGTGGGCTTGTCTGACCCACTCATTGACAGAAAATCCGGGCCGGGTTGAATCCGCGGCCGGGTCAGTGATAGTTTGTCAGTGACGGAGAGGTGGCCGAGTGGTCGAAGGCGCACGCCTGGAAAGTGTGTAGGCGGTAACCCGTCTCCAGGGTTCGAATCCCTGTCTCTCCGCCAAAAAAGACTTAAAATGCGTTATTTTTCATTAGGTTGCGGAGCGATCTGAAATCTGCTCCCACACCGCGGCGCAGTTCTCGTCCAGCCGCTCAACGGGACCTGCGCGCAGCGCGGCGGCAATCAGGCGCTCGGAGCCTTTCCCGACGTCAGCGCGTCGGTGCGGGCAGCGATTCGCCGACGCCTGTTCAAACTCCCTGCCGGGTTAATGAGCGAAAACCGCTATTCAACCTTTTGGGCATGGGCTGATTTGAAATTGAATGCGCCAAGTGATATTTTCCTTCCGGGAATTCGCTCGAGAGGGAAACATGTTCGACGAAAAGTTCGGTAGCCGGGATAAGCGCGGCGATTGGAAGCCGTTCAAGCTATTTGAAAACCCGCCGGTATTTGTCTGGCCGCCCCGTCCGAAGGCATTGCTCAAGTGGGTGTTCGGACCTTCGGGTTTCATTCTCCCGTTCAATCTGACCTACGCGCTCGTCGCGGTCGGCGTCTGGTTTATCCTCCCCCCGATTGAAACTTTCCAGACTTTCGAGATTGGCTGGATTGCCTACATCTGGGCGATCAACATTGTCATCGTCACGGTCTTTTTTGGATTCTTCCATGTTGTGTTTTACTCTAGGCGGTCGCAGGGAAAGGAGTTCAAATACAACGCGAAGTGGCTGGCCACGGACAACAAGGTGTTTTTCGGCAATTCACAGCTGCGCGACAATTTTTTCTATACATACGTCTCAGGCGTAACCGTCTGGACGGCCTACTTGGCAGTGTCGCTGTGGCTGTACGCGAACCACCTGGTTCCCTGGGCCGAGTGGGCGGAAAACCCGGTGTGGATAGTGGCCATGTTTTTTATCGTCACGATCTGGCGTGACGTGCATTTCTACATGATTCACAGGCTGATCCACTGGCCGACGCTTTACAGGCTGGCGCATCACGTGCACCACCGCAATGTGAATGTCGGACCCTTCTCCGGGCTTTCCATGCATCCGATCGAACACCTCCTCTATTTCTCCTGCGTTTTGCTCAATTGGGTCGTGGCGTCACATCCGGTGAACGCGATACACAACTTGGTCCACGCCGGGATTTCGCCGGTCCCGGGGCACAGCGGATTTGACCAGATGATCCTGACCAAAAACACGGACGACCCGAAATTGCTCGAGATCGGGGGATGGGACCACTACCTGCATCACCGCTACCACGAGGTGAACTACGCCGGAGGCATCTTCCCGCTGGACAGGTGGTTCGGCACCTGCCACGACGGCTCCGACGAAGCACATGCGCAGATGCTGGCCAGGTTTAAGGCCCGCAAGGACAAGCTCCCCGCCAATCAGCCCAAAAGGGCAAGCTGAACAGTCAGGAGCCAGCACGAATTACGCCACAGCGTCGAACCGTCATGGACGCCGTTCGGCGTTCGCTTAGCCTGTCAGGCGGTTTCGGTTCGGGCCTATCAGGACCACCTGCCGAAGCCAAGCGGGGCCGACGCACAGAACGGGGAAACATTAGCAACGCACAGTCCCGAGCTGCTCGTTTATGAAATGGCGCATTGCCGTTTCATGATATCGGCCCTGTAATCCACTGCGAGTTGCTGTTCCAGTCTTGCGTGGAATTGCTTCAAGAGATTGTCATGCTCCGCCAGCAATCTGGATAACCGAGCCGTCGACACCGTTGCCCCTGATCAAGTTGGCAAGGCGCCGCGCTTTCCGGTCTGCATGACAAATCACGGCGAAGCAGCGCACGTTTTGCTTTGCCGGCAGCGGTCTGCGCACCGCGAATAAAACCCGAGTAAACCGGGTTCGCCACATCGTTCGCAACTGCGGCGACGATTTCTGAAAGGGATGAACGCAGCGAGCGCGCAGCACATGCTCTCTCGTGGATGCGCTGATCCGAAGATTCAGATCACGGTTGACCACCCGTGACACAACCGCTGGCGAGACACCGGTTGCCAATCTTGTATCTGCAAGTGTGGTCACGTCAGCCGCTTGAGTCGTCTCAATTCACTGTGCCAGAATGGTTGTTGGGAAACGGATTGGGCCGGCACAGGCTGCGCCGGATCACATGTCCGGGATGTATGATGATGACTGCCTTCAGGAGCTGCCTTGGCTGCATGACCGGCGCAACAGCGAGCAAGCCCGCAGCGATCTGGCCGCCTGCCCGGCCTGCTGGCAGGTCCGCTCTCTGAAACTGACGGCCTGGGTCGAGTACAGTATCGCGGAGAACTTCGCCGTCTACAGCCTGCCTCTGCAGCGCCACTCGCACCTCACATCGACCAAAGTGCCCGTGTGCGTCAGCCAGGACATCTACATGATCCATCTGAAGGAACACCGGCGAGACCGCATGCGACAGGCCGCCGGAACGGGACGGACCCCACCCTCTCCAAGCCAGGCGAGAGCGGTCACTCCAACAACCGGACTGCTATCACAAGATTTCAAAAAGCCCTTTACACTACTAGAAAATTGCCTAGTCTGGTCCGAAGTTCGCATTGGCCGGAACGACTTTAGCGTCTTTGTGAATTGGTAAGGGATCGACTCGCCGGCCAAGTCACGTCATTCCGGTGCAGCCATTCACTCTTGGTAGTCATGCACGTGTGAGCGGCGTGGGATTGATCGGAGCGAGACGGAAACACCACGCATTTTTTTGCATTCCAATTCAGAGGAGGAAACCAAATGTCAAACTTAAAGAAGATTCTTGCCGGCGCCGTTGCCGTGTTTTTTATGGCGGGTGCGGTTCAGGCTGACACGATAAAGTTCGGCGTGACCGACCTCACCGGTCTTGAAGAGCTGCAAACCAATTACGGGGATTTTGTCGCTGCGCTGGAAGAATTAACCGGCGACACAATCAAGTACTTTCCGGTAAACAGCCGCACGGCGGCCGTCGAAGCGATGGCCAACGGTCATGTCGACTACATTCTCACGGGACCGGCCGAATACATCGTGTTCCGGGCACGTGCCAAAGCCATACCCGTGGTTGCCTGGCAGCGCCTCGACTACTACACATCACTGTTGGTCACCAACGAATCGCCGATCAAGACGTTGGCCGACATGAAGGGCAAGATCGTTGCCTTTGGTGACGTGGGGTCCACATCGACCCATTTGGCACCGGCCCAGCTGCTTGCCAGCATCGGCTACATGCCAAACGAGGACTATACGGCGTTGAATATCCATCGCGGCGTGTCCATTGAAGCCATGCTGCAAGGCGATGTCGATACCATTGCTGTCGGTTCATCGCATGTGATCAACATTCGTATGGCGTACCCCGACGTCGGAATACGTGTCGCTGCCCGTGGCCCGGACCTGCCGAACGATGTCCTGGTCGCCGGAGCCCACGTCCCCGCCGAAAATGTGGAGAAAATTCGCGCGGTTTTCGTGGAGAACGCAACGATGCTCATGGAGGCGGCGCTCAAGAGTGAAGATAACAAGAAGTACAGCGGAGGCCAGTTCATTGCCACAGTCGAAGATTCCGACTACGAATACGTGCGCCAGGCCTACATAACGGTGGGTGCGGAGAACCTCGCCAAGTTCATCGACGAATGAATGATGGGTTGTCTGATGCCGCCGACCGTCGGCATTCCAATCGAGGCACCCCTGCGGGTCCGCCCGCAGGGGTGAGTTTTCGGAAGTGACGGTCAACGATTGCGCCTTGCAGGTGAAATCCCTCTCGCTGACTTTCGCCAACGGTTTCAAGATATTCGATGGGATCGACTTTTCCGTAGACGACGGCGAGCGGGTTGCGATCATTGGCCGTAACGGGGCCGGCAAATCGACGCTTTTGCGCGCATCACTCGGGATGATCCCGCTATCAGAGAGCGAGGGGGAGTGGCTCTACGGCGAGCCGATGCACGACATCAGCGGCCGCAAGCGGCGCCAGCTCCTCCGTCAGGTCGGCTTCGTCCACCAGCGGCACAACCTGGTGCCCCGCGCGTCAGCTCTGACCAATGTCATTCACGGCGCCATAGTCCGCTATCGGCCGAGCGCCCGGGTATGGAACCAAGCTCTGGCGCCAGGCCATTTGCGCGACGAGGCCATGCACCTGCTGGAGCGGGTCGGCTTGGCCGACCGCGCCCTCAACAGGGCCAGCGAATTGTCGGGAGGGCAGTCGCAGCGAGTCGCGATCGCACGGGCGCTCATGCAACGGCCGAGACTCGTGATTGCCGACGAACCTGTCGCCAGCCTGGATCCAGTCGCCGGCGAAGAAATCATGGACCTGTTTTCGCGGTTGGTGGCCCAGCAGGACGCGACCCTCATTTTTGTCTCTCACGATCTGTCCCATGCGGTGCGCTACGCGGACCGCATACTCGGCGTTCGCGACGGGCGCATAGACCTGGACTGCAGCGCCGATGCGAAGTCGATCGATGAGCTGGCGAGCATTTATGGAGACGATGACGATGACTAGTGGTATGATCAATTTTGGGGATTCCATCTATCCGCGCAGTGTGGTTTAACCGTTCCCGGCGAATGCCGCACAGTTTTCGGACGGGAGCGGAACCGGAATGGTGAAGAGCAGAAGAGAGAAAATCGTCCTGAGCGAGGAGGACCGCAAGCGCCTCGAGCGCATCAAATCCAGCCCGCAGTCGCTGGCGAAGCATGTCTGGCGGGCCGACATCATCCTTCATCTCGGAGACGGCTTCGGCCTGGCCGGGACCATGCGCGGGACCGGCATGTCCAAGCCGACGGTCTGGCGCTGGTGGGACCGCTTCAACAAGGAGGGCGTTGACGGCCTTCTTTACGACATCCCCCACAGAAGGGGCCGCAGGCCGGTTCCGGAGGAGACGGCCGCTGGCCGCAAGGACGGGGCTCGCCGTCTCCACGGTGTTCGGCATCCTGGAGCGCAACGGCCTGAAACCGCACAGGGTCAAGACCTTCAAGGTCTCCCGCGACCCCAGGTTCGAGGAAAAGATCCGGGACGTCGTCGGCCTGTACGTCAACCCGCCGGACCATGCGGTGGTCATCTCGGTGGACGAGAAGACGCAGATCCAGGCGCTCGGGCGCACGCAGAAGCCCCTGCCCGTGAAGCCCGGACACCCCGAGACCGCACCCATGACTACAAGCGCAACGGCACCGCCTGTCTGATGGCGGTCCTCGATGTCGCGACCGGAAAGGTCACCGGCCAGATGGCCGGGCGTCACCGCTCGGAGGAATTCCTCGCCTTCCTCGACCTCGTCGCCGAGGGCATCGAGCCCGGCGCCGACGTCCATGTCATCCTCGACAATGTCTCATCCCACAAGTCGGCCGAGGTCAATGAATGGCTGAAGGGCCGGCCGCACTGGACGTTCCACTTCACTCCGACCTCCGCCTCCTGGACAAACGCCGTCGAGGGGTTCTTCTCGAAGCTCTCGAGGCAGAGGCTCAGAAATGCGGTCTTCAACTCGCTCGACGAGTGCGTCGCGGCGATCGAGGGGCACATCGAGCGCCACAACGCCAGCGACGCCCGCCCGTTCAAGTGGAACAGGAAGCCCGAAGACCTCGTGGAGGCGTGGAAGAAAGGGCACCGGAAGCTGCAGGAAACGGCACCTTGAAAAAGAATCAGACCACTAGCACCCCCGCCCGCCTCCATGCCTTCAATCCACCCGGATTCGCCTTCGCAGTAGCCGGCCTGGCCTTAATCATCACGGCCTTCAACGGCGTTGACTTCGATCTCTACACGATCATTGAAGGCGGACCCCGGTTGACCCGGTTGCTCGGACAGATGTGGCCCCTGAACCTTGAGACCCTGCCGCGATTGCTCAGTTCGCTCTGGATAACCTTTCTGATGGCGGTCTGCGGCACGACGCTCGGTATCGCCGTCAGTCTTCCCTTGGTCCTGTTCGCGGCTCGCAACCTCACGCCTCATCCATACATCAGATTTGTCGTTCGCGCTTTCATCGCGCTCTGCCGCACGGTGCCGGACCTGATCTGGGCCCTGATCTTCGTGATCGTGGTCGGGCTTGGTCCGGTCGCGGGGGCTTTGGCGATCATGATGGACAGCATCGGTTTCCTCGGGAAGTTCTTTTCCGAAGCCTCCGAAGAACAGGATCCCGGCCCTCAGGAAGCCGTCAGGGCGATGGGCGGCAGCCGTCTCGATGTCGCCATGTCGGTGGTATTGCCGAGCGCGATGCCGGCCTTCACCAGCGACGCCTTGTTCGCCATGGAGAAGGCCGTGCGGGCATCCGTGATCCTGGGACTGGTCGGCGCAGGCGGAATTGGAATCGAGCTCAAAGTCGCGATAGATCTGTTCAAGTACGAGACGGCGGCGCTGATCATTCTGCTCATTTTCGCGCTCGTGGTTTCGGTGGAGCAGGTGAGCAATCGCCTCCGCGCCAAAATTATTGGCGGTGACTAAATCCAGGAGTCTCCACCCGTGCGCCACAATTTGTTGCAGAGGCGTGAAATGCCTCGGGCGAGTTAGTCTGGGTCGCCTCCGATTGAGCGAGCAAGGAAAAGGCCCGTTCGTTCCGCGGCGCTGCATCAGCGAGACTGCAAGCGCGTATTCAGGTGACGTGATACTTTGACGGACGCCTCTATAACTCTGCGAGATCGCCGGAAGAAGCGGCGGGTGCTCGGGACCTGTTGTGGCGCCCACGTCATCCACGACGGGCTGAGTGACATGCTGTTCGTGATGTTGCCCGTCCTTGTGGAGCAATTCGGCCTGTCACTGACTCAGGTTGCATCGATCCGCGGCGCACACCGCGCCTCCATGTCGCTTTTCCAGATTCCCGCCGGACTGCTGGCCGAGCGACAGGGGGAACGGGTGTTGCTGATCGCCGGCACGGCGCTGGCCGGCATTTCCTTCATTCTCGCCGCCATGTCCTCCGGCTTCTTCGCACTATTGATCCTGCTGTTTCTGGTTGGAATGGGCCAGGCTGTGCAGCACCCGCTCTGCTCGTCCATCCTCGGCGCTGCCTACCTCGGCGGCGGCCGCCGCGCCGCCTTTGGCGCCTACAATTTCGCCGGCGATCTGGGGAAATTCACAGTCGCCGGTTCGTGCAGCCTGCTGCTGGCGGCCGGCGTTGCCTGGCAGGCGCCGGCTGTCGGTTTCGGCGTGGTCATGGTGCTGGTCGCCATATTACTGATGGTCGTCCTCACAAGACTGAACGCAGGCGGCGTGCCAACAGCATTACATATGGCGGCGGACAAGGGCTGGGGCATAATCCATCGCAGAGGCTTTGTCTCCCTGTGCGCGATCGCAGCGATCGATAACGGCACGCGAACCGGTTTCCTCACCTTTGTCGCATTTCTGATGTTGGCGAAAGGCGTCCCCGAAGGCTGGGCGCTGCAGGCCATTCCGGCGCTGCTCATTGGCGGAATGGCCGGAAAACTGGCATGCGGCTATCTGGCAGAGCGCATCGGCGTGATTCGGACTGTGGTTGTCACCGAGGTGGCGACGGCCGTCGGAATTCTTCTGGTCTTGGCGCTCCCAAGCATCGCCGCATTTGCTCTTCTTCCCCTGCTTGGTGTGGCGCTCAACGGGACATCATCGGTGCTTTACGGCACAGTCAGCGATCTCGTGGCCAGCGACCGGCAATCGAGGGCGTTCGGCCTTTTTTACACGCTGGGCACGGTCAGCGGATTGGTCGCACCGCTGGCATATGGCATGCTGGGCGACCAGTTCGGTATCGAGGCTGCCGTGACGGTCGCGTCCCTCCTCGTGCTTTTGACCCTGCCATTTGCCCTGCTGTTGCGTCCGGCCATCGCCGCGCGGACCACTGCGGCCTGAC
This sequence comes from Paracoccaceae bacterium, assembly GCA_965221935.1. GTDB lineage: Bacteria > Pseudomonadota > Alphaproteobacteria > Rhodobacterales > Rhodobacteraceae > JAPOXR01. The sequence goes on from CBDCSZ010000035.1 coordinate 78,348, forward strand.
TGAACAACGGGCGCAAATCATGAACCTCTGAAAGGAGACCAAGACTATGTCAAATACCGTGGTTGAACTCAACGGGCGATCCTATTCATGGCCCAAGGACCCGGTCGTCGGCGTCTGTTTTGACGGCTCTGAACCGGGCTACATCGAAGAAGCCGTGAAGGCCGGCGTTGCGCCGTATTTCGAACGGATCCTCAATGACGAAACCAATAGAATCGCCCATTGTGTCATTCCGTCGTACACCAATCCGAACAACCTCTCGATCGTCACCGGCTGTCCGCCCGCCGTGCACGGCATCTGCGCGAATTTCTTCCATGACCGGATTACCGATTCCGAAGTGATGATGAATGATCCAAAGTTCCTCAGGGCCGACACGATTCTCAAGGCTTTCCACTCTCGAGGCGCCAAAGTCTGCGCGATCACAGCCAAGGACAAACTGCGCACCCTGTTGGGAAAGGGCCTGGTCTTCGGCGACGGAACGGCAATCAGCTTTTCCGCCGAAACCCCTGACAGCGCGACCATGGACAGCCATGGGATTGAGGGTGTCCTGGACCTCGTCGGCCTGCCGGTCCCGGACGTCTATTCCGCCGGCCTGTCCGAGTTTGTCCTCGCCGCCGGCGTCAAGACAATGGCGCGGGAACGTCCGGATATCATGTACCTCTCAACGACAGACTACATTCAGCACATGCACGCGCCTGGAACACCGGTGGCCAACGCGTTCTATCAGATGATGGACGGTTATCTGGCGCAGCTGGACGAGATGGGCTGCATCATCGCAATGACCGCAGACCACGGCATGAATGCCAAACACAAATCCGACCTGCAGCCCGATGTCGTTTATCTCCAGGAAGTGCTGGACGAGATTTTGGGCGCGGGCGAGGCGCACGTCATCCTTCCGATCACGGATCCTTATGTGGTCCATCACGGATCTTTGGGATCGTACGCCGCCGCCTATCTGCTCGAAAGTGTTGACCAAGCGGCTCTCCTGGACCGGCTGCGGGCCATGGAATGGGTCGATTGCGCCCTCGACCGCGCCGCTGCGTGCGCGCGCTTCGAGCTGCCCGAGGATCGCGTGGGCGACATTATCGTGCTGTCGACAAAACACAAAGTGATCGGAAACACCCGCGAATGGCACGATTTTTCGATTCTTGAAGAGCCGCTGCGATCTCACGGCGGCTTGACGGAGCAGAAGGTTCCGTTGCTGTTGAACCGCAAGATCGATCTGCCGCACGATGCGCATCTGCGGAACTTCGACATATATGATCTTGCCTTGAATCACGTTCTCGAGGCGGCGTAGCTCCGGGCAAGCCTGCGTGAGCGGTGAGATCCCGGCATGGGCGATGCGAGAACTCGCAGCATCTTTACCGTGACTCCCCATCGATCCGGAACCGATGTGGTCCAGAACAGTAGCGCGCCGTTCGTGAGAATCCTGCCGTCCGCCTTGCAACTCTATGAGAATCATATGCAAAAGTACCAACAATACTGTTGCTTTAAGAAATTTTTTTGTTACCTGCCGTCCTGAAATTACCGTATCTTGTTGACGGCCGTGGCACGAACTTCAGCGACACTTCCGGGCGGCGCTCGTGTTTCCGACTATCTCAGCGTCAACGTCATCGCGGCCATCTATCCGCGTGATGCGGTGTGCGCGGCGCCTGTTTCGTCCGGGCGCGACAGCCGGCGTCGGCGGCACCTGCCGGCTGAGGTCATGGTGTATTATGTCATTGCCATGGCACTGTTCCGAATGGTTGCGATGCGCGAGGTGCTGCGCTGTCTGCTTGACGGGCTTCGCTGGGCATCTGCGGATGAACCGTTACGGGTGTCCGGCAAGTCGTTAATATCGCGGGCCCGGGCCCGGCTTGGCGAGGAACCATTCACCGCCCTCGCCACCGCCTGCGTGGCAGGGTCTTCCCACGCTATTTTTTCTTGACATTTTCCGATTCTGTGATCGGGTGCGCACCGATTTTGGCCGGTGCGTTTTTCGCTGGCTTTCCCGCGCTGGATGTGCGATACGGTTCGCATGTGCATCAAGCCGCTCTCGCGAGAGCCCATCTGGCAGGAAATTCCGGCGGGCTTCCACCTTGCCGATGTCGAGGTTCGGCTTGTGGAGCCCACCGAGCGCCTGTTGTGGGATGACCTGATGGACACCCATCACTATCTCGGGTTCCGCCGCTTTGCGGGCCGGGGGTTGCGTTATGCCGCAACCTGGAAAGGCCGGTGGCTGGCGCTGGCGGGCTGGCAGGGCGGCGCCTTCAAGTGCCGGCCGCGCGACCTCTGGATCGGATGGAAGCCTGCGCAGCATTTCGACCGCCTCGGCATGATCGTCAACAATACCCGGTTCCTCGTGCTGGCCGCACCCGGCGTGTTCCCCAACCTTGCCTCTTTCTTTCTTGCCGGGATGACCCGCCGGATTGCCGACGACTGGCTGTCGACGTATGGCCATCGCGTGCTGATCGCGGAGACCTTCTGTGATCCGGCCAGGTTTCCGGGAACCATGTACAAGGCTGCCGGCTGGCAGGCGTTGGGCAGGACCAGGGGCTTCGCCCGCTGCAATGGCAAATACACCGACCCGCACGACGAACCGAAGCTGATCCTGGTCCGGAGCCTGCACCGCGACGCGCATCAGCTCCTGGCCCGCCCGGAACCCTTGCCGCTGTCGGTGATGCCGCCGGTCGGCCACGAACTGGCGCCCCGCGATCCCGAGGTCATGCGCTCGCTCCATGACGAACTGGCCGCCGTTCCCGACTATCGCCGGGCGCAGGGACGCAAGCACACGGTCGCCTGCGTGCTCAGTGTGCACATCCTTGCCACCATGGCCAACATGAGGGGATGCCTTGCCGCGGCGCAGTTCGCCAGGGCCTTGTCGCAGGAGCAACTCGCGGCCATCGGCGCCTGGAAGAACCCGAAGACCGGCCTCCATGAGCCGGTTGCCAAGTCGACGCTGCACAGGGTTGTCCAGTCCCTCGACCCCGAGGCGCTGGAGGACGTGCTTCATCGCTGGTCCCGCCCCCGCCTGTCTCTTGCCCGGGCGATCGCGGCCGACGGCAAGCGCATCAGGGGCGCCAACCGCAACGGCGACAGCCACCACGAGACCGTGACCCTCGTCGATCATGTGACCGGCGCGCCCTTCGCCATCCTCGGATACAACGACGACGGCGGCGAAATCGCCGCCCTCAACGATCTCCTGCTGCGCTGCGACATCCGTGGCCGGATCATCACCGTCGACGCGTTGCACACGGCGCGGGAAACTGCGCGTCTGATCACCGAACGCTGCGGCGCCGACTACGTGTTGGACGTGAAAGGAAATGCCTCGGCGACCTTCGCGCTGCTCGACAGCATCGACTGGGAACGTGACCGCGACCGCGCACATGTGGGGGAGTACGAAAAACAGCACGGGCGGATCGAACAGCGCAGCATCGACGTCCTGGCCCCGCTCAAGGGCATGGTCAATTTCCCCGGCGTCCGCCAGATCGCGCGGGTGACGCGCTACCGGGAGGTCCTCAAGGACGGCAAGGAACCGGGCAACGAGACCGTCTATCTCATCACCTCGCTCGACAGCGCAACCGCATCCGCCGCCGACCTGCTGGCGTTGAACCGCGGGCATTGGGAAGTGGAAAACAACAACCATCGCCAGCGCGATTGCAACTTCGGGGAAGACGCCTGCCTGACCCATACCGGGAACGGCCCGCTGAACCGCGCCTGCCTCAACACCATCGCACTGGCCGTGATCTTCGCCACCCGCCGCAAGGGTGCCGGCGTCATCGAGACCATGCGAAGGTTCGCGCTCGACCGGGACGATGCGATCCGGGTCGTCTGCGAACCGACGCCGGCACCCGAGGCCTGACCCTCCTCACCCCTCCTCACTTCAGCAAAACCGTTCGGACGCCTGCCGCGGTGTCCGGGTCTCGCCGTTCGGCCAGCCACGCGGCAGAAAGGCGCCGAATCATGAGGTGATTCGGGCGGCCCGCCACAGGAGCAGGGGGCGCAGAAGCGCGAAAACCCCACGAAATCATGCCCGACAACGCCAATATCGCACCAATCCGCTCAGCGTGGGAAAGTCCTGCGCAATTGGCGGTGAGTTCTTTGACCTCAATCGCGCCGGCGGGGAATCGCATTCGCCACAAACAGTCTTATCGCGGCCGATTGGCAGGTTCAGCTGCAGAACATCTCGTAGGTGTTCCAGTCCGACTTTGCCGCGTGCCTGTCGTAGACGCCGCGCGCCCGGTAGTTGTTGTCGCTGGTGATCCATCTGACAACGGCCCAACCGCGTGAGACGGCATGCTCCTTGAGCGCTTCCAGCAATTGGTCTGCGATGCCGCAGCCGCGTTTGTCCGGCGTCACAAAGAGATCGTCAAGAAACCCGATTTCCTGGCCGCGCCGCGGGCTTGGCATGGCCCGAAAATGGGCGATGCCGATCAGTCCGCTTTCATCTCTGGCACCTATGCCGGTGAGCGGATGCAAATCATCCATCAGCCACCCCCATGTCGCAGCCAGACCCGCTTCGGAAAGGCTCACCTTATAAAAGGCCGCATAGCCCCGAAAGATTTCCAGCCATTGTTCATAGTCACTCGCTTGCAGGAGTGAAATCCTGGACACGTTCATGCCGCCTCACACAAATTCACAGAATCTAAGCTTCTCCGGGCGCCAATGCCTTTGCCGCACCCTTCGACCGCTTGGTAACGGCATCTGATTCCGCTTTGAAGTCGAGGCGGCCGGCGGACCGGGATTGGACAGCCGAACGCACTTGCCCATGGGGCAATCCAAATCATCCGCTGAATTGTCATGATCGCGCTGACCGGCACGATTTCCAAGTGGCAGGACGGGCGCGGCTATGGCGGGTTTTGCGGCCTCTCGATGGAGCCGTTTCTTCCCGCGCCTATGAAGCTTGAGCACGGGTTTCCGGACCGCGGCGTCGTCTCGGATCTGTTCAGGATCATCCGGTGCGTTCACACCGCCTGCCAGGCGTCGGGTCATGTTCCCGCATCCGGAAGGTTTCAACCAGGCGTTGGCGCATCCGGACGAATGAGATTTCGCTCCTTGAGGTCAGTCCAGAAGTCGGATGGAATCTCCAAACTGAACAATTCAAGATTCTGTTGAAGCTGTTCGACCCTCCGGGTTCCGGCGATGAATGACGGAATGGCCGGATGGGCAACCACAAACTGCATCGCTGCCGCCGGCAAAGGCACGGCGTGCTCCCCGCAAACGGCTTCAATGTCTCTGACACGCCCCAGGATGCTGTCGGGGGCAGGGGCGTAATTGTATATTGCCCCAGCAACGGCGCCGGTGGCGAGGATGCCCGAATTGAAACCTCCTCCGACCACGACAGAGACGCCCCGCTCTTCGCAGAGGGGCAGGAATCCATTCAGAGCTTCCTGTTCGAGTAAAGTGTATCGCCCGGCCAGCAGAAAACAGTCGAAATCCCTTTGCTTGAGGGCTTCGAGGCTGACCTCCCATTCATTGACGCCGACACCAATGGCTTTCAAAGCGCCCTCGTCACGCAGCTTTTCAAGCGCCCGCCAGCAACCGTCCATCGCAGTGCGAAAGACCTCCGGCTGTTCGTCGCCGCGGGTAAACACGTCGATATCGTGAATGAAACAAATGTCCATGCGCTCCAGCGCCAGCCGCTGCAGAGAGTCTTCGAACGCGCGCATGGCGCCGTCATAGGAATAGTCAAACTGCAGCGCGAAGGGAGCGGCGTTGGCCCACTGCCCGAAATCAATGTCGCTGCGTCTTTTCGGTATCAGTTGGCGACCGACCTTGGAGGACAGCACAAAGTCATCCCGCCTTTTCCACCTCAGCGCGTGCCCGCAGCGAAGTTCCGACAAGCCATGCCCATACATCGGCGCGGTGTCGTAATATCTCAAACCGGCGTCCCACGCCGTCTGGATCATCGCGTTGCAGGTCTCCTCATCGATTTCCTGAAACATGTTCCCGATTGGCGCAGCGCCAAATGCCATTCGGGTCACTTCGATGTCTGCGCGGCGGATCTTTGCCTTGTCCTGCGGATTCATGCTGCCTCACAACCTTCTCGCGCGATCAACTGAAAGGATAACCGGTACATTGTACTACACAACCGCCTTCCAGAAAATGACGTGTACCTGCTCAACACATATGAAGCGGCGGGGTCTCACTGATTCGCCTGCTCTGGAGATATTCGTCCGGGGTCAGTCCATCAAGGGCGTCATGCGGTCTCTGGGTGTTGTGGAAGGCCATGTGTTCGTCGATGAGGGGTCTGAGCCCGGAGACGTTCACGGCGGTGTCCTGGACATTGTGGAATTCGTTTCTGAGCGTCGCCTGCATCCGTTCGACGCGTCCGTTGGACTGAACAGACGATTGCACCCTCTGGCGACGGTTTGGCGCGAACTTTCACTGTCACCCACCCTTTCCATCCCCTGAGAGGCTGCCGTTTCGAGGCCGTTGAGACCCGGATCTGCTGGGGCGAGGAACGCGTCTTTTTCATCGGCACGGACGGCCGGCTGCAGTATCTGCGGGCGGGCTGGACCAGCCTGGAGGCCCCCGACCCCTTCGTCGAGATATCGGGCGGGCGTTCCCCCTTCCGGGTCCGCGACCTTCTGGCGCTGTCCGACCTGGTGGTGTCGCTGTCGGAGGCCGACCCGTGACTGTCAAATTCATTTCGCCGCCACTTGAAATATTCATTATGCCGCTTCATGGCGATCGGCAAGCCGCGCCGGACAGGAATTCCGCAGTGTCTTTTGGCAACAAAGTCCTGTCTTGTATGCATTTTTCAGCCAAGACCGGGGAGGCCTTGCTTGACAGCGTTCTCATAATGCGGCATAAATAGAATTACATACAGTTTTGGAGACCTCGCCATGACCCGGAAGAACGACAAGGCCGAAAACCTCAGGAAGCTCGGCACCCTGAACCGCCGCCCGGAACGCGTGAACGATCCCCGGTTCCTGTCCGATCCCTTCTTCGACCCCCGGGACCTCGTGCAGGTCCGCTGCGAGATGCTGCGGCGGGTCAGCAGGGAGGGGCAGTCGGTGAGCGAAAGCGCGCGGAACTTCGGCGTCTCGCGGCCGACCTGGTATCACGCCGCCAGGGCCTTCGAGGAGAGCGGCCTCGCGGGCCTGGTCCCGGAACGCCCGAGACCGCGGCGCGCCCACAAGCTCGACGACACCGTCGTCGAGGCGCTTGCCGAGGCCCGGCGCGCAGCCGCTTCGGAATCTCCGTGCACCGGCGCAGCGTCGAACGCGCTTTGGACCGTGCCAAAAAAAACGCTGAACCGGACACCGGCGCCGCCCGCCTGTCCGCGGCAGCGGGCCGAGGATTACGAACGCCTGCGCCGCACCAGGAACGACAGGGTCGCCGGGCGCAGCGGGCGGGCCGTGCTGATCCACCGGGGCATGGCCGCGTGGTTCGCCGTCCTCGACGCGGCGCCGCCCGCGCCGGTCCGCGCCGCGGAACACGGCCGCAGTCCCGCGCCGGAACTGCCCGGTGACGTCGAATCCGGTCTTGTCAACATCGTCGCGGCGATCGCCATCGAACAGCTGAACGGAGCCGCATCATGAACCGCGAACACCAGAAAGTGACAGCCGGCCATCTCGCCCGGAACGCGTTTCTCTACGTCCGCCAGTCGACACTGCGCCAGGTGACGGAGAACACGGAGAGCGCCCGCCGCCAGTATGAACTGCGCAACCGGGCCCACGCGCTCGGCTGGCCCGTCGAGAAGGTCATCGTGATCGACTCGGATCTCGGCCAGTCCGGCGCCGACAGGGACCGCGAAGGATTCAAGACGCTGGCCGGCGAGGTCTCCCTGGGCAAAGCCGGGATCGTGCCCGGTCTCGAGGTCAGCCGTCTCGCCCGCAATTCCAGCGACCGGCGCCGGCTGCTCGATCTCTGCGCGATGACAGGCACACTGATCCTCGACGAGGACGGCCTCTATGATCCGTGCGGCTTCAACGACCGGCTCATCCTGGGAATGAAGGGCCAGATGTCTGAGGCGGAGCTGCACATCCTGCGGGCGCGCCTGCAGGGTGGAATCATCAGCCGGGCCCGGCGCGGCGAACTCAAGCTGCCGCTCCCGGCCGGCCTGATCTATGACCCGCTCGACAGGGTGGTTCTTGATCCCGATGTCCGGGTGCGCAAGAGCCTCGCCATGCTGTTCGACACCTTCACCCGCACCGGATCGGCGACGGCGACCGTGAAGGCTTTCCGCAAGACGGGGATGCTGTTTCCCCGGCGACTGCGCACAGGCAGCCGCAAAGGCGAGGTGATCTGGGTCGGGCTGACCCATTCGAGGGTCCTGCAAATCCTCCACAATCCCCGCTATGCAGGCGCCTTCGTCTTCGGCCGCACCCGCGGCCGCCGCCGGCCCGACGGCACAGTCACCGTCCGCCGCGTGCCGCTCGAAGAGGTTGAGATCCTGTTGCGCGGCCAGCATGAGGGCCACATCTCCTGGGAGCGTTTCGAAGCCAGCCGGCAGCGCCTCAAGGACAACTGCACATCCGGCGGCGGCGGCCGCCGCGGGAGGGGCCGGCCCTCCTGCAGGGGCTGGCGGTCTGCGGCAAGTGCGGCACCGCGATGACGGTCCGCTGTCACGCCCGCAGGCAAGGCCTGGTCCCCGACTATGTGTGCCAGAGGCGCGGCATCGGGCACGGGACGGCGATCTGCCAGCATGTGCCGGGCGGCGGCGCGGACCGGGCGATCGGCGGACTCATGGCGGAACTCATGACCCCGGCAACCCTCGAGGCGGCGCTGCAGGTGCAGAAGGAACTCGAGGCCCGGGCCGAAGAGATCGACGCCTGGCACGGCCAGCGGGTGCAGCGCGCCCGGGAGGAGGCCGATATCGCGCGCGCGGTTCATCAACACCCATCCCGACAACCGCATCGTGGCCGACGTGCTGGAGGGCGAATGGAACCAGAGGCTGCGCGACCTCGACGAGGTCCGGCGCGACCGCGACAGGCGGCAGGCCGAAGACCGCGGCAAGCTCGCGGAAGACCAGCGCCGGCGCGTCCTCGAGCTTGCCTGCGACTTCCCGAGACTGTGGAACGATCCGGCAACTCCGGACCGCGGGCGCAAGCGCATGGTCCAGCTGGTGATCGAGGACGTCACCATCACCCGCGGCGAAATGGTCGAACTCGGCGTCCGGCTCCGGGGCGGCGCCACGCGGCAGATCGCCATTCCGCCTGACCTGCCGTTCTTCGAACTCCACGCCACGCCGCGCGCGGTCGTGGAGGCGGTCGACGCGCTGCTCGAGGATCATTGCGAGGGGGAGATCGCGGAGATCCTCAATCAGCGGGGCCTGCGGACCGGACACGGCAAGCCCTTCGACCCGCGGCGGGTCCAGCGGGTGCGCCGGAACCACGGCCTGAAGACGAGATATCGGAGGCTGCGCGAACGCGGCCTGCTGACCCGCGGCGAACTGGCCGAACGGCTCGGCGTCGCGCCGGGGACCGTCAAGAACTGGCGCCTGAGCGGCCTGCTCGCGGGCACGCCGTGGAACGACAGGAACGGGCGCCTGTTCGAGATCCCGGACAATCCGCCCGTCAAGAACAGGCACAAGTTCAAGCGCCGCGCGGAGCCCGGGCCCGCAGCGCCGCCGACGCGGGGTCTCCCGCAGACCCCGGGAAGGGCGCTGCCATGACCGCCACGCGGTCTCCCGGCTTGATTCCCCGGCAGGAAACCGGCATGCCGGAAAGGCATTCCGCACACGGAGCCGGCTAGGAAATGCCGGAAAACGCACCGGAAAACCTCAAGTTTGTCCGCAACAACGCAATGGAGCGCAGTATGACACCTTCCCCTTCTGTTTCGGCGACTTCGGCGGCAGAACAGCGAGTGTGATGTCTCTGTCTGCGCACGCGGCCTCGAACTCAGCCATGAATTCGGATCCGCCGCCGACCTGCACGGCCTCGACTGTGAACGGCGCCTGGCGGACCAGCTTGTCAAGGAAGCGGGCGGCGCTGGCCGCGGTCGCGTTGGAGGCGGGCATGCCGCAGCTCCAGCGCGAGAGCATCCATGTTTCGAGTCAAGCCCGGATCCAGTCTTTTTCTGCGGTTTTCAGTGATTCCGATCCGGGTTTTCCACATCCCTGTCCACAGGCGGTCGCCATGCGGGCATGCCAAGGCAGGCCGGCCGCGGTGGCGTGACCGGCGCGTCTGATTCGTTCCGGGCCCGGCGGACGGCCTCGGTCCGGTCCTCCCACATGCGCCGGTCGCGGAGAAGGGCGTTCGCGGTCACGACCAGCTTGCGCATGACCGCGGTCACCGCGACTTTGTGGGGCTTTCCCCTTTCCTTGAGCCGGCCGCACATCTCCTTCATGTCGGGATTGAACAGGGTTGCCGACATCGCGGCCATGTAGAGGACGTCCCTCGGCCTCCGGCGTCCGCCGCTGACGCGGCGCCCGCCCTTCATGTTCCCGCTGTCGCGGGCGAAGGGCGCCACGCAAATCAGGGCGGCGGCCTGGCGGCTGCCGATCGCGCCGAGCTCGCCCATCCACGCGATCAGGGCCGCCGCCGTGACGGGGCCGATGCCCGGAACCGAGGTCAGGATCCTGTGGCTCTCGGCATGCTCCTCCGAGCCGGCGATCAGCTCCCTGATCCGCCGGTCATACCCGCGGACGCCGGCGTCAAGCTCCGAGAGGATTTTCGGGACCGGCCCGTCCGGCGCGGGATCGCCGACCTCGTCGAAGGCCGCCTTCAGTTCCGTGCGCTGGTCGACGAGCTTCTCCCGCAACACGAGCATGTCGCGGAGCCGGTCGACCGTCACGCCGGACGGCGCCGCGGTCGCCATGTCCGGAAACGCGGCCCCGAAGGCGGCCAGCGCCCTGGCGTCGGCCCTGTCGGTCTTCGCCAGCTCGCCGCTGGCCCTGGCGAAGTCCCGGGACTGGCGGGGGTTGACCGCGCAGACCGGGAAGCCGCGGTCATGCAGCGACTGGAAGAGGGCCCGGCGCATCCGTCCCGTGGCCTCCATGACGACCCGCTCCGCCCCGCCGTCCCTGAGGATGCGGGCGACCTTGCGGAAGCCGTCCGTGTCGTTGGCGGCGGTGTCGTCCCTGCCGTTGAGATGGATGTTAAGTGTTTTCTTGCTGACGTCGATTCCGGCGGCTACAATGGTCATGGTCTCCCGCTCCTATCCTCGCGATGATCCGGTTCTTGAACCCAGGCATCCATTCAGGACCCGGGAGGCTGAAGGGAGGACGGGCCGACCACGCTCCATCACGGATCCGGTGATCCAAGGCGGTTTCGGTCCGACCCGTCCTGCGGGGCCGGGCCCCGCGCCGCCGCCGCCAGGGCCTGGCGGCGGCGGTCCCGACACAGGAATGAACCGGGGAGGCGCACAAAGGCAAGGGACGGGTTTTCCACAGGAATCCGCGCTCAACTTATCCACAGCCACCTTCTGCGTTCACTTCTGATTCTCCGAACATACGAGGCGGTCGATGGCGGTGAAGTGTCTGACGGTCCGGCCGGGCCGCAGCGACACGGTGAGGGTGTCGACCTGCACCGCCTGTCCGGGCAATGGCATTCGGATAGACTTGCCGTTCCGGGCGCGGTTTTTTGCGGCCTGCAAGGCGTTGATATAACGGGACATCGGCGCGGGAATATTTTTTTCACCGCCCCCCTTGACATGCGCTTGGCGATCTGCATGCTGTGGTCATGCAGATTCGGGAATCACCCATGGACCAGCGAATCATCGACCTCAAGTCGACCACCTTTTCGGGCCGCCGCCTGAACCGGCGGCAGATCGCCGACATCCAGGAGACCGTCGGGATGCTCCCGAACGACAGCCGCAGCGAACTTGCGAAGACCATCTGCGAGCATCTCGGATGGAAGACGGCGAAGGGGGCCTACAGGGTCGGGGCCTGCCTCGGGATGCTGGAGGCGCTGGAGAGCCACGGCATCCTGACGCTTCCGCCGAAGCGGGAGGGCAGCGTCCGCGACATGAGGGCCGTCGACGCGCCGGCCTGGACCTCCGCCTCGGACCCGCAGCCGGAGATCGCGGCGGAGCTGTCCGGGCTGCGTCCGCTCCGCGTCGAGCCGGTCACCGACACCGAAGGACGGCAGCTGTGGAACGCCTTCGTCGACCGCCACCACTATCTCGGCCACAGGCGCCCCTTCGGGGCGCATATCCGCTGCTTCGTCACCGACAAAGAGGGCCGCAGGCTGGGGTGCCTGCTGTTCGATGCGGTGACGAAGAGGCTCCCGTGCCGTGACGGCTGGATCGGATGGACGGACCGGACACGCGACCGCAGGCGGCGCCTGATGGTGGTCAACTCCCGCTTTCTGGTGTTTCCATGGGTGCGGTCGAAGAACCTGGCGTCCTCGGCTCTGGCCATGGCGACACGGCGTCTGGCGGACGACTGGGAGCGCATCCACGGGCACCGGCCGGTCCTCTGCGAGACCTTCATCGACGAGACCCGGTTCAGGGCCTCGTGCTGCCGCGCCGCCAACTGGAAACGCATCGGGGAGACCTCCGGCAGGGGAAAGACGCGCAAGGGCGTTTATGTGATGCCGCTCTGCGCGGGCGCCCGCGGGATCCTGACGAGGCGCGCGTGACGCGGGACAGCGGAAGCCTCCGACCCGGGCCGAAAGGGGCCGCTCGGCGGCCTCCGACCGCCGCTTCGGCCGCCGCTGGGAGGCGCTTGTCGCGGCCGCCGCGGCGGTCGCGGCGCGCGAGGACGCGCGCTGGCAGAAGCGCCGCCGCGTGTTCGACAGCCTGCTGATCATACTGTTCGTGTTCCGCCTCGTCGCCGCGCCGCGCGGGCAGGCAATGGCATTCGGATAGACTTGCCGTTCCGGGCGCGGTTTTTTGCGGCCTGCAAGGCGTTGATATAACGGGACATCGGCGCGGGAATATTTTTTTCACCGCCCCCCTTGACATGCGCCCGGCGATCTGCATCCTGTGGTCATGCAGATTCGGGAATCACCCATGGACCAGCGAATCATCGACCTCAAGTCGACCACCTTTTCGGGCCGCCGCCTGAACCGGCGGCAGATCGCCGACATCCAGGAGACCGTCGAGATGCTCCCGAACGACAGCCGCAACGAACTCGCGAAGACCATCTGCGAGCATCTCGGATGGAATACGGCGAAGGGGGCCTACAGGGTCGGGGCCTGCCTCGGGATGCTGGAGACGCTGGAGAGCCACGGCATCCTCAGGCTGCCGCCGAAGCGGGAGGACAGCGTCCGCGACATGAAGGCCGTCGACGCGCCGGCCTGGACCTCCGCCTCCGACCCGCAGCCGGAGATCGCGGCGCCGCTGTCCGAGCTGCGTCCGCTCCGCGTCGAGCCGGTCACCGACACCGAAGGACGGCAGCTGTGGAACGCCTTCGTCGACCGCCACCACTATCTCGGCTACAGGCGCCCCTTCGGGGCGCATATCCGCTACTTTGTGACCGACCGGGACGGCCGCAGGCTGGGGTGCCTGCTGTTCGATGCGGTGACGAAGCGGCTCCCGTGCCGTGACCGCTGGATCGGATGGACGGACCGGACACGCGACCGCAGGCGGCGCCTGATGGTGGTCAACTCCCGCTTTCTGGTGTTTCCATGGGTGCGGTCGAAGAACCTGGCCTCCTCGGCGCTGGCCATGGCGACACGGCGTCTGGCGGACGACTGGGAGCGCATCCACGGGCACCGGCCGGTCCTCTGCGAGACCTTCATCGACGAGACCCGGTTCAGGGCCTCGTGTTACCGCGCCGCCAACTGGAAGCGCATCGGGGAGACCGCCGGCAGGGGAAAGACGCGCAAGGGTGTCTATGTGATGCCGCTCTGCGCGGGCGCCCGCGAGATCCTGCGCGGCGCGCGTGACGCGGGACAGCGGAAGCCTCCGACCCGGGCCGAAAGGGGCCGCTCGGCGGCCTCCGACCGCCGCTTCGGCCGCCGCTGGGAGGCGCTTGTCGCGGCCGCCGCGGCGGTCGCGGCGCGCGAGGACGCGCGCTGGCAGAAGCGCCGCCGCGTGTTCGACAGCCTGCTGATCATACTGTTCGTGTTCCGCCTCGTCGCCGCGCCGCGCGCGCAGGGCTGCCGCGCCACGCTGTGCGAGCTCTGGGAACAGTGCGCGGCGGCCGGCATCGAGCTGCCGCAGGACGAGCCTCCGGCGGCGTCGACCGCCTGCGAGGCGCGGGAGAAGCTCGACGAAGCCGCGTTCCGGAGGGTGCACAGGGATATCCTCGCCCACAGCCCCGACGGCGCCCTGTGGAAGGGACACCGCGTGTTCGCCGTCGACGGCTCGAAGATCACCCTGCCGAGGGAACTGCTGCGCGCCGGCTACCGCATTCCGAACGACAACGCCCACTACCCCCAGGGCATGGTCAGCGTCCTTTACAGGCTGCGCGACCGCATCCCGGTCGACTTCGACCTCTTCGGCCACGAGAACGAACGCGCCGCCGCCGCCACCCATCTCGACCATGCCCGCGAAGGCGATGTCATCGTCTGCGACCGGGGATACTGGTCCTTCGAAATGGCCCTGCTCCACCGGATGCGGAAGCTGAACTTCGTCTTCCGCATCAAGAACAGCGCCAATCCGGCCTTCAATGCCTTCATCAACTCCGAAAAGACCGACAGCATCATCACCCTCGACGCGCCCAGGGACGCAGCCGCGCTGCGCGGACAGAGCCTCCGCATCCGCCTGGTCAAACACACCGCCGCCGACACCACGCACTGTCTCGCAACATCCCTGCTCGAAGCCCGGCGCCACAGCATTCCGGCGCTCTCTGACCTTTATCACGGACGCTGGCAGATCGAAGAGGGATACAAGACGGGAAAGGCCGTGATCGAGCGCTTCCACGCAAAGTCGGAGCGCGGCGTCCGCCAGGAACTCTACGCCGCCTTCACACTGATCACCCTCGCGCGCCTGTTCGCCAACCGCTGCGACCATGACATCAGCCACTGTCCCGGCGATGACGGCCTGCCGGCCATGCGCGCCAACTTCAGGAACGGTCTGAGACTGGTGGGGCGCGAAATCGAGGCCATGTTCCTCAGGCAGAGCGAAATGGTCGCACAATCGGTCAGGCGGATCATGACCGGCCTCTCGCAATGCATCCAGCGCGAAAGGCCGGGGCGAAACCACAGGAGGGAATCCAGGCAGCCAGTGAGCAAGTGGCAGAGACGACGCGCCGCCTGACAGAACCAGACCGCCAGAAAACCCCCGGCTTCCGGCAAAAAGCCCGAAGCGCGGGGGTTTTCTTATCCGAACGGCAAAAATCGTTATCCGAATGCCATTGCGCGGGCAGGGGTGCCGCGCCACGCTGTGCGAACTCTGGGAACAGTGCGCGGCGGCCGGCATCGAGCTGCCGCAGGACGAGCCTCCGGCGGCGTCGACCGCCTGCGAGGCGCGGGAGAAGCTCGACGAAGCCGCGTTCCGGAGGGTGCACAGGGATATCCTCGCCCACAGCCCCGACGGCGCCCTGTGGAAGGGACACCGCGTGTTCGCCGTCGACGGCTCGAAGATCACCCTGCCGAGGGAACTGCTGCGCGCCGGCTACCGCATTCCGAACGACAACGCCCACTGCCCCCAGGGCATGGTCAGCGTCCTTTACAGGCTGCGCGACCGCATCCCGGTCGACTTCGACCTCTTCGGCCACGAGAACGAACGCGCCGCCGCCGTCACCCATCTCGACCATGCCGCCGAAGGCGATGTCATCGTCTGCGACCGGGGATACTGGTCCTTCGAAATGGCCCTGCTCCACCGGATGCGGAAGCTGAACTTCGTCTTCCGCATCCAGGGGAACGCCAATCCGGCCTTCAATGCCTTCATCAACTCCGAAAAGACCGACAGCGTCATCACCCTCGACGCGCCCAGGGACGCAGCCGCGCTGCGCGGACAGAGCCTCCGCATCCGCCTGGTCAAACACACCGCCGCCGACACCACGCACTGTCTCGCGACATCCCTGCTCGAAGCCCGGCGCCACAGCATTCCGGCGCTCTCTGACCTTTATCACGGACGCTGGCAGATCGAAGAGGGATACAAGACGGGAAAGGCCGTGATCGAGCGCTTCCACGCAAAGTCGGAGCGCGGCGTCCGCCAGGAACTCTACGCCGCCTTCACACTGATCACCCTCGCGCGCCTGTTCGCCAACCGCTGCGACCATGACATCAGCCGCGGTCCCGGCGATGACGGCCTGCCGGCCATGCGCGCCAACTTCAGGAACGGTCTGAGACTGGTGGGGCGCGAAATCGAGGCCATGTTCCTCAGGCAGAGCGAAATGGCCGCGCAATCGGTCAGGCGGATCATGACCGGCCTCTCGCAATGCATCCAGCGCGAAAGGCCGGGGCGAAACCACAGGAGGGAATCCAGGCAGCCAGTGAGCAAGTGGCAGAGACGACGCGCCGCCTGACAGAACCAGACCGCCAGAAAGCCCCCGGCTTCCGGCAAAAAGCCCGAAGCGCGGGGGTTTCCTTATCCGAACGGCCAAAATCGTTATCCGAATGCCATTGCCTGTCCGGGCCGCCCGGCGCTGCGGTGTGAAGGCGCTGACCGGGGCCATGCGGCCTCTGCTGACCAGATCATGGATGACCCGACCGACCGTCGCGTCGGAGACCGCGGTCCCCTCGCGGCGCAGCACCGCCGCGATCTTCCCCCTCCCCCAGGCCGGGAACCGCATGCGCAGCTCCCGCACGCGGCTCTCAAGCCGGCGCCGCCGCTCCGGCCGGCGGCAGCGGCGCGGACGGGTCGGGAGCAGCTCCGGCCGCTTCTCCCAGCGGCGCAGCGTGGACACCGGAACGCCGACGGCGCGCGCCGCCTGTTCAACAGTGAGGCCGTCGCGCCGGGCCCGCCGCCAGCGGCGGACGAGACCGGCCCGCATGCGGGTTCCCGCGTCGGTTTGAGACAAAAGCCGTGACGCGCGGGCGGCGTTTCTGATAACATGGCCGGGCAAGCCGAAAACTTGCATTGGGGTTCTCCTTTTCGGTTTCATCATCAAAGCGAACTGATGGAGAACCCCGCCCCTCAGGGCAAGTCAAAATCTGATCCGGGGGTCTTGGAACCCTCCGGTCGGGCTGCGCCCTCCCTCCGGTTTCCAAGACCCCCGGCGCCGCCCGAAAAAGTTCATATGTGTCTGAGCAGGCACATGACGGATTTTTGTAACCAGCCGAAACTCGGACAACGTCCAAACCACCTGCTCCGCGGCAGATCAATCCGGCCTCTTGCCGCCAAGATTTCCGGTCTCATTGCAAACTCCCGATGGCAAAATGACGCACCGTTTGGCGTCATGTCGGCACGTTGCGGCGCCTGTTATGTCATTCATGCCTGCCGGGTCAGCGGATCTCGCCATGAAATGCGGCGGCGGGTCCGGCAGGGCCGGCTTTGGCTTCGGAACGGGCCGCCAGACCCGCTCCGGACAGGCGAGCGTTGGCAATGTTTTGCGGCAGGGCGGGTCCGCAAACCGCAACTGTGTTGTGTCTCCGGCCCCTAATTCGGAAAGTGGCTGCATTCGGAAAGTGGCTGCCGAAGGTGTGACCGCCGGAAGTCAGCGCCGGAGTTGTCAAATCGGCCGCCATCGGCCTCTGATCGCCGGACAGATATGTTGCTGAACCCGCTCAAGACTGTGACGAAGATATTCGCCAAAGAGGTTGATGGCCACAGTGACAGGGAATATTGCGGGGGCCGGAAACAGCGTCACCCAAACCGCCTCAAACAGGTGGCTGCGGCCCTCCGCACCCATGGTCGCAAGCGCGGCGGCCGCCTCTGTCGAGATGGTCAGCTGGCATGGCAGACTGGGTTCGAAACGTCTTGGAATCGCCGCTTCCCCGTGTTGCGGCAGATTCTAGAATGCGGTATGTCTGACGCGCCAACGGCGCGGCGCACACGCACTGACCGACAGGCAGGTACAACTACGATTTTGGAGAGACAATGCTCAGCATAGCCGAAGAAGTCATGCTGCTGTTACTCGAAGACAAAGAAGGGCGGTTTGTGCACGTTCCAGAGCTGTCGATACGCTGTGTGCTTTCTGGCGCAGTGCTTATGGAGCTTGCGCTCAAGGACAAAATTGACACCGACCTGGAACGCGTTTTTGTCATTGATCCCGAGCCGTTGGGCGACGATATGTTTGATCCGACGCTGAAATGCATTGTCGATTCCGAAGAGCCCCGAGATGCTCGGTACTGGGTTGAATATTGCGCAAGAGATGCCGAAATCATTCGCCGGCAGGCGCTGCAGCGCCTGTGTGACGGCGGTATCCTGGAAAAGAAAGACGATCGTTTCCTGTGGGTGTTTCGGTCGCGCCGGTATCCCATCAAGGATGGAAAGGTCGAACGCGAAGTCAGACATCGCGTTATGGCCATCCTGTTCAGCGATGAAATTCCGGATCCGCATGACATCGTCCTCATCGGTCTTGTGGACGCCTGCGGCATATTCAAACTCCTGTTGTCGGAGACAGAGCACAAAAGGGTGCAAGGCAGGATCGCGCAGGTCAGGCAGATGGACCTGATCGGACGCGCCGTGACAAATTCCGTGCGTGAAATTGAAGCGTCATTGGCCCTGGCGCTGCATCCGCCGTTCTGAACAAACCGCTGAAACTGCCGGCGATGGCTACCTTTTCGACCGCGGACAGTCGCGCGCTTTCCATGGCGGAGACGCTCCTGCGCGATTTCACGGCTGCAGAATTTTGCCGCGTTCAAAATGCGGTCTTGGCGGCAATTGGGACGTGTCCATGGCCGTGAGTGCAGAAAAGACTAAGAAGGACTGGTTTAGACAATGAATTTCACCACCGCTGTAACAACGTGCCTCTCGAATTATGCGACGTTTTCCGGCCGGGCGAAGCGAAGCGAATACTGGTGGTTCATCCTGTTTTGCATTGTCGTCCAAGTGGTCGTGGCCGCTGTGGCTGGACACGAAAGCGCAATCTCGTTGCTGGCTGATCTGGCGCTGCTATTACCGGGATTGGCAGCTGGAAGCCGCCGCCTGCATGACACGGGAATGTCCGCCTGGTGGTTATTGCTATTCCTGATTCCGATTGTCGGCTGGATCATTCTAATGATTTTTTTGGTTCAGCCTTCAAAGTCTGAAGGTGAAAAATACGAGACCGGATCGCGGGATCAGACAAAAGAAACGGGCGACAATGGCCCGGGCACATATCTGCAGTAAAAAACATTTCCCTCGGGACAGCCATTCGCGCCGCCGATCGATTCTGCCGTTGATACCGCACTGTCGGCGCTGGCGCTGAGTCGCACAGCGATGGCCTGTCGGCAACCGTCTCCCGGTCGGGAAACCGGCGGTCTGGACACCGCAGCAAATGTAAGCTGATCTCGAACTCCGTCAGGTTCAGCCGGCTGCCATTCTTCGGAGGGTGGCGTGCGTCGAATCCCGCGGCCAGATGCACGGCCTCGCCCGTCGAAATGCCTCACAGAACTCCTACAGCCTGTGGGTGTTCGGGCTGGACTTCACCAAAACGGTCCTTAAGGCTGGGAAGCGTGTGTCGTCGATCTCCTCAACAGAATGCCCGCAGTTGTGTTTGTTGCGGCGGTCAGTGACCTGTGCTTGTCGACACACATGTGGATTCTTCAACCAGGCCGCCGGGGCGCAGTTTGGGAACGAGGACCCTTTCGACACAGGCCTCGAAGGCGCGGCGGTCGACCGGGCCGCCGCCATGCGCAGGCGCCATGTTGGTTTTCGCCTAGGTCCCGTGACGCTTGAGGATACGCTGGTTCGAACCGCAGCCAAAGTCATGGCCGCGCGCGTCAAGGGCCGCGCGCAGCTCCTGGACCGCAATGTCCGGTGTCTCTTCCAGAAGGCCCGGGACCTTTCAAAGTCCCACATTTGTATAGGTGATTCTATTGCCGCTTTCTCTCGTCGATGGCGCCGCGCACCTGGACTGACTAGTACTACAGTTGCATATTTTTTTCGATCATGGTTTATGGTCCCCGTGTTTTTTGAAACGGGGTTGTCATCATGGGTGTTGCGGAATGGTCTGGGTCCCTCCTGGAGTGGGAGAAAGAGCTGATATCGCTGAAGGAGCGTTTCGGTCCTGTGTTCGGCCGCCGCGAGCTGCGCGAGACCGGCGGCGCTTTCATCGACGGGCTGCTTTCGGGGATTTCACGCAAGACCGGCTGGATGATGTCGGAGCAGGCCGGCCTTGCCCGTCCCCGGCGGATGCAGGCGCTGCTTGGCCGCAGCAGCTGGGACGCGGACCTGCTGCGGGACGGGGTGTGTGATCATGTCATTGAGTCCCTCGGCGGCGATGACGGCGTGATTGTCGTGGATGACACGGGTTTCCTCAAGAAGGGCGCCCACTCGGTGGGCGTCGCCCGCCAGTGTCCGGGCACGGCGGGACGGGTCGAGAACTGCCGGACCGGCGTGTTTCTCGGCTATGCCGGCCGTTACGGCCAGGCGCTGATCGACCGCCGGCTTTATCTTCCGAAGGCCTGGACCGGCGACGCCGGCCGGCGGGCGAAGGCCTCCGTTCCCGATGATGTCGGGTTTGCCGCCAAGCCGGCGATCGCAAGGGAGATGATTGCCCGGCGCCTTGACGCCGGTGTCCGCTGCGCCTGGGTCCTGGCCGATGCCGCCTATGGCTGTGACCACGACCTGAGGCGGATGCTCGAGGAGCGGGACCAGGCCCATGTGCTGGCGGTGCGCGGCAATCACCATCTCCGGTTCATCGGCGACAGCGGCTTCGTGGAAACCAATCCTTCGGAGTTGGCCGGGGATCTTGCTGACGGGGACTGGACGGCCCTCGCCGCCGGCGAGGGCTCCAAGGGACCGAGGCTTTATGACTGGGCCCGCATTGTCATCCCGTGGAACCGCAAAGCGGGCTGGGAGCACTGCCTGCTGGTGCGGCGCTCCCGCAGCGGCCCGCGGAAACAGGCATACTGTCTCGCTTTCTGCCCCGGCGGCGCCGCCCTGGCGGAACTGGCGGGCGCCGCCGGACTGCGCTGGACCATCGGGGAATGCTTCCAGCGGGCCAAGGACGGTCTCGGCCTTGATCATTGCGAGGCCCGTTCCTGGCATGGCTGGCACCGCCATGTCAGCCTGGTCATGGCCGCCGCAGCTTTTCTGGCCAGGCTGGCGGCGCGATTGAGGCGCGGGGCGGAAAACAAAGAGAACAAAACGGGTCCAGCCGCCGATTCCGCCGGCTTGCCCTCATGACGGCGCTCGTGCCGAGCGTTCCGGAGCTGCGCCGCCTGATCGCGGAACTCCTGCTCAGGCCGCCGGAATCCAGCTCATTCATCATGAGCTGGTCGCTGTGGCGGCGAAAACACCAGGCTGGCGCGGCAAAGGCGCGCTACAACCGACGTACGGGTCAAACACAACTGTAGTACTAGCATAGCAATGAGGAACTGTTATGACATCAGAACAGAAACCGTTGCGTTACATCCAGATTGGCGTAGGAGGACACGGATGGCATTGGTGTGCAACCGTGATGCCTCACTTGAAAAAACTTGGTCTTGCGGTCCCTGCTGCGGCAGTCGACATCAATCCGGATATGCTTGGTCAGGCGAAGCGGCAGCTGAGTCTTGACGACGCGCAGCTCTACACCAGGGCGGAACAGGCGCTGGCAGAACAGGATGCGGATTTCATCATCATCGTTGTTCCTCCGGCCGCTCATGAAGAAATGGTGGATTTGGCCATCAGATATGATCGCCACATCCTCTCTGAGAAACCGATTGCCGACACGATGGAGGCCAGTTGCCGAATCTAACAAAAAGTCAAGGGGGCGGGGCTCAAGATGGCGGTGACGATGAGCCACCGCTTCGATCAAGACAAACAAACTCTGCAGCGCCAAATTCATTCGGGCAGCTATGGCCGTTTGGACTATCTGGTGGGACGCAACACATGGACCTGTCGCAAACGCGGACAATGGGGATTGGATTACCCCTATGACATTGGGGATCCCCTGCTGATTGAAGCCTTGGTTCATCACTTCGATATTATGCGTTCGCTCACGGGAGCCAAAGCTGAATCCGTGCATTGTGTCACATGGAACCCTGAATGGAGTGAGTTCCAGGGAGATGCTCAAACTGTGATGCTGGTGGAGATGGAAAATGGCGCCAAAGTGTTTTACGAAGGTGCCAAAACCAATGCTTCACAACTGAATGATTGGGCCCAGGATTATTGGCGTGCGGAATGCGAATTGGCGACCCTTGAACTCGATCAACGGCGACTGCGGATTCATGCACAGCTAGAGGAAGCTTTCGAAAAGGAGGCTCCTCTTCTCGAACAGGAAGCCTGGATGAATTCCTGGCTGGCAGAGCTTTTCTGCCAGTGGTTGGTAGGGGGAGCCGAACCTCCAAACAGCCTTGAAGACAATATCCAGTGCGCCGCTCTCCTGTTTGCCGCCCGTGAGTCAGCGCATTCGAAAAAAAATGTCGAAGTCCAGCCATTCCTGCACAAACACTTGAATCAGGCTGGCCTCTAAATAGAAAATTTGGCAAACAACATTTCATACACCGTACAGGTAAAAAATGATTATTGCGAATAGGCTCAAACTTTATACCACTGAATTGTCCAAAAAACCGTGTTCAACTTATATTTCTCTCATTCGTTCTAAACGTCTTCTGTGCTTAATTCTCATCGCTCTAATATCATTAACTGTATCTGGTTCATCGACATACTTTCTCCGATAACCTTTTCGTTAACTCTTTTACAAATTGCAGAACTAGGAACACCTTGTTCAGTTAACTCAACATCCTCTTCTAATCTATTTGTTTGTTCTTCCGGTAACTCCGATATCGTTAATGACTTGGCTTTTTATTTAACCAAACATCTCAACACCATGAGATTTGGAAATTGGTGCAATTTAAAACTACTCCACTGTGACCGATTTCGCCAGATTGCGTGGCTGATCGACATCTGTGCCGAGGTGTACCGCTGTATGATATGCGATGAGCTGTAACGGCAGTGCGTAGAGGATTGGAGCGAACACGGGATCAACAGCAGGCACTGAGACCGAACGCCAAATGTTTGATCCTGCGGCCCGGATTCCATCGGCATCGGAAATCAGCAGGATTTTGCCGTTCCGGGCCATAACTTCCTCTGAACTCGACAGTGTTTTGTCAAACAACTCGTCGCGTGGAGCCAGCACAACCACAGGAAAACCATCGTCGACGAGTGCCAGCGGTCCATGCTTCAATTCGCCGCTGGCCAGTCCTTCGGCGTGGATATAGCTGATTTCCTTGAGTTTTAGAGCGCCCTCAAGCGCCATTGGAAACATTGTGCCACGCCCGATGAACAGCACGCTGGATGAGCGGGCGATTTCTCTGGCAATCTTCTGAATCTGGCTGTCACTGTTGAGGGCGGCGCTGGCCAGGGCCGGAAGTCTCTGCAGATCGTTAAGGAGCCGCCGGTGCTCAGCTTCGCTCACGGTTCCGCGCCGGCGCCCAGCGGCGATTGCCAGCGACGCCAGCGCAATCAATTGGCAGGTGAACGCCTTTGTCGACGCGACTCCGATTTCAACACCGGCGTGAATTGGAATCGCGGCGTCAGCCTCCCGCGCCGCGGAGCTCGTCATCACGTTTAACACCGCCAGCGTCTTGCGGCCCTGATTCTTCATGTGGCGGAGCGCAACAAGAGTGTCGGCGGTTTCGCCGGACTGGCTGACAAAAATCCCGAGCACCTGCCCGTCGAGACTGCCGTTCCGATAGCAGAATTCAGACGCAAGTGTTGACGAAGAGGGAATCCCGGCCAGACGCTCAAACCAGTAGCCCGCGACCTGGCAGGCGAAATTGGCAGTGCCGCAGCCCACAATTTCGATGCGGCCGCACTCTGCAATGTCTGTGAGCGCGTTCCGATGAGCCGCGGACTGGTCCGCTGTGACAAGCCGGCCGATGGCGGAGGAGAGCACCTTGGGCTGCTCGTAAATCTCTTTCGCCATGAAATGCTTGTGACCGCCTTTGTCCACAGAAGCGGGATCGATTGTGTTCCGTTCCTGTGGCCGGCTGACCGGGCGGCCCTGACGGTCCGTCAATGACAGGCAGTTTCGCGAAACACAGGCAAAGTCACCGTCTTCCAGATATGTGATGCGGTCAGCCAGCCCTGCGAGCGCGATCGTGTCGGAGGCAAGAAACATCTCCGATCTCCCGTGCCCGATCACCAAGGGGGAACCTTGCCGCGCAGCGATCAAACAGTCTTCGTGGCCTTCGAACATGAACACCAAGGCAAACGCGCCGTCCAGGCTGCGGACGGTCTGCAGCGCCGCCTCGCGCGGCTGCATTCCTTTATCCACGTTGAATTGGCAGAGCAGGGCGATCGACTCGGTGTCGGTATCGGTGCGATGTGCGATTCCCTGTTTTGCAAGCCGATCTCTCAGCTCGCGGTGGTTCTCAATAATTCCGTTGTGCACGACAGAGACTGTTGCCGCGTTATGGGGATGGGCATTGGCCAATGTCACCTGTCCGTGGGTCGCCCACCTGGTGTGTCCAATGCCGGTCAGTCCCCGAATGGGGTCTCTGACCAACAGATTCGAAAGTTCCGCCAGCTTTCCGACGGCGCGGCGGCGCAGCAGTTTCCCGTCCTGAAGCGTTGCGATGCCAGCGCTGTCGTAGCCCCGGTATTCCATACGGCGCAGCGATTCCAACAGGATCGGCGCCGCCTCGTCACTGCCGAGAAACCCGACTATTCCACACATTTTCGCCTGTATTAATTGCTGCCAAGTTTTTTTTCTTTTTCCCGTCCGAAGAAGCGCCGAGCAAATCCCTTGAGTATTGACTGGGTCGGCCGCGAAATCGCCAAGGCGTCAGGCGGCACATCAGACGTGATGACGGACCCCGCCGCTGTCATTGCCGAATCGCCGACTTTCACCGGCGCGACCAAGATTGAGTCAGACCCGATGAACGCGCCGTCGCCGATCGATGTGGCGTGTTTGGTTTTTCCGTCGTAGTTGCAGATGACTGTGCCGGCGCCGATATTGACGCGCTCGCCGATTTCGGCGTCGCCGATATAGGTCAGATGCGAGGCTTTCGAAGATGCGCCGATCGATGCGGCCTTAACCTCAACGAAGTTGCCGATTCTGGCCCCGCTTCCAATTCGGCTTCCAGGGCGAATGCGCGCATATGGGCCAATCACCGCGTCTTTGCCGACCACGCATCCCTCCAAATACGAAAACGGCAAAATCCGCGCCCCGCTCCTGACCGTGACACCAGGCCCGAACTGCACATACGGCTCAATTTCAACGTCCGGCTCGATATCGGTGTCAAAGCTGAACCGGACCGTGTCCGGCGCGATCAGAGTGGCCCCGGCATGCAAGGCCGCATTGCGGGCCGTATGCTGAAATGCCGCCTCGGCGGCCGCGAGATCGGAGCGGTCGTTGACACCGATTGTTTCCGATTGTGCGCATTTTAACGCGGCGCAGCTCAATCCCTTTGATTTGGCAATGCCGACGATGTCAGTCAGATAAAATTCACCGGCCGCATTGTCGGTCCTCACTGCATCAACGAGCTCAAACAGCGTGCCCGCGTCAGCGGAAACGGCGCCGCTGTTGCAGAAGGCGATCTTTCTTTCACTCGGGCTTGCGTCTTTGAACTCAACGATCCGCTCAAGTCCGCCGCCGTTGTCGAGGACGAGCCGTCCGTACGCGCCCGGGTCGTCCGCTTCGAAGCCAAGCACGGTTACGTCCGCAAGCGTGCCGTCAAAACCGGCGAGAGATGCGAGCGTAGCCGGACGAATGAAGGGCGTGTCGCCGTACACCACCACAACTTTGCCTTCGAAACCTTCAAGTGCGCCGCGTGCGGCAGCCGTTGCGTGCGCTGTGCCCAGCCTTTGATTCTGCACCGCATACCGGGATCGGATTCCAAACCCGTCCAGCTGTCGCCGCACCATGTCCAGCTCGTTGCCGCAGACAATCACAGTTCGCTCAGGGCCAATGGATTTGGCAACCTGCAGGATGTGCCAAATCAGCGGTGCGCCGCCTACCTTATGCAAAACCTTTGGCAGATTGGATTTCATCCTCTTGCCTGTACCGGCGGCAAGAACTACGACGGCAACCGCCATGCAACCGACCTTTCCATTCGTCAGCAAACATATAAATCTAGTGCAAAGTTTATAGCAACTTGCGGAATTGTAACGACATGTTGCGTATAGTTGCAAAGTGGAGAGCACATATTCGCGATCACAATTCAGCGCCGTTGTCATGAAGGCGGTCATTTTTGATCTCGACGGCACCTTGGCGGACACCAGCCGGGATCTCATAGACGGCGCGAATGCCACCCTGCGGCGGATGGGCTTCGGCGAGCCTCTAGATGCGGTCAAAGACAAACGGACGGCTTTCAGAGGCGGACGGGCAATGTTGCGGGCGGGACTTGCGCGGGCCGGCGCCGCGGGCGATGCCGAACAGCTGGCAAACGAACAGTATGCGGTGTTGCTGCAGGATTACGAGGCGGTCATTTCGCGTTCCACCAAACTCTACGATGGGGTGGAATCTGCGTTGACTGAGCTTTCCCAATCCGGCTGGAATCTGGGCATTTGCACGAACAAACCCGAGCGGCTGGCAAGAATTCTGCTTGCGAGACTGAATGTGCTGCACAGATTTGGATCATTGGTTGGGGGCGACACCCTTGCGGTTCGAAAACCTGAACCCGAACCGTTGCTGCACGCCGTTGCGCAGGCCGGGGGAAGGCGTGAGCAGGCGGTCTTTGTCGGCGACACCGATACCGACTATTTCACTGCGCGCGCTGCGGATATCCCGGTTGCGATGGTCACGTTCGGCCCGCATGGGGACGATGTCAGGAAACTCCGCCCAGACGGGTTGCTCAATCATTTTCGTGAATTGCCGGCGGCGGCGACAGCCCTTCGCACAGATTGATCCTTCCAGAGTAATTGTGAAACTGAAAGAATTTCGCACTATACGGTTCGGGTCGGTCGCACGCAGCGGGCGCCCTGGCCGGTCGGCATGATCGGGGGATCGCAATGTTCACAGCTTCTATGGACTTTTATCTCGGCGAAGACATTGACGCCCTGCGTGACCTGACCCACCGCTGGGCAGTTGAACGGCTGAAACCGCTGGCCGCCGAAATTGACAGCACAAATTGCTTCCCGAACACGCTGTGGCGAGAAATGGGACGTCTTGGGCTGCTGGGAGTGACCGTCGAAGAGGAATTCGGCGGGGTGGATATGGGGTATCTTGCGCACGCCGTCGTTGTGGAGGAAATCGCCCGCGCCTCCGCCAGCGTCGCTCTGTCCTACGGCGCGCATTCCAACCTGTGTGTCAATCAGATTCGGCTGAACGGGAATGACGAACAGAAACATCGTTTCCTGCCCAAGCTCGTGTCGGGAGAACATGTCGGCGCGCTGGCGATGTCCGAGGCCGGCTCGGGTTCAGATGTCGTGTCCATGAAACTGCGGGCTGAGAAACGCAACGGCTACTATCGCCTGAACGGCTCGAAATTCTGGATCACCAACGGACCGGACGCCGACACGCTCGTTGTATACGCGAAATCCGCGCCGGCGGCGGGGTCAAAGGGAATCACCGCGTTTATCGTGGAAAAGGAAATGAACGGGTTTTCCGCTTCCCCGCATTTCTGCAAGCTGGGCATGCGCGGTTCCAACACTTCCGAATTGATCTTTGAGGATGTTGAAGTTCCGTTCGAGAATGTTCTTGGCAAAGACGGCGGCGGCGCGGCGGTTCTGATGTCGGGCCTGGACTTTGAGAGAGTGGTGCTGTCGGGGATTGGCACCGGCATTATGGCGGCGTGCATGGATGAAATCATGCCGTATATGCACAGCCGCAGGCAGTTTGGTCAGCCGCTTGGCGAGTTTCAGCTCATGCAGGAAAAGATCGCCAACATGTACACCGCGATGAACTCCGCGAGGGCCTATGTCTACGCGGTGGCAAGAGCGTGTGACCGTGGAGATGTGACGAGGCAGGATGCCGCCGCCTGTGTGCTCTATGCGTCAGAAGAGGGAATGAAACAGGCCCATCAGGCCGTGCAGGCGATGGGTGGCGCCGGATACGTTTCGGAATCGCCGGTGAGCCGGATTTTCCGCGATGCGAAGCTGATGGAAATCGGCGCCGGCACGTCAGAGATACGGAGAATGTTGATCGGCCGGGAGTTGATGACGCGGAGCGCATAGGCAGGGCGGGCGCCCGTGGGCTGATGCTCAACGGTCGAGACGGCGACTCAAAACGAATCCGAAAGGAGCGGTCGAGCGGAATGGCAGTGCTGACATCCAATATCAGTGTTTCTTCGGAAGAATTCACAATCAATGCCGCTCAAAGCGCGGCCGAGCTCGCTGTCATAAACCAGGCGGCGACAGCCGCCCTGGCCGGGGGCGGCGAAAGTGCGAAAAGGCGCCACGAAGAACGGGGCAAACTGCTGCCGCGCAAACGGGTGGCCAACCTGTTGGATGCGGGATCTCCGTTTCTTGAGATCGGCCTGCTCGCGGGCCATGAACTGTATGACGAAGCCGTTCCAGCCGGCGGGCTCATCGCCGGCATCGGGCGGGTTGAGAATCGTGACGTTATGATCGTTTGCAACGACGCTACGGTTAAGGGCGGCACCTATTACCCGGTGACCGTGAAGAAACACCTCAGGGCCCAGGAAATCGCGGGTGAATGCAGATTGCTCTGCGTCTATCTTGTGGATTCTGGCGGCGCCAACCTGCCCAGGCAGGATGAAGTGTTTCCAGACCGCGAGCATTTCGGCCGCATTTTCTACAATCAGGCGCGAATGTCGGCTGCCGGCGTGACCCAGATTTCGGTTGTCATGGGATCCTGCACGGCCGGCGGCGCGTATGTTCCGGCAATGTCAGATCTCACGGTGATTGTGCGCGACCAGGGCACGATTTTCCTCGCCGGTCCGCCGCTGGTGCGGGCGGCGACAGGCGAGGAGGTGTCAGCCGAAGAGCTGGGCGGTGGTGAAATCCACACCGCGGTGTCCGGGGTCGCCGACTATCTCGCTGAAAACGATATGAACGCTCTGGCGATGGCGCGCCGGGCTGTCGCGTCGCTGGGAAACCCGCCCGCCTGCCGGCCGGCGCCGAAGCGGTTTGAGGAGCCTGCCTACGATCCCGGAGAGTTAACCGGAATTGTGCCCTGCGACCTGCGCCGACAATACGATGTGCGGGAGGTGATCGCCCGTTTGGTGGACGGGTCGCGATTTGACGAATTCAAGGCACGGTTTGGCGAGACTCTGGTCACCGGTTTTGCAAAGATCCATGGCATTTCGGTTGGAATGGCCGCCAGTAACGGCGTGCTGTTCTCCGACAGCGCGATAAAAGGCGCGCACTTTGTGGAGCTGTGTTCGCAGCGCAGAATTCCGCTTGTGTTCCTGCAGAATATCACCGGATTCATGGTCGGCAAGAAGGCTGAAAATGAAGGCATTGCCCGTCATGGGGCAAAGATGGTGACGGCGGTTGCGACAACTGCGGTGCCCAAAATAACGATGATCATCGGCGGTTCGTTCGGCGCCGGGAACTACGGCATGGCAGGGCGCGCCTACCAGCCCCGATTCCTGTGGACATGGCCAAATGCCCGCATCGCCGTGATGGGCGGAGCGCAGGCCGCCAGCGTGCTGACGGCGGTGCGGCGCCAGGCGGCCGAAAGGGCCGGACAGTCTTTGAATAACGAGCAGGCTGAAAGGCTCGAACAATCGATTGTCAGTCAGTTCAACACGCAGTCCCACCCGCTATATGGGTCTGCGCGGATGTGGGACGACGGTGTTATTGACCCGGCCAATAGCCGAAATGTGCTCGCGCTTTCTTTGTCGGCGGCTTTGAACGCGCCGGTGACCGACTCAAAATTCGGCCTGTTTCGAATGTAGTCGGGCGCCAGGCGGCGGGGTTGTGAATTAGTGAGCGCAAACGACAAAGGGATAACTCCTGAACCGGTTTTCAGAAAGCTGTTGATCGCCAACCGCGGTGAGATTGCCTGCCGGATTGCCAGATCGGCAAAGCGGATGGGAATTCCAACCGTCGCGGTGTTTTCGGAGGCAGATACGAACGCCATGCATGTGCGCATGGCGGATGAAGCTGTTTTGATCGGACCGCCGCCGCCCGCCGAAAGCTATCTCAGCTGCGAAAAAATACTTGACGCCGCAATTGCCTCGAACGCCGATGCTGTTCATCCGGGTTACGGATTTCTGTCGGAGAATCCTGATTTTGCAGACGCCGTTGAGAATGCGGGCATCAGGTTCGTTGGTCCGTCGGCGGCGGCAATTCGCGCCATGGGTGTCAAGAACAGAGCAAAACAGCTGGTGCAGGAGGCGGGCGTTCCGGTGGTTCCGGGATACCATGGCGAAGCGCAGGACGATGCGCTGCTGATCGAGGAATCGCGCCGAATCGGTTTCCCGGCGCTGATCAAGCCGGTTGCCGGCGGCGGTGGCAAGGGTATGCGTGTGGCCGAATCAGAGGCAGCGTTTCCACAAAGGCTGGGAGAGGCACGCCGCGAGGCCATCGCCGCGTTCGGCAACGGCGACGTCATCATCGAGAGATTGATCCAATGTCCCCGCCACGTCGAGGTGCAGATCTTTGGAGACTGCCACGGCAATGTGATCAACCTGTTTGAGCGCGACTGCACTCTGCAGCGGCGGCACCAGAAGATCATAGAGGAATGTCCGGCTCCTGGCATCAGCGCAGAATTTCGGGAAGCGATCTGCGATGCCGCGGTTCGCACAGCCCGTGCGATCAGTTACGTCGGGGCGGGCACCATTGAATTCATTGCTGACGGCACTGCCGGTCTTCGAACGGACATGTTCTGGTTCATGGAAATGAACACCCGGCTGCAGGTCGAACACCCGGTCACGGAAACTGCCTTGGACCTCGATTTGGTTGCGTGGCAATTGAAAGTGGCGGCTGGATTTCCGTTGCCGCTTGATGAGTATTCCGGCCGGCTGCAAAGGCATGCGATAGAGGCAAGGATCTACGCTGAAGATCCTGCCAGCGGCTTTTTGCCCTCAGCTGGAATCATCACCCGCGCCGACATGCCGCGTTGCGCGCGGGTGGACACCGGCGTGGCCTCCGGTGACGCGATCAGCCCTTTCTATGATCCGATGATTGCCAAGATCATTGCCGGCGGCGAGACCAGGGAACAGGCGCGGCGACAGCTGCTTGACGAACTGCGCCAGACCGAGATTCTTGGCGTGCGCACGAATCTGGCCTTTTTGATCGGAGTCGCCGGCAGCGAGGAATTCACACGCGGGGAATTTGACACCGGAACGGTTGAACGGCGTTTTGTCAACCTTCAGGATCCAGCTGCGCCGCCGCCGGATGCGCTGGCGCTGGCCGCCATTGGCTTTGCCGGACAGCTGGATCGGCAAGGACCATTGACAGGATTCTCACTGTGGCAGCCGCTGGTTCGCAGTTTGAGCTTCAGCACGGGTGAAGCGCTGTTCACGGCCGAGATCGCAATTCGGGACCGTGACCGGTGCGAGGTCACAGTCGCTGGCGAGACAATGGACTGTGTGCGCTCAAAACGCGGCTGGCGCATTGATGGCCGGGAGGTGTCGGCAACGGCTCTTAGGAAGGGCGGCGCTGTGCACGTGCTGCTGGATGGCATTTGGGAATTCACCCCTGTCGATATGCTGGCATTTGATCCTTCAGAAAGCGCTGGAGGCAACGCCGTCCGGGCGCCGATGCCCGGAATTGTCCGGTCAGTTCTTGTCGCCGCCGGAGATAAAATCGTTGCGGGCGACACATTGGCGATTATGGAGGCCATGAAAATGGAACTGGCGATCTCGGCGCCGCGCGATGGCGCTGTCAAGAGCGTCTGGGTTGCTGACGGCAGTCAGGTTTCCGATGCGGAATTGTTGGTCACGCTTGACGACACAGCGAATTCCGGTTCGTAGATGAGCGGTCCAAACGAAATTGAACGCGCCGAATTCGGGCCGCGGGGCGGTCTGCGGAACGAGACGAAGAAAATCACAGCCGAGAGCAGGATTTCACCCATCGATGCTTTGTCCGAATGTGGGTTCAAACGGACTGAATCGGGCAGTTTCGTCAGCCCGCGCCGGACCTTTCAGTGCAACACTGTTAATTCGCTACGGATGATGGCGTATTCCCGTTTCCATGAGAATCGGCCTGCGACATTACAGTTCCGAGACGGTTGACTGGCTGAAGGCGCGGCTTGCCGCCGGCGACTGCACGTGGCCTGTCCCGACGGGCGCGTACGCGACTGGATGCGTTCGTCCGAAACCGGAATTTTCGGCGGCCTGACCGCGGCGCCGCGTCCTGGCGCCACGAGGCGCGCGATCTCCACATCGGCTGGCCGCAGGCGGTCGGGGACGCCGACATCGACCGTGTCGTCAACAACGACAGGTTCATGATCCTCACCGTGGGTCCGCGTCCGCGGGCTTGCGTCGCCGGCGCTGTTCCGCGGCCGCGTTGCGGACGAATGGGAGGAGCGTTACGGTGTCCGCCCGGGGCTGGCGCACAGCTATGTGGGTCCGGAACAGACGATCGCAGACTTCGCCATCAACGCGGCCCGCCTCGCTGGATTCATCCCGTCATGGCGCCGGCCCATGCCGGGAACTCACAAACTCTGGGAAGGACACATCATCCTGTCACTCTTCACCGAAAACCACCGCGCTATGCGAGACTGCGCCAACTTCGGGAGAACAGTTTCACATTGAAAGGACCGGGGCGCGGCACGGGAAGGAACCGAGTCGCCACATCTTGCGAGATACTGTTGTCTGCCGCAATTTTCTTGGGCATGTCCACCGGATCAATCCATCAGCGCTGAAACTGAGGACTTATACTTCGGTTCTATCGAGGAGTATTCACCCGGCACTGACAGCTGCCAAAGGCGGGAACAGGTGAAGGCGTCAGAGAAGAGGAGATTCCCATGCTGATTGAAGAATACGACAACCCGTTCACACCCGGCTTCGGGGCAATCCGCCAATGTTGGCGGGCCGTGACTAGCCCGATCTTCAGTGCGCCGTGGAAAGGCGCGTTTTCCTTGTGGGTGCGAAACCCATTCAGCAATTGTCGCTTCGGCTGGTAGCAGTCAGAGCGGTTTACGGAGGTAACGATGTAGACTGAAGCACTCTGGTGTCAAAGGGCCGCCTTGGGCGGCTCAGCGACCGCGCAGGCCGGAACGCGAGTGAACGCTGAGCAGGCCTCGAAAGAAAGACGCGGAAGCCGACCCTCCTGAAGAAAGGGGAAGGCTGGCGGCGGGCCGGGAAGCAAGCGACAGACGCACCGGACCGTTTCCGCCGGGGTAATGGCGTCGGCATGCGCGGAAGATGGAAAGCGCAGCAACACGGGAAGCCCTGTCGGTGGCGGGTGGACGCCAACCGGAAATCCGCGAGGACCAGTCCGGGCCGGCAGGGTGGCGGACAGGCCCGTACGACTGAGGACGCCGGGTAACGCCGGCCGAGGAAAGGGGCCTGACTTCGGGAACGGCACAGAAAGGGGGCAGGGCATGGCCACTGGCGAGAGCCTATCAGGGCCACACAGTGTTCGGAAACTCCAGACTGTGCCACATGCGGAGGCATGATCCCGTCGGAAAGCCGGATGCGGGAGATCCGCACGTCCGGTTTGATGAGCGGGGGACTGGAAACGCGGCCAGGGGAGCCGGACTGAGGCCCGGAGCGAAAGCGACGGACAGGCCACCGGACCCTAAAGCTGGCGCGCCAGCCCCCGACTCTACTCCCGCCGCCGCCCCCCCGCGCTCCCTGCAAGACGTTGAAAACGTGAGGTTTTCTGGCCGCCGGGCCGCTTTTGTCTTGTCAAAAAGTTTCCAGTGCAAGTTGCGCGGTTTCAGGCCGCGTGCCCACTGACGTATTTTCGCAACAGTGCACATTATTATGGTGTTAAAGGAACACATCCTGTGGACAAGGAGACGGCAGGCGCCATGGATTGTTGTCATTGCGCAGGGAGACCGCACATGTCATTCCACATCGAGACCATCCCCAACAGGCGCGGCCGCGACACAGTCCTCCTCAGGGAGGCCTGGCGCGAAGGCGCGAAGGTCAGGAAGCGCGCCATCGCCAACCTCACCTATCTGCCGCCGGCGGTCACCGACGGCTTCCGCGCCGTGCTCAGGGGCGGAATCGTTCTCGGCTCCCCGGACGAGGTTTTCGGGATCCGCAGGTCGCTGCCGCACGGCCACGCGGCGGCGGCGCTCGGGACCATGCGGAGCCTCGGATTCGAAGGCATCCTCGGGCGGAAAAAAAGCCGGATGCGCGGTCTCGCGATGGCGGCGGCGGCGGCCCGGATCATCGATCCGGCCTCCAAGCTCGCCACAGCCAGGGCCCTTGACCCGGAGACCGCCTCCACCAGCCTCGGGGAGCTGCTCGGCCTCGGGCCGGTCAGCGGCAACGAGATGCTGGACATGCTCGACTGGCTGCTTGAGCGCCAGCCCTGGATCGAGCGCAGCCTCGCGAACCGGCATCTCAGGGACGGGACGTTGGTTCTGTACGACGTCTCGTCCAGTTACGTTGAAGGGAGGAAATGCCCGCTGGCGGCCTTCGGCCACAGCCGCGACGGAAAGAAAGGCAAAATGCAGATCACATACGGGCTGGTCTGCTCGGGGGACGGAACCCCTGTGGCGGTGGAGGTGTTCAGCGGAAACACCGCCGATCCGGACACCGTCAGAGGCCAGGCGGAGAAACTGCGCCGCCGTTTCCGGGTTGAGAACATCGCGCTGGTCGGCGACCGCGGCATGATCACATCGGCCCGCATCAGGGAGGATCTTATTCCTCTCGGCCTCGACTGGATATCGGCGCTCAGGAGCGCCGATATCCGGAAGCTTGTCAGGAAGGGGAAAAAGAAGCCCGCGGCGCTGGATCCGGCGAGGCTCGCTGAGGATCAGGTCGCCGAGACCGTGTCCCCGGACTTTCCCGGCGAGCGGCTGCTGGTCTGCCTCAATCCCCGTCTGCGGGAGGAAAGGGCCCGGAAGCGGGAGGATCTGCTCAGGGCGACGGAACAGACGCTGGCTGAGATCGCCGCCGCGGCGTCCCGCCGCCGGCCGGGCCCGAAGAACCGCGAGCTGACGGCGAAGGCCCTGGGGCGCAGGGGCAACAGAAAAAAGGTCGAAAAACACTTCAATATTGAGATCCGGGACGGCGGAATGGACTGGAGCCGCGACGCGGCGAAAACCGCGGCGGAGGCGGCGCTCGACGGAATCCATGTGGTGCGCGCCAGCCTCGGAAAGGAGGCGGTCGGAAGCGGGGCGGCGGTGGCGGCCTATAAGAGCCTCGCGCTTGTCGAGCGCGCCTTCCGGACCATGAAGACGTCAGGGCTGAGGGTCCGGCCGTTCCATGTTTACAATGAGAGGCGGGTGAGGGCGCATGTGTTCCTCTGCATGCTCGCCTGGCATGTGGAGCGGAGCATGCGTGAGAAACTCGCACCCATCCTGTTCGAGGACGATGACCGCGAAGCCGCGCGCGCCGGGCGGTCCACCCCGGTTGAAAAGGCGGAGGTCTCCGAAAGCGCCAGGGCCAAGGCGGCTTCGAAACAGACCCCTGACGGCCTGCCGGTCCACAGCTTCCGGACGCTGCTCGCCGATCTCGGAACGCTGACGCTGAACGACGCCTTCCTGCCCGGAAGGCCCGGCAGCGCGTTCCGCATGGCCGCGCGGCCGACCGCGCTCCAGAAAAGGGCCTTTGAGCTTCTGGAGATCAAACCGCCCGGAAATGTTGTCAGTTCAATGACAGGCTGAAAAAGCCCTCCGGCCCGGCCGGACCCCCAGAAAATCAAGCGAAAACAACATGGTGTCCTTGCCTGCGCGGAGAAAACCTGTCAAATCCCGACATGAAGTTCGGACTAGGAGCAGTCAGAGCTTCTGACCCTGCTGCACCAGCTTCAGGGCGGTGACAGCGGCCAGGCGATCGCTCTCACCGGCCCGCGCGGCTGCGGCAAGACCGTGTTGCTGGGCTGGACGGCGAAACAGGCGGCTGAGAAAGGCCGCGGAAAGAAACGGGTTGACACTGTCCGGCTGGAGGCCCGCAGCCTGTCCAGCCCGGCAGCGCTGAACTATGCACTCGCCGGCGGCCTCGGCAGCCCGGTGTCATAGGCACTTGTTGAACGCGCCGGTAAATCCCGGCTGCTCCTCATCGTCGATTAGGCCCACGAAATTGACCTTGAGGTGGCGAAAGAGCTGTTTTCAGGCTACCAGGTCGCAGCGCGGCACCGACCGAAGCGGCCGATGCTGCTGGTGATGGCGGGCACGCCCGGCACGTTCATGCACCTTTCCCGCGCCCGCGTGACATTCATAGAACGCACTCCTCGGCTTGAGATCGGCGCGCTGTCCGCCGACGCCGCCCGGGAGGCTCTCGCCGGACCGCTGCGGGACCGCGGTGTCATTGTCGTGGAGGAGGCGCTGACAGAGGCGGCCGCGGAGGCGCAGAACTACCCGTATTTCCTGCAGGTCTGGGGCTGGCAGCTGTGGTGCGGCGCGTTCTACACGCCGGTCACGGGGACGAACGGCCGGATTGAATACCGGAAGCGCGAGCCGCGTCTCATCGACCGCACGGCGCTGGAATTCGCGCGCGCCGCCGCGGGTCAGATCTGCGCCGACCTTTACAGAGTGCGCACCGGACAGTTCAGGCATTGGGGAATCCTGCCGCTGCTGGCGGAGCTGGCCCTGGACGCCGGAAGCTGCCGGTCGGAAGCCTCCGTCACCATGTTCAAGAAACGCGCCGCGGCGCGCTGGCCCGCCGCGCGGACTGCCCGCCGATAACCTGGAACACTCCGCGGAACAGCTTCTCCTGCACAGCGGCTTTATGTGGCGGCCCGGCGGCGAATGGCGGTTCGGCGTTCCTTCGATGGCGGCCCACGCGCTGAAAGCGGTGGCGGAGGGTCTTCAGCCGCCGATCTTGCCGGCACCGGCCCTCGCGGCCCTGCCGGCGCTCGCTGAGCGGATGGGACGCCGCAGTTACAGCCGCGGCGATGTCATTGAAATGACCGCCGCCCTTGTATCCGAAGGATTTCCGGACCAGCTCGTTGATCATCTGGAGAAGGCGGGAATCCTCGGCCCCTATCCGTCCCGGCCTGAAATGCTGTGCATGCACACGCCCCGCTTTTCTCGCCGCGCGGCGGAGGATCTGGCGCTGGAGCCGCCGCGGCGGAATGCGGGCGAGGACTGGACGATCGGCCACTGACCGGGCAGTCCGCCTCTTCCGCACACAAGGCTGGCGCAGTCACCGAATGCGGCGCAGGGTTTCATCCGGCGGTCAGCGCCGCACTGGACAACGGTCTGAACGGAGAAATGAATGAAACTTTTCCGCCGCACGGTCGAGACCGGACACGGGAAGCTGTCACCGAGCCTGTTGAATTGCATGTTGTTTCGACGGGGAGCAGTGGATCTGTTTCGAATTGGATCAGGCGATGTGCCGCCCGCTCAGCGCGTCGCACCTGTGGAGCTGTGGGTGGTTCTCCGGCCGCACGTCACACGCCGGGTCCGGGCCCTCGGCCAGTTGAGAAGGCACTTCCCGCGCTCCGCTTCGGTCATCTTTTTTAGCTGTTTGAAGCAATGCAGATCGTGTTCGCAATCCGCCGATGTTCACTTGATGTTGAGCCGCGGCGGTTTTTGAAGCTCGGGCATTCGAATCTCCTCAATTCAGTGCAAGCAGAGAGCGATTTCTATCCGAAGCTCTAGCCCGAATTTTTCAGTGCGCCGTGGAAAGGCGCGTTTTCCTTGCGGGTGCGAAACCCGCTCAGCAATTGTCGCTTCGGCTGACAGCAGCCAGAGCGGTTTACGGAGGTAACGATGTAGACTGAAGCACTCTGGTGCAGAAGGGCCGCTTCGGGCGGCTCAGCGACCATGCAGGCCGGAACGCGAGTGAACGCCGAGCAGGCCTCGAAAAGGGCAATGCGGGAGTCGACCCTCCTGAGATTAGGGGAAGACCGATGGCGGTCCGGGAAGCAAGCGGCAGACGCACCGGTCCGTTTCCGCCGGGGTAGTGGCGTCGGCATGCATGGAAGATGGAAAGCGCAGCAACACGGGAAGCCCTGTCGGTGGCGGGTGGACGCCAACCGGAAATCCGCGAGGACCAGTCCGGGCCGGCAGGGTGGCGGACAGGCCCGTACGACTGAGGACGCCGGGTAATGCCGGCCGAGGAAAGGGGCCTGACTTCGGGAACGGCACAGAAAGGGGGCAGGGCATGGCCACTGGCGAGAGCCTATCAGGACCACACAGTGTTCGGAAACTCCAGACTGTGCCACATGCGGAGGCATGATCCCGTCGGAAAGCCGGATGCGGGAAATCCGCACGTCCGGTTTGATGAGCGGGGGACTGGAAACGCGGCCAAGGGAGCCGGACTGAGGCCCGGAGCGAAAGCGACGGACATG
The DNA here is from genome assembly GCA_965221935.1 of Paracoccaceae bacterium. Taxonomy (GTDB): domain Bacteria; phylum Pseudomonadota; class Alphaproteobacteria; order Rhodobacterales; family Rhodobacteraceae; genus JAPOXR01. Next base: position 116,454 of record CBDCSZ010000035.1, read on the forward strand.
CCACCGGACCCTAAAGCTGGCGCGCCAGCCCCCGACTCTACTACCTGAGGTTGCAAAACAGGGGAGACGCTGCTATAAGCTGTTGAATTGAATAAACAAACGGCTCAAACAGCGAGGTCTCCCCATGACGACAGTCTGTACCGGTCCGAAGCTCTCCTGTCAATCCCCGGACGGCGTCCGCCCAATGGCATTTCATTAGGCCGGCATGATTTTGACGCCGTTCTGTCCGCGGCGGCAGTCATCTGATTCCACGCTCTTTTTCCGTCCGCTCCTTTTTTCCGGCTTCCGGGGTTGACACGGCTACACCGCCGCTGCATGTTAGGCGCGAATCAGACTGTCCCGCCGGGAGCGCAGCCATGGACCCGCGAATCGAGGCCCTCAAGTCCACCACTTTTTTCGGCCGGCGTTTCACACGGCGCCAGATCGCCGACATCGCAGAGACCGTCGCGATGCTCCCGAACGACAGCCGCAACGAGCTGTCGAAGACCATCTGCGAGCACCTGGGCTGGACCACGCCGAAAGGTGAATACCGCGTCTCGGCGTGCCTGCGTGTTCTCGAGCGCCTTGAGGAGTGCGGGATCCTGACCCTGCCGGAGAAGCGCGGCACGGCCGCGAAACAGCCGCCCGGGCCGATTGTCCATGTGCGGGCGTCCGACCCGCAGCCGGAGATCGCCTGCGGTCTCGCGGCCCTGGAGCCCCTGGCCCTGGAGGAGGCGGCGTCGCCGGAGGACGCCGCCCTGTGGAAAGCGCTCGTGGACCGCTGTCATTATCTCGGCTGTCCGCGGCCCTTCGGCCCGCACATCCGCTGGTTCGTCCGCGACCGGAGCGGGCGGCCGCTGGCCGTTCTGCTGTTCGAGGCGGCGGCGCGGGAGCTGCCGGCGAGGGACGAATGGATCGGCTGGAGCGAGGCTGACCGCGGCCGCCGCCTGCACCTTGCGGTGTCGAACAGCCGCTTTCTCGTGCTGCCGCGGGTCCGCGTCGACAATCTGGCGTCGAAGGCGCTGGCGCTGGCCCTGCGCGGGCTTGCGGAACGCTGGGAGGCGAACCACGGCTGCCGCCCGGTCCTCTGCGAGACCTTCATCGACCCGACCCGCTTCGACGGCGCCTGCCACAAGGCCGCCAACTGGGAGACGATCGGCATGACGGCCGGAAAGCGCAGCGGGCGCGGCGCCAAGCCGGCCAAGGAGATTCTGGTCCGGCCGCTGGACCCGGAGTTCCGCGCGGTCCTGAAGGGGGAGACGACACCCGGGCCGCGGCCGAAACGCCGCTCTCCCGCCGCCTTTGACCACGGCTTCGCCGCGATGTGGTCCCGGATCGCCGACGCGGCCGCCGACATCGCCGCGCGCCGCGACGAGACATGGATAAAGCGGCGGCGGACGCTTAACACCCTGATTATTATGCTTTTCGTGTTCCGCCTGGCGCTGTCGCGCGGTCGGAAAGGCTACACAACCGTGACCGCGGAGCTGTGGGACCAGTGCCGCCGCCTCGGCGTCGCGCTGCCGCAGCCGGAGCCGGTGGCCATCTCCTCGATCGCCAAGGCCCGGGCCCGCGTGCACGAGGACGTGTTCCGCGACCCGCACCGCGAGATCCTCGCCCACGACACCCACGGCCCGGACTGGAACGGGCGCCGGACCTTCGCCGTCGACGGCTCCAAGATCAACCTGCCGCGGCCGCTCGCCGAGGCCGGATACCCGCTCCCGAGCGGCGGCGCCCACTATCCGCAGGGGCTGCTGTCCTGTCTTTACCGCCTCGACAGCCGCATGCCGGTCGACTTCACCCTCACGTCCGGCGCCGACGAGCGCGCCGCCGCGCGCGCCCATCTCGGCGCCCTCTCGCCCGGCGACGTCGTCGTCTTCGACCGCGGATACTTCTCCTTCGTCCTGCTCCGCGACATGACGGCGCGGGGACTGCACCCGGTGTTCCGCATCCAGCGCAACTCCGCAGCCGGGTTCGACAGGTTCCGCGACGGGGACCGCGACGACGCCCTCGTCAGGATCACCCCGGGCAAAAACGCCCTGCGCAGGCTGAAGGCCGCGGGCATCCCGGAGCCGTCCTCCCCGATTGTCCTGCGCCTGGTCCGATACGACATCGGAGAAAGCCGCTGTGTGCTCGCCACGACCCTCGCCGATACGGAGCGATACAGCCGGAAAGACCTCTCGGAACTCTATCACGGGCGCTGGTCGATCGAGGAGCTGTTCAAGATATCCAAGACAACCCTCGCGGTGGAGGAGTTCCACGGCAGAAGCGAGCGCGGCGTCCGCCAGGAGCTCTACGCCCACTTCAACCTGATCGCCATGGCGCGCCTGTTCACGAACCGCGGAGACGCCGCGCTGGACGAAGCGCACGAAGGCGATCTGCCGAAGATGCGGACGAACTTCACAAACGCGCTGGCCATGCTGGCCGGCAGTCTCGAGGAGCTGATCCTGACGCAGACGTCGGCGCTGGCCGACGCCGTGAGCCGCGTGGCGAACTCGGTCCTCGCGGCCCGGGCGCGGCTGCGGCCGGGACAGTCATTCCCGCGCCGGTCCCAAAAACCCGTCGGAAAGTGGCAGCGGAGACGACACCAGACCGCGTGACCTGAAACCGAACCTTGCCGGAAAAGGGGCGAAGCCGCTCCGGAAATGGCGCGCCCCCTTAAGGAAATGACGCCGAATCGTTAAGGAAATGCCATTGGGCGTCCGCCAGCCCCGCATCGAGGCCGATTTCTCGGGCGGAGCCATCACCTCAAACGCCGGAATCCTGCTTGCCGGCCTCGCGGCGCAGGGCATGAATCTGTTCGACCGGCTGGGCGCGTGCTTCCGCGATCACCGCCGCCCGGATCTCACCGTGCACAGCTGCCGCAGCCTGGCGGGGCAGCGGGTGCTCGGCATTCTGCTCGGACACGAGGATCTCAGCGACCACGAGGAGCTGCGGAAGGATCCGGCCCTGGGCTCCGTTCTGGGGCGCCTTGAGTCCCGGCGGGCGGACTGCGCCCCGCTGGCCGGCAAGAGCACGCTGAACCGGTTCGAGCTGTCCGCCGCCGGCGTCAACCCGTGGAAGGCCCGGAAGATTGCGGCCGGTTTCGGGAAGATGGACCGGCTGATGGCCGATCTCTTCATCGAGAAGCATGCGCGGCCGCCGGAGGAGATCGTGATCGACCTCGACGCCACCGACTTCGAGCTGCACGGCGGCCAGGAGCGGCGATTCTATCACGGGTATTACGATGAATACTGCTATCTTGCCGCTGCTTTACTTCTGCGGCAGGGATCCGGTCATGGTCCGGCTGTGCGCCGCCCAATGGCATTTCCTTAACGATTCGGCGTCATTTCCTTAAGGGGGCGCGCCATTTCCGGAGCGGCTTCGCCCCTTTTCCGGCAAGGTTCGGTTTCAGGTCACGCGGTCTGGTGTCGTCTCCGCTGCCACTTTCCGACGGGTTTTTGGGACCGGCGCGGGAATGACCGTCCCGGCCGCAGCCGCGCCCGGGCCGCGAGGACCGAGGTCGCCACGCGGCTCACGGCGTCGGCCAGCGCCGACGTCTGCGTCAGGATCAGCTCCTCGAGACTGCCGGCCAGCATGGCCAGCGCGTTTGTGAAGTTCGTCCGCATCTTCGGCAGATCGCCTTCGTGCGCTTCGTCCAGCGCGGCGTCTCCGCGGTTCGTGAACAGGCGCGCCATGGCGATCAGGTTGAAGTGGGCGTAGAGCTCCTGGCGGACGCCGCGCTCGCTTCTGCCGTGGAACTCCTCCACCGCGAGGGTTGTCTTGGATATCTTGAACAGCTCCTCGATCGACCAGCGCCCGTGATAGAGTTCCGAGAGGTCTTTCCGGCTGTATCGCTCCGTATCGGCGAGGGTCGTGGCGAGCACACAGCGGCTTTCTCCGATGTCGTATCGGACCAGGCGCAGGACAATCGGGGAGGACGGCTCCGGGATGCCCGCGGCCTTCAGCCTGCGCAGGGCGTTTTTGCCCGGGGTGATCCTGACGAGGGCGTCGTCGCGGTCCCCGTCGCGGAACCTGTCGAACCCGGCTGCGGAGTTGCGCTGGATGCGGAACACCGGGTGCAGTCCCCGCGCCGTCATGTCGCGGAGCAGGACGAAGGAGAAGTATCCGCGGTCGAAGACGACGACGTCGCCGGGCGAGAGGGCGCCGAGATGGGCGCGCGCGGCGGCGCGCTCGTCGGCGCCGGACGTGAGGGTGAAGTCGACCGGCATGCGGCTGTCGAGGCGGTAAAGACAGGACAGCAGCCCCTGCGGATAGTGGGCGCCGCCGCTCGGGAGCGGGTATCCGGCCTCGGCGAGCGGCCGCGGCAGGTTGATCTTGGAGCCGTCGACGGCGAAGGTCCGGCGCCCGTTCCAGTCCGGGCCGTGGGTGTCGTGGGCGAGGATCTCGCGGTGCAGCTCGCGGAACACGTCCTCGTGCACGCGGGCCCGGGCCTTGGCGATCGAGGAGATGGCCACCGGCTCCGGCTGCGGCAGCGCGACGCCGAGGCGGCGGCACTGGTCCCACAGCTCCGCGGTCACGGTTGTGTAGCCTTTCCGACCGCGCGACAGTGCCAGGCGGAACACGAAAAGCATAATAATCAGGGTGTTAAGCGTCCGCCGCCGCTTTATCCATGTCTCGTCGCGGCGCGCGGCGATGTCGGCGGCCGCGTCGGCGATCCGGGACCACATCGCGGCGAAGCCGTGGTCAAAGGCGGCGGGAGAGCGGCGTTTCGGCCGCGGCCCGGGTGTCGTCTCCCCCTTCAGGACCGCGCGGAACTCCGGGTCCAGCGGCCGGACCAGAATCTCCTTGGCCGGCTTGGCGCCGCGCCCGCTGCGCTTTCCGGCCGTCATGCCGATCGTCTCCCAGTTGGCGGCCTTGTAGCAGGCGCCGTCGAAGCGGGTCGGGTCGATGAAGGTCTCGCAGAGGACCGGGCGGCAGCCGTGGTTCGCCTCCCAGCGTTCCGCAAGCCCGCGCAGGGCCAGCGCCAGCGCCTTCGACGCCAGATTGTCGACGCGGACCCACGGCAGCACGAGAAAGCGGCTGTTCGACACCGCAAGGTGCAGGCGGCGGCCGCGGTCAGCCGCGCTCCAGCCGATCCATTCGTCCCTCGCCGGCAGCTCCCGCGCCGCCGCCTCGAACAGCAGAACGGCCAGCGGCCGCCCGCTCCGGTCGCGGACGAACCAGCGGATGTGCGGGCCGAAGGGCCGCGGACAGCCGAGATAATGATAGCGGTCCACGAGCGCTTTCCACAGGGCGGCGTCCTCCGGCGACGCCGCCTCCTCCAGGGCCAGGGGCTCCAGGGCCGCGAGACCGCAGGCGATCTCCGGCTGCGGGTCGGACGCCCGCACATGGACAATCGGCCCGGGCGGCTGTTTCGCGGCCGTGCCGCGCTTCTCCGGCAGGGTCAGGATCCCGCACTCCTCAAGGCGCTCGAGAACACGCAGGCACGCCGAGACGCGGTATTCACCTTTCGGCGTTGTCCAGCCCAAGTGCTCGCAGATGGTCTTCGACAGCTCGTTGCGGCTGTCGTTCGGGAGCATCGCGACGGTCTCTGCGATGTCGGCGATCTGGCGCCGTGTGAAACGCCGGCCGAAAAAAGTGGTGGACTTGAGGGCCTCGATTCGCGGGTCCATGGCTGCGCTCCCGGCGGGACAGTCTGATTCGCGCCTAACATGCAGCGGCGGTGTAGCCGTGTCAACCCCGGAAGCCGGAAAAAAGGAGCGGACGGAAAAAGAGCGTGGAATCAGATGACTGCCGCCGCGGACAGAACGGCGTCAAAATCATGCCGGCCTAATGAAATGCCATTGGTGCGCCGCCGGCGGCGACCCGGCCGCCGGCGTCGAGGACGATCTTGAGACACTGGTGCGGCGGCTGCGCGCGCGCTGGCCCGGCACCCGCGTCATCCTGAGGACCGATTCCGGCTTCTGCCGGGAGTCCATCATGTCCTGGCGCGGGCGGACCGAGGGGGTCGATTACGTCATCGGCGTGGCCCGCAACGCCCGTCTGGAGGCGAAAACCGCGCGCCAGCTGCGCCGCTCGCGAAGCCGCGCCGCCGCGACCGGCGTGAAGTCGCGGCGGTTCCGCTCTTTCAGACACCGCACGCGGGACAGCTGGAGCCGGGCCCGCCGCGTGATCGGCAAGGCCGAGGCGCTGCCCGGACGCGGGGCGCCGAAATCAAACGCCCGCTTCATCGTCACCTCGCTGCCGGCCTCGGCGCATCCCGCCCGGAAGCTCTGCGAGGATTTCTATTGCGCGAGGGGCGACGCGGAAAACCGTGTGAAAGATTTGAAAACGGGCCTTTTCGCGGACCGCTGCTCGTCGAACCTGTTCGGCGCCAATGCCCTGCGGCTCCGCTTCTCGGCCTTCGCCCACATCCTGCACAACCGCGTCGCGGCGGCCGCCGGAGGGAAGCTGGCCAGGGCCGCGCCGGAGACGCTGCGGCTGCGGCTGCTGAAGATCGGCGCCCGCGTCAGATTGTCGGTCCGGCGCATCCACTTCGCCCTGTCAGGAGCCTGCCCGGACCGGGCGGCCTTCGCCGCCGCCTGGATGAATCTCGCCCCCGACTGACCTCTCCTCAGCCCGGGGCAGCCTCTCAGACCGAAATCCCGCCGCGCCCCGCCGGGGGAGGCCCCGGCTCGCCCTTCCGCCGGAAAACGCGCCGCTCTGACGCCCGGTGACGGCTGAACCGGCCTCCCGGCGGTGAAAAATGACCGAAAAACGCCTCCGCCGGCCGCGGACACAGGCGGCGGCTCCAAAAACCGCCGGAAATCCCTCCCGCTCGGGCTTTCGCATTCAGGTTTGAGAAATGCAGGCTAGGGCACGTGCCACCTGGCACAGCCGCTGGTAGCTTGCGGAAGCGTAACGCTCCGCCTCATACCGTTGGATTTGCTGTTCCTTGATCCCTAACCGCTGCGCCAGCGCTCGCTGGCTGAGGCCCCCTGCGATCCTGGCCTTGATCAGGCCGTCCGCAAGCTCTTCGAACGAACCCACGGAAATCACCGACATCTCTGCTGACTTCAATCGCTCGTATTCCTCCAGCTCTGCCCGCAGGTCTGCCAGCTGGCTCTGCATGGCCTGTCGTTCGGCCTGCACCAGGCTTGGATGCACATCCATCCGGCTGTGCGAATTGGCGTCAAACTTTTCGATCGCGTGGGCGAATCCGTGCGCCTTCTTTCGCGTGATCCGGTACTGGCTTTCGTTGGTGATCATGGCAATCTCCCCAGATCAATCAGCACGGCGCCTTTCTGGACGCCGATGCGGTCGGTCATAAAAAGTCTCGAAAGAGTGCGCCTGGTACGGCATGTGCCGACGCCGGGAATAGGTCTCCGAGATAATTCGCTTTCATCGCCGCGCGGGGGTGCTCGAGATCGAGAAGCACCGGGTCCAATCGGTTCAAATCGACTCCCGCCGTCTCCCAAGTGGCGTCGCAGTCCCCCGGCAGCGCCTTCGCCGTAACGAAACTGCCGTCCAGCAGCAGTTCCTTGCACCCCGCTGCTGCCAAGTTTTGGCATGCGGTCAGCAATGCTTCGAGTAGCCGTATGTGGACGCCCCCCTGAGCGCAACCGGGAATCTCGGCAATGCAGGAAGCCTGCAGTCGGGCGCTGTCGTATGTCCGGCCTCTCAGATGCGGCGCTGTCGGCCGCGGGCCCGCATGGTGTTCGCGGACCGGATCCAAATCGCTTACCCGGGCTCGAAGCCCTGCGTTCGTGCCTGGTTCTTCCGGCCCCGTCTTTCCGACTCTTGCCCCTGCGCTGTCCTTCGCTCCCGGCGCACAGTCCGGGGGCCGCCGGATCACGCCCCGGAGGGCGCGGCGGCGGTCCCGAATTCTCTCCTTCCTCAGTTTCCTCTTTCTCTCCAGGCGGCCGTCACGCCGCCGCGTCAGCCCGGTAAGTGCCGCTCCGCACCGAAAGCGCCCAGATGATCCGGGCCATCTTGTTCGCCAGGGCCACCGCGGCCACCTTGAACGGCTTCTCCTCAACCATCCTCCGCAGCCAGGGATCCGCGATCTCACGGCCCCTCCTGTGCCGCAGCACGGCGACCGCCCCTTGAACCAGCAGGCTCCTGATGTCGCGCTGCCCCATCTTCGTGATCCGCCCGAGCCTCTGCCGGCCGGCGGTCGAATGCTGACGCGGCGTCAGGCCCGTCCAGGCGGCGAAGTCCCTGCCGCGTCTGAAGCTCTCCATCGGCGGCGCGAACGCGTGCGCCGCCATCGCGCAGACCGGCCCGATCCCGGGTATTGTCATCAGGTTCCGGATGTCCTCCCGCTCCCGCGAGCGCCGCTTCAGCTCGCGGTCCAGCTCCGCGATCCGCCCGTTCAGCGCGTCGATCTGGCCAAACAGCATTTCCGCGGACTGCTGAACCAGCTCCGGAACCCCTTCGGCGGCCTTCTCCAGCTCGGCTCTCAGAGCCTCCACATTTGCCACGCCGCGGGCCGACACCAGGCCGAACTCCGCGAGATGGCCGCGCAGCGCGTTCACGGTCTGCGTGCGCTGCCGCACGAAAAGAGCGCGGGTCCGGAACAACATCGCGTCGGCCTGGGCCGCTTCCGGCTTCACCGCCACGAACCGCATGGTCGGCCGCTGCGCCGCCTCCACGATCGCCGCCGCGTCGTTCGCGTCGCTCTTCTGCCGCTTGACGAACGGCTTCACATACACCGGCGGAATCAGACGGCACTCATGTCCCTTGGCGATGATCTGACGGCCCCAGTGGCGGGCGCCGCCGCACGCCTCCATCACCACCAGGCACGGCGGCAGATCCTCGAGGAACGGCAGGAACCCGCTCCGCGACAGCTTCTTCACAAAAACCGGCCGGCCGGAAGCCGTCGATCCGTGCAGCTGGAAAACTCTCTTTGAAATGTCGACACCGACTATGCTAACCTTTTCCATGGACGTCTCCTCTCTGTTTTGACGCGCAGCTCGGCTGGCGTTTTCTCTGGCGCACTGTGACGCCGTTTGGAGGAGGCGTCCACTCCATCGCTCTCGGTGTCTGTCGCCACCGAAGCGAAGGTTGACATCGCGCCAGCCGGCATCGTGGATGCCAGGTGGGAGGTAGCCGGTGTTGGGGTCGAGGTCAGGTATCACGAACACAATAAAATTATTGTGTTCATCTCCTGGCAAGTCAATTGAGGAGCGGCGTGGCCGCCGGGCCCAATCTCATGATAGAGTGCTAGCGTGTCGCCTCCCGCCACGGTCGGGCAGACATGGCCGTGCGGCAAGGACCGGCTGACGGCGAGGACCTCCCCGATGTCACTCACGACTGTTCCGCCCCTCAGGATGGCGCGGATGCCGGTGTTGAATTGCACGTTGATTCGACGAGAAGCAGTGGATCTGTTTCGGATTGGATCGGCGTCTGACTGTATGCAGTCCGGCCAGATCGAGGGTCTCTTCCTGCTGCGGCGCGGCGTTACCGAAATGTTGATCGCCGAGGGGTTCGAAAGCGTCCGCGGGGCGCATTCCGCGCTAAAGATCGGCGATGACACGCTGAAAGGCCTGCTTGAGGGCCAGAGGGAAGCGCTGGAGATGATGTTCGCGCATGCCAGGGACGAGCGGTCGCTCACCGGTTCGGCGATCAAGAAGTGGCACGCGCTGCTGACCCGCCACCAGGCCGTCGGCCGCCGGGATCGACATCTTCGGCCGCCGAGCCGAACGTCGCTGAGTTCGGAGTCGGTTTCCCGAAGCTGCCCTGTGCCGCCGCAGGCCGCGCGCCGTTCCGTCAGCCGGCGAACCAGGGTCGAAGCAAGCTCTCCGTCGTCACACAATCCGCACCGAATTTCGTCTGTTTCCAGCGTTGCCAATACCGTTTTGAATTCCCCAGATGTGCCGCTTGAAAATTCCCCGCTCTTGGCGCCTGGGGACGAGCCATTTCATGCGTCGATGCTGTTCTCCTTTCTTGGTCGCGCCCGCTTCCGTTTCGGAAGCGTCGGCGGCGCTGTGCCTGCGGTCCTTGATCCGCGTCCCGGTTTTGACGACCGCGAAATTCCCCTTGATCGGTCACAGTCTCTCGTGCCATCCGCGATGCGGAGCGCAATCTTCTCCGGGGCGCCGGGAAACGCCGTGACCGAGTGAGTCAACGCCGCCTTGTTGGAACAAGGTTATGACGCCGGGTTCGATGACTCCGCGCTGCGGAGGGCGGTGCGTTTGGCCAAATTGATGATATGATCCAGAATCTCCGACAGCGCCATTGACGAACCCGGCAGCCTTGACGAAATTCCACCATAAAGGCAGCGGTCGGCTGCCATGACCGAGCCAACGATTGAAAAGTTCCAGACCGAGGTGTTCCAATGCCATTGGAAATGAGCAAAGAAGTATTCATAACCTGCGCCGTCACTGGGTCCGGAAGCACGCAGGACAGAAGCGAATATGTTCCCCGGTCGCCGAAGCAAATCGCTGACAGCGCGATTGCGGCGGCAAATGCCGGCGCCGCTGTTGTTCACTGCCATGTCAGAGATCCGGTTTCTGGCGTTCTGTCACGCAAAGTGGAGTATTACCGCGAGGTAACAGAGCGCGTTCGCGATGCCGACTGCGACGTTGTATTGAACCTGACGGCGGGAATGGGCGGCGATTTGACGGTTGGCCCGGCGGACGCTCCGCTGCCGCTGAACAAGGCAGGCACCGACATGGCCGGGGCAGCCGAACGGCTGCGCCATGTTGTTGAATGCAGGCCGGAGATCTGCACTCTCGACTGCGGAACGATGAATTTCGCTGAAGCTGACTATGTCATGGTGAACACGCCGGGAATGCTTCGGGAAATGGGCCGTATCATCACAGAGTCCGGCGTCAAACCCGAAATCGAGGCATTTGAGACCGGACAGCTCTGGTTCGCCAAACAGTTGGTCAATGAAGGGATCTTGGAAGAACCCGCATTGGTGCAGCTGTGCATGGGCGTCCCGTGGGGCGCCCCCGACGATCTGAACACATTTCTGTCTATGGTCAACAATGTGCCGGACAATTGGGTGTTTTCGGCATTTTCGCTCGGTCGCCACCAGATGCCTTATGTGGCTGCGGCCGTGCTCGCGGGGGGCAATGTGCGTGTCGGCCTGGAAGACAATCTGATGCTTAAACGCGGAGTGCTGGCGACCAACGCGCAGCTGGTCGAACGCGCGGTCGGCATCGTCGAGGCAATGGGATCAAAGGTCATCGGTCCCGAGGCGGTGCGGCAGAAGCTCAATCTCACAAAACGCGACTTGATGGCGGTCTGACCTCATGGACACATTGTCGATCACGCGCAGCTCCGATGGAGTCTGCACCCTGGCTTTGAACCGTCCAGAGAAACACAATGCGATGTCAGGCGCGATGATAGAGGAGCTGTCGTCGGCGGCCGCGCACATTGCATCCGACAGGAATGTCAGGCTGGTCATCCTGGCCGCCGCAGGAAAGACATTCTGTTCCGGCGCCGACCTCGGATGGATGAAGGCCCAGGTCGCGGCATCGAAAACGGAGCGCCGCAGCGAGGCTCTGAAGCTTGCCGAAATGCTGAATCTGTGGAGCTGGCTGCCGCAGCCGGTCATTGGCAGGGTGCAGGGCAACGCGTTCGGCGGCGGCGTCGGGCTGTTGGCGGTCTGTGATTTGGCAGTGGTTGTGAAGCCGGCGAAATTTGCGCTGACCGAAGTTCGGCTCGGGCTGATTCCGGCCACAATCTCGCCATATGTCGTCGCTAGGATTGGAGAGGCCTCTGCGCGGCGGTATTTTATGTCAGGCCAGCGCTTTGGCGCGGACACCGCGGTCATGATCGGATTGGCGACGGTTGCGGTTGAACCGGATGAGATTGATGCCGCTGTCATGCGGCAGGCACAGCCTTTTTTTCAATGCGCCCCGGGAGCTGTGGCCGAGGCCAAAGCGCTGTCTCGGTCACTGGGGCTGAGCATTGACAGCGAATTGATGAAATTGACGGTCGATCGCCTCGTGGCGCGATGGGACCACCCTGAGGCGGCAGAAGGAATTGCGGCGTTTTTCGAAAGGCGCAAACCGGTGTGGGCAGAATAGCCGTATGTGGACGCCCCCTGAGCGCTTCCGGCGGAACCGGCATGTCTTGGCGGTTGATTGCCTGGCGGTTTCGCGACAGTCAGTGACCGCGACGCTGCACGGGATGGAATCGCGTCGCCTTGTGTTGTGGGACACTGTTGCCTGCCAAAATATTCTTTGGCTTGCCCGCCGGATCAAACCCCGGACCACAAACTGGTGAAATTCACTTTTTCGCCATTGGAGTGTTTTCTCCTGGGGGTGACAGCAGTGGGTCGGCGGCCCAATCGCTGTGGCGTCCGCCTGGCTCTGTTCGTCATGAACTCGCGCAGAAAACCGTCGGCTTTGCCGCCGAAATTTCGCCGGCCTCAAGGAAAGCCCTGCAGTGATAGCCGGACCTGAAACCGGCGGGCGGAAACGTTGGCAGTGCCGTCAGAGTCTGACCCGAAATGCGAATGACTTCCCCCAGAGGCGCTGTGCCGGTGTCGGAGATTGACCTGACGAGGAAAGAGCCATGGCTTGGGACGCGACCGCCCGCGGCAAGTCTCGGCGCAGCCCGGTGCGAATTGAATTCGGGTCTCCTTGCCGGCGGATGAATGATGCCAGGTCGGCGGCAGACGCTTTCCAGTCCGTAGTGTTCAGGAAATCTGTCTCGGCGAAGGAAGGACTGCCCGCCCTTTAGGGGGATCCGTTTGCATCGCCGCGGCGATGGTTTGCCGGTCAGCCTGATCCCGTCGACGATCGACCGCGGTCTGCGGCGCCACCAGTCGAAGCCGGGACCGTCGTCCCAGTCCGGTCCGGGCGGTGGCGCCGCCGCGTCAAGAATGCCGGCGCATTCGTCTTTTCCGTAACGGCGGGCCGTGTCCGCCGGCGTCCGGCCGCCGCAGTCCTTTGCCGCCGGGTCCGCGCCGCGGTCAAGCAGGAGCCGCAAAATACCGGTTCTGCCGCAGCCGACGGCGACATGCAGGGGCGTCACTTCCCTCCGGCCGCGGAAGCCGACACCGGCACCGGACGCGAGGGCGCGCTCCGCACGCCGCTCATCGCCTCGCGAGGCGGCGTCGAGCAGTGTCACGCCCGGCGTCATGCCTTCATCGATCAGAAAGCTTCGGAAGCTGGGGATCCGGCAGCGGAGGCGGCCGTCCTGATCCACCTGCAGCGCGCTCTGATGCACCAGATGCTCAAGGAAGGAGTGGGCGTCGGCGCCGGGAGGCAATGACCATCCCCCTTCGGGCCGGTCGGTCGTCGCCATTCTCCCGATAAGGCTGGCGAGCTCCATCCTGGAGCTGTGACTGTCCAGCTCAAGCATCGCCGCGCCGACCAGATTGCCGCTTTGCCGCATGGCCGCGTCCTGCCGGGCGCGGTGATAGGCTTGGCGGGAGCTGGCTTCGGCGGCGAAAACGCCGTCCCAGCTTATGCGAGCAGCGTCGCCCCCGGTCTCAAGCGCAGCGGACCCGAAGGCCTGCAGCGCGAAGTGGAGATGCCGCGGCCAGCCTTCGCAGGGGGCGGCGAGCGCGGCGTCAGCCCCCGCTTCAGCCCCATTTTTTCCGCCACGTCCGGCGTGTCGCCGAGGCCGGCGAGAACCAATGTCATCGGCAGGCCGACCGAGGCATCGTGAATCGACTGGATAAATCTCGCCACCGGCGAATGCGGGCCGGGCGGAAGCCGCTGCGCCTCGTCGACCGCGACAATCAGCGGAAAATCCCACTTTCTCTCCCGCGCGCCGCCAGGGCTGTTCCAGCCATCCGCCCAGCGGGCGAACGCCGCCAGTGTCGGCTCCGCCGTCGGACTTTCCAGACTGCGGTCCCAGTTTGCCCCGCCGCCGGCGTCCGCGGAGTTGACCGTTTCGGCCAGACGCTGAAGGACAAAGGCGGCATCCGTGATATCAGCAGAGTTCAGAATCAGCGCCCGCGGCGCGCTCCGGCAGCGGGACCGAATCTCGGCGAGGACCGAGCTCTTGCCGGAGCCGGGGGCGCCTTGGACGACGCGGGTTATCTTCGGTTCTCCGTGACGGCTCTCGCCGGGCCTCGACGCCCGCTCCGCCGCCGCCAGGATGTCGGAAACAATGCCTTCCCTGCCGACGAACACCGGCGGCGGCGAACCCTCGCCCGCCGCGGTGAAGTCGCGGAGACCGTTTTCATCAAAGGCTCTTGCCATTGAAGCGGATCCAATCTGCCCCGGGGAAGATAAAACATACGCATGAAACCGCGCGACAGAAAACACACAGACCGGCAGCTCTTCCGGAAACCGCGGCGCGCAAGGCTCATAGAGCGGCCAGATTGTGTCCGCATCCATGCATGCTGGCCCTCTATGTGGAATGGCACATGCGAAGAGCGCTGGCGCCGCCGCTGTTCGAGGATCATGACCGGGAGGCGGCGCGCGGGCAGCGGGACTCGCCGGCGGCCCTGGCGGAGGTGTTGGACAGTAATTCTAATTTTGGATTTTTGAGTTTTTAACGTGTTGTATCACAACGGTTTTTTGGCCCGGGGAAATTTTTTTCCGCCGCAGGCGGCTGCGCGCCGGCGGTTCCCCGGCGGCGGGCGAATCACCTGCCGCCGACGCCGCTCCGGCCGCCGGCTCCTGGGGAAAAGGCGCGGAGAAGACATGTAAGTTATTGTTTTTACTTACATTTGTACAAATTTTTGATATGTGCATAATGCGGCGCCATGTCCCCGCTGGCCGGATACATCGCCGACATGCGCGAACTCTGCGCGTCCGCCCCGGACCGCAGGACCGGCGCCAACGCCCGCCTGGAGATGGCCGACATCGGCATGGCGGCCTTCGCCGTCTTCTTCCTGCAGTGCCCGTCCTTCCTGGCGGCGCAGGCGCAGCTTCAGTCCCGCCAGGGCCGGTCCAACGCCCGGACCCTGTTCGGCATTGACCGGCTGCCGACCGACAGCCACATCCGCAGCGTGCTCGACGGCGTGCCGCCGGAGCGCTTCGATTCCATCTTCACCCGGACCGTCGACCAGCTGGACCGCCAGGGCGCCCTTGACCGGCTGCGCCGGCTTGACGGGCGGCTGCTGATCGCCCTTGACGGCACCGAGTATTTCACCTCCTGCAGCATCGGCTGCCGGAACTGCCCGCAGCGGAAACTGGCGGACGGGCGGACACAGAACTTCCACGCCGTGCTCGGCGCCGGCATCGTCGCCCCGGGAACCTCGCGCCTCCTGCCGCTGCCGCCGGAGTTCATCCGCCCGCAGGACGGGGCTGAGAAACAGGACTGCGAGATCAACGCCGCCAAGCGCTGGCTGCGGCGGACCGGATCCGGCCTGGCCCGGCTCAGACCGGTTTATCTCGGCGACGACCTCTACTGCCGCCAGCCGCTCTGCGAGGCCGTGCTGGCCGCCGGCGGAAGCTTCATCCTGACCTGCAAGCCGAGCTCGCACACAACGCTTTACGAGTATATTCAAGGGGTTGAGACCGGCTGTCTGACCCGGACCGAGGGCCGGAAAAAGAAAAAGCGCCAGCTGCGCTACCGCTGGATGAGCGGTCTGCCGATCCGTGACGGAAAGGACGCGCTGGAAGTCAACTGGTTCGAAGTCACCATCACATCGCCGTCCGGAAAGCGGCTCTACCGCAACAGCTTCGCCACCGACCTCCCGGTCGGCCCGGACAGCGTCGCCGAACTGGCCGACTGCGCCCGGGCCCGGTGGAAAGTGGAGAACAACACCTTCAAGGCTCTCAAGGACGGCTACCATCTCGAGCACAACTTCGGGCACGGCAAGGAAACCCTGGCCAGCCTGCTGGCGACCTTCAACCTGATCGCGTTCCTGATGCAGAGCGCCTGCGACCTGGTCTGCGAAAGCTGGCAGGAGGCCCGGGCAAAGCTCGCCGCCCGCTACCGGCTTCTTGACAACCTGAAGTTCCTGACCGTCTACGTCGTGCACGACGACTGGGACGCCGTGATGCGGACAATCATCACCGGCGAGCTGCCGGAAAAGCCTCCGTAACCGGAACCGGCAGCCCCGCCCCTTCCGCCGAAACACAGTAGAAATCCGCCCGGAAACGCAGCCGAAAATGAAGAAAAAACCGATGTGAACGCATAATTGGAATTACTGGGTGTTGGACGCCGCGAAGGCCAAGGCGGCGTCGAAAAGAACGCCTGATGGCCTTCCCGCGCACAGCTTCCGAACGCTGCTCGCCGATCTGGCCACGCTGTGCGCCGGCGAATACCGGATTCCGGGCTCCGCGGCCACCGTGTGGAGCACCTGCCGGCCCGTGCCTCTCCAGACGAGAGACCTTGAACTCACCAATGCCGATCCGGGAGAAGGTGTTTACAGTAGATTGACAGTCTGAAAGGCCCGAATCTTCAGGATTCGCCATTTAGAACATAGAGTTGTGTCGTCTGCTGTCCGGGAAAGTTCAGCCTATTGGGCCCAGTCCGAACATCGCGGGGCGCTGGGCGGCATCGGCTTTTCGATGGCCGGCATCCGGCTTGGCCTTCGTGACGGTGTCATCGGCTGCCCGGCACGCAGAATCTCTGGAAAGGGATCAGGTTCCTGTCCAGCTCGGTTGTCGGCCTTCGAGCCATGCCGGAATGGGAAAGGGCAGGCCGGGACGGGGGAGAAGGAGAGGAAGATGCGGACTTAAGTGCGATAGATCGATATGGCCCGCCGCCGGTGATTCCGATTCAGTGAATCAGCGTGTCAAACCGGGCGGCGATGCGGCGCGATGTGGCATGCATTGTGTCGACAAATGTTGACAGAACGAAGTTATTGCCCTGGCCGGCAAAGGTGCGCCGCAGGATCGTTTCGGCGTCAACTTCAATGCTGTCCTGTTTGACGGTCAGCAGCATGATGCCTTGGGTGTTGCGCCAAAAAAGCATGTCGCACTCCAGCTCGCGTGCGGCCGTTGGGTCAATGACCCCGAATTCACCGGCTTTCGCAAACACGGAGCAGGCATCCCGCCTCAGGATTTCAGGGTGCTCCGCGGCAAAGCTGAGCTGCAGGAACTGCGCGATGAAGTCGGCATCGAGGATGCCGCCCCGGCGGTGTTTGATGGTCTGCGAGTCGGCGTCCTCCAGCTCGTCGCGGATGCGCTCCCGCATTTCCCGAATGTCGGCGGCGAGCCGGGTTTTGTCCCGCTCTTTGGTCAAAACTGACCGGATCACTGAATTGAGGCGGCGGCGCAGTCCGCCTTCGGCATAAATCACACGCGCCCGGGTCAGCGCCTGATGTTCCCAGGTCCAGGCATCGTTGAGCTGATAGGACTCAAACCGTTCGATTGAACAGGCGATCGGGCCGGATTTTCCGCTGGGCCGCAGCCGCATGTCAACTTCGTAAAGCCGGCCTTCGGCGGTCGGAGCGGTGACGCCATTCAAGAAGCGCCGGCAAAGCTTTGCGTAATACTGAGTTGGCGCGAGCGGCTTTGCGCCGTCAGAAACCGGAGCATCCTGTGCGTGGCTGTAGACAAATATCAGATCGAGATCTGACGACAGCGTCATTTCTTCGCTTCCCAGCCGTCCAAAGGCAATAATCGCCAGACGGCCGCCCTTTACATTTCCGTGCACGGCCGCGAATTCAGATTTGATGCGCGACAGCAGCGAAACCAGGCAGGCCTCGGCAATGCCGCTCAGAGGCCGGGAAGCGTTTGCCGGTGTCATGTCTCCGCGCAGCATATGGATGCCAATCTGAAACTTTCGGTTTCGCGCCCATCGTCTCTGGGCATCGAGCAGCCCCTGGAAATCGCCTTGATCCTCGGTTTCGGCTTCAACATGCGCTGCCAGATCTTCGGTCATTTCTTTGGGCCTGAATTCGCGCTCGTAGAAGAGGCGGACCAGTCCGCGCCGCGCCGCTTCGGCGAATTCAGGCTCAAGGCCGCCGTCGAGCGACGGGTCGAGGCGGACAAAATCTGACTGCAGCATGCTTTCCAGCAGAGCGGGCTGCTGAATGAGCCATTCGGCCAGTCTCGGCGCCGCCCCCATGATCTCGGCCAAAAGACTCATCAGTCCGGGTTCGGCCGCAATTGTCGAAAACAGATTTATGCCGCGCGAAACCCGCCTTAACAGATCGTCAAATCTGGCAAATGAACGGCTCGGTTCAGAAGTGGCGGCAAATGCCATAACCAGCGGAACAACAATCTCACCGAGTAAATTGCGGGCGCGCCCGGTCTGCGAAGCGCGGATATTGCCCTGCAGCCAGCTGCACACCGATCCGTACACAGTCGCGCCGTTTTCAAACCCAAGATTTTCAAGGGCTTCTATGGTCTGATTCCGCGCCGCAGGATTGCTGAAGTCCAGTGAGAGATCCTGATCATCGGCCGGCGATCTCTCAAACATGCTGTTGTAGTGGCCTTCCACGATCCGCAGCTGGCCGATGAGATCATCGCGGAAGTCGTTTTCGTTTCGGTAGCCGAGAAAGGTTGCGACATGCGCCACCCCTTCCGGTGTGGCGGGCATGCTGTGAGTCTGCTGGTCGTCAATCATCTGCAGGCGATGCTCAACCCGGCGCAGGAACTGGTAGGCGGACTTAAGCTCGGCGGCAGCGGTGACCGGGATGCGGGCGGCCGCAGCCAGGCTGTTGAGCATGGCAAGCGTGCCTCGTCCCCGCAGCCGGATATTTTGCCCGCCCCAAATCAGCTGCCTGGTCTGCGTGAGGAATTCGATCTCACGGATGCCGCCGCGCCCGAGTTTCACGTTGTGGCCTTCGACCGAGATTGTGTTGCTGCCCTTGTGCGTGTTGATCTGCCGTTTGATTGCCTGAATGTCGCTCAGCGCCGGGAAATCGAGATTCCGCCGCCAGACAAATCCGCTGGTGTCTTCAAGAAACTTGTTGCCGGCTGCGAGATCGCCGGCGACCGGGCGCGCCTTGATCATCGCTGCGCGTTCCCAGGTCTGGCCGACGGTTCGGTAGTATCTGGCTGCCCGGGCAACAGAGACGGCCGGCGGGGTGGAGCCGGGGTCGGGCCGCAGCCTTAAGTCTGTCCGAAAGACGTAACCGTCGGAAGTGCGTTTGGCCATGACCGTCACCAGATTCCGCGCGAGCTGCGAAAACACTCTCTGCTGACCGCCGAATTCAATGCCCAAAGCGTCATCCTGAAACAGGATAATGACATCGACATCGCTCGAGAAGTTCAACTCTCCGGCTCCGAGCTTGCCCATTCCGAGCACGATGAGACCCGATCCCTGAACGGGCATTGACGGGTCGGGCAGACAGATTTTGCCGCGGTTATGGAGCTCGTGCAAAAGGTGGCAGCAGCTCGCCTGCAGCGCAGCGGTCGCCAAATCCGCCAGCCAGCCGGTGATCTGCATGACCGGCCGGTTGAGAGCGATGTCAGCCAGGGCCGCGGCGGTCGCGACTCTGGTTTTCGCTTGCCGGAGGCGTGCCATCAGCCCAGCACGCGATTCATCTCCAAACCGGGTCAGGTCAGAAAGATCGGCAAGACAGGTCTCAACCACTTGGTCCGGCCCATCCAGAATGAGATTGCGGGAAAGGACGGGATCGGCAATCAGGTTGTGGCTCAAATACGGGCTGTTGCCGAACACCGCGGTGAAACAGGCGCGGACCGACGGGTCCTGCGCGGCGAATTCGGCAAACGATCGAATCTCCAGATCGGTGCTCGACTGCGCGCTGGCCTTCCACTGCTCCCAGCGGGCCTTCAGCGCCGGCTTATCGCTGGCGCCGGGGGAAACTGCATCTGCGCTGGTCCAGACCGGTGCAATTGCTGTCATGGCCAAATGTCTCTTGCAAAGGCGTTCGGAAAGGGAGGCGGTCGGTCAGCGGTCATTGCCGGCAGACGCCGCCGCCGTGATCCTGCGCTGCGATTCGGAAGACTACATATCGTATAAGAAATACCCGGAATCGATATGATTGTGCAGACTCAGCGCAGATTTCTCGATTTCGCGAATAACCGCCGTCTTGTCGATCGACTCCGGACGGCTGGCGGCGATCAGCTCCGACATCTCGCGTGACAGCGCAATAGCCCTTGTGCTCGATTCGGCGGCGCCTTGGCCGATATGCTCTAGGAGATCGACAACATTGCCGACGCTGTTGCCGAGCGATGCCGGCAGGTTTGCATCGTAAATGAGCATTTGGAAGGCCCGGTCCTTGCGGGGATCGTAACCATGCATGCGGTTGAAGCCCTCTTCGGCGCGGAGTGTCCGGAGCAGTGTTCTGACCCCCATCGGGCGCAGCCCTTCTGTCTTCTCGCCGCAGACATCATGAGCAATCAGAAATGCCGCGGTTGCCTGTGCGCGCTCCAGAAAAAGTCCAAGCTGGATGAACCTCCATGCGTCATCCCGGTACATGGCGGCATCTGCCAAAGCCAGAACGCTGCGAAACTCAAACTCGGTTTTTGCATAGAACTGTTCGGGTTCAACACGCCAGACATCGTTCATCTCAACGTCCTGAAAACGCAGGTAATGCAGGTTCAGGCTTGACCATATCTCGTCGCTCAGACAGTGGCGCATTTGCCGCGCGTTTTCGCGGCCGCACTCAAAACAGCTCTTGATTGACACGCCGTTGCGCACGAAAGTCAGCTCTCCCGCAAGCGTGTATGCGTCCACAAGGGCGAAGTCATCGTCACTGGTGGTCATGATTCCGCCCTGCGGCATGAATTTTATAGAGCCGAAGATCCGGTTCCAGCCGAATTCGATCTCGGGAATCGGGCGGTCGATGAGCGCCGACAACTGAATCTGCAGCATTCTGCAAATGTGCCTGGACCGCTCAAGATAACGGCCCATCCAATAGAGTCCCTGGGCGCTTCGGGCAAGCATTAGTCAGCCACCACCCAAAGATCCTTGCCACCGCCGCCTTGGCTGGAATTGACGACGAGACTGCCGCGCTTCAAAGCAACTCTGCAGAACGCTCCCGGCACGACGCGGATCTCTGCTCCGGTCAGGATGAACGGCCGCAAATCAACATGCCTTGGCTCAAGCTCACCGTCAATCAGGCATGGCGAACGGGAAATCGCCAACACCGGCTGGGCGATAAAGCCGCCCGGATTTGCCCGGATCTCCGCGCCATACGCTTCCCTTTCGGCGGGCGTTGAATGCGGTCCAATCAGCATTCCATGACCTCCTGAGCCGTCCACCCGCTTGATCACCAGTTTATCGAGATTGTCGAGCGTGTATTTGAGGTCTTCGGGACGGCAGCAAACCCATCTTTAACATTGTAGTGCGTAACGCGTTGATTTCAAACGGGTAAAAAATCCGAATGGCACTACAATCCGGAGAGGCGGCCGTTTCGGGCCGCCGTCACGGGCTGTCGGCGCCGTTTCAGACGATGGTCTTGGCGAGGTTCCTGGGCGGCGGCGCGAGGCCCGTCGCCCGGTAGATCTCCGCCTGTTCGGGGGAGGCGGATGCGGTCTTGCGGACATGCAGGGTCCTGCCGTCACGGCGCCTGAAGCTGGTTGTCGTGCGCTGCAGTGTCGCAAGCGTCTGGCGCGCCGTCGTCCAGCTGTCGTGGATGTTTGCCGCTTTCATGGGTCTGCGCAGTGTCTGGACTGCCTGGCAGGCGAGGACTGAGATGAACAGGTGAGCGTCGGCGCGCCCCTGTTTGTGATGGAAGATCGGACGCAGGCCGAGCTCGGATTTCAACGAGCGGAACACGGCTTCGGCGTCGGTGAGGGTCGCGCAGGTCTGCCACATGGTCTCTGCCGGCCAGTCGAGGATGTTGCTGCGCAGACAGCAGACCCCGGGGTGGGTCAGCATGGAATTGTCGGCGGGATTGAGGTTCCAGGTGATGGCTGTTGCCCTGGTTCCGGCGCTGTCGGGGGTGACGGTGATCTCGTAATGCCGGGCGACCCGCGCGTTTTCCTTTGCAAGCCGCCCGATCCGGCGCTGGATGTCGTCAAGCTTCTTGCGGGTCCTGGGGCGGGAGAGACCGTCATGCAGTTTCTTCAGGCCGTCTTCGAGACGTGTCCTGAAACGATTGATGATGCCGCGTTCCTTTTCCGCCCGGGCTTCGGAAAGGCGCCGCAGCCAGGACTCCTTGTATTCCGTGCCGTCCTCTTCCCCGCGGGTGACGGGTTCCTTGTGGATGGCGACCTTGTCGCATGACGCGGTCGTGATTGCCCTGGCCTCGTCGGAATCGAAGACCCGCTTGGTGGTGCGTGAGACCACGGGACAGCGATAGGCGCTGGCGCGCAGCCACCGCAGGTTGTCCTCGGTCGCGATGCCGCCGTCCATGATGACGACCGCGCCTTCCGGAGCGCCGAGGCTGGTGAGCATGTGCGTGAGTGTCCTGTGTTCGGTGACATTGCCGGCAAACACCCGGCTGCGCCGGACAAAGCCGCTGGCATCGAGAACCAGGCCAAGCGAAAGCAGCGGGCAGTCGCTGCGCCGTTCCTTCGAATGCCCGCGCCGCGCCTTGGGCTGGATTGGCGCCCGGCCTTCATAGAACGTGTTGGTGAGATCGCACAGCGCGATCGTCGGCTTGAGGTCGAACAGGGACCGGGACCGGGCGAAGAGGTGATCCTCGATGCTGTCCTGATGGGCAAGGAGCAGATCCGAGGCGCGGTAGAGCGCCATGTCGCTCAGAGCGCCGAAATCGATCCCGAGCATCTCGCCGAGGGCGCTGTGCCGGCGCAGCCAGAAGTTGGTCGCCCGCTCCGAGTTCGGCGCGGCCATGCGCGCGACAATGGCCGCCAGGGCGCAGCAGCGCTGGCGGCGGTTGAAACCGAGACCGTCGAACAATGCCGGCAGGCCGAGACCGGACAGCGCCTCGAGCCCGGCATGCTCGACACCGACCGAGCGCCCGTCGCTGTCGCTGGCGGAATTGACATCAACACTCTGCCAGTCCCGCTTCGCCCGGCCGCCTTCCCCGCCGCTGTCTTTCCCGCGGCCAATCAGCAGGGCGGAGATTCTGCGGGCCTCGGCCTCGATCCCCGGATCGGGATCGGCGAGGCCGAGGGCGGTCTGTCCGGTGAGATGATCCGAGATGCGTCGGCACAGGTCCGGCCAGTGCCCGCGCCCGATTGCAAAATGGCGCCCGAGATTGAGAAGGGTGCGCTGACGGATCCTGTCCCCCTCGCGGCGGTTCTCGACCAGGCGGAAGGTGATTTGGTCGCTGCCGTCGCTGGCGGTGCCGGTCTTGGTCTGTCGAATGAACATGCGGCAGCTATAGCAAAAGGAATCCCCCGCCGCAAGGCATTACTCAAAAAACATGGCACTACAAACGATTCCTGAAACATCAAATCACAATAAATCAATGAGTTGCGAATCGAACACCGTCAAATCGACCTCAAATCCAACGCAGAAATGTTAAAGATGGGCAAAGCCGCGTGTCGACATTGGCAATCAGCGGTTCTTCCAAAAGATAATAACGAATGAAATCCGGCACATATGCATAGATGCTCTTGTCGTCGGCAATACCGGTGCCGGGAGAATTGGCCACGGCGACGTTGCCCCGTTGCCAGGCATCGACCAGCCCCGGCACACCCAAAAGCGAGTCCTCGCGAAAGACGTCCGGGTCCATGAACAGATCGTCAATCCGCCGGTAAATGACATCGACCCGCCGCAGACCGGATGTGGTGCGCATGTGGACATAACCGTCGCGCACGGTGAGATCGCGGCCTTCAACCAGGGATGCGCCGGTCTCGTGGGCAAGAAACATGTGCTCGTAGTACGCGGAGTTGTTGACGCCCGGCGTCATGACAGCGATCTGCGGATCGGCGCGGCCCGCCGGCGCCATTTCTGTTAATGTTTCTCGCAGCGCGGCGCCGTAGGATTCAATGTCAAGCACGCGGCATGAACGAAACAGGCGCCGCAGGCCAGACTTGATTGCCGCCCGGTTCGCCAGCATGTACGAGACCCCGGAAGGCACCTGCAGATTGTCTTCAAGCACCATGAATCCGTCTGTTGTGCGAACCAGGTCGGTGCCGCAGACAACGACCCAGACACCGCCGGCTGGCGTGCAGCCGCGCAGCTGCGGCAGGAAATTTGCGCATTCAAAAACCATATTGGCGGGAATGACCCCATCATGCACGGCTCTTGCGTCGGTGTAGACATCGTTCAGAAAACAGTTCAGCGCCTTGACCCGCTGCTTCAGGCCCTTCTCAAGCATGTTCCATTCCGAACCGGCAATCAGCCGTGGAATACAGTCAACCGGAATAATGTGTTCCCGCGTGCTGCTCTCGCCATAAACGGTGAACACAATTCCATCGTCCCGGAAGGATTTTGTGACCCGCTCCTGAATTGTGACCGCGTCTTCGACTGACAGATCGCGCAGGTAATCCAAGAGCGGCCGGCAATGTTTGTGGACACTGCCGTCAGACCGAAACATTTCGTCAAAGATGGTTTCGTCAATCTGGTAGCCAGCCAAGTCCAATGCCAATTCTCCCTCACCGGCCGCGGGCAAGGCCTAATCGAATGCCCTTCACGGCACAAGTCGGCCGGAGCGCGCCAGATTCGCTGGAGCTGGCCAAACGCTGGCCGGAACGGTCCGAAAATATAGACAATTGAGCCTAAGAAGCCGATAATATGGCAAAGCTAGCGATTGACCGAACGAAGACGGTGCCCTCAATGTCCGATTCCTACCGAATACTAGTCGTTGATGACGAGGTGGATGTCGAACCCCTGGTTTTGCAGCGCATGCGGCGCGAAATCCGCCGGGGCAAATACGAGTTTGAGTTTGCCCACAACGGCGTGCAGGCACTTGAGGTGCTGAACAGGGACAACACCATCGACATGGTTCTCTCCGACATAAACATGCCGGAAATGGACGGGCTCACGCTGCTTCAGCAGATTCCGTCGGTCAACCCAAATATCCGCTCTGTGATCGTGTCTGCCTACGGCGACATGAAAAATATCCGCAAGGCGATGAACCGGGGCGCCTTTGATTTTATCACCAAACCAATCGACTTTGAGGATCTGCGAATAACCATCGACCGCACCGTGCAGCATCTCAAGATGTGGCGGGAGGCGCTGCAGGCGCGCGACCGGCTGATTTCCATTCAGAATGAACTCGGTCTCGCCAATGAAATGCAGCAGTCGGTCATCCCCAAGCAGTTCCCGTCCAACGAGAAGTTCGAGGTATTCGGGGCCATGGAGCCGGCCCGCGATGTCGGCGGCGACTTTTTTGACATCATCAGGCTGGCCGACAACTGCTGCGGAATCGCAGTTGCCGATGTTTCCGACAAAGGCGTTCCAGCGGCGCTTTTCATGATGTCCAGCCGCACGCTGCTCAAGGGTTCGGCGATCGGCGCCGTTGAGCCGGACAAGGTCTTGAACGAAGTCAATGAGATGCTCGTAAAAGAGAACGACTCCAGTATGTTCGTGACCGTCTGTTATGGGATCTACGACCGTGACACCGGAATCCTCGATTACGCGAATGGCGGCCATAACGCCCCGTTGATCGTCCGTGCGGACGGAACGGCCGAGTATTTGAAAATGCCGGCCGGCGTCGCTCTTGGTGTGATGACCGGAATACCGATCGGCAAAAAGTCCTGCCGGCTCAATGAAGGCGACATGGTCCTCTTTTACACCGACGGTGTGACCGAAGGGATGAACGAAGAGGGCGAGCTCTTTGGCGAGGAAAGGCTGGCATCGTTCGCCAGCGGATTTGCGGGATCCGGCTCGGAGGCCTTCAGCACAGCAGTCGTGAAGGCTGTGCACGACTTTGCCGGAAAATCGCCGCAGTCAGATGACATCACTTGTGTTGTGTTGAAACGAAGGGCGTGAAGTGGCGGAAAATCTCTCAATCGAGGTGAGCGGCCAGGGCGACCAATGGCCCCTGATTGAGCCCGAGGTTTTGGCCTTTGCGGAGGCCAACGAGTGGCCTCCTGATCTCGGATTTGCAGTCAGGCTGATCCTTGAGGAACTGGTGCTTAATGCAGTGATTCACGGTTCCGACGAAGGTTCGACAACAGTGCGCCTTAATTTGGAGTCCGCCCCGGATTCAGTCCGCATAGAACTGACGGATAACGGACGCGAGTTTAATCTGCTTGTAGACACACCGGCGCCTGACCTGGACAGCAATGTTGAGGACCGGCGTGTCGGCGGGCTGGGCGTGCATCTGGTCAAATCGATGGCAGACGTGTTTGAATATGAACGCGTGGACGGCTTCAATAAAACAATTGTTGTCAAACGGAGAGACCACTAGTGCGTCTGCTGTGCCGGACCGCTGCGGCAATCCTGATTTGCGTCTTGGCGCTGCAGCTGAGCATGGCGCAGAGCGACGAGCCACCAATATTCCGCTTCGGTCAATCTGCGGCGTTCAGCGGGCCGAGCCGCGATCTTGGAATTGGAGTGCGGCTCGGCATCGAGGCTGCGGTGCTTGAAAGCAACCGGAACGGCGGCGTCAACGGCGCGCAGATTCTGTTCACATATCTTGACGACGGTTACGAACCCCGCAGGGCAATCACAAATGTCCGTGAATTGATCGCCGAATGGGACGTATTCGCGCTGATCGGCGGTGTCGGCACGCCAACTTCGCGGGCGGTTGCGGTAATTGCCCGGGAAGCGCAAATTCCTTTTGTCGCACCGATCACCGGCGCGGCATTTCTCCGTGACGCGGAAAAAATGCCTAACGTCATCAACCTGCGCGCCTCCAGCCAGCAGCAAGTGGACAAAATGGTGGCATGGCTGCTGGAGGAACGCGGGATCAGCAGGGTCGGCGTCTTGTACCAGGACGATTCCTTTGGCCGCACAGGTCTGGCGGGCGCCATAAAGTCATTGGAGCGCCGCGGTCTTTCGCCGGTTGGGACAGGCGTTTACGAACGAAACACGGTTGCGGTGAAGACTGCGGTGTTGGACCTGCAGTTGGCAGACCCTGACGCGGTGATTGTCATTGGCGCCGACAATCCCTCCGTGGCAGCCATCAAGTGGTCTCACGAAATCGGGTTCAATCCGGTCTTCCTGAATATTTCTTTGCGCGGCGGCCATGCGCTTTCGCGGGTGCTGCGGCGCGGGGATACCGAAGTGTTCGTCACCCAGGTCATTCCAGACTTCAACTCCGACGAACTGGAAATCACCGGCAGCTTCCGCCGGGCGGTCGAAGCCTACCAGCCGGGTGCAACGCTCGGTTACGGTTCCTTTGAAGGCTATATCGCCGGCCGGCTTTTGCTGGAAGCGATGCACGGCTGTGGAGAGGAGGTCACGCAGGAATGTGTCATTGGCCGGTTCCGGCAGGATGAGCCGATCGACCTTGGCGGTCTGATCCTGCAATTCGGCCCACACGACAATCAAGGTTTGGACGAAGTGTATTTGACCGGCCTGGATTCCGCCGGCCAATTCGTTCCGGTTCAGCCGTCCAACGAAAAGCGGCGCTGATGTTTCCGCTGCGAAAATCCGTTCAGGCTGTCATCTCACGGATTTCAACCTATTTCTATGCGGCTGTCGCGGTCGCTGGCTTGTCAACAGCGGTTGTTGTGTTGATTGCGTGGCAGTCTTTCGACCGGATCGCGGATTCCCAGCAGCAGGTCTTTGTGAAAAGTCTGCCGGAAATGGTTTCTGTGATTGCCATTTCCCGGGCGAGCTCAGATCTGGCGGCGGCGACTCCCAGGCTGGCCGCGGCGCAGTCGCGTGAGGAAGTCAATGAAATTGCCGAGACAATTGCGGCGCTGCGGACAAGGCTGGAGCGGGAACTGCATATGCTCACTTCCATGGAGGAGGCGGAGGGCACTGAACAGATTTCGGCCGACGCCCGCCGGCTGACAGAGATTGTCAGCGAATTGGAAGACACAATGCTGCGGTCTTTTGAACTCAGGTCCCGCACGGAAAAGAACCACGATGGGCTGATTGCGCTTGAGTCGCAGCTGAGCCGTGAACTGGTGCCGATGATCGATGACCAGTATTTTTACCTCGTCACCGGCCGGACTGAAATCGGCAAGCCGCTGGCGGCCCGCGAATCTCACTTCACCGCAAGCGAGCTCAATTTTTATCGGCATTTGGCTGACATTAAGCTGTTCACGAATGCGGCGCTGCAGCTGCTTTTCAACGCTGGGACGGTCACCGATCCAGCGTTGCTGAAAGTTCGCCTTGAACAGTTCGAATCGATGAATGACGGACTCCAGAGGAGTTTGGATGCCATTGACCGCCCCGGCACATACGCCATTCTGAACCCGCTGCTGGACCGGCTGCTGGAGCTTGGCTCGGGCAATGAAAACAGGTTCCTTCTGCGCGAATTGGAACTTCAGCTGTTGGCTTCGCAGCAGGCGCTGATCGCCGACAGCCGGGTGCTGTCGTCTCAGCTTGTATTGAACGCGGAAAGGCTGGCGGCGGCGGTCAACACCCGTGCGCTCGAATCGGCGGAACAGACGGCGCAGATGATTGCCACGAGCCGCACGCTGCAGATCGTTCTTGGCAGTGTCGGCGTGGCCGGCGCAGTGATCGTGGCCTGGCTGCTGGTCGGTCAGCTGCTGATGCCGCGGCTGCATTACCTGTCGCAGAGAATGCGCGAAATGGGGCTGGGGGAGCTCGACGACGAAATCGAAGTGAAGGGAAGCGACGAGATTGCCGAAATGGCCACGGCTCTCGAGATATTCCGCAAAAGCGCGCTGGACGCCAGGAGGCTGGATGTCGCTGAGAAGCTTTCGCGGGACCTGCAGGCAAAAAACAACGAGCTGCAGTCGGTGCTGGACCAGCTTCAGTCCGCACAGTCGCAGATTGTGATGCGCGAAAAGCTGGCCGCGCTTGGGGAACTTACGGCCGGCGTCGCGCACGAAATCAAGAATCCGCTGAATTTTGTGAATAATTTCTCCGAAGCATCGAAGGAATTGATCGAAGAGCTTGAGGAGATTCTCGAAGATTCCGAGATGGACGAGGAAGAGCGGAAAGAAGAAATAGAGAGCATTTGTGAAATGCTGGTCGGCAATGTGAACCGGATTCTTGAACACGGGAATCGTGCGGTTCGCATCGT
Organism: Paracoccaceae bacterium; assembly: GCA_965221935.1. Lineage (GTDB taxonomy): Bacteria > Pseudomonadota > Alphaproteobacteria > Rhodobacterales > Rhodobacteraceae > JAPOXR01. Next base: position 145,165 of record CBDCSZ010000035.1, read on the forward strand.
GACCGACATGCTTCGGATGGGAAGGGGCGGGGGCCACGCTCAGGAAACTGACATCAATCAGCTCGTGGAACAGCACACCAAACTCGCCTATCACGGGGCAAGAGCGTCAACGGACGATTTCCAGATCCACCTTGGCTTTGACCTCGATCCTGAAACCGGATCGCCGGAAATCATCTCACAGGACATCGGCCGCGTGATTCTGAATCTCGTGGGCAATTCCTGTTATGCCACGCACCAGAAGCGCCTGCAGGCGATTGAAAGGGCCGGCGCAGGCAGCCAATCGGACTATTCCCCGGAACTGCGGGTTTCAACCCAATTGGACGGGGATTTCGTGGGCATTCTCATCCGTGACAACGGCAATGGGATGCCGGCGGAGATCCGGGAGAAAATCTTCAATCCGTTCTTCACGACAAAGCCGACGGATCAGGGCACCGGTCTCGGTTTGGCGATCTGCAACGATATCGTGCTCAAGCACGGCGGAACAATTGAAGTGGACTCCGAGGAAGGTAAATACACCGAAATGAGAGTCACGCTGAGGCGCGACGCAGGAGAAATCCTGGCTCTCTTCGAAGCGAAGGAAGCGGCGGCCTGACGGGCGCAGCCGGGTCAGGCTGCATCGGCTGCCGAGTCGCTTTTCGTGTCAGCTGAGCGAATCCACGGCGGCCTGCCGTGTCGGGTGTATCGGAATGATCTTGTCAAATCCGCTGATACTGAAAACTTCTTCAATTTGATTTGGCAAGGCGCATAGGGCGATATTCGCACCCTTCACCTTGATCGATTTGGTGATCAACAGAATCGCCCGCAATCCGGCACTGCTGATGTAAGCGAGATTCTCAAGGTCGAGAATCAAGGAGCAGTTGCTGCCTCCGACCTCTGCATTGACGGCCTCCTCGAATTGAGAAGCATTTGTGCTGTCAAGCCGACCTTCGACGGTCACACTCACGATGTTGCCATCGCGCTGTGCATTCAATTCCATTGCAGGGTCTCCGAAAGAACATACCGACTGAATTTTGTCACCGGTTCTTATATCCCGGCGAACACGGTTTGCAATACCCACTCTTGCAGCCGGATCGGCGAGCCAATCGGTGCATTTGGAGGAATTGGCGGTGTTTTGCCCAACGCCGGCCCGGCGATTCGCCCAAACGGCGGCATCTGGCCGACTCCGGCCGCGCGCCGGCTGTGCTGCAGGAAATGGGTGCCGGACGGCAGAGAAGCGGCCGAAGCAGCGGCCGATTGCAGACTGAAACAGGGAAATCACGCGGCGGCCGCCGGTTGCCGTGCCGGAACGCCGGCGCAAAGACAAGTGCGAATCAGACCGCCGACGATTTTGGCCCAGCGGCACTGTCCCGCGCTGTCGCATATCAGGTCGTTTCGGATCTCCAGCAACACCGTCGACACCCCCTTCAACTCGCCGTGCAGCGGCACTGAACCGTCTCCCCCATGGTCTACGCTGTAAGGCTCGTTGTCGCCGACGACCAGCCCTTCGACGGCATTCAAATGAGCGAGGCAGGCGCGGCCGAATCTGGCTCCCCGGCTGACTTCTTTGTCGAAGAGAACGCCGCAGTGCCACCGTCGGCGGGCGCCGCCGCAACGCAGTTTTGGGGTGAAACTGTGCAGACACAGCATGGCTGCCGGCCTGTGGTTTTGAATCAGCGCGTACAAGGTCCGGTGGAACGGAAGATAATACTGTTCAATGCGCTCGGCACGCCGTTCGGGCGGCAGATTCAGATTTCCCGGAATCGGCGTGCCGTCACTCGCTTCGACGATGCATTCTTTCGAATGAACGGGTCGGTTGAGGTCCACGACAAGGCGCGAACACCGGCCGAGCAGGACCGGAAAGCCGAAGTCGCGGTGGATCAGGCGGGCGGTGTCCTCAATGCCGATATCCCACCCAATGTGCCGACGCAGCTCGTCCGGCGGCAATCCCAGCGATCCCAGAGCAAACGGCACTCCGACTCCCGCATGTTCGGCGCAGATCAACGCATTGCCGGGCGATTTCGGCGCGAGAATCTCGAAAGGAGCGTCGGGCATCCGGCACATCATCCTCGGAACAGTTCAGATCCGCGGCTTCAGGGGCGCGAATTGTGGCCTCTACACGATCCGGCGGGCCATAGGGAGCGGGAAATGCCCATCGCCCAACCCGCGCCCGCGTCCAAAGGAAAGACAGAACCGAGGCAACCTGCGGTGACTTGGCGGATCGATCCCGGCGACGGCCCGGAAAACCGATATGATCTGCGTGCGCCGTGTGAAAATACAGTTTGGCGCATTGCTCTTCCGGGATCGAACGCTGCGCCGGCCCATCGCAGCTCTCATCCGGCTGCCGCCGCGTGGCCGACTCAGGCATATTGACCCTTCATTGCGCCAAGTATATTGGAATCGGCAGTGATCTGCCGACAGCGCAGGGCCTTTGAGACAGGCAATTGGAATCAATTCTTTCCGAATATCTGGCGGTCTTCATATTCCTGGCGGTCGCGGCCGGTCTCGGCCTCCTGATGCTGGCTGCAGGCGCCATCGCTGTTTCACGGCCAGACCCGGAAAAACTGTCAGCGTATGAGTGCGGATTCAACGCATTCGATGACGCCCGCATGAAGTTTGACGTCCGTTTTTATCTTGTAGCCATCCTGTTTATAATATTTGATCTGGAAGTTGCGTTTCTGTTTCCATGGTCCGCCTCTTTCAAGGAAATCGGCGCATTCGGTTTTTGGTCGATGATCGTTTTCCTGGCCATACTGACCGTGGGCTTCATCTATGAATGGAAGAAAGGCGCCTTGGAATGGGAATGAGCCCGGCACCCGCCGCGGTCCCTGTGGAAATTGCCGGACCCGCCGCGGCGAGAGCCATCGGCGCCGATCTGCAGGATAAGGGATTTCTGCTGACCTCGGTTGAACATGTCGTCAATTGGGCGCGGACCGGGTCGCTTCACTGGATGACATTCGGGCTCGCCTGCTGCGCTGTGGAAATGATGCACACCTCCATGCCGCGCTACGATTTGGAGCGGTTTGGCACCGCGCCGCGCGCCTCGCCGCGGCAGTCGGATCTCATGATCGTGGCGGGAACGCTGACCAACAAGATGGCGCCGGCGCTGCGCAAGGTCTACGATCAGATGCCTGAGCCGCGATATGTCATTTCCATGGGATCCTGCGCCAACGGCGGCGGCTATTATCACTACAGTTACGCGGTCGTGCGCGGCTGCGACAGGGTTGTGCCAGTCGATATCTACGTTCCCGGCTGCCCTCCCACTGCAGAGGCGCTGCTTTATGGAATCCTGCAGCTGCAGCGGAAAATCCGCCGCACCGGAACGATCGCGCGCTAGTCCGTTCCAATGAAAGCGGGGGAAAGGAAGCAGCTTGCGCGGCACTTGCGGGAACGCCAGTCAGACTCGATCCTGACAGCTGAAATCTGCGGCGGCGCGCTGGTCGCGACGGCGGTTGCCTCCGGATTGGTCGAATTCACTGAATTTCTCAGGCGCGACGACAAATGCCGGTTTGCGACACTAGTCGACATCACCGCGGTGGATTATCCGGATCGCGAAAGGCGTTTCGAACTCGTCTATCATTTGCTGTCGATGGAATTGAACCAGCGCATCCGGATCAAGGTTGCGGCCCGCGAAGGCGAGGCAATGCCTTCAATCACTTCGGTTTATCCCTGCGCCAACTGGTTCGAGCGGGAAGTGTTTGACATGTACGGCATTCTGTTCTCGGGCCATCCGGACCTGAGACGGATCCTGACCGACTATGGATTCCGCGGGCACCCGCTCCGCAAGGATTTTCCGCTCACCGGCTTCACCGAGGTTCGCTATGACGAAGAACGCAAACGGGTCGTCTACGAGCCCGTCAGCCTGGTGCAGGAATTCCGCCAGTTCGACTTTATGAGCCCGTGGGATGGAGCGGAGTACGGCCTGGATGAGCCAAAAGAGGAGAACGGCTGATGCCGGTCCGGCCGCGCAGCGTGCAGACATCCTTGTCTGGACACTGAGCCGATGGCGGAACAGCAGACAGATTTGTTGCCGGGCGAACAGCAGATCCGGAATTTCAACATCAATTTCGGACCCCAGCATCCGGCGGCCCATGGTGTGCTGCGCCTTGTTCTGGAACTGGACGGCGAAATTGTCTCGCGCTGCGACCCGCATATCGGGCTGCTGCACCGCGGCACAGAAAAGCTGATGGAGAGCAGAACGTATCTGCAGAATCTTCCCTATTTCGACCGGCTGGACTATGTCGCGCCGATGAACCAGGAACATGCGTGGTGCCTGGCCATCGAAGGTCTGACCGGGACAGAAGTGCCGCGCCGTGCCTCGCTGATTCGTGTCCTTTACTCGGAGATAGGCCGTATTCTGAACCATTTGCTGAATGTGACGACGCAGGCAATGGATGTCGGCGCGCTGACGCCGCCCCTGTGGGGGTTTGAAGAGCGCGAAAAGCTGATGGTCTTCTATGAGCGGGCCTGCGGCGCCCGGCTGCACGCGGCCTATTTCCGGCCGGGCGGCGTGCACCGGGACCTTCCTCCAGACCTGCTGGCGGACATCATGGCCTGGTGCGAGGCATTTCCCGCTCTGCTGGATGACATCGACGAGCTGCTGACTGACAACCGGATTTTCAAGCAGCGCAATGTCGACATTGGGATTGTGACCGGGGAAGACGCAGAGAGCTGGGGATTCTCCGGGGTCATGGTCCGGGGGTCGGGGATCGAATGGGATCTGCGCCGTTCCCAGCCCTACGAGTGCTACGAGGAGTTTGAATTCCTTGTGCCGGTCGGCTGCAACGGCGACTGCTACGATCGTTATCTCTGCCGCATGGCGGAAATCCGGGAGTCCGTGAAAATCATGCGGCAGGCGGTTGAAAAACTTGCAACGGCGGATGGCGATGTGTTGGCCCGGGGCAAGATTGCGCCGCCGACCCGCGGCGAAATGAAATCCTCGATGGAGGCGCTGATACATCATTTCAAGCTCTACTCTGAGGGCTTTCGCGTCCCGCAGGGAGAAATCTACGCCGCGGTGGAGGCGCCAAAGGGCGAATTCGGCGTGTATCTCGTCGCCGATGGCAGCAATCGTCCTTACAAGGCAAAGATCCGGGCTCCGGGATTCCCGCATCTTCAGGCGATGGATCATTTGTGCGGCGGACACCTGCTGGCCGACGTCTCGGCTGTTCTCGGCTCTCTCGACGTCGTTTTTGGGGAGATTGACCGTTGAGCCGCCCATCGCATTGTGAGGTCTGAATGCGCAGGAGATTTCACCACCTCCAGCCTGACTCGTTCGCGTTCAGTGCGGACAATTTCGCGTGGGCAAAACTGCAGATGGAAAAGTATCCGTCCGGAAGGCAGGCTTCCGCGATCATTCCATTGCTGATGCGGGCGCAGGAGCAGGAAGGGTGGCTGACGCGGCCGGCGGTGGAATACGTGGCCGATCTCTTGGGCATCGCCGAAATCCGCGCCTACGAAGTCGCCACTTTTTACTTCATGTTCCAGCTGCAGCCGGTCGGCTCCACAGCCCATATTCAGGTTTGCGGCACCACGACCTGCATGATCTGCGGCGCCGACGATCTGTTGGAAGTGTGCCGCGGCAAGATTGCCCGCAAGCCGCATGAACTGTCCGCTGACGGGCGTTTTTCGTGGGAAGAGGTGGAATGTCTCGGCGCCTGCTGCAATGCGCCGATGGTCCAGATTGGCAAAGACTATTACGAAGACCTAACGGCGGAGTCGCTGACCGGCATCATTGACGGTTTTGCCGCCGGCAAAACTCCCGCCCCAGGGTCGCAGACGGGACGGTTTTCATCCGAGCCCGCGGGCGGCGCGACGACGCTGAAAGACAACATTGGCGAAGGCATTGTGAACAACGCGGCGGTGTCATTGGCGCTGAGCAAAGGCGACACGGTCGGTCCCATGGGCGGTTCGTGAACGAATGACGAGGACCGGTAAAGCGAATGAATGCGGCGGTCGCCGCGGGCAGGTGTATGCCGCCGCGCTGAGGAAAGCGACCGCTGATGCTTGAGGACAGGGATCGGATTTTCACCAATCTTTACGGCATGGACGAGTGCAGCCTCGCCGGCGCCCGCCGCCGCGGGCACTGGGACGGAACGGCCGGGCTGATTGCCAAGGGCGCCGACTGGATCGTCGAGGAAGTGAAACAAAGCGGGCTGCGCGGCCGCGGAGGCGCCGGTTTTCCGACCGGTCTGAAGTGGAGTTTTATGCCGAAAGGAGATGACGGCAGACCACGTTATCTGGTGGTCAACGCCGATGAGTCCGAACCTGGCACATGCAAGGATCGGGAAATCATGCGGCACGATCCGCACACGCTGATTGAAGGATGCCTGATGGCCGGTTTCGCGATGCGCGCATCGGCTGTCTATATCTACATCAGAGGCGAGTACGTGCGGGAAAAGGAATTGCTGCAGGCGGCGATTGACGAGGCCTACGGCGCCAATCTGCTCGGCCGGAACGCGGCGGGTTCGGGCTGGGATTTTGAAGTCTTTCTGCACCATGGCGCCGGCGCCTACATTTGCGGCGAGGAAACGGCGCTGCTGGAAAGCCTCGAAGGCAAGAAGGGCATGCCGCGAATGAAACCGCCGTTTCCGGCTGTCGCCGGACTCTACGGCTGCCCGACCACGGTCAACAATGTCGAGTCGATCGCCGTCGTGCCAACGATTCTCCGGCGCGGCGCCGGCTGGTTCGCGGGGTTTGGCCGCCCGCGCAACGAGGGAACAAAGATTTTTGCCGTCAGCGGACATGTGAACCGCCCCTGTGTCGTTGAAGAAGCGATGTCGATTCCGCTGCGGGAACTGATTGACCGGCATTGCGGCGGCGTGCGCGGCGGCTGGGGCAACTTGAAAGCCGTGATCCCGGGCGGGTCTTCGGTCCCGTGTCTTCCCGCCTCGCTCTGCGATGACGCGTTGATGGATTTTGACTGGCTTGCCGGGCAGAAGAGCGGCCTCGGAACCGCCGCGGTCATCGTGATGGACCAGTCGACAGATATCATCCGGGCCATCTGGCGGCTGTCCAAATTCTACAAACATGAAAGCTGCGGCCAATGCACCCCGTGCCGGGAGGGCGCCGGCTGGATGATGCGTGTCATGGAACGGCTGGTGACCGGAGACGCCGAGATTGGCGAAATCGACATGCTGCAAGCGGTCTCAAAACAGGTTGAGGGCCATACGATCTGCGCCCTTGGCGATGCCGCGGCGTGGCCGATTCAGGGTCTGATCAGGCATTTCAGGGACGAGATTGAAGACCGGATCAAGGTCAGGCGGACGGGGCACAGCGAACGGATGGCAGCGGAATGACAATGGGGATGCGGCTGGATGAGTGAAGCGCGCAGAATCGATATCGACGGCACCCGGCTCGATGTCGATCCGGAATTGACCCTGATCCAGGCTTGCGAGCAGGCGGGAATCGAGATTCCGCGGTTTTGTTACCACGAACGGCTGTCGATCGCCGGGAATTGCCGCATGTGTTTGGTTGAGGTTGTCGGAGGCCCGCCGAAACCGGTCGCATCCTGCGCTATGCAGGTGAAGGATCTGCGACCGGGACAGGACAACACACCGCCAAAGATCCGCACCAACAGCGAAATGGTGAAAAGGGCGCGGGAAGGGGTGATGGAGTTTCTGCTGATCAACCATCCGCTGGACTGTCCGATCTGCGACCAGGGCGGCGAGTGCGATCTGCAGGATCAGGCCATGGCCTACGGTGTTGACATGAGCCGCTACCGCGAGCCGAAACGCGCCGTCGACGACCTCGATCTCGGACCCTTGGTCGACACCTGCATGACCCGCTGCATTTCCTGCACCCGCTGTGTGAGATTCACAACCGAGGTCGCGGGCATAACCCAGATGGGCCAGACCGGGCGCGGCGAGGACGCGGAAATCACCAGCTATCTCAACCGGTCGCTGAATTCGAATCTGCAGGGAAACATCATCGACCTGTGTCCGGTCGGCGCCCTGACCTCGAAACCCTACGCCTTCACGGCGCGCCCGTGGGAGCTGACCAAAACCGAAACCATAGATGTGATGGATGCGCTTGGCTCGAATATCCGCGTCGACAGCAAAGGCCGGGAGGTGATGCGCATCATCCCGCGCAATCACGACGGCGTGAATGAAGAGTGGATCAGCGACAAGGCGCGTTTCGTGTGGGACGGGCTGCGCAACCAGCGATTGGACCGGCCGTATCTGCGCCACGACGGCCGATTGGAACCCGCCGGCTGGGACGATGCGCTGGCGGCGGCCGCCGCAGCGATGCGCAGCGGACCGGTCGCGGCCGTGGCCGGCGACCTGGCCCCGGTGGAAGCGGTGTTTGCGCTCGGTCAGCTGATTTCCGGGTGCGGCGGAAAAATGGAATGCCGGACTGATGCAGCCGCGCTGCCGCCCGGCAACCGGTCGGCCTATGTCGGCAACGCAAGGATCGGTGACATCGACCGGGCGCAGCGGATCCTGCTGGTCGGAACCAACCCGCGGCTCGAAGCGCCGGTGCTGAACGCGCGGATCCGCGCCGCCTGGCTGCGCGGGGCCGCGGTCGGCTTTTTTGGCCCGCCAACCGATCTGACCTACGGTTTTGAACTGCTCGGCACAGATTTTCCGGGCTTCGGGCGGTTTGCGGAGGCGGAGGGCGGCCGCGAGGGCGATCTTGTCATCGTCGGGCATGCGGCGCTCCGCGGTGAGAACGGACGGGCCGCGCTCGCCGCCGCAATGGGCATTGCGGGCGCGGGAATCGGGATGCTGATCCTGCATATTTCGGCATCGAGGGTCGGCGCCATGGATGTCGGTTTCACATGTGCGGGAGGCATTTCGCAGGCAATGGACGGGGTCCGGACGGTTTACAATCTGGGCGCCGACGAGATCGACATCCCGCCCGGCCCGTTTGTGATCTACCAAGGCAGCCACGGAGACCGCGGAGCCCAGCGCGCCGACCTGATTCTGCCGGCGGCGGCCTTCACCGAAGAATCCGGAATATTCGTCAACACCGAGGGACGGCCGCAGCTGGCGGCCAAGGCCACGTTTCCGCCCGGCGGCGCGAAAGAAAACTGGGCTGTCATTCGCGCCGTTTCGGGTGCGCTGGGCACCGCGCTGCCGTACGATTCGCTGGCGGCGCTCCGCAATTCGCTGGGCGCCGAACACGGGCACCTGCTGGCGATCGACGAAGTTCCGGACAATGGCTGGGAGCCTTTGCCGAGGATGCCGTTCAGCGACGGACCGATCGGATCGGCGACGTCCGAATACTATCTCACCAACCCTGTTGCGCGGGCGTCTGAACTGATGGGCCGGCTGCAGGCCAATGCGGCGGATTCGGAAACCGACGATGCCATTGCCGCTTGAATTCCCGCTGCCGGGTAAACCCGCGACTGCCCGGAGGACAGAACGTGCCGTTCTTTGAAACCGGGTTCGGAATTCTTCTTATCGTTCTTGCGCAAAGTCTTTTGATCGTCGGCTTTGTGATGACCTCGCTGCTGTTCCTTGTCTATGGCGACCGCAAGATCTGGGCTGCCGTGCAGATGCGGCGCGGGCCGAACGTGGTCGGGGCATTTGGCCTGCTGCAGTCGGTGGCCGATGCGCTCAAATATGTCGTCAAGGAAATCGTTGTGCCCGCCGGCGCCGACCGGCCGGTGTTCCTGCTGGCTCCGCTGGTGTCGTTTGTGCTCGCGCTCGCCGCGTGGTCGGTGATTCCGTTCGCCGACGGCTGGGTGCTGGCGAATCTCAATGTGGGCATTCTTTTCGTTTTCGCGGTTTCGTCGCTGGAAGTTTACGGCGTGATCATGGGAGGGTGGGCTTCAAACTCCAAATATGCCTTCCTCGGCTCGCTCCGGTCGGCGGCGCAAATGATCTCGTATGAGGTCTCGATCGGATTCATCATTGTCGGCGTGCTGATTTCAACCGGCTCGTTGAATCTGAGCGACATTGTGCGGGCGCAGGACGGGCCTGCGGGTCTGTTCTCATGGTATTGGCTGCCGCATTTGCCCATGGTGCTGTTATTCTTTGTCTCGGCGCTCGCTGAAACCAACCGTCCGCCGTTTGATCTGCCGGAAGCCGAATCGGAACTGGTTGCGGGCTATCAGGTCGAGTATTCCTCGACCCCGTTTCTGCTTTTTATGGCAGGCGAGTATATCGCGATTTTTCTGATGTGCGCGCTGATGTCCATCCTGTTTTTCGGAGGGTGGCTGTCGCCGGTTCCGATTCTGCCGGACGGCGCGCTGTGGATGGTCGGGAAGATGGCTTTTTTCTTTTTCCTGTTTGCCATGGTCAAGGCGATCGTGCCCCGCTACCGATACGATCAGCTCATGAGACTGGGATGGAAAGTCTTCCTGCCGATGTCATTGGGCTGGGTGGCGCTGACGGGTCTGTTCGCCCACTACGAGCTGTTCGGCGGTTTCTACGTCCGCTGGCCTGCCGGGAGCTGAAGCATGCTGGGCAACATCAATTTCACCAAAGCCGCGAAATACGCGCTGCTGCTGGATTTTCTCGCCGGTTTCCGCCTCGGGATCAGGTATTTTGTGTCACCGAAGGTGACCGTCAATTACCCGCACGAAAAAGGCCCGCTCTCACCACGGTTCCGCGGCGAGCACGCGCTGCGCCGCTACCCGAACGGAGAGGAGAGGTGCATTGCATGCAAACTCTGCGAGGCAATTTGCCCGGCGCAGGCAATCACGATAGATGCCGAGCCGAGAGAAGATGGGTCGAGGCGGATCACGCGCTACGACATTGACATGACAAAATGCATCTATTGCGGATTCTGCCAGGAGGCGTGCCCGGTGGATGCCATTGTCGAGGGACCAAACTTCGAATTCTCAACCGAAACGCGGGAAGAGCTGTTTTACGACAAAGACAGGCTGCTTGCGAACGGCGACAGGTGGGAGGCGGAAATTGCCGCGAATATTGAGCTTGACGCCCCTTACCGCTGAGCGCCGCGCCCAGGCGGTCGGGCCGGAAACCGCCGGACCCATCTGTTGCTGATCCAGACGCTGGCATTTTACCTGTTTGCTGGGCTCGCGGTTTTCGCCGGCGTCTCCGTGGTGCTGGCGCGCAATCCGGTGCACGGCGTCCTTTTTCTGATCCTGGCATTTCTTTCGGCGGCCGGACTGTTTGTGCTGCAGGGGGCGGAATTCGTCGCCATGCTGATGGTGATTGTCTATGTGGGCGCGGTCGCCGTCCTGTTCCTGTTCGTGGTGATGATGCTTGACGTGGACTTCGCGGCATTTCGCGCCGGCATGGCCCGCTATATTCCGCTGGGCCTTCTCATCGGCGCGGTTCTGCTGATGATCATTGGAGTTGAGATCGGAGACTGGACAACCTCCGATCGGGCGGTCGGTCTGCGGCAGGCGGTGACTCCTCCTGTCACGGAGACCGGCAACACCGCTGCCCTCGGCGAACTCATTTACACAGAATATGTGCTTCTGTTTCAGAGCGCCGGCCTGATTCTGCTTGTCGCCATGATTGGCGCAATTGTCCTGACCCACCGCCGCCGCAGCGGAGTCAAAAGGCAGGACGTTCTCACTCAGATCTACAGAGACCCGGCCAGTTCGGTGAAAATGAAGGATCTGCGACCGAAGGGCGGAAACCGGCGATGATCGGGCTGGAACATTATCTGGCGGTGGCGACGGCGCTGTTCGTGATCGGCGTGTTCGGGATCTTCCTCAACCGCAAGAACATCATCGTGATCCTTATGTCGATTGAGCTGATGCTGCTCGCCGTCAACATCAATCTGGTCGCATTTTCCGTGCATCACGGCGATCTGACCGGCCAGGTCTTCACCCTGTTTGTGCTGACAGTCGCAGCGGCGGAAGCGGCGATCGGACTTGCGATCCTCGTGTGTTTCCACCGCAACCGAAATTCCATCGCTGTCGATGACGTCAGTCTGATGAAGGGTTAACGCCGGGATGACACCGATAATTCTGGCGTTGATCCTGTTCGCGCCGCTGCTCGGCGCGGCGGTGTGCGGATTTGGCCACTGGCTGATTGGCGAACGGGCGGCGATCGTCACCGCCACAGCGCTGCTGTTCATCGCGGCCGCGCTGAGCTGGATCGTCTTCATCGCATTCGACGGAACCGCGGAAACAGTCCGGATTTTTCGATTCATCGACAGCGGATCTCTGACCTCTGACTGGGCCATTCGGCTGGACCGGCTGACCGCAGTGATGCTGGTCGTGGTCACCACGGTGTCGTCCTTGGTTCACCTGTACAGCTTTGGCTACATGCACGCCGATCCGCAGTGGAAAGAACACGAGATCTACAAGCCCCGGTTTTTTGCCTATCTGTCTTTTTTCTCCTTCGCCATGCTGGCGCTGGTGACCTCGGACAATCTGGTTCAGCTGTTCTTCGGCTGGGAAGGGGTCGGCGTCGCATCGTATCTTCTCATTGGCTTCTACTACCGCAAGCCGGCGGCGAATGCGGCGGCGATCAAGGCCTTCATCGTCAACCGTGTGGGCGATTTCGGAATGGCGCTGGGCGTCTTCGCGCTGTTCATGCTGACGGATTCCATCCAGTTTGCAGTGCTGTTTGACCAGGCGCCGGAACTGGCGGAAACTGAAATCGGATTTCTGTGGCTGCGATTGAATGCCGCGGAACTCGCCGCCCTGCTTTTGTTTATCGGCGCCTGCGGCAAGTCGGCCCAGCTTTTTCTGCACACTTGGCTGCCGGATGCCATGGAAGGTCCGACACCTGTTTCGGCATTGATTCACGCCGCGACCATGGTCACCGCAGGTGTGTTCCTGGTTTGCCGTTTCTCGCCTCTGTTTGAATATGCGCCGTCGGCGCTGGCCACAGTGACGGTTATCGGCGCCGCAACCGCTTTTTTCGCCGCGACCGTGGGCTTGGTGCAAAACGACATCAAACGGGTCATCGCCTATTCGACGTGTTCACAGCTTGGCTACATGTTCGCCGCCGCCGGGGTCGGCGTTTACCAGGCGGCAATGTTCCATTTGTTCACCCACGCCTTTTTCAAGGCGCTGCTGTTTCTCGGCGCCGGGTCGGTGATCTACGCGATGCACCACCAGCAGGACATGCGCGCCTATGGCGGCCTCCGTTCGCGCATCCCGTGGACGTTTTGGACAATGCTGATCGGCACGCTGGCCATCACCGGGGTCGGGATTCCGCTGACCCATATCGGGTTTGCCGGTTTCCTTTCCAAGGATGCGATCATCGAGTCCGCGCACGCGGCTGCCAGTGTGCCGGGAAATTATGCGTTCTGGCTGCTGGCGGTCTCGGCGCTCATGACCAGTTTCTATTCCTGGCGTCTGATGTTCCTGACATTTTTCGGCAGCCCGCGGGGCGATCTGCATGCGCACGAACAGGCGCACGAATCGCCATGGACCATGTTGCTTCCCATCGTGCTGCTGGCGGTCGGTTCGGTGTTTGCCGGGATGGTCTGGTACGAGCCGTTTTTCGGCAGCCGCGCCGCCGCGTGGTTTGGCGATTCTGTTTTTGCCGGGCCCGGCAACCACGTGCTGCACGACGCGCACTATGTTCCGAAATGGGTCAAGACATCGCCGTTCGCGGCGATGGCCGCCGGTCTGCTGCTCGCTTGCCTGTTTTATGTCTGGAAACCGGACATTCCCGGGAAGTTGGCGGCAGCGCAGCGGCCGCTTTACCTGTTTCTTCTCAACAAGTGGTATTTCGACGAAATCTATGAGTTCATCCTGGTGCGGCCCGCGAAATGGACCGGCCGGTTTCTTTGGCGGCGCGGCGATCTGGGCGTGATCGACGGCGCCCTGCATGCCGTTGCCATGGGCGCGGTGCCCTTGCTCACACGCGCCGCCGCCCGGTTCCAGTCGGGCTTCCTGTTTCACTACGCATTTGTGATGGTCGCCGGCACGGCGCTTCTTGTGGCGGCGATCGCGGTTCTCCGGGGCGGCGTGTGAGCCATTTGCTTTCGATCATGCTGTTCACCCCGCTGGCGGCGGCGCTGGTGATGATGCTGTTCCTGCGCGGCGATGACGAGCTGGCGCAGCGAAACGTCAAAATGCTGGCGATCACCACAACGGCGGCAACCTTCCTGATTTCGGTGTTCGTGTTCCTGAAATTCGATTCGGGCAGCGCCGCGTTCCAGCTTGTTGAGGAGGAACAGTGGCTGTTTGGCCTGCGCTACAAGGTCGGACTGGACGGGATCAGCATTCTGTTCGTGATGCTGACCACATTCCTGATGCCGATCACCGTGTTGGCGTGTTGGAACGTGACCCACCGGGTCAAGGAATTCATGGCTGCGTTTCTGGTTCTGGAAACCTTCATGATCGGGGTATTCTGTTCGCTCGATCTGGTGCTCTTTTATCTGTTTTTCGAAGCCGGCCTGACCCCGATGTTCCTGATCATCGGCGTATGGGGCGGCAAGGAACGGATCTACGCCACTTTCAAGTTCTTTCTGTACACGCTGCTCGGATCGATCCTGATGCTGATCGCCATGATCGTTCTTTGGACAGTGTCCGGCACTTCCGACATTGCAGCGCTGCTCGATTTCACGGTGCCCTCGGATGCCGTCAGTTTCTTCGGATTCAGCATCTCGGGCGGCCTGCAGACCATTATGTGGCTGGCGTTCTTCGCCTCATTTGCGGTCAAGCTGCCGATGTGGCCGGTCCATACATGGCTCCCGGACGCGCATGTCCAGGCGCCGACCGGCGGTTCGGTGATTCTGGCCGCGATCCTGCTGAAAATGGGAGGTTACGGGTTTCTGAGATTCAGCCTGCCCATGTTCCCCATCGCATCGGAGATTCTGGCGCCGTTCGTCATGTGGCTGAGCGTGATCGCAATCATCTACACTTCGCTGGTGGCGATGATGCAGGAAGACATGAAGAAGCTCATCGCCTATTCGTCTGTCGCCCATATGGGATTCGTGACACTCGGCATATTCTCGGCCAACAGGCAGGGCATAGACGGCGCAATCTTTCAGATGCTTTCGCACGGGTTTATTTCCGGGGCGCTGTTCCTGTGCGTCGGCGTGATTTACGACCGCATGCACACACGCGGGATCGACGATTACGGCGGCCTCGTCATCCGAATGCCCGCTTACGCCTTGGTTTTCATGATTTTCACACTGGCAAATGTGGGGCTGCCCGGAACCAGCGGATTCGTCGGCGAGTTTCTGACCCTGGCCGGCGTGTTTCAATACAGCACCTGGACGGCGTTGTTCGCCGCGACCGGGGTTATCCTGTCCGCAGGATACGCGCTGTGGCTGTTCCGCCGCGTGGTTCTTGGCGATCTTGTCAAACGGTCGCTGCTTGAAATAGCCGATCTGGACAGGAGGGAAATCCTGGTCTTCGCGCCATTGGTCGCCATGACGCTGCTGTTGGGGGTGTATCCAAGCCTGGTGACGGATGTCATCGGCTTCAGCGTCCAGAATCTTGTGAACCAGGTGGCCGAAAGCCGGCAGTCGGCGGCTGAATTGATCGGCGGATAGGCAGGTCAACGAATGCTTGCACAGGATCTCGCGACAATTCTGCCGGAATTGGCATTGGCTGCGTACGCTATGGCCGCCCTGATCTGGGGGGCGTATGTCAGGGCGGAGAGGTCAGGTCCGGCGCTGGTCTGGGTCACCGCGCTGCTGTTTGCCGGACTGGCCGTCTGGATCAGTTTCGCGCCCGCGGGCACGCAGACGGCGTTCGGCGGCGCCTTCACAGACGATCTTTATGCGCGGTTTGCCAAAGTTGTGATTTTGGCTTCGTCGGCAATTGTGCTTTTGATGAGTCGGGATTTCCTGGAACGCGAAGGACTCCTGAAATTCGAGTTTCCGTTGCTGACAGCTTTTGCTGTGCTCGGAATGATGATCATGGTGTCGGCCAGCGATGTGATGGTGCTCTATATGGGACTCGAACTGCAGTCCCTGTCGCTTTACGTGCTGGCCGCTTTTCACCGCGACAACACGCGGTCGACAGAAGCCGGACTGAAATATTTCGTGCTCGGCGCCCTGTCGTCGGGCCTGCTGCTGTTTGGAGCATCCCTGGCCTACGGGTTTTCCGGCACCACCCTGTTTTCCGGAATCGCGGCGGCGGCAGGGGCTGAGGATGTGCCGCTCGGTCTGCTCTACGGGCTGATATTTATCCTTGTCGGACTGGCATTCAAAGTCTCGGCGGCGCCGTTCCATATGTGGGTTCCCGATGTCTATGAGGGCGCACCGACACCGGTCACCGCGCTGTTTGCGACAGCGCCGAAAATCGCCGCCATTTTGCTGCTGTCCCGCCTGTTGTTCGAAGCCTTCGGAGCCGCCGTCGCCAGCTGGCAGCTGATCATTGCCATCCTGGCGGCCGCTTCGATGTTTCTCGGCGCCGTGGCCGCGATCGGTCAGCGCGACATCAAACGGCTGATGGCGTATTCTTCGATCGCCCATATGGGCTACGCCCTGACGGGCCTGGCGTCGGCGTCGGTGGAAGGCGTCAAGGCGATGCTGGTTTACATGGTGATCTATGTGACGATGAATGTCGGAACTTTCGCCTACATCCTGTCGATGCGCCGCGACGGGAGACCGGTCACCGACATTGCGGCGCTGAATATGTATTCGCGGCAGGCGCCCGGCCGCGCGCTGGCGCTGCTCGTGCTGTTGTTTTCGCTCGCCGGAATTGTTCCCATGGTCGGTTTTTTCGGAAAATTCTATGTTTTCCTGGCGGCGGTGGAGAGCGGGCTCGTCTGGCTTGCCGTCGCCGGCGGCGTGGCCTCAGTCATCGGCGCCTACTATTATTTGCGGATTGTGTATTTCATGTATTTTGGCGAGATGACGGAACGGCTGGACGATTCAATGCCGGCGATTGCAACCGGGATCCTGTTGATCGCCGCCGGCGCCATGGTCGTTGGGGTTATAAATCTGTTCGCAGTCACGGACTTCGCCGACGCCGCGGCGCAAGCGCTGTTCCGATAGATGGCTGAATGGCCCGATGGCGTCGGCAGGCAAATCCTCGATATTGCCGAAAGCACGAACACAGAGGCGAAAAGATGCGCCGACCGTGTTGCTGTGCCCACATGGATCATGGCCCGGCGCCAGACCGCGGGAAAAGGCAGAATGGGCCGGCCGTGGGTGTCTTTGCCAGGCAATCTTGCCGCGACACTGGTGATGCGCGCCGAAGAGCCGAAATGCGCCGCTCTGCGGAGTTTTGTCGCCGGCCTGGCTCTGCGGGATGCGTGCGTTGAACAGGTCGGCCGTCGCAGCCAGTTTAAATTGAAATGGCCCAACGACCTGTTGCTCAACGGCGGCAAACTCGCGGGAATTCTGCTGGAGTGTGTGCAGGGCGAAAACGCACAGCATCTGCTGGTTGGGATTGGCGTGAACCTCGCTGCCGCGCCGACGATCGTCGGCATTGAAAAGGGAACGCCTGCGCCGGTGAGCCTGGTGGGCGAAACGGGCCACCTGATCGACCCCGAAACATTCCTGTTGGCGCTCGCCGGCGCCTTCGATATTCGCGAAAGGCAAATTCGCGAAAGCGGTTTCGGCCCGGTCCGCGAAGAATGGCTTTCACTGGCTGCGGGGGTGGGAACGACAGTGAGATTCCGCGTCGCGGACCGCGAAATCCGGGGAGTCTTTAAAACCGTCGATGACGAAGGAAACGCGATCGTCGTGTCGGCAGGACGGCGCCACGCGATCGCTGCCGGAGAAATGATGCTGGAATACGGAGGAGACAATGCTTCTGGCCATTGACGTCGGCAATACCAACACCGCGTTCGCCGTGATCGATGGGCAAAATGTTGTCCGCCAATGGCGCTGTGCGACGGACGGCCAACGCACCGGCGATGAGTATTTCGTGTGGCTGAATTCACTGATGGACAACAGCAATGTTGGCAGGCTCGACGGTGTGGTGATCTCGTCAGTTGTGCCAAACGCGCTGTTTCACCTCAAATCGCTGTGCCGCAGGTATTTTACAGTGAAACCGCTGATCGTTGGCAGCGAAGACTGCCGGCTTCCGGTGGCGGCTCGTGTGGACGAGGGCACAAATGTCGGCGCCGACCGGTTAGTGAACACCGCTGCCGCGTTTGCCATTTACGGCGGCGACTTGATAGTCGTCGATTTCGGAACGGCGACAACATTCGATGTGGTCTCCAGCGACGGCGCTTATGTCGGCGGCGCGATTGCGCCGGGTGTTGAACTGTCGGTGCGCGTGCTGCACGAAGCCGCCGCGGCGCTGCCGCATGTTGAGGTGGCGCGCCCAGACAAGGTCGTGGGAACCAACACACGGGACTGCCTGCATTCCGGAATCTACTGGGGATATCTCGGAATGGTCGAAGGCATCTGCGGCCGAATCCGGCGCGAGCGCGGCAGGGAAATGACGGTGATTGCGACAGGTGGCCTCGCTGACCTCTTTGGCCGGGAGAAAGCGGTCTTTGACCATATCGACTCGGATCTGACCGTTCGCGGTCTCGCATTGATCCACGATTTCAACACCGCCTGATGGCTATGGATAATCACCGCCTGATTTATATGCCGCTTGGCGGCGCCGGCGAAATCGGCATGAATTTGTATGTCTACGGATTCGGGCCAAAGGACAGAGAACAGCTGATCGTCGTCGATGCCGGCGTCATGTTTCCGGACATGGAAACGACCCCCGGCGTCGATCTGATTCTGCCCGACATTTCGTGGCTCCGGAAACGCGCCAAGATGGTCAAGGGCGTTTTTCTGACGCATGCCCATGAAGACCATATCGGGGCAATCGCGCATCTGCTTCGTGCTGTGAAGGCTCCGGTCTACGCAAGGCGGTTCACGGCTTCCATCGGCCAAAAAAAACTCGACGAGGCGGACATTCCGATGGAACGCATTCGCTGCGTTGGGAGCGGGTCGGGCGCAGTGGCCGCCGGCCCATTCAATGTTCGTTTTATACCGATCACGCATTCAATCCCCGAGGCCTCGGCTCTGGTCGTTGAGAGTGCGGTCGGAAGAATTGTCCACACCGGCGATTTCAAAATCGATGACGACCCGTTGGTCGGCGCGCCCTTTGACAGGGAATTCTGGCGGAAGATGGGCAACACCGGCATCACAGCACTGATGTGCGACTCAACCAACGTGTTTTTTGACCGCAAAGGCCGAACCGAAGCCAGCATAGGCCCGGCGCTGGCGCGACTCTTTGCCGAGGCGAAAGGCATCGTCGCGGCGACCACATTTGCCTCCAACGTCGCCAGGGTGCGGCAGATCGCCGCCGAGGCGGAGAAGTGCGGCCGAACCGCGGTGCTGCTCGGCCGGGCCATGAACCGCATGGTCGATGCCGCCCTGAAAGGTGGCACGATCGATAGGTTTCCGCCCCAGGCGAGCCCGGAACAGGCATTGAAACTGCCGCGCGACAAGGTTTTGCTGTTGACGACCGGGAGTCAGGGTGAGCCGAGATCCGCGACATCGCAGCTGTCGAATGGCAAATTTCGTGGATTTCGCCTCGTTAAGGGCGATACGCTGCTGATCTCGTCGAGAACCATACCGGGAAACGAGTCCGCGGTCGCAAGAGTTGTGAACAGGTTTTCCGCTGCCGGTGTGCGGGTGATCGAAGATCACAAAGAGATTTACCATGTTTCGGGTCATGCCAACCGGCGGGACCTGACCGAACTGCAGCAATTGCTGTCACCTGAGCTTGTGGTTCCAATGCACGGCGAACACAGGCATCTCGTGGAACATGCGGAACTGGCGGAGGAGAACGGTTTCAAGTCAGCGGTCGTTGCCAACGGTTCGATGCTCGATGTCAGCAGCGGACAAGTCGCCGAAGACCACACCGAACAAACCGGCCGTGTCTATCTCGACGGTCACAGCGTGATTTCGTCCACATCGGGAATCGTCCGCGACCGGCTCAAACTGGCCAGGGACGGTTCTGTGATGGTAGCGGCCGCCTTGGGGCGCCGGCGGTCGGACACGGAAATCACCGCGAAGTGCATAGGTGTCGGTTCGGCAGACGGCCAGTCGGCGGACATTGCCGCGATCGAGGCTGCGGAGAACTGTCTGCGGCGGATCGATTTCGGATCCCACAACGATGTTGACTGGATTGAAAGGGAAATCGCGATTGCCGTGCGCCGCGCCGTGCTGCACGCGACGGGAAAAAAACCAGTGATTTCGGTGTTTCTGTCGGGGTTGTGAACCGACGGCAGCGGAGCGTTGTCAGGCGGATGCCTGACCGCCGAAACTGCGTTTCAGAAAGTCGGGCACATGATCGCCCATTCCGACAATTGGCGCGGTCTCGGCTGGCGCCGCCGGCGCGTCCCCGTTGGGCTGGCCCCGCCGCCTGTCCGGCGCGCCCCCCTTGGGCGCATCTTTCCCGGCAACGGCCTGGCGACTTGGTTTTTTGTCCGGTCGCCGCTTTTGTTCCTTTGGCGCGGTCGTCTCGGGCTTGGCATCGCGTTCGGCCTTTTCGCGCACGATTTCACATTCCGCCAGCTTCTCAATCGCCCTGAGTTTCTTGGTTTCGTTTGGCAAGACCAGGGAGACGGCCGTGCCCTTGCGGCCGGCCCGGCCGGTCCGGCCGATCCGGTGCACATAGTCTTCCGGATTCATTGGGACATCGAAATTGAAGACATGGCTGACGATCGGGATATCGAGACCGCGGGCGGCGACATCGGAGGCGATCAAAAAGCGAATCTGCCCGTCGCGGAATGCATCCAGCACCCTGGTCCGGATGGATTGGTCGAGATCCCCGTGAATCGCGGCGCAGTCGATTTTGTGCGTTTTCAACGAGCGAAACAGAATGTCGACATCCGACTTTCGGTTACAGAAGATGATTCCGTTGGTGATATCGGCATCCCGTCTGGAAATGGCCTGCCGCAGGAGGGCGCGTTTCTCTTTGAATGTCTCGCTTTTCAGCTGCGGGCAGAACAGGATTGCGGTCTGCTCAATGTTTTTTGCGACGCTCGCCTGTTTGGTCACTTCAACCCGCACCGGATTGGACAGGAATTCGTTTGTGATCCGTGCGATTTCGGGGGGCATGGTTGCCGAAAAGAACAGGGTCTGGCGGGTAAAGGGTGTCAGCCGGAAGATTCGTTCAATGTCAGGAATGAACCCCATATCGAGCATCCGATCGGCCTCGTCCACGACCATGATGGTGACGCCCGACAGCAAGAGCCTGCCGCGCTCAAAGTGATCCAGCAGCCGCCCCGGCGTCGCGATCAGAACGTCCGCGCCGCGATCGATCTGGGCGAGCTGGTCGCTGAATGAAACGCCGCCGATCAAAAGGGCCATCGCCAGCTGCGAGTTGACAGAGTAGGTCTTGAAACTCTCGGCGACCTGCGTTGCGAGTTCACGGGTCGGCGCCAGGACCAGCGAGCGCGGCATACGCGCTCTGGCGCGGCCTTTCGCCAGCGCCGAGACCATTGGAAGCACAAAGGAAGCTGTCTTGCCGGTGCCGGTCTGCGCAATGCCGAGAATATCCCGGCCCTGAAGCGCGGGCGGAATGGCTTGCGATTGAATCGGTGTGGGGTGTTGGTAACTGGCGGCTTTCACCGCCGCCAATAGGGATGGATCTAGATTGAGATCTGCGAATTCTGTCATATACCCGGTCTGTCTAAAGGGCAGTATTTACGCTTCATCGGCCCGCCGGGATCCAAGATGCCGGGAACACATAAGCAAATACCCTGTCTGTGAATATATATGCCGCGATTGAACGATCATCAATACAATATGTTGTTGGACGAAACGCAGCACGACCGGTTGCGGCGATGGGGACACGCGGCCGGGCCGGCGCCAACAGAAAGTGAGCGGGCCGAATGCGTCAAATCCGGGAGGGTTTGGTGTTGACCCCGCGCCGGGCGACGGTAGGTTGCGCCCAGCGGAATTCGGAGGGGTTGGAATGGATCTTGGCATCGCCGGCAGATGGGCAATTGTCTGCGCATCGTCAAAGGGGCTCGGCCGCGGCTGCGCCGAAGCGCTGGGGGCGGCTGGAGTCAATCTCGTGATGTGCGCCCGCGGAGCAGAGGCTCTTGAAAGCGCGGCTGACGGAATCAGACATTCGTCTGGTGTTGAAGTGAAGACCGCTGCGGTGGACGTCACCGACGAAAAAGGGCGTGACGCCCTGATCGCGCTGTGCGATTCTCCGGATATTCTTGTGAACAATGCCGGCGGCCCTCCGCCTGGCATGTGGCATGACTGGGAGCGCAGCGATTTTATCTCCGCACTGGACGCCAACATGCTGACGCCGATTGACCTGATGAAGCGGGTTCTGCCGGGAATGATGGAGCGCGGCTGGGGCAGGGTGGTGAACATCACATCGATGTCCGTGCGGTCTCCGGTGGGTGTGCTCGGGCTGTCAAACAGTGCCAGGGCCGGGCTGACGGGATATGTCGCCGGAACCTCGCGCCAGGTCGCCCAATACGGGGTCACGATAAACAATCTCCTGCCCGGGATTCATGACACTGACCGCGCGACTGCGCTTGATGCGGGCGCAGCCAAGTCGGAGCAGCGTTCGCCCGAAGAGGTTCGTAAAAACCGCGAGACCGGCATCCCTGTAAGACGCTATGGGACCTCGGAAGAGTTTGGCGCGGCCTGTGCGTTTCTGTGTTCAGTCCACGCGGGATATATCGTCGGTCAGAACATTCTCCACGATGGTGGCGTCACGAACCTGACTGTGTGATCAAAACGCCGCCTGGCTGACCAGTAGGCGCACCGCCTGACCGCATGCCCTTCTGACCGGTTCTGTTTTTGGAATCGTTGTGAATGAACGGGTTGTGCCTTCCCGGAGGACCGGGAGCGAATATTGTATCCCAGAAGTTTTTTGCTCAACAGGGGCTTGCTGACCGGCCATAAAGGCGTCTGTTCACCAGGCGGCAGCGAATTGACGAGGCGCGGACAAAGCTCCGGACCGTCCCCTCGGATCGGATCGAAAGATTTCGCCAACAGGCGCCGCTTCAGGCCGGGGCCGCGCGCAGCGAGGCGTTGTCCAGCGACACGCTGATCCGGCGAAACAGCGCAGGATATCGTGCCCCGACCGTGTGTGCGGCGCTGCGCGGCAACGGGCGGCAGTCTGACCGGCCAGCCGAATCGGTCCGCACGCCTTGAATCGGCTTTGCGTCTTCGGGGATCGGACAGAAACCGCCAAACCGCATCGCAGTTGAAGCATGCCGCCGACTGCGCTATCTGCAAATGCTGATTAATTTAATCGGGTATCGGGATGGGGTGTCTGACCATTGTCTGAATCCACGCCAAGGCTCGTCGTTAATTCACTGACCCGCCGATTTGGCAGCGAAAGGGCGGTTCACGGCGCATCCTTGAATGTGGAGCAGGGTCAGGTCGTATGTCTGCTGGGACCATCGGGCTGCGGCAAGACCACGATGCTGCGAATGATCGCGGGCGTCGACGAGCCGACCTCCGGCAAGGTGTTTATCGAAGGCCGAATGGTGGCGGGGAACGGCGTGCATGTTCCGCCTGAAAAACGGTCGGTCGGACTGATGTTCCAGGACTTTGCTCTGTTTCCGCACCTGACGGTTGTCGGAAATATTGGCTTTGGATTGGTGGGACCGCGGCAGGACGGGTCGGCGCGAATTGATGAACTTGTCGAAAAGTTCGGACTCTCGGCGATGCGCGACCGCTATCCGCACCAGATTTCCGGCGGCGAACAGCAGCGCGTCGCGCTTGCCCGCGCGGTTGCGCCCCGGCCGCGGGTGATGCTGCTTGACGAACCCTTTTCCAGCTTTGACGACCGGCTACGGGACGGAATTCGCGAAGAAACGATCGCGGTGCTGAGATCAGAGGGCGCGGCAGTGCTCCTGGTCACACATGAACCGGCCGAAGCGATGCGCGTCGCAGACAGGATTCTGCTCATGCGGGGAGGCCGGATTGTGCAATCCGGTCCGCCGATTGAACTGTACAGAGAACCGGTTGACCGGGAAGCGGCAGAGTTTTTTTCCGATCTGAACATGGTCCATGGCGTGGTCCGGGACTCCGAAGTGGAAACTGTGTTTGGCAAGTTCTGTGCGAAAGGACTTGTGGATGGCGCCGACGTGGAAATTGTCATTCGCCCGCAATATGTGAGAATGTCACTTGACCGGGCGGGAAGGGGGCCTGAGCCATCAGCCGCGGAGGGAGTCGCCGCCCGGGCCAAAGTCGTTCGGTCCGTGTTTCTCGGCAATTCCAGCCTCGTCGAATTTCGGCTTGATGATGACAATTCGCTTGTCAGGGCGCAGATCCCGTCGGTGTTCCTGCCGAGACCGGGTGAGGTTCTGTGGCTGAGTTTCGCCAGGAACCGCTGTCACCTGTTTCCATGCGCTGTGCAGAGCCGCGTGAACAGCCCCTATGCTGCGGCCGGCGCCGGCGAGACGGTCCGGCCCGGCATTTCACCTGCGGCCGCGGTCTGACTTCCGCCAAACCCTTCAATCCGGATCAGACGCGGGGCGCGCCCCTTGCCTGCCGCAGGGCGCGGGCGGGGCCGGATGTTACGTGTTCAGGGCAAATGTTTGCAAAACTGGCGGTTATCGCTAGAAGACGATTGACGCTGTAGGGCTTTGCCCGGGATGATCGAAGTTTGTGAACGGCATACGGGCACCGCAAAGTGTGAACAGCAAGGATCGCCGCACCGCAAAGGAGAATTGAAATGTTGAACAACATAGGCCTGCCGGGTCTCTTGCTGATAGTTGTCGTCGTGCTTGTCCTGTTTGGCCGCGGCAAGATCGCATCTTTGATGGGAGAGGTCGGCAAGGGCATCTCTTCCTTCAAAAAGGGTGTGAACGAGGGCAAGAAAGAACTTGAGGCCGCGGAGGCTGAAGAAGCCCAGAACATGACCGCGGCAGAGAAAGAGTCACATTCATAACCGCCAAAGCACGGCTCAATGTTTGATATCGGGTGGACTGAGCTTCTCCTAATCGGAGTTGTCGCGCTGATCGTTGTGGGACCAAAAGACCTGCCCGGCATGTTCCGTACGCTCGGCAGGTTCACGGCCCGCATGCGTTCGATGGCGCGGGAATTCCAGCGGGCCATGGAACAGGCCGCCGACGAGAGCGGTGTCAAGGATGTCGCCGCAGACCTGCGTACTGCGACGTCCGCGCGGCGGCTGGGACTGGATACGATCCAGGATTCCGCACGCCGGTTCCAGAAGAGTTTCAAGGAGGAAACCAGTATCGGCGCATCCTCCAAGGCCGATGGGAAACCGGCTGGCAAAACCCCCGATGGCTCTTCTGACAAAGGCGGCGCAGAGGCGGAAAAGACAAAGCCGTCCGGCCCGACCGAGACCGCGGAGCAGCCTGAAAAAACCGGCAATTCCGGGTCGGGCGGTGAGAATGCGGTCGCTGCCGATGCCGGACCCGCGCTGGCCGAGACTGTTCAACCTCAGGCACAGGCAGCCGAACCTGCCGAAGGCTCCGAAGACGCTCGGAAATGAGCGAAGAGGATCTGGAAAAGACAAAGGCGCCGCTGGTTGAACATCTTGCCGAGCTGCGGACCCGGATCATACGTTCGCTGGCGGTTTTCCTCGTCGGCATGGTGATTTGTTTCGCCGTCTGGAATCCGATTTTCAATTTTTTGACCCAGCCTGTGTGCGCAGCGCTGGATACCCGCAATCAGGACTGCGGCCTGATTCTCATCAAGCTGCAGGAAGGGTTCTTTGTGGCGATCAGAATATCGTTGATGGGAGGGTTTATCCTCGCCTTTCCGTTCATCGGTCATCAACTGTGGAGATTTGTCGCTCCGGGCCTGTACCGCACCGAAAAGAGTGCGTTTCTCCCGTTCCTCCTGGCATCGCCGATCATGTTTTTCATTGGGGCAGCCTTTGCGTTTTACATCGTAATTCCTCTCGCTTTCGACTTTTTCCTCGGCTTTCAGCAACAAGCCGACACCCTGTCCGCGGCGGGTACCTTCGCGGTCGACGCCGGCATAACGTTTCAGGGTTCAGTCGCCGAGTATCTTTCACTCACAATTAAGTTCATTCTCGCGTTTGGGCTGTGTTTTCAGCTTCCGGTGCTGTTGACGCTGTGCGGGCGCGCCGGACTGGTGTCGTCCAAAGGGCTGGGACAGGTCCGAAAATACGCCGTGGTCGGCATCCTCACTGTGGCCGCGGTGGTCACTCCCCCGGACGTCATCACGCAGGCCATACTCTTTGTCGTTGTTTACGGTCTCTACGAAGTGTCAATTTTTCTGGTGCGGCGCGTGGAAAAGAAACAGCGTCAGCGGCTGAAAGAACAGGGTCTGGATTTTGACAGCGATGACGACCCGCCCGATGACGACGACTTTGAAAAACAGGCGGATGAGATTGTCGCCCAGGCGGCGGACAATTCTGAGGCCAGCCGCCAGTGAGCAAACTCAAGGCGCTTGAACGAATCGCCGCGGTCCTCGAACGGATAAATCCTCCGCCTGCCAGCGGACCGGATGTCTCCTGCGCCGATGTGTTCGTCTGGCATCCGTCGCCGGAGAGGCTGGCGCCAGTCCAGAATATCAACAGGGTCGATTTGCAGCTGCTGGTCGGGATCGACAGGGCGGGGGACACGCTGGTCGAAAACACACGCAGTTTTGCACTGGGTTATCCGGCGAACAATGCGCTCCTGTGGGGAGCGCGCGGCATGGGCAAATCATCGCTCGTCAAGGCGGTTCACGCACTGGTGGCGAGCGATGTTTCTGGCCTCAAACTGGTAGAGCTTCACCGCGAAGACTTGAGTTCGGTGGGACGGCTGTTGGGGCTGCTCCGCGGCAGCAGAGGCAGATTTATTCTGTTTTGTGACGATCTTTCATTCTCTTACGATGAGCATCACTACAAATCGCTCAAGGCGGTCTTGGACGGCGGCGTGGAAGGGAGACCGGAAAATGTCGTGTTTTACGCGACATCGAACCGGCGGCATCTCATGCCGCGCGACATGATTGAGAATGAGCGGTCGACGGCCGTGAACCCCTCGGAAGCGGTCGATGAAAAGGTTTCGCTGTCTGACCGTTTCGGCCTCTGGCTCGGATTTCACCCCTGTTCGCAGGAACAGTATCTGGAGATGGTGCGGCGCTACTGTGCTGCCGCCGGAATCGGCATGGATCCCGAAGATCTGAAATCGGGCGCCATTGAGTGGCAGATGACGCGCGGGGCCCGGTCCGGTCGGGTCGCATGGCAATATTCCGTCCATCTTGCAGGCCGCAAGGCGCCGGGAAAAACCGCTTGAACCGGCGCCCGTCCGGCCGCGGTTTATCCTCGTCCGATGTAGGGCATTGCAGTGGCCATAATCGTCATGAACTGAATGTTCGTGTCGAGCGGAAGACGCGCCATGTGGGCGACGGCCTCACCGCAGCGCGAAACATCGAACACAGGCTCAACTCTGACGTCGCCGGAAGCCTGTGGCACACCGGTCTTGAATTTGGCTGCCATCTCAGTGTCCGCATTGCCGATATCAATCTGCGAACAGGCGATATTGTGCGGCCTTCCATCGAGAGAAATGCATTTTGTGAGGCCGGAGATCGCGTGTTTGGTCGCCGTGTACGGCGCTGAGTTCGGCCGCGGCGCATAGGCCGAAACCGACCCGTTGTTGATGATTCGGCCGCCAGCCGGGGTTTGCGACTTCATGATCCGGATCGCCGGCCGGGCACAGAGGAACGCACCGGTCAGATTGACATCGACGCAGCGGCGCCAGTCGCCGGTATTCAGCTCGTCCAAGGCCACGGGAGGGGCGGCGATGCCGGCGTTGTTGAACAGCACATCAAGTCTGCCAAACGCGGATTTAACCTTGGCAAACAGCGTTTCCACCTGTTTTTCGTCAGAGATGTCGGCGGCGATCGCCAGCACCCTGTTTGACGCGGCCATAGCAACAGTCTCTTCGAGCGGACCGGTTCGGCGGCCGGCGACGGCCACCAGAAACCCGTCCTGTGCCAAAGCCAGGGCGGCGGCGCGTCCAATTCCGGTGCCTCCGCCGGTGACCAAGGCTGTCCTTTGAATTTCAGAACCCGTATCCGGCATGCGATTCACTCCGTTTCGACTCGATTCTCTGCGCCAGGGCCTTCAGGAGATATACGGCACCGGATCCGTGCTCTCGGTGCCCTTCCTAATCTCGAAGTGCAGGAATTCCTTATCTCCGCCGGCAATTACGCCCAGAGGCTGACCGCGGGAGATCTGTTCGCCCTTTTCAACGGCGACATCCGTCAGGTTGGCGTACACTGTGTAATATGCGTCTGGATGACGGATCAACAGGATTGCGGTTTGGTCCGAGGAGCGCGAAATCAGAGCCACTTCACCGTCGCCGGCGGCAACGACCACGGTGCCCGCCGGGGCGGCGATGTCGATTCCTTCGTTGCCTCCAGGGGCACCCGAATATTCACGAATGATTTCGCCATCGACCGGGAAAAGAAACCGATTCGCCGTTTCCTGGGACTGGTACTGTGAGAATTGCGGTGACGCCGGAAGATCCACCGGCGCGACATTTTCGGGCAGCGGGTCGCTTGCCGCCGAGGGAAGCGGAACGCTGTCGTCAGAGGTGAAAAGCCCGCTCACTTGTTCGGCGAATTCCGTTGTTTCGCGTTCGCTCGAGACATGCTGCGGGTCAGCGCCTTGCTGACCAAGGTTTTGTTCTCTGGTTTCAATGTTTTCAAAGGCGTTTGAAGCGACACGGCCAATGTCCTGCGAGCTGTCTGTCTGTAGCGGCGCGTCCGGAATTTTGATAAGCTGTCCAGCATAGAGCGGCGCGTCCGGCATGATCCCGTTCGCCTCGGCCAGCGCCGCCGGGTCGATCCCGGACCGTGCCGCCATGGTCGCAATTGTGTCTCCGGCCCGCGCCTGCATATATCGGGTGCCGGGCTGGTCGAAGGCGGCGGATCCCGCCTGTCCTTGGTCGTTGTCCAGTGTGCTTAAATCCAGCTCATCAAGCGGATTGGCATAGCGCGGCTGCGAGATATCGGCTTCTCTCATGTCTGGAACGCACCCCGAAATGAGAAACGCAGCTGCCGTGACCGCAGCCAGTTGCAGGCCGCTGAGCAACTGGATCTGACCCTGTTGGCGATAGAATTGAATCGACCGCGCCACGCCGCCAAATGCGGCGGTTTTCGGCTCATTCATCTTTTACTCCTTCCAGTAGCGGCACAAATCTGACGCCGCCCAGATCTTCGTAGTCTGGCCCTGACGGGAGCCGTTTCACCACCACGAGCCTCTGATCGGACCCGGTTCGGCCGAGAGGCAGCACCATGACGCCGTTTTCTTTCAACTGTTCCAGCAGGCGCGGCGGAACATCCTCCGAGGCGGCGGTCACGAGGATGCGGTCAAACGGCGCGGCTTCAGGAAGACCGCGGCTCCCATCCCGGTGCAAAATGCTGACATTTTGCCGCATGTGGGCGCCGACCACGCGTGTTCGCGCCTCATCGGCAAGCGAACGAAATCGTTCCAGACTATACACAAACCGTGCGATTTTGGACAAAATCATCGTTTGGTAGCCGGATCCGGTGCCGATTTCCAGTACCCGGTGACGGGCAGTCAGCTCCAGCGCCTGCGTCATCAGCCCCACAACTGTTGGCTGACTGATCGTTTGGCCCGCCAGTATCGGCAGCGCCATGTCATCGTAGGCTCTCGACGAAAATGAGCCGGACACAAACTCGTTGCGGTCCACCGCCCGCATCGCATCAAGCACCGGTTTTGACCGCACGCCGCGGCGGCTGATCCGGCGGATCAGGTCTTCCATGTCGCGGTTCACTTCGTTCACTGCATCCTCGCGGCCAATTCGGACAGGGCTGCGCGATCGGTCAGATTGGCCCGCATCGGGGTTATGGAGACATACCGCTGCAGATTGACGGCAACGTCCGTTCCCGGCCGGGCGCCGCTGTCCTGCGGGCCGCTTACAATGCACAGGAACCTGCGCTTGTTCGGCAGCGCCGCAGGTTCGACCCGAAACTGGCCCTCGGACCGATATCCTTGGGAAGCGGCCCTGATCCCCAGCACGTCCCGGGCCGCGCACGGCGGAAAATTCACATTGAAAAACAATGGATAACTGCTTCCAGATCCTTGCTGGCAGCGCAGTGCGGCGGCAATCGCTTCAGACGCGAACTTCTGCGCCGCCTCAAATGGATTGGACAGAGCCCGGTTGTCCGGCCCAAAAAACTGCGACAGCGCGATTCCCGCGATTCCGTGCAGCGAGGCCTCAATCGCCGCCCCAACAGTTCCGGAATAAAGCGTGTTTTCACCCGAGTTGTTTCCCCGGTTGATGCCTGACAGCACCAGGTCCGGCCTGACCGGCGCCATAACCTCAAAGATGCCTGCCAGCACGCAGTCAGCGGGCGTTCCTTCAACGGCAAACCGCCGCGATGAGATTTCGGCGATCAGAAACGGGCGGACAAAGGATACGCTGTGTCCGGTGCCGGACTGTTCGGTCGACGGCGCGACAGTCCAGACCTCCCCGTCCTTTCCTGCCAAATCGTCAGCGATGTTTTTGAGAATACTGAGTCCGGGCGCGTCTATTCCGTCATCATTTGTTATGAGTATCCGCATCGGTTTTCTGGAAGATGTGCCTGCCTGCCGCTGCTCTAGTTACTTGACGGCAGCCTGTCGGTAAAGCCCTGACCGAAGGCAGAATGCAGGTCAATTGAGGATGCTGTCGGCGCCGAGAGTGGATTTTCCGCCGAGGTAGGGAGCCAGCGCATTCGGCAGACGGACGCTCCCGTCCTCGCGCTGACCGCATTCCAGCAACGCGATCAAGGTCCTGCCAACCGCCAGACCGGAACCGTTCAAGGTGTGCACGAAGCGCGGCGGGCCGCCGTCAGCTGGCCGGAAACGCGCATTCATCCGCCGCGCCTGGAAGTCGCCGCATGTCGACACTGAACTAATCTCACGGAATTTTCGCTGACCGGGCAGCCAGACTTCGATGTCAAATGTCCGGCGCGCTCCAAACCCCATGTCACCGGTGCAAAGGATGACGGTGCGGTGCGGCAGACCGAGCAGCTGCAGGATTTTTTCCGCACAGCCGGTCATGCGAATCTGCTCCTCTTCGCTTTTGTCGGGTGTCGTGACCGAAACCATCTCAACTTTTTCGAACTGGTGCTGGCGGAGCATTCCGGCGGTGTCTTTGCCGGCGGCGCCGGCTTCGGAGCGGAAGCACTGCGTGTGCGCGCAATAGCGGCGCGGCAAATGGGCTTCATCCACAATCAGCCCGTTCACGATGTTTGTCAGCGTGACTTCCGAGGTCGGAATCAGCCATTTTCCGTCTTCAAGCCGGTACGAGTCGTGGCCGAATTTGGGCAGCTGCCCGGTGCCGAGCATGATTTCATCACGAACGATCACCGGGGTCCACACTTCCGTGAACTGGTGCCGGGCCACATGGGTATCGAGCATGAACTGCGCGAGCGCGCGGTGGATGCGGGCCACCGCCCCCGACAGGACCACGAAACGGGATCCCGACAGTTTGGCGCCGGTTTCAAAATCCATTGCGCTCTGAACGGCCGCTATTTCGAAATGCTCCTTTGGTGCGAAGTCGAACACCGGGCGCACGCCCCAGCGGCGAATCTCAACATTGTCCGTTTCATCCGTCCCCGCGGGAACATCCGGCATGGGCAGGTTGGGAATTTTCAGCAGCCGGTCACGGAGATTCGCTTCCGCTGCACCGGCCGCCTGTTCCAGCCGGGCGATCTCATCGCGGTTGGCGGCGACCGAATTGCGGAGTTTTTCAAATCCGGAACTATCGCCCTTCGCTTTGGCTTCGCCGGCTGCCCTTGAAAGCGACTTTCTTTCGGCCCGGGCCGCTTCGGACTCGGCAATCGCCCGCCGCCGTTCACCGTCAAGCGCGATCAGCGTCTCGGTCGCCGGTTCTTCCCCAAGTCGGCCGAGGGCGTCGTCAAACTCCTCAGAGTGTTCACGGATAAAACGAATGTCGTGCACGTGCAGGCTTTCGCAAATGATTTTCCCGGGGTCGGTTATCCGCATTGAACGGCAAACTCAAACGCCGGATGAACATCTCGGATGAGAAACGCGGCCGCGTGACACCTTGCATTGCGCCAATGCGGCACTTAGATACCTTGCGGCTTTTGAAGCCGGAATCGACGCTCTAGAGGGTCCCAATGATTGTTAGCCCTGCATTCGCTCAGACTGGAGGGGGCGGCCTCGGCGGTTTTACCAGCCTCGTTCCGCTAATCCTGATATTTGTCATCATGTATTTTTTGCTGATCCGGCCGCAGCAAAGGAAAGTGAAACAGCACCGGGCTATGGTTGAGGCGCTGAAACGCGGCGACCGCGTGGTCACGCAGGGCGGCATTGTGGGCCGGATTTCGCGGGTGAAGGACGACGACGAAATCGAGGTTGAGATTGCGGACGGAGTCAGGGTCAGGGTTGTCCGCAGCACAATTGCCCAAGTCGTGAGCAAGTCGGAACCGTCTGGCTGACTTTGAGGGCCGATGCTCCTGGGACTCGCTGTCTGAGCGTGGCGGCCCAATGACGCGCCGGAGTCAGATCGGCCGCAGCGGCAGGGAAAACTGATATGCTGCAGTTCGCGCTGTGGAAGCGAATCGCAATATTCGGCCTGTGTCTGATCGGGTTTGCCGCGGCGCTGCCAAACGCGTTTTACACCCGCGTGGAGAGCCACAACGACGCCACAATGGCTGCTGAAGCCGGTCTGAGCCTGACGCCGGAAATGCGCCAGTCGATCGAAAGCTGGCCGGGATGGCTTCCGTCGGATTTGGTCAACCTTGGGCTGGACCTTCGAGGCGGCGCGCACTTGCTCGCGGAAGTGCGGCTGTCCGATGTCTATTCTGACCGCATGGACGCGATGTGGCCGGATGTGCGCGATGCCCTGCGCGGCGTTCGTGCTGAGGTCGGCACAATTCGGCGGCAGGACGCGCCGCCGGGCGAACTGCATGTCAGGATTTCACGCCCAGAGGAGATTGATGTGGCGGTTGCCGCCGTCAGGGACCTTGCCCGCCCGTTGGTGAGCCTGACAGCGGTCGGCAGCGAAGACATAGAGGTCAGTTCGGTCGACGGCGTTGTGACGGTCACGCTTTCTGAGGACGAGCGGCTGGCCACCGATGACAGGACCATGCAGCAGTCGCTGGAAATCATCAGGAGACGGGTTGACGAAGTCGGCACGCGGGAGCCTTCGATCCAACGGCAAGGCAGCGACCGCGTGATCATCCAGGTGCCGGGAATCGGTTCGGCGGAAGAGCTGAAAACCCTGATCGGCCAAACAGCGAAACTGACATTTCATCCGGTGGTCAGGCGGACCGGAAATGGCAGCGAAAACCCGGGTCCCGGAAATGTGATCTATCCGTCTTTGGACGAACCGGATCAGTATTACGTGTTGGAAAAGGCAGCTGTTGTCAGCGGCGAACAGCTGACGGACGCTCAGCCTGATTTCGATCAGAATGGGCTGCCTGCGGTCAGTTTCCGTTTCAACCCATCCGGCGCACGGAAGTTTGGCGACTACACGGCGGCGAATATAGGCGCGCCATTTGCGATCGTGCTTGACGAAGAGGTGATTTCGGCGCCGACAATTCAGGACCACATCGCCGGCGGTTCTGGAATTATCACCGGTCGGTTCACCGTGGAAGAGTCCAACCGGTTGGCGGTGCTGCTGCGGGCCGGCGCGCTTCCCGCGGGAATGACATTTCTTGAGGAACGGACTGTCGGACCCGAACTGGGACAGGACTCAATCGATGCCGGACAGGTGGCCTGCGTGATTGCCTTTATTGCGGTGCTGGCTTTCATGATTGCCAGCTACGGGCTGTTCGGGCTGTTCGCGAATGTCGCCCTGTTGGCCAATCTGGTGCTCATTTTTGGCGTTTTGTCCGTCATTGGGGCGACGCTGACGCTGCCGGGAATTGCCGGGATTGTATTGACCATAGGCATGGCGGTTGACGCAAATGTTCTTGTTTTTGAACGCATTCGTGAGGAAATCAAAACGGCCAAGGGTCCGGCGCGCGCCATCGAGCGCGGTTATGAAAAAGCGTTGACCGCGATTCTGGATGCGAATGTGACCACTCTGATCGCCGCAGTCATCCTGTTTGTCATGGGGGCTGGGCCGGTGCGCGGATTTTCCGTCACCCTCGGTATCGGAATTGTCACCTCCGTGTTCACTGCCATCTATCTGACCCGGTTGCTCATTGTGATCTGGTTCACCTGGCGCCGTCCGCGCGTGTTGAATGTTTAGGGGGCGCACATGCGGCTAAAGCTGGTTCCCGCCGATACAAACTGGGACTTTTTTCGTTACGGCAAGCCGGCAATGCTCGGTTCGGCCGCGCTGACGGTCGTATCTGTCCTGCTGGTGCTGCTCGTTGGATTGAATTTCGGCATTGATTTTCGCGGCGGAACGACAATTCGCACGCTGAGCGCACATCCCATTGACGTTGGCGAGTATCGCGACAGGATCACCCCGCTGGGTTTCGGAGATGTCGCGATCACTGAAGTTTTCGATCTGAATTTCGGACCGGACGAGAATGTCGCATCAATCAGGTTTGAAGCTCAGGAGGGAGATGAGTCGGTTGCCGCGGCGACCGTGGTGCGCCTGCAGGAAGCGCTGCGCGGACTGGACCCGGACATGAAGTTCCCTCTGGTCGAAAGCGTTGGTCCAAAAGTGTCCGCGGAGTTGATCCAAAAGGCGGTCATCGCAGTCCTGGCAGCCATAGGCGCAGTTCTCTTCTATATCTGGGTCCGGTTTGAATGGCAGTTCTCGGTGGGAGCTGTGGCGGCGCTCATTCATGACGTTGTCCTGACCCTGGGAGTGTTTTCGGCGCTGCAGATCAAGTTTGACCTTGCAATCATTGCCGCACTCCTGACCATCGTGGGTTACTCGCTGAACGACACCGTGGTGCTGTTCGACCGGGTCCGGGAAAACCTTCGCAAGCACAAGAAGCAACGACTGACGGATGTTTTGAATCTTTCGATCAATGAAACATTGTCGCGGACGGTGATGACGTCGGTGACGACCCTGATCGCGCTCATTGCTTTGTTTGTATTTGGCGGAGATGTCATCCGTTCATTCGTTTTCGCGATGATCTGGGGTGTGGTTGTGGGAACGTACTCTTCGGTCTTTGTGGCCACGAACATCCTTCTGCGGCTCGGCGTCAAGCGCGATTGGTCCAAACCTCAAAAGAGCGCCGGGACAAACTTTTCCACTGACGCGTAATGTACGACGGCTTTGCCGCCGCTGCCGCCGCCTTGGGATTCGAGGCTCCTGAAGATTTCGCATGGATTATTGTCGGTTCGGTTTTGGCCGGTCTGGTGCGCGGATTCACCGGATTTGGCACGGCGATGGTGTTTCTGCCGATAGCCGGAGCGATTTTGCCTCCGGTGTGGGCCATTACGGTTTTTGTGCTTATGGACATCATCGCGCCGCTGCCGCTGGCGCCAAAGGTTGCGAAAGACAGCGACGTGCCGGACCTGGTGCGATTGACGGTCGGAGCGATGGTCGGCGTGCCTGTGGGCGTGGCGATACTCAAAGTGCTGCCGCCCGAAGTGTTTCGATATTCGGTATCGGCACTGGCGATCGTGCTGTTGATTCTGCTTGCGTTCGGGCTTCGGTTTCATGGCATCCTGACGCGGCCGATGATTTTTAGCGCCGGAGGTTTGGGAGGTTTTCTCGCCGGCGCTGTCGGGATGCCGGGTCCGCCGGTCATTGCCCTTTATCTGGCGAGTCCGCTGCCCGCAGCAGCCGCCCGTGCCAACATCTATCTCTATTTGTTGATCACCAACGTATTGATTTTGGCGGTTTTCGCTGTCCAGGACATACTGTACCGCGATCCGGTTGTCCTCGGCTTCGTGATCGCGGTGCCTTTCCTTGCCGGCATTGTCGCCGGGACTCTGGTATTTGATCCAAAACGGGAAAGAACGTACAGAATCGTGGCTTTTGCGGTGATTTTCTGTTCTGCGGTCGGCGGACTGCCGCTGTTTGGCTGAAGCAGGCGAATTTCGATGCGTGTCAGTGAAATCGAATTTCCGCAGCGGAAGCCGGTGGACAGCTACGGTCCCGGTTTCTTTCGGATTGGCGGAGATGTGATCTGGGGGCCGGTTGCGCTCTTGCCATCGGGAAGCAGGTGCTGGGCCGATTTGTTCGACTGCGCGTTCTCAGGAGCGGAATTGGATCGGATTGACCTTGCTGTGGTCGGCACAGGGGCCGAATTGACGCCGATACCCGAACGGTTTCGCGACCGTCTCAGGAGCATTGGCATCGAGATCGAGGCCATGCCGACTCCGGCCGCCTGCAGAACCTATAACGTGCTGTTGGCGGAAGGCAGGCGCGTTGCGGTTTTTTTGATGCCGGTGTAATCGGCTGTCGTGGGCTTGCCGCCCAACGGCCGGGCTTTGCCGGTGAATCAACTGACCGATTTCAGGAAACATGAAGGAGAGAGCCATGTCTTTTAGTCTGCCGGATCTACCTTATGCCCACGATGCGCTCGCCGCTGCGGGCATGTCCGCGGAAACTCTAGAGTTTCATCACGATCTTCATCACAAGGCTTATGTCGATAACGGCAACAATCTGATTGCCGGCACCGAATGGGAATCCCGGACGCTGGAAGACATCGTCACCGGCACCTATCAGGCCGGCGAAGTGGCCCAGAACGGAATATTCAACAATGCCTCGCAGCACTGGAATCATGTGCAGTTTTGGGAAATGATGGGTCCGGGTTCAGGTTCCATTCCGACGGAGCTTGCGGCCCGAATCAACGATTCCTTCGGCTCCGTTGACGAATTCAAGAAACGGTTTGTCTCTGCCGGCGTGGGGCAGTTTGGGTCGGGATGGTGCTGGCTGGTTGAGGAGCCCGGCGGGTCTCTGAAAGTCACAAAAACCGAAAACGGTGTGAATCCGCTCTGCCACGGTCAAACCGCGCTTCTTGGCTGCGATGTCTGGGAGCACTCGTATTACATAGATTTCAGAAACAAGCGCCCGGCATATCTTGAGAACTTTCTCGACCGCCTCGTGAATTGGGAAAACGTAGCCAGCCGGCTTAATTCCTGATCGGCCGATCCAGAAACATCGGCTCCGCCGGGACGGCGGAGCCCGGCGGCTTATGCCCGTGAACGACCGTTTTAAGGGTGTGGCCGCGATGGTGCTGGCAGGCGCCATCTGGGGTCTGTCAGCGATCTATTACAAACAGCTGTCGCATGTGCCGGCTCTTGAAGTTGGGTCGCACAGGGTGCTGTGGTCATTTCTGACTTTCGCAGCGATTCTGGCTGTTCAGGGCCGCGGACGCGAGATTTTCCGAATCTTGACCGCCACACGGGAAAGCCAGATTCAGACAGTCGTTGCGGCGGCGATGATTTCCGTCAATTGGTTTGTGTGGATTCTTGCGATCCAGCTCGGTCATGCGACCGAGGCAAGCCTTGGATACTTCGTTTTTCCCTTGATTGCAGTGTTTTTGGGATCGGTGGTGTTCGGTGAGAGACTGACGGCCATGCAATGGGCAGCTGTGGCGATTGCCGCGGCGGGCGCGGTGTATCTGACAGTCGGGCTGAAGGCGGCGCCGTGGATTGCTATTTCTCTCGCGGTGACTTTTGCGATTTACGGCGTCATCAAAAAGAGAGTGGCGGCTGGCCCTGTTGTCTCGGTGGCCGCTGAGGCCGGATTGATCGCACCGTTCGCAATTGTCTGGCTTGTCGGCGTGCACCAGTTCGGCTGGACTGGAGTGACCGGGCGTCCCGGAGGGATGTTTGGCCAGGATCTGCTGGATTCTCTTATGCTTGCCTTTTCCGGAGTGGTCACGGCCGGACCGTTGATTTTGATGTCCTATGCGACGAAGCGGCTTCGTTATGCCGAAGTCGGACTGCTGCAATACGTAAATCCAACGCTGCAGTTCCTGGTTGCCGTGCTTATCTTTTTGGAGCCGTTTGGTCCGGTGCAGCTGGTTTCGTTTTCTCTGATCTGGGCTGCCTTGATCCTTTTTTCGGTCGAACTGGTGCGTCAGGACAGGAAATTTCGCAGTGCGGAAATCGCCGATGCCGGAGAATCGACGACTGTGAACAGAGCGTTCACATCCGGGTCGGCAAATCCGGTTTCGACCACCTTCTCAACGAGCCCGGTCAAGCCGTCCCAGTAATGGCCGACATTGATCAGGACTATAGGTTTGTTGTGCAGCCCGAGCTGCCGCCAGGTGACGATTTCAAAGAACTCGTCGAGGGTCCCCAAGCCGCCCGGAAGCACGACAATCGCGTCCGAGTTCATATGCATGACTTTTTTTCGTTCGTGCATGGTTTCTGTGATAACAAGGCAGTCCAGATCAAAGCGGACGATTTCCAGTTCGGCAAGATGGTGCGGCATCACGCCAAACACGGAGCCGTTCGCTTGCTTCGCTGCACGGGCCGCTTCACCCATTAAACCAATGTCCGCAGCGCCATAGACCAGGCGCCAGCCTTCATTTGCAATCAAGGTTCCCAATTCTTTCGCGGCGGCAACGAAATGTTTGCCCTCACCGTTCCGTGAACCGCAGAACAGGCATACTGATGGAATCGAACGATTCACTTGACTCACTTTCAACTTATTGCGGGTTAATGTATGGCAACCGCGCCATATGTGATGATCGACTCCACTGCAATGTTATCACTGCCGGAACAGCCGCGAGGAACTATTGATGGCGGATAATAATAACGCCGGCCGGTCCCTTCGAACTGCGCTGTTTTTCGTTTCCCTGCTGGGGCTTGGAATAGCCGCCTATTTCTTTTTCCGGCAGGAGGAACCGGTTGACATCCCGGCAGTTCCCTCAGCGGAAGAGACCGCGGCGCCGATTTCCGGTGACCCCGCAGAAGACATTGCTTTTGCGCCCGCAGACACTTCGCAGGCGGTGAGCGATGACGCCGAAGCGACCGCTGAATCCGTCAGTGCAACCGACGAGTCCGCCGACATAGCCGCAGAAGCTCCGCCGGCTCCAGAAGAGGCTGTCGAAGCCGCCGAGCCGACCGACCAGGCTAAAGACGACGCCGCAGCCACAGCAAGCCAAGCAGCTGAAGCAGATGCCGAGGCAACGGCCGCTGACGAAGTAGCGCCGACGCCCGATCCCGTTGACGCGTCGGAGGAGCCAGCCGTCGCCGAAGACGCGGACGCTCCGCCGGCTCCAGAAGAGGCTGTCGAAGCCGCCGAGCCGACGGACCAGGCTGAAGACGACGCCGGGGCCGCAGCGAGCGAAGCAGCTGGCCCTGATGCCGAGGAAACGGCCGCTGACGAAGTTGCGCCGACGCCCGATGCCGGTGACGCCACCGAACAACCCGCCGACGAAGTCGCTGAAACACCGTCTGCCGCCGAAGAGGATGTCGAAGCCGCCGAGCCGGCAGAGATGGCTGAAGACGACGCTGCGGCCACAACGAGCGAAGCGGAAAGCGCCGGTCCCGAGGAAATGGCTGTTGAGGATACCGTTCCGACACCCGATACCGGTGACGCCACCGAAGAGTCCGCCGAAGAGGTCGCCGAAACCCCGTTTGCCGCCGAAGAGGATGCCGGGGCAGAGCCAGCAATTTCCGATTTCGCCGGCGAGCAGGTTTCCGAAGAAGATGCCGTTCAGACGGTAGTCACCGAACAAGACTGTCCGGTCACTGAGCAACCGGGCGAAGAAGTCGATGCAGACAGTCGCTGCGAGGTCGTTGATTCAGATGCTGATGCTTTGTTGCCAATCGCAACAGGGGATGGCGAAGTTACCGCGGCAACAGCGGGCGAAGCAGCTGACCCAGATTCCGAGGCAACCTCTGCCGAGGATGCCGGTGACACGACCGAACAACCCGCCGACGAATACGCCGAAACCACGCCTGCCGCCGAAGTGGATTTAGCAGCCGCCGAGCCAACGGCCCAGGCTGAAGACGACACCGCGGCCACAGCGAGCGAATCGGAAAGCGCCGGTGCCGACGAAAAGGCCGCTGACGAAGTTGCGCCGACACGCGATCCCGTTGAGGCGTCGGAAGAGCCAGCTGTCGCCGAAGAAACGGCCGCTGACGAAGTTGCGCCGACGCCCGATGCCGGTGACGCCACCGAACAACCCGCCGACGAAGTCGCTGAAACACCGTCTGCCGCCGAAGAGGATGTCGAAGCCGCCGAGCCGGCAGAGATGGCTGAAGACGACGCCGCGGCCACAACAAGCCAAGCAGCTGAACCAGATGCCGTGGAGACGGCCACTGACGAAGTTGCGCCGACGCCCGATCCCGTTGGCGCGTCGGAGGAGCCAGCCGCCGCCGATGAAGCGGAAACTCCGCCAGCTGCCGAAGAGGATGTCGAAGCCGCCGAGCCGACGGACGAGGCTGAAGAAGACGCTGCGGCCACAACGAGCGAAGCGGAAAGCGCCGGTCCCGAGGAAATGGCTGTTGAGGATACCGTTCCGACACCCGATACCGGTGACGCCACCGAAGAGTCCGCCGACGAGGTCGCCGAAACCCCGTTTGCCGCCGAAGAGGATGCCGGGGCAGAGCCAGCAATTTCCGATTTCGCCGGCGAGCAGGTTTCCGAAGAAGATGCCGTTCAGACGGTAGTCACCGAACAAGACTGTCCGGTCACTGAGCAACCGGGCGAAGAAGTCGATGCAGACAGTCGCTGCGAGGTCGTTGATTCAGATGCTGATGCTTTGTTGCCAATCGCAACAGGGGATGGCGAAGTTACCGCGGCAACAGCGGGCGAAGCAGCTGACCCAGATTCCGAGGCAACCTCTGCCGAGGATGCCGGTGACACGACCGAACAACCCGCCGACGAATACGCCGAAACCACGCCTGCCGCCGAAGTGGATGTAGCAGCCGCCGAGCCAACGGCCCAGGCTGAAGACGACACCGCGGCCACAGCGAGCGAATCGGAAAGCGCCGGTGCCGACGAAAAGGCCGCTGACGAAGTTGCGCCGACACGCGATCCCGTTGAGGCGTCGGAAGAGCCAGCTGTCGCCGAAACACCGTCTGCCGCCGAAGAGGATGTCGAAGCCGCCGAGCCGGCAGAGATGGCTGAAGACGACGCCGCGGCCACAGCAAGCCAAGCAGCTGAAGCAGATGCCGTGGAGACGGCCACTGACGAAGTTGCGCCGACGCCCGATCCCGTTGGCGCGTCGGAGGAGCCAGCCGCCGCCGATGAAGCGGAAACTCCGCCAGCTGCCGAAGAGGATGTCGAAGCCGCCGAGCCGACGGACGAGGCTGAAGAAGACGCTGCGGCCACAACGAGCGAAGCGGAAAGCGCCGGTCCCGAGGAAATGGCTGTTGAGGATACCGTTCCGACACCCGATACCGGTGACGCCACCGAAGAGTCCGCCGACGAGGTCGCCGAAACCCCGTTTGCCGCCGAAGAGGATGCCGGGGCAGAGCCAGCAATTTCCGATTTCGCCGGCGAGCAGGTTTCCGAAGAAGATGCCGTTCAGACGGTAGTCACCGAACAAGACTGTCCGGTCACTGAGCAACCGGGCGAAGAAGTCGATGCAGACAGTCGCTGCGAGGTCGTTGATTCAGATGCTGATGCTTTGTTGCCAATCGCAACAGGGGATGGCGAAGTTACCGCGGCAACAGCGGGCGAAGCAGCTGACCCAGATTCCGAGGCAACCTCTGCCGAGGATGCCGGTGACACGACCGAACAACCCGCCGACGAATACGCCGAAACCACGCCTGCCGCCGAAGAGGCTGTAGCAGCCGCCGAGCCAACGGCCCAGGCTGAAGACGACGCCGGGGCCGCAGCGAGCGAAGCAGCTGGCCCTGATGCCGAGGAAACGGCCGCTGACGAAGTTGCGCCGACGCCCGATGCCGGTGACGCCACCGAACAACCCGCCGACGAAGTCGCTGAAACACCGTCTGCCGCCGAAGAAGATGTCGAAGCCGCCGAGCCGGCAGAGATGGCTGAAGACGACGCCGGGGCCGCAGCGAGCGAAGCAGCTGGCCCTGATGCCGAGGAAACGGCCGCTGACGAAGTTGCGCCGACGCCCGATGCCGGTGACGCCACCGAACAACCCGCCGACGAAGTCGCTGAAACACCGTCTGCCGCCGAAGAGGATGTCGAAGCCGCCGAGCCGGCAGAGATGGCTGAAGACGACGCCGCGGCCACAGCAAGCCAAGCAGCTGAAGCAGATGCCGAGGCAACGGCCGCTGACGAAGTTGCGCCGACGCCCGATGCCGGTGACGCCACCGAACAACCCGCCGACGAAGTCGCTGAAACACCGTCTGCCGCCGAAGAGGATGTCGAAGCCGCCGAGCCGGCAGAGATGGCTGAAGACGACGCCGCGGCCACAACGAGCGAAGCGGAAAGCGCCGGTCCCGAGGAAATGGCTGTTGAGGATACCGTTCCGACACCCGATACCGGTGACACGACCGAACAACCCGCCGACGAATACGCCGAAACACCGTCTGCCGCCGAAGAGGATGTCGAAGCCACCGAGCCGACGGACCAGGCTGAAGACGACGGCGAGGCCACAGCGAGCGAAGCAGAAAGCGCCGGTGCCGAGGAAGCGGCTGTCGAGGATGCCGTTCCAACACCCGATGCCGGTGACGCCACCGAACAACCCGCCGACGAAGTCGCTGAAACACCGTCTGCCGCCGAAGAAGATGTCGAAGCCGCCGAGCCGGCAGAGATGGCTGAAGACGACGCCGCGGCCACAGCAAGCCAAGCAGCTGAACCAGATGCCGTGGAGACGGCCACTGACGAAGTTGCGCCGACGCCCGATCCCGTTGGCGCGTCGGAGGAGCCAGCCGCCGCCGCCGACGAGGAAGCTCCGCCGGCTGCCGAAGAGGATGTCGAAACCGCCGAGCCGACGGACCAGGCTGAAGACGACGCCGCGGCCACAACGGGCGAAGCTGCTGACCCAGGTGCCGAAGCAACCACTGTCGAGGATGCCGTTCCGACGCCCGATCCTGTTGACGCCACCGAAGAGCCCGCCGACGAGGTCGCCGAAACCCCGTCTGCCGCCGAAGAGAATGCCGGGGCGGTAGAACCGGCAGAGATGGCTGAAGACGACCACGCGATTGAAGCGAGCGAAGCAGCTGAACCAGATGCCGAGGCAACGGCCGCTGACGAAGTAGCGCCGACGCCCGATCCCGTTGACGCGTCGGAGGAGCCAGCCGTCGCCGAAGACGCGGAAACTCTGCCGGCCGCCGAAGAGGATGTCGAAGCCGCCGAGCCGACGGACCAGGCTGAAGACGACGCCGGGGCCACTGCGGGCGAAGC
Source organism: Paracoccaceae bacterium (assembly GCA_965221935.1). Lineage (GTDB taxonomy): Bacteria > Pseudomonadota > Alphaproteobacteria > Rhodobacterales > Rhodobacteraceae > JAPOXR01. Next base: position 188,028 of record CBDCSZ010000035.1, read on the forward strand.
AGCTGACCCAGATGCCGAGGCAATCTCTGTCGAGGATGCCGTTCCGACACCCGATGCCGGTGACGCCACCGAAGAGCCCGCCGGAGAGGTCGCCGAAACCCCGTCTGCCGCCGAAGTGGATGAAGGGGCGGTCGAGACGGCAGAGCTGGCCGATGACACCTCCGCGGCTTCTGAAAGCGAAACGGAAAGCGCCGGTGCCGAGGCAGCGGCTGGCGAAATCACAGTGGATATGCCCGAGACTGCTGACGTGTCTGAAGCGCAGCCTTCCGAAGCAGCGGTCGATCAACCACTGATCTCCAGACAAGACTGTCCCGTCACGGACACTGTGCAATCGGACGCAGAACTCGGTGCGGATACTCTATGTGAGGTTGTTGAAACGGATATGGAAACTGAGTTGCCTACCGCGACAGACGACGGAGACGAGGCAAAGGAGTCGGCAATTGACCTGACCCGGGAATCGCCGTCCGCGGCCGAGGGTGAACCGGCACCTGAAACTGCCGCTGAGCAACCCGGCGCGGTGCCTGAATCGGTTCCGGCGCCTATTGAAACTGGAGCGGAAATTGCAGAACCGTCGGCAGAGTCCGATCAGGCGGCTCCGGCGCCAACGCCAGCTGCCGGAATGGCTGAACAATCCGATGCCGAGGTCACAGTGACGGATGTGACGTCCGAGCAGCCCACTGCCCCGGAGACCGAAGCGCCTTCACCTGAAACGGTGCCGCAGGAAACTCTGGATGACACTGATTCGGCTGCTGTTGAGGCAGATGTGTCCAAAGAACCTGCGACTTCTGAAGCTGAGCTGGAGACCGTGGCAAGCGATTCGGCGGAAACACCGTCCGGTGTTGAGTCCCGGCAGGAAACTTCGCCGTCTCAGCAGACAGCTGCGACGGTTGCGGCAGACCAGGCGCTTGACACGTCTGTTAAAGACGATTCCGAAACTTCTCAGACTTCAGTCTCTGCAGGGGAAGCAGCCGGCGCCGCAGATGGCGATTTGGGCGCAAGTGAAGACATCCTGCAATCGGATGCCGGCGCAGGAACCGAAGCAAGCGGGAGCGCGTCGCCTAAACCTGAAAGTGAAGAAACTGCTGCCGCAGGGGTGACTGCTGAGGCGGGTGAACAGGGTGCGACGGAAGACATCGCCGGCGAAAAAACCGGCGAAAGAGTTGCCATGCTTGTGACAGGTGAAGATGCCGTTGGGCAGCCTGAGGTAGCTGCGAAACAGGCTCCGAAAATCGAGACCAAGGTCGAACCGCCGGTGTTTGATGTCGTTCGGGTCGAACAGGATGGTTTTACGACATTGGCCGGCAGGGCGGCGCCGAGATCAATAGTCAGGGCAGTTGTTGACGGGACTGTGGCCGAGGATGTGACCGCGGACCGGCGCGGTCAATTTGTGATGTTGTTCACCGTTGATCCCACAGAGTCACCGATTGAAATTGCATTGGAAATGGAAATCTCGCCGGGGCAGACAATTGCGTCAGAACAGGTCGTGGTCGTGCTGCTGCAGGACCCGCAGCCGATCGGATCTGCCGAGATCGAAATCGACGGACAGCGGCAGGGCGCTGAACCTGCTGTCACCGCTGCAACACACCAGCCGCTTCCGCCGGCGGTGCTCCTTGTTTCCGAGCACGGTATCAAGTTCATGCAGCCGGCACTCCCGGTTATTGACGATCAGACACTTGTGGAAACGGTCTCGTATGACGAAACCGGTGAGGCCATGCTGTCCGGGAGCGCGAAAAATGCCGGCGGAAGAATCCGCATTTTTGTCGACGGTGAATTCACGAAAGATGTGGAAATCGGAGATGATACGTCTTGGTCAGCCAATCTCGCGGAGATCTTGCCGGGACGGTACCGGCTGCGGGTCGAGGAAGTCGGCGATAACGGACAGGTTGTCAGCAGCGTGGAAATGCCTTTGCAGAAAGAAGGCGAGGATTTTGTCCGGGAAATGTTTGAAGCTTCAAAGCGGTCGGCCGGCGCTGAGCTTGGTGTCGACACGACGCCTGCGACACAGCTAATAACAGTGCAGCGCGGTTACACTCTGTGGGGCATCTCCCGCAAACGCTACGGCCTCGGTCGGCTCTACGTCAATATTTATGACCTGAATAAGGACCAGATCGACGACCCGGATCTGATCTTTCCAGGCCAGATTTTCAAGTTCCCCCTGTCTGAAGATCTGCTCTACGATCCCGAATACGATCGCATGTATATTCCCGGCAGCGACAAATGATAAAATTGACGGAGGAAATCCTTGATCCGCGGATGGATGGGCTGAAATCCGCCTGATCGCTTACCCCGACAGAGTGGGGCGGATTGAGTGGCGTTGTGTTTGCAAACCAGCGATCCGGTTTGAGGAATTGACGGGTGCTGCTTCGCCGGGCGGCAATTGTCGCCAGCTACGGGCAAGGCTCGTGCCGAAGCGCCTTTCAGGTTTGTGAAATTGCCGCAATCGAATTGGAAGCGGCTGCTATTCGGCGGCCCTGATCTCTTCGTCAGGTTCTTCCCTGTCCGTGTCTTCGGTGCGTTCTCTCTGTGCGCTGTCATCGGGCGATGCATCTTCGGGTTCTCGGACAGATTCTATCGAAACGACGTCGGCAACCGAATCCGGTAATTCTTCCGCCCATGTGTCGTCGGCATCAAAGGGCAAGTCTTCTAAATTGTCCGTGTGCCAACCGTCGGTATCCCATGCGATCGTAGGGCTGCGGATTTGCTTCAACGCCCTTGCCAAGCGCAGGTCACGCGAATACCTGCTGTTCTTTCCTGCTGCAGTCGCCGCCGCAAGGCGGGCAAACCGGTACGACCCCTTCTTGGCCCAAATCGGGATTGCCAAGAGTGAGGGTGTGACCACAAGCGTCAGGACCGTAGCCGTGCTGAGCCCGAATACAACGGCCGAGGCCAGCTGTTTCCACCACAGCGAAGACGGCGTGTCCACAATGTAGCCGCCCTGGACCACATCGATTGCAAAACCAAGCATCATTGGCAGCAGTCCGGCAATCGTGGTGACTGAGGTCAGGACCACCGGGCGGATCCGGACCTCTGTCGTGCGCACGAGAGCTTCCAGCCTTGGCATTATTCGCGCGTATTCCTGGTAGGTGTCGATCAACACAATGTTATTGTTGACCACGATTCCCGCCAAAGCGATGATACCCACCCCGGTCATGATGATCGAGAACGGCTCTTGAAGGAACAAAAGGCCCCCCAGGACACCGGCCGTTGACAACACAACAGCGACCAAAACCAGCACAGCGCTGTAAAAACTGTTAAACTGAGCCAGCAGCACGGCGAACATCAAGCCAAGCGCTCCGATAAACGCCTGCATCAGGAATTTCTGGCTTTCCGCCTGTGCGTCCTGGTCGCCGGTCCACGACCAACGCACGTTTTCGGGCAATCCGGCTTCGGTTTCGAGCCATTGTGAGATCTTCCCGATTCGTTCAGTCGGCGTGATCGGTTTTCCTTCTTCATTGGTTAAACCGGCATCGACATCAGCCCGGATGTCGATATAGCGGGACTGGTCGAATCGAGAGATCTGACCGATCTTCGCGACAGGTGTGCGGGACACAAAATTCGAGATCGGAACCAGCCCGTTGGGCGACCGCAGGCGCAGCTCGTCCAGAGTGGAAAGATGCCGGTCGCTCTCTGGGAAACGAACCCGAATATCGATTTCCTCGTCCGATGAATCAACACGCATTGTTCCAAGCAATATGCCGCGCGTGACCATCTGGATCATTGCTCCAATTGTCGAAATATCAGTCCCAAAACGGCCTGCCTCCTCCACATCGACGTCAATCCGCCAGTCGATCCCCGGGAGCGGCCGGGTGTCTTCAACGAAAGAAATCCCTTTCATCGAATCCATTTTGTTGCGGACTATGCCCACAGCGCCAACCAATTCTTCCCAATGGTGACTCGTGAGTCTGAGCTGCAGCGGCTTGCCCTGCGAAGGCCCGTTCTGCTCAACCTGAATGTCGGCATGAATTCCCGGCAGATCAGACAGTCTTGTCTCCATCAACTCGATGATTTGCCGCGTATCCGCCACGATGCCGCCGACCTTCTGTCTTTCCTCCCACCGGTCAAACTCAATCTGAAGAGTGCCGATCGTGTCCGATGGTCTTGCGCCGCCAAATCCTCGGTTCAAAGATTCCGAACCGGTGAAGGAAAAGACCGAAAAAATCCCTTCGATCCCGACCACGGCGTTTTCGACTTCGCGAACCAAAAGGTCTTTTTCGTGAAGGCTCAAATTGCCTCGGGCGCGAACAAAGACCTGCACCCGGTCCGGCTCTGCGTCCACAAAGAATTCGACGCCATAGTTGTTTTCGCCGTAGTACCGGATTGTCATTGCCACTGCTGCGAATGCGACCAAAACGCAGACAACAGGCATGACCGGATTCCCGACCAGCAACTGCATTATCCAGCCATAGGGAGTCCGTTTCCGTGTCCCCGTGATTCTGGGCTGACGTTTCGAAGTCCTGATCGATCCAAAGACAATCGAGAGAAGGCATGAGGACACCGCAAACAAAAGCGCCCCGGGGACCGAAGCCGCGATCGAACCAGATGCCGGCCGGAGGGCAGGCAGCGCGCCCGGGTTCAGGATCAGCAGGGCTGACCCCATCATGAGACCGATGACCAAAGCCAGCGCGATCAGCTTGACCAGGATGGGGGCCTTCGAAAACCTGGCAGACGCTTTTGCAAACTGCAGGCTCAACTGACCGCTTACGCCGCCCACCACCGGAAGAAATATCAATGCGACCAAGAGCGATGCGGACAGCACGAAAATTATTGTCATCGGCAAGGTGCCCATGAACTGGCCGGCCATTCCCGGCCAGAACAGCATGGGAAGAAAGGCGCAAAGTGTCGTCGCGGTTGAGGAAATTATTGGCCAGAACATTCGTTTTGCGGCGGATGCGAATGCCGCCGTCGGGCGGAGGCCTTCCTTCACCCGTCGGTCGGCAAGTTCCACGATGACAATCGCACTGTCGACGAGCATGCCCACGGCAAGGATCAGACCGAACATGACTATGTTTGAAACGGAAATTGACATCACCGCCAGCAAAGCAAAACACAGCAAAAACGATGTCGGAATCGCAAAACCGACAAGCAGCGCCGAGCGCGTGCCAAGTGTCGCTATGACGACTATCATCACCAGCGCGACGGCCGTCAGGACAGAGCTTTCCAGTTGTGTCACCATGTCATCGACGTAGCGGCTCTGATCTTGGGCAAATTCGACTTTGACCGTTTTCTGAAGCTGTTCGGGCCACGATGCGCGGACGGCTTCCACGGTTGCCCGCACATTTTCAGCCGAATCGATGATGTTGGTGCCCTTGCGCTTAACAACCTGCATGGCGATTGTCGGTTCGGTGTTGTGGCGCGAGAAACCCGACCGGTCCTCGAAAGTCATCCTCACTTCCGAGACGTCGCCAACCGTGACCACCCGGTCTCCATTGACCTTGATCGGGATGGTCTGCACGTCCCACGGATCGTCGAAGGAAGAAGGAATGCGCAGCGAAAACGCGCCTTGTTCGGTTTCAACCTGTCCGGCCGCAACGAGCTGATTGTTGCGGTTAATGACGGTGATCAGTTCATCGGCTGACACGTTGTAAGCTTCAAGCTGCAGCGGATCGATGATGACCTCAACCATTTCCTTGCGCATTCCGGAGAAGTTGACCTCCAAAATGCCCGGCAGCGATTCCAGCCTGTCTCTGATTTCCTCGCCAACCTGCATGAGCATGCGCTCAGCGATGGCTCCGGACAAAACGACCACAATTATTGGAAATTCGGCGATGCTGAATTCGGTTACCGTCGCCTTGTTGGTGCCGTCAGGAAACTCACTTTGGGCGCGGTCCAGCCGGTCGCGGATGTCGGCAAGGGTCGCCGGCTTATCGATGCCAAATTCGAAATGCAGCGATACGCCCGCGTAACCGTCGGCGGCGGTCGCGTAAATTTCCTTTAAATCCTTGACCTGTGACAGCCTGGCTTCAAGCGGTTCGACCAAAAGCCTCTCGCTGTCTTCAGCCGATATTCCTGGATAAAAGACGGAGACAAAAAACGCCGGAATCTCGATATCCGGCGACCCTTCCTTCGGCAGTGTGAAGTAGGCTGTGACACCCGCGGCAATCGCCAGGCAAACGCAAGCCAGGACCATGCGGGCGTGGTGGACTGACCAGTCAACGATGCGGGTCAAAGCGCAGCTTCCCGATATGTGGCGGCGACAGGTGTGCCGTCGATCACATATTCGTGGCCGACAACTATGATATCCGATTGTTCCGGGAGACCGCCGACCCAAACGCCGGTGGTCGCGTCACGGATGAACCTGACAGGGACAAATCGCGCGACGTCGGTGACCACTGTTCTGACGCCGAGCACGCCGGCATCGTTCAGCGTCAGCGCCGATTGCGGAATAAAGTGGGCAAGTGCTCTCTCGGTGACAACGGTCACCTCCGCCGCCGAACCGTCTCTGATCAACAGCTCAGAATTAGGAATTGTGAGTTCCAGCCGAAATGTCCGTGTTTTTGAGTCGGCGGAGCGCGAAATATAGCTGACTGTGCCGGTCGCCGTCCTGCCGGACAAAAACCGCACGGTTGCCGGATAACCGATTTCGATGCGTTCGACTTCAAGCTCCGAAATGTAGGCCACGACCTTAATGGGGTCAAATTGGATAATGCGCGCGCAGAGGGAACCCGGCTGCAGCAGCGAACCCAGTTCGGCGGTGTCCGAACCCAGCAGCCCGTCAAACGGTGCAGTCATTTTCAGCGCTTGAATTGCCAGTTGGACGCGCTCGAATGCGGCTTCCGCAGACTCAAGCGCGGCGACGGCGGAATTCTTCCTTGCTTCTGTCGCAAAGCCGCCTTCGGCGAGGCTTAATGCGGTGCGGGCGTTCAAACGCGCTTCCTGCAGCCGCGCTTCGGCTTCCATGAGGTTGGCAGTGCTGGCCCCAGGGTCAATCTGACAAATCGTCTGCCCTTGAGACACAAATGAGCCATTCCGCAAGGGATCGGAGGTCACAATCCCCGAAACCTGCGAGCGGACATCCACATACCGCATGGCTTCGGTTTGACCGCGCACGGTCACGCCCGATTCGACCGGTGTCGCCAGCGATCTGATCGCAGTGACCCTGACCGACTTGTCGTCGTCCACGAAAGCAGAATCCGCCTCATCCGCCTCAACCGATGCGATTTCCGCCGAAGCGCCGGTTCCACGCCGTTGCTGCGAAACGGCGTCATCTGTGTTTTCCGAGCCAAACGCGCTGCGGGCGAACGCCAAGACCGCTTCACGTTCAATCACCAGAGCGTACAAAGCGACCGCAGCGAAGACCGCCGTCAATATCGATGCGATGCGCATATCGGGATATCTGGTATTTCGTGGCGCAATTGTCGGTACGGCAACATATATGCTTCACAAGGGGCTGAAACAAGGATTCAACGGTATGGCGCGCCCGTCGACGGCCAGGATGCGTCCGCCCCGTCATCAGCCGTTGGCTGTTGGCAAGATGTTTCGAGAGGAAATGTCGTTCTTTCAACGACATGCAGTCCAAACAGGAACGGCCGGAAAAAGAGCCTGTCGCCATGGCGGGCTGGCTGGCCAGATCGCCTCTCAAGCCGGTGGCATGCGTTTCGCCAAGCCGCTGTCGTCTGCCGTTCAGGGGTCGGATCCCGGCTGGCAATGGGCTGCCCAGCCGATTTCTTCAACCCAGACGCTGCGTGATCCCGCTGTCTGACGCTTGCAAAACCGCAAGAGCCACTTCAACCGTGCGTGTCGCATCGGCAACGGTCAGTTGTGGGCTTGCCTGTCCCAGCGAGACCTCGGCGAAATGTTCGATTTGCCGAACGAAAGGATTGTCATAGGCGATCGGTTTTGGCTTGGGGCGGATTGGCTTTGTCCAATCGCCATTGATCCCGTCCTGCCGCCAAACGACGAGATTTGGAAATTCCAAAGATGCGTCAGTGCCAAAAAACTGGAGGTAATTCTGCCCGGAAGCAGGGCAAATCAGATTCTCGCCGGTTGAAAACTCCCAGGCCCAGGGAGAGATGACGCGGTCCGATGCGGCGAATGCTCCCAGAACGCCGGAGCGAAACCGCAAGGCGATGGCTGCCGCATCTTCCTTTTCCATGTTTTCCACCGTGTGATCGGAATAGGCGAAGACTTCGTCAATTTCGCCGCAAAGGAAGCGCAGCATATCAATCTCGTGTGTCAGATTGATCATGACCGGCCCGGCTTCCCGGCGCCGACGCCAGGGCAGCGCGTAGTAGCTGTCGTGTTTTTTCACACCCCATTGGCCAGAAAGCATGACGAGCCTGCCCAGTTCACCGGACCGCAGTATTCGGCTGGCTTCAATGACCTGCCTGTGAAAGCGCCTTTGGTGTCCAACAAGAACCGGTTTGCCGGCTGCGCGTGCGGCATCGGCAATTTGCCGGGAATCGCTGACGGAAACCGCAACCGGCTTTTCCACCAGCACGCTCTTGCCTGCCGCGAGAGACTGCAGGACGGGTTCCACATGCAGGTCGGTGGGCGTCGCAACGACAACCCCATCCAAGCGCGTGGATGCCAAAAGATCGTTGAGCGAAGCCGCGCACCTGATCTCTGGCCGTTCAAGGCGTGCCAGAACATCTGTGTTTGTGTCGGCAATCCCGGCCAGCGTGGCGTTTCGGCATTCGGCAATCGCGCTGATGTGCCGTTTGCCCGCCGTGCCTGCGCCAACAACGCCCAGACGCGCCTTCCTGGACATGTTCAAGACTTCATTCGAACGGGTCGGTATGTCGGAACAGACGCCACTTGACCAATGCCGGCTAAACCCATCAAAGGAATTCCCGCAACCGAATTTAAGACCGATCGCCGCGTGGATTCCTCGCTAGGCGCGGCGCAGAATGATTCTGGGCCCGGCGGCCATTGCCGCTTGGACAGCTCCGAGCGAAATAGGGCGCCTGCCGGCGCTTGGCAAATCCGCACTTCCAGCGGGCCATGCGCCGGGCTATGCGGCGGCAACACGCGTCTCTCCACACGAGTGCCGCACGCTGAAATCCTTTGAATTGCGGGTCGGGGGGTTGGACGGTGCGGAGAGATGAGCGCCCAATGCCCGGCAGGTGCTCGCTCCCGATAAGAAATCCGGGAGCCAGATCGCCCGCGGGCGAAAGGCCGGCGGGCTGCGCAATGCTGCTTGGCAAAGCTGGCGTTCATAAGCTAAAACCGGCGAAAATTTGGAGGCGGGTTTGGCCAACACAGATTCATTCATTGAGGAAGTCACCGAAGAGGTTCGCAGAGACCGCCTGTTCGCTCTGTTTCGCCGCTACGGGTGGATTGGCGCCCTGGTCATTCTCGTCATTGTCGGCGCTGCCGGATACCGCGAGTGGGCAAATGCGCATCGCCAGGAGGCCGCCGAAGCTTTGGGCGACGGAATTTTGGCGGCCGAAGCGGCCGGCGACCCGGCTTCGGTTGGCGCCGCTCTGAATGCGCTGGCAGCGGAGGGCGACCAACGGGCGCTCGTCGGATTCGCCAATGCTCAGACTTTGTTAGAGGCCGGAGATCCCGGCGGCGCCGCAGCGGCGCTGGAGGCGGTGGCGGCAGACAGCGAGATTTCAAAAGTCTATCGCGACCTGGCCGAACTCAAAGCCATCTGGATCCGCGCCGACGGCACTTCGCCACACGATCTGATCCAACGGCTGGCCCCGCTGGAAACGGCGGGGGCGCCATTCAGACTGTTGGCGGCTGAAGCAAAGGCTCATGCGCTGATCAGACTCGGCCAATTCGAAGAGGCGCTCACTGTGCTCAGGGAAATAGAGGAAGAAACCGGTGTGCCCCAAGGTCTGCGGACTCGCGCCGCGCAGTTGATCGCGACACTAGAGTCCAACTGACTTGCTCCGCCTGATGTTGAGGAACCCTGACCCGGAAGAGCCGATCCGGCAGGCCCGCAAGGCAGTGGCCCAACATGTTTGATTCACGACGCACAGCTTTGGCGCTGACAGCATTGCTGATTGTCGCGGCCTGCAGCGAACCGGAAAGGACTATTAAAGGCGAACGGATTGATATTCGGGTTCCCCTGGAACAAACGGTGGGAATGATTTCCGACGAAGACGCGAACACCGTTGAGTATGCCAACTTATTGAAACAAAACAATAGTCCTCGCTCAATTCAGCTTGCTGAAATGCGCAGCCATCAGATTTGGCCGCAGCTGAACGGCAGTGCGGCACACAAAATCCAGCATCCGGCGCTGGCCAGGCGACCGAGCTTGGTGTGGTCTGCGTCAATCGGTGAAGGGAACAGCCGGCAGCATCGCATCACCGGCTCGCCGATCTTTGCCGCGGGCCATGTTTTCGCAATGGACTCGCAGTCTCAGGTCACAGCTGTGTCGGCAAACGGGAGAAATGCCTGGTCGACCAGTCTGGTGCCTTCCTACGAGCGTCCGGAGGATGCCTCCGGCGGCGGGCTTGCCTATGAAAGCGGCGTGATCTACGCCACCACCGGATTTGGACACCTCTATGCGATGCGGGCATCCACCGGGGAGATCATCTGGATTCAGGAATTCGAAGCGCCGGCAAGTTTCCCGCCTGCGGTCAGCGACGGGTTGGTGTTCCTTGTCACTCTGGACAATCAGGCGTGGGCGGTCGACACGGGAAACGGCCGTTTGCGATGGAATTGGCAAAGCACCATCGCGACCACAAGCACCGCCACCGGCGGGACGCCGGCGGTGACCGGCGACGTGGTGATTCTTCCTTACCCGTCGGGCGAAGTGCAGGCGGCGAATTTCAAGTCCGGCCAGATTGTGTGGGCGGTAACTGTCGGGGGAGCGCGGGGCGCTGCGGCGCGTTCGGCGCTGCGTTCGATTTCAGGGGCGCCGGTGATTGACGGCGATGCGCTGTATGTTGCGAATCAAGCAGGCAAAATGGCATCCATCGATGTCAGCACTGGCCTCACGCGGTGGACGGCGACGGAGGGTTCGAGCAATCCGGTCTGGCCCGAAGGAGATTCCGTGTTTGTGGTTTCCGACGCGGCGGAACTTGTGCGGCTGGATGCGTCTTCGGGCAATAGAATATGGTCGTCGCCGCTGCCGGGTGACAAACCGGCATCGTTTCTTGGGCGAATAAAAGCGGTTTACGCCAATTTTGGACCGATTTTGGCTGGCCAGCGGTTGATCGTGGCATCGGGAGACGGGTTTATCAGATTCTTCGATCCTGTGTCGGGGAAGCTCGCCGGGTCGGCTAGCATCAGCGGCGGCGCGGCCTCAAGCCCGATTGTTGCCAGCGGAAGAATGTATCTGATCAATGCTCAGGGTCAATTGACTGCTTACCAATGATTTGACCGCAATTGTCGGCGGGGCAGACGAAGATTTGACAGAAATGGGTTTTACGCTTGCAATTGTCGGCAGGCCAAATGTCGGCAAGTCCACACTTTTCAATCGACTGGTCGGCCGGCGCCTGGCGCTCGTCAACGACAGGCCGGGTGTCACCAGAGACTACCGGGAAGGTCGGGCGCAAATCGGCGGAATCGAATTCACGCTTTTGGACACTGCCGGCGTGGAACAGCCAAGCGGTGAAGAATTGAGCGCCTCACTGCGGAGGATGACCGAGCAGGCGGTGCGCACCGCCGACATCTGCCTGCTGTTGATTGATGCCCGCGCAGGTCTGCTTCCGCCCGATCGTGAAACCGCGGAATTTCTGCGGCGCCTGTCCAAGCCGGTCCTGTTGGCGGCCAACAAATGCGAAGGCGGTGTCGACGAAACGGTTTTTCAAGACGCGTTTGAACTCGGATTGGGGGATGCGCTGCGGATCTCTGCGGAACATGGCGAGGGTTTGGGGCAGCTGCTGGCTGCGATCGACGCTGCGGCATCGGGACTGTTCAATGCTGGCGGCTGCGGCAGCGATGCGGCGGCAACTGACGATGAGTCCGGGGCCTTGGAAGGACCGATGCGAATCGCGGTCATAGGCCGCCCCAATTGCGGCAAATCGTCCTTGATCAATAGAATCGTCGGATGCGACCGTCTTTTGACCGGACCGACACCTGGAGTGACAAGGGATGCCATCTCTGTCAGCACTGACTGGCGCGGGCTGCGCGTGCGCATCCACGATACTGCAGGCATACGGAAGAAAGCGAAAGTCACCGACAAACTCGAACGGCTTTCAGTTTCGGACGGTCTGCGCGCGGTGCGGTTTGCTGAGGTTGTCCTGTTGGTGATCGATGCCGAAATCCCATTCGAATCCCAGGATCTGCGAATCGCCGACCTGGCCGAGCGGGAAGGACGGTCGATCGTGGTCGCGGCAAACAAGTGGGACAAAATCAAAGATAAAAAGCGCATCCTGGCGGAACTCAGCCTGACCCTGGAAGAAAAGCTCCCCAACATCCGCGGCGCCGGTCTGGTGCCGGTTTCGGCCCTGACCGGGCGCGGGCTCGAGCGCCTGAAGTCTGAAGTCGAGGCGGCTTGGAAGACCTGGAACACGCGGGTTGCGACTGGCCAGCTCAATCGTTGGCTGGACGCCATGACCGCGGTTCATCCGCCGCCTGCGCCCCAGGGAAGACGCATTCGCCTGCGATACATCACCCAGATAAAGGCGCGGCCGCCAAGCTTCGTGATCATGTGTTCTCATCCGCGCAAGCTGCCCGACGGTTATTTGCGCTATCTGAAGAATGGGCTGCGCCGGAATTTTGGGCTGGACGGCACGCCAATCCGAATACAACTGCGGTCCCAGGCGCACAAAAACCCATTCGTCTGACCGCCGCGCAGGTCGCGGCATCACAATGTGCGGTCAGGGAATTCAGCCTGGAGTTCCGAAATCAGGCGTTTCGCTTCCGCTGAAGGGTCGGCGAGCCCGGCCCCGCTTTCGCCCGGATAGAATTTTCGCCGCACCGATGTCCGCATCGGATTCGGCCGAAATATGCGGACACTGGGGCCGGTGTTGCGGGTTTCGGCCTGCCAGCTCCGCGCCAAGGCCAGTTGAGCGGCCTTGGAACTCCCGTATCCGGAAAAAAACCTCTCACCGGCGCGGGGATCGTCGAAAAACACCGCAATTGCACCGCGCGACTGTTTCAGCAGAGGTTCGCAGCAGACAATCAATTCAGAGGTCGCCAGGACATTTGTCCGCAAGGCTTGTTTCAGGTCCGACCGATCACTCTGTGCGGTGGGAGACAGTGGCGGCGCGTGAATTGCGCCATGGATCAGAAGATCGATCCGGCCCCATCGCTCGAATATTGCGGCACAGAGCTCCCGCAGCGGCTCCGCCTTGGCAATGTCCACCACCGCCAGGCTGGCGCTGCCGCCATTGGCGGCAATCCTGTCATCCAGCTCTTCCAATGCGCCGACGGTCCGGGCAAGGGAAATGATGTGTGTCCCCGGTTTGCCGAGATGTTCCGCAACCGCGGCCCCGAGTCCGCGCGAAGCCCCGGTCACAAGCGCGATTGTCTCTGCCATTCCCATTCACAGCCGCTTGCAAGGATTCATCAGTGCAAAACCAAATCCACGCAGGTGAGGGGGCTGCGATACGGCCCGCCGTCAGGCCTCTGGCGCTGTCTGCGTTTCAGAGACATCGGGCGCCGACGGCAGTTCAGGTGCATCGGGCAGCGCAGGCAGTTCCGGCAGACCGGGCTGCTGCACGGAACAGACTGCGGTTACGTTGTTGTAGATCACAGACAGTTTGCTGGCGGCATTTGACGGGATCTGCTGCTGGATGCTCATCTGAAGATCGTGGAATATCATCGCAGTGTTCGATTCGGAGACCATTGCGATGGCCTGATCATTTGACAAAACCGCGTCGTAGAGGATCAGCAGCACGGCAATGATCAGGATGCCGCGAAACACGCCGAACACCAGGCCTAATCCTCGGTTGACGATGCCCAGAACGGGCCGCGCCGCAACGTGGACCAATACCGTGGCCAGAACCGAGCAGATGATGAGAGCGATAGCGAACACAAGTGTGAAGCCGACAATCACTGCAATCTCGCAGCTTTCTGCGAAAAATTCACCGAGCACCGGCAGCATCTCCACAATGGGGATTGCCTGCGGAGCGAGAAAATAGGCGGCGAGAGCGGCAACCACCCAAACCGCGATTGAGGTGATTTCCCTGACCGCGCCCCTCAGGTAGGCGAAATAGGCCGACAGAATGACGGTCACCGCCGCTGCCAAGTCAATCAGGTTGAATTCTGCCATGCCTGTCACAAACCTTGAGTCCGCTGTCTAAGTCAAGTTTGCCTTTCGCGTCACCGGTGAATTCAGCTGTGGCATCGGACTGTCTGTCGAGTCGCTTCGCGCAGATGCCTGACAAAGAAAACCGCTGACCGCCGGTCCCGGCGAGGCAGATTTTGCGTGACGCTCAGGGCTCCTTGATTTTGTCGGGACGCAGCGGACAGGAGAGTTAAACGCCAAACTCCTGACCAATGTCCGCGCTCACACGGGCATGCACCCGTCCCTGCCGGTCGAGAAAACTCTGTTTGTCGGCAACCGGAAACACTCACTCGTGCCAGATTCCGGGATGGATATAGAAGCCGCGCGATCCGTCACACCAGAATGCCACCGCTTTTCCGGGGGCGAAATTGTCGCCGGGAAGGGCGACTGGAACAATGAACGGCTGCCGCGTCAGCGGCCAGAACAGCTGGCCGCCGTCCGGGTGATAATTCATGTGCCACAGGAGCACCTGATCGCGCGGCGCCGTCCGGGTCTGGTCATTGGCATGCTTGAGGGTCGGTCGACCAGCCAAGCACATAATGGCCTCCCACCGCGTCATTGGCGCCGAAGAGGACATCGCCTTGCCATTGGCCCGTGAAAGCGCCTTCGACCCAGCCGGCCTCATCGACAGGACGCCTGCCCGGCCGCGGCCAGCGAACGATTTCAATTTCGCATCCGTCGGCATTGTCAACCATGCAGCCATATCTTTCAACGCTGCCATCGGTCGCCCGGATGAGCGGCACCTCATGCCAAGGCAGCGACGGTTTGTCCGAAGCCTCAAATATGTATTTGGGTGCGTTCATAATTCACCTCCCGTATTCCGCGCCGGCAATCGCCGTGTGCACTCCCGCGGCGGCTGCTTCTGTCTCTGCTTCGGCCGTTCCCCCCAAACGTTTCCCGCGGCAATGGTTTGTGATTGCAGCGACGAAGCGGGGGGGGCATTTCAGACGATCGGCTGCAGGCGTCAAATTGAAACCTTCATCGGACCTTCGGGCGATCCATCGACAAACTGCCGGACAAACGGATTGTTTTCAGTCGCGAGCCTGTCCGACGATCCTGACCAGACCATTTTGCCGGCGTGCAGCAGGGCAGTCCGATTGGCGATCCGGCGGACACTGTCCATGTCATGGGTGATTGTGACCGCGGTCGCGTGGGTTTCCAGGACGATTCCCCGAATCAATTCGTTGATCATCGACGCCCTGATCGGATCCAGACCTGTGGTCGGTTCGTCAAAGAAAATGATCTCGGGGTCCCCGGCGATTGCTCTGGCCAGCCCGGCGCGTTTTTTCATTCCGCCCGACAGTTCCGAGGGAAACAGGTCGGCGGTGTCAGCGGCAAGCCCGACTCTTTCAAGTTTTTCGATCGCCGTGGCCTTCGCTTTCGCCGCCGGCATTTTTCGGCGGCCGCGCAGGAGCTGAAATGCGACGTTCTGCCAAACCGGCATCGAGTCAAACAGCGCGCCTTCTTGAAACAGCATGCCAATTCGACTGTAGACCGCTTCGCCGTTTCCGTGAATCTCCCGCCCGTAAACCGCAATCCGTCCCTTGTCCGGGCGCAGCAGGCCAAGAATACATTTCATCACGACTGATTTGCCGACGCCCGATCCGCCGATCAACGCGAAACTTTCGCCGGGCATGATGCTCAAAGAGACACCGCTCAGCACAGTGTTTCCGCCAAACGACTTTTCAACATCAATCAGTTCGATGATTGGATCAGGCATGAACAATTCCGCTGAAGTCAGTCATGCGGGGAAGAACAGCTCAGTCAACAGGTAGTTCGAAGCGATGATGAGCGCCGATGAAAACGCCACAGCGCTTGTGGTTGCGCGGCCGACACCTTTGGCGCCGCGGCCAGAATGCATTCCAAAGTAACATCCGGCCAGAGAAATTATCAATCCGAAGACCGCGGCCTTCACCAGTCCGGATGTCACGTCCGGCTGTTCAAGAAACAAGAGCGTTGTTCGGACATAAGACTCCGGACTGAATCCCAGTCTTGTGGTGCCGACGAGAAATCCTCCCATGATGCCAAGAATGTCGCCGATGCCTGCCAGGATCGGCAAAACCAAAGTCGCGGCGGCGACCCTGGGCGCAACCAGAAATTTGATCGGATCGGTCGACAGCGTCACCAGCGCATCGATCTGTTCCGTCACCTTCATGGTGGCAATTTCCGCGGCAATTGACGAAGCCGCCCGTCCGGCCACCATCAGGCCGCAAAGGACAGGGCCAAGCTCCCTGACCATTCCAATGGCAACCACCGTTGGCACCGAAGCCTCGGCGTCGAATCTGGAACCGCCGGCATAGATCTGGAGGGCCAGCGCGCCGCCAGCAAACAGCGCCGTAAGGGCGACAACCGGCAGGCTGAAATAGCCTATCGCCATCACGGCGACCAGGAATTCCCGAAAATAGAACGGCGGGCGGACAATATGGCTGATCGACCTGACGGCGAAAACTGTGAATCGGCCGATCGAGGAACAGAACCGCAGGGTCGACCGCCCCACCAATGCAAGCAGCAGTACGGCTTGACTCATCGGCAGGGAACGCGGTCATTTGGAACGGACATAGCGCCTTCTATATCGCTGCCCCAGGCTTGTCAGCACTTCGTGTCCGATTGTGCCCGCCGCGGCCGCCAGCCGATCGACAGGCTGGGAATCCCCGAGCAGTTGAAGATAATCCACCTCTTCCGAAAGATCGGTGACATCGACCGTAATCAGATCCATCGATATCCGCCCGACAATGGGGCAGGCGGCGCCGTTCGCGTGCAGCTCTGCTCTGTTTCCGAGCATCCGGAAAACGCCATCGGCATAGCCGGCGGAAATCGCGGCGATTTTTCGTGGACAGGTGGCAGTCCAGTCGCCACCGTATCCGACCGTTTCGCCAGGATTGACGATCCGGGTCTGGATGACTGGAATGTCTGCCTGAACCACAGGTTTCGCTTCAACAAACGGAAAGCAGCCGAAGAGGCCGATTCCCGGCCGCGTCAGGTTAAAATGGTATTCGGGTCCCAACAGGATGCCGCCTGTCGCCGCCAGCGAACGGGTAACATCCAAACCATCGGTCAAATCAGTGAAACAGCGCAGCTGTTGGTCATTCAACGCGTTGCCGGGCTCTTCCGCGCATGCGAGGTGACTCATCACCAGCTCTGGACCGGCTTGCATCGCCTGTTCCAGGACCTCGGCGAACTCATGCGGCTCCATGCCCAACCGGTTCATTCCCGTGTCCAGCTGCAGTCCAAACGGGTGATCGGGACAAAGCCGCATATGGCGGTGGAACTGTTCGCCCGAGTTCAACAAGGGAATCAGCCGATGGGCCTTGATTTGCTCCGCGTCGCCCTGCATGTGGCCGCCGAGAACATAGATGGCCGAGTTGTCAGCCAGCGCCTTGCGGGCCGTGGAGCCTTCTGCTGCCTGCGCCACGAAGAAGGTCCGTGCGCCGGCATCCCGAAGACAGGTGGCGATCTGCTCAAGGCCAAGCCCGTATCCGTTGGCCTTGACCGCAGCGCCTGTTTCCACATTCGCATCGGAGTGTTTGTTCAGCGACCTCCAATTGTCCTGGATCGCCGAGATATCGATCTGGAGCACCGCTTCAGCCATGGACCCTCCGCAGCGATTCGCAAATGGCAAGAAGACCCACAATACGCAATTCCGGCGGCACGGCCGCCGGTTATTGTGCGAATGCCTCCGAAACTGCCCCCGGGTCTTTAAAGCCGGGTTTTGGCTTGTTGCCGAACAGGGTGAAGCTGCTGTTGAAGGACAGCTCAACCGTGCCGATAGGACCATGGCGCTGTTTACCGATGATGATTTCCGCCACCCCTGACACCTCGTCCATTTTCTTCCGCCATTTCTCTACCTTGGCGCCGTCGTCCTCATCCGGTTTCGCCCGTTCCTGGTAGTATTCCTGGCGGAACACAAACATGACGACATCGGCGTCTTGCTCGATCGATCCTGAATCCCTCAAATCCGCAAGCTGCGGTCGCCTGTCATCCCGGTTTTCGACCTGCCGCGACAGCTGCGAAACCGCGATCACCGGGATATCCAGATCCTTTGCGATCGCCTTCAGGCCGCGGGAGATTTCCGACACTTCATTCACCCGGCTGTCCCGGTCTGAGGTCGGCCGCACCAGCTGCAGATAGTCAACAACGAGCAGATGCAGATCATGCATTTCCTTCATCCGCCGCGCCCGGGTCGCAATCTGTGCGATCGTCAGAGCCGGCGTGTCATCAATAAACAGCGGCACTGACTGCAGATCGCGGGCGGCCAGGACATAACGCTCGAAATCGCTTTTGTTCAGCTGGCTGCGGCGCAACTCGGAAGTCGTGATTTGCGAGTTTTCGGCGAGAATCCGCGCGGCAAGCTGCGCCGACGACATTTCAAGCGAAAAGAAACCGACATAGCCCCCCTCGGAGCCGCCGGCGTTTCCTTTGCGGTGGTCCTTGGCCACATGGAAGGCGATGTTGGTGGCCAGGGCAGTCTTTCCCATGGACGGACGTCCGGCAACGATGACTAGGTCCGATGGGTGCAGCCCGCCGAGCTTTTTGTCGAGATCAATGAGTCCAGTCGGCAGTCCGGCGAGGCCGGACTTTCGCTGCGCAGCAAGCGAGGCCAGTTCAACGGCGGAGGTGGTCGCTTTCAGAAATGTCTGAAACCCGGTGCCGCGCTGGCCGGTCTCGCTCAGCCTGTAGAGCTGAACCTCCGACTCATGGATCAGGTCGGAGACGGTTCTCCGGGCATCGACTTTCGTCGCCTTGTCGGAAATCTCTTTGCCCAAGGCGACCAGTTCGCGCCGGCGGGCGAGGTCATAGACCTCTTTCGCGTAGTCTCGGCTGGCGTGCACCGAGATCGCCGATTCGGCAAGTTTGAACAGGTATTCAGCGCCGCCCAGCTCGTCGAGGCCGCGGACGTTTTCGACAAAGGTTTTCAAGGTGACCGGCGAGACCCGGGAATTCCGGTTCATACGCTCGCTCAGCAGTTCGAAAAGACCGGCATGCACCGGGTCAAAGAAATGTTCGGCGCCGATGACCTCGGAAACCGGGGAATAGACGTCGTTGTTTGACAGAATCGCGCCGAGGATCGCCTGCTCGGCTTCGATGTTGCAGAGCGGCGACTGCGCTGGCTCCGAAGCCGGCGTGAATTCCGGCTGCGCGCCCACGTCCCTTATCTGTGTGACGTTGTCCATTCCCGCCTTTGCCGATCGCCCGGCACATTCATTTCGACCGAGCTGAGAAGATGCAAAATGTATCTTCCGGTGCAGAATGTGTGGAAAAATGCCCTGTGCAGCCGCATCCACATATTGTTAACCGGAGAGTCAGTCCCTACCATATAAGCGCGAATTTTGGCAAGAATGTTTTGGCGGAATTGTCTGCCGGAGGCGTTGCCGGCGGCGCGCGGGCGCGCCGTTCACATCCGTTCCCGCTGCCATTCCTCGGGAAATTCAAGGAATTCCCGCATCAATTTGAGCGCATCTGCCCGCAAAATTTTTTTTGCTTCCGCGCAATCGACCACATCCTGCATCGAACAAAGGCGATGCAGCGTCAGATCTGCAGCCTGCAGCCTCATTTCAGCCTCGGGAAATATCCCGTAGCCCAAAACCACCGCCGCATGCCGGCATTCGGCCCCGGTTTCGCGAATCGCTTCGGCAAATTTAACTTTTGAGCCGCCGTCGGTGGCCAGGTCCTCAACCAGCAGCACGCTGTCGCCGACCGCCATTGCGCCTTCGATACGCGCATTGCGGCCGTACCCCTTCGGTTTTTTCCGCACATAGGTCATCGGCCGCCGCATTCGTTCCGCGACGAAAGCGGCAAAAGGGATGCCCGCCGTTTCTCCGCCGGCAATGTTGGTGAAGGGCGATGCCCGTTTCTCGCAATTCAAAACCATCGCGACCATCATGTCCGCGATCTCGCCGCGTGTGTCGGGAAAGGAAATGATTTTTCTGCAGTCGACATAGACTGGAGACGGTTTCCCGGATGCGAGCGTGAATGGATCTTCCGGGCGAAAATGCACCGCGCCTATTTCGAGCAGAAATTCGGCCGTGCGCATTGCGACGGCCCGGCGCGGCTTCAGATATGATTGCTCCATTTGGAATTCTCCCGACCTGCACGCGATTCCGGGTTTCTCTCAATCTGCGGGAACGGCTCAAATGTCACGCCGGAATTGCAATGCGCTCACGCAGCTCTTTGGGTCCGCTGACGGGCGGATGAATACAAACTAATCCCAGCAGTGCCGCGCGGGCAATTCATGATTTCGCCTGGCTGGGATTTTGCTCATGGCACTGGCCGGTTCGCTTGATTTGGGCGAAAGTGCATGAGGGCCAACAGTCAGACACCGCGCTCAATGCCGTGGGTTCAGCCGTTGCCGGGCAGGCGATTGAACATCACGTTTGAATCCCTCTTGTGTTCAATTGCATTGAATGGCCCGACTGGCGCGGCCGCATCGATGGCTTGGTGAGCTGCGCCGGGCTCAACGGTTCGGTTGGACTTGACGCGGGCCCTGAGCGATTTCGCGAGTCGGTCAATTCCCGCCCCGCCGACTGCTGTTCGACCATCAACTGTTGCCGCGGGCCGCTGATTGAAAGCCGCAGAGCAGCAGTCAGCATGGCCTCAAAGGTTGTTGTCACGGGACAGGGCGGAATTTCCGGTTATATCGCCGCGAAGGCGGCCCAATTGGAATGACTTGAACATGGGCTGTCGGAATGGCTCCACACACGTACAGTTCAGCCTGGAAATCAAAGCAGTTCACGCATGCCGTCATATAACAGTAAAAATTCACTGATAGTCCCTTGATGGGGGTGTTTTTCACGCTGTATCATGAAATTTCAGGGCCTTGGGTTGTAGGCGCCGTTTTTCAGCCAAGAGCATCGAAATTCATGAATGTTCCACCTCAACATCGTTTTTCAGGACCAATCACGGTTTTTCAGGAACGGCGGTTGCCGGAACGGGCGACGCCGGCCGGCTATGCCGCCATGATCGATGCCTTCAGCCTGCGCGTTCCCTTGCCGCGGACCTTATCTGCTACGGGCGAGCGGCACAGAATCCTGAAGGAGGGAGGCTGGCGCCTTCTCACCCCCCGCCATGCTCCGCGTCCCACACTGGAAGCGCACCTGACCTTCGCCCTCAAATATGAGGGGCTCGATCTTGCCGTTCTGAAGCGCCTCTTCCTTGTGGTGGATGCGCCCGAAATCGAATCCATCGTCCGGGATACGCCCACGGGCAGCTATGCCCGGCGCCTTTGGTTTCTTTACGAGTGGCTCACCGGGCAGCGCCTTAACCTGCCCGACGCCACACGGGGCGACTATGTGCCGGTCGTTAATCCGCAGCAGCAATGGGCGGTCCCGGGCGAGAACTCCGCGCGGCATCGCGTCAGGAACAACCTGCCGGGCACACCGGACTTCTGTCCGCTGGTCCAGCGCACGGAAGCGCTCGAGGAATTCGTCAGCCTCGATCTCGCGGAGCGGGCACGGGCGGTTGTCGCTGCGGTGCCGAGGAGCTTGCTGGCCCGCACAGCCGCTTTGCTGCTCCTAAAGGACTCGAAATCGAGCTACGCGATCGAAGGCGAACGCCCGCCACAAAACCGCATTCAGCGCTGGGGCCGGGCTATCGGTGAGGCCGGCCGGCAACCCATCGACCCTGATGAACTGCTTCGGCTCCAGGGCATCGTGATCGGCTGCGACGGTTTCGTGCGTCTTGGCTTGCGCACCGAAGGCGGATTTGTCGGCAAGCACGAACGGGGCACGGGTACGCCGCACCCCGATCACATCAGCGCGCGTCACGAAGACTTGGAGTCCCTGATCGACGGCATGGTCGCCCTCGACCGAGATCCTGCAGCAGCCCTCGATCCTGTCATCGCAGCTGCCGCGCTGGCGTTCGGCTTTGTGTACATTCATCCCTTCGAAGACGGAAACGGGCGCATCCATCGCTATCTCATTCATCACGTTCTGGCGCAGCGGGGTTTCAGCCCGCCGGGGCTCGTGTTTCCGGTATCCGCCGCGATCCTGGATCGGATCGACGCGTATGGCGCGGTTTTGGAGGACTATTCGCGGCGGCTCCTGCCGCTCATCGAGTGGGAGCCGACGGAGCGCGGGAATGTCCGGGTGCTCAACGACACGGCCGATTTTTACCGCTTTTTCGACGCCACCCCCCATGCCGAATTTCTGTTTGAATGCGTGCGCAGGACGATCGAGGTCGACCTGCCGAACGAAACGGACTTTCTCCGGCGCTACGACCGGTTCAAGGAGTGCCTTCAGGCGATCGCCGATATGCCCGATCGCACCTCCGACCTGCTGTTCCGGTTTCTGCATCAAAATGCGGGGCGTCTTTCGAACCGGGCTCGCAAAAGAGAATTCGCGAGGTTGACGGATGAAGAAACGGAACGGATCGAGCACTTTTACGGCGAGGTGTTTGGATCCCCGAAGGAAGTCCGCGGTTCAAAGAATCCCTGCGTCGCTATCGTGAAAAGAGAGGTGAACTGGCCGCCCCGCTGTCGACATTCAGAGGATGGGCAGCACCGTATCGCCAGTCTAAGCGGCAGAGCGTCTGCCGTCTTCGAAGGCTGGACTCTCCATGGCACTTGCAGCCTCTGCGACGAGCTGGTCGATACGGGCGAGCCCTGTGAGAAACACAATTGAAGAGGATTGTGCTGTCCATTGCCATTCCACACCGCTATCGACGTCCAGCGCAAGACTCTGGAACCGGCGCTTGCAGTTCAGCTTAAAGAGGGGAAGCTCACGCGAAATGCCAGTGAGAAATCAATCCCTTTGGGCCGGAGGACGATGTCTCCTGAAGAGATCGCGTCAATGGCTCGGTTTCCGCTGTCCTTCGGTCAGCGCATACCGCTGGCCAATGGCTGCATGTGGATGACTTTTGTGCCCGCCTGGACCGGCGTTCAACGCATCGGGATGCCGTTTGGCGAGAATAGTTTTCAAATGGAGCCCTCAGTAATATCTCCCGCAGCCGCCTCGTCAAAACCCCGCAGCGACGAAACCCGCGATCTGATGTCGGCCGACACTCGGACACAGACATGATGCCAAAGCATCACACGCGTTTCCGCTATGCGGCCAGGCTGAATGCGTTCAAACGGCTGGAAGGGCGCAACAGACCTGCGAACATTGCGGACATGATTTCCGCGGCGGGCCAGGTTTCCGGGATCGGCGCCGCTGATCTGAATTATCCCGATCATTTCAGCGAACATACGCCGGAATTTCTCAAGAGCCTGCTGCGTGACAATGGAATGATCCTGAATGGGCTGGCAATGCGTTACTACAGCCGCCCGGAATTCTCTGGCGGGGCCTTTACAAATCCTGACCGGTCTGTTCGGCGGGATGCGATTGATTTGACCCGCTGTGCGATCGACACACTTGCGAAAATGGACGGCAAACTGCTCACGCTCTGGCTGGGGCAGGACGGATTTGATTACCCGTTTCAGGCCAGTTACCGCACACTTTGGGATGACACTGTTTCGGCGCTCGTGGAACTTGCCGAACACAATCCACAGATAGACCTGGCCATTGAGTATAAACCGAGCGATCCGCGCGCCTTCGCTCTGTTGTCGGATGTCGCATCGACATTGCTTATGGTGCGGAATTGTGGGAAGGAAAATATTGGGATCACTTTGGACTTCGCGCATTCTCTGATGGCGGGCGAGATGCCGGCTTATTCAGCGCATCTGATCGGCCGCCACGCCAAGCTTTTGGGCGTCCATCTTAATGACGGTTATCGGCTGCGCGATGACGGGCTGATGGTTGGAACGGCAAACCCCGCCCCCACGGTTGAGCTGTTCGTTGAACTGTTTCGGATCCGTTACCAAGGAGCCATTTACTTCGACACATTTCCCGATCTCACCGGAATTGACCCGATCGAAGAAGCGCGCGCCAATATCCGACAATGCGAGATGTTGGGCAGGAAAGCGGAATGTCTGGCTGGCGACCCGGATTTGGAGACAGCGATTTCCCGCCAGGATGCGGTGCGGAGCCAGCAGCTCGTGAGTGCTGTCCTGTTTGGCGATTGAGCTGTTGCCACTGATGTGTTCGTGGTCGGCGCCCTCCATTTGGACGTAATCGTCAGAGCGCCAAGACTGCCGCGCATGGATGAAACGCTCATTGGAAATTCGGTGGCATATCGATTGGGCGGTAAAGGCGGCAATCAGGCATTGGCCGCTTCCCGAATGGGCGCCGGTGTGGGGATGGCGGGACGTGTCGGCGCAGATGAATTCGGAAAACGCTTGTTGTCGGAACTCGACCGCTCAGGCGTCGATCGTTCTCAGGTGACATCAGCTGAAGGCGCGTCAGGAATGAGCGTCGCAATTGTCGATTCGCAGGGAAACTACGGAGCAGTGATCGTCAGTGGAGCCAATGCCGAGATCGTTCCGGGCGGTTTTGCAATCCCATCCGAGACAAAGGTGCTCCTGCTGCAGCAGGAAGTGCCCCTGAATGTGAACCTGGCGGCGCTGTCCGCCGCGCCGGCCGGTTGTGTGACTGTTCTCAATGCGGCGCCGGCCCGCGGTGACTGCGCCGGGCTGCTGGCGAAACCGGGCCTGCTTGTTGTTAACCGGCTCGAAGCGGAATCGTTAAGCGGACTGCAGACAGACGGTTTCAGCCCGCGGCTTGCGGGAGAAAGGCTGGCAGGGAACGGCGTCAGGAATTTGGTTATTACCCTTGGCGGGGAAGGTGTGTTCGGGCTGAGTGACCGCGGCATCGGATTCCATCAACCGGCCCACAAGGTGAGGGTCTGTTCGACGCACGGCGCAGGTGACGAGTTTATCGGAGCCTTTGCCTCTGAAATCGCACGCGGCAGAGAGATGGCGGACGCCATTGCCTTTGGCCAGGCCGCCGCGGCGCTTGCGGTATCCACAGAGCAAAGCGAGCGTGTTGGCATTGAAGAGAAACACGTCCGCGGTTTTTTGGCCGCGCGCCGCTGCTGAAACGATGCGCGGCATGTGCGCTGGCGCGTCTCGGCGTCGACGGCGGAAATTCCATAGAGCGCATTTTTCGTGCCGCTGAATGGTTCAAGCTCATGTGCTGCCGGGTTTGCCGCTGCGTGAATCTTTCGCAGACTGGCAAAGATTCCCGATATCGCGACATGTTCGATGCATCGGTTTGGCTCAGCGCCCTCGACCGTCAACCGATGAATGCCGCCGATCCTCTGCGCCATACGGCCGATTGGTTCATCCAGGGCCGCGTTCATGGTAGGGGTGTGCCAGCGTGTTCAGCCCGCGCTCCGCAGAGACAGAAATGACACAATTGGAAATCTATAATATCGCTGCTGACCGTGTCCGCGATGTCGATGCGCCAAACCTCGGAGATTTGCCGAGATTGCCTGGAGGAACGAACATGCGGGCTGAATCGGAATTGGTCGTTTTCGGGGAGCGGATTGGTCGATGAGCTACACCCTTGGTGTCGATATCGGAACATTTGAGAGCAAGGGCGTCATTGCCGATCGCCGCGGCAATGTGATTGCCAGCGCTGCCCGTCCACATCAGCTGATTGTTCCGAAACCGGGCTGGGCGGAGCACCGCGCCGATGAAGACTGGTGGAGTGACTTTTCAGCTATTTCGCAAGAACTTCTCAGCGGTTCGGTCGTCAGCGCGGCGGAAATTCATTCTGTGGCAGTCAGTGCGATCGGACCCTGCATGCTTCCGGTCGATCGGGACGGCAAGCCGCTGATGAATGCTGTGCTGTATGGTGTGGACACCAGGGCAACACAGGAAATTGAAGAGCTTAACGCCGAGATTGGCGAAGATCGCATCCTCGACTTTTCCGGAAACGCTCTGACCTCGCAGTCGGTGGGACCCAAGATTCTTTGGCTCCGCCGCAACCATCCGGAAATTTATGAACGCACGGCGCGTGTGTTGACCTCAACCAGCTACCTCGTCCTCCGGCTGACGGGAGTCCCGGTCATCGACCACTTCACCGCGTCCTGCTTTGGTCCGCTTTACGATGTGGCCAAGTTGCAATGGAGCACCGAACTGACCGACCGGATCATCGAGCCGGATCGTCTTCCGGAGGTCAAATGGTCAACGGAAATCGCGGGAACCGTCACCGCGAGAGCGGCCGAGGAGACCGGTCTTGCGGCAGGCACACCGGTGACCGTCGGAACCGTTGACGCCGCGGCTGAAGCTGTCAGCGTTGGAGTGCGCAACTGCGGCGACCTGATGGTTATGTATGGCTCAACGGTATTCATGATTCAGCTGACAAGGGAGCGGGTTCGGGATCCGCGGCTCTGGTACGCGCCATGGCTCGAAGCCGGAAAACACGCTTGCTTGGCAGGACTTGCCACTTCCGGCACCCTGACGCACTGGTTCCGCGATCAAATGGCCCGTGAATTGTCCCGCGACGAGGCATTCGCGGTTCTTGCAGAAGAAGCCGCGGCCTCTCCCCCTGGCGCCAACGGGTTGATTTTTTTGCCGTATTTTTCGGGAGAACGAACTCCGCTGCACAATCCGGCAGCGAAAGGCAGCTGGTTCGGGTTAAACTTGACCCACAAACGCGGCGATATGTACCGGGCTTTGCTGGAGGGCATAGCGAACGGAACGGCGCATGTTTTTCAATCCTTCCGGGAAGCGGGCTGTGCACCGGAACGCGTCCTCGCAGTTGGCGGAGGTGTCAAAAACGCAATCTGGCTGCGGGCGACCTCAGACATTGGCGTTGTGCCGCAAGCCATCGCGGAAAAGACAATCGGCGCAAGTTACGGCGACGCTTTTCTTGCCGCCTGTGCGATCGGCAGAGCAAAAAGTGAAGACATAGACGCCTGGAATCCCGTCCAATCCAGCATTGAACCGCAATGCCACGAATCCTACCGGCGCCAATATCGGCTTTTCCGTGATCTTTACGAACAAACCCGGGGCATCGCTTCCTCGCTGGACGCCGGACAATAAGCCACTGCCGCCGGTTGAATCCCGGCCGGGCAAATCATTTGGCGAAACACCGCAGCGGCGCGCAAACACGAGGAAAAATGTGTCGACACAACCGCGAATCGGTTGCGATCCCGCCTATTGGAAAGAGTTGTTTGAGCGGGCGGACGCAACTCCACGGGCAGCCGAAAGAGACACCGGTAGGGCGATCCTGCGCCGCCGGATCGATGTTCGACCGGACTCGCGGCTGAATGGCACAAGTGGCGCCCGGCGACCGGATGCGCATGTCCAGTCACAGAGGGAATTCGAATCCTTTCAACCAAAATGGATGCATTAGCAGGAAGGACGAACAAGCGGGTCTTTCAATTGTGAACTGAGCCATTGGTCTGCGGCCGTGCCACAGTGGACAAGGGGTTGTTGTTCACCGGTCGGTCAGATCGCAGATGGCGCCAAATTCTCTCTTTTTCAATCTGTTGCTCCAGATTTGTGATACGATACGGCTCGCGGGATTTCTCGTTTGGCTTGGGTTTGGCATCTCACCATGGTTTGGTTGCACTGGAAAAGGTCCGCGGGATTCCATGCTGCAGCAGACGCCGTTCCCAGGATTTTGCGATGCGACACGAACTGATGACGCCTCGCCAAATCCGCAGCGCAATTGGGCGCAGCGTGCCGCAGGCGGCGCCCGCTTGGCGTGTTGGTGCATCACGGCGGTCACATGGCTGTCGGGATGGACACCTTGGCGGTGACCCGCATTCTTGAGCGGCTGGAAAAGACATCGGGGTCGCGACATTTCCGGCGTTCACCCGCGACGCCGCCAATTTCGCTGCGGCGGGCCCGGAAGGAACGGGAGCGGTCCAGGGTCCTTGTCATTTCGCCGGGAGATTGTTCACCAGCCTGCTGTGGATCGGATTTCGCAGAGCGTGCGGCATCATCAAGCAGACATAGGAGTGACCTCCCTGATGCTCGCGCTGGCCCCGGAGGTTGCCGGGCAACGGTGCAATGCCGACAACGAGGCATGGCACACTCGGCTGGCAGCGGAAGCTTCACAAGGCGGGCGCGCGTCTATTTCACAGCTCCTGCTGCCATGCCTTTGATAATAAAGCGTTCAAGAAGAATGCCGATTACAATAAGCGGAAGGATGGCCGCCAGTGAGAGGGCGGCCATTGACCACCAAGAAATTCCCTGGGAGCCGGTTTGGCTCGCGACCATGACCGGCAGCGTCTTGGCGTGCGTGGAAGTGAGAAGGGCGGCAAAAAATACTCATTCCAAGTCAACACTAGCCTCGATTCCCAACGGCCACAATTGATGTGAATTCCGGAATCCTGCGGCCTGCGCTCACAGGAAGCTGATCCGCAGCCTGCGGTTCCCGAGCCACGGCACGGCGATGTCGGTTTCGTCGTATGAGGCGTTGAGGAGGAACGGGTTGTTCGCCCGTCGCCCGATCCGGACGTCGATGCCGTCCTTTCCGATCGTGATGTCCGCCGGCGCCTTGACGAAGTTCCGGAACAGTGTGCGCGACTTCGCGTTCTGCTTTCCGTTTCCGACGCGCACGGCCAGCAGCCGGTACAGGCCGCTGGCCATGAGGGTGAGCTGGAGGTCGAGATCGATCTTCATCGGGACTGCGGCGGAGAGCGCGTCCATGTGGAAGAAGTCGACCGCGTCGGCGATGGCGTTTTCGATCACCATCCGCCGGGCGCAGCGGTCGACGAGCTGGCTCGCGGAGGTTTTCATCTGGTTGGTGAGCAGCAGGGTCGGCCGCTCATGGCCCAGGCCGCGCACGGCGAGCTGGCGGATGTCGTCCGGATAGCCGGAGATCCGGACACGCCGGTCGAGGATCCGGGGCGTGCGGTGGATGCGCCCGACATTGGTCAGGCGCACCTGCTTCCAGTCGCTCTCCGGGGCGGCGGCGATGGCGTCGAGCAGCGATCCGGAGCGCCTGCGAAGGGTCAGGAAGTCGATGCCTTTCTCGTTGATCCGCCAGAGGTTGGCATGCGTTGTCAGCCGGGAATCGAACACCAGCTCACTGGGCGGCCCGCCGTTGCGCTCATCCCAGAACCCGATGAACCGGAGGATCTCGTCGTTCTGGTCCGCCTTGCGGACCCGGGCGTTGGCGTAGACGAGCAGGCGGGCGTCGGCGTCGCGGGCGAGGAAGGCGAGGACGCCCTTCTGCCTGCGGCTCCGCTTGGAGACGTAGTGCCTCTCGACGGGCGCCTCCGGATCCTTCCCGTGCCAGGGGACGGTGTGGAAGTCGAGGTCGAAGGAGCCGTCTCCGCCGAGGTCCGCCTCCAGGCCGTTCAACGCCCGGTGCCAGCGGTCCATGAGGCCGGCGCACAGCTTCGGGTCGACGCGCCCGGAATACTCGGTCAGGCTCGACCGCTTGGGCATGACGTTCAGCCCGGCGAACAGGGCCATGCCGGGATCGAGGATGTCGGCCATGGCGCGCGGCGGCCGCCCCACCCCCCAGAGCTTCAGCGCCAGCAGGGCCCGGAAGGCATGGCCCGCGGGGATCATCCCGCTGCCCGGCATGCCGCTGTCGGCGGCGATCCGGCCGAGGTCGAGCCGGACAAGGTCGGGGACAAACAGGAACAGCCCGCCGAACCCGGTGCGCAGGCGCCGCGGCGAGAGGTCGAGCTCCCGGGCGTCGGCGACCGGGGCGGAGACGGGCCGGAGGGCGGCCTCGCGCTCTCCGGGCGACCGGCGCGGCAGCTTGCCGACGCCGTTCCTGCGGAGCGTGCGCTGCACGGTCGTCGTTCCGGCGGGCATTCCCTCCTCCCCGAGCTGCCGGCTGATCTCGCCGACCGAGAGGCCGGCGGTCCTGCGGAGCTCCAGGATTCGCCGGTCCCGCCGCAGCCTGAAAGGCTCGTCGGGGTTCGGCTTCGGACCCGGCCTGCGCTCGGCGAAGAAAGAGGACAGGTCTGGGTTCCCGCGCAGCTTCGTGCACAGGTTGCGGAAGTGTCCGAGGCTGTATCCGAAGCGCCTCGCGGCCTCCCCGGCCTCCACGCCGCCGAGGAAGTGGGCGCGGAGGGCCTCGTACTGGAGGTGGGTCCGGGACTGCGGCTTGCGGAAGAGTTCGGCCAGATCGGTCATGGTAATGCATGTAGTTTGAATACTATTGCCACTCTACTACATGATGGATGCTGCCGCAAGCCGGAATTGCGCGGAACGGCGCCGGCCGCGCCCCGTTCCGGACCGGGACGCATGAAATACAAGCCGGAAAAGGCTTCCGAAGGCGGGCGACGGACCCGGAAACCGCGCCGGTCTGGATCCCGACCCCGCCGCCGAGGCTCTGCATGACAGCGTGACAGTTGATGCCAAAAACCTCAAATGGGATGATTCCATGCCGACGGCGGCAAGACCGACATCCGTCGGATCAAGGCGGGGAGCACGGAAAACGCCGCCCGCTGAACGATGCCGGATCAATCCGGCGATCAGCAGCAGCCGCCAGATTCACATCAATTGTGGCCGTTGGGAATCGAGGCTAGGGAAATAATGAACGCCGCCACCATGCCGGGAAGCGCGATTGGCAGGACGATGGTCAAAAACGCCCCCCAGATGGAATGGCCGTCGACCAGCGCCGCCTCTTCAAGTTCAACCGGAATAGAACCAAACTGATCGCGCATAATCCAGATTACGATCGGCAAGACCGTGAGCGCGTACAGGGCGATCAGGCCGATACGCGTGTCCAGCAACGCCAACTCTTTGTAAAGAACCAAAAATGGCAGAGCCAAAACAACCGGCGGCAAGATCAGCTGTGACAAAAAGAAAAATGAAATGTCAGAGTTTTTCATGATGCCAAAACGGTAGCGGAAACGGCTCAGCCCGTAAGCGGCGCAGCTGCCGAGAATCAGAGCAATGGTCGACGATCCGAGAGCGGCAATTGCCGAATTCCAGAATCTCTTTAAGAATTCCTCGCGCACGGTGCTCTCGTTCAGGATCGTTTCCGGCGAAAGACCGAGGGAACGGAGGCCAACCCATTTCGGGGTTAAGTCCCACCATGGAACGAGATTGCCCTTCATAACATCCGGAGCGGCCTTAAAGGTGGTGGTGACGGTCCAGTAAATGGGAAACAGACAAATGAACGCCCATAGGATCAGCACGCCGTAGATGACGACGCGGCTGACTGCCCAGCCTGGCCGAAACGCCCGGTCGGCATCGCTGTCATGAAAAATCTGCTTGCTCATTTCAGTGGCGAGGCCTCATCCAGCGTTCGGCGGCCTTCATCAGAATTGTGAGAGCAATCACAATCAGTGCCAGATAAAAGATTGCCAGCATCGTTCCGTAGCCCACATTGGACCTGTCGCGGTATTCCCGGAAGACAAAACTGGTCACGCTGTCGGTGGCTCCGCCAGGACCGCCTGCTGTCACATTGATGATGATATCGGCAAGTTTGAGTTTGAAAATGATACGGATCATGATGGCGGTGATTGACACCGGCAACATCAACGGGAACGTGATTTCCCAGAACCTTCTCCACGCCGGAGCTCCGTCCACCTCGGCGGCTTCGTGCAGCTCCTTGGGTATGGCCTGGAGACCGGCAAGTATCATGATCATCATGAAAGGAATGAAGGTCCAGGCGTCCATGACCATGATCGTGAACCGGGCCATTTCCGCCGAGCCGAAGAAAGACGGGCTGTCCCAGCCGAGTTCCCGCGCGAATCTTGAAACGGGGCCGAAGCGGATTTCGAGCATCGATTTGCCGATCATCCAGCTGACTGCCACCGGGGACAGCATAAGCGGCATGATGAAGGCGACCCGAAAAAACTTTCGCGCCTTGATCTGGGCGTTCAGCAGCAGCGCCATACCAAAGGCGATCGCGTACTCGACGGTGATGGCCAGTGTGTACCAGACCATGTTGCGCAGCGCGTTCCAGTAAAACGGATCTTCCCACATCTGCCGAACATTGTCCCAGCCATTAAACTGTCGACCGTCAGGCGATGAGAGGTTCCAGCTTGAAAACGCAATTCCAAGAGCGAAGATGAGCGGAAAAATCACCATCGACACGACAAAAAGAACGGCCGGCAGCACGAACAGAGTCCGTTTCCCGCGTTCGCCGTAAAGCAAGATCTGGCTCAGACAGAGGCAAAATGCCCAAAGCAGGTAGGCGTAAAGGGTGGGCCGCCAGTTGCTGAAGCCCAAATCAAGAGCACCGCGTTGATCGATGATCTGGAGCGCGATGACGACCGCCAAAACGGCAGCCGATCCCCACGTCAGAAGACTGCCGAACTGCCGTCTTCGGGCTGAAATATCATCGGCCGTGACGACAAACAGATAATTGCCGTCAGACTTGTTCACAGTTGGGCGATTCCATTGTTTTGGCTGCTTCGCAGCGGCCGGCGGCTGATGTCCGCCGGCCGCGGTTTTTCTGCGGGATCAGAGACCCAGCGAGGCCTTGTAGAGCGCAATCTGGCTGTCTCTGCCGATCTGGTCGGTGATGTTTTCCCAAGCGGCGGCAATCGCGTCCGCCGTTTCCTGCGCCGAACCGTACTGGCCGGCATAGCCCTTGGCCAGCTCGTCTTCGGCGATCGAGTAGTATTGGAAAATACCAGGAATTCTTGGCTCAATCGCCGGGTTCGGATGATTGTAGCTGTCAGCATTTGAACCGAGATAATCCTCAACAAATGCCCGGTCATAACCGGCTGCTTCCCACTCGTCGAAATTGAAGTGCGAGTTCCGGTAAGGCTGGAAGCCCGACGGATAGGCAGCGGTCCACAGTGAAAGGTCCTTGCCGCCAAGATGAGCGGCCGCCGACCAAGCGGCTTTGCGCTTTGTCGCGTCATCGGACACACGCTTTGTCACGTATACGCCCCAGCCGATATAGGCCATGTTCGGCGATTCGTTGCGCATGTTTTCCCAGGCGCCGGTCTTGGAATTATAAACCCTGTCAGAGGCCGGATTGATTCCAAATCCCACGACGTCACCGACGACAGAAGTGTCTGACGTCCGGGCGTTGGAGCCGACATCTCCCCACCACATCAACATCGATCCTGTTCCCGCCAGGAACTGCTGGAATGCTGTCGTGCCCGGATCCGCGTTGATCTGATCGACCGGATATGCGCCCGGCGTGTTGATCAAGTCGAGAACATCCTGGATCGCCTGTACCCAGCCAGGGTTGTTGACGCGCGGCTTCATCGTGTCGGGATCGAACAGCCATGCCGGATCGTCCGGATGCTTGGCATATGCCGCAGCGCGGTTTTCAAGGAAATAGAAGCCGAAACCGCCCCAACCCTTCAGCGGGTCGAGATAACCGTGCGCTTCCAGCCCGGTGAGCGGGTCTGTCTTGCCCACGAGATCTTTTGTGACCTGATCGACCTCCTGCCAAGTCGATGGAACGTCGGCGAGGCCGGAAACCGAGCCTTCACCGAAATAGTCTTTACGGTAGGCAAAGGTGTGGCAGTCGCCGTCAATGGTGATCCGGTAAGTCTTTCCGTCCCACGTGCCGACCGGCGGCTGGAGATAGCCTACAAGGTCATCGGCTTCGATCTGCTCCAAGACCCAGGAGGGCATCTCGTCAAGCAGCCCTTTGCCGGCCGTGTCGCCTTCAAACGGAGCCCCCATTTCGATGATATCGAAATCAACGGTTCCGGTGGCGATCGCCTGCTGCAGCCTCGGGTTGTAGTCCGCCTGGGCGAGATCAATCCAGTTGATCGTGGCGCCGGTGTAGGCTTCCAACGACTTCAGGAATCCGCGGAACAGGAGATTGTGCAGGTTTTGGTTGTTGAGCCCCATGAATGTGAGTTCGACCCCGGCGAAAACAATTCCAGTGAAAGTGCGCCCTGTCAAGATTCGCGGAAAACTTTCTCTGGCGCGGCCATGGGCAGGGGATTGGAATGGTGACTGAAGGCGGGGCGCCGCACGCGGGTCTGAATGAAAACCGGCAGCCGTCTGCTGCCTGGGGATTCGCGCAAAAGGGGATTTGTCGAAATGGCTGATGTCCAGGTCAACACGCTGCGAAAGTCCTTTGGCTCCGTGGAAGTCATCCATGAGCTGAGCGTTGATATCGACGATGGGGAATTCGTCGTGCTTGTGGGACCGTCCGGCTGCGGCAAGTCGACACTGCTGAGAATGATCGCAGGACTCGAGGAGGTGGGAGCCGGCACGATTCGAATCGGCGGAAAAGTGGTCAACAACCTGCCGCCGGCTGACCGGGACATCGCGATGGTGTTTCAGAATTATGCCTTGTATCCGCACAAAACGGTCGCATCCAACATGGCGTTTTCGCTGCGGATGCGAAAAATGGACAAGGCGGAGATTCAGTCCAAAGTCGGGCACGCTGCAGAGGTTCTTGGGCTGACACCGTATCTTGACCGCTATCCGCGCGCGCTGTCCGGCGGTCAGCGGCAGCGCGTCGCCATGGGCCGGGCCATTGTCCGTGACCCGCAGGTTTTCCTTTTCGACGAACCGCTTTCAAATCTCGATGCCAAGCTGCGCGTGCAGATGCGCACAGAAATTCGTGAGCTTCATCAGCGCCTTGGCTCGACGACTGTCTATGTGACCCACGATCAGATTGAAGCCATGACCATGGCCGATAAGATTGTAGTCATGCAGGAGGGGCATATTGAACAGGTCGGCAGCCCGCTTGTAGTGTACGACCAGCCTGCGAACACATTTGTTGCCGAATTCATCGGTTCGCCTTCAATGAACATGATCGAGGCAATTCTCCGGGAGAGCAGTGACGGCGTTGTGGCCGCCGTTGGCGAAGCCCGGATCGCGCTGCCGGATGACGTTGCGCACGCTCCTGGGCAAAAAGTCTTGCTCGGCATTCGTCCCGAGAAGCTCGAATTGAAGGATGACGGCATCGCTGGCCGAATATCGTTGATCGAGCCGACAGGTTCCGAAACACATGTGGTGATCCGTTCGGAAGGGAAGGAACTTGTATCGGTGCTGCGGGAACGCAGATCCCTGCGCATAGGGCAGGAGGTTTTTCTTGCGGCCGCGCCAGATTCAATCCTGTTGTTTGACCGCGAAACCGGCCAGCGCATGGCGCGCGGATCTGCGGGATGAACGCAGCTGGACCTGCCGCTCGCGCAGATGGGCGGCAGGCAGCAACAGAAACAACGCTTATTGACAGGAGCTGACTCGATGCTGAAGGGAATTGACCACCGGCTCAATGCGGAAATGCTGTTTGCCCTTCGCGCAATGGGGCACGGCGATGTTCTGGTTCTGGCTGACACCAACTTTCCGTCAGATCAGGTGTCCCGATCGACCGTGCTTGGCGAGCTGCTCCGTATGGACAATCTCACATCGGCGGAGGCGGCGAAGGCGGTTCTGTCGGTGCTGCCGCTGGACACATTCGTCGATGACTTTGCCATGCGGATGGAGATTGTCGGGGAACCGGATTCCGTCCCGCCGGTGCAGACGGAAGTTCAGGCGGCGATTGACGCCGCCGAGGGGCGGCCGCGGAAAATGGTCAGCGTTGAGCGTTTTGCGTTCTACGATCTGGCGCGTGAATCGTACGCTGTGGTTCAGACCGGCGAGAGACGGCTTTACGGCTGTTTCATGTTCCGCAAGGGCGTTATCCCGCCCGACTGAGCGGTCGCTGCGGGAAAGCAGGCGGAGGCAGCGCCGGGACCTTTGCTCAGGAGACTGCGCTGTGCGAGTCCGACACCCTCCAATGGACTGGAGTCCCCGGTTCAAAAACCCTGATGCGATCATTCCCGGCAAGCACGTGATTCGCCATGGTCAAAGGATCTGGATCCCTTTGCAGTATAAGTCGGCCGGTGTTGAGTGGCAGGCGGTAAAACCTGGCGCCGTGTTCCGAAACAAACGCTTCAAGGCGCCCAAGCGCGTTTTGCGCATCGAAAACATGAGCTAGACAGGGAATTGCCACCGGGGCTGTGAATATTCCGGCGCAGCCGCAGGAGCTCAGCTTGTCGCGGACAAGATGCGGCGCGCTGTCTGTTCCGAGAAAAAAGCAAGGATCGCCGCTCGTCGCGGCCGCGACCAGACCTTGCCGGTGCCTCTCGCGCTTTGCGACCGGCAGACAGTAAAAATGAGGCCGCAATCCCCCGGCAAAGATGTGATTTCGGTTAATCAGCAAATGATGCACCGTGATCGTCGCCGCAATGGCGGGGAAGTTGCTCTTCACATAACCGATCGCCTCCAGTGTGGTGATATGTTCAAAGACAATGCGCAGATTTGGATTCCACTTTCGGATCCGTTCAAGCACCCTGTCGATAAACGCCAGCTCGCGATCGAACACATCGACCTTTGGATCCGTCACTTCTCCGTGCACGCAAAGCGGAAGACCGGCCTCCTCAATCGCGTCCAGCGCCGGTCGGACTCTGACAATGTCCTGGACTCCCGAGGCCGAGTTTGTGGTCGCGCCCGCCGGATAGAGTTTGACCGCGACAATCGATTCATGCGCCGCCGCATTTGCGATTTCCCGCGGTTTTGTTTCCTCCGTCAGATAAAGGGTCATCAGCGGCTGAAACGGGCTCTGGCGTGAAAGCTGCGAGGTTATGCGCTGACGGTAATTGAGGGCGGCAGCCGCGGTTGTGACCGGCGGCACAAGGTTTGGCATCACAACCGCTCTGGCAAAGTGGGCTGCAGTTGCCGGCAATACGGCGCTCAGCAGCGCTCCGTCCCGCAAGTGGAGATGGAAGTCATCCGGCTGGCGGATGCCGAACTGAAATCCGGTCTCTGAACTCCGATCTGGCCGGGTCAATCCGCGCGCGCCTCGCTGATCGCCGGAAGTATCTGTTCGCGGAGAATCCTTCCGGTGATTGGGCCGGCCCAGCGCAGCCGAACAATTCCCGCGGCGTCGACCACAAATGTCTCAGGCACGCCATAGACGCCCCAGTCAATTGCGGTGCGCCCCTCGCGGTCGGCGCCGATCTTGTGAAACGGGTTGCCCAATTGCGTGAGAAAACCGAGGGCGTTTTCCGGCGCGTCTTTGTAGTTGATTCCAAAAATGGCAATTCCCTGCTCTGAAAGCGCCTGCAGGTTCGGGTGTTCCACCCGGCACGGCGCGCACCAGCTCGCCCAGAAATTCACAAGTTTGACCTGATCTTCGGTGATGTCGGCGTCGTCGGGAGGCGGCCCGTCTCCGAGTTGCCGCAGCGCCACCGCCGGCGCCGTTCGCCCGATGAGGCTGGATTGCATGCCGCCTCCGTCGCTGCGCTGCAGCCCCGCAAGAAACAGCGCGGCGATCGCCGCGAAGACTGCGGCCGGGAGCGCCAAAAGCAGCGATGGCCTAACGCTCATCCGGAGCGCGTTCCAATTCGCGGAGCTTATCGTGCGTTCGCCGCGCCTCATAGAGAGATAATCCCGTCACAAAGGCGAGCAGGAGCGCCGACAGGCCATACGACAGGACTATTTCGGCCCAGTATTGGCCCAATTCCAGCGACATGGTCATGACCTCGACAAATGAACAAGCTCAATTCTGCGTTTCCGGATCTCGGTGCGCGTCCGAAACAAAATGAGCGTCACCGCCAGAAACACAAACCCCGCCATGCAAACCAAAAGCGGGAAATAATAGGCATTGTGAATATTTGTCTCGCTGTCGAGCGAAAGCGTCGCCCCTTGGTGCAGCCCCTGGCTCCAGAAATTGACCGCATATCTGGACAATAGAGCGAAAACCGAACCGAACAGGCACAGGGCGGAGGTCACGTCTGCGGCAAACGCATGGTTTTCCAACGTGTTCCACAGAACGATGTAGCCGGCATAACACAGCAGCAGAATCAGGAACGACGTCAGGCGCGGATCCCAGACCCACCAGGCGCCCCACATCGGTTGGCCCCAAATGGCCCCGGTCAAGATGGCAACAACCGCCATTGTGGCGCCCACGGGCGCCGCCGCCTTGGCGATCAGGGCCGAGACATGATGCCTTCGTATGAACCAAAACAGGGAAGCCGCGAGCATCGCCAGCCAAACATTGACAGCGACCAATGCGGACGGAACATGCAGAAACATGATCTTGACTGTCGATCCCTGGACATAGTCGGGCGGCGTGAACGCAAATCCCCAGACGAGGCCGACCGCCAGGGCGGCGCATGACGCCGCCCAGAAAAACGGCATGAGCGCGCCGACAAGCCGCACAAACCGGTGGGGATTGGCAAGTTCCCAAAAATCCAGTCCAGAATTCACACAAACCCCGTGATCTCAAAAGGCGGGTCGCCGATGCCGCGTTGTCGCAAATTGGCATGCGGTAGTAAAGAATTCACGCTCGGCGGCGCGGCCGTCCCAATGCGATTTTGATCGCTGCAGTTTGACGCAGGGAACAGATTGAACCCATTGCTCAATCTGAACAGGCCCGGGTATTCGATCGCGGCTGAATTCTCCGCCGCCCGATGCCGCAAATGGAGAATGGGCGGCGTCCCGCGCACGCTATCGCCGCAGATTGATGCGCAACAGGTATGCTGCCGCAAATGGCAGCACGGCGGCGCAGGCGAGGGAAACGGCAAGGAGAATTGACAGCGGCTGCATCGCCGGCAATCCCTGCGCGGCGCTGCCCGCCGCCACACTGCCGAAAATCAATGTCGGAATGCTGGCGGGCACCACGAGCACCGGCAGCAGGAGCGCGCTGCGCCGCAGCCCCAGGGTCATTGCAGCCCCGAATGCGCCAATCATGCTGAATGCAGGTGTGCCGACGCACATCGTCAGCGCGGTCATCGCACCTGCTTCCAAAGGCAGGTTCAGCATGAGGCCGACGACGGGAGAGGCGACACAGAGCGGCAGGCTGACGACAGTCCAATGCGCCGCCGCCTTGGCGCACACAATGGCTTCGACCGGGACTGGTGCGAGCATCAGACGTTCCAGCGTTCCATCTTCGTGGTCTTTGGAAAAAAAACTGTCCAACGACAGCAGGCATGACAACAACGATCCGACCCAAAGAATTCCCGGCGCGATCGATAGGTGAAGTTCAATGTCAGGTCCGACTCCAAGTGGAATCAGCAGCGCAAACGCAGCGTAAAACAGCAGCGCCAGACCAAATCCGCCTCCAGTTTGTGTGGATTGCCGCAGATCTCTGAGGAAAATCTCTTTCATTGCGCCGGCCCGGCGGCGGGACCGGCAGAGCGAAACAAGCACAGGTCCAGGTAAACACAGTCCGAGTCTTTGAATTCGGAATGGGTTGTCGCGATGAGAATCCCTCCCGCCGCGCAGTGCCGCGCCGCCGCCGCCTCGAATTCCGCTGTTGACCGATCGTCAAGCCCGGTTGTCGGCTCGTCCATAAGCCAGAGCTTACGGTTTGAGACCGACGCGGTGGCAATGGCAAGCCGGCGCCGCTGACCCGATGACAAGTGTCTGACCTGCCGGTTCAGCACGGCCGCGATGTCAAACATCCGCACGGTGGCACTGTCCAATTCCCGGCCAAAAACCCGGGCCCAAAAGCGGAGGTTTTCAGCGACCGTCATGGTCAGTTTCAATCCGTTCTCGTGGCCCAGAAAAACCGTTTCATTCAACGGGACGGTCAGTGCGCCGGCGCTGATTTCGGAAATTCCCGCCAAACTCCGCAACAGTGTCGTTTTGCCGATGCCGTTGGGGCCGGTGAAGGCAAGAAAGTCACCGCAGCCGGCGGTGAAGGACAGGTCCGACAGCACCGTGACGCCGTTGCGCCGGCAGGAGATCTGATGCGCCCGGACTTCGGTTCTCTGCAATCTGCTTCCTTTCGCGCGAGGGCGTCGGTCGGCCGCCGGGCCGACGCGGCAAAGACACTCGCAGTCGGCCGCAGCCTATCTGCGCAGCACCGCCGTTCTGATACTCTTCCCATGCGGAATGTGAAACTGCGGCGGAACGCCTGACCAGGCTGAATCGCCAGACTTTGCGATTCCGGTTTTGCGGGCGTCAAAATATTGACCTTTGCCCGCCTCTGTTTGATAAGACATCTCTGCCAAATCAGCGGAAGTTCACAATGGTTGTCTCAGTTGGATCTCAGTCGAAACCGGCGCGGAGAAAGCTCGCTGCCGCCGGGCAGAATCTGGATTATTTTTCACTGGCCGCCGCCTCCGGCGAAGGTCTCGGCGATTTTTCCCGGCTTCCGGCAGCCCTTGCGGTAGTGCTTGAGAATCTGCTCCGGTTCCGCGACGGTCGTTCGGTTGCGGAGAATGACATCGCGGCATTCTCGCAGTGGTGCGAAAACGGCGGTCGACAGCCTTCGGAAATTGGATTCCGCCCCGGCCGGGTTTTGATGCAGGATTTCACCGGTGTGCCCGCTGTCGTCGATTTGGCTGCCATGCGGGACGGCATATCGGCTCTTGGCGGAGACATGCGCCGCATCAATCCTTTGGTGCCGGTCGACCTGGTTGTCGACCATTCGGTGATGGTCGATGAATTTGGAACGCCCCGCGCATTCCAGACGAATGTCGAGCGCGAATACGAGCGCAATATGGAGCGCTACCAATTTCTGAAATGGGGTCAGGGCGCATTTGACAATTTCCGTGTCGTGCCGCCGGGCACCGGGATCTGCCACCAGGTCAATCTGGAGTTCCTCAGCCAGACGGTCTTAACGGACCATGATCGCGACTGCGCCGAAATCGCTTATCCCGACAGTTTGGTGGGCACCGACAGCCACACCACAATGGTCAATGGCTTGGCGGTTCTCGGCTGGGGGGTCGGCGGCATAGAGGCCGAGGCCGCCATGCTTGGCCAGCCGGTTTCGATGTTAATTCCGGAAGTTGTGGGGTTTGAGCTGACCGGTGAGCCCGCCGATGGAACGACCGCCACGGACCTGGTTCTCAAAGTGGTCAAGATGCTGCGCGACAAGGGCGTCGTCGGCAAGTTTGTCGAATTCTTCGGAACGGGCCTGGATGCGCTCTCCATTGCCGACCGGGCGACAATTGCAAACATGGCTCCTGAATACGGCGCCACTTGCGGCTTTTTCCCGGTCGACGACAAAACGCTTCACTATCTGCGGCTGACCGGCCGGGAAGAGGACCGTATCGCTTTGGTCGAAGCTTATGCGAAAGAAAACGGTTTGTGGCGCAGCCCTGGCTACCACCCAGTTTACACCGATGAGCTGCATTTGGACATGTCAACTGTGGTTCCGGCAATCTCCGGACCCAAACGTCCTCAGGACCATACGCCTTTGAATAAGGCGGCCGCCGCCTTTGGGGATGTTATTTCTGAGAGGAGAAATCCTGCGCAGGCATCGTCGGCAACGCCCTCAGTCAATGAACAACCGGTCGAAGGAGAGTCATTCGCCGTGCGCGACGGCTCGATTGTGATTGCTTCGATCACCTCGTGCACCAACACATCGAACCCACAGGTCATGCTCGGCGCCGGGTTGGTGGCGCGAAAAGCCCGCGCCCTCGGGCTGACACGCAAACCGTGGGTGAAGACCTCGCTCGCACCGGGATCGAAGGTCGTCACCGAATATCTGCGGGCGGCGGGGCTTCAGGAAGATCTCGATGCCATTGGATTCAATCTGGTGGGTTACGGGTGCACGACCTGCATCGGCAATTCAGGTCCACTGCAGCCGGAAATCTCAAACGCAATTGCGGAGGGCGGTTTGGTTGCCGTGTCCGTCCTTTCCGGCAACCGCAACTTTGAGGGCAGGATCAGTCCGGATGTGCGGGCAAATTATCTCGCATCGCCCCCCCTGGTCGTGGCCTACGCGCTCGCCGGAGATATGAGCGTCGATCTGACGAAGGATCCCATTTCCACCGATGACAAGGGGCGGGACGTCTATTTGCGCGACATTTGGCCATCGGCGGAGGAAGTCGCTGAATTGGTTGACCGGACCGTTACCCGCGAGGCGTTTGTCAGCAAGTATTCGGACGTATTTGCCGGCGATGAAAACTGGCAGGCCGTGCAGGCGCCGGACAGCCTGACCTACGATTGGCCGTCGACCTCAACCTATGTGCGCAACCCGCCTTATTTTGACGGTCTCCAACATGAACCGCCCGGCGTCTCAAACATCGAAAACGCGCGGTTGCTGGCGGTCCTCGGAGACATGGTCACCACGGACCATATTTCACCTGCGGGCTCATTTGCCGCGGCCTCGCCCGCAGGCCGCTATTTGCGGGAACGTCAGGTGGCAGCGCGGGATTTCAATTCCTACGGGTCCCGTCGCGGCAACCACGAAGTGATGATGCGGGGAACATTCGCCAATATCCGGATCAGAAACGAACTGCTGGACGGTGTCGAAGGGGGTTATGCGCTTGGCCCGGACAGGAAGCAGATGCCCATGTTCGAAGCGGCCATGGCATACAAGGAACAAAACACTCCCCTGGTTGTGTTTGGCGGCAAGCTCTATGGCACCGGCTCTTCCCGGGATTGGGCGGCTAAGGGCACAAGCCTTTTGGGAATAAAGGCGGTGATTGCGGAGAGTTTTGAGCGGATACACCGGTCGAATCTGGTTGGCATGGGGGTCCTGCCGTTGGAACTGCCCGAGGGTGTCGGCCGCCGCGACCTCGCCTTGAAGGGCGACGAATCGGTGACGATCACTGGACTTGAAGATGGGCTCAGACCGTCAATGACGGTGTTGTGCACGATTGCCTATAGCGGAGGAAATGCCAGGGAAATCAATCTTCTCTGTCGTGTCGATACCGAAGTTGAGGCCGATTACGTCCGCAATGGCGGCGTTTTGCACTTTGTTTTGAGGAATCTCGCCGCTGCCGCATAGGTGTTATTCACGGGGATAAACGACATGCCAATCCACAGTTTCATTCCGCAAAAACCGGCAAACCTCTTTCTCGAAGGGCGGACCCCCGCCATTCTGGGAAGGCTTGCGTCGGCGGCCGCAATGGCTGCGGTCGTGGCCGCCGCGAATGTCGCGCCGGTGCGGCAGGCCGAGGCTCAGACGCAGCCTGTTGTCATCGAGCTGTTCACA
Organism: Paracoccaceae bacterium; assembly: GCA_965221935.1. Classification (GTDB taxonomy): domain Bacteria; phylum Pseudomonadota; class Alphaproteobacteria; order Rhodobacterales; family Rhodobacteraceae; genus JAPOXR01. The sequence continues at coordinate 230,760 of CBDCSZ010000035.1, forward strand.
TCGCAGGGCTGCAGCTCGTGCCCGCCGGCGGATAGATTCCTGCAGGAGCTGGCGGTGGCCGGCAGGCATGTTCTGCCGCTCAGTCTCCATGTCGATTACTGGGACAGGCTGGGATGGAAGGACGAATTCGCGAGTCCGGCCATTTCCAGCCGCCAGCGCGAGTATGCGCGCAAGGGCGGCCGCGACATTGTGTATACGCCGCAGATGATCATGCACGGTCAGGCGCACGTCGTCGGCAGCGACAGAAAGAAAGTGAACCGCCTTATCGCTGATTTGTCGTCCCGCCGGGCTGAAGCGCCATTCGACGCAGTCTCGCTGGTTCCACGCGCATCTTTGGGCGCCTTGTCCGGTGCGCAAGGCGGGCGCGGGCACTGTTGGGCCTTATTGCCCGACGGTATGGCTGAGGGCGATGTGGGCGGCACATTCAGCCCGCGCACCTTGGATGTCACTGTCATAACATATCGAACGGACCTCGCCGAGACGGACGTCAAGGCGGGCGAAAACAGAGGAAGAACACTCAGCTACGCGAATGTTGTCACCGGTCTTGAGGAATCGTCCGCAGACAGCTGGCCGGTGTTTGTCTCAACCGCGCTGCGGCTGAAAAAGGGCGAGGCCGGTGTGATCCTGCTGCAGAACGCAAGGACGGGAGCAATTCTGAGCGTGGTCACTCCGGAGACCGGTTTTTTTGCCGCGTGTTAGCAAAAATCTCTGCTTTTTCATGCTGACCCAAAACGGAAATCTTCGTCGACAGGACGGTGGATTGCCCTCTGCTTATCCGGGCGGGCAGCCGTTGCGCCTGCGGACAATTGGCGGGACACAAAGACGGCCAGCCGCGTTTGCCGGCGCCGTCAACTCTTTGATCGACATCGGCTGGCGAGAGACTGGGAGGGTCATCGTTGGCGGAACCGGCGATTGAGGACGCTGCTGTCGAAATCCGTAACGTTGTGAAGAAGTTCGGCAGTTTCACGGCGCTGCGGAACGCTTCCCTTTCCATCCGCGACAATGAGTTTTTCACGCTGCTCGGCCCGTCGGGATGCGGTAAAACCACGCTGCTGCGTTTGATTGCGGGTTTTGAAGACATCTCCGAGGGCGAGGTGCTTCTCTATGGGCAGGATATTGCCCGCCTGCCGCCCAACAAACGGCCGGTGAACACAGTCTTTCAGCACTACGCCCTGTTCCCGCATATGACCGTCAGGCAAAACGTGGCCTTCGGATTGAAAATGCGCCGCGTCGCCGCCGCCGAAGCGGAGGCCCAGGTGGACCGAATGCTGGATCTGGTTCACCTTGGGCCGCTGGCTGATCGCAAGCCCAATCAGCTGTCGGGGGGGCAACAGCAGCGCGCCGCGCTGGCCCGGGCCATCGCACCCGGACCCAAAGTGCTCTTGCTGGATGAGCCGCTGTCAGCGCTGGATTTGAAGCTGCGGCAGGCAATGCGGCTTGAGCTGAAGCAGCTGCAGCAGGAAACCGGCATCACCTTTGTCTTTGTCACCCATGACCAGGAAGAAGCCCTGGCGATGTCCGACCGGATCGCAGTCATGTCAGACGGAGTAATTCAGCAGACCGGAACAGCGCAGGAAATCTACGACCGTCCGGTCAACCGATTCGTCGCCAACTTCATCGGCGAGACAAATCTGCTGCAGGTCGAGATCCGCCGGAAAGCGGGCGTCCTGAGTTTCAGGCTGGCCAATGGAGCGACCGTTGCAGGCCCGGCGGATCCGGCGCAATGCGCCGGCAAGAGCGGGGGTGTTTTGCTGGTGCGACCGGAGCGGATGTCTCTTGCCGGACCAGGTGCCGGAGGATTGCCGGCAGTTGTGACCCAATCCGTCTATCTCGGCACCGACACGCAGTACCTGGTTGGGCTCCGGGGCGGAATTGAATTGGCGGTTCGCAGCCAGAATTCTGACCAGGATGGTGTTGGTTTCGCAGTCGGCGACGAAGTTTCGGTTGTCATCGGCGAGGGGGCCGCGCGCCTGTTGTCTGACTGATGGCGGTGGGCCCAAGGGCAGCACGGGCAGGGTCCAAGACCTTTGAACCCATCAGGGCGTGGCTGATTGCGCCATCGTGGATCGTCATTGGATTTTTTTTGTTGATCCCGGTCTTCGTGATGCTGGTCTATTCATTCTTGACCAAGGAGTTCCGCGGCGGCGTCATCTGGGAATTCACCCTGGCCGCCTACGACCAGTTCCTGTTTGACCGCGGCCTGTTCGGCGACGAGGCTCCGAAAATAGAATGGACTTATATCACGATTTTCGCGCGATCCGTTCTACAAGCATTTGTGGCGACGGCGCTGTGCCTGGTCATCGGATTTCCGACCGCGTTTTTCATTGCCACACGATCGCCGCGAAGCCGGGCCGCCTGGCTGTTTCTCGTGACCGTTCCCTATTGGGTCAATCTGCTGATCCGAACCATGTCGATGAAATTTCTGATCCGGGACACCGGACCGTTGAACGAGTTCCTTTTGGCCATCGGCGCGATTGCTGCGCCGATCCGAATGATCAACACCGATTTTGCGGTGCAGCTTGGTCTGTTTTACTCCTACCTGCCATTCATGGTGCTGCCGATCTTCGCCGCGGTGGAGCGGTACGACTTTTCGCTTTCGGAAGCGGCGGCCGATCTTTACGCGGGAAGCTGGACAATTCTTCGGCTTGTTCTGCTGCCTGTTGTCCGGCCCGGGATCGTTGCCGGCTGCATTTTGGTCTTTGTTCCGAGTCTGGGGGCGTTTCTGGCGCCCGACCTGCTCGGCGGCGCCAAAAACTTCATGATCGGATCGCTGATCGAAGAACAATTCAAAGGCAACGCGGGAAACTGGCCGTTTGGCGCCGCGAGCGCCATGATCTTGCTGTCTTTGGTGTTGATCGCGCTGATGATCTACGCCCGGCAGCAGCGCCGCCCGGGGACGTCCTGACATGCGGAATATCGGGTCTGTAAAGCGTTATCCGGGTTTCTATTTTATGACCCTGCTCTGCATGTTCGTCCTCTACGTGCCGCTGCTTGTGGTGATGGTTTACAGCTTCAATGCCAGCCAATCTGTGACAGTCTGGGGCGGATTCAGCCTGCGGTGGTATCAGGATGTCTTTTACGGAGCTGAGTCGGCGAAATTCAAAGACGCGGCCTGGAACTCCGTCACCATCGCCACCGTGGCCGGGGCGGCCTCAACCGTCATTGCCACGGCAGCCGCGATTGGAATGGTCCGGGGCGGTGATTTTCGGTTGAAACCGGTCAGTTTTGGGCTTGTCAGCCTGCCGATCATGGTCCCAGAAATCGTCACCGCTGTCGCAACCCTGGTGTTTTTCAGCGCGATCGGGTTTGTGCTCGGTTACAGCTCAATCCTGGTGGCGCACATCGTGTTCTGCATTCCGTTTGCCTACCTGCCGATCGCCGCGCGGTTGGAGGGAATCGAAGACACATTCGAAGAGGCCGCTCAGGATCTGTATGCCAGCAGAAGCCAGGTTCTCCGCCACGTGCTGCTGCCGCTGATGGCGCCGGGGATTTTCGCCGGATTTCTGCTCGCATTTATTATTTCCCTCGATGATTTCATCATCACGAATTTCATCAAGGGAGCCGGAGTGGAAACGCTTCCGACCGCGATCTTCGGTTCCGTGAAATCGGGAATAAAACCGAACATCATGGCACTCTCGACAATCATGTTGTTGGTTTCCGCGCTTTTCGTTACCACCGCCTACGGTTTGGGCAGGGTTGGATCGAAAGACACGGGCAGCAGGTGACAGCGGCGCAATCGGATCCGACGTATCGGCCAAATGGCAAAGAATAGGAGGAAGACTATGAAATTGTTGAAGTTCAGCGCTCTCGCGGTGGCTGCTGCTCTGGCCGCCGGTGCGGCATCGGCGCAGGCAAAACTGTCAATCTACCACTGGTTTGAGTACATCCCGCAGGAATTGCTCGACAAATTCAGCGACGAGACCGGCATTGCGGTCACGATGGACACTTTCGATTCGAACGAAGCCATGCTGGCGTCGCTGAAAGCCGGCAAGCTTGGCTCGTACGATGTCGCGGTACCAGGCGACTATATGGTGGAGATCATGATCAATGAAGGCATGCTGGACCAGGTTGCAGAGGGCGAGCTTGCGAACATTGGCAATGTTCTTCCGCAGTGGTTTGACGTGCCGTTTGACCCCGGCAGAAAACACTCAATTCCTTACCAATGGGGATCCACAAGCTTTTCCGTCAACAGAGATGTGTTTGACGGCGACATCCGAACCACAAGTCTGATTTTCGATCCGCCGGATGAGCTGAAGGGCCGGATCAATGTCCTCGATTCGCAGGGTGAGGTCATGCTGATGGCGTCGATCCATCTCGGAATTCCGCAGTGCACCAGCGACCGGGACCAGCTGAAGGCGCTCGACGACCTGCTGCAGTCTGCGAAACAGCACTGGGCTTCTTTCAATTCGGATGGGGCCAAAGACGTATTGGTTTCAGGTGAAGCGGCGGTCGGCATGATTTGGAACGGATTCGGGGCCAAAGCGCGCGCCGAAGGCGCAAATATCGAGTATTCGTATCCGCGGGAGGGTTTGATTGTCTGGATGGACAATGTTGTGCTTCTGAAAGATGCGCCGAACCGTGACAGCGCGATCAAGTTCATGGACTTCCTGCTGCTTCCGGAAAACGCCGCCGCAGTCACAAATTTTGCGCAGTACAGCGCCGGTGTGGACGGTGTGACCGATATGCTGGCCCCGGAGTTGAAATCCCAGCCCGAATCGGTGCCGCCAGCCGATGTTCCGGCGGGCACTTTTGTGCAGGTTTGCGACCAATCCACGCAAGAAGTGTACGATGCCATTTGGACCAGGCTGAAAAAGTGAATTTTATCGGTCCCGGCGCCGCATGAATTGGGAACTATATACTTGACACACAAAGGCGGTCAATCACCGGATCCCAGAATTTCCACCCAATCCTGCTGATACCGCGCCAACCGTAAGACGTGCTCTATCTGTAGCATCGGAGGTCTCTTTGCGATCCTGAATCTTGTGGCGCTGGTCGGGATATGTTCAATGATCGTGAACTGGCTTCCGTCCGGTTGCCAAGTGAAAAGATGGTCGCTTTCGCAGAATCCTTCCAGATTGCCTCGTTTGTTGATTTTCCATTGGTAGTCATTTACAGCGAGCGGAACCATTGGCCGCTCGAAAATCGTGAATTCAAGCGTTGACATATTGCGGATCAGAACAACGAGGCGAACATCGTCATGTTCTTCACGGGCTTGCGCAATGCGATGGTTGTAGATTTCAACAACAGCATTGCCGGCCGCCTGTACATCAGCTAGCGGGGATTCGATCCCGAACGAGTAGTTGAGATTGTTTCTGCCGCTAATCAGCCGGATTCGCTTGGGCCGTTCATCTTCCCCATTGCCAACTGTGAACTTGTGTGGATAGTTGTTCTTGACTGTCTTGACCGACCACCCGCAACCGTTCCAAGCAACGTCAGCTACGCCTAAAGGCCTGCCGGAAGCCTGCCCGCTGATCGCGTCAGCGAACATCTGGCTGAATATGTCACCAGACATGTCGGCATGTCCAACCGCGAGCAGGTGAACGATGCGCTTGACCAGTGCATTAATAGTGTCGAAATCGAACTCGTTAAGCGGATATGGCTCGTTCCTCTGGAATCCGCTGCGCGTTCTTGGCTGCCGCATGAAGAACCTCTTTAATGACCGCCCGGACCACTGGAACGGGCACCGCGTTGCCGGTCTGCTTGCGAATCTGGCTGTCGTTCCCGACCACGTTGAATCGTTCAGGAAATCCTTGCAATCGCAATTGTTCACGCGGGGTCAGCCGACGTTCTCCGTCAACGAGAAGGTAGTTGTATGAAGCACCGGCACGCAGGGCGCACGAATATGGATGGCTGGAAATGTTGCCGCCTTTGTTCTCGTGCCAGATCGATGGCGTAACCTTGGCCATATGCTTTTCGTGGCGGCTATTTCGTATGCGTTCACTCACGAAATATCGGTCAGGCACATCATCTTCCAGAATGTTGGAAAGCGGTTTGCACGACTTCTTCGACTTCGGCCACGAAAAGCAATCCATCGAATCATCATAGAAACCGACGATGATCACACGCTCACGTTTTTGCGGCAGTCCATGATTGAGCGCATTCAAGACCGTGTGAGTGCTTACATATCCAGCCTGTAGCAAAGCATCGTGGATCTTCTCGATGGTCTTGCCGCCATTGATCGTGGCGAGCTGCTTCACGTTCTCCAGGACAAAAGCTTTCGGCTGTTTCTCTCGCAGGATACGAACAGCCTCCCAAATGAGGTTGCCGCGAGCATCGGCCAAACCCTCTCGGTTTCCTATGATGCTGAACGGTTGGCATGGGAAGCCGCCGAACAGAATGTCATGATCCGGGACCCGGTCAGCCATTATTTGCTCAATGTCACCCCAAGGACGAATGCCGAAATTCTCTTCATACTGGTCGCAAGCGTCGGAATCTATATCGCTGGCGAAGACGCATTGAAGTCCTAAAGACGCACCAGCGTAGTGGAATCCGCCGATCCCGCAAAACAGGTCCGCAAAAGTGACGATCTTGGCGGCTTGCAAATCCTTGGGAATCGATTGCAGGGCCGGCTGCATGACCTGCCCGAAGTTGACGCTATCCATGTGCCAAATCCCGGTAAGTCAGTCGCTTCCCGACCATGCCGGAAACGAGAAGGCGAATGATCGTGATCCCTGACCCATCGCTTTCGTCAAAAGCTGGTATGCTGCGCAGTGATTGTCGGTAGCTGATTTCGGACGAATAGCGATGTCCGTGTTTAGCAGACCAATGATGATAGATGCCATAGTGCGCACGTTTGAGCAAAGACCACAGGCTTTCAACGGAATTGGTATGCGCCTCGCCGCGAACATATTCGCCCGCCGTGTGGTTTACGGTTTCATGCTTCATCGTCGGATCGATGGCATTATAGCCGCCGTGGTTGTCAGTGTAGACAGTGCTGCCATTCGCGACCATTGTATTGACGTTCCCGCTGAGATTGTCCAGTGCCGTTCCATCGATTGGGAATGCAACCGCTGATCCGCCGCGCTCGACCAATCCAAGGACGGCTTGTTTTCCGACGGGACCGCGGCCAGCATTCTGTTTCTTGGAAGCGTGTTTGTTCTTCTCCTTCCCGCCGATATAAGTTTCATCGACCTCAACGATTCCATCAAGGATGATGCCTTCGTACTCGAACGCGCGACGGATTCGGTGGTCCATGTGCCAAGCGGTCTTTTGCGTGACGCCAATCATCTTGGCCATGTTCGTTGAGGCCACGCCTTTCGGGTGGATCCCGAACAGATACATGGCGAAGAGCCACTTCCGAAGCGGAAGCGGTGAATCTTCCATGACCGTTCCGATCCGAACCGTAAATTGCTTGGCGCATTCCTTGTCCTTGCACCGGAACAGCTTGCCGTTCCGAATGCGGTAGACTTCATCGTGACCGCAATGAGCACAAGTTACACCGTCCGGCCACCGCGCGTTGATGATGTAGTCGCGGGCCGAATCCTCGTCGGGAAACCGATCGAAGAACTCAAACGTGCTCGGCTGGTCTACGGGATAGAAGTGCGGTGAGTGGGGTTTCATGGAACTTCCTCGGTTTCGATTTGGGGATTTTAGCCTATTTGTTTTTGTGTGTCAAGTATATAATCCCCCATGAATTGGCGCCGGGAATCTGGATTGGACCGAACCATTGAGCAGACCCGCTCGCTACGACATTCTTTTTGAACCGGTTCAAATTGGCCCGGTGGTCGCCAAGAACCGGTTCTACCAGGTGCCCCACTGCAACGGCATGGGGTACCGCGACGCCTCGGCGGTCGCCGAAATGCGCGGTGTCAAGGCGGAAGGCGGCTGGGCGGTTGTCTGCACCGAGCAAACCGAAATCCATCCCAGTTCGGATATCAATCCCTTCATTGAGCTGCGGATTTGGGATGACCGGGACATTCCGATGCTTGCCAAAATGGCAGACAGGGTTCACGCGCACGGCGCGCTTGCGGGAATTGAACTTGCCTATAACGGGCTGAACGGGCCCAACCACTACGGCAGAGAAGTTCCAATGGCGCCCTCGGCCATGCCGGTCGCAAGCTTCACCTACGATCCGGTCCAGGCCCGTGAAATGTCGAAACAGGACATCCGCGACCTTCGGGGCTGGCACCGCGAGGCCGCGCTGCGGGGCAGGGCGGCCGGGTTCGATCTGATCTACGTTTATGCCGGCCACCAACTCGGCTTTTTTCATCACTTTCTGTCCAGGCAATTCAACCACAGAACGGACGAGTATGGCGGTTCGCTGGAGAACCGGGTTCGCATACTCAAGGAAGTGCTCATCGACACCAAAGACGCGGTCGGTGACACCTGCGCCGTGCCCTGCCGGATTTCCATGGATGAGCTCATGGGATCCGACGGTCTTGAAAAAGCCGAGGTCGAAGACATCATTGGCATGCTCGCTGAGCTGCCGGATTTGTGGGACGTCTGCCTCGCCGGCTGGGAAAATGACAGCCAGACCTCCCGGTTTGGGCCGGAAGGCCGCCAGGAACACTATTTTTCAGGTGTGAAAGCGCTGACACCCAAACCGGTGGTCGGCGTCGGGCGCTACACATCGCCCGACCGGATGGTTTCTCTGGTCAAGTCCGGAAAACTCGACCTTATCGGCTGCGCCCGGCCCTCGATTGCCGATCCGTTCCTGCCGAAAAAGATTGAGGAAGGCCGGCTGGAAGACATCCGCGAGTGTATCGGCTGCAATATTTGTGTGTCAGGCGATTTCCTGATGTCGCCGGTCCGCTGCACGCAGAATCCGTCGATGGGCGAAGAATGGCGGCGCGGATGGCATCCTGAGCGGATTCGCCCGAAAGAGACCGAAGCGCCGGTTCTGATCGTGGGCGCCGGCCCGTCGGGTCTTGAGGCGGCGCAGATGCTGGGCAAACGGGGCTATGAGGTGGCCGTTTCCGAGGCCACAGGGAAGGCGGGCGGAAGAGTGGCCAGGGAAGCGGCACTGCCGGGGCTTGCCGCCTGGCGGCGGGTCGCCGACCACCGGCTGCAGCAGATTCTGAACCTGCGGAATGTCGAAATCCACCTCGGTTCGCAATTGACCGCGGACGATGTGCTCGAGTTGGAATTCAGCAGGGTTGCGATCGCCACGGGAGCTCGCTGGCGCCGTGACGGGGTCGGGCATCAGTGGAGATTTCCGGTGCCCGGCGCAGCGGATGGGGAGGTCCTCACGCCGGACGACATCATGGATGGCGCACGGCCTGCCGGGAAGTCGGTCATCGTTTTTGACGATGACCACTACTATATGGGAGGGGTCATCGCAGAGAAGCTCGCGGATGAAGGATTTGCGGTCTCGCTTCTGACGCCTGCGCCCGAAGTTTCGAGCTGGACCAAAAACACGATGGAACAGCATTTCATACAGAAACGGCTGCTCGAAAAGGGCGTGTCGATTCATGTCAATGTCACCGTTTCCCTAATCGCAGCCGGATGTCTGGGAGCCGCGTGTGTTTTCACCGGACGGAAGCGGGAATTCAGCGCCGATGTCATTGTGTCGGTGACCTCACGGATTCCGCAATCTTCCCTTGCCGACAGCCTTGCGCGGCGGAGAGACGAATGGGCGGATGCCGGGCTGGAATCGATCACTGTCATCGGCGACGCGCTGGCGCCGGCGACAATTGCCCATGCTGTGTATTCAGGGCGGCGCTACGCGGAAGAGCTGGATATGCCAAAGCCGCCGTTTGGGACGGTTCCGTTCCGGCGGGAAATCACCGAATTGATCGATTGAACCGGAGTCCACCTCCGGCGCAGATCATTCGTCGCCCGGAACGCCGAAACTCGGAGCGGCCGCCGGATTGAGAGCCCGGGTCACATAATCGTCCATTTGCGGCTCGTAGGCGTCCCAAAGGTCCCGGAGACCGGCAATCGGGTCAATCTCATCCCAGTCAACGCGCAGATCGACGAGCGGCCAGTCGCATGACGCGGCAACCAACAGAGCGGCTGAATGGACGGGTCCCTGCTCGCCGCCGCCTTCGTGCAGGCCGTGCTCCAGAGCGGTCAAGAGCCGGTCAGCAAGATGAACACCGCCTCCGGTTTCAAAGGACTGGACCATGACCCTCGGAAGCGTCGCCTCATTCAGCAGGTTGCCGGCGGCGACACAGTCTCTGCCGACGCTGACGGCATTGGTCCCAAGTGTTTCGCTGCCGCTGAATGACGCCGTTCCGCCGTTGTTGTCGATCGCGGTGACCTGCCGGTATTCTCGGTTCGCTTCGCCGTCCAAGACGGTCCGCAGGGCTGTTTCCGCAGAGTGTCCTGACCGCAGCCGATCGAGCACCGCGGGGCCGATCGAGGGCAGAGTGATGTTTTGCGTGGAAACTGCCCCGACACCGGCGCGAACCCACGGGCAGCGGCTGCCGACACAGATTGAGGAGGTGGTGATGGCGATTCCGAGCATTCCGGTTTCGCCGCATCTGCCGGAAATTGAAAACGTCATGACGCTTCATCACCGTTTGGAATGACCGCGGTCACCTCGATCTCGACGACCCATTCAGGGCGGGCAAGGGCGGCAACCACCAGTCCCGTGGACACCGGATGGATACCTTTGAGCCAGCGGCCCATCTCCAGATACACCGCGTCACGGTGGCGAATGTCGGTCAAATACACAACGATCCGGCACACGTGATCGAGGCAGCTGCCCGCTTCATTCAGCAGCAGTTCAATGTTTTTCATAGTCTTGCGGGTCTGCAGCCCAGGGTCGCCAATATGCAGCGACTCGCGGGATTCGAGGTCTTGCGAGACCTGGCCGCGCAAAAAAACCATGTCTCCGGTGGCAACAACCGCCTGGCAAAGATCATTATCGAGATTCTGTTCAGGATAAGTGTCCCTGGTGTTGAATCGTCTCAGCCTCTCATGGGCCATGGTGTTCGTCCCTTTGTTCGGATGCGGTGAAATGGGCTTGGCAGACACGCATGAATTCGGCTGTAAGGCGGTTGACCGGCTGGTCCGCGATGCGCGCCATCACCAGGCGGCTGGGCGGCACATCGTCCTGGATCGGAACTGTGACAACGGCACATCCGTCATAGGTCACGCTGTTTGCCGGCTTTGTCGCAAGAATGCTGTAGCCCAGACCCCGCCCGACAAGCCCGCGGACAGTCTCGAACGACGTTGACCGCAGCCGCAGCGTCGGTTCCAGTCCGATGCCATGGAACAGCTCAAGAAAATACTGTTGGCTCGGCGGGGTCTCCAGCAGAATAAGCGGAAGTTTCACGAGGTCGGCCAGAGCGACCGAAGAGGCGGAAGCGAGCTCGTGCTGTGCCGGAAGAAGGACATATGGGCGCATCGCCGCCAACTCCTCGCAGGCGATCCGGCTGTCCAGCTGTAAGTCATAGGTCAGGGCAAGTTCGCAGGATCCGTTTCGCAAAGCCTCCACGATCTGACCTTGGTGACCTTCCATCAGCTGCACGTCTGTCCCGGGTCTGAACTCCAGCAGCCGGGCCAGGAGGCCGGGCAGAAAATATGGCGCCAGCGTGAAAAAGCACCCAAGGCTCAAGGTTCCCGCATTCTGCGCCAATTGAATGTCGGTTGTCTGCCAATCGAGGCGAAACGGCGTGCCGTAGGCGCGATTGGCGTAGATCAAAGGCGCGTGGCCGCCCAAGATAAATGTGTTGGTGACTTCGCCGACAAAAACCACATGACTGCCGACCCGAAAATCCTGCGCCAGTTCGCAGTCAAACGCCACCAGAGGATCGATCACGCGCGGAACGCGTCCGTCGGACCAGCGGGCGCATGAAAACTTGTCACAGCCGGGCGGCTTAATCCGGCCGGCAAAAGTGTCGGCGATATGCGATTGATCGTCACGCAGCATATTGACGCAGAACACCTTGTTCTCGACGATTGCGCTGCAGGCGGGGCTGAGATGATGGACGCAAATCAGCAGCGTTGGCCGGGCGCTGTCAGCGGACACCGACGACATGGCCGAAACGGTCACCCCGGCGCGCCCCGCGGGTCCGTCGGTTGTCACAACATTGACGGTGGTCGCGGCGTGACTCATGGCCGCGACGAAGCGGTCACGGGGACTGTTCTGGCCGCTCATCTTCGCATCAAGGCCAGTCTCATTGTTAAGCCGCTAATTTCCGTCTGTCGAATTGAGCTATGGTTCGGACTCCATCCAGCTGGCGAACGGGCGCCCGGCCTCCACCTTGTCAGACAATTCGGCGGCGCTTTTCACAAAGTCCAGCGGCCCGTCCCATCCAAAGTTCCGGTACACCGCACCGAGATGGGCAAACGGAGGTGACTGTGCAAACAGCTGGAAGGTCAGCCGGTGGCCGGCATAGCCGGAATTCAAAAGATCGCGCGCAAAAGCGAGAAGTTTGCGGCGGTCATCCGCATTCCAGCTGTCATTGATCGTGTAGAATTTTTCCATCCAGGGACCGGTCTCAGAATCGGCAAAAGCCGCTGCATCCGGGGTCACGCAAATCTGACCGCCGCACAGCTCGCGCGCAATGTGCATCATTTCATGGCAATGCGAGCAGGCATGGACGCGGCCGGTGTAGAGCAGCGACTGGTTCGGCATAAGCAGTCCGCCGGGGCTTTTCTCGGCGAGCGCGATCGCTGCTGTGAGATGGGCGTTGATGCCCTCTCGGTACACGGCCAATTGCGCCAGTTTTTCCTGCACCGCCGGCTGTTTGTCCAATCCGGTCTGGCGGACATTGAACAGCGCCGCGCCGATCATCATGTCGGCAAAGGCGAGGCTGCGCTGCACAAACGCAAACGCCGAATAGCGGTGCAGCGTGGCGCGGATGAACGCGGCTGCCCTGGTATGGCGATAGAACAGCACATCCTCCCAAGGGATCAGCACATTGTCGAAGACCACCAGCGAGTCGACCTCGTCAAACGCGTTTGACAATGGATAATCCGTGGCCGGGGCCCGTCCGGCGAACCCGGTGCGGCAGATGATTCTGATTCCGGGCGTTGACAGGCTGCAGATGAATCCAACGGCATAGTCGGAGTAAGCGGCGTTGCCCCAGTTTGCGATTGTCGGTTTGGTGAACGCCTGATTCGCATAAGCGGCGGCGGTTTCAAATTTTGCCCCGCGCACGATGATTCCGTTATCGGTTTCCTTGACCACGTGCAGCAGCATATCCGGATCCTGCTCCTGCGGCGGCTTCGAACGGTCGCCTTTTGGATCTGTGTTCGCCGACACGTGGAATGGGTCGGTGCGGACCACCCGATCAATGTGCCGCCTGATGTTTTCTGAGAATTGCGGGTCGACCTCGTTGAGAACATCCTGACCGTCAAACAGCGACCACATTTCGCCGACGGTCTCATCGCCCACGCGCGTCACAACCCCGTGGATATCGTTGAAGACTGCGTTGGTGGCGCGCCGTTTGTCCCACCAGTCAGACTTTGTGTAAGGCAGGCGCAGGCCGACGGCGAAATCTTCGCCGTTTTCCGAATAGGTCATGATCGGGCAGCTCTCCGGCTCGTGCTGGAGATCGTAGATGCGGGCGCGAATGTCGACGAGCGGCTTGAACATTGGATGGGACGGCACATCCGCCACTCGCTCGCCATTGATGTGGACCTCCCGCCCATCCCTGATGGATTCGATGTATTCGCTGCCGTTTCTGATCATGATACGACTTTCCAAATCATCACACGCTTTTACCGTGCAGAAATGAATCCGACCGGTCGGATTCTGCACCGAAAACCACAGAGAAATTGCGGGCTCGCGAGGTGCAGGAATCCTGCTGTGCGCCTATTGGGTTGCAGACAGGGAATCAAACGATTTCTGATTTGCGCCAGCGCCGCGTATCGGCCTTCCCACTGAATCGCAGCGCCAGTTCTGCGGCATGCCGCAAACGCCTTGAGTCTCTCCGCCTGGCAGCCGGAGACAGCCAAAAAATCCCAGACAATCCTATTAAACCCACAGGTTGGCATAGTTTTATAAAATCTGGGCAGAACCGTCCGGGGTCAATCCGTGCGGTCAACTCCCGGCGCGCCCGTCAGGATCGATTTCACCGATACCGGCCCCGAGATGTCCGTCGGCGCCTTTGCAGCGGGAGTGTTTGGAGCCTTGGCCGTTTGGCGGCATGCGGTGACCGCCCGAGGCGAATTCCGATGTGCCGGTTCGGACGACGCCGCCGCCGGCGTCGGCTTGGTGCGGAAACCAGCAAATTTGTCGAGGGGAACTGCCTGCGCCGGAATTCGTGCGCCGATTCGATCGTGCATCCAAGCAATCGCAACACGGGACCACAGAACAAGGAAACCGGTCACTGAATGGCGGATTGAGGCCACGTTTGTACCTGATCAGAAACATATGAGCTCTTATGAGGCCCCATATTGTCAAGCCCTTTTTTTATGACCGAATTCGCCGCGCGTCCGGCAGCGGTCTTCCCAAGTGGTCACATTGCTGTTCTCCCTGTCGCCGGAACGGTTCGGCGCCATTCGGGGATGCTCCAGGCGGAACGCCGCGTGTCCCAGGCGCGCTCAACGGCGCGTCCATACTCTTATCCGGTTCGGTTGTCCGGCGGTTTGCCGGCCCCGTGACCATGATGCCCAATTCGGGCGGTGCGGCGTTCCGGGAGGCGGGACCCATCTTTGTGGACGGTGCCGCGGTCCGCGGCGAACCAAGCTCATTTACGGTCACACGCCTTGCCCGGGTTCCCCGGAGGCCCCTGCGGGCCGCCCGGGTGTCTGGATGTTCCGCTGTCTCTCAGGCCCGCGACAGGACGGCGCCCTCCGGCACCAGCCCGGTGGTGGCGAAACGCCACAGCGCCACAAGCAGCTTGCGCGCCAGCGCGACAATCCCCCGCTTCCGGGAGCGCCCGTCGCGGGCGCTGACATAGTTCCGGAACCATTTCGACAGCGCGCTGTCCGGCTGATGGAGCAGCCAGCGCCACGCCATCTGCACCAGATGCTTTCGCAGCATCGGGTTTCCGGCCTTGCTGATTCCCTGGTCGCGGTCGATGCCGCCGCTCGCGAAGGGAACCGGCGCAAGTCCCGCCAGGCTGGCCAGCTGCCGGCGGCTGCGGAACTCCCTGTGGAACAGTTCCCTGCCCAGCAGAAGCGCGTCGTTGGGCCCGATCCCGCGCAGCCGGACCAGATCCGCCGCGCAGTGCGCGCGGCTCACAGCGGAAAACCCGTCGTCCCGCGCGGAAACACTGTCAAGCGCCTCCCGCGACGCCTTCAGCGCCGAGGCCTTTTCCGCCTCGACCGCCGCCATCTCCGCGCAGACCAGCTCGATCCGGCCGAGGATGCCGCGGATCTCGGCCAGAAGCCCCGGCGGCAGCTCCATGCCGCAGGCGGTCTCAAGACCGCCCAGGCGGGCGCGGAACCCTTTCCCGGCCGGATCCCCGGCGGACACCCCGTGGAGCCGGAGCAGCCCGGCGACCGTGTTCGCCAGCCGCCGCCGCTCCTTAACCAGACGCTCCCGCCGGCGCAGAAGCCGCCGCGCGTCCTCCTCGGCCACCGTCGGGATCCGGACCGGCGACATCGCGTCCCGGTCGCCGCCGTCCCAAGCCCGCAGCGCCCGCACCATCTTGCGGGCGTCGATCCGGTCCGTCTTCGCCCGCCTCTTCCGGCGCACCACCTCGAGGCTCGCCGGATCGCAGACCACGACATCGATCTCCGGAGCGCGCGCGCCGAGCCACCGGGCGAGCCAGAAACCCTCGTATCCGGCCTCGTAGGTCAGAAGCGTCCGGGACGGTCCTCCGGCTCCGGCGCGGGCCTTCGCGATTTTCTCCAGAAGACCTCCCGTGTCAGCCGGCTCCAGCTTGTGCATCCCGACACTGGGCTCCCCGGGCCCGCCGACCGCGACGACCCAAGACGACCCGCTCACTTCCAACGCGACGCACAGCGTGTTAACCTCGCCCCCGGAAGGGGTCACGCCGTTCAGATCTTTCGGCATTCCTGTTCTCCTTTCACCCGGCAAGGGGTTGCCGTCTAACGGCCCCTTGCCACCATATGTTGATGTCAGAACGCCCTTTTGGACCGAATCATCCCCAAGGGCAATTCCCAGCAGGACTCATGGCATCTTTTTCAGGCGGCGCCGGGGGTCTTGGAACCCGGAGGGAGGGCGCAGCCCGACCGGAGGGTTCTGAGACCCCCGGATCAGATTTTGACTTGCCCTGAGGGGCGGGGTTCTCCATCAGTTCGTTAAGGAATTGAAACCGAAAAAGGAGAACCCCAATGCAAGTTTTCGGCTTGCCCGGCCATGTTATCAGAAACCCCGCCCGCGCGTCACGGATTTTGTCTTCACCTGGCGCGGAGACCGCAAGGCGCACAGATCTGGTCCGCCGCTGGCGGCGGGCCTGTCGCGACGGCCTGACTGTGGAACAGGCGGCGCGCGCCGTCGGCGTTCCGCTGTCCACGCTGCGCCGCTGGCTCGAGGGCCGCGTGCGGGAGCTGCGGAAAAGGTTCCCGGCCTGGGGCCGCGGCAAGATCGCCGCCGTGCTCCGCCGGGAGGGGATCAGGGTCTCCGACGCGACGGTCGGCCGGGCCATCCGCGATCTGGTCCGCAGAGGCTTCATGGCCCCGGTCAGCGCCTTCACGGCGCACAGCCGCCGGAGCCGCCGGAGCCGGCGGCCGCACGCGGTGCGGATCCCCCGCGCCCTCAGGGCCGAACGGCCCGGACAGGCAATGGCATTCGGATAACGATTTTTGCCGTTCGGATAAGAAAACCCCCGCGCTTCGGGCTTTTTGCCGGAAGCCGGGGGTTTTCTGGCGGTCTGGTTCTGTCAGGCGGCGCGTCGTCTCTGCCACTTGCTCACTGGCTGCCTGGATTCCCTCCTGTGGTTTCGCCCCGGCCTTTCGCGCTGGATGCATTGCGAGAGGCCGGTCATGATCCGCCTGACCGATTGTGCGACCATTTCGCTCTGCCTGAGGAACATGGCCTCGATTTCGCGCCCCACCAGTCTCAGACCGTTCCTGAAGTTGGCGCGCATGGCCGGCAGGCCGTCATCGCCGGGACAGTGGCTGATGTCATGGTCGCAGCGGTTGGCGAACAGGCGCGCGAGGGTGATCAGTGTGAAGGCGGCGTAGAGTTCCTGGCGGACGCCGCGCTCCGACTTTGCGTGGAAGCGCTCGATCACGGCCTTTCCCGTCTTGTATCCCTCTTCGATCTGCCAGCGTCCGTGATAAAGGTCAGAGAGCGCCGGAATGCTGTGGCGCCGGGCTTCGAGCAGGGATGTTGCGAGACAGTGCGTGGTGTCGGCGGCGGTGTGTTTGACCAGGCGGATGCGGAGGCTCTGTCCGCGCAGCGCGGCTGCGTCCCTGGGCGCGTCGAGGGTGATGATGCTGTCGGTCTTTTCGGAGTTGATGAAGGCATTGAAGGCCGGATTGGCGCTGTTCTTGATGCGGAAGACGAAGTTCAGCTTCCGCATCCGGTGGAGCAGGGCCATTTCGAAGGACCAGTATCCCCGGTCGTAGACGATGACATCGCCTTCGGCGGCATGGTCGAGATGGGTGACGGCGGCGGCGCGTTCGTTCTCGTGGCCGAAGAGGTCGAAGTCGACCGGGATGCGGTCGCGCAGCCTGTAAAGGACGCTGACCATGCCCTGGGGGTAGTGGGCATTGTCGTTCGGCGCGCGGTAGCCGGCGCGCAGCAGTTCCCTCGGCAGGGTGATCTTCGAGCCGTCGACGGCGAACACGCGGTGTCCCTTCCACAGGGCGCCGTCGGGGCTGTGGGCGAGGATATCCCTGTGCACCCTCCGGAACGCGGCTTCGTCGAGCTTCTCCCGCGCCTCGCAGGCGGTCGACGCCGCCGGAGGCTCGTCCTGCGGCAGCTCGATGCCGGCCGCCGCGCACTGTTCCCAGAGTTCGCACAGCGTGGCGCGGTACCCCTGCCCGCGCGGCGCGGCGACGAGGCGGAACACGAACAGTATGATCAGCAGGCTGTCGAACACGCGGCGGCGCTTCTGCCAGCGCGCGTCCTCGCGCGCCGCGACCGCCGCGGCGGCCGCGACAAGCGCCTCCCAGCGGCGGCCGAAGCGGCGGTCGGAGGCTGCGGAACGGCCCCTTTCGGCCCGGGTCGGAGGCTTCCGCTGTCCCGCGTCACGCGCGCCGCGCAGGATCCCGCGGGCGCCCGCGCAGAGCGGCATCACATAGACGCCCTTGCGCGTCTTTCCCCTGCCGGCGGTCTCCCCGATGCGTTTCCAGTTGGCGGCGCGGTAACACGAGGCCCTGAACCGGGTCTCGTCGATGAAGGTCTCGCAGAGGACCGGCCGGTGCCCGTGGATGCGCTCCCAGTCGTCCGCGAGACGGCGCGTCGCCATGGCCAGCGCCGAGGAGGCCAGGTTCTTCGACCGCACCCATGGAAACACCAGAAAGCGGGAGTTGACCACCATCAGGTGCCGCCTGCGGTCGCGTGTCCGGTCCGTCCATCCGATCCAGCCGTCACGGCACGGGAGCCTCTTCGTCACCGCATCGAACAGCAGGCACCCCAGCCTGCGGCCGTCCCGGTCGGTCACAAAGTAGCGGATATGCGCCCCGAAGGGGCGCCTGTAGCCGAGATAGTGGTGGCGGTCGACGAAGGCGTTCCACAGCTGCCGTCCTTCGGTGTCGGTGACCGGCTCGACGCGGAGCGGACGCAGCCCGGACAGCTCCGCCGCGATCTCCGGCTGCGGGTCCGAGGCGGAGGTCCAGGCCGGCGCGTCGACGGCCCTCATGTCGCGGACGCTGCCCTCCCGCTTCGGCGGAAGCGTCAGGATGCCGTGGCTCTCCAGCGCCTCCAGCATCCCGAGGCAGGCCCCGACCCTGTAGGCCCCCTTCGCCGTCTTCCATCCGAGATGCTCGCAGATGGTCTTCGCAAGTTCGCTGCGGCTGTCGTTCGGGAGCATCCCGACGGTCTCCTGGATGTCGGCGATCTGCCGCCGGTTCAGGCGGCGGCCCGAAAAAGTGGTCGACTTGAGGTCGATGATTCGCTGGTCCATGGGTGATTCCCGAATCTGCATGACCACAGCATGCAGATCGCCAAGCGCATGTCAAGGGGGGCGGTGAAAAAAATATTCCCGCGCCGATGTCCCGTTATATCAACGCCTTGCAGGCCGCAAAAAACCGCGCCCGGAACGGCAAGTCTATCCGAATGCCATTGCCCGGACAGGCGGTGCAGGTCGACACCCTCTCCGCCAGCCTCCGCCCGGGAAAGACGGTCAAACAGTTCACCGCCGTCGACCGCGTCTCGCGCTGGTGCTCGGCCATGGCGGCGTCGAACGCGACCGCCGCCAGCGCCGCCCGCTTCCTCGACAGGCTGGTCAGCTCCGCCCCTTTCCCGATCGAGGCGGTCCAGGTCGACGGCGGATCCGAGTTCATGGCTGAGTTCGAGTCCGCGTGCGCAGACAGGGACATCGCCCTCGCTGTCCTGCCGCCGAAGTCGCCGAAACAGAACGGACGCGTGGAGCGCCTGCAGGCGACATGGCGGAACGAGTTCCACAATGTTCAGGACACCGCCTCGAATGTCACCGGGCTCAGACCCCTCATCGACGAATACATGGCCTTCTACAACACCCAGAGGCCGCATGACGCCCTTGATGGACTGACCCCGGACGAATATCTCCAGAGCAGGCGAATCAGAGAGACCCCGCCGCTTCATATGTGTTGAGCAGGTACACTGCCTTGCGGGCGGCGAATCAACACAATAGTCTGATGCCGATTTGGAGCCGCCGGTATTGGATTTATGCGTTTTGCCGCCCAATCGTCGCCGGTGACCAAAGGAATTCTGCTGACAGTCCTCGCAATGTTCCTTTTGTCCACAATGGATGCGACCGTGAAGTCGCTGACCGACACCGACTCGATCATGCAGGTGGTTTGGGCGCGCTACATGGGCCAGACCGTTTTGGTGGTGGCATTGATCTGGCGGCAGATTCCCCGGATCATGCGCACCAGACACCCAATTCTGCACTTGCTCAGATCGCTGTTTCTGTTCGTCGCATCGTTCTGTTTTGTCTACGGGTATTCGAACATTGACCTGGCTTCAGCGACCGCGATTCTGCAGACCGGCCCGCTCCTGCTGGCAATCGGAGCGCACTTCATCCTCAAGGAAAGGGTGGGTCCGCAGAGGATTGCCGGGATTGTCATTGGACTTGCCGGAACGCTGATCATCATCCGGCCGGGCACGGACGTGTTTTCATTTTATTCGCTTTTTCCTTTGGGCGCCGCGGCCGGCTATTCCGGATATGCCATTGCGACTCGGTTTCTCAGCCGCGATGAAGGAATTTGGACCAGTTTCTTCTACACCGCATTGCTCGGCGCCGTGTTTGCCAGCTTTTTCGTGCCGTTTTACTGGGAGACGCCCGATCCCTCAGACCTCCCTTGGTATCTGGTCGTCATTGTGTTTGGGTCGGCAGGGCAATACTTCCTGATCCGGTCACTGTTTTTGGTGGAGGCGACGATCACGGCCCCCTTCACCTATGTGTCATTGGTCTTCGCGGGCATCTACGGAGCGGCGGTTTTTGGTGAGTATCCCAATATCTGGACTTGGGCGGGGTCTGCCATCATTGCCGCTTCCGGCCTGTTCGTCTGGTATCGGGAGAACCGGGCGCAGATCGGCTGACCGGTTGCCGTGAACGGACAGCCAGACAAAAAAGCCCGTGTTCGCGGCCGTTTCAGAGAAAAGCTGGTTGATCTGCAGTTTCGAATTCTGATCCGGGTATTGCGGCTCCTTCCTTATCGGTTTCGCATTTCCGCCGGCGGCTGGATTGTGCGGCGCGTGTTCGTCAATTTCACCGATTCCAAACAGCGGATTCTCGACAATCTTTCCCTCGTGAAACCGTCCGCTTCTGGGCATGAGAAGCAGAGAATCGTTTCCGGCTGCCTCGACAATTGCGGCCGGCTGTTCGCCGAATATTATTCCGGCGGCGAGTTTGCCGCTCGCGCCAGAAAGTCAGCGCTGACCGGCGATGGCGTGGATGCTTTGAAGGAGGCGCATGTGCGGGGCCGGGGCGTGTTGCTGGCCACCGGCCATTTTGGAAACTTCGAGGCCGGCCGCGCAGCCCTGATCGGCCAGGTTCAACGCTGGACCGACGAAAGGATCGTCAGCAAGTCCGAACAGCGTGCCGGATTGATTCGGAAGGGATGGATTGTCGGAGGGCTGTACCGGCCAACCAACAACCCCTACTATGAAGAGCACCATCGGGCGGCGTTCGCGGGCATTGGCGAACCGGCCATACCGAAGGGTCTGCCGGGGCTGCGCGAACTCTTCAGGTATTTGGGCAAGGGCGGCTGGCTGATGATTTTGCACGACCAGCACGACAGCCTCGGGGTTCGGCAGCAATTTCTCGGCAAGGACGTGTTGACGAGCGTTTCCGCGGCCCGGCTCGCGCTGCGCCATGATGCGCTGCTTGTTCCCTATTATGGGATTCGGCAGCTAAACGGGCTGGATTTCAGGATTGTTGTCGAATCGCCGGTCGCGCCGAGCGATGAAGTGCGGATGACAGCGCAGCTGACGGCAAGCCTTGAAAAAATGGTCAATTGCCATCCTGAGCAGTGGTTTTGGGTTCACCGCCGGTGGCGGGAAACTGCGGCCGCATAGCCCTTCAGGGGCCCTCAATGGCAACCGCGGTCGCCTCGCCGCCGGCAAGGCAGACTGCCGCCACACCGCGTTTGAGACCGCCCGCCCGCAGGCAATGGATCAGGGTCACCAGGATGCGGGCGCCCGAGGCGCCGATCGGATGGCCGAGCGCACAGGCTCCGCCCCGGATGTTCATTCGGTCGTGGCTGACTTCATGTTCGCGCATGAAGGCCATTGCCACGACAGCGAAGGCTTCATTCACCTCCCACAGATCGACGTCGGAGGATTTCCACTCAAGTTTCTGCAAGAGCTCCCGCGCCGCCAGGACAGGCGCAATCGTGAACAGGTCTGGCGCAGTTGCCACCGCGGTCTGTCCGGCAATTCGCGCGAGAATTGGCGAGCCGCGCCGTTTTGCCTCATCCTCGCTTGCCAGGACCAGGGCGGCGGCGCCATCGGATATTGACGATGAATTGGCCGCGGTGACGGTGCCGCTTTCGCGAAAGGCCGGCCTCAATTCCGGAATCCTGTCGGGCCTGGCAAGTTTTGGCTGCTCGTCTTCATCCACTGAAACCTGCTTTTTGCGATGCTTGACTGACACGGTCTCCAATTCGTCAGCGAATGTGCCGCTTTGCTGCGCTGCGAGAGCCCGGGACAGCGACGCGGCTGCGAACGCGTCCTGTTGGCGCCGGGTGAATTGATATTTCTGAGCGCAATCTTCGGCAAAGGCGCCCATGAGCCGGCCTTGGTCATAGGCGTCTTCCAACCCGTCAAGAAACATGTGGTCGATGGCGGCGGCGTGGCCCATCCGCTGGCCGCCGCGCATGTTTGGAATGAGATAAGGGGCATTTGTCATGCTTTCCATGCCGCCCGCCGCGACGACCCGCCGGCGCCCAACCGCTATGCTGTCATGCGCAAGCATGACCGATTTCATGCCCGAGCCACACATTTTGTTGACAGTGGTGCAAGGAGCCCGGTGCGGTATGCCGGCGGCAATGCTGGCTTGCCGGGCAGGGGCCTGGCCGAGTCCGGCGGTCAGAACGCAGCCCATATAGACTTCGTCCACCGAATCCGCGGGCAGCTGCGACGCTTCCAAAGCCGACCGGATCGCTACGCCGCCGAGTTCGGTGGCGGTCACGGCCGAAAGCTCGCCCTGAAAACTGCCGATCGGAGTTCGCCTGGCCCCGGTGACGACCACGCGATCTGTCATGTTTCGCCAACTGCAAAAAATTGGCGGCGATTGAACCCGGGTTCGCGCGCCGGGAACCGGCCCGACCCTTCAACCCGCGGGCGGTCGACTGTTTCAGTCAAGATTCACTTCGCCGGTGCGATCACCATGCACATTTGCCGTCCGTCCAGTTTTGGAATGGCCTCGATCTTACCGATCTCGCTGATGTCATTCGCAACCCTATCAAGCAGATCACGTCCGATTTCCTGGTGGGCCATCTCGCGTCCCCTAAACCGCATCGTGACTTTGACCTTGTCACCATTTCCAAGGAACCGTTCAACATTCTTCAGTTTGACCTGATAGTCATGCGTGTCGGTGTTTGGGCGGAACTTAACCTCTTTGATTTCAAATATTTTTTGCTTTCGCCGCGATTCAGATTCGCGCTTTTGCATCGAGTATTTGAATTTGCCGAGGTCGGTGATCTTGCAAACGGGAGGAAGAGCCGTCGGCGAAATTTCCACCAAGTCCAACTCTTCCCGAGCGGCAAGACCTCTTCCTTCATCTGGTGTCATAATTCCATAATTTTCCCCTTCAGGTCCAATTACGCGGACTTTAGGGGCATTGATGCGCTCATTTGCGCGCGGACGATTGTCGCGCACTGCAGGCGCGTTGTACGGTCGACGTGGGATTTGTTTCAGTCCTTCTCCTGGCAAAGTGTAATTTACATATAGTCACTGGTATTTTTTGTTCAATAAATATGTGCCTGCCTGAGAATCGCGGTATCTGACTTTGACATCGGACCGTGAAACCTGTGGCGATGCGGCGTCGCTGCGGCAGCCTGGCCGGGCAGACCGCCCAATTGGCGTCCCGCCCCCCGGCGCGATGGCCATGGATTTTCAATCGGCGCCGCGTTCGATCCGGCGGCAACGCAATTCCCCAGCGAAGCGGCGGCTTGGAGAGATTTCGCTCAGCTGCGCAGATCGGGCGGCATGGAAGCGGTCCGCAGTTCGGCCAGAAGGCTGTCAAGCGCTGCCGTCCGCACGGTCTTTTCGCCAAGCCTTCGAACACTGACGGTGCGGTCGCGAATCTCTCGCTCGCCGACGGCGAGAATAATCGGAACTTTGGCCACGGAATGCTCGCGCACCTTGTAGTTGATCTTCTCGTTTCGACAGTCGGTGTCCGCCCGAATGCCCGCCGCGCGCAGCGATTCAGCGACCTCGTGCGCATAGCTGTCCGTCGCCGACACAATGGTCGCCACCGTCACCTGCCGCGGCGTGAGCCAAAACGGCAGGCGGCCGATATGGTTTTCTATGAGTATGCCGATGAATCGTTCAAAGCTCCCGAGAATTGCCCGGTGCAGCATGACAGGCCGGTGCCGTTCACCGTCGCGTCCGATGTACACCGCATCGAGTCTCTCTGGCAGCACGAAGTCGACCTGCAGCGTGCCGCATTGCCAGTCCCGTCCGATGGCATCGGTCAGAACAAATTCCAGTTTCGGACCGTAAAACGCTCCTTCGCCAGGGTTGAGTTCAAACTGGCAGCCAGCGGCGTTGGTCGCCGATATCAAAGCCGCTTCCGCCCGGTCCCAAACCGCATCCGAACCGGCGCGTTCCGCCGGGCGGTCGGCGAATTTGACAGCGAACTTTTCAAAACCAAGGTCGGCGTAAATCGTGGACAGCATCGCGATGAAGGAAGCTGTTTCGCGTTCAATCTGAGGCTCTTCACAAAAGATATGCGCGTCATCCTGCACAAATCCCCGAACGCGCATGAGACCATGCAGCGCGCCTGACGGTTCGAAGCGGTTGCAGGATCCAAATTCCGCCAGCCGAAGCGGCAGGTCGCGGTAGCTCTTCTGTCCTTTGTTGTAGATCTGCACATGGCACGGGCAATTCATCGGCTTGAGAGCGTTGGTGCGGGCGCCTTCGCCCCGTTCCGTGTCAACCTCCACCAGGAACATGTGCTCGTGGAACTTTTCCCAATGGCCGGACGCTTCCCAGAGCACCCGGTCAACCACCAAAGGCGTGTTGACTTCGACATAACCGTTTTCGGCCTGGCGGCGTGACATGTAGTCCCGAAGCAGCTTGTAAACTGCCCATCCGTTGGGATGCCAGAAGGCCATTCCGGGGGCTTCTTCCTGGAAATGGAACAGCTTCATTTCGGCGCCGATCCGCCGGTGGTCGCGCCGCGCCGCTTCTTCAAGCATGTGCAGGTGCTGTTTGAGATCCTGCCTGTTCCGGAAACCGATTCCGTAGATCCGCTGCAGCATTTTGTTCTTGGAATCCCCGCGCCAATAGGCGCCTGCGATGCTGCGCAGTGAAAACGCGTCCGCGGCAACCTGACCGGTGTGGCGCAGGTGCGGCCCCCGGCACAGATCCTGCCAGTCGCCATGCCAGTACATGCGGACCGGCTGGTCTTCAGGTATCGCGTCAACAAGCTCCACTTTGTAGGGTTCCCCGGAGTCCCTGTAGTATTCGATCGCTCGGTTTCGTTCCCAGATCTCGGTGGCGATCGGGTTCCGCAGGTTAATGATTTGCCGCATTTTGGATTCGATCACTGCCAATTCGTCAGGCGTGAACGATTCCTCGCGGTCAAAATCGTAGTACCAGCCATGCTCAATGACCGGCCCGATTGTGACTTTGGTATCGGGCCAGATCTCCTGGACAGCGCGAGCCATGATGTGGGCAAGACTGTGGCGAACAAGCTCCAGAGCGGGGCCGTCATCGGCCATCGTGTTGATCTTGATCGCGGCGCTGTCGTCAATAGGCCATTGGAGATCCCAATGGGTCTCATTCAAGAATGCGGAAACCGCCTTCTTGCCGAGGGAAGGGGCGATCGCCGCCGCCACTTCGGCGGCTGTGATGCCGCGCCGAAAGCTCCGTTGGCTGCCGTCGGGAAATGTCAGGGAAATCTGGGAGGTCATGGTGAATCCTCGTCTGTTTGGCGCCCACGAAACGCCCGGCTGCAGGAGTTGGCCAATTGAAGAATTGGACCGGTAAAGTCAAACTCCATTCTGATTGAGGATCTGCACTGTTGCACTTTCAGGCTGAATTGCTGTTTGACGCAGCTGCGGATGGCATCGCGTCATTGGATGAAAATCGGAGAGTGTTTTGCGCGCAGACTGTTTGAAACTGAGCCGCGGCAGGCGAATCGCCTACTGCCGGTCGCACGGCTCTTCCGATCCAGGAATCGTCTTTCTGGGCGGTTTTGGTTCCGACATGGAAGGAACGAAGGCGCTGCGCTTGGAGCGCTGGGCCGCGAAGCGCGGACGGTCATTCCTGCGGTTCGACTATACCGGGCATGGTCAGTCTTCGGGGCGATTTGAGGATGGCTGCATTGGAGATTGGTCTGCAGATGCGTTCGATGCCATTCAGAAGCTGACTTCCGGGCCGCAGCTGTTGGTCGGCTCTTCGATGGGCGGCTGGATTGCGCTGTTGCTGGCGCGGCGGTGCCCGGAAAAAATCATGGCTCTAGTCGGCATTGCGGCGGCGCCGGACTTTACCGACGATTTTGAGCGCAACAGGCTCACCCAAGAGCAGCTGCGGGAAGTCACCGATACCGGGAAGGTCGAATTGCCATCGGAGTATTCAGACCAGCCAATGGTGGTGACGCGTAAACTGCTGCAGGATGGTCCGCGCAATTTTGTCCTGAATGCGCCGCTCTGCCTGCCCTTTCCCGTGCGCTTTCTCCAGGGCACCGCCGATGAAGATGTCGAACAGTCAACTGCCATCCGGCTGCTGAACCATGCTGAAGGGCCGGACATGCGCTTGGTCATGGTGAAGGACGCCGATCACAGGTTTTCGAATGAGCGATGTCTGAAACTGATTGAAGACACGGTCGCATCGCTGCTCGCGACTGCGCCTGAAATTGACGGAATCTAGAGAATCAGCCCGACTGCCGCGACCATTATGCCGAAAATCGCAATCATGACCGCAGCCAGGTTTATCGGGACCAGTTTCCCGATCCTTTGCCGCATCTCGTCATCGCCGGCGGCGGATCTGCGGATGCGGAACGCTGCCGCCAGGCAATAGACCACGCCCACGAGTCCTGCCGCAGCCAGCAGGAAGCCGAGATGAACCAACCAATCCAATGTCAGCAAACCAATAAACGTTACACCGTTCCGGTATCGATAGCGTTGGAAAATCTGTTGGAGAAGCCTGAAATCCGGTTGGTTCGCATTCTCCCCGTTCGAAAGCGCGGCGTACGCTGGCAACCCTTTGGTCAGGCGCCGCCATTCGACAGCGGACTCTTCTCTGACATTTGATCCGGCAAATGGTGTGATGTGGACCGGAGGGGCGATAACTCCTGCGGTTTATGGACGCAAAACGCCCAAACACATAAGAACAGGGCATGGCTGACCAGGTTAATGCAGACGACAAACTGCGGAGCAACATGCGCCGGTGGGCCTCCCTATCCGTCATATTTGCTGTGGCCGCCGTCGTTTTCCTGCCGATTGCCGCCATTTTCGTGTTGGCGCTGTCGCCAAGCGAAGGGTTTTGGACTCACCTGCTGTCAACGGTCTTTCCACGCTATTTTGGAAACTCACTCATCCTCATGTTTTCTGTCGGCGCGATCGCGGGGATGACCGGCGCCGGCACGGCGTGGATCGTGACAATGTATGACTTTCCGTTACGGCGTTTATTCGCTTGGATGCTGTTTCTTCCGCTTGCTGTGCCTGCCTATATCGGCGCGTATGCGCTGGTGGATTTCTTTGAATATGCCGGCCCCTTACAGTCGATGCTGCGGGCTGTATTCGGCTGGAACAACGCAAGTCAGTATTATTTTCCCGAAATCCGTTCGCTCGGAGGCGCCGTGCTGGTTTTATCGGCCGCTCTCTACCCATACGTCTATTTGTTTTCCTGCGTGGCACTGCGCGAGCAGTCGATGACGGCGCACGATGTCGCCAGCACGCTGGGGTCGGGGCCATACAGGCGGTTTTTTCGGGTTGGATTGCCGCTGATCCGTCCGAGCATCGCCGCCGGCGTCGCGCTTGTCATGATGGAGACTGTCAGCGATTTCGGTGTGGTCGATTATTTTGCGGTGCAGACCCTCACCTCCGGGATTTTCTCCATTTGGCTGGACGGCAGGAATATTGGAGGCGCGGCGCAGCTGGCTTCAGTCATTTTGTTTCTTATGACCGCTCTGGTTGCCATGGACCGGGTTAACCGCAGGCGAATGCGGTTCACGAGGATTTCGGGCGCCAAGGCGGCGCCGACACCTGTTCCTCTTAGGGGCCGAAAATCGGCGGCGGCGGCGGCGGCATGCTTTCTGCCGATCGCGGTCGGATTCATACTGCCGATCTTTGTCATCTTTTCGCATGCGCTGAACGCCGGATTGCTTTGGGTCGACGCGAGGCTGGCAAGCGCATTCGCGAATACACTGTTCACCGGAGGAGCGGCGGCGGCGGTGACCGTGTCCGCCGCATTGGCCATGACGTATGCGGCGCAGCTTTCACCGTCAAGAATCGCATCTGTTTTTATTCCGATGACCACGTTGGGATATGCGGTGCCGGGGGCTGTGCTTGGGCTTGGCCTGCTGATACCGGTCGCCGCCGCCGACCATTGGATCGCTGAAGCATCGCTGGCGCTTCTTGGGGTTGAGCCAGGTCTGCTGATGACCGGATCCGCATTTGCGATCATTCTGGCTTACTGTGTTCGGTTCTTTGCGATCGCGCAGGGGGCTGTCGATTCGGCAATCGGCCGGGTGCCGCCGTCGCAGCGCATCGCCGCGCGCCTGCTCGGGAGGTCTCCGTGGGGCGCCATGCGCGCCGTCTATCTGCCATTGATCAGAGGTTCGCTGCTCACGGGTGTGCTTTTGGTGTTTGTTGACTGCGTGAAGGAGCTCCCCGCAACCTTGCTGCTGCGTCCCTTCAATTACAACACACTCGCGACCCGCGTGTACGAACAGGCGTCGCTGGAAAATCTCACCGAGGCGTCGCCGGCGGCCCTGCTGGTCACACTGGTCGGGGCTCTAGGCGTGTTGTTGATTGCCCGCGAAATCCGATAACTTTCACAGACAGAATCTGCAAATCCTGTTGCAGGCTGGAGACGCATTGTCGTATTTGCGCGTCATAATTTTGCCTATAGCCCCTATAGCTCAGCCGGTAGAGCATCTGATTTGTAATCAGGAGGTCGGGAGTTCGAGTCTCTCTGGGGGCACCAGGCGAATCCCGAGGCCAAAGAGCGGTTGCGATTTCACAATCAGGTCACGGCGCCGCGCTGGCGATACCTGCTGTTTTCCCACGGCTTGCCGGCCATGACTTCCGTTAGCCGGTCAACCGCCACTTCGACATCATGTTCGGTGTTGTAAAGAGGCGCGAAGCCGAAACGAAGTGTGTCTGGATCTCTGAAATCGCCGATGACCCCGTTCTCGACCAGCCCCCGCATGATCGAAAATCCGTCAGGATGCGAGAATGACACCTGGCTGCCGCGCTGGGACGGATCGCGGGGCGACACCAGTTTGAGGTCCTTACTGACCGATTCAACCCCTGAAATGAAGAGTTGGGTGAGTTTAACGGATTCCCGATGAACATCCTCAATTGTGGCGAATTTCCAGACATCCAGCGCCGTGTCGAGGGCATAAAGACCCAGAATGGCCGGAGTGCCGATACGCATGCGCTCGATGCCGGCGCGCGGACGATACGCCGGCGAAAATTCAAACGGCGCTTCATGGCCAAACCAACCTTGCAAAGGTGTCCGTGCGGTTTGGGAATGTTCCTCTGCGACGTAGATGAAGGCCGGCGCCCCAGGGCCTCCGTTCAGGTATTTGTAGGTGCAGCCGACGGCGAAGTCCGCGCCGCTTGCGGCCACATGGACCGGAACGGCCCCTGCGGTGTGGGCAAGGTCCCAGACGGTCAATGCTCCGACCTTGTGTGCGGCTGCCACAAGCGACCGCATGTCATGCCTCCGGCCGGTTCGAAAATCGACTTCGGTCAGCATGAGTGCCGCGACGTTGTCGTCCAATGCGGACACCACGTCTTCCGGCGGAACAATCTCCATCCGCCAGCCATCACCCAGCGTGCGCAGCAGACCGTCCGCCACATAAAGATCAGATGGAAAGTTGCCACTGTCAGTCAGCACCACGCGCCGTCCGGGGCGAAGCGAAACCGCTGCCGCCAATGCCTGAAAAAGTTTGATTGACAGGGTGTCGCCACAAGTGACCGATCCTTTCGGCGCTCCAATCAGCGGCGCAATGCGGTCGCCGACCCGGGTTGGCAGGGACATCCAGCCAGCGTCATTCCAGCCCCGGATCAACAACTCGCCCCATTCATCGCGCAGGAATCGCGACATCGCTGACTGCAGGCTGCGCGGCAGCGGCCCCAGTGAGTTCCCGTCGAGATAAACCACATCCTGAGGCAGGGAGAAAAACGAACGGGTCCTTTCAAAGTCTGTCATTTTCGCGCCTGTTCGCCGCATTCACAAAGGAGGATGGGGATCAAGAAGCGGCGCTGCATGCCGCACAGTCATGGGTGCCAGATACCCGCGATTCCCAAGATCGATCGCGAGGCGGGGACAGTCAGGCCCGGCCCCGCCGGTCACAGATGCAAACAAACGGTCATTCATTAACGAACCCCTTTCGCAGCCGGCACTTGGCGCAGGCCGCGGAGGTCGAGACTCAATTCGACCCACGCCAATGCTTCGCGTTTTTCCTCTTCGGACGCAATCCGCGACAGAGCCTTTGCCAGGGTCGCGGCGGCGGTTTCGCGCGGCACGGCCATATCGCCATCCCGGTTAGCAACGATTACATCAACGGGTGTCACCGAAACGCCGGCGCAGACGATGGGGTGATTGGCCGAACCGAGCGTCTCTTTGACTGTTCCTCGGGCGCAGACGGCCGTGGACCAGATTGGGAATCGCATTTCTTCAAGGACGGCAACATCGCGGACTCCTCCGTCGACGACGACACCCGCCCCGCGGTGCGCCTGCGCCGAGGTTGCAAGAATGTCGCCAAAATATCCAGCGTCGGAAGGCGACAAGGGCGCGATCACCATTATGTCGCCGGGTTCGAACAACTCGATTCCGACATGGATCATTCAGTTGTCGCCCGGGGGAACCAGAACAGTGACGGCGCTGCCCGCGATGGTCGGGGCGGGCCACGCAGGTTTCATCGCGCGGTTCATGGCCCCAACCGTCCCTGTGCTTCGTGGACCGTTGCAACACCGGCCTCGGCGAGGCCTGAAATCGTTGTCTCTTCGGCTCGGCTGATCTTCCGGATCGCGGAATTCATGAAGTTTCCCTTGTTGGTTTCCCGGAAGATTACCCGTGTGCGGCCAGATCTATATCAATGGCGAGCGGTTGCTAATGTTTCTTGTTAGTCGGTATTTGATTTCAATCGTTTTGCTGGGGTCCGTGCTATCCTTACGTCCAATATATGCAGATTCGGCACCAAGATCGAACTAAGCTGATGATTCAATTAGGTATTGTAGAACTTCACTCGAAGCGTGCAGTTTGCAGCCACCAATTCCCACTTTCGGCACAAAACGAACAAAGACGAAATTAAATCCCATATTTTAACATTTAATCAAGAAATGAGTATCCTGTTGTGACCTTGCACAGTAATTCCAATTATGCGTTCACATCGGTTTTTTCTTCATTTTCGGCTGCGTTTCCGGGCGGATTTCTACTGTGTTTCGGCGGAAGGGGCGGGGCTGCCGGTTCCGGTTACGGAGGCTTTTCCGGCAGCTCGCCGGTGATGATTGTCCGCATCACGGCGTCCCAGTCGTCGTGCACGACGTAGACGGTCAGGAACTTCAGGTTGTCAAGATGCCGGTAGCGCGGGCGGCGAGCTTTGCCCGGGCCTCCTGCCAGCTTTCGCAGACCAGGTCGCAGGCGCTCTGCATCAGGAACGCGATCAGGTTGAAGGTCGCCAGCAGGCTGGCCAGGGTTTCCTTGCCGTGCCCGAAGTTGTGCTCGAGATGGTAGCCGTCCTTGAGAGCCTTGAAGGTGTTGTTCTCCACTTTCCACCGGGCCCGGGCGCAGTCGGCCAGTTCGGCGACGCTGTCCGGGCCGACCGGGAGGTCGGTGGCGAAGCTGTTGCGGTAGAGCCGCTTTCCGGACGGCGATGTGATGGTGACTTCGAACCAGTTGACTTCCAGCGCGTCCTTTCCGTCACGGATCGGCAGACCGCTCATCCAGCGGTAGCGCAGCTGGCGCTTTTTCTTTTTCCGGCCCTCGGTCCGGGTCAGACAGCCGGTCTCAACCCCTTGAATATACTCGTAAAGCGTTGTGTGCGAGCTCGGCTTGCAGGTCAGGATGAAGCTTCCGCCGGCGGCCAGCACGGCCTCGCAGAGCGGCTGACGGCAGTAGAGGTCGTCGCCGAGATAAACCGGTCTGAGCCGGGCCAGGCCGGATCCGGTCCGCCGCAGCCAGCGCTTGGCGGCGTTGATCTCGCAGTCCTGTTTCTCAGCCCCGTCCTGCGGGCGGATGAACTCCGGCGGCAGCGGCAGGAGGCGCGAGGTTCCCGGGGCGACGATGCTGGCGCCGAGCACGGCGTGGAAGTTCTGTGTCCGCCCGTCCGCCAGTTTCCGCTGCGAGCAGTTCCGGCAGCCGATGCTGCAGGAGGTGAAATACTCGGTGCCGTCAAGGGCGATCAGCAGCCGCCCGTCAAGCCGGCGCAGCCGGTCAAGGGCACCCTGGCGGTCCAGCTGGTCGACGGTCCGGGTGAAGATGGAATCGAAGCGCTCCGGCGGCACGCCGTCGAGCACGCTGCGGATGTGGCTGTCGGTCGGCAGCCGGTCAATGCCGAACAGGGTCCGGGCGTTGGACCGGCCCTGGCGGGACTGAAGCTGCGCCTGCGCCGCCAGGAAGGACGGGCACTGCAGGAAGAAGACGGCGAAGGCCGCCATGCCGATGTCGGCCATCTCCAGGCGGGCGTTGGCGCCGGTCCTGCGGTCCGGGGCGGACGCGCAGAGTTCGCGCATGTCGGCGATGTATCCGGCCAGCGGGGACATGGCGCCGCATTATGCACATATCAAAAATTTGTACAAATGTAAGTAAAAACAATAACTTACATGTCTTCTCCGCGCCTTTTCCCCAAGAGCCGGCGGCCGGAGCGGCGTCGGCGGCAGGTGATTCGCCCGCCGCCGGGGAACCGCCGGCGCGCAGCCGCCTGCGGCGGAAAAAAATTTCCCCGGGCCAAAAAACCGTTGTGATACAACACGTTAAAAACTCAAAAATCCAAAATTAGAATTACTGGACCTTGCATCAACGGAAAGGTAAGCGAAACCTCAATGCCGAACGCCAAGTTGATTGCTGAGGAAAAAACGGTTGGAATCCGGCTGTCTGGCACATTGAACCGCTTTCTGCTGTCGCTGCTTTTTTCGGCGCATGGCATCTGGATGCTGCGTGTCTGTTTTGGCTGGGTCGCCTGGGAGACAACTCAATCCGCGTTTTGGGTGGGTGCAGTGTCTTCCGTCACAATGCTGCCGAGCCTGTTTCTGACACCGGTATTCGGGGTTTTGGCAGATCGCATAAGACTGCGCGTTGCCATGTCCCTGGTCATGAGCGTGATGGCGGTTCTGAGCGCTATCCTGGCAATTCTCGCCTTTTCAGGGTCACTTGGTTTGCTGGCGCTGATCGCGATGGCAACCGTGTTTGGGGTGGCCACCGCGTTTCATCATTCATTCCGATTGACAGTTTCAGCGCGCATTGATGTTGAAACACCCCTTCACAACATCATTGGCATGACGGCGATTGTGTTCAATATTTCGGGGATTGTCGGCCCGGCGATCGCTGGCTTTGCGCTGGCTGTGGCAAGTGAGGCGGTTGTTTTCGGGCTGGCGAGCTTATTCTACATCGCCTACCTGCTGCTTTTCAGGACGCTTGAATTCAAACCGAGAACCGATCCTCCGCCGTTCCCGGGATTTTTTTCAGAGTTTTCTTCCGGCATGCGTGTCGCGCTGAAAATGCCGGAGTTTCTGGTGGCGGCCGCAAGCGTATTTGCCACCGGGCTAATAGGGCGGGCGCTGATCGCTCAATTGCCCTCCATCACCGGGAAACTGTTGGACGGAAACGCCGACGTATATGCCAGCCTCGTTGCCACCGCCGCCGCCGGTGCGATTGTGGCAGGATTTGTTCTGGCGAGAGTTCAGGGGGCGACCGGCAGCATACGGCGTAACCTCTACCGGGCGGCGGTCTTGTCGATGATCGTTTGCGGCGCCTGCAGCGCGTTTGAGACTTTCATGAGTTTCTGGGTCGCTGTCGCAAGCCTCGGTTTCCTTCTGACAGTCGTAGGTGCCAACAGCCAGTGCCTGTTGCAATTGGCAGTGGCGGATGAATTCCGCGGCAGAGTGATGAGCTTCTGGTCCATGGCACTCAATGGCGGATCTGCCATCGGAGTCCTGGCGCTCGGTGCCGCCGGTGATACATTCGGAATGCGTCCCGCGTTGCTGGCCGCGGGAACAGCTGGGGGCACGCTGATCTTTTTGGTTTTGTTTCTCGACCTGTTCCGCGCACGTAGGTCCGTTCCAACCCCGACAAATGAGTAATTTCTGGGCCGTCAGGCTCGGCGTCAGATCTGCATTGTTTCCCAAATTACGGGGTGTACCTGATCAGACATATGTGGACCCCCCCCCGTGAGTGCAACCGGGAATCTCAGAAAGGCGGGAAGCCTGCAGTCGGGCGCTGTCATATGTCCGGCCTCTGTGATGCGGCGGTTCCGGCCTTTCAATGTGACACTGTTGACTCGAAGCTGGCGCAGTCACGCAAGGCGCGGTGGTGTTCGGTGAAGAGTGACAGGATGATGTATCCTTCCCAGGGTTTGTGAGTGCCCGGCATGGGCTGGCGCTTCGAGGGGATGAATCCGGCGAGGCGCGCGGTGTTGACGGCGAACTCGGCGACCGTCTGGTCCGGGTCGGGCGGGCCGCGCTGTCTTTTGTGGTTCGGCTTTGCCATGTGCGCGGCGAGGACGAGGATCTCGTCCTTGTGCGCGACCATCCGCGCCGACGTTTCCGGGGTGCTTCGCGCGAGGCGTCCGACGGACATGACGGCGCAGGCGGTGATGGCGTCGAAATCGAGGCGTTTGCGAAGGTCGGCGGCGGCGCCGAGACTGCGGTCCTTGATCCGCGTGCCGGTTTTGACAGCCGCGAACCACTCTTACACGCCAATTGAAAGACTTTTCATAGGTCCTGAGCCTAGAGGGTTCACTAGATCAGTTCCGGGAGGCGATAGAGCAGTCGCTGCGCTGCCGGCCAGCCAGCATCCATGAAGATCTCAAGGCATTCAACGAGCGAATTGCGCCGATCTTCCTTTTTGAACATTTCATTGTGGTCGGCAAGGAACAGGCCCACAAGCTTGACGAGCAAGTCGGCGCCCATCGACTCGAATTGATAGCCAGTCAACCGGCCACCGGATCGAACGGCATGCATGACCAGATCGAAGGCACGGGCAGGATTGACCGGCAGCAGGAACTCGCATAGCTCCAGCAAGTAGTGCACTGTATGAGGCGTAGCAAAATCGCCTATCGCCGTCAGCGTGTCGGCAACTTCCTCGAAAAAGGCCTCTTGCTCGTCGCCACCAAGCGCGACATCGGTATCGTCGACATTGTGCACGGCCTTTGCGGCAAAATATAGCTGAAGGCACGCCGCATCGAGCAGGAGCGCACAGTTGCGGCCAACTTCCTCCTGTTCGGCAGACGGCTTCTTGATTTGAAAATGCGACTCCAATCGCGCGTTGGCAGCGGCAACGACTTCGGCCGCAATCGCTTGTGAGCGATGGCGCAAACCCTCGTCACTCGGTTTGGTCGGGCCGGTCAGGCCAGCGACAAATGCCATGCGCAGCATCGCAAGCACTTTAGACAGTTCCGAAACGTGCGCCGCCCCATCGCTGATCCAACTCTTGAGCAACGCATGCGCATCCTTTCGCTCGTACGTCACCCAGAGGATCGCGATGAGATCAGACACGCTCTTGCGCAAACGCACGTGACGCTCCGGTTCGTCTTCGAAACGGTCGAGCAGAGCAAAGGCCATCCGTTCGGTTCGTTTCGCGTCCGCATGAACAGTCCGCCCAAGCACTCCGGCGCAGATGTGGTCAATTACGCCAGCATTTGGTTCATGGGCCAAGCGGTCTGAAAACCGTCGCCAGAAGCCTGCTCGATCAACATCCCAAATGAGGACAAGATGCAGTGTGGCCTCCAGCCTTACGGCGGGGTGGGTATCCCGCAGCAGGCCGTCGATCGTCAGCTCGAGATCGGAGTACAGGTCCGGTCGCTGACGTGCAAGTTCGAGCGCAGCCTTCGCGGCGTCGACACGTGGCGCCGGCGATCCCCACGAGACGTGTCTCTCGAAGTTCGCTTCGGTGTCGCCATTCGATTCAGGTCCTGCCGAGTCCACCGCGACACGAAGTAGGTCGAGGAAGCGCGCGGTTGATGCATCGTCATCCGTGCCGGGAACCTTGTTCTGGTCGACCATACGATCAATGCACTTGGAAATCTGGCCCTCCGCGTCAACTATCAGTTTTGGGTGCTGCGTCTTTCGGTCAATGTCGGCGGCCAAGGCCTCCATCACACGCAAACTGTCTTCAAGCGTGTCGACACTGCCGTTGTGAACATCGGACTCAAGCTCAAGCGCATTTTTGGCGTGGTCGATCGCGTCCATCAATTTCCGGTTCGCAGTTAACTCGCGGTCAAGGTCTGGTATCCATTGGTATGGCTCAGGGGAATACGAGCTTAGCTTGACCGACAAAGGACGATTGTTCCCAGCATTCTCTCCGCTTCCACACGCCCTTGCGACTGCCCGCGCGTGGTCAGTTGCCAAGTTTTGCTCGCCAATCTCACCGAACAGCCGACGCTCAAAGTAGATGCGCACGTCTTCCGGCTGTGAATGACGCGAGAAATCGAATCGCGAGACATCTGTCTCGAATGCCTTCCGCTTGGACAGCGACAAACGCTTGTATCCCCTTGCGACGACATCCACCGCGTCCTTGCTTGTGTCTGGCAGGAAAAGAAACTCTTGCCTCATCGCGATCGGTAGGCAGAAGTCGAGGAGCCCTCCCCCGCGTTCGCTCGCGGCGAGAAACAGCCGCGACCAGAAGATCGCGAGACTTGCGGTCTTAACCAGCCGCGCGGCTACAGAGGTTGCGACGGGCTCCTCCGCGGATCGCAGATGTGCGAGCAACTTGTTGACCAGCGTATCGGCGTCATCACCGTAGTCTCTTTCAGGATCATGTGCCCAGAGGTGGCTGAGATCCTCGCGCAGCCGGACGGACCGACCATCGACGTGAAACTCAAAGTCAAGCATTTCGGATGTTCGCGTGTGGCGCCATTCGATATGTGCCTCCACGGCCTGCACGATCGCGTCGATCGCATGGTTCGGATTCGACTCGACAAACGGCGCAAAGAACTCCTTCAGCGCGTATCGCGCCATGTCGTAGTCCTGTCGGGCATTTGATCTGAGAGGCAGAATC
Organism: Paracoccaceae bacterium; assembly: GCA_965221935.1. Lineage (GTDB taxonomy): Bacteria > Pseudomonadota > Alphaproteobacteria > Rhodobacterales > Rhodobacteraceae > JAPOXR01. The sequence continues at coordinate 267,778 of CBDCSZ010000035.1, forward strand.
TGGCTGTCGCTCATGTTTGTCTCTCGCGCGTCCTCCACATCGAAGCCGTACGTCTCACGATATATTTGCACCGCAAATTCGGGATCTGCAGCCGCGACCTTGTCAATCTTCCTGCAGAGGGCGGGGACTTCTTGGGCGGCATGGTGGTCCAACCGTTCAGGCACGAATATTCCTTCCAGCAGCGCACGGGACTGAAGCGCGTCGCTTGAATAGGTGTCGCCAACGAGGTCAATCGCCGACGGCACGAGACTGCCCGGACTGTTGAGCGAAAGTGCATGGTCGAGCAATGCCCGCGCTGTGGTCCCGAGATCGCGGCTCGCGCCCTTGTCATCGACACGCCCGACCAGCCGGAAGAGCAAAAATCTCAGGGAACCCCAGACCGGAGCGACATTGGGCGCAATGTCGCGAACCAGTCCCACCCAAGGTTCCAATGGCGATTCGGGGCAGTCGTCAAGCCGGACGGCGAACGCGCCGCAGACATGAGTGAACGCCTTCGCGGCCTTCTTGTCCCCGGCAACGATCCGCTCCGCTAGGACGGTCATGTCGTCGTGCCTTTCGGGAAGCTCCGCGCAGATCCGGCCCGCCGCGCTCCGAATGACTGGATCGCCCTCCCGACCTGCAAGGACATGCGCCGCCGCCGTCCAGAACTCGGCGCGACCATTCTTCCGCGACCAGATCTCCCGCAGGACGAACATCAGCGCCGGCGCCAGAATCAGCCCACGCGCCTCGGCCTTGCTGAATTCGCTCTCGCCAGCAATCAGCGCATCTGGATCAAGAAAGACACGGGCGGCAGCAAAGTCAAAAAGGATGTGATGACGGAACTGGATCCATAGGCGATTGACGTCGGAAATCAGCACTCCGGCACTCTCCAGATCATCAAGCACAGCGGCGTCGCCTTTCACAGCTGTTCCGAACGGCGCGCGCAGGACGCGTGTTTTCACCATGTATTTCACAACACGCTGAATGCAGTCCTGTGCCGGCGCTCCATAGGTTTTGATGCGGTGCTTCCAATAGAGTTGGAGAAGTTCGGCCTGTGAGGCGACAAGGGACAGGTCGTCGGTGACAAGGCCGTCTTTCACGAGCTCGCTAAGCAGCCGCGTGTTGAACGGAACCGTCGCAATGTCTTTCAGGGCTTGAGGTGCATTTTTCATAACCGCCCGAAGGTCCGGAGCCTTGGCAAGCAGTTGAGCAAACTCCGTTGATGTCCAGGGTGGCACCTTGACGTGACGAATGTTGGAAAACTCGCCTTCCGACAGGTCTATGATCGGCGGTCTGCCTTTGAAAGCTTCCTGAAACTTCTGGCCCATGCGAAGGTCGAATGTCCTGATCGACGAGATGACCTTCCAGCGTCCGCGCCGCGACATGACCTGCTCGATCAGGGTTCGAAAGACCCCTCCACTGGGTCCGCCCCGCGCGGCGTCCAAGCCGTCAACGATCAGCCACGCCGGATCGGTTCCGTCCCATGCCTCAAGGGTTCGAAGCAAGTCATGCTCGAGACCGAGCGCTCTTCCGAGACCTTCCAGAGTTTCGACGGAGTGGCCGTCAACCGCGAGTTGAAATACATCGCGTCGGTTGTCCATTAGGTCGCGAGCGAGGGCATTCAGGACGCCGCTCTTGCCGGCCCCTGGTTCACCTATGATGAGCAGAGAGCCTCCAATCGCGGCATCACGGATAGAGTCCTGGCACTCGCGTACGATGCTGATCGGTTTGCCATCAGCTGCCTCGATCTCTTCAAATCTCTTGAGCGTCCCGGCAGTCTCACTGCTATGGTCCTTCAATCGGTCAATGTCCTGACGGAAATCCTGCGGCGCCAGCAGCCTGATTCCGCGTCTCTGCAATCTCCGTCTCAAGTTCGGACGATCAACGCCGCCTCGTTCGGCCATCAGCGTTGCGCATACAGCCTCAATCCCTGTGAGAATGCCTGGCGCTTCGTCCGGCGTCTCGGTGACGCTTGCCAGGGTTGCAGTCGCAGATTCCCGCGCTGAGCCTTCGGGGTTGAAGGCAATGACCTTGATCAACGCGGCCAATTCCCGAGTGAATTCGGGACTGTAAGGTTCGACTGTGGTTTTTGCCCAGGTCACCCGGAAGCAGGTTTCAAAACAGTCGAATGCGCGTTGCTGTTCGGCATTGAGTTGGCCTCCGCCGGGCTGAGACTTCAATCGGAGAGCATCAGGCAGTGCCTTGCGCACTGTGGCGGGGGTCCCCGGTCCAACTGCAAATACCAGGCGATCAAGCTGCGCATCCAGCGACCGATTCCATTTCAAACTTCCATCGCCATTGCGGCATGCCAGCCAATGCTGCACAAACTGTGAAATGGTCTTCCCGAATTCGCTGTCGGGTTTCTTCGACAATGAAACACTGGTCTTGGCCTGAATGGCGACGATTCCGTCGTCTGACGTTCCGACCATTATGTCGTCGACGGGCGCCTCTGTTTCGAAGCGCATCCATTCGGGTTTCGCCTCCCCCAAGTCGAGACGGTGATCGAGCGACCGGTCGGCCAGAAGCCAAGTGCCGATTACGGCACCGACCTGCTGCTGGAACAGGATGCCAGCGCTCGTTGCGGCACCTCCGCCTCCGACAGCGGGTCGCTCGGGGGTCTTGGCCCTTGTCTTGCCTTTGTCTTGCCTGCTCATCCTATGCTCCCCGTCTCGCTGCAGTTCGGCAAGGAGTCCCTCGCCGTCCGTTAGTCGGCTGGCAATTCTCTCCGGATTTTCCGGTCATGGCGAATGCGCGGAACGACCTCGACGCTTCTCCCAAGCGGCCTGCCAATTTGGACAGAGCCATATTAGCACGGGCGGATTCGGAAATGATTGCACCCAGACTCGAACGGCAAGACGCCGACGGCTGCCCGCTCTTTCAAAACGGCATCACTCCCCAAACTGCTCACGGCCAAGCCCTCTCACATGCGGTTCGTCGTGCAACAGCATCCGCAGTGTCGCCAAACTGTAAGGGTCCCATCCCAGAGCCTTTGCAACCGCTTCATCCCAAAGCCGGCGGACCTCGCATTCGCCGTCTCGGAACTGCGGCACTTTCATATCTGAGGTGCGCTGCCAGCAATCGGCCAGAATTGTGCAAATCCGCTCGTCGCCCAATTGAGGCACTCTGAGTTTGGAGGCCTCCTCTGCGCTGTAGGCTGGAAACGCCAGTTTTCGTCCAGGATTCCGCATGAATTGCAGCCGGCCAACCGTTGCATTCAGAGCTACAGCGGCGGCCATCGCCTGTTTCGGCGTCATTCCGGATACCGGAATCCAGCCGTTTCCTACGTACTTTGCTTTTCCGGCGACAGCCGTCAGGCGCGCAGAACTGTTGTCTTGGCCGGCGGTAACCAAAAGGTGACCAGCCTTTTGCAGGACCTGACTGGTTTCCGGATGCTCCTGAATTTCGTCCAGACATTCATGCGTCATCCGTTTCTTGGGAATCCAGTGCTCGTCGGGCATGCCCTGGATACGGGTCTGACCGTCGGAACCCTTGGATTTCAGGATGGGAAAGCTCCCGGGCGTGCCGGGATTTGACCTCTCGAACTTGCCGCGCAGTAACCGGCCTGTCTCGGCAGGCATCATGTTTTGGTCGCGGAGGCGCGCCAGCCTCCCGTCGTCTGCAATCCGGGAAGCTTCAGCAGCAAGTTTCGGTGACCGCCAGACCGCCGCCGACCAGTCGCCGGCATCTATGCGCTCTGCCGGCCTTTCGGAGACCTCGCCCCAGCCGTCCTGCAGCAGGCCGGCCGCGCAGTTCGCAAGGCACCGGTGAAGCTCCGCCGCCTCGCGTTCGTCCAGCGGAAAACGGTCGAGGCTGACGATGCGCGTCGGCGGTCTCGCCCCCTCGTGCCGTTTTGCGATGATCATGCTCTCATTGATTGAGGTGTTCTGGCTGAGGTTGATCTGCCCGGGCTGGTGGCAAGTAAGTAATGTGTGGATGTGGAAGCGCCTGGCGAGAACGATGCGTTTCTGCATCGCGGACGTTGCCGTCATTGCGATGGTCGGGATGATCATCGCCAGAATGCCGTTAGAGGAATCAAGACACCTGTCCGCGAGCGCGACGAACATCGGCTCGACCGAGTTCTTGTCGGCGAAACCTCTCAGCTCCGGATCGGAGGCGATCAGCCCTTTCTCAAGCTCGTCCGCCTTCCTCCGCATGCTGTCCTGAGTTTCCTTTCGGAATTTCTCGCCCATACTTGCACGGTTCGTGAACGGCGGATTCATGACGACGATGCGGACATTCCTTGCCGCGTCGACAGCGTCTTCAAGCAGGGGGTCATCGGCTGACATCTGCATCTGCTCAGAGTCAAGGCTCGCGTCACCGAGGTCCATCTGCCCGCTTCTCGGAACAATCCGTGACTGAGCGAGCAATTCCAACGATCCGACCTTCACTTGGTCATCCGCGGGACCGTAAGGCATTTTGTGCAGCTGCATCTTCCTGTAGGCGACATCGCTTTTGCCGGCCGTCAACTGGGCGGCGGCGAGTTGAAGGGAAACCGGATTGAAATCGAGGCCGGCGATCACGTCCTCGACCGCGAGCTTCTGCAACTCTGCCAGTCTTTGCCTGTTGGCGCCCTGATCTGCCGCACGCCGTTTCATTTCGGTGAGCATCGCGGCGATGAGAGTGCCGGAGCCACAGGCGAGATCAACGGTTCGGTGCCCGCGGCCAGGTTGTCTCCACAGTCCAGTCCGCATCCTGGCCGGCGGCATCGAGTGTCATGCGCGCCAGAAGCGCAGCCGCGGGAGGCCGCGTGAAATATGCGCCGTCCGATGCCTGGTTGCCCATCACCTTGTTGAACAGTGGCCCGGCGTGGTCGGCGCCGAGATCGGCATAGCTCTCGGCGATGCGTTCGGCCTCGCCCGCGAGATGCCGGAGCGCGCGGCTCAGTCCGGTTCGCCGCCCTTCCTTCTGCACCGCCTCGATGATCTCGATCGCCGGCTCAATGACGGGCAGGAAGTCATGGCGCTTGATGCGTTTCCATTGTTTGTGAAGCTCGCCGAGCGCATGCGGCGCATGCTTGATCTCGTTCATTCCCGAGATTCCGGTCAGCCAGCCGCCTGCGGCGATCCGCTGATGCAGCATGGCTGCGTTCATCAGCAGCAGGGAAGCGATGGTGCAGCCGTCGGCCTGCCCCTTTCGCTTGTCCTCAGCCAGCTGGACCAGCCCGAAGTGCCGGTCGAGCAGCGCGTCGAGTTCATCTCCCTTGAGACACCGCTTTGCCTCCTCAATGCTTTGTTCGAGGATGTTGACGTCTCGCTGGGCGCGGTTGCGGGCGAGCCCCGACCGGGAAAGGAGGTTGGCGCTGATGCCGACATCCTCGACTTTGTCGAAGAGGCCCCTGATATGCTCTTCCGCCCGGGTCTTGCGCTCCTCCGCCCGCTTCCGCCGGTCAATCCTGCGGCCGGCCTCGCCGTTGACCATCTTCCGGCCCACCTTCTTTGACTTGTCGGCGTCGACCGGCCCTGGCGTTCCATCGGCTGCAGGTTTCGACTTGACAGTTCCAGCTTCGCGAATCTCTATGCCTCCGTCATCGCGTCGCATGCCGCTCACGATGCGCTCGGCGATCCGTCCTGAGGGCGGTTTGACGGGAGCGTTTTCGCGGCCCTCGCCGTCATCGGTGGAACTGACTGGAACAACCTCACTCAGCGGACAGAACACTTCCTTGGGCCTGGCTTCGCCGGCCAGCACTTTCTCAACATCGCTTTCCGCTCTTCCGAACCTGCCGACATGTCCGTAGTGCTGGGCGCGGCGGTCCCCCGCCGCCGATGGTGATCATCGTCGCGACGTCTTTCGAGGGGGGCGCGGGCAGGTAAAGCTCCATGAGTTCCGACAACCTGTCTTCGATACGGCCGTCATGAGCCCTGAGCGCCAGCAATATCTGCCCGAGCTCCCTCCAGCCGTCCTCGGGGCCGCTGTTCCGAAGCCACGTCTCCGCATCGACGTTTGGCGGAATGAGGATCGGGCAGATGATGTAGCCCTTCTCCTTGTTCTCCGCCCGTCGCATCACCCGCCCGACGGCCTGGATTACGTCGACGGGCGACTTGCGGGCCTCAAGAAAACCGACAGCGGAAAGCGATGGCGCGTCCACACCCTCGCCGAAGATCCCGACATTGAGGATCCCGTGCGGGCGCTCGTTCGACGCGCCCATGAGCCGCGCCTTCGCGTGTTCCCGTTCGGCGACCCTGCTCCCGGCGTCGAGATGCTCCAGCCGGTATTCGGCCGCAGTCTGATCGGCGCCCGTCGGCCTCCAGCCTCCGCCGTACCCAGTCCCGCACAGCCCCGGATTTGAGGGCGGAAGTCATCTCCTTTGACCTGGCGATCAGGTTCATGAAGTTGATCGAGGAGCGGATCTCCACGCCTTTCGGGCGCAACGCTCCGCCCATCAGCAGAGCCAGCACAAGCCCCCTGAGAAAGTGGGCGGATGACAGTTTCTTTCCGTGTTTGCCCGCGAGCGCATTCGCAGTCTTGTACGCGTCTTCGTCGTTCACACCGATGGCGATGATCCGATAGTCGGTCAGCCAGTCGTTGGTGACGGCATCGGCGTAGGACTGGCGGTAGAGTTCAGGCCCGAAAACCTCCTCGTCTGCCATGTCGCGGACCACCCAATCATCACTCTTCCGCGGCCGGGCGCCATTGCCGCCTGGGTTGTAAACTCTCGGCGTCGCGGTCTGATAGACACGGTATGCCGCGGGAAACCTCCCGTCGTCATGGCAGACGGTGAAGTCCCGGAGCCTGTCCGTCATCTTCGCGATACGCCTGAGCCCGGCCGTGCGGTGGGCCTCATCGGCGATCATCACCTGGATTTCTCGTCCGCCTTCGCCCAGCGCATCGGCGATGCGGTGGCTGGACTGGTAGGTGCCGAAGATGACGCCGATGCGGTCGCCTGCGGCGGCAACTGCGTCCATCCACCCGCCAATCTCGTCGGCCTTGGTCGTCACGAACCCTTTGACCTCAGCAGCTGACGCATGTCCGAGATCCGCCGTCGGGTCGGTGGCCAGGTCCTTGTCCCGTCCCACGCCTTGATCGGAGCAGACTGCGAGGGCGTTCAGGCGGCCGCTGCCGTGCGCAAGAAACTCGCCCCGGAGCTGCGAAACGAGCGCGATGGAGGGGCAGAGCACGGTCGAGACCTGTCCCGGCTCCGTGAGCTCCTCGATGATGCGCAGAGCGATTCGTGACTTGCCCGTGCCGCACGGAAGGATGATCCGTCCCCTGGCCCTGCCGCTTTCACTTTTTTGCGCGTGCTGCCGCAGAAGCCTGACGCTGGTTTCGATCGCTTCTGCTTGCATGCAGTCGCGGGTCCGGCGGTCACCGCTGCCGTCGCAGTGCGGGCACGGTTCAGGCTGGACTGGCTGGGCTGTTTCCTGCTGGTTCCTGAGGTCGGTCTCGATGTTGACCAGCGTCACCGGCTTCTGTCCCACAGTCTTGCCTGCGTTGCCCGTGAGCCGAGTGGAGCCGTTGACGACCAGCCAGCGTTCCGCCCAGAGTTCATCGGCGGATGCAGCGAGAAAGCTGTCGAACTCCGTCTTTGTGATGTCCGCTCCCCGCCCGTGCGCGTCCAGCCTCCTGGACTTGCACTGGACGGCGATGAACCTGCCGTCGCTCGCCCGCTCGGCGACAACGTCGATCCCGATGTCCGGCGTGTTCGGGTAATGTGCTTGCCGGTCAGGCCAATTCTTCCAGTGCCAGGCTCTGCTGACGTCCCACTCGGCAATCAGCGGGGCGCAGTTGGCCGTCAGATGCTCCAGCCATTTGCCGTCGGTCTTTTGCGGACTCTTCTGTTCGATTTCGGCCAGCGCGGCCGAAATAAGGTTGGAGACGACGGATGAATTGTCGGGGGTCATTTAGGTTCCTTCTTGAACATCGGAATCAGCGGCACCGGCATGGCGCCTATCATGAAATGGGGTCAGGATGCAGGGGCGCATGTCGGCGGGTCGGCGGAATTCTCATCCAGATCTTCGCTCTTGCTTGACGCTGTATCTTTAGCACCAAGCGCCAGTGTCCGCCGGTGTGATCCTGTCGAGCGGCAAGCTCTCAAACACCGGGAGCAACCCGTTCTTGGAAAATTCATGCTCTTGCTCGTTGACGGCTTCCAACGGTCATGCCAGCCAGTCTCAGGACTCATAAACAGAAGATGGCGGCGGCGATGCAGACAGAGCTGAAGAAGGTGTGGGCGCATCGGTCGCACCGTGTTGCGGTGCGCCGCCGGTCCCTGAGTCTTCCGAACATGCGCCCGGTGAGGTTTCGCTGCCTGTGGAGTTCGGTGTCGTGTCCGACCGGCTTCCTTCGGCTGGCGTGTTCGGGGATGCACGGCTCGGTCCGGCGGGCGGCGAGGGCGTCGCGGAAGCGGCCACTGTCAGAGCTTGACCTAAAAGTTAAGTGGCCTCCCAAGATGTGGCACATTCAAGCTGACTTCGACACCAGGCATGGAAGACTGCATGGCTTGGAACGAGACCGCTCAGGAGCAGTATAGACTACCGGCGGGCAGATTATGAAACGGATTTGTCGGATACCGAATGGTCTGTGACCGAGCCACTCATCCCGCCTCCTTCGAGAACGGGGCGTGCCCGCGTCCTCGACATGCGGGAGGTTTTCAACGGCATCCGGTACATGCCCGCGACGGGATACCGGCGGCGGGCGGTTCCCAAGTGTTTTCCGCCGTCTGCCCCGATCCAGAACTGTTTTCACTCATGGAGCCGCGCGGGTGTCCTGGAGCGGATGCTCAATGCCCTCCGGTCCCTTGCGCGGGAGCTTTCGGGCCGTTCGGAGGAGCCGGCGGCGGCCGTGACCGACAGCCGACCGGTGAAGACAACGGAGAGCGGCGGGCCCGCCGGGCACGACGCCGGAAAGAAGATCAAGGGCAGGAAGCGCCACATCACTGCGGATGCGGAGCGATCCTCGATCACGACCGCGGTTCACGCGGCCTCGGCGCAGAACAAAGACGGCGCTGTGGAGGTGATTCCGGGGACGCTGGAGAAGGCGCCGCAGGCGGTGAAGCTGTGGGCGGACGGCGGCTATGCCGGGCCGAAGCCGCAGCGGGAGCTGGCCGGACACGGCCTCGGCGCGGCGCTGGAAATCGTGCGGAAACCCAAGGACATGAAGGGTTTCACCGTCCTCTGCCGCCGCAGGGCGGTCGAGCGGACCTTCGCCTGGATGTCGCGGCACCGGCGCCTGGCTAAGGAACATGAGTGGAGCCTGCAGAGCTCCGTGACCTGGGCGCAGCTCGCCGCCTAACGGTTTCTGATGAGAAGGGTGGCGAGGCAGATAAAAGTGTGAAATATAAAACAAAATTAAAACAACGACTTATGTTTCAAACTTGCACAGCCCTTGTCGGCGATCAGGGCTTCGGTGTCCGGCAGGGCGGTGCAGGATGGCCCCGGGGCCGCGGTCAGGGTCTTCCCACGCTATTTTTTCTTGACATTTTCCGATTCTGTGATCGGGTGCGCACCGATTTTGGCCGGTGCGTTTTTCGCTGGCTTTCCCGCGCTGGATGTGCGATACGGTTCGCATGTGCATCAAGCCGCTCTCGCGAGAGCCCATCTGGCAGGAAATTCCGGCGGGCTTCCACCTTGCCGATGTCGAGGTTCGGCTTGTGGAGCCCACCGAGCGCCTGTTGTGGGATGACCTGATGGACACCCATCACTATCTCGGGTTCCGCCGCTTTGCGGGCCGGGGGTTGCGTTATGCCGCAACCTGGAAAGGCCGGTGGCTGGCGCTGGCGGGCTGGCAGGGCGGCGCCTTCAAGTGCCGGCCGCGCGACCTCTGGATCGGATGGAAGCCTGCGCAGCATTTCGACCGCCTCGGCATGATCGTCAACAATACCCGGTTCCTCGTGCTGGCCGCACCCGGCGTGTTCCCCAACCTTGCCTCTTTCTTTCTTGCCGGGATGACCCGCCGGATTGCCGACGACTGGCTGTCGACGTATGGCCATCGCGTGCTGATCGCGGAGACCTTCTGTGATCCGGCCAGGTTTCCGGGAACCATGTACAAGGCTGCCGGCTGGCAGGCGTTGGGCAGGACCAGGGGCTTCGCCCGCTGCAATGGCAAATACACCGACCCGCACGACGAACCGAAGCTGATCCTGGTCCGGAGCCTGCACCGCGACGCGCATCAGCTCCTGGCCCGCCCGGAACCCTTGCCGCTGTCGGTGATGCCGCCGGTCGGCCACGAACTGGCGCCCCGCGATCCCGAGGTCATGCGCTCGCTCCATGACGAACTGGCCGCCGTTCCCGACTATCGCCGGGCGCAGGGACGCAAGCACACGGTCGCCTGCGTGCTCAGTGTGCACATCCTTGCCACCATGGCCAACATGAGGGGATGCCTTGCCGCGGCGCAGTTCGCCAGGGCCTTGTCGCAGGAGCAACTCGCGGCCATCGGCGCCTGGAAGAACCCGAAGACCGGCCTCCATGAGCCGGTTGCCAAGTCGACGCTGCACAGGGTTGTCCAGTCCCTCGACCCCGAGGCGCTGGAGGACGTGCTTCATCGCTGGTCCCGCCCCCGCCTGTCTCTTGCCCGGGCGATCGCGGCCGACGGCAAGCGCATCAGGGGCGCCAACCGCAACGGCGACAGCCACCACGAGACCGTGACCCTCGTCGATCATGTGACCGGCGCGCCCTTCGCCATCCTCGGATACAACGACGACGGCGGCGAAATCGCCGCCCTCAACGATCTCCTGCTGCGCTGCGACATCCGTGGCCGGATCATCACCGTCGACGCGTTGCACACGGCGCGGGAAACTGCGCGTCTGATCACCGAACGCTGCGGCGCCGACTACGTGTTGGACGTGAAAGGAAATGCCTCGGCGACCTTCGCGCTGCTCGACAGCATCGACTGGGAACGTGACCGCGACCGCGCACATGTGGGGGAGTACGAAAAACAGCACGGGCGGATCGAACAGCGCAGCATCGACGTCCTGGCCCCGCTCAAGGGCATGGTCAATTTCCCCGGCGTCCGCCAGATCGCGCGGGTGACGCGCTACCGGGAGGTCCTCAAGGACGGCAAGGAACCGGGCAACGAGACCGTCTATCTCATCACCTCGCTCGACAGCGCAACCGCATCCGCCGCCGACCTGCTGGCGTTGAACCGCGGGCATTGGGAAGTGGAAAACAACAACCATCGCCAGCGCGATTGCAACTTCGGGGAAGACGCCTGCCTGACCCATACCGGGAACGGCCCGCTGAACCGCGCCTGCCTCAACACCATCGCACTGGCCGTGATCTTCGCCACCCGCCGCAAGGGTGCCGGCGTCATCGAGACCATGCGAAGGTTCGCGCTCGACCGGGACGATGCGATCCGGGTCGTCTGCGAACCGACGCCGGCACCCGAGGCCTGACCCTCCTCACCCCTCCTCACTTCAGCAAAACCGTTCGGACGCCTGCCGCGGTGTCCGGGTCTCGCCGTTCGGCCAGCCACGCGGCAGAAAGGCGCCGAATCATGAGGTGATTCGGGCGGCCCGCCACAGGAGCAGGGGGCGCAGAAGCGCGAAAACCCACGAAATCATGCCCGACAACGCCAATATCGCACCAATCCGCTCAGCGTGGGAAAGTCCTGGCCGCGGTAGTCGCTGACCTGGCCTTCGGTGAGCAGCAGAATCAAGGGTTTGCCGTCAGCGTCGCAGACCGCGTGGAGCTTGGAGTTGATCCCGCCCCTTGTGCGTCCGACACAGCGCGGAAGAGCCCTTTTTGAGCAGGCTGGCCGCGGTGCGGTGCGCCTTAAGATGCGTCGTGTCGATCATCACCGTCCCGGCCGCGGCGCTCTCGTCAGCCAGCTCCCGGAAGATGCGGTCGAAAACACCGGTGTGGGTCCTGAGCCTAGTTCGAACGATACACTTAAACCGTTGCTGGACGCCGGTTTGGCGGAAACTGTTTCACCGGATCAGGAAATAGGAAAAGGCCTGCGCCCAATACCTCTGGCTGGCCATTCGCCTGGAATGTTCGGGCTCCGCATCGACAGGGGAGGCGAAACCTGCGTTTTGGCTGCGGACGTTGCGCATCACTCCATTCAATTGCTTGAACCGCAGCTCGGCACTATTTTCGATTATGACGCAGTGGCCGGAGAAAAGACGCGCCGTGAATTCATCAAGCAATATGCGGACACGAACGCGATGATTATTCCGATTCAATTCTCGAAACCTGCGGTTCGGTTGAATTCCTCATCCGGTGGGTTGGCGCTGGAATATATTGGATTGGCGTTCATTGTCCTATCGGCCGGTGATCTGCCGCGGCAATATCCACCGCAATCCATACCTGGCAAGGACAGCCAAGTGATCTGGGCGAACCGGCGCGCGCGGCAGTCCGTCCGCTGCGCAATGATCCAAGGGAAAGCTGCTGCCGTCAGTCATCACCGTCCTTCGTTTCGGGAGACGCGAAACAGCTGCGCACAGATCTGCCGCATTCTGAGGTTGAGTGAAAACGATCTTGGTATTTTGACGTTGATCGTGCGCGCGCAGCTCAACTGCAAAACAGAAAAAGTCGATTAAACCTGCCCGCCGGCTATGGGTATGATCTGACCGTTGACGCCCTCAGAGCCCGGTGCGCAGAGCCACAATGCGACCGCGCCAACTTCACTCGGATCTATGAGTCTTTTGTCCCTGTTCAGCCGCAGCAGAGCGGCCAAGGCTTCGTCTCTGCTCTTTCCGGTGCGGGCCGCGATGTCGTCAAGATTTCTCTCAAGGATCGGCGTGTCGACATAGCCCGGGCAAATGGCGTTTGCGGTGATGCCGCTTCCCATCAGCTCCTCTGAAAGCGCGCGTGTGAGACCGACCAGGCCGTGTTTCGACACCGTGTAGGCGGAAGCGTATTTCAGCCCGCGCAGCCCGGCGACAGAGGCGATTGCGATGATTCTGCCCCATTCGCCCTGCCGCATGGTTCGCAGCGACTCGCGAATGGACAGAAACGCGCCGTCGAGATTGGTTGCGAGGATACGCCTCCAGAATTCCAGACTCATATCCTCAAAACACTGCGACTCGGCAATTCCGGCATTCGCCACATGGATATCGATCGGACCCAGCCGATGCACCGCCGCCGCTGTCGCATTCGTCACTGACTCCTCGTCGGTGACATCCATCTGCACGGCATGGAAAGCATTATCCGCAGCGACGCGGCGCAGCCGTTCGATATCGCGGCCGCAAACCGTGACTCTTGCGCCGGCGCCCGCCAGGCGGCTGGCAATCGCCAAACCGATTCCGGTTCCCCCGCCGGTGATCAGCGCGTGACGTGCCGACAGCTGAAAGTCCTTCATTTCGGGATGCTCCTCCGGCGCCGCGGCGACGGCGCCTGGCCTGTGTCAGAAGATGTCAAAGATAACCAATCCTTGCCGGAAAAATGAAGCGGTTATAAGAAGGCGGGCTGCAACACCGTCAGTCCGGGGAATTGGAACGGCATAGTGAAAATAGGTGCGCCAAAAGAGATAGCAGCGGGTGAATCGCGGGTCGCGATCACGCCCGATTCCGCAAAACGGCTGCAGAAACTGGGGCACAGCTGCATCGTCGACGCCGGCGCCGGCGTCCAGTCGGGATATCCTGACCGGAGCTACAGCGATTCCGGAGTCGCCGTCCTGGAAACTGCGAACGCCGTGTGGTCAAACGCGGACGTCGTTGTCAAAATCCGTCCTCCGACCGTCGCTGAAGCAGGCATGCTGCGCGAAGGTCAGACTCTGATTTCGTTTTTCTGGCCGGCGCAGAACAAATCGCTTCTTGAGGCAGTGAGACAAACGGGCGCCAATGTCGTGGCCATGGACATGGTGCCGCGTATTTCACGGGCGCAAAAGATGGATGCATTATCATCCATGGCGAATATCGCCGGTTACCGCGCTGTCATCGAAGCCGGAAACCATTTCGGTCGCTTTTTCACCGGCCAGGTCACGGCGGCGGGGAAAGTTCCGCCGGCGAAGGTCTTTGTCATTGGGGCAGGTGTCGCCGGATTGTCGGCGATTGGCGCCGCAGTTTCACTGGGGGCGGTGGTGCGCGCATTCGATGTGCGGCCGGAAGTGGCCGAGCAGATAAACTCCATGGGGGCGGATTTCCTGCTGCTCGATTTCGAAGAGGACGGCAGCGGAGCCGGGGGCTATGCAAAACCGTCTTCACCTGAATTCCGTGAGAAGCAGCTGGCGCTGTTTCGGGAACAGGCGCCGGATGTCGACATTGTGATTACGACGGCGCTGATCCCGGGAATCGATGCGCCAAAACTGTGGCTGGAAGACATGGTGCTGGCAATGAAGCCGGGCTCTGTGGTGGTCGATCTTGCCGCCGAGCGCGGCGGCAACTGCGTCCGCACGGTGGCGGACCGGCGAATCGTCACAGAAAACGGTGTGACAGTGATCGGTTACACCGATTTCCCGAGCCGCATGGCGCCGCAGGCGTCAGCCCTCTATGGATCGAATATATTTCACATGCTGTCCGATCTGACACCCGGAAGAGACGGCGAAATCGTTCACAACATGGATGATGACGTTATCCGCAGCTCAACGGCGGTTTTCGAAGGCAAAATCACCTTCCCGCCGCCGCCGCCAAAAACGGCGGTGATTGCGCCCCCGCCGGCAAAGGCCCCGCCGCGCAAGTTGACCCGCGAGGAAAAACGCGCACAGGAGCTGGCGGCATTTCGTGAAACGACCAAACGGCAGGCGGTTCTGCTGCTTGGCGGAGCGGCGGTGACGACCGGGCTCGGATTCTTTGCTCCGGCGAGCTTCATGCAGCATTTCATTGTGTTTGTGCTGAGCTGTTTTGTCGGTTTCCAGGTGATCTGGAATGTCAGCCATGCGCTGCACACGCCTCTGATGTCGGTGACGAACGCCATCTCGGGCATCGTCATCGTCGGCGCCCTGCTGCAGATCGGATCTTCGGACGGCATTGTTCTGCTGCTGGCGGCGGTTTCGGTCTTGATTGCCACCATTAACATCGTGGGCGGTTTCCTTGTGACCCGCCGCATGCTGGCAATGTTTCAAAGGAGCTAGCGGGTGCCTGCTGAGCTTTCGGAAGGCGTCCTGCTGGCAGTCTACGTCGCCGCGGCAGTGCTTTTCGTGCTGTCGCTCGGCGGTTTATCGAATCAGGAGAGCGCCAAGCGGGCCATCTGGTACGGCATTGTCGGCATGGCGCTTGCCGTCGGGGCCACGGTGCTGGCGCCTGGCATCGGCAATCTCGGAATACTGGCAGTCATGGTGGCGATCGGCGCCGTCCTCGGCGCCGTGGTGGCGTATCGTGTCGAGATGACCGGAATGCCGCAGCTGGTCGCGGCGCTGCATTCATTTGTCGGACTTGCGGCCGTGTTCATCGGTTTGAATGCCGATCTTGAACTGACGGCCGTCCGCATGGCGGCTGCGGATACCGAACTGGCGGGTTTCGCCCGGCAGCTCGCCAGCAAATCCGCCGCTGAAATCGCTGTACTCAAGATCGAAGTTTTTCTGGGTGTATTTATCGGAGCCGTGACATTCACCGGTTCCGTGGTCGCGTTCGGCAAGCTTGCCGGCCGAATAGACGGAAAACCCCGGAAACTGCCCGGCGGCCACGTGTGGAACGCGGCCGCGGCATTGGCGTGCGTGGCGCTCGGGGGCATGTATTTGAACGGCGCGGAAATCTGGACGCTGGTCTTGATTTCGGTTCTCGCGGGCGCCGTCGGCTGGCATCTGATCATGGGCATCGGCGGCGCCGACATGCCGGTCGTAGTTTCGATGTTGAACTCGTATTCCGGCTGGGCCGCCGCCGCGATCGGTTTCACGCTGGGCAACGACTTGCTGATCGTGACCGGTGCGTTGGTTGGATCTTCAGGTGCAATCCTGTCCTATATCATGTGCCGGGCAATGAACCGCCATTTTATCAGTGTGATTCTCGGCGGGTTTGGCGGCACCGGCGAACCGGCGGCAGAAATCAGCGGTGAACAGGTCGCTGTCCATGCCGACGGGGTGGCTTCCGCGCTCGCTGACGCTGACCGAGTGATCATCGTGCCGGGCTACGGAATGGCCGTTGCGCAGGCGCAAGGCCCCATCAGCGATCTCGTGGAGAAGCTGCGGGCATCCGGGAAGGACGTCCGGTTCGCCATCCATCCGGTCGCCGGGAGATTGCCCGGCCACATGAATGTTCTGCTGGCGGAAGCCAAGGTTCCTTATGACATTGTCCTGGAAATGGATGAGATCAATGAAGATTTCAAACAGACGGATGTTGTGATCGTTGTCGGTTCCAACGATATCGTGAACCCGGCGGCTCTCGAAGATCCGAATTCGCCGATTGCCGGCATGCCGGTGCTCGAGGTTTGGAAGGCAAAGCAGGTCATTGTGTCAAAACGGGGGCAGGGCACAGGTTATTCCGGGATCGAGAACGCGCTCTTCTACAGAGAAAACACCCGCATGTTTTTCGGCGACGCGAAGGAATCTGTGCTGCAGCTTTTGGCCCAGCTGGACTGAGGTTCGAATCCCCGCTGACAGCCCTTGCGCACCGCCCGCGGGTCAACGGCCGCGGATGCGCGGGTCAAGGGCGTCGCGCAGACCGTCGCCCATATAGTTGACCGACAGCACGGTAAAGGAAATCGCCAGCCCCGGCCACAAGACCCGCTCCGGATATTGCTGGAGATAGTCAGTTGAGTCGTAGAGCAGCCTGCCCCAGGTTGGGAAGTCGGACGGAAAACCCAGCCCAAGAAATGACAGGGCCGACTCAGTGATGATCGCGTTTGCGATTCCCAGCGTCGCCGACACCATGATCGGCGAGAGGACATTTGGCAGGATGTGGCGCGTGATCAGCCGGCGCGGCGGGGTGCCGATTGACCGCGACGCCAAGACAAACTCGCGCTCACGCAGCGTCAGCACGTCCGCTCGGACAATTCGCGCGGTTTGCATCCAGCTCGTGATGCCGATGCCAAACACTATCAAGATAAAGATGCCGGTCTCCGGGCCGAATTGCGCCCTCAAAGTGTCCCGGAACAACAGGATCATGACCAGCAGAAGCGGCAGCAGCGGCAGGGCCAAAAACAGATCGGTCAGCCGCATCAAGGGTCCGTCAAGCCGGCGGAAAAATCCTGCCAGCACCCCCGCCAATGTTCCCGCCACCAGCGACAGCAGCATCGCCGTGACCCCGACAGCGACAGATGTCCGCCCGCCTGCCAGGATTCGGGCCAGAGTGTCCCGCCCAAGCTGGTCGGTTCCCAATGGATGGGCCAGTCCCGGGCCGGAGTTTCGGGCACGGATATCGATGTATTGCGGGTCAATTGTCCAGATGAGCGGACCGGCGGTCACAGCGACGAGAACAAACACAAAAAAGCCGCATCCGACCAAGGCGCCCCGATGCGCTGTGAATTGGACCCAGACATCGTTCCAGTAGGAGCTGGGGGGAGCCGAAAGACCCGTGATATCAGTCATAGCGGATACGCGGGTCGAGAATGCCGTAAAGAATGTCGGCGACGAGATTAAAGAGCACAATCAGCACGGCAAAAATGAAGGTCAGCGTCTGAACCATCGGCAGGTCGCTGGCCTCGATTGCGATAATCAGCAGCTGGCCGAGGCCATTCACCTTGAACACCTGTTCGGTGATGATGGCGCCGGCGAAAACGGACGGAATGCCAAGAGCGATGACAGTCACCACCGGAATCATGGAATTCCGCAGCACGTGCAGCAGAATGACGACACGCTCAGTCAGCCCCTTGGCCTGGGCGGTCCGGACATAGTCCTGGTTAAGATTGTCGAGCATGGAAGCCCGCATGAAGCGGCTGATCTGGGCCGCGTTGAAAAGGGCTAGAACCATGACAGGCATGATCATCTGTTTGACCTGTTCGAGGAAACTGTTCCAGTCAGTCACTTGGAGAGTTGTGTCATATATCGACGGTAACCAATTGAGATTGACTGAAAAAATGACGATCAACAGAACGCCGGTAAAGAATGTGGGCACCGAAAAACCGACCATGGACACGAATGTTCCAATCTGGTCGAACCAGCTGTATTGGCGGTATGCCGAGATGACGCCGATCGGCACGGCGATCAGCACGCCAACGACGTAGGACAGGCCGACAACCCAAAGCGTCTGCGGCATCCTCTGCACAACAATGTCAACCACCGGCGAGCGGGACTGCCAGGAAAGAACCCGCTGACGGTCTCCCGATACGTCCCAGCCGGTCAGCTCCGAAAACAGGTGCAGCGGTTCATTGACGAAGAATTGATTGAGCCAGAGCAGGTAGCGAACGAGTATTGGCTCCCCAAGCCCAAGCGATTGCCTGATCTTTTCTTTCACCTCGGGCGGGATTGTCAGCGGCAGGTTGCCGGTCGGGTCGCCCGGGGCGAGGTTCAGCACCAGAAAAATAATCAGGCTGATTACGAGCAATGTCGGGATTGCAAACAGGGTCCGTCGAACCGTGTAGTGAAACATCAGCCGGAGGAGTTCGCGTCAGTGACGAAGGATCGAACACCGCCCGGGCCCTTGGGCCCGGGCTGGAAGCGGGATTGAGCTACTGGACCCGATGCCAGTCGGCAGCGTTCCAGAGTTCAGAGTCCCACGTGTTCAGCTTGACGCCGCCAAGCGTGTTTGCGTGCGCCGATGCGCGGCCGCGGTGGACAAGCGGAATCATGACATAGTTCTGCATCAGAATGTCGTTCATCGACTTTGACAGGCTCGCCCGCTCAGCAGGGTCGCCGGACTTTGCCAGCGCTGCGAGTTGCGCGTCATACTCCTCCGAGCAGAAACGGGGCATGTTCGCGCCTTGCCACTGCGTGTCAGGCCGGGGATGCTGGCCGCACCGCCAGTTGCCAAGATAGGCTTCGGCATCCGTTCCCTCGAAGTTATTGGCGTACATTTCGATGTCAGCGTAGAACTTTTGGTAAGTGTCGGGGCTGCCGGGGTCGCTGCCGAAGAAAACCGAGGCGCTGATGTTCCGCAGCTCTGTTTCCACGCCAATCTCCGACCACCACTGTTTGATCAAAGCTTGAAAATCCTGACGGACCGCATTGGTGGAGGTCTGGTAAAGGATTGACAGGCGAACGCCGTCTTTTTCGCGCACGCCGTCCGCTCCCGGCGCCCAGCCGGCGTCGTCCAAAAGCTGGCGGGCCGCGTCCTGATCCTGAACCAGGCAGGCATCGTTCGCATCCGAAACCAGGTGCGGCGGGTTCGGCACGACGTTGCAGGTGGGTTTGCCGGTTTTGCCGTAACCGATTTCGACCAGCAGATCGCGGTCGATTGCCAATGAAAGCGCTTTACGGACATTGATATCGGACAAAAACGGGTGCGGGTGATCGGTGGTGGATCTGGCGTCTCCAAGCGCCGGATTCGGGTCCGTCAGGTTGACCATGAGCCGTTCAACCAGCGTGCCAAAGGCGGTGACAACCGTTCCCTTGCCGGCCGCTTCCATGTTGCCGATCACATCCGGGGCCAGTTGAAGGTTCCACGCGTAGTCAAACTCGCTTGTTTCAAGCACAGCCCGCGCCGCCGCAGTCGCTTCACCGCCGCCCTTGAAGGTTAAGGTGGCAAAGGCCGGCTTGGCCGGATCGCGGTAATTCGGGTTGGCTTCCATCGAGATGACATCGTTGGGCCGGAAATCTGTCACCCGGAACGGTCCGGTGCCGATCGGATAGAAATTCTGGTCGGTGCAATTCGGGGCGTCGGCGCCGGTGCAGTCAGCGAACTGCGCTTTTTGAATGACCGGAGCCGTGGCGCCGGAAAACGCGCTGTAGGGATAGTATTTTGAAACGCCGAATGTGATTTTGACTGTGAGGTCGTCCAACGCTTCCACGGACACCACATCGTCAAAATTCGACGCTTGCGCGCACCCGCCGTCCGGATGCATGCAATATTCCGCGGTGAAAACGACGTCATGCGCTGTGAGAGGCGTGCCGTCTGACCAGACAATCCCATCGCGCAGCTTCCAGGTGATGGACGTGTAGTCTTCGGAAACTCCGCCGTTTTCGGTGGTGGGAATCTCAGCTGCGAGCCAAGGTGTCAGCTCGCCGTTTTCATTGTACCGGGCAAGCGGTTCAATAACCAGTGACGATGCTTCAATGTCCTTGGTTCCGCCTGAAAGATAGGGGTTCAAGATCGACGGCGCCTGCCAATAGATAATGCCGACATGACCGTCGGCCCCGCGCTCGGCGTGGGCCGCGGCTGCGAACGCGAGCGCCGATGCCGCCAGTAAGATTCTCTTCATTTCATTGCTCCTTGTGGTTGTTGAAATCAATGCCGCTCTCGCGCATCCGTGCCGCCGAACGGCGGGTGGAGATGACAGGCCACATAACGGTTGCTGAACAGTCTGGCGAGACTCGGTGTCTCTCTGCTGCAGCGGTCAAACACCTTGGGGCAGCGGGTGCGGAAAACGCATCCGCTGGGCGGATTGGAAGGCGACGGCACGTCTCCTTCGAGCAGAATCCTCTGCCGGGTCCGTTCGCTTTCGGGATCGGCCTCCGGCACCGCTGACAACAATGCCTCAGTGTACGGGTGCAGGGGATTCTCGTAAAGGTCGCGCCGCGCCGCGAGTTCGACAATGGTTCCGAGATACATCACAGCGACACGGTCCGCGATGTGCCGCACCATTCCCAGATCGTGACTGATGAACAGATAGGTGAGGCTGCGGTTCTGCTGCAGATCTTCAAGAAGATTTATGACCTGAGCCTGAATGGAAACGTCGAGCGCCGCGATCGGTTCGTCACAGACGATCAGTTTCGGATTCAGGGCAAGAGCCCGGGCAATGCCGATCCGCTGCCGCTGGCCGCCGGAAAACTCGTGCGGATACCTGTCGGCCCAGTCCCGGTTCAAGCCGACCGCATCCATCAATTCATACACACGGTTCAGCCGCTCTTGGCGCGACGCTTTTTTGTGTTCGATCAGGGGTTCGGAAATGATTCCGGCGGCCGTCATCCGCGGATTAAGGCTGGCCTGCGGGTCTTGGAATATCATCTGCATCCGCGGCCTGAGGTCGTGGAGAGTCCTGTCATCGGCCTGAGAGATTTCCGTTCCGTCGATGGTGACGCTGCCGCCGGTGACGGGAGCCAGACGCAGAATTGCGCGGCCCGCAGTGGTTTTGCCGCAGCCGGATTCGCCGACCAGCCCGAGCGTTTCTCCGTGCATGATATCAAACGACACATTGTCGACAGCTTTCACCTGGCCGACCTGACGGCGCAGCACACCTGCGGTGATCGGGAAAAACACCTTAAGTCCCCGGACTTCAACCAAAGCCGCGCCCTGTTCCGGCCGATCAGCCATTCATCGCTGCGCTTTCGGGCGCCAAAAGAAAGCACGACGCATCGTGTCCGGCGCCGCAGTTAACGAGTGTCGGAGCGCTCTGCCGGCAATGGTCAAGCGCATCACGGCACCGCGGCCAGAATGAACAGGATTTCGGCTGTTGCCACAGAGTCGGGGTCTGGCCGGCAATTGTCAGAAGCCTGTCGGTCCGCTGTCCCCGAATCGAAGGGATGGTTTCGAGCAAGGCCCTTGTGTATGGGTGTTTGGGATTGGCGAATAGCTCATCCACCGGCGCCTGTTCCACGATTTGACCGCCATACATCACCAATACCCGGTTGGCCATGCCGGCGATCACGCCGAGATCATGGGTAATCCAAATGATCGCCATTCCAAGCCGGCGCTGCAGATTGCGCACAAGTTCAAGAATCTGCGCCTGGATGGTGACATCAAGTGCGGTTGTCGGCTCGTCAGCAATCAACAGTTTCGGGTCGCAGGCCAACGCAATTGCAATCATCACGCGCTGTCGCATGCCGCCCGAGAACTGGTGCGGGAAATCTCTGATGCGGCGGCCAGCGTCGGGAATTCCCACCATTTCCAGCAATTCGACGGCCCGGTTCCTGGCGGCGCGCCTCGACATGCCCAAATGGCGGCGCAGTGGCTCAGCCACCTGAAACCCGACCGAGAACACCGGATTGAGGGACGTCATCGGATCTTGAAAAATAAACCCGATTTCGCCGCCGCGGACATTGCGCAGCTCGTCATTTGGCATGGCAAGCAGATCTCTTCCCGCGAAAACCGCTTCGCCGGAACGGACTTTAGCGGGCGGTGTCGGCAACAGTCCAAGCAGCGACAGCATGGTGACAGACTTCCCGGACCCCGACTCGCCAACGACGCCCAAAAGCTCTCCCGGTTTGACATCGAAGCTGACGGAATTGACGGCGTGAACCACGCTGTCCCTGGTATGAAACACCGTCTCGAGGCCGTTGACCACCAGCATCGGCGATGCCCGGTTCACCGTCACATCCGCAGTCCCTTAGCCGGTCTGCGGCCTGGCCGGAAAGTCAAAACATCCGATTTCACAGGGCCGGTCTCATTCAACTCATCTCCCCAGATCAAATTTCCACATTTTTTGACGATTTGGCAAACGTTTAGTATGGTTCCTGGGAATGTTTTTTTAATTCCGCGCGCGCAACTTGGCGACGGTGAACCGCATCGGGACCGTCGGCTAGCCGAAGCGTCCTCAGATGCAGCCATTGCCGCGCCAGCGGGGTGTCTTGGCTGATTCCAGCCGCGCCGTGCATTTGGATGGCCTGATCGGTGACCTTCAGCGCCACTGCAGGCGCCTGAGCCTTGATCATGCTGATCCAAGGCGCCGCTTTGCGCGAATCGCCCCGGTCCATCATCCATGCCGCCTTCAGACACAGCAGGCGTGTCGACTCGATCTGCATGCGCGACTCAGCGATGATATCGAAATTGGCCCCAAGCTGGGCGAGGGGCTTTCCGAATGCATTGCGGTCAATGGACCGCCGGCACAGAAGGCTCAATGCTTTTTCCGCCTGGCCGAGCGCCCGCATGCAGTGGTGAATGCGGCCAGGGCCAAGACGCCCCTGAGCGATTTCAAATCCAAATCCTTCGCCCACCAGCATGCTGTCTTTGGGCACCCGCACATTTTTTAATTGTATGTGCATATGGCCGTGCGGCGCATCGTCGCTGCCATAGACTTCCATTGCACGCAGAATCTTGATGCCGTCACAGTCCGCGGGAACCGCCAGCATGGAATGGTTGCGGTGTCTGGGGCCATCCGACGATGTCCGCGCCATAACGATAAACACCGCGCACCGCGGGTCGCCGGCGCCGGTTGCCCACCATTTTTCGCCGTTCAGCACATAGTGGCCGCCGTCCCGAACACAGGAAAGCCCGATATTTGTCGCGTCCGACGAGGCGACATCGGGTTCGGTCATCAAATAGGCCGAACGGATCGAGCCGTCCATCAGCGGTTCCAGCCATCTGCGCCGCATCTCCGGCGTCCCGTGTTTCAACAGCACTTCCATGTTGCCGGTATCAGGTGCGCTGCAGTTGAAAACCTCCGTCGCAAGATGGGATTTTCCCATTTCTTCCGCGAAATAGGCGTATTCGACTGTCGTCAGGCCCGCTCCCCCGGCGTCGCCGGCCAGCCAGAGATTCCACAAACCCTTGGCGCGCGCGGCATTCTTGAGTGTGGTGAGGATTTCCATCTGCCGCGCCGTCAGCGTCCAACGGCCGCCCTTCGGCACCTCAGCGAGAAACTCCCGGTCAAGCGGTGAGATTTCCACGGAGATCAATTCGCTGACCGCGGCGAGCATCTCGCTTGCTCGGCCGGACAATCCTAAATTCATTGCGCTGTTCCGATGTTCTGCCATCTGCGGCTCAGCGTGTTTTTTTGGCCCGCGAAGGTCAAAGATGCACCCAAGCGGTCTTCAAGTCCAAAAATTTATCGAACGCGTGCAGCGACTTGTCCACGCCGTTGCCCGACTGTTTGACTCCACCGAGCGGCGCCGTGTTGTCGATTCGTCCAATCGAATTCACCTGGACAACGCCACATTCCAGGCCTGCGATCATTTTATGCGCCTTGCCCAGCGAACGGGTCCAGACCGTGGCGGACAGGCGGTATTCCGTGCCATTTGCAAGCGCCAAAGCCTCTTCGGCGGTCCGAAACCGGGTTGCCGTGAGAACCGGTCCAAAGACCTCTTCGCGGAAAAGCCTGTTTTCGGGCGGCACATTTCCGCCAACGGTCAGCGCAAAGCAGTTGCCGCCCGTGTCTTCCAGCACCGGTGTTCCGCCTGTCAGCATTTTAATTCCCTCGCTGGCTGCTGTCTGCACAAAATCGGAAATGCTCCGCAGCCTTTCACGTGTCATTATGGCGCCAGAGGTCGCCTGCAAAGTCCCGAAAGGAACCTGTCCCGCAGACCGCCGTATGTCACGAGCTGCCCAGCGACGGGGCGGTCGGCGATTTCCGCTGCCGCTCACCCGGCATCCGGGACGCCAACCCGTCATGCTCTGCCCAAGCGGCTGAATCAAACTGGCGAAAACTCTGCTATAGCTTGACCCGCGCAATCAAACAGGCTGAAGGTCTGGCCGAAAACAGCCGGACGGGCATTGGGAGGCTGAGTGATGGAAAAGCGCGATTTGCCTGTCTCCGCCGAATCGATCCAGCATTGGTTTTCGAAATTCATGCCGGGTTTCACAATCGAGACCGTCCGGCAATTCGGCACCGGACAGTCCAATCCGACTTTCCTGGTGGAATCCGCGGACCAGCGGGTTGTGCTACGGTGCAAGCCGCCTGGAATGCTGCTGCCCTCGGCTCATCTCGTTGAACGCGAGCACCGGGTCATGGAAGCGCTTGCAGACACCAAAGTGCCGGTGCCAAAAATGCTCGGGCTTGCCCATGACGATGATTCTCCGATTGGCCGGGCATTCTTTTTGATGGAATTCATTGACGGGGACATTTTCTTCGATCCAGCGCTGCCCGGGCTGACAAACGCCGAAAGAGCAAAAATCTACGATCAAATGAATGCGGCATTGGCTTCGCTGCACGATCTCGATCCGGATGCGCTCGGCCTGACGGACTTTGGCAGGCCGGGAAACTATTTCAGCCGCCAGACACACATATGGACTCGTCAGTATCTGGGGAGCAGGCGGCGGCCCAATCGGCACATGGACCAGCTGATCAAATGGCTGGAGGACAATATGCGGGACTTCGGCGGCGCACCAAAGCTTGTGCACGGCGACTTTCGGCTGGACAACCTGATCTTCGACCCTGCCAGCAGAAAAGCGGTGGCGCTGTTGGATTGGGAATTGTCGACGCTTGGCCACCCGCTGGCCGATCTCGCCTGCCAGTGCGCCCAATGGCGAATGCCGCACAAAGGCGGGCTCAAAGGGCTCGGCGGTGTCGACCGGCAGGCTTTGGGGCTGCCCGGCGAAGAGGAGTATGTTGCGGCATACTGCCGCCGCCGGGCGATCGAATTTCCGGACGAATGGAGTTTCTTCCTGGTGTTTGGCTTGTTTCGGCTTGCCGCCATTCTTGAGGGCGTGGCCCGCCGGGCCGCCGAAGGCAATGCCTCAAATCCTGAAAAAGCAAAGATCTACGGCAACTCGGTTCCCGTTTTGGCAGAGGCGGCCTTGGAGATTGCGGAGACAAAATGAGCACGGGACAAGTCACTTGCACAGTCGGCGCCGGCATCGCGGCGCTGACGATAAACAACCCGCCGGTCAATGCGTTGTCGGCAGCGGTCCGCATTGGCCTGATGACCGGGTTTGAACGGGCTGAAGCTGACCCGTCGGTTCGCGCGATACTGATTTGCGCAGCCGGTCGGACGTTTCCAGCCGGCGCCGACATCCGCGAGTTTGGCAAACCGCCTGTCGATCCAATCCTGCCGGATCTCTGCAACAAAATAGAGCAATGCGCAAAACCCGTTGTCGCCGCTGTCCACGGCACGGTACTGGGCGGCGGGCTCGAACTCGCGCTCGGCGCGCACTACCGCATCGCCAGCCCGGAGACATCGTTCGGGTTCCCAGAAATAAAGCTGGGAATCCTGCCGGGAGCCGGGGGCACGCAGCGGACGCCGAGAATCTGCGGCGCAAAGTCAAGCCTGGAAATGATGCTATCAGGGGACGCGGTCACCGCTGAAACCGCTCGCCGAATCGGTCTGATTGACAAGGTCGCGAAATCCGATCTGCCTGCCGCCGCACGCTGCTATCTGCGGCAGCTGCTCGAATCGAAACGGGGGACGCGGCCGACGCGGAACCGGACGGATGGAATCGCCGACACCGAAAAATTCCTGAACGAATGTTCCGAGGCGCGCGCCGTGCTGGTCCGCAGGCCGGGAATCCCGGCCGCCCAGTACGTTGTCGACAGTGTGGAAAAGGCGGCTGAACTGCCATTTGATCAAGGATTGGCGTTCGAACGGGCGTGTTTTGCCAAATGCCTGGCAAGCCGGGAGTCGGCGGCCCTGCGGCAAATGTTTTTTGCTGAAAGGACGGCGGCGAATCCGGCCGCGCTGAAGCGGTCATCTCACCGGCCAATAAATACAATCGCCATTGCCGGCGGCGGAACAATGGGCGCCGGTATTGCGGTCGCCTGCCTGAATGCCGGCTTGGATGTCAAACTGGCGGAGGCGGACGAAAAAAAGCTGGAAGCTGCGACTGAAAGGATTTGCCAATCGATGGGCCGCGCGGTCACCAAAGGCAGGATTTCGGCGCGGCAGGCCGAAGCGCGGCTGTCCGCCTTCGACGGCTGTGTCGGCGTGGCAGGTCTAGGCGGAGCTGACATCGCGATTGAGGCGGTTTTCGAAGATTACGACACCAAGCGCCTAATCCTGTCTGAATTGTCGACACTGCTGAGCCCCGATGCCGTTCTGGCGACAAACACCTCTTATCTAGACGTCGAACAGCTGGAACGCGCCTGCGGAGGTCACGGCCAATTTATCGGTCTGCACTTTTTTGCCCCGGCGCATGTCATGCGGCTGGTCGAGGTTGTGCCGACAGCAAAGTCTTCACCCGACGCGGTTGCGACCGGTTTCGCATTGGCAAAGAGGCTCGGCAAAATCCCGGTGCGGTCGGGAGCCTGTGAAGGGTTTATCGGCAACAGGATGCAGGCGGCCTATCGGGAAGCCGCGGATTTGATGCTCCTTGATGGCGCGACACCGTACCAAATTGACGATGCCGTCAGGCAATTCGGTTTCGCCATGGGGATCTATGAGGCGCAGGATTTGTCCGGTCTCGATATTTCCTGGAACCGCCGAAAAAAGATGCTGCAGAACTCTGATCCGCACCGCCGTTACTGCGCTTTGAGCGACAGGCTGTGCGAGAACGGCTGGTTCGGCCAAAAAACCAACCGCGGATTCTACCTTTATGGCCAGGGCAGGCGGGAAAAGAACCGAGACGTGCTGAAAATCCTGGAGGAGGTGCGCGAAGATTGCGGATCAAAACCGATTTTGGAGTACTCGCCGGACAGCATTCAAATCCGGATTCTTGCCGCCATGGTCAGCGAGGCGAGCCGGATCCTGGAATGCGGTGTTGCCGCGAGGCCTTCTGACATCGATGTCGTCAAGGTCTGTGGATATGGATTTCCCAGATGGCGGGGCGGACCGATGCACTATGCCGACGGATTTGGCATCCGGCGGCTGGCAGACCTGATCTCAGGCTGGGAAAAGGTCGATCCAACACTGTGGACGGGCTTGCCACTGCTGCAGAGGATGGCCGAGGATGGCGCATCGTTTGAAAGCATCAACAAGGGTTTATATCAGATTTGATAGAATCCGGCGGCGGTGCTCCGAAACACCGTGTCATGCCATTGCTGTGGCACAATACTCAAATAGGCGGATGCGTTCTTGGCATAGCTCGCCTGTAGGCTGTCGACCGGAAAATTGGATCCAAACATGCAGCGTTCCGGTCCAAAGCAGCTGAGGCAAGCCTCGACAACAGGCCGGAATTCGTCTGAATTCCAGCCGTGAAAGAACATTCCCAGTCCGGAAAGTTTGCAAACGATTTGCGGCAACTCGGCAAGATGGCCGAGTCCGCTTTCCCAATCCGCCAATGCTAGGCGGCTGTGGTCTGACGGGGAACCGGCATGGCACAGCGCCACTTTCAGCTCTGGGATGCCGGCAAGCAGTTCGGCTGCCGGCCGCATGAGCTGTGGCGTGAGCTGCAGATCGAACGACAAGCGCATCGAGGACGCCAGCTGCAGCCCGCGTTTGAAGTCCGGATTGGCGAGAAGCCGGTTCACGCCGCTCTTCTCGTCTTCAGCCTGTGAGCGCCCGACGATTTGGCGGACACCGCGAACAGTTGACAGTTCAGTCAATGCCGTAAGCTGCGTCTCTGCGTTCGGATCAGACAGATCGTAAAACGCGACCTGGGCCGCCGGCCATCCCGGATTGGCATCGGCAACGGTCTGCACCCAGCGCGCCTCGGCCAAGCAATGGCATTCGGTTTGCGATTCTGTCCATTCGGATAAGGAAACCCCCCGCTTCCGGCCCGTTCGGGCGGAAGCGAGGGGGCGCTTGGGCTGGCGGTGCGTTCAGTTCGCGGCGGCTCCAGTCCATTTGCTTCTTGGTTTCATTGACACCCGGTCGTACGACCGGTTCGGGCGCTCCCGCTGGACGCGCCGCCGGATGCCGGCCAGCACGGCGGCCTTCGCCGTCAGGAACATCTGCTCGATCGATCTGCCGACCAGGCGCATGGTGTTCCGGCCGTTGGCCCGCATCGGCGGAAGCGGGTCCTCGGCGCGGTTGAGGCCGGCCTCGGCGCGGTTGGAGAACAGGCGGCCGATTGGTTTCCAGGACGAAGGCGGCGCACAGCTCCTGCCGCACCCCGCGCTCGCTCTTGGCGTGGAACGCGCCGATCATGTCTTTCGTGGACTTGTAGAGCTCCTCAATCGACCATCTCCCGTGGCAGAGGTCGGCCAGCGCCGGGGCCGGGTGCCGGCCGCTGTCGAGCAGGGTGGTGGCGAGGCGGAACTCGGTGTCGGCGAAGGTGTATCGGAGCAGCCGGACCCGGTGGCTGGTTCCCTTCAGCTCCGGGGCCGCGTCCCTCGGCGGCCCGAGCTCGACGATGCGCTCGGCGTCGCCGGAGGCGATGAAGGCGTCGAACGCCGGATTGACGCTGGCGGCGATGCGGAAGACGCCGTCGACGGACAGCAGCCGGTGGGCGTGGAGGAAGGCGTAGGACCAGCAGCCCCGGTCGCACACCACGACGTCGCCCTCGCCGACACTGGCGAGATGGGTCATTGCGGCGACGCGCTCGCTGCCGTGGCGGAACAGGTCGAAATCGACCGGCACCCGGTCGTTCAGCCTGTAGAGGGCGCTGACAAGGCCCTGCGGATAGTGCGCGCCCTCGCCGGGGGTCCTGTATATCCGGCGGCGGCCAGCGGCCTCGGCAGGGTGACCTTGCTGCCGTCCACAGTGAGCGTGCGGCGGCCCTTCCAGCCGGCGGCGCGGACCGTCTCCGCGTGCCGCGCGAGGATCTCCCGGTGCAGGGTCTTGAACACCGCCTCGTCGAGCTTCTCCCGGGCCTCTGCGGCGGAGGATGCCGCCGGCGGGTCCGGCTGCGGCAGCGGAATGCCGGAAGCCTGGCACTGCTCCCACAGCTCGCAGAGCGCCGACCCGTATCCCTGGTGCGGCCGGGACAGGACGAGGCGGAACACGAACAGGATGATCAGGAGCGTGCTGAACACCCGCCGGCGCTTCTGCCAGGTCCGGTCATGGCGGCTGGCGACCCCGGCCGCGAGGTCGGCGATGTCCCGCCACAGGCGGGCGAAGCGCGTGTCCCGGACTGCAGCCGGGCCGCCATCCCGAGGCAGGCGGAGGCCAGATTGCGCGAACGGACCCAGGGCAGGATCAGGAACCGGGCGTTGCACACCACCCGGACGCGGTCCCGGTCCCGGCGGCGCCCGCTCCAGCCGATCCATGCGTCCCGGCAGGGCAGCGTCCGGGTCGAGCTGTCGAACAGCAGGCAGGCAAGCCGGCGGCCGCCGCGGTCGTGAACGAAGCAGCGGATGTGCGAGCCGAACGGCCGCTTATGGCCGAGATAGTGGTGGCGGTCCACCAGCGCGTTCCACAGCTGCCGGCTTTCGGCGTCCTCGGCCGGAACCAGACGCAGCGGCCGGAGGTCGGCGAGCCGGGCCTCGATCCGCGGCTGCGGGCCGGAGGCGGAGGGCCAGACCGGGCGGCCGTCCATGCGGCGGCGCTTGCTCTGGACCTTCGGGGGCAGGGTCAGGATGCCGCGGCGCTCCAGCTTCTCCAGCATCGACAGGCAGGCGCCGATCCTGAGGTCTCCCTTGGCCGACACCCAGTTCAGCTGCTCGCAGATGAGCCTGCACAGCCTGTTGCGGCTGGTTCCGGGCAGGAACCCGACGATGTCGCGGATCTCGGCGATCTGGCGGCGGGTCAGGCGGCGGCCGGAGAAAGTCGTCGACTTGAGGCTCTTGATGGCGGCGTCCATGGCGGTCTCCGGGAATTTCGAATCGACCCCATCATGGGAATTCCGGCCAGCTTGTCAAGCCCTTTGTTCAGGCCTCCGCGCAGAAACCCGAAACCGGGCGCAAAATC
Organism: Paracoccaceae bacterium; assembly: GCA_965221935.1. Lineage (GTDB taxonomy): Bacteria > Pseudomonadota > Alphaproteobacteria > Rhodobacterales > Rhodobacteraceae > JAPOXR01. Next base: position 297,973 of record CBDCSZ010000035.1, read on the forward strand.
AACAACTTGGACAAGAGAAAAAATTCCCCCCCGAACCGCTCCGGCTAAACGAATGCCATTGCTCGGCCCAAGGGGTCGGCCGCACCGACCTGAATATGCACTGAGGCGGCGAATCCGGAAGCGGACGCCTCCTCTCTGAATTCGTCGACCAGGTAATCGCGCTGGATTGCTGTCGGATCGCCAAAGAAACGGGACTCGCCCTTCGCCATCAGCCAAGGGTAGCAGACCGCCGACAGGTCCCACATGTGGTGGTGGCAGTCGATCATGGCGGGGGTTGGAGGCGGCGCCCATCTCGGTTTCACACAATCGGTCAGAGCTGCGGTCTGCGCCGGGTCACGAAAGACGGCCGGCCGGGAATATTCAGCTCGGTGGCCGCTCTTGGCCTGCGCGCGATCGCTTTGCCGCGGGAAACCACAAGCAGCCGGTCGGGGCGCAACCGAATGGCTTCCACAGGATCGGACGCATCGAGAACCACCAGGCTGGCGAAGTCGCCCGGTTTAAGGCCGTAATGTTCCAGCCCCATGATTTTGGCATTTTCAGTCGTCACCATTTCGAAACAGCGCTGCATTTCGACCCGGCTTGTCATCTGGGCCAGATGCAGTCCCATCATGGCGACGTCAAGCATTTCGGCCGCGCCCAGCGAATACCAGGGATCCAACACACAATCCTGTCCCCAGCCAACCCGAATTCCGTATTCTATCATTTCCGGGACACGCGTCAGTCCCCGGCGTTTCGGGTAAGTGTCGTGCTGCCCCTGAACAATGATGTTGACAAGCGGATTGGAAATCACAGAAACGCCGGCTTCGGCAACCAGCGGCAGCAGTTTGGACACGTAGTAATTGTCCATCGAGTGCATCGAAGTCAGATGCGATCCGGTGACCCGGCCGTGCAAACCAAGCCTCTGCGCCTCGTATGCCAGCTGCTCAATGTGACGGGCATCGGATCGTCGGTTTCGTCACAATGCATGTCAATCATGAGGCCGCGGCTGGCGGCAAGTTCGCACAAATCCGTGACCGAGGCAGCGCCCGTCCGCCATTGTGCGTTCAAAGTGGGGAATCCCGCCGACCACTTCGACGCCAAGATCCAGCGCCCGGACGAGATTGTCGCGGGCGCCGGGGCTTCGGTAAAGCCCATCCTGCGGAAACGCGACCAATTGCAGTTCGATGTGCGGGGCGACCGCCTCCTGCACATCCTTGAGGGCTTCGACAGCAAGCAGCCTTGGGTCACACACATCCACATGCGTGCGGATTGCCAGCAGTCCCATTGACGCCGCCCAGTCGCAGTAGGTCAATGCGCGTTCCTTGACCGCTTCGTGCGTGAGCAGGGGCTTCAACTCGCCCCACAGCTGAATGCCTTCAAGGAGCGTTCCCGATTCATTGACCCGGGGAATGCCCTGCGAAAGCGTGGCATCCAGATGAAAGTGCGGATCGACGAATGGCGCGGTCACCAGACAGCCTTGGGCGTCAAATGTTTCAGCCGCCTCCGCCGCAATGTCAGCTTCGACGGCAACAATCCGATCGCCTGAAATGGCAATGTCAGCGCGCTCTCCCCGCGGCAGGCAGGCGTTCTTAATCAACAGGTCGATTTGCATGCGATCACTCCAGCGCCGGAAACAGTCCGGAAAACGGCCGGGCGGGATTCAAGTTGGCCGTGAATCGCAGCGAGCGCATTTCAAGTTCGCGTTGAGCCGCCCGTTCTATGGCTGCTTCCGGGATCATTTCAAAATAATTCGTGACCGGCGCCAAAGAACAGCCCGAATGACGCATGTAGGAATAGATCCCAAGATCCGATGCGCCGATCCCAAGGAGACGCAGCCTGTTGACCGCCTCCTGAAGAGTCGGCTCGAAATGCCATCGCGCGGATGTGACAACAGACTTTGAACGCGCCATTGCCTTGCTGTCAAAGCTCCCGATCACCGGCACCTGGCTGTCGTTGGCAGCCTCGGCGACACCGATCGCGTCGCCGTAAATCACATCGACGCCGCTGGCGATCTGGGCGTACGTCAATTCTGCAGCCCTTTTGGGCAGGTGCCAGGATTCATTAAAGTCGACCGTGATTTCCAGCTGCGACCGATACTCACGCGCACCGTCAATGAATGCGTTCATGAGCCGGTTGGCAGCCGGATAGTCATACCGGCCGATCAGGCCAATCTTGCCGGCCTTTGTGAGAGACCCGCCAATGATGCCGGAAAGGTAGGCTGCGTCCTGGATGTAGCTGTCAAAGACCGAAAAATTCTGAAAACGGGCATCGATTTGAAATGACGAACCCATCACGTATTGGGTTCCCGGAAAGTCCCGCGCGATCAAGCGCGCATCCTCTTCGTGTGCAAACGCGTCGCCGATCACCATCTCGACGCCGCTGTCCGAAAGCTGGCGCAGAACGCGATCATAGTCTTCGGCCTGCACACTGTCGGCATAGACATACTCAATTTCGCCGCGCACAACAGCGTTCAGCGCCGCCAGATGGATCCGTTCAACCCATTGCTGGGTGATCGGAACTGTGAAAATTCCGCCGACCCTGGTCAGGCCGTTTCCCGGAGAGACAGAGCCTGACGCGACGCACGGAAATGTGGCAATGCCGGCTGCCGCTGATTTCAAAAACTGTCGGCGGTGAATCATGTCTCTGCGAATTTCTGCTCTGCACCTGTTATAGATCGGACGAAGCGCCGCCGGTGCTTAAGCCCGCATTTTAGCCATATACCCGGCCGAATCAAAGGTGGGATTGCGTCGGCGCGCCGTTGCCGTGACCATTTGACCGGATTTCCGCAGCGCCCGCCGCCGCAGTGTCTCTTGCCCGTTGCGGGACCGCCGCCGTTTCAGCGCACGCATTCGCCGGGCATCCGCCAGATCGCTGACACGTCCAGATCTGCCGCCATTGTAAGCGTTCGGAACGCTTTCCTTCGCGTTCCAGCATATCCAAGACCGGTTCCATCCGACCCACTTCGGCAGGCTCTTCGACCATCCGCCCCAGCCACTCGGCCGCAAACCACAGATTGTCCTCGAGAAGTGGCCCGACGTAGATGCGGCGCTGACTATGCGCTGCCGGGCGGGCAGATTCGATGTCAAACGTAACGCTGCCGAATCCGGACGGGAAACTGAAACGATCAGATCGCCGTTTTCCGAACCGGCCACGATTGCCTCGCGCCTTGCTCGGCAGGCCGGCGCAGCAACTCCTCCTGCGCTTCCTGCAGACACGACCAACACAGATGGCCTGTTCCCAACGCCAATGCTCCCGGCACCTCGATAGCACCGATATCCGCTGCGGCAAGTCTCAAGTGCATTGGCTCTTCATCACGCAGAGTGCCCCTCCGCGAATGCGCTGCCCAGCCGCCAACCCGTAGCGACGCGCCCGTTGGTCCACCGTCTCCGCCCGGCGATGAGGCCATGGTCATACGAGTTATCCCGGCTTGTGGTCAGTCTACATATAGACCATATTAATGATTATAAGCATTTGTGGTGTCGGTCATGGCTGATCAAGCGCGTCCGGCAACCTCGTTTGACCGGAAGAGCCTATCCGGCCCGGCGTTGCGCACCTTCTTTCGCATCGCGGATCTCTGGGGCCTCCGGGTCGAGGAACAGATGATTTTGCTTGGGCTGACGGCCCGATCGACCTTCTTCAAGTGGAAGAAGGATCCGAACGTTGTTCTGCCAAAGGATACGTTGGAGTGCATCTCCTACATCCTCGGCGTCTACAAGGCCAGTCAGATCCTGCACCCCGACGAAAAGGCGGCATATGAGTGGGTGAGGCGTCCAAACGCGGCGCCGCCGTTCGGCGGTCGGTCGGCTCTAGACCGAATGCTTTCCGGCCATGTGGCAGACCTCTACGTCGTACGGCAATACCTTGACGCACAAAGGGGTGGCTGGGCATGACGTTGCCGGTCTCCCGCATCGAATAAAAGCCGTGCTGGCGAATCATCTCCAGCCGGTTTCCGCCGATTCAGCACTTCGCACGGGTGACCGATCCGGACGACCTTTAGGCGATCTTCGAGTTGGACTCGCTCACGAATCCAAGCCTGCGTGATGAGGCTGGCGATATTGAGCTTGTGCCGCCGGAAGATCGCATCAGTGGGCCCGGGACGACCGTCATCATGCCAGCCTTCACCCATCTGAACCCGAACGGCAGCCGGTTTTCGGATGGCGCTTACGGCGTTTTCTATGCCGCGAACGACCTGGACACGGCCATCGCCGAGACCAAACACCATCGCGAGCAGTTCCTAAGCGCCACGGCCCAAGCGCATATGGAGCTGGACATGCGGGTCTGCCTCATCGACCTCGACGGGGGTCTGCACGACTTGCGTGGCCAAAAGGCCGCCCAACCGCTCGTCTGCGACAACGACAGCTACGCCGCGGGCCAGCATCTGGCGAGAATACTGCGCGCCGCGGGCTCGAATAGGATTGTCTATGACAGCGTCCGCCGGACAGGGGATGAATGTGTCGGCGTGTTCCGGCCGCCCCTCCTCTCCAACGCTCGCCAAGAGCGGCACCTCTGTTACATATGGAACGGTCAAGAGATTGAGACGGTCTACGAGAAACGCGAAATCAGCGATGACGGCCAATTCTGATTTCGCTGCAAATCAACTGCTGACCCGCACGGGAAACGCGTCCGCCTTGACCTGTCTGACCCTTGGGATCCGCCCTGAACGGGTGGCAAATTTCCATGCCAAATGATGCCCCAAACGGGCTCTGTGGAGCTTCCGTTCGCGCGCGATAAGAAGAAATTCGTCACGACCGACGACACCGCGGCGGCGGCCAGCCAACGTCTGCGCTTGGAAGACGTTGGTTCGCGTTACCTTGGTTCCCCTTCAGAGTGCCGCCGCACCATTCCACCGCGGCGCGCGTAACCATGCTTGATGACTATAGTGGCAACGACAACTTTCGGAGCGCAAAGTCAATTCTCCGCAAGGCGCTTTGAGGAAGCGACGGATCCCGGTGATGCATCCGTGCCCGCTGCGGCCAGGAACGAGATGTTGGGCGTGCGGAACCGGAAGCTCCAGTTCCAGCCTCTGCCGGCTTACCGCGCTTGCCGGCGCGTCGCGGCGTGTCGGTCGGCACCGAGGTCCGGACATCTGTCTGCATTTGCCTGCGGGCGGGAGCCACGCCAATGCGACCGCGGAGGATATTCCCTGACACACCGCCCGGGAGTACTGCCGTTGCCGGGTGATTGTTCGATGGGCCCAATGAGCAAAACCCGGATGGGCCGGATTGGGCATGGGTAAAACTGGCCGGATTCGGCGCCCGTGGTTTGCCGAACACTTGACCTGCTTACGCTTGGCTGTCAGGATTCCGCCGCTGCGGGACTTGGAGGCGGACATGGGAGAGCGGATACCACCGCTGGCGATGCTGGAACGGCTGGTGTGGTTCCCGACCGTGTCGAGCGAGTCGAATCTGGAGCTGGTATTCTGGGTCAAAGAATATCTGGCCAGCCACGGCGTGGGCATATCGCTCGAATTCAATGAAGACAAAACAAAGGCCAGTCTTTTCGCTTCAATCGGACCGGACACGCCAGGCGGAGTCGTTCTGTCCGGACACACCGACGTCGTGCCTGTGGAAGGGCAGGACTGGGCCACAAACCCGTGGCAGACGGTTTACATGGACGGGCGGATTTACGGGCGCGGCACCTGCGATATGAAGGGCTTCGATGCGATTGTTCTGGCGCATGTGCCGCAAATGCTTGCTGCGCCCTTGAAGCGGCCCATCCAGATCGCATTGACCCGAGACGAAGAAATCGGATGTCTTGGGGCGCCGCCTTTGATCGAAAAAATGCGCCGCGAATTTCCGCCGGCGGCATCGGTGATTGTCGGCGAGCCGACAATGATGAAGGTGGTCACAGGCCACAAAGGCGGAAGCGGCCTTTCGGTGCATGTGCGCGGTTACGAAGTGCACTCTTCCATTATGCACAAAGGCGTGTCGGCGATCATGGTGGCGGCCCGCTTGGTGAATTGGGCCAATGCAATGAACGAAAAGAACAGCGCCGTCCCGGCGGCGCCGCTGGCGGCTCAGTTCGACCCGCCCTGGACTTCACTTCATGTTGGCGTCATCAGCGGAGGAACTGCTCAGAACATCACTGCGAAAGACTGCGGATTTGGACTGGAGTTCCGTTGTGTGCCTGGCGAACACCCTTCGGACTGGAAACGGCGGTTCACGGAATTCGCTGCTGAGATCGAACGCGAAATGCGGAAAATCAGCGGTCAGGCGGAAATCTCCATAACACCCTGGTACGATGTGCCGCCGCTGCAGCCGGAAGAAAACGGAGAAGCGGAAACGCTGGCGCGGCGGTTGACGGGCGACAATGACTCGCACGTCGTTTCCTACGGCACGGAAGCGGGACAGTTTCAGGAGGGAGGCTACTCTGCGGTCGTGTGCGGACCCGGCCATATCGATCAGGCGCATCAGCCAAACGAGTACATTTCCCACGATCAAATGGAAGCTGGAGGAGCGTTTGTGCGCCGGTTGATTGAAGAATTATCGGTATAAGGAATTGAAATGGCGGTCAGAAACAGATTTGCTGAACTGCATGGTGAAATCGCGGCTTGGCGCCGCGACATGCATCAAAACCCGGAGTTGCTTTTTGACACGCACCGGACCTCTGCGCTTGTCGCCGAAAGACTGAAAGCATTCGGCTGCGACCGGGTGGAAACCGGCATCGGGCGAACCGGAGTGGTCGGCGTGATTCACGGGAACAGCGTCTCCTCCGGACGCGTGGTCGGATTGCGGGCGGATATGGATGCGCTGCCCATCAAAGAGGCTACCGGGCTTGACTATGGATCGCTAAATGACGGCGCGATGCATGCCTGCGGCCACGACGGTCACACGGCTATGTTGTTGGGGGCTGCGAAATATCTTTCGGAAACAAGGAATTTCGATGGCACCGCCGTGGTCATTTTCCAGCCCGCAGAAGAAGGCGGGGGCGGCGGCAGGGAAATGGTGGACGACGGCATGATGGACCGGTTCGACATCAAAGAGGTGTACGGCATGCACAACATGCCGGGGCTTGCGCCCGGCGAATTCGCAATCCGTTCCGGACCTTTTTTTGCCGCCGCCGACACGATTAAGATTCAGGTCAAAGGCAAAGGGGGGCATGCGGCGCTGCCGCAGGGCGCCATTGATCCAACTGTTGTGGCGTGCCACATCGTGCTGGCTCTGCAGACCGTCGTTTCTCGCAATGTCGATCCGCTGAAGGAAGCCGTTATCTCCATCTGTTCGTTCCAGACCGACACCGACACCAGCAACGTGATCCCGCAAAGCGTCCGGCTGCTTGGAACCATGAGGACGATGGATGCATCTGTCCGTGAACTGTTGATCCGCCGGATCGGCGAGGTCGCTTCAGCGACAGCCGGGGCGTTTGGCGCAACTGCGGATTTCGAGATTGAGTCCGGTTACCCGGTGATGATCAACTCCGCTTCCGAAACTGAGTTTGCGGCCGCCGCAGCCAGGCGCGTGGCGGGCGATCTCAATACCGATGTCGACCTGCTGATGGGTGCGGAAGACTTTGCGTTTATGCTGAATGAGCGGCCGGGCGCGTATATTTTAACCGGCAACGGAGACTCGGCTCCGCTTCATCACCCAGAATACAATTTCAATGACGATGCGATTCCTGCAGGGTGTTCGTGGTGGGTCGAAATTGCGGAAGGGAGGATGCCTGCGGCTTGAGTGTCATCTCTCTGATTCTGGGCACTTTGGAACGGGTCAACACCCGCCTTCTCGCAATCTGCCGACGAATTGCGATCATCAGCCTTGCACTGATGGTATCGCATCGAGTTTCCGCTCCCGCGCAATTTGGCGCAAGGCCGGCTTCAGTCTAAGTGACCGGCGCAGATCTGCGTCCACAAACGGCTCAGCGGGCTCCAACGATATTTCGGGCTGCGCTTCATAGGCGCGCGCGTTCGCGCCGCAGAGCTGGGCACGGGAAAACAGCGCCTCCAGCGAAATCTGTGAAACAGATATCCCAAAACGCCGCTCAAGCTGGTCCGGGTCACACGCACAGGTATCGAAACCGGGCGGATGTTCGCCTATACGGCCAATTCGCGAGACGCGCGGTGTGGCGGCAATGTCCGCGCCGCGCCGATCCGCGTCTGCAGTCACCGGCGTTCTGGCCGGACCGGCGCCGGCAGGCGCCTCAGCGAGGAGTTGCCGCAGCCGGTCGACCGGCACATCTTCTGGATCGGAATAGAGCCAATTGAAGTCTCTGTGGCGCAGGCCAAGGGCATGTGACACAAGATTCAGTCCGCAAAGGGCATTGAGGCGAAGCCGTTTCCCCGTGCGCGGCTCACGCACCGCCCAGATCGTCAATGGCACGTCAAGTTTCTCCGCCGCGGCCGCAACTGCGGAGGCATCGGTGAAAGTGGCCTGCAGAACCGCCAAACCGTCAACGGCCGCCGCCGCCAGCTGATTCAGCGCCGCACTGACCGCCTCGTCATCTGTCAACAAGTCCCGGAGACCGGACAATTCCGGACCGCAGTCTTCGAGAGCGCGGAGCATGCCGCGCAGCTTGCCATTGGCAAGTTCGAGATCGAATATCGATCTGCCGAGCGGAAGCAGGCCGATCCGCCGCGGAATCTTAGCCATTGCCGTCGAGGTAGGCCTCAACTTCACTGCGGGACGGTATGGCGGCGCGCGCCTCGGCCCGGGCGCACTTCAGCGCAGCTGCCGCGTTGGCAAACAAGACAGCATAGTCCTCGCCGGCGCCCTCAGCGAGTTGCAAGGCAAACGCCCCATGCCAGACATCGCCGGCGGCAAGCGTGTTCCTGGCCTCCACGGTAAATGCCGGGAAATGCTCCAAGCGGCCTTCTATCAAGCAATATGTGCCGTTTTCACCGTCAGTCGCACAAATCCAGCTCGAGTACAGCGCGGCGACCGCCCGGAGCGCCTCAGGCAGGCTGTTTTCCTTTGTCAGATCCATAATCCCCTGGCATGAAAACGCTAGGTGTGTCGCGCTCGCAAGGCATTTTGGCAATACACTGCGCTCGCAATCGACGATTCCCGGTTTGTCCCGGCGGCGCGCCGCGGCCAGAACGGCTTCGAGACCAGGTTCCCAGCTTGTGTCGGTGAGATAGGCATCGCAATCCGGGATCTGCCGCAGCCACCGGGTGTCCTCGGAAAGGTTTTTTCCTCTGAAAGCAACGATCTGACGTTCGCCCCAGTCGTCGATGCAGATTGACGAAAACGCTGACCGCGCCCGTTCCGAGCGCTGAAGCAGCGCGATGTCAACGCCTTCGTCCCGCAAACCATTGACAACGAGCTCGCCGATCCAATCGCCGCCTATGCGGAATCCGATCTGCGCCTTGCCGCCGAGGCGCCTGACGGCGACGGCAGCGTTCGCTCCGGTTCCGCCGCCGGAAATCTCAACGTCTCGAGAGAAGTGTTTGAAGCCTCCCTGAGGAAATTGTTGCACGTAGTGGATGAAATCAACAACGGCCACTCCAAATACAAAAACACTCGCCATTGTCGGCCCTGTCATGAAGCTGCGGCGTCGGGAAAGCACAATTCTGTTATGGCGGCAACCCGAAACACCGATGGCGGCGAGAGTTGGATTTTGCACAGGGACGGGATAGCAAGCCGAATGGCAAGCTCACTCTTGGTACGGCTTACCGATGTCCTGGCGCTGCAGGGCGGCGAAAGCCTGTTTGCCGGCGTATCGTTGAATATTCATCGGGGCGACCGCATTGCGCTGGTTGGGCGGAACGGTTCCGGGAAGTCGACGATTGCCAATCTGATAGCCGGGAAAAGAGAGGCGGACAGCGGCACAATATGGGTCAGCGGCGGAGTGTCGATCGGTTACCTGGAACAGGCGCCGGCGGTCGACGGTTACAAGACCCTTGGCGACTTTGTTGTTTCGGCTCTTCGGAAGGAGTCTTTGCAAAGCGCGCAGAAAGCCGCCGCGGGTTTGGGTTTCGATCCCGATATTGCGACCGCCGACGCATCAGGAGGCGAGATCCGGCGAGCCGCCATTGCGGCGCTGCTGGTCGGCGAACCCAATGTGATGATCCTGGACGAGCCGACAAATCACCTTGATATCGAAGCCATCATTTGGATCGAAGAGCGGCTGAAACAAACCAAGTCAGCTTTCCTGCTCATCAGTCACGATCGGACGATGCTGCGCACATTGTGCCGCCGCACGGTATGGATTGACCGGGGCAGGGTCAGACAGACAAATCTCGGCTTCAATCGGTTCGAGGATTGGCGAGACCAAATCGTCGAGGAGGACAACGCGGCGCGGCATCGCCTTGAGCAAAAGATCAATTCGGAGACCCGCTGGTCGGTCGAAGGCATCAGCGCCCGCCGGCGGCGCAACCAAGGGAGGCTGCGGCAGCTGCAGCGTCTGCGGGAAGAGCGGCGCAGGCTGCCCAACGAATTCACATTTGGAAAACTTGGGTTTTCCGAAGACGCATCCGAAAGCCGGCTCATTCTGGAAGCCAAGAATCTTTCCAAACGGTTCGATGACAAGTCGATCGCGAGGGATTTCTCGCTCTTGCTTCGCCGCGGCGACAGAATTGCGTTTGCCGGCCCGAATGGCTGCGGCAAAACCACCATGCTGCGAATGCTGCAAGGAGATTTGAACCCCGATTCCGGCAAGATCCGCTTTGGACTCAACACCCGGTCGGTCGAGTACCGGCAGATTCGATGCGGCGGCGCGCAGCATATGTCTGTCCGGGAATATCTCGCGGGCGACGGCGCGCGGGCGCGGGACCGTCTGGATCGAATCAGCATTGGCGGGCGGTCCCGCCACGTTGTGTCCTATCTCAAAGACTTTCTGTTCACAGACTCACAGGTGAACGCGCCGCTCGGTTCGCTGTCAGGCGGCGAAAGGGCGCGGCTGGAACTTGCGCGAATCATGGCGCGGCCGAGCAATCTGCTGATTCTTGACGAACCCACAAACGATTTGGATCTGGAAACGCTGGACCTGCTACAGGAAGTGATTTCTGAGTATCGGGGCGCAGTTCTGCTGGCGTCTCACGACCGGGACTTCCTCGACCGTGTTGTCACTGCCACCGTCGTCTGCGAAGGACACGGGAAGTGGACCGGTTACGCTGGCGGCTGGAGCGACCGTTTCAAGCCGACACCCCCCTCGGCCGAAGCAGTTCCGCGCGGCAGGAACCAAAAAAAACCGTCCAGGAAACCAAGCGGTGCGGTTCCCTCTGACAGCCGGCTGAGCTTCACGGAGGCCTTTCGGCTGGCCGAGGTCGAGAATCTGATACCTGCCAAGGAAAAGGAAATCTCCGAACTTGCCGATGCGGTTTCGCGTATTTCAGCGGGTTTCGCGGGAACAGCCCGGTTTGAAGAGACCTGCGCCGAACTTGCGGCTCAGCAAAGCAATCTTGAAGCGCTGGAAATGGAATGGTTCCGCCTGGCGGAAAAAGCCGAGAACAGCGCGTCGCCGGAAGGGCTGGCCAAACCGTAACCGGCGTTAACCTGATGACAGGGAGGGGCGCACAGTTCGATAAGTGCGCTTCAGGCTCGCAGGATGGGCCGCAGAGTCAGATATCAAGATCGTTGGCGAACTGGGCATTCTCCTGAAGAAACGCGAGCCTTGCCTCTGGTTTGCGCCCCATCAGCCGGGTCACGATGTCACCGGTTTCGCCCGGTTCGTCCTCCTCGATTGAGACCCGGATGAGTTTGCGGGTTGCGGGATTCATTGTCGTGCTCTTGAGATCCTTCGCATCCATTTCACCCAATCCCTTGAACCGGGAAACGCTCACGCGCCCGGAGCCTCCGAGACCCTTCGCGAGGATGCGGTCTTTTTCCGCGTCATCCATGGCATATTCGCGCCTGGTGCCCTGTGTCAGGCGAAACAGGGGCGGGCAGGCGAGATACAAATGGCCGCGCTCAATCGATTCGCGCATTTGGGTGAAAAAGAACGTCATCAGGAGCGAAGCGATATGGGCGCCGTCAACGTCGGCATCGGTCATGATGATGACCTTTTCGTAGCGCAGATCTTCGACATTGAAGGCCGGGCCGCAGCCGGTGCCGAGCGCAAGGCACAGATCGGAGATTTCATTGTTGCTGTGCATTTTCGCAGAAGCCGCTCCAAGCACATTCAAAAGCTTGCCGCGCAGTGGGAGCAGAGCCTGGCATGACCGGTCGCGCGCCATTTTGGCTGACCCGCCGGCGGAATCTCCTTCGACGATAAAGAGCTCGGTTCCCTGGCGCACTGAGAGCGCGCAATCCACAAGCTTGCCGGGAAGCCGGAGTTTTTTGGTCGCCGTTTTGCGGGCCGTCTCCCTGTCCGCCCGCCGGCGCAAACGCTCTTCGGCGCGGGCGACAAGATGGTCAAGTATTGCGCCCGCCGCCTTGGGATCTGCCGCCAGCCAATTGTCAAAACGGTCGCGCACGGAGCTTTCAACAAGCTTTTGCGCGGCCGAGGTGGCGAGCCGGTTTTTCGTCTGCCCGACGAATTCAGGGTCACTGATAAAACACGAGACAAGCGCACAGCCGTCGGCCTGGATATCTTCACGGATAATGTTTGCGGCGCGCCGATTAGAGACGAAGTCGCCGTAACTCCGCAGGCCTTTCAGGATAGCGGTCCAAAACCCGGCCTCATGGGTGCCGCCCTCGGTTGTTGGCACCGTGTTACAGTATGAGCGAATGAATCCGTCGCGCGACGGCGTCCAGTTGACGGCCCATTCGACGTAACCGGCTGTGTCGTCGCCAAACCGCTTGGCGAAGTCAACGCGACCGGCGAAAGGCGTGTCAGCGAACAACGCCGATCCATTCATGGATTCACTGAGAAATTCCGGCAGCCCGCCTGGAAAATGGAATTTGGCCTCCGCCGGAACGTCGGGACCGGCGATTGCCGACTTCCAGTTGATCTCAACGCCGGAGAACAGGTATGCCTTTGAACGGATCATGCGCAACACACGCCAAGGCTTAAGCTTGGCCTGCGAACCGAAAATCTCCTTATCGGGCAGAAACGTTATGCTGGTCCCCCGGCGGTTTGAAACGCTGCCTGCCGCGTTCAATGGCCCGCGTGGCAGTCCCCGTGAATACTCCTGAACATACTTCACCTTTTCCCTGACAACTTCGACTGTCAGGAATTCCGACAGGGCATTCACCACGGACACGCCGACGCCGTGGAGACCGCCCGCAGTCTGGTAAACCTTGCCGGAAAACTTGCCGCCGGCGTGCAGCATGCAGAGAATGACCTCCAACGCCGAGCGGTCAGGGAATCTGGGGTGGGGATCAACCGGGATGCCGCGGCCGTTGTCGCGCACGGTGAGCGAATGGTCGCTGTGGAACTCGACATCAATGCGGCTGGCGAAACCGGCAATGGCCTCATCCATCGCGTTATCGACCACTTCCGAAACGAGGTGGTGCATCGCGGTGTCATCGGTGCCGCCAACATACATTCCAGGACGTTTCCGCACCGGTTCAAGGCCTTCAAGAACCTCAATCGCGGTCGCATCGTAAACCGGTGGCGCGGAGGCCGCCGCTCTGAGATTGTAGACGTTCATCTCTGCCACTGCTCAATGTTTCTTATTGTTTATCCGACGTTGCGCAGAAATCGTCATGTTGTGCAATAGGTATACGCCCCTGCAGTGAAACTCACAAAGACTGTGTGACATGACCTTTCCCGCATTTTGGAAAAGCTGTCCAAGATCCGAGGCGCACATTGCAAACGATGATCCCGCATCGGAAACGGTCTGGACTGCAGGTTTTCCTGGATTGACCCGCTGGACAAGTGGAACCGGCGTTCCTCCCGGCGGGCGAAGATATCAGGCAAGTTCCGAGCATCAAGGAAGGGCCGGGAGGCAGTCCGCCAGGCTGCCTTGGCGAATCGAGGCCAAAAGATACGGACAAAACGAAGCGGCGGCGGTTTCCGTGCTTTCAGGCCGGTCAATCGCTGACTTCGCCCGCCGGCGCCAGGCGTGCGGCATTGCCGACGCCGCTTGAGCGGCTGCTGACGAATTTCAGCTCAAGATCGCCTGTCTTGGTAAAATTCTTACAAGATTCGGAACAAATTTCTGCCAATGCAAAATAATTCTATTGCCATTGAGTGGAAAACTATTGGTAGGGCGTCGTCTTCCGATCATATTTCTATAGCTATCTCGCGCATTTGCGTGCGCAAGTCTCTGGAGAAAAAAACATGCACAAACTTCAAAGAGCGGCAGTGGGCGCTGCCCTTTGCATCACCGGCGCCGCGGGCGCGCTGGGCGGCGAATTGACAATCGCAACCGTGAACAACGGCCACATGATTGAAATGCAAAAGCTGACGCCCGAATTCGAGGCGGCCAATCCCGGAATCACTCTGAATTGGGTCGTGCTGGAAGAAGGAGTGTTGCGCAGCCGTGTAACCACCGACATCTCGACCAAAGGCGGACAGTTCGATGTCATGACGATCGGCATGTATGAAGCGCCGATCTGGGGTTCCCGCGGATGGCTCGAACCGCTGGAATTCAGCGCAGAATATGATGTTGACGATATCCTGCCGGCGATGCGCGGAGGCCTCAGCCACGATGGCGTGATTTACGCGGCGCCGTTCTATGGCGAAAGCTCCATGATCATGTACCGGAAGGATTTGGTCGATGCCGCGGGAATGTCGATTGAAGACAACCCGACTTGGGATCACATCCGTGATGTCGCGGCCGCAATCCACGATGCGGACAACGGCGTATACGGCGTCTGCCTGCGCGGCAAGCCGGGCTGGGGCGACAACACGGCATTCCTCACGACAATGGCAAACAGTTTTGGCGCACAGTGGTTCAACATGGATTGGACGCCCGCGCTTGACAGCCAGGCGTGGAATGACGCCATTACGTTTTACGTTGATCTGATGACGGCTTACGGACCTCCGGGATCTGAAGGCAATTCATTCAATGAAATCCTTGCCTTGATCAGCGAAGGCAAGTTCGGGATGTGGATTGACGCCACCATCGCCGCTTCCTTTGTGACCGATCCCGGTCAGTCCAAGGTCGCGGAACACATGGCCTTTGCCCAGTCGCCGTACCAAGTGACGAAGAAGGGCGCGAATTGGCTGTGGGCCTGGGCACTGGCGGTTCCGGCCGGAACGAAGCAGGCGGACGACGCAAAGACGTTCATTGAGTGGGCGACATCGAAGGCGTACATTGAATTGGTGGCGTCAAAGAACGGCTGGGGCAACGTGCCCACCGGCACACGGCAGTCGACCTATGACAATCCGATGTTCCAGGAAGCCGCGACATTCGATGAGGCGGAACTCAAAGCGATCCTGTCGGCCAATCCCAATGACTCGACGTTGAATCCGTCGCCGTATGTTGGCGTTCAGTTTGCGGCGATTCCCGAGTTTCAGGCGATCGGAATTGCGGTAGGGCAACAGATGGCGGCGGCGCTTTCCGGCGAAATCTCGGTGGAAGAAGCTCTTGCCAATTCGCAGGAAGCCGCCGACCGCGAAATGCGCAAAGCCGGATACTATTGAGTTCATCCGGCTGCGTGGGGCAGGGTCCCGCGTGTAAAGATTAAGTTGGGTTCCGGCGCCAATGGGCCGCCGGAACCGACCCGGGGGCGGAAGAGGCGAAATGAACCGGGCGCAAGCGAGAATACTACAAGCTCCGAGCGTGGTTCTGCTGCTGTTGTGGATGCTCGTGCCATTGGGCATGACCGTCTACTTTTCGACGATCCGATACAATCTTCTTAATCCGGAACGGTCCGGCTTCATTGGCTGGTCCAACTATGAGTTTTTTTACACCGACCCGGCTTTCTGGCCAGCGGTGATGAACACTTTGGTGCTGGTCGGTTCGGTGCTTGCCATCACGGTGGTTCTCGACCTGGCGATCGCGGTGCTCATTAACCGGCCATTTGTCGGCCGCGGCATCGTCCGGGTCATGCTGATCTCACCGTTCTTCATCATGCCGACCGTCAACGCGCTGCTGTGGAAGAACATGCTGATGAACCCGATTTACGGCGTCTTTGCCGTCGTCGCGACGATGTTCGGCGCTGAACCGGTCGACTGGCTGACGCAGCTCCCCTTATTGTCCATCATCTTTATGATCAGCTGGCAATGGACTCTCTTTGCCATGCTGATCTTCATGACATCGCTGCCGAGTCTCGATCAGGAGCAAAAGGAAGCGGCTCTGCTGGACGGAGCCGGGTTCGTTTCGCAGTTTTTCAACATCGTTCTTCCGCATCTGGCGCGCCCAATCGCCGTCGTCGTGATGATCCAGCTGATTTTTCACCTGGCGGTCTTTGCCGAGATCTATGTGACCACGGGGGGCGGGCCGGGAATACTATCGACCAACCTGACATTTTTGATTTACGCCCAGGCTCTGCTTGGGTTCGAAGTGAGCGTGGCTTCGGCGGGTGGTGTGTTCGCCATCATTCTGGCAAATGTCGTCGCCATCTTTCTGGTGCGCTTTATCGGCAAAAGCCTGAAGGTGTGAGAAATGACTGACCGCGAGAAAGAACGGCTGAAGCATCGCGCCGCGGTGGCTGCCTCCTGGGCTGTTGCTTGCCTGATGTTTTTTCCGATCTATTGGCTGTTTCTGACAAGCTTCAAAACGGAACAGCAGGCGATTGCGGTGCCGCCTCTGATCGCGTTTCCGCCAACCCTTGAAAACTATGCTCTGATTGAAGAGCGCACCGACTATTTTCGCTACGCCTGGAATTCGGTCATCACCAGTTTCGGAGGCGCGCTGCTGGCCATGCTGATCGCCATACCTTCGGCGTATGCGATGGCATTCAACCCCGGGCGGTGGACCAAAGACGTGCTGTTGTGGATGCTTTCAACAAAAATGCTGCCCGCCGTCGGCGTGATGATGCCGATCTACCTGATCTGCCAGAGGCTGGGGCTGTTGGACACCAAACTCGCTCTGATCGTCATTTATGCGCTGATAAATCTTCCAGTGATCATGCTGATTCTATTCAATTACTTCCGCGAAATTCCAAAGGAGATTTTGGAGGCAAGCCAGATGGACGGCACCTCCACGCTGAACGAAATCACCCAAATCGTCATTCCTCTTGCGTGGGGAGGAATCGCGTCGACGGCGCTGCTTTCAATTGTGCTGCTGTGGAACGAGGCGTTCTGGTCAATTGTTCTGACATCGTCGGATGCCGGCACTCTCGTCGCGCTTGTCGCATCGTTCTCCAGTCCTGAAGGCCTTTTCTGGGCCAAGCTTTCGGCCGTATCAACATTGGCGTGCGCGCCGATCATTGTTTTCGGCTGGGTGACGCAGAAGCAGCTGGTGCAGGGACTGACATTCGGCGCCGTCAAATGACCTTCAATCCTGCTCCAGTCGACCTGTCGGGCAAGACCTGCCTTGTCACCGGCGCCAATGGCGGCATCGGACTGGCTGTGGCCGAGCATTTTTCGGCGCTGGGGGCCCGGGTTTTGGCAACCGATGTGGGCGAAGACTTTGCGGGTGCGTTTCAGGCCGACTATGCGCCCTTTGACCTCGTGGACCCGGACGGTCTTGCCGCTTGCCTTCGGTGGATAGAATCGCAGGCGCCGGATGTGATTTTTAACAATGCCGCAGAATTTGACATGGGGTCTGTGCTTGATGCGGGCTTGGAGCAGTTTGACCGGCTCTTCGCATTGAATGTGCGGGCAATGTTTGCGGTCATGCAGTCGGCGGCCCAGACATTGACAACGAAAAAACGCACCGGCTCCATCATAAACGTGGCAAGCCAGGCGGGTCACCGAGGCGAAGCCTTGGTTGCGCATTACTGCGCCACCAAGGCGGCCGTCATTAGCTACACCCAGTCGGCCGCCCTTGAGCTTGCGCCCCGCGGAATACGTGTGAATGCGATTTCGCCAGGGGTCATCGACACGCCGATGTGGAACACGGTCGACAGGCTTTTCGCCCGCTTTGAGAACATGGAGATTGGCCAAAAAAAGCGCGAAGTCGGCGCCGCCGTGCCGCTTGGCTATATGGGCCGCCCATTTGAAGTGGCGCGTGTCGCCGTGTTTCTTGCTTCTGACCAGTCGCAATACATCACCGCCCAGACAATCTGCGTCGATGGCGGTAATGTGCTCCGGTAGTTTTTCGTCATGTCGATCATGCTTCCGGAACTCGAATTCGTTGACCGCGCGACCGAGACAATCCGCTATCTGGAACATGGATGGCCGACAAAGCTCTGCCGCTGGCACAGCCATTCGGAATATGAGCTGCATCTCGTGGTCGCCACGCGCGGCAAGGCCTTTGTCGGCGATTACATTGGCGAATTCAGGCCGGTTCGCTCTTCCTGACCGGTCCAAATCTGCCTCACAACTGGGTCACCGATGAGGTCACACAATCGGATCCGGTCAAAGTTCGGGATATGCTGGTGCAATTCAGCCAAGACAGCATCGAAAAGCTTGCGAGCGCATTCCCGGAGTTCAATGAAATATCGAGGATGTTCGAACTCGCCCGTTCCGGCATTGAATATTCCGGGTTCAACCCGACATTTGCCCGCGGCCACCTTGAATCGATTCGGGACACGAAGGGCGCGGAGCGGATCGTCGCATTTCTCCGTTTCTTGGTGCGCATCAATGAACACGCGGAAAAGCGCGCCTTGTCCACTGTCAGCGTCGCCTATCCGGAAGGCAACAGCAAGCAGCAGCGCATCGCAGAGGTCGTTGATTATATCACCGGCAATATTACCCGCGAGATTTCGCTCGGAAAGGCCGCTTCCATGGCCGGCATGAGCCCGACGGCGTTTTCCCGGAATTTCCGGAAAATCACGGGCAACAAGTTTGTCGAATTCGTCAATCGCGTCCGCATAGGTCAGGCCTGTTCAATGCTCTACGACACTGACGAATCGGTCTCGTCGATTTGTTTCGATGCCGGATTCCAAAACCTTGCCAACTTCAACCGGCACTTCCTGAAAATGAAAAAAATGACGCCAACAGCCTATAGGGAAACCGCACGGGCAGAGCTTATCGGCAATGAAAGAGCGAAACGGTGACATCGCGTGAGGGCATCCGCGCCGAAAGGACGTTATACGACAGTTCGGCGGCCGAAGCGGGCATTGTGCATCTCGGCTACGGGATGTTTCACCGCGCTCATCAGGCAGTCTACTTTGACGATTACATGGAAGCGACAGGCGACCTCGGCTGGGGAATTGCGGCTGTCAACCTCCGGTCTGAAGATTCCTCGGCATTTGCCGAAGCCCGGTCGGCAAATGGCGGTTATCTGCTCAAGACAACATCCCCGGACGGCGAGCGCCAATTGCGGCTGGTGCGGTCCCATGTGGAGTTCGCGGACTGGGCCGGCAACGGGGCAGCGGCCGAAGCCCTCCTTGCGCGCCGGAAAGTCCGCGCCGTCACCATCACGGTGACTGAAAGCGGCTACTATCTTGACGATGCCGGGTCGCTGAATGTCGACAGCGAGGTCATCAGGGACGAGATCGCCGGGCGCGGCGGCCCGCGCTCGGTGTACTCATTCTTGGCGAATTCGCTCAAGCTGCGCGCCAATGCGCTGAATGAGCCGATTTCCATCCTTTGCTGCGACAACATCCGTGCCAACGGAACAATGATCAGGTCAAACTTTCTGGTTTTTCTGGAAGTCACCGGGCAAGCGGAATTGGCAAGATGGGTGGAGGACAACGTGGCTTTTCCATGTTCAATGGTGGACCGGATCACGCCGCGCGTCACGGAAGCTCTGGTCAAGGAAACACGGGAGAATTTTCCCGGCTCAGAGCTGCGCCCCATTCATTCCGAAGCCTTTAGGCAGTGGGTGCTGGAAGACAAATTCGCGGCTCCGATGGCGGATTTGTCCAAAGTTGGCGTTGAGGTTGTCAAAGAAGTGAATCCTTTCGAAGAGGCCAAGATCAGAATCCTGAACGGCGGACACACCGGGCTGGCCTATCTCGGCGCGCTGTCCGGATATGCGACGTTTGACCAGACGATGAGCGACCCGAGGCTGCGCCGGCATTTTGACGCGTGGGAGCGGGACGAAGTCTTGCCGGGACTGACGATGGAACTGCCGTTTGACAAGCTGGAATATCTTGGTCAGGTGGCCGACCGTTTCTGCAATGCGGCGATTGCCGACCAGCTGGAACGAATCTGCATGGACGGCTGGTCAAAGATGCCGATCTTTATCAAACCGACACTGACCTCCTGTCTGCGCCAAGGGCTGACGCCGCGCCGCGGTTTCAAATCAGTGGCCGGCTGGTACGTTTTCGCCCGGCGGTTTTCCAAGGGGTTAATGGGGTTTCAGTATCGCGAATCCTGTTGGCATTCCCTCAGTCGCCTGCTTGACCGAGGCCAGGAAGAGGCGTTTGCGCGCGCGGCGCCTCTGTGGGCAGGCCTGCCCACGGAGTTTCCTGAATTTGTTCCGGGAATTGTTTCGGCAATAGACGAGGTGGAGAACGAATGGCCCGTGTAACCATAAATGGCGTCTCAAAATCGTACGGCGACGTTCGTGTTATCCACGGAATTGACCTCGATGTCGCTGACGGCGATTTCGTGGTTTTTGTTGGCCCGTCCGGCTGCAGCAAATCCACGCTTCTGCGGATGATCGCCGGGCTTGAAGACATCACCGAAGGCAGGATTTCAATAGGAGGCAAGGAAGTCAATGACGTCGCCCCGTCAAAGCGCGGCGTCGCGATGATATTCCAAACCTATGCGCTGTACCCGCATATGACAGTTTACAAAAACATGGCTTTTGGCCTCAAACAGGCCCGCATGCCCGCCAAGGAGATCGACCGGAGGGTCCGTTCGGCCGCCGAAAGGCTGCAGCTGACAGATCTTCTCGATCGGCCCCCGAGGGCATTGTCCGGCGGACAGCGGCAAAGAGTCGCCATCGGCCGCGCCATTGTGCGGGAGCCGCTGGTTTTTCTGTTCGATGAGCCGCTGTCCAATCTTGATGCCGCTTTGCGGGTGCAAACCAGGCTGCTGATTGCCAGGCTGCACGAACGGCTCGACACAACGATGATCTATGTCACGCATGACCAGGTCGAGGCCATGACCCTCGCAGACAAGATCGTGGTGCTGCGCGACGGGCGGGTTGAGCAGGCGGGATCGCCGGTCGAACTGTACAACAAGCCTGACAACACATTTGTGGCGCAATTCATCGGCAGCCCGAAAATGAACTTCTTTTCGTCGGCGGATCTAACGGACAACGCGCCCGGACCGCTGAAGTCGCTGCCTTCGGATTCCCACATCATTGGAGTGCGGCCCGAGCATCTGCGCCTGTGTGACAGGAATTCCCGACTGATTTCGGCCCGCCTCGAACTCATTGAACATCTTGGCGAGTATGTTCTTGCGCATCTGCTCACAGATTCGGGCAGTGAGTTTATCGCGAAAATGGAAAAACTGCCGGCAGCGCAGAAGAATTCTGTATTGAATTTCACGGCGGACGGCGACGTCATCCACTTGTTCGACCGCAATTCCGGGCAGCGCGCCGCAGCCGGCGGCAACAGCACCGGTTAGCACCGTGCTCCCGGCCGCGCCGCGCAGTGCGCGCTGCCGGCCCAGATTCCATATTTGCAGCCGCCGGCCGCATTGCCGCCGTGTGGCTGCGCGGCGCATTTTCGCCGGGTGCGATCTGGCTTTGCATTCTTCGGTTGCCCGCTGATGGCGCCTGGCCTAGTGCGGGAATATGCTGATCGCCAAAAACAACAGCCTGCGCCAACAGCTGTGGTCGACGCTGGTGTTTTCCATGCCTCTGATCGGCAGCAATATGGCACAATCCTCCAAACATCTTGTCGACGCTGCGATGCTCGGCCGATACGGGATCGATGAGCTGGCGGCGGGCGTGCTGGCCGGCATTATTTTCTCCGTCACCTTCCTTGTCGGGTCGGGGTTCGCCATGGCGGCAATTCCGATGACGGCCGAAGCGCGCGCCGCCGGCCTCACTTGGAAACTGCGCCGCATTGTGCGGATGAGTTTTTGGCTCGTGACGATCTATGGTGTCGTCATGATCGGACCTTTGCTGATGACAGAGGAGTTTCTTTTGCTGCTCGGGCAACAGCCTGAAGTTGCGGCGCTGGCAGGCGAATATGTGACGATTGTCCTGTGGGGCATATTTCCTGCCATGAGTGTGATGACCCTGAAGAGCTTCTTCATGGCCCTCGGCAGGCCGCGGGTGATCCTGTGGGCAACCGTGGCCGGCGCGGTTCTGAACGTGCCGGCAAATTATGCCTTCATTTTTGGCAATTGGGGGGCGCCGGAGCTGGGAATCAAAGGCGCGGCAATCGCCACGATCGCAGCCCACGGCAGTTCGCTTCTGATCATGTTGATTTACCTGGCGGCGGAACGCGCGTTTCGCGCCTATGCGCTGCTGTCAAATTTATGGCGGCCTGACTGGCAGTCCTTAATTTCCGTCTTTCGCCTGGGCTGGCCTATCAGCGTGACCCTGATCGCCGAAATAGGTTTTTTTGCCTTCTGCACAGTGATGGTGGGATGGATTGACACTGAGACGCTTGCCGCCCACGGCATAGCGCTCGAATCCGCCGCGTTTGTCTTCATGATTTATCTGGGCATCTCGAACGCCGTGACGACGCAGGTCGGATTTGCCGTCGGCGCCCAGGACCGTTCTTCGCTGGTGCTGGCGGCGAAAGCCGCGACTCTGCTGACGGTGGCGACGGTCATCGTGGTTATGACGATCTTCTTGACCATACCGGACCTGCTGGTCTTGGCGTTCCTCGACCGGCATTCCGAACAGGCGCCGGCTGTGTTCGCAATCGGCGTCAAGCTGATCTACATGGCGGCGGCATTTCAATTCGGCGACGCCCTGCAGATCGTGGCACTCGGGCTGCTGCGCGGATTGAGCGATACGCGGGCTCCCATGATCATCGCCGCGGTCAGTTATGCGATGGTCGGGTTTCCGGTCAGTTATGTGCTTGGATTTGTCGCTGGGCTGGGCGGAATCGGCATTTGGTGCGGCTTCGTCATCGGCTTGGGCCTTGCTGCAATTCTTCTCTACGCCCGGTTCATTTCCAAGCTTGATTCACTGGATTTCAGCGCCGGGACCCTCGCCGCAAAACACGCCTGAATCGCTTTCGGCCCCTACGCGCATGCCATCAGTTTGGCATCGAACGGATATTGCGTGAGGTTTTCATAACCGGTTTCGGTCACCAGGACCTGATCTTCCAATTTGATTGAAAAGTCGCCGTTTTCCGCTCCGACAAGCGCTTCCACGCAGAGCACCATGCCCGTCTCCACGACATACTCAAATGCACCGTCTTCGTAGTGATCGGGGTAGCAGATATGCGGCCATTCGTCACAAAGCCCGGCCCCGTGCATTTTGCAGCCGTATTTTCCCTTCTGAAACTCTCGATCGAGCGTGTGTCCGCCAAATGTGAGTTCCTTAAAGCTGACGCCCGGCCGGATCATATCCATATTCGTCATAATATGCTCGTGCGCGTGGCGCATGGCATAGATCATGTCACCGCGCGGTTTGCCGTCGCCAATCCACCAAGTCCGTGAAATATCGACGCAAATCCCGTAAGAACCGATCAAATCCGTGTCAAAGGCAAGAATCTCATTGTTCTGAACGATGCGTTGGCCGCACTCTTGAAACCAGGGATTGGTGCGCGGTCCGCTGGCGAGCAGCCGGGTTTCGATCCACTCGCCGCCGCGCCGGATGTTTTCGGCATGCAGCACGGCCCAGATGTCGTCTTCGCTTTTTCCCGGCTGCGCGGCTTCTTCCATGATTTCCATAGCGGTTTCGCAGGCATGGCTTGCGCACCGCATCGCGAGAATCTCATCCGGCCCTTTCACCGAGCGCGCCTTTTCGGTGACTTCTTCGCCGTGTTTGACATCAAACCCGGCGGCATCAAGCGCTGCAAGCCCCAGCGGCATCATCTTGTCAACCGCCAGCCGCCGGTTGTTTCCCGCGTGCTCGCGCAACAGATCGTCAATCTCGGCGGCAAATTTCTTCGCCTTGATTTCGCCATGGTCGCCGACGGAGAAATAGAACAATGACGCGCCCGTCCGGACTTCCCGGACGAGCGGATTGAAGTCAGCGAGAAACGGAGAGTTCCTGTATTCAAACAGCGCCATATACCCATCGGCGCACAGCAGCGCCGCCCGGAATGGGTTATGCGTGTTCCACAACTGCATATTGGTGGTGTCAGTCGCGTAGCGGATGTTCAACGGATCGAACAGCAGAATGCCGCCGTAATCGCGTTCGACCAGGTGGCTGGTCAGCCGGTTCCAGCGAAATTCCCGCATGGAAGGGAGGTTCGGCAACGCCAAACCGGCCGCCTCCCATTCTGACCGGGCAAGAACCGTCGGGCCGATTTCGATTCGATTGTCATCGTTCAGTGTGCCGTCGCCGAGCAATGTTCCTCTGGTCGGGTCTATTTTCCGCCCAGCGCGCCGGTGGTTGACCATGGTTTTGTCCGTGCATCCGCAAGTCGCATCGGGCGGATATATACACGCGAAACAAAACGATTTTGCCATTTTTTGGGCTGCGCCGCACCTTTTCGCGCGAAAAAAATGGGCCCGCAAAGGGCCCTTTGCACAATGTCGTCGGATTCAGCCGGAATAGTACATATCGAACTCAACCGGATGCGGAGTGTGTTCGAAATTGTAGATTTCCTCCCATTTGAGTTCGAGGTAGGCGTTGACCTGATCGCGGGTGAACACGTCATTGACGACCAGAAAGTCCATATCGTTTTCCAGCGTCGTGACGGCCTCGCGCAGCGATGAGCAGACAGTTGGTATGTCCTTGAGCTCTTCCGGCGGAAGGTCATAGAGGTTCTTGTCCATGGCCTCGCCGGGATCGATTTTGTTGCGGATGCCATCGAGGCCGGCCATCAGGAGCGAGGCAAAGCAAAGATACGGATTTGCCAGAGGATCGGGGAACCTTGCTTCAACCCGCTTTGCCTTTGGATTCTCTGTCCACGGAATGCGGACGCATCCAGACCTGTTGCGGGCCGAGTATGCGCGCAGCACCGGCGCCTCAAATCCCGGAATCAGGCGTTTGTAAGAATTCGTGGTTGGATTGGTGAAGGCGTTCAGGGATTTTGCGTGCCGCAGGATGCCGCCGATAAACCACAGCCCCTCATCGCTCAGATCGGCGTATCTGTTGCCGGCGAACACCGGTCGTCCGTCCTTCCACACCGAAATATTGACATGCATGCCGGTGCCGTTGTCGCCGGCAATTGGCTTTGGCATGAAGGTTGCCGACTTGCCGTATGCGTGCGCGACGTTCTGCACCACATACTTGTATTTCTGCAGCTGGTCCCCCTGGTCTGTCAGCGACGAGAATATCAGTCCCAGCTCATGCTGGCATGAAGCCACTTCATGATGGTGCTTATCGACCTTCATTCCCATCAGCTTCATGGTCGACAGCATCTCGGAGCGCATATCCTGTCCGGCATCGACTGGATTCACCGGAAAATACCCGCCTTTCACGCCTGGCCGGAACCCGCTGTTGCCCATGGAATACTCCGTGTCCGTGTTCCAGGACGCATCGAGGGCATCGACTTCATACGAAACCTTGTTCATGCTGTTGGCGAAACGGACGTTGTCAAAAATGAAGAATTCCGCCTCCGGACCAAAATAGGAGACATCGCCAATTCCCGCCGCGTTCAGAAAGGCTTCCGCCTTTTCAGCGGTGCTGCGGGGATCCCGCCCGTAAGCTTCGCCCGTGTCCGGCTCGACGATCGAGCAATGAAAGCAAGCGGTTTTTTCAGCGTAAAACGGATCGATGTAAAGTGAGCCGGGGTCCGGCATCATCTTCATGTCTGAGACTTCGATCGACTTCCAGCCGGCGATCGAAGATCCGTCAAACATCATGCCGTCTTCAAACAGTTCCTCATCGACCTGGTCAGCAATAATAGACACATGCTGGAGCTTGCCGCGAGGGTCTGTCAGCCGCAAATCGACGAATTCAACGTCTTGTTCAGAGATCAGTTTCAGCGCGTCATTTACGTCTGTCATCTCTTGTCCTTTCCAAATTGGGGTGCCCGTCTTTCAGGGCGTTGCCTGTTGCCTAAAGGGCGTCTTCGCCCGACTCGCCGGTGCGGATGCGGATCGCCTGTTCAACAGCGGAGACAAAAATCTTGCCATCGCCGATTTTGCCGGTGCTTGCGCTCTCCTGAATCGCTTCAATCGCCCCATCCGCCTGGTCGTCAGACAGCACGACCTCAATCTTGAGTTTTGGCAGAAAATCGACAACGTATTCGGCGCCCCGGTACAGCTCTGTGTGACCCTTTTGCCGTCCGAATCCCTTAACTTCGACCACCGACAGACCTTGTACGCCCACTTCCTGCAGAGCTTCTTTGACCTCGTCGAGTTTGAACGGCTTGATGACCGCCTCTATCTTCTTCATTCTGTGCGCTCCTATGTTCTGCGAACGTGTGGCGAGCCTTGCCAATTTCCTGCAGTCAGGCAAGCTATTGGCGGGCGCCGCAAAGTGAGAATCCATGTCATATGACTTGGATTGATAAAGATTTGCGCAATTTGCGCAAGAAGCGTGCAACACTGGAGGGCATTCCAAATCGTTGATTTATTGACTGCACAACAGATGCACGCTGTCGAAAACGCCGCAATTGAGTCGGGTCGGGCGGACGCGCAGTCGCTGATGGAACACGCCGGAAAGTCGGCGGCAGATCTGATTGATCGGGAATTCTGCGCCGACAAATCCCTGATGCGGCGAGCCGTGGCGCTGTGCGGGCCGGGAAACAACGGCGGCGACGGTCTGCGGATCGCACAATGCCTTCACCAAAGCGGATGGAAAGTTTCGGTCTGGTCGATGGGTGACCCTTCCCGCATGTCACCGGCGGCAAGGGAGATGCGCCGCTTCTACAGCAGAGTTGGTGAAATCAAACCGCTCGACTCGCTGACCGAGTCCGATACGGCGGCCGCAGCAGTCTGGATCGATGCGCTGTTTGGCATTGGTTTGACCCGGCCGCTTCGTGGAACGGCTGCCCGGTCTCTCGGAATTGCCATGTCGCGCGGGCCGCTTGTGGCGGTCGATATCCTGTCCGGCCTGCATGCCGACAACGGGGAATTCGCGGTATCCGGAATACGCGATCCGTCACCGGCGCAAATGACAGTGACCTTTGAATGCGCCAAACCCGGCCACTTCCTCGGCGCCGGCGGACGTCTTTCGGGTCGGCTGAACATTGTGCCGCTGGGATTGGAAGCGGAACGGCGCAGCCATGTCGCGCCGACACAGCGCCTGAGGCTGTGGACCGCCGGCAGCGTGCCGGCGGCCCTTTTGGCGAAACGGGAAGAGCAGCACAAATACGACCATGGGCATGTGCTGGTGATTTCGGGTCCGGCATCCCGCGGCGGCGCCGCAAGGCTTGCCGCCCGGGCTGCGCTGAGAATTGGCGCCGGGCTGGTGACCGTGGGAGCGCCGCCGGCAGCGCTCGCTGAGCATGCGGCACAGCTGAACGCGGTCATGCTCACCGAAGCCGGAAGCGCCGAGCGTCTCGAAAAGGTCCTTCAGGATCCCAGGATCAACGCCGTTTGCATTGGACCGGGCCTCGGACGAGACGCGCTGGCGCGGGAATTGACCTTGACGGTTCTTCGATCCGGCCGCCGGTCGGTGCTGGATGCGGATGCGCTGACGGCCTTTGCGGACAATCCCGATTCACTCCTGAACGAGGTGGGCAGCGGGACGGTGCTGACACCGCACGCAGGGGAATTCGCCCGGCTGTTTGGCGGAATCTGCGAGGATGAGGGAGGGGCCGGCTCATCTGGACGAATCGACGCTGTGCGCACGGCAGCGTTCCGTTCAGGCGCGACCGTGTTGCTCAAAGGTGCATGCACCCTCATCGCGTCTTCGAACGGTGAAGTGGCGCTGGTCGCGGCCACGGGCGCCAATGCGGTTCCATGGCTGGCGACGGCGGGAAGCGGCGATGTCCTCGCTGGTCTGGTTGCCGGGATGCTGGGGCGCGGGGCCGATGCGGATACGGCGGCCGGAATTGGCGCGTGGTTTCTCAATGCTGCGGCGCGCGCGATCGGCCCAGGCATGATTTCCGAAGACATCGCGGAAAGGATTCCATCCGAACTGCGGACAGCGCTTGGCTGGAAGCCGGGAGCGGCCAAAGACATTTTCCACTCGCACAGTCTAGGTTGATTTGGTAGTGGGGCGCGGTTTTAGCGCCTTGCGGCGTTTGGGCTTGCGAGTCGGCGGGCGTGGCGGAATCGGTAGACGCACCAGATTTAGGATCTGGCGCCGTAGAGGCGTGGGGGTTCAAATCCCTCCGCCCGCACCAAAATGAGCGGGAAACGTAGATGGAATTTGTTGAAATCCTTAACGAAGGGCTGAAACGCGGCTACCGGCTGTCCATTTCGGGAACGGAGGTCAGCGAGCGGGTTGACCGGAAATTGGACGAGCTGCGTCCAAATGCGCAAAGGCGTGGGTTCAGACCCGGCAAGGTTCCAATAAACCTGTTGAAGGCACAGTATGGAGAAGAGCTGCGGAACGAGGTTGTCGGCGAAAGCGTGAAAACCCGGCTTGACAGCCATTTGGAGGAATGCGGTGACAAACTGGTCACTCAACCTGTGATCGACACCGCCGACAAGCCGCAGGATGATGGCGGTTTTCAATGCGAGATCACCTATGAACTCCGCCCGACGATTCCGGAGTTGAACTTCATCGAATTCGAATTCGCCAAGCCTGTCCTCGACAGCCTGGACGCGGCCACCGAAGGTTATCTTGAGAAAATCGCCCTGTCCCGCGCCACCCATGAGGCAGCCGGCGAAGGCTATGCCGCATGTGACGGCGACAAGGTCTGGGCAGACATATCCGGGTTGTGCGACGGCGAACCCTATGAAGGAGGCGAAAGTGAATACGTTGACTTTATTGTCGATTCTAACGCGGGAGAGAAACAGTTTCAGGCGCTCGCGGTGGGCGCCACCGTCGGCCAGGTGTTGAAGACAACCCAGCGTGTTGCGGGCGACGAGCAGCTTGGCGAGGCATCCGATCGTATTGGGGTCCTGTCGGCGACGGTGGAATCCATAGAAAGGGCAATCCCCCCGGAAATCAATGACGCACTTGCCGTCGAAATGGGTTTTGCCGACTTGCAGGAGCTCACAGACATGGCACGCGAACGGGCATTCAACGAGAACGAAATAGTGTCGAATGATATCGTTCGCAGACGTCTGTTTGACAAACTTGACGCCCTTCTGGAATTCGAACTGCCGCCCACGGCGCTGAGTTCAGAGACCGAAAGCGTGCGCCGGGTCCTGGAGTACGAGCAGCGGGAGAAGTCAGCTCTCGGCGAGGCGGCCAGCCCCGGCGAAAGCGGAGACGGTGACATTGCGGCTGAGTCCGAACGGATTGCGGCGCGGCGCCTGCGGCTTGGGTTTTTCATGAAGGAGACGGCCGCACGCCATGACCTGCCGCATGAATTCACGGATGACGATTTGGTGCTGTTTTCCATGGAGGGTTCGACCAATCCGAATTTTCGTTACATGACGGAAGTCAGATTGAAAAACGATCCTGTCTTCCGCCAGCGTCTGGCGAGCCAGCTGGTCGATCGAAAGGCTCTCGACTATATACTGTCTCTGGCCACTGTCTCCGATGAACCCGTCAGCCAGGATCAACTGACAGCTCTGCACGCGGAGCTTTATTTAGAGTAGTCGCCTGCGGCGCGATTCACATTTCCCTATCGCAGGCTGGCGAGGCGGCGCCGGTCCAATTGGATGAAGATCATGCAGGATCCCTTGGAAACTTATATGAACACGCTGGTGCCGATCGTTGTGGAACAGACCTCGCGCGGCGAGCGCAGCTACGACATTTTTTCGCGGCTGCTCAAGGAACGCATTGTTTTTGTGGCCGGCGCCGTCAATGACGCCATGGCGACGCTGGTGGTTGCTCAGCTCCTGTACCTTGAATCGGAGAACCCCAAAAAAGAGATTTCGATGTACATCAACAGTCCAGGCGGAATCGTGACGTCCGGACTGTCGATTTACGACACGATGCAATATGTGACACCTTCTGTGTCAACATTGGCGGTCGGGCAGGCCGCTTCGATGGGGTCGCTGCTGCTGGCCGCCGGCGCCAAGGGGATGCGCTATGCGCTGCCCAACAGCAGAATCATGATGCACCAGCCAAGCGGCGGTTTTCAGGGCCAGGCGGCGGATATTTCGATTCATGCGAAAGAGATCGTCGACCTGAACAGCCGCTTGAACAAAATCTACGCAAGGCACACCGGTCAGCCGGCAAGGCGCGTTGCCGCGGCGCTTGACCGTGACAAATTTCTATCACCGGATGAAGCATTGGAATGGGGATTGATTGACCGCATAGTCGAACAGCGGTCGGCCGCCGGGGAATGAGCCGGCCGGCGGGCGGCTTGCCGCGGCAGGTGTGGATCGTTCACTATCGATTGTTTTTGGCCGGGCAGTGAATTATTCTTGAGCCCCGAGGCAGCATTCACCGGGAAGGGCAAATCAGACCACCGGCAGGAAACGGAGCAGAAATGGAGAAATCCAAGGACAAGAATTACGGGCTGTACTGTTCGTTCTGCGGCAAAGGCCAAAACGAAGTCAGGAAACTCATTGCCGGCCCGCAGGTCTATATCTGCGACGAATGCATTGAGCTCTGCATGGAGATCATCCGTGAAGAATCGAAGGACGCTGCGAAAAAGGCCCGGGCCGACACCGCAAGTCCGAAAGAAATCTACGGCGTGCTCGACGAATATGTTGTCGGCCAGGACCTTGCCAAAAAGGTGTTGTGCGTGGCGGTGTACAATCACTACAAGAGGCTGAAGCCGACAGGGCGCGCCAATGACATTGAATTGGCGAAATCAAATATTCTGCTCATTGGACCGACCGGCTGCGGCAAGACACTGCTGGCACAGACGCTGGCCCGCATCCTGGATGTCCCGTTCACGATGGCTGACGCCACCACGCTGACGGAAGCCGGCTATGTCGGCGAGGATGTCGAGAATATCATTTTGAAACTGCTGCAGGCGTCGGAATACAATGTCGAAAGGGCGCAGCGCGGAATCGTCTATATCGACGAAGTGGACAAAATCACGCGCAAGGCTGAAAACCTGTCAATCACACGGGATGTGAGCGGGGAAGGCGTGCAGCAGGCGCTGCTGAAGATCATGGAAGGCACCGTGGCTTCGGTGCCACCGCAGGGCGGGCGCAAACATCCCCAGCAGGAATTCTTGCAGGTCGACACCACCAATATCCTGTTCATCTGCGGCGGAGCATTTGCCGGGCTGGAAAAACTCATCGCCCGCCGCGGGTCCAAATCGGCGATCGGCTTCGGAGCGGAGATCACCGACGGCGAGGATCGGAATCTTGCCGAACTCTATTCCGCACTCGAACCCGACGATTTGCTTGAATATGGCCTGATCCCGGAATTCGTCGGCAGACTGCCGGTCGTCGCGACCTTGCAGAAGCTGGATGAAGAGGCATTGGTGCAAATCCTGACCGAGCCCAAAAACGCTTTGATCAAGCAGTTTCAACGGTTGTTGGAAATGGACGATGTGAAACTTTCGTTCACCGATGAAGCGATCGCGGCGATCGCCAAGCGGGCGATTGCCCGCAAAACCGGCGCCCGCGGCCTGCGGTCCGTTCTCGAGGACATCCTGCTCGAACCGATGTTTAAGCTTCCGGAAGAAGACACGGTCACTGAGATTGTCGTGAATGAAGAGGTTGTTGCCTCATCCAAATCTCCGCTTCTGATCTACGCGGAAAAGAAGGCGTGGGCGTCTTGACCGGGATTGCCATGAACCGGCGCGCCGATGTGCGTGGATTCGGCCGGAGCGCCGTCGGAGGCTGAGACCGATGAAATTCATTTTCCGGCTGCTGACGTGGTGGGATTCGCAGACGCTCGGCACACAGCTACACACCTGGCGGAAAGGTCAGCGTGTCGGCGAAGACGAAGAGGGCAACGTCTATTACAAAAACGCCGACGGCAGCAGGCGCTGGGTGATTTATAACGGAGATATGGAAGCGAGCCGCGTGTCACCGGAATGGCATGGCTGGCTGCATCACACGTTTGCGCAGCCGCCGACAGAAAAACCGCTGTTTCGCCAGCCGTGGGAATCGCCGCATTCCCGCAACCTGACCGGTTCAGTGAAGGCGTATGTGCCCGCCGGTTCATTAAGATCCGCTGCGCCGGCGCCGCAACAGGACTATGTCGCCTGGGATCCCGCGGCGGCGCCGGATGATCGCGAGAACAGCTGATGTCTGAAAGCAGACTCGAGATTTTGGTCGGAATCGTTGTGCTTGCGCTTTCGGCAGGGTTTTTATGGTACCTGCTTCCAGACAAATCCGCTGTCGGCGGGGGCAGCACCTATGAGGTGAGCGCCAGCTTCAATTCGGCTCAGGGCGTCGCGGTGGGTTCGGATATCAGGATTGCCGGAGTTAAGATCGGCGAGGTCAGCGGGATGACGCTCGACACCGAACAGCTCCTCGCCGATTTGCAGCTGTCGGTTCAGTCAAGTGTGAAGATTCCGGACGACAGCCAGGCGGCGATCACGGCTGAAGGGCTGCTGGGCGAATATTTTGTTGAGATTCTGCCGGGCGGCTCGTTCACAAACCTGGAAAATGGCGACGAAATCTTCGACACCCAGAGTTATGTCGGGCTGATGCAGCTGCTGACAAATATCTTTTTCGAATAGTGGGCGCCGTTACCGCACTGTTGCTGGCGCTGCTCATGGCTTCGGCCGTCGCCGCCCAAAACACAGCCGAAGACACAGCCGCCTTCGAGCAGAGCATCGCAACAGAGTTGCCGGAGGTCAAAATTGACCGGCCTGCCGCAGACGGTACGGCGGCGCATTTACGGGCGCTGGACACCATCGTCGGCACGGTGAGCGACCTTCCGGTCACGGTCGGCGAATCCGTTCAGTTCGGCAGGTTGTCCATCTCAGTCTCGGCATGCCGCTTCCTGCCTGAAAACCCGTCAACGCACTCCTTTGCGTTTGTCACCGTGTCGGAGAATCCGGATCAGCCTCCGGTTTTTGACGCATGGATGATCGCCGCTGCGCCCGCGCTGTCGGCGATGGAGCATCCGCGCTACGATATCTGGCTGATCCGGTGCAGCGCGGAAACCGAGTCTTCTTCAAACGGCTGAGAATAAAGGCTGCAACTGAATTGCTGGGATCTGCACAGCAGTTCATTGAATTGAGCGGGATTGACCGCACGGCCCCCGAAACGCTGCAGATGCGGCGTCAGAAACTGCAGATCGAGCAGTTGGTATCCGGTGGCCCGCATGTGATTCACCAGATGAACCAGCGCACATTGCGAGGCCGAAGGCTGGGCGGAAAACATGCTTTCGCCGAAGAATGCTCCGCCAAAGGCAATTCCGTACAGCCCGCCGACAATTGAACCGCCTTGGTTGATCTCTATCGAGTGTGCGAATCCCTCGTCGTGCAGAGATCGATACGATTCGACGATGGTGCGGTTGATCCAGGTTTCCGGACGGTCGGCGCAGGCCTCAATGACAGTTGTGAAGTCGGCGTTGAGCGTTGCCGTGAAGCCGCCTGACCTGATCCTGCGGCGCAGCCTTCTGGGCACGCGGAACTCACCGAGCGGCAACACGCCGCGTTCCGCCGGCAGCACCCAGACGACACTGTCCGCATCGCATTCCGAGGCCATCGGAAAGTAGCCCATCGTATAGGCTGCAAGAATTGTCCGATACGGGATCAACTTCCCTGCTAACCCGAACTTCACGTCGGGATTTGACAGGTTTTCTCCGCGCGGGCAAGGACACCGTGTTGTTTTCGCTTGATTTTCTGGGGGTCCGGCCGGGCCGGAGGGCTTTTTCAGCCTGTCATTGAACTGACAACATTTCCGGGCGGTTTGATCTCCAGAAGCTCAAAGGCCCTTTTCTGGAGCGCGGTCGGCCGCGCGGCCATGCGGAACGCGCTGCCGGGCCTTCCGGGCAGGAAGGCGTCGTTCAGCGTCAGCGTTCCGAGATCGGCGAGCAGCGTCCGGAAGCTGTGGACCGGCAGGCCGTCAGGGGTCTGTTTCGCGGCCGCTTTGGCCCTGGCGCTTTCGGAGACCTCCGCCTTTTCAACCGGGGTGGACCGACCGGCGCGCGCGGCTTCGCGGTCGCTGTCCTCGAACAGGATGGGTGCGAGTTTCTCACGCATGCTCCGCTCCACATGCCAGGCGAGCATGCAGAGGAACACATGCGCCCTCACCCGCCTCTCATTGTAAACATGGAACGGCCGGACCCTCAGCCCTGACGTCTTCATGGTCCGGAAGGCGCGCTCGACAAGCGCGAGGCTCTTATAGGCCGCCACCGCCGCCCCGCTTCCGACCGCCTCCTTTCCGAGGCTGGCGCGCACCACATAGATTCCGTCGAGCGCCGCCTCCGCCGCGGTTTTCGCCGCGTCGCGGCTCCAGTCCATTCCGTCATCGCGGATCTCAATGCTGAAGTGTTTTTCGACCTTTTTTCTGTTGCCCCGCCACCCCAGGGCCTTCGCCGTCATCTCGCGGTTTCTCACGCCCGGCCGGCGGCGGGCCGCCGCCGCGGCGATCTCAGCCAGCGTCTGTTCCGTCGCCCTGAGCAGATCCTCCCGCTTCCGGGCCCTTTCCTCCCGCAGACGGGGATTGAGGCAGACCAGCAGCCGCTCGCCGGGAAAGTCCGGGGACACGGTCTCGGCGACCTGATCCTCAGCGAGCCTCGCCGGATCCAGCGCCGCGGGCTTCTTTTTCCCCTTCCTGACAAGCTTCCGGATATCGGCGCTCCTGAGCGCCGATATCCAGTCGAGGCCGAGAGGAATAAGATCCTCCCTGATGCGGGCCGATGTGATCATGCCGCGGTCGCCGACCAGCGCGATGTTCTCAACCCGGAAACGGCGGCGCAGTTTCTCCGCCTGGCCTCTGACGGTGTCCGGATCGGCGGTGTTTCCGCTGAACACCTCCACCGCCACAGGGGTTCCGTCTCCCGAGCAGACCAGGCCGTATGTGATCTGCATTTTGCCTTTCTTCCCGTCCCTGCTGTGCCCGAAGGCGGCCAGCGGGCATTTCCTTCCCTCCACGAAGCTTGAACTCACGTCATAGAGCGCCAAGGTTCCGTCCCTGAGATGCCGGTTCGCGAGGCTGCGCTCGATCCAGGGCTGGCGCTCAAGCAGCCAGTCGAGCATGTCCAGCATCTCGTTGCCGCTGACCGGCCCGAGGCCGAGCTGCTCTCCGAGGCTGGTCGAGGCGGTCTCCGGATCAAGGGCCCGCGCATCCGGCTTTTTTCCGCCCGAGGATGCCCTCGAATCCGAGGCTCCGCATGGTCCCGAGCGCCGCCGCCGCGTGGCCGTGCGGCAGCGACCTGCGGATCCCGAAAACCTCGTCCGGGGAGCCGAGAACGATTCCGCCCCTGAGCACGGCGCGGAAGCCGTCGGTGACCGCCGGCGGCAGATAGGTGAGGTTGGCGATGGTGCGCTTCCTGACCTTCGCGCCTTCGCGCCAGGCCTCCCTGAGGAGGACTGTGTCGCGGCCGCGCCTGTTGGGGATGGTCTCGATGTGGAATGACATGGGCGGTTTCCCTGCGCCATGACAACAATCCATGGCGCCTGCCGTCTCCGTGTCCACAGGATGTGTGCCTGTAACAATGTGCACTGTTGCGAAAATACGTCAGTGGGCACGCGGCCTGAAACCGCGCAACTTGCACTGGAAACTTTTTGACAAGACAAAAGCGGCCCGGCGGCCGGAAAACCTCACGTTTTCAACGTGTTGCCGTGAGTGCCGGGAGCTTCGGCAGGATGAAGATCGGGCTAACCGGCGGAATGGTTCAGATGTGTCTGCTGCCAGTCAGAGTTTTCCAGCCACTTTTCAAGCCAGTGGATGTCGTAATTTCCGTTCGTGATATCCCGTTCGCCGAGGAGGCGCTGAAAAAGCGGCACCGTGTGCTGAATTCCGTCCACAATCAATTCGTCGAGCGCTTGGGCAAGTTTTGCCAGGGCAGAGCTTCGGTCGGTTGAATGAACGATGACTTTCCCCACCAGACTGTCGTACCAAGGCGGGATTTCATACCCGGTGTAGATGGCCGTATCCATGCGGATCCCGGGGCCGCCGGGCGCATGAAATGCCGTGACCCTTCCCGGACTCGGGCGAAAATCCGGCGGTGCCTCGGCATTGATCCGCGCCTCAATCGCATGCCCCCTGATCGCCAGCTCCTCCTGCGCAAAACTCAGTGGCAGACCGGCGGCGACACGGATCTGCTCTCGCACGATGTCGACGCCGAACACCGCCTCTGTGATCGGGTGTTCGACCTGCAGGCGCGTGTTCATTTCAATGAAGTGGAATTCACCCTCGGAAAACAAAAACTCGATTGTTCCGGCACCAGCATAGCCGAGAGCTGCCGCCGCCTCGGCGCAGCGCATGCCGATGGCATGACGCAGGTCACTGTCGATCGACGGTCCGGGCGCCTCTTCAAGAATCTTTTGGTGACGGCGCTGCAGCGAGCAGTCGCGTTCGCCGAGATGCACCGCTCCGCCATTTCCGTCGCCGATGACTTGAACTTCGACGTGGCGCGGGCGTTTGAGATATTTTTCAATATACACCGCGTCGCTGCCGAACGCCGCGAGGGCCTCGCCGCGCGCTGACAGGAAGGCGTTTTCCAAATCGGTTTGCGAAGACGCAACACGCATCCCGCGGCCGCCGCCGCCGGCAGCCGCCTTGACGATGACCGGATATCCGATATCCGCGGCGACACGTTTTGCCCTGTCAAACGATTCAATGCTGCCCTCGGAACCGGGCACACAGGGGACATTCAGGCCGGCCATGGTTTTTTTTGCGGCGATCTTGTCGCCCATTCGGCGGACGTGCTCGGCGGACGGTCCGATAAAACAGATGCCATGATCTTCGAGAATCTGGGCAAATGCCGGATTTTCCGACAAAAAACCGTATCCTGGATGCACGGCATCGACATTCGCCACGCTGCAGGCGGACACGATCGCCGAAAAGGACAGATAGCTCTTTGAGGAGGGCGGGGGGCCGATGCAGATGGCTTCGTCGGCCATTCGGACATGCATGGCATTGGCGTCGGCAGTTGAATGCACGGCGACAGACTGGATGCCGAGCTCCTTGCAGGCGCGGATGATGCGGAGAGCGATCTCGCCTCGATTGGCAACGAGGATCTTTGTAAACATCGGATTGTCTGGCTATTCGATGATGACCAATGGCGAACCGTATTCGACAATCGTTGAGTTTTCGACCAACACGCTGCGCACGATGCCGGCGTGCGGCGCCGGAATGTGGTTCATGGTTTTCATCGCTTCAATGATGACCAGCGTCTCGCCTTCAGCCACCTGCTGTCCAATCTCGATGAATGGCGGAGCGCCAGGTTCGGGCTGCAGAAACACGGTGCCGACCATCGGCGCGGTCACAACGCCTGGAAGATGTCCCGGTCCGGCGGGCTTCGGTTCTGCGGCCGGAGCCGCGCTCGCTTCAGGCGGCGGCGCAGCTGACTGCCGCGGGACCGCTGCGGCAACCGCGGAGCCGGAATGCAGACGCGCCGCGATACGGATTTCCAGCTCATCCCGGTCTGTCGCCCGCCGCCTGAATTCCAGCTCACCGAGGTCGTTTTCCTTCAAGATTTCAGTGAGGGATTTGACAAGCTCTATGTCGTTGTTCTTTTGCGCCATTACGGCCCTTTCCGTGCCCGCACGCTGAATTTGAATACCATCGGCCGCGCCGGTCAGCTGCCCTTGGAGCGTTCCGCCTGCACCAGACTTCTCATCTGATCGAGGGGAAGATACCCGCCGATAAGTGTGCCGCCAACGACGAAAGCGGGCGTGCCTCCGATTGAGAGCCGCTCACCCAGGGAATAATTTGCAGAGAGAATTCGCTGGACTTCATCGGATTGAGCCGTCAGCGCCAAATCCACCACGTCCACGCCGATCAATTCGGCGACGTCGGCGAAGACCGCGTCGCCGATGGGCGAAGTGATCGAAATAAGGTGGTCGTGGACCTTCTCGTAGGCCGAATCTCCTTTGAGCTTCAGCGCGGCGATTGCCAGCTTGGACGAGAGCACCGAGTTCTCGCCGAGTATTGGATACTCTTTGACCACGAAACGGATATTGCCGTCGCTGGCGAGCAGCTGCTGGATCTCGGGATAGGCCTTGCGGCAGAAACCGCAGCGGTAGTCGACGAATTCGACGATCGTGATATCGCCGTCAACATTTCCGCCGACCCATGAATTCTCATCGGAAAACAGCTCGTCCGCATATTCGACAAGGGCTTGCTGCTGCATCGACGCCGCGTTCTCTTCCTGCTGCCGCTCGAGTGCAGATATGACCTCCACAAGGATTTCGGGGTTTGTCAGCAGATATTGGCGGATCTCCTGATGCAGAGCCGAACGCTGTTCACCGGACAAATCGTTGAGATCGTGTGCCTGTGCGCCGATCGTCCACCCGGCGAATGAAACTGACGCGGCCGCCGCGGCCGATGCGGATATTTGCCTCAGTCCGGTCCGCAGCGGCCGCGCCGCGTTCCTGGAACGGCGGACAAGCGAATTCAGCCGCGCCGCTGCGGTTTTTTTCCATTGATGAATTTGCATGCCACTGGCCTTCCTGAACTTGCGGTTACAATTTTTCCTGCTGATAGTCGTCGGACCACCACCCGGTCTTTCTTTCGGTTTCGCCAGCCGACTCCGACTTTCCGTCATTTTTCGGCGGCCGGGAAGCGGAGGCCGGTTCGGCCGCCGCCGCCGACTGCGGCTCGGCTTCACCCCCGGACGGCGCGCGCGCGGCGGCTGGCGGATCAGGGTTCTCAGCCGCCGCGGCCTCGTCGGCCACCGGAGCCGCAGCGGTCTTTGGCTTCGCAGCGGATGCTTTGCGCCGCGGCCGGCGCGCCGAACAGGCACGGCTCTTTTTCGGCGATTCCGGTTCCGCTGGCGGCTGACCGGTTTCGGCAAGCGTGTCTTCGCTGTCGTCCTGCGCCCTTTGTTTGACGCCGCCGCCGGACGATCTCTTTCGCGACCGTTTCTGACTCTTGCGGTCAGGTTGGTCTCCCTCAGCCTTGCCGCGCCTGCTCTTTCCGCCGCGGGCTTCCGTCTGCTGTTCCGGTTCCGCCGCCGCCGCATCGGCTTGTTCGGCGCCATGGGTGTCGGCCTGTCTTTGACCGGCCCCGCCGCGGGGTCCCCGTTTCCGCCGCCGCCTGATTCCATCACCCCGTTTTTCTCCTGCCCGCTGGTGCGGACGGTCGACCCGGAACGGGGTTTCGATCCCGACAACCTGCTCCTGTTCTTCGCCAGCCTCGGTGACCGATCTCTGCATGCGCCGGATTTCGAGTTCATAATCCTGCAGTCCGGCAACGCCTTCAATCATGATCGACACGCCGTGCGTCGCTTCAGCCTCCTGGATCGAAGACCGCTTGTGATTCAACAGGAAGTTGGCAATCCGCAGCGGAACCGTCGCTTGAATGACGTTTTGCTGGCCCTTTTCCGCCTCCACCTCGATGCGACGATGCACGTCGATGGCCAGCGATTCCGTATCCCGGACACGCCCGACGCCATTGCACCTGGCGCATTCCGATGCAGCCATGTCCATGATGCCGGGCTTCAGTCTCTGGCGGCTCATCTCGAGCAGGCCAAAGTTGGTGATTTGGCCGATTTGGACCTTTGACCGGTCGGACTTCAAACAATCTTTGAGGCGCTTTTCGACCAGTTGATTGCTCTTGCTTTCCTCCATGTCGATAAAGTCGATCACAATCAGCCCGGCCAGATCCCTGAGCCTCAATTGCGCCGCAACGGTTTCGGCGGCTTCGAGATTCGTCTGCAGCGCGGTTTGCTCAAGCGTTCCAGCCCGTGTGGCGCGTCCGGAATTCACATCGATAGCGACAAGCGCTTCGGTCTGGCCAATGACGATATAGCCGCCGGATTTGAGATGTACCAGCGGATCGAAGAGACCGTTCAGCTCGTTTTCAACATTGTAACGGGTGAAGATCGGAATGCCGCCGCTGTACTGTTTCACTTTCTTGGCATGCGACGGCATGATCATTTTCATGAAATTCTTCGCCGTCCGGTAACCGTCGCCGCCCTGGACGATAATCTCATCCATACCCTTCGAATAGTCATCGCGAATGGTCCGTCGAATCAGGTCCCCTTCTTCGTAAATCTTGGCCGGAGCAATTGATTTCAGAGTGAGGTTCCGGATCTCGTTCCACTGCCTGATCAAGAAATCGTAATCGCGCCTGATTTCCTGTTTCGTGCGGTGGGCGCCGGCCGTGCGGATGATGAGTCCCGCTTCGTTCGGCACCTCGATATTGGTGGCGATCTGTTTGAGCTTGCTCCGGTCTGACACGTTGGTGATCTTGCGGCTGATACCGCCGCAGCGGTCGCTGTTCGGCATGAACACACAGTACCGTCCCGCCAGGCTGATGAAGGTCGTCAATGCGGCGCCTTTGCCTCCGCGCTCCTCCTTCAGGACCTGAACAAGCAGAATCTGTCCTTTGCGGATGACCTCCTGCACGCGGTATTTGCGGCGCTGGCGCCGGTTTCTGCGGTCATCGCCGGAGGAGACGGCGGAGGCGCCGGTCTCCGTTTCGGAATCCGGGCTGCCGGTTTCCGATTCGCTGTCAGCCGCCGCAGCGCTGTTTGCCGCCGGATTGTCCCCGGACCCGCTTGCGTCGGCCGGAGTTTCCTGCGTTTCGTTCCCTGAATCGGTTCCAGACTGATCCGAGTCCGCATCGCCGGCGGGCCCGCCGGCATCGGCCGAACTGCCGTCAATGTCATCGTCTTCGGTTTTCTGGCGCCGTTTGTCGGAGACCGGAATATTGAAATAGTCTTGATGGATTTCCGGAAACGCGAGGAAACCATGGCGATTCCCGCCATATTCGACAAAAACAGCCTGAAGCGCTGCCTCTATGCGCACCACCCTCGCGAGGTAGATGTTGCCGGAGATTTGTTTTCGGTTCCGGGATTCAAATTCAAACCCCACAACCTTTTCGTCATCGACCGCCGCCACCCGCGTTTCTTCCGGGTGCGCGGCATCGATAAGTAGTTTTCGTGCCATATTAAAATTCCGTGCCCGCGGCGCGCCGGAAACCGTTTTGCCGGCGCCGGCGTTCGGGACTTGGTTGGACAGGTCTCGGCGGTCATGAGTGCCCAATGGCCGTTGTTCGGCCCTGCGTGTATGCGGCTGTTCATGACCGTAAGCCCGC
This sequence comes from Paracoccaceae bacterium, assembly GCA_965221935.1. GTDB lineage: Bacteria > Pseudomonadota > Alphaproteobacteria > Rhodobacterales > Rhodobacteraceae > JAPOXR01. The sequence continues at coordinate 338,890 of CBDCSZ010000035.1, forward strand.
CCGTTTGTTATTGCCTTCACCCTGCGTTGCAGAGCGTTCCGCGTTTGCCCATAGCCCGATGTTTCAAAACGCGGCAGCGAGGTTTTTACCTCCGACTGCCTTTCCTGGCTTCGGCCAATCGAAACCGGGCTTGGGACAAAACTCTCCCCGCTGCCGGGCACAGCCTGTGCGCGGCCCGACAGCAATATGGCCGAGTAACACATACTTCTTGAGATTTCACCATAAAATCGGCATAAATTCTCCATGAGGTAAGACCGCTGGGGGCAAGGCGGCCACAGAATTGCGTAGCGGAACCTTCAAAACCGTGTATCAAATTGAAAATGAACAATGCGGGCCGCAGTATTTGGGCCATGACTGACACCAAGCCAATTGCAGCAAAGCCGAACCGTACGGAACAGCCTGCCGCTCCAATGGATCGGCGCCCTCGGGTTAAGACCGGAACCGGCGGTCTGCTGCGGATGTTTGCGCTGGGCATGGGCGCCATATTCAGCTGGGCTTGCCTTGCACTGATCGCCGGCGCGCTGCTGCTTGACGCTGTGGTGTGGATGTTTGGCCGGGGACTGCCGAGCCATGACCAGCTGGCAAGCTACGAGCCGCCGACCATCAGCCGGGTCTTCTCCGCCGAAGGCCATCTGCTTGACGAGTTTGCAAATGAGCGGCGCCTATTCAGTCCGATTGAAGAGATTCCGCCGCTGGTGCGGAATGCGTTCATATCGGCGGAAGACAAGAACTTTTATCTTCACCAGGGATACGACCCGATCGGCATGGTGAAAGCCGCGGTTCAAGCCATGCGCGGATCGCGCCTCAGGGGCGCATCGACGATCACGCAACAGGTCATGAAGCACTTCCTGCTCACGCGCAGCCGGTCGGTCGAGAGAAAAATTAAGGAAATCCTGTTGGCATACCGGCTGGAGCAGACACTTTCGAAGGATGAGATTCTCGAACTCTATCTCAATGAAATATTTTTGGGGCGCAATTCCTACGGTGTGATGGCAGCGGCCCAGACCTATTTCAACAAGCCTCTGGAGGCGCTTTCCGCCGAGGAAGCCGCCTATCTCGCCGCCTTGCCGAAAGCGCCGTCGAACTATCATCCGGTGCGCAACAAAGATGCGGCTCTGGCACGGCGGAATTTCGTTATCGAGGAAATGGTCGAAAACGGCCACATCTCTCCGGAACAGGGGCGGGAGGCAAAGGGCAGCGATCTTAAGACGGTGATGAGCGGAGATTTCAACTCGTTCCGCGCCAGTCTGCCGCCGCGCAGCTACTTCACCGATGAAATCCGCCGGCAGCTGTCGAGCGCCTTCGGTGAGAATGAGTTCTTCAGCGGCGGCCTGACAATCCGGGCAACGATCGATGAGGAGCTGCAGGCCGTTGCAATGCAGGCGCTCCGTGACGGGCTGGTGTCGTATGACAGGAGCTGGGGCCGAAACTGGCGCGGCACAGGTCTGACAATTTCCGCCGACGCAATCGCAGAGGAGCAAAGCTGGCGCGAAAGTCTGAGCGCGTTGGATATTCCCGGCGACATTGAAGGCTGGAAGGGTGCCGTAGTCCTCGAATTGGTGCGCGGCGGGGCCGTCATCGGCGTCGCCGGCGACGAATTGGGAAGCACCGGATTCATTCCGGATTCCGACGTCGAGTGGGCGCGCAAACCGGATGGAGCCGGGAGAGCCAGGAAGGTTGAAGACCTGCTGGCAGCGGGTGATGTGGCGCTGGTCGAGCGCGGCGAGGGAAATAGCGGCGACCGCGCCAACTGGTCACTGCGGCAGGTTCCCGAAATCCAGGGTTCGTTCATGGCAATGGACGTAAACTCCGGAAGGGTGTTGGCCATGCACGGCGGTTTCTCATATCAGCATTCGGTCTTTAACCGCGCGACACAGGCGCTGCGGCAGCCCGGATCCGCCTTCAAACCGTTTGTCTACGCCGCCGCCTTGGACTCCCGATACACTCCGGCGACAATCGTGATTGACGCACCGATTGAGGTGGAAACGCCGGAAGGGCTGTGGCGGCCAGTGAATTCCAGCAAGATGTTCTACGGTCCGGTGACGCTGCGCACAGGCATTGAGATGTCACGCAATCTGATGACTGTGAGGCTGGCGCGGGACATCGGCATGGAGACGGTATCAGACTATGCCGAAACATTTGGACTTTATGAACATATGGACCCGTTCCTCGCGAATTCGCTGGGTGCTCAGGAAACCACGCTGTTTGACATTGTCGCTGGCTACGCGATGTTTGCAAATGGTGGAGAACGCGTGATTCCCACATTGGTCGACCGGGTGCAGAACCGCTGGGGCGAGACCATTTTTCAGCATGACCAACGCTACTGCCTCGACTGCAGTGTGCCCAATCTGCAGGAAGGCGCGATTCCCCAGATTGTGAGCCACCGCCTGCAAGTCATTGATCCCATTACCGCTTATCAGGTAACATCGATGATGGAAGGCGTTGTCCTGCGTGGAACGGCGCGCCACACGGTCAAACCGGGCGTGCCGGTTGCCGGCAAAACCGGAACCACCAATGAGTCGCGGGATGCATGGTTTATTGGCTACACACCCGACATTGTCGCCGGTTGTTACATGGGATTCGATTCCCCGAAATCTCTCGGCAAACGAGCCTATGGCAGCAATCTGTGCGGTCCTGTTTTCAACGAGTTCATCAAGGCGGCAGTCAAGAGATACGGCTCCTCCAGCTTCGCTGTTCCCGATGGCGGTGTGTTCGCCACAATCGACCGCACAACCGGCGAATTGCTTTCCGGTGCGGCGGCGGCTTCCGGAAACGGGCGCGCCATTCAGGAGTATTTCAGGATTGGCACCGAACCGGTGCGCGGGGTTTTGAGGGTTGTCGACGGCGGATTCGCAATGGCGGAGGATCTGGAGATCTTTAATCCTGAAAATGACGAAGAGCAGGTCTCCGAATCCGGCGCGGAAACCGAACAGACAGCAACGGCTGCGGCTCCGGCGCAGACGAGGGGTTCCTTTGGGTCAATGTCATCCGGCGGGCTTTATTGAGGGCCTACCTCTGCGCCAGGCGCACCGGAAGATTTTTGCGGCTCGGCATTTGTCCAGGCAGAACCTCAAGCCAGAAACTGTGACTGCGGGCTTTCGCCCAACTGCCCTGGCGAGACGATGGGGCAGAGGCAGCGCAAGACGGTCGCGCACATCAGCTTTTTCCGGTCACTGCCAAAGATTGTGAGTCTCGTCAGGATCGATTTTAAGGTCGCAGAGCCCCAATCCTCATCCGCGCAAGCGATCAATCGCCAATCCTTGGCTCGCTGCGTCCGCGCCCGCGCATTTGTACGATTTCGAACCTGGTCGCACCCTCGATCAAGAGATCTCGCCGGTGTTCGGCGCTGGAACTGACTGCGACAAGAGAACTGTTTCCCTGAATGCCGGGCAGGGCAGGCGGCCCGCCCGCTCCGGTGTCATCGGGCCGATATCAATTGTCGACGCCGGTGTGGCGCTCGACCGCGCCGTCCTGCCGGCGCAGCCCGACCAAATCGCAGGACCCTGCGTGACCGATCTGAACGGCATGGGGAATTGCAGAACGGGCGCGCTGTTTGCCTTCACCGCAGCGCCGTTCGCCGCCGCCGAGCATCCTCCGTCCCCGCGCGCCCGGCAGCGTTCAGCGGACCGCATTCGCTGGCGGCAGGATTGAATTCGGGTGAAAGATGTTCAATAATTGCCTTTGAATTCTCAGTGCCGGGTCCTGTTTTGGATTGGCAAGGATCCAAACGGATACGGTTAATGCGCTCCGAGACACAATCGACAATTGACGCCATCGCCAAATCCTTGGCGCTGATTCGGCTCCGCCTGGACCGTCCCGCATCGGAAAAACGGCTGGATGAGCTCAATCGGACGTCCGAGGATCCGGACCTGTGGAACGATCCGCAGAGAGCGCAGAAACTCATGAAAGACCGGCAGCTGCTGGCTGACGCCATCCGATCGTTTGATGAGCTGGATCGGGAGTTCACCGATGCCGTGGAACTCATTGAGCTGGCCGAAGCTGAGGGCGATGACGAGATTGTCGCCGAGGCGGAGGGCGCGCTTTCGCGATTGCTGAAAACGGCGCAAAAAAGGGAAATTGATGCGTTGCTGAGCGGCGAAGCCGACAGCAATGACGCTTTTCTTGAGATCAATGCCGGAGCTGGGGGAACCGAGTCTTGCGACTGGGCCGCCATGTTGTCGCGCATGTACGAAAAATGGGCCCTGCGGCGCAGCTACTCCCACGAGCTGATCTCACTAAACCGGGATGTCGAGGCCGGTTTTAAATCTGTGACCCACAAATTTTCCGGACCCAATGCGTACGGTTGGCTGAAAACAGAATCCGGCGTCCACAGGCTCGTGAGAAACTCGCCTTTCGACAGCAATTCACGCCGCCACACATCATTCAGTTCGGTCTGGGTTTACCCTGCGATTGACGAGAGCATCGAAGTGGAAATCAATCCGGCGGATCTCAGAGTCGACACTTTCCGCGCATCCGGCGCCGGCGGACAGCATGTCAATAAGACCGACTCTGCCGTCCGCATCACGCACATGCCGACCGGCATTGTCGTGACCTCGTCTGAAAAGTCCCAGCACCAAAACCGCGCAAACTGCATGAACGCCTTGCGATCAAGGCTTTACGAATTGGAATTGCGGAAACGAACCGAACAGATTCAAGCCATGCACAGCCAGAAAGGCGATGCCGGCTGGGGCAACCAAATCCGTTCTTACGTTCTTTCACCCTATCAGATGGTCAAGGATCTCCGGACCAGCCAGGAGACTTCCGACACCCAAGGTGTGCTTGATGGGAATATCGATGACTTTATGGCATCGGTGCTGGCCCGGAATGTCACGGGGATGACCCGGGCCGAAGCGGCAGGCGAGTGAGCCGCCAGATCGAACGCTGACAACACAGCGCCGTCAGCAGCCCGGAACCGACGGTTCGAGCTGCTGATTCTAATGATCGGGCGGTCTGGCGGAGATTTCAGCCGATCGTCAGTCGGCCGCTTCCGCTTCCCGCCTTCTTTTTGCTGCGGGAGCGGGGCTGGCAGGCTGTTCAGCGAGCGGGTTTTCCTGCCGTTTGACGGTCCCCTCGAAATGCGCTCCGGCTTCAATTGCAATCGTTTCATGCACGATGTCTCCCTCGACCCGTGAGCCGTTGTTAAGCCGGACGCGGATTCCCCGGATCTTGCCCTTGATCCGTCCGTTGACCACAATTTCCTCAGCCGCGACCTGGCCTTTGACGATCGCTTTTTCGCCGACCTGAATCAATTGCGCCCTGATATCGCCGTCAATGCGTCCCTCTATCTTCAGGCCGCTTTCTGACTTGAGATTTCCGGTGACAAACAGATCTGTGGAAAGCACAGACGGCGCCGCCTTTTTCTCGGGTCTGGGAGCTTGGCTTCGCACGACCCGGGAGTCGGGATTAGGGGGCTGACTGGCCTCGCGGGGTTTCGAACTGGCTGCCTCTTCAGGTTTCTTGTTGGTGAACATTTCATCTTGCCTTAATGTACTGCATCGGGTTCACGGCGTTGCCTCCAATTCGAACTTCGTAATGAAGATGAGATCCTGTCGACAAGCCTGTGGAGCCCATAGCAGCAATGCGCTGATTACGCGAGACCCTTTGATTGGTCCTGACGTGAATTTTGGACAAATGAGCGTAGAGCGTTTCAAGTCCGCCGGCATGACGGATTCTGACTGTCTTTCCGAAGGCGCCGTCGCGTCCGGCGAAAACAACAACGCCATCGCCTGTGGAATGGATGGGTGTGCCCATAGGGGCAGCGAAATCGGCGCCGTCATGATGCTGAGAGTATCCGCGAATCGGGTGCATGCGGTAGCCATATCCGCTGGTGAACCGGCTGGCATGCCGAACCGGATGACCCAGCGGCAGCGCCCGATACGCGAGCCGGGCGGTGTTCAGCCGCTTGATCGCCGCCGTCAGCGTTGCGACGTCTTGCTGGCTAGGGAATGACCTGCCGTTCGCGTCACCGTCATCGGATTCCGCCAATCGAATATCCGGTCCCCCGGCTCCGGAATAAACCGATTCGATATCTCGAATCAGCCGCTTGGCGTCGATTCCCAGCCGGCTGAAAAGCCCGTCCAGCCCGTCTGTTGCCAGTGACAGCGAGTCCACCAGCTCTCTGATCATTCGGCGCGCTTTTTCCTGCCGGATTTCGGCGGATTCAGCCAATTCGATGTTTTTGGCCTTTTGGTCGTTCAACTCCCGGCGCATGGCATCGGAGATGGCGATTTTGGTCTCAAGCGCGTGCAGCAGATGCTGAATGTGCATATCCGCCGAAGTCTCGGCGATCTCCGCCGACGCCGGCGGCCGATAGGTCGGAAACGAGCGGGCAGCGATGTCGCCGGCCGCCGGCCTTGTTTCCAATTCGGCCAGCCTTTGCCTCAGGTTTTGATTCTCCGCCAGCGTGTGTTTGGCAAGACTGAAAGCATCTGCCGCCTGTTCCTCCAGCAGCTGAACAGCGCGGGCAAACTGCAGGTATTCATCGCCGGAGCGGGATTCCGGCTGCGACGCCGCAGAGGAAGGACCGAAAGGTCTGGACTCAGGAAAAATGAACTGCGAAATTGCCGCTGCTGTCGCCACCGTAAGCCAGCAGATTCCCGCAAAACCTATAAGGCAGCCAGCGATCTGCGCTTTCGCGCCCAAACGGAACCGCAAAGCCCCCGCTGAGGACTCGATCACAATCTCCCGCCAAGGGAACATCCGTTGTCGCCAGGAAAGTTTGGCAGATCCCGTCAAGGTCGGCCTGCCCGGCCGGCCACAGGTCCTTTATTCATTTGTCCGGCGCACTGCTGCCTCATTTTGCCACCGGATTCTGGAGAATAGCGATTCTCGCAGGGTATGCAACTGCCGTTCGAGATTGCGGTGGCCCGCGAACCGGGCAGCGCCGTCCAGCGGTTTCGGCGCTTGGCATTCGGGCACGCGCCCGCGGATGACCGGCGGCGGTTGTTTCGCAGTTCCAAAAACTGCCGCCTGCGGCTAAGAGTTTGACCAAAAAGTTGAGTGGCCTCCCCAGATGTAGCGCATACCGGCTGAGTACCACACCAGAAATGGAGGACCACATGGCTTGAAACGAGACCACTCAGGAGCAGTATAGACGACCGACGGACGGATATGAAACCGATTTTACGTACGCCGAATGGTCTGTGACCGGGCCGCTCATCCCGCCTACTTCGAAAACGGGGCGCCCCCGCATCTTCGACATGCGGGAGGTTGTCAACGCCATCCAGTTCCTGCTCGGAACGGGATGCAAGTGGCGGGCGATTCCCAAGTGTTTACCGCTGTTTACCTCGATCCAGAACTGTTTCCACGCGTGGAGCCGCGGGATGTTTTTGACCGGATGATCGACGCCCTCCGGACCCTCGCGCGCGGTCTCGCGGGCCGTTCGGAGGAGCCGACTGCGGCTGTGATCGACAGCCGGCCGGTGAAGACGACGGAGAGCGGCGGGCAGTCGGGGTATGACGCCGGAAAGAAGATCACCGGCAGGAAGCGCCACATCACGGTGGACACGGTGGGAACCCGATCGTGACCGCGGTTCACGAGGCCTCGGTGCAGGGCCGGGACGGCGCTCTGGAGGTGATTCTGGCGATGCTGGAGGAGGCGCCGCAGGTGGCGAAACTGTGGGCGGTCGGCGGTTACGCCGGACTGAAGCTGGAGGCGGCACTGGCTGCGACCGTCACGGACGCCGAAATCGGCGCATAGCCATCTGGCAAGAGCTGTGCGATTCGGAATGTCGTCCACTTCCAAGATCCCGGTGATGGCGCACCGACTCAGGCCGGGAAAGCTGATGTCGGATCTTGCGCTGAGTGTCCTTGGCCGGCACCGCAGAAACGCTGAAATCAAATGTTCGGCGTCAATTGTGGGGCATGGGTATTCCTAGCCGGCTTTTCTCCCGCCCCTGTCAATCGTCGTACACCTTCGTGACCACGTCAAGATAAATTCAAGTGGCGAATTCGTGTCCCCATGGCCGACAGCTACACAACGGTAAATGGATTGGAAACTGCCTGGTCGAAAGAAGGGTCCTGGAGCTTCCAGGAATCTTTTGCCTTTCCTCCCTGTGAAGTACTCGGGAAATTCCGCCAGCCCCAAGCTCGCCCTAGGGACCGACCCTCGCTCTCGCGATCTCGACGATATCCTCCGGGACTATCTTGCGCGCTCTTGCGGGCCATTCCATTTCTTCGGCGTTGTATACCACTATGCCCCGATACCGTTCGCCATTGCGCAGGACGACATCGACAATCTGGTAGCCCATTCCCGTCTCAGGCAGGCTGCACAGGTGATCCACCCATTGTACATTGAAGTGCAGTCGCACGCTTACCTCTCCGAGATAGACTGCGGGCCAGATGCCGCGCCCGCTGACAAGTCCTCGCTGAACAGCACCTCCACATCGCCGCCAGCCTGGTTGAAATTCGGAGCTGCTGCGCCACAGCGCATCCGGGTCCCTGGCTGTGGAGACAGGACGAACCTGTGCCTGGCCGGTGCCGGATTGGGCAACGCGTAGCGACCGACGGGCGCCAGTCCGGACGGCACATGCGACGCATCGTTTTCCGTGGTGACATAAGTGCCCGGTATCACAGAGCCATCCGGGTTGATTCGCCGGTCGGAGGCGAACGCGCTGTATCGCACGAACTGCTCACCCGGTCGGGGCTTCGACAAAAAACTGCCGTGGGTCTCCACTCGGGCCTTGATGCCGTTCAGTTCCGGCAAGTCCGCCGTCACCGACATTGGGTCCTCCCCGGTCAGCCACTTCGCCGCCATGCAGTTCAGTGCTTGGACATCCTCCTTGTCCAGCCGGCCGGCCGGGTGCCGCCCCCAATCGTCGATGAGAACTTGGCGTAGTTCAGACTGATCGGAAGTCTCGTTCGGCGGGCCTGCGCCAAGACACTTGGTGAAACCTTGACAGCTATCACTGCATCCAAGATCAGATACCGATCGCAATCGACAACGGCGATCTGATACCCCATGCCCGATTCAGTCTGTTCAAGCAGACTTCTTCGCAAGCCCTCCGAAACCCGCTGCAACATTCGGCCACGCCTCATATCCAAAACGCCTATTTCCTGATGCTGGCACTAGCCCTCAGCGATTCGCTTTTCAAAGCGCGAGGATTCACACCGGGCGCTTCATGCGGCACCGAATATAAGCCCCAAGCGATGCGCAGAACGGCTGGCTCCGAGACCGGAACGGGTCTGCCCCTTTTGCCGAAGCAAGTCCTGATTGCGCAGAGCTATGTTTGCCGGCGCCGGGGCCTTTGCTGGACGCCGGTAAAGAGATTTGTGCCACGAAGACCAGACAAATGGCATATTTTGTTCGGTTAGGCTTGAATTAAACCGCAACTTGCGTCTTGTTACACAGCGGCCGCCAGCAAGTCCGGTGCAATCGATCGCTGCGGAGCCGGCAGCAATGCGGTCATGCCAAATCCGCAGTGTAATCTACAGACGCAGAGGCAGCGTCGAAAATCATGTTGAGCCGCGGCGCCGAATTTGAACGCGAGGTATGATGCATGGGCAGCAACCTTGACGCAATCACCACGGTATTCACTCAACAGGACATTCCCACGCTGATTCCGTTTGCCTGTTCCTGCGTTCGGGGCCGGTCGGTTTCCCTGTCAGAGATCGAATCTTAAGTCATTGTTTTTATTATATATTTTGATTTCAGACACTTATCTCCCGCGCCACCCGCCTCATCTGGAACCGGCAGGCTGCGAGCTGCGTCCGGGCCAAGGAGCTCTCCAGGCTCCGCTCGTGATCCTTCGCCAGAAGCCGGCACCGCGACTTCCAGGCGAAGGTCCGATCCACCGCCCAGCGGCGGTAGAGGACGGTGAAACCCTTGATTTCCTTGGGCTCTTGCACGATTTCCAGCACCGGACCGAGGCCTTGTCTGGCCAGCTTCCGCTCCAGCTTCGGTCCGGCGCAGCCGCCGTCCGCCCACAGTTTCGCCGCCTGCGTCGCCTTCTCCAGCGTCGCCAGGATCAACTCCACAGCGCCATCCCGGTCCTGCACCGAGGCCCCTCGTGAACCGCGGTCACGATCAGGGTTCCCTCCGTGTCCACCGTGATGTGGCGCTTCCTGCCCTTGATTTTCTTTCCGGCGTCATACCCCGACGGCCCGCCGCTCTCCGTCGTCTTCACCGACTGGCTGTCGATCACAGCCGCCTTCGGCTCCTCCGAACGGCCCGCGAGACCGCGCGCGAGGGCCCGGAGGGAGCCGAGCATCTCATCCGGAACACCCCCGCGTCTCCACGCGTAGAAATAGTTCTGGATCGAGGTAAACGGCGGAAAACACTTGGGAACCGCCCGCCGCCGGCATCCCGTTCCAAGCATGAACTGGATGCGGGGGCGCCCCATTTTCGAAGGAGGCGGGATGAGCGGCCCGGTCACGGACCATTCGGCGTCCGTCAAATCGGTTTCATATCTGCCCGCCGGTCGTTTATACTGCTCCTGAGTGGTCTCGTTCCAAGCTATGTGGTCCTCCATTTCTGGTGTTGAATTCAGCTGGTATGCGCCGCATCTGGGGAGAAAACTCAACTTTTAGGTCAAACACTAAGAGAATGCAGCGCAGCCTTGGCGACCGAAAAGCCGGATCACGATGTTCCAGGCGGTTCCGGCAACATGCGACGCCAATTGATTCAATGGGATCTGAGAAATTAACCAACGGCCCGACAAGAGTGCTTTGCCCGGAAAACTGATTTCTGGAATTTTGCGGATTGCCGGAGTCGGAATCGCCGCGCTTTTTATTGGCATTGTGTTTTCAATCGGCATGCTGTCGGTTGCCAAGGTTTCCGCACCGTCGTGGGTGAGGGAGTTTGCCGAGGGTCGGCTGGAAGCGCTGTCGGGCGATCAATCCATTGCATTGGGCGCAATCGATTTTTTCATCGATATCAAAACGCTGTCCCCGGCCATCCGCGTGAGCGAAGCGGCGATTCTGGATCCCGACCGGAAAACGAAATTGGAACTGTCGGAAATCACGATTCTCCTGGATTTGCTGCCGGCGCTGTCAAGAGATTTGAGCATGCGGTCTTTGCTGGCCGAAAAGGCGGATTTCAGCGCGGTAATTGAGGATGCGGCCGCTGCCTTTCCGGCGACCGAGCATGCGCCGGGAGTGTTGCCGAATTTTCCCGGCATGCCCATTTTGAGCCGATTTGCCGATCCGGTGTTTTCGTCTCTGCAGGATGTCCGCATCGATTCGGTCGACATTTTGCTCCGGCTGACAGATTCAAACCAGACAGTTCGCCTGACCGGCGGACATCTTGAAATGTCAAAGTCGGATCAAGGGGTTGACGTTTTTGGCCGGACTGCCTGGCAGGTCGGCGAAACCGTCGACGCGGAAATCACCGCGGCGCTGCGCCTGCCCGCACAGGGCGCGGAATTTGAGCTTGACCTGGCTTTGGCGGGCGCGTCGGCGCGCGATGTGTTTTCGCTTGTCGATCTGCCTGTTCCCGATCAGGCCTCAGACGCTCCGGTGAGGGGCAATGTAAGGATTGCAGCCCATGCGGGCGGAATTCCTTCGACGGCAAAAGTTCAATTGGAAATCGGCGCATGGCAAGCGCATATTCCCGCCCCCGCGGATCCGATTGCATTCAACAAAATCGAAATTGAGGCGGAATATCAAATCGATGTAGGCAGGATTCACCTGAATTCCGTTTCCATAGACACGTCTGCGGGCATGGCCGGCATCGGCGGATATCTCGATCTATCCAGAGATTCCGATGGCGAAACCGTGGCGGGAGGGCGCATTGAGATTGCGGCTTCCGATTTGGCGCCGTCCGAATTTTTCGGCACTGAAATCTCAGACTTTCACGGGGCGGCCGATCTGCGCTTTCGTTTGGACGGAACACAGTTCGATGTTGCCCGTCTGCTCCTGTCAATCGAGGGCATGAATTTCGAAGCCCGCGGAGAAGCGAAACTGAGAGATCCAGAATGGGCCGCCATGATGGAGTTCAGCCTGGATTCAGCCACCCGTGACGCGCTGTTGTCGTTGTGGCCGGCTCATTATGCCGGGGAAGCGAAGGATTGGACGAGCAAACGTGTGGAAACCGGCACGGTGTTCGCCGTCAATGGCGGGCTGCGTCTGCAGCCAAATGCCAAACCGGCTGCCAACGTAAACTTTCAGTTCGAAGGCATCGATCTCGAATTCATGGAAGGATATCCGCCGTTGAAAGACGCCAAAGGATTCGGCGTGTTTGAAGGGAGCAGCCTGGGATTCAGGTTCGACCGCGGCCAAGTCGTCGATACCAGCGGCAACAGCGTCGACATCGCCGGTTCCGAGCTCAGCATACCGAATGTCTTTGACGACAGCGCCCAGGCACAGCTCACCCTGACGGCCAAATCGACAGCGTCGCAGCTGCTGGCTTTGGTCGAACAGCCGCCGCTCGAATTGTTGTCGGCAAGCAGGATTCCCAGCGATGTCATCAATGGCAAGTTTTCTGGAAGCGCAACTGTTGGTTTTCCCCTCAGGGATGCGAAATTCCGCGACAACATATCGTTTCAGGTCAAAGGCGACATTCACTCGGCGGTGGCTCCGGGTATTTTGGGCGACGGCAGTTTTGTGTCAGAAAGCCTGCGCGTGGAAGTAGGCGAAACCGGAATCACCGTCAGCGGCGCGGGCAGTTTGAGCGGGATTCCGGTCGACGGCGTGTGGAAGCACGAATTCGGACAAACCGGCATTGCCGACAACCTGTTGACGGGAACAATTGAAATCTCGCCGGAGTTTTTCGAGAAACTCGGCGTGGCATTGCCAACCGGCACAATCTGGGGCAAGCAGCGGGGCGAATTCTATGTCACGTTTCCGGAGATGGGCTCTCCCGAATTCGGAATCTCGACGGAGGCCCAGGGTCTGGCCCTGTCTTTGCCGATCGTGCCCTATGAGAAACCTGTCGGCGAAACCGCCGAAGTGGTGCTTGAGGGGCGGCTTTCCAACCCGATTGAGCTTCGCCGGGTGTCCCTGGCGGGAAAGGGATTCACCGTCGACGGAGCCGTGAGTTTTGGTGAGGACGGCAGTTACACAAAAGCGGAATTTAGCAAAACGGAGATTGGCGACTGGCTTACGGCTTCAGTCGTGATTTTGAAAGACAGCGAATTCGGGGCAATAGTGACCGGGGGGACCGCGGACCTGCAAAGGGCATATGACGCCAGCCGCGGCCGCGGTCAGACCGTTGCCGGCGGCAAACCCGTGAGCGTTCAGCTTGACACGGTTGTTTTGTCGCCGGCGATTGCGCTTTCGGATGTGAACGGGACTTTGACGTTTGAGGACGAAATTTCCGGCGAATTCGATGCCAAACTGAACGGTCAGGTCGACGTCAGGGTTTCCTTGGTCATCAGAGAGGAAGGCGCTGCGCTGCGACTGCGGTCGCAGAATGCTGGAGACGCGCTGCGCGCGGCCGGGATCATAAGGAACCTGCATGAAGGCACGCTGGACATGGCAATCGTCCCGCGGCAATCCGGAGGTCCGCCAAATGTCGTTATCCGGATGTCAAACGTCTATGCCCGGAACATGCCGACACTCGGCGAAGTGTTGAGTATTGCAAGTATTTTCGGGTTGGTCGAACGGCTTTACGGCGACGGCATTCTCTTTTCCGACGTGAAAGCCAATCTGACGGTGGGCCGCGACCGCATTGTTTTTCAAGACAGCTATGCCACCGGTCCGTCGCTGGGAATCACGGTTCAAGGCACTGTTGACCGCGCGAATGACAGGTTTGACCTGGATGGCGTGATCACGCCGTTCAATACCGCCAACGAGCTGTTGCTGCTGACCCCGTTAAGACTCTTGGGTTTCGATAAAGGCGAAGGACCGGGAGCGATCGCCTACTATATCAAGGGACCGATTGACTCTCCGGAAACAGGCGCGAATCCATTGACAATTCTCACCCCCGGAGTCTTGAAAAACCTGTTCTCGCCCCCGCGCGCCGAACAGTGACAGTCCTTTCCGAGTTTGATTTCGATCTGCCCAGCGAATTGATTGCGCTGCGGCCGGCGGCGCCGCGGAGCGCGGCCCGGCTTCTGGTATCCGATGGCGACCGGTTAGACGATCGCCGGGTGCGCGATTTGCCGGATCTGCTGCGGCCCGGCGACCGGTTGGTGTTTAACGACACCAAAGTCATCCCGGCGTATCTCCGCGGTGTGCGCCGCCGGCCCAGAACAGCTGGGAACGGCGTGAATGTCACCGTCAATCTCGACAGCCCCATGGCCGACGGGCGCTGGCGGGCGCTGGCGCGGCCGTCACGCCGCCTGCGGCCCGGCGACGCGGTCGCCTTTGGACCTGACTTGGCGGCGACTGTCGGTGAGCGAAGCGGCGAATTCCACCTGTTTGATTTCCAATGCGGTCCGGGAGAACTTGAAGAACGGCTGGAACAGGCCGGCAGCGTTCCGCTGCCGCCTTACATCGCATCGATGCGGCCGCCGGATCAAATGGATAGGACGGATTATCAGACTGTGTTCGCCCGCCGCCCCGGCGCAGTCGCCGCACCGACAGCCTCGCTGCATTTTGACGATGAATTGCTATTGCGGCTTGGCGCGCGCGGCGTGCGCTCGTCATTCGTCACCTTGCATGTCGGGGCAGGGACCTTTTTGCCCATCCGCACGGAAGCGATTGAAGAGCACCGGATGCATTCCGAACGCGGTGAGCTGTCTGACCGGGCGGCCCGGGAGATCAACGGCACGCTGGCGGAAGGCGGAAGGGTCATCGCCGTCGGCACCACTGCGCTCAGGCTCTTGGAAACCGCGGCGGAAGGCGGACTGGTCATACCTTGGCGCGGCCGCACAGATCTCTACATCCGTCCCGGCCACGAATTTAAGACAGTGTCCGGGCTAATGACAAATTTTCATTTGCCACGAACCACCCTTCTTGTGCTAGTGGCGGCACTGGTTGGACGCGACAGGCTTCGCCGGATTTACCAGCATGCTTTGGCCAGCCGTTACAGGTTTTTTTCCTACGGAGACAGTTCGCTTTTGATCCCTTGACAGGCGCGGAACCGCGCGCACCTCCGGTGCCGCAGGCGTTGTTGCGGATCGACGGACTCCGGTGACCGAGGGCGCTGCCATGATTGCAGTTCTGAAAAACAGCTGGGCGCTTCTGATTGGCATTCTGCTCCTGATGCTCGGCAACGGCATGCAGGCCACCCTGCTTGGTGTCCGGGGCGTTGCCGAGTTTGAATCCACAACAACGATGTCGTGGATCATGTCCGGATATTTTATCGGATTCCTCGGCGGTTCCCGTTTGGCGCCCGGTCTTATCCGCAGGGTTGGACATGTCCGTGTGTTCGCGGCGCTCGGGTCGCTGATTTCCGCGGCATTGATTCTGTTCGCGGCGTTTTCAAATCCGGTTGTCTGGCTGTTTCTGCGTATCGTCGTCGGTTTCTGCTTCTCCGGGGTTTATGTTGTCGCTGAGAGCTGGCTCAATGACAAATCCACAAACGAAACACGCGGCAAGACGCTTTCCGCCTACATGATTGTTCAAATGCTTGGCATTGTCGCCGCCCAAGGGATGTTGAATTTGGGGGACCCCGGAGGATATTTTCTGTTTGTCATCGCGTCTGTCCTGGTCTCGGTTTCTTTTGCGCCGATACTTTTGTCGGTTTCGCCGGCGCCGGTGTGTGAATCCGCGGCTCCAATGTCAGTTCGGGAATTGATCGGGTTTTCTCCGCTGGGCGCTTTTGGTTCCTTTTGTGTCGGCGGGCTCTTTGGCGCCATTTTCGCAATGGGTGCGGTGTATGCCTCAGAAGCCGGGCTGAGCCTGAGCCAGATCACGGTGTTCATCGCCTGTGTTTATATTGGCGGATTGGTATGCCAGTATCCGATCGGCTGGCTCTCTGACCGGATAGACCGTAGACTGTTGATCCTCTGGAGCGCTGCCGTCTGTTCGGCGGTCACCGGCGCGGCCATCCTCCTTGCCGACCAGTACGCAGTGCTGCTGGTCGTCGCATTTGTTATGGGAGGAATTCTTAACCCTCTGTATTCGTTAATTATTGCCTACACGAACGATATGTTGGACCCGGCCAATATGGCGTCCGGCGCGGGCTGCCTGATCTTCATCGGCGGCGTCGGGGCCATTGGAGGCCCGCTGATCGCCGGCGCAATGATGGTCCAATTCGGCCCCAATGGTTTCTTTGGCTTCATTTGTCTTGGCACCCTGCTGCTGGCGCTGTTCACCGTTTACCGTGTGGCCGTCAGGACGCCGTCTCCGATTGAACAGCCGGCGGCGTTCACGCCGGTCAGTCAGGCCTGTTCGCCTGTCGCCGTCGACATGGCCCAGGAATACGCGCTGGAGCTGCAGGAAGCGGAGTCCAACTGACAACAGGTGCGTCGGCGCATGAGCGGCGTGCTTGCCAAACAGATTGTTATGGCTGTACTAACCGCACTGAGCACAGCGGCCCGGGAAACTGCGAAGAACCGACGATGGCCACAGAGTTTATATCCGGATTTGTGCGTCCGCGCGCCAATCCGCGGCATTTTCCGGCATTGGTGCTCAACGCCGACGGGCGGCCGCTATCCTACTGCCCGCTTTCGGTCTGGCGGTGGGAGACGGCGCTGACGGCAGTGATACTCCATCGCGTCGCGGTCCTGTCGGAATATGACGAGGTTGTGCGCTCGCCGTCGACCGAATTCAAGATTCCTTCGGTTGTCCTGTTGCCGAAATACGTCAAACCCACCACCAGACCGGCATTCACGCGGTTTCATCTTTTCCTGCGTGACGAGTTCAAGTGTCAGTATTGCGGCTCAACAAGCGAGTTGACGTTCGACCATGTGGTGCCGCGCTCGCAAGGCGGGCAGACGACTTGGAAAAATGTGGTGACAGCCTGTGCGCCCTGTAATCTCGGCAAGGGCGCGCGTTCGCTTTCGGACAGCGGAAAGGCGCTGCGCCGCGAGCCGGCGCGTCCGTCATCGGAGCAGCTGCTGAACATCGGCCGCAAGTTCCCGCCTGACTACATGCACAAGAGCTGGATGGATTATCTGTACTGGGATACCCCGCTGGAAGCTTAGCGCCCGGCAGGCTGTTTCGCCCTATTCAAAACCGCATCACGCGCAAGCGCCAGCCACACGCAGGCAAGCGCAGCCGAGGCCAGCCCGTTCCACGCCGCCATTGACAGCCCGAGAAAACTCCAGGCGACCTCGTCGCAGCGGGTGACATTGACCGGCTGTGAAAAATCAAGCAGTTCTTTGCCCGACATGATATTGAGCGATGCCCCGGCGCAGCTCGACAATCCCGGCCACCAGCCATTCTCAACCCCGACATGGTATCCGGCAATGCCGGTTCCGCATGCCAGCACAGACGCTGCCAAAACGGCAATCGGCGGCCGCCGCCAGAATGAGAACAGAATTCCAATGGCAATGGCCGCGGCATGCGGCCAGCGCTGCCAAATGCAGAGCGGACATGGCGCCAAATCACCAAAATATTGAAATCCAAACGCCGCCGCCAAGAGGACGGCCGGACCGCCGATGCCGACCGTAATCAGGTGCGTGCCGCTCACCATGACCTGAGCAAAAAATAGAAAGCGAAGGCTGCCAAAAAGACCAGCGCCATAATTGTTCCCAGCCGCCTTTCGATGAATTCCCGAACTGCATCTCCATACTTCCAAAGCAGCGCCGCAACCAAGAAAAATCGAAGGCCGCGGGCTATGATGCTCGAGACGACAAAGACCGGCAATGAAAGACCGGCTGCACCGGAAAGGATGGTGATGATTTTGTAGGGGAAGGGCGTCAATCCGGCAAACAGCACCACCCAGGCGCCGCGCGCGTTGTAGGCGGCGATAAACTCATCGGCTGCACTTGACTGTCCCAATAGATTCAGAATTGGGCCGCCGAGCTGGTCGAATGCCGAAGCGCCTATGACATAGCCCGCCAATCCGCCCGCGACGGAACCGGCGAGACAGACCGAGGCAATCGAAAACGCCCGGTCCGGCCTGGCCAGCACCATTGGAATCAACATTGCATCCGGCGGCACAGGGAAGACCAAACTTTCCAGAAAGCTCACAATGGCAAGCGCAGGCAGAGCGCGCCGGTGCGCCGCAAGGCGAAGCGTGAAATTGTAAAGGTAGCGTATCAAGCAAGACTCAATGCAGGAACGGCCGTGAGCGGCAGAACTCAGTCCGGCGCCGAATTCTCGGAAAGGGCGGTCAGGGCGGCAATTTCGAGACGTATTCGTCTTACCATCGGAACGTTTCCAAATTGAAGAGAATTCGCTGCGCTGCATAGCCTCACCGGGATCGGCTTGCCAATGAACCCGCCATCGGCGGTGTTTCACGATGGAAGGAAGCCTGCCGCATCGGATGGCGGCCACTCGACATTCAACCGGCAGCCAGTATGGCTGAATCGGGCAGAATCTGGAACAAACGCACACGCCTCGATGCAATTGGCTCACTTGGACACCGCGATTTGAACACACCTGCTCATCTCATTCTGGGCGCCGCGGTCTTTGCAAGACCAAACGCCGCTGCTATCACCGCCGCCGCGCTGGCCGGCTCGCTGCTTCCGGACGTCTCGCTCTACGCAATGGGATCCTATGCTTTGTTTGTGCAGGATATCCCGCCTTCCATCGTTTTTGGTCAACTGTATTTTTCCGGCCCGTGGCAGCAGGTGTTCGCCATCGACAATTCGTTTTTTGTCTGGCTGCTCGTTGTGTTGGCCGGATACTGGCTGCGCCGGGACTGGCTGATTGTCCTCGGCGCGGCCGCCATTCTGCATCTTTTGACGGACTTTCCGCTGCATCACGATGACGGTCGTCAGCATTTTTGGCCGTTCACCGACTGGGTGTTCAGCAGTCCCGTCAGCTATTGGGATCCGGCGCATTACGGGCAGATCGTCTCGGCGCTGGAGGTCTCCTTGTGCATCGCTCTATGCGTATTGCTGTTTCGCCGCTTCAAGAGCATTGCCGCCCGCGGTCTGGTCTGCGCCGCCGCCTTGTTGGAAACGCTGCCAGCGGCCGGTGCAATGATGTTTTGACCGTTTCCGGACTTTAACACTCCGGTTTTCATTGACGCTGACGGCTGGCGGGGTTTAAGGGCAGTCGCTGGCCCGAGTGGCGGAATTGGTAGACGCAGAGGACTCAAAATCCTCCGATTGAAAGATCGTGCGAGTTCGAGTCTCGCCTCGGGCACCATACTTTTTCGGACAGCGCGGAAACCGCCTTCTCGAGCCGGTCGAGGCGGCTGTCGAATTCACTCCCGCCGCCGCGGTCCGGGAACGTGTGCGCGGACTCCAGACAGAGCCGGGACTCCTGGCGCAGCCGGTCCAGAGCGCAAAGATACTCCTCCGCCGCCGGGGCTTCGCCGCCCTCCGCCTCTTCAAGCGCGTCAGCCGCCAGCCTGAGATTCCGCTGCGCCTCGCGGATGCGGCGGTACCAGCCAGTCCGGACAGCGGCCAGCGCCGCGTACTCGTCCCGGAGATCAAGGATGCGCGCGACGATGGGCTCGAGGCTGATCCCGCACCGGGCGCCGTCTTCGGCCCGGGGGCCGCGGTAGCCGTTCGCGCCCGACCGGATTTCGATCATGCCGAGGGCCGCCAGCGCGTTGGTCGCCCGCTGCCAGGTGCGCACGGAAACCTCCGTGCTCCTCGCCATGTCAGAGACCATCCGCGTGCAGCAGGGAGACGGGCTTCCCGCCTCCACCCAGTCGCGCTGGGCCGAGCTGCCGATCATCTCAGCGAGGACCACGCGCAGCGTGCGTCGCGCCACGTTCGGCTCAGCGGCGGCGCTGAGCCAGCGCCCGGCGATCACCGCGGCGTCGCCGCGGCTGATGCCTTCGGGCAGGGCGGTGCCGGACGGATCGGATTCCAGAGGTTTCCGGTCAGACTGGCCGACGCTCGGAGGCGGAAATTGATTGACTTCGGGGGAGGGGCTGGTGTAGACGCTCATTTGAATTCTCTTATGTGCAATGCGCCGCCCTATTGCGGCGCCTTGCTTTTTTTAGGGCGCTGTGCAGCGCCGCCGCAAGCCGATTCTCCGCCCGGACCGCGCCGAATCCGCCCCGGGCCGCGCCAGACAAGGGCCGGAGGCGGTTGCGCAGAGGCCCCGGATCAGTCATTCTGGCGCATCATGCGCGCTGCCCAAGACCGGATCAGTCTTCAGAATCATCCGGAGACGGTGTGTTCCGCGGCCGGGTGATTCGCGCGGCGGGCGCTCTCGGCGCGGCGCTCTGCGCCTTGGAGACGGGCGCCCCGGCGGCGGCGGCGGTCTGCCTGGAGACCTACGAGCATCATATTTCGCGGCACGAGACAGGCGGCTGCGGGTGGACCGGCGGCTGCCGGGCCCGCAATCCGCACTCCACCGCCGCGGGATGTTTCCAGATGACGAAAGCCGCCCTCGCGGACGTCGGATGGAAGGACCGCGCCGGGCGCTGGCTGCCGAACCCGTACGGCATCCGTTCGGACGCCGAATTCGCCGACAGCTACCCGGCGCAGCGGGCCGCGCTGCGGCAGTTCACCGGCAACAACTGGCGGCGGATCGACCCTTCGGTCAAAGAGATGATCGGCGCCACGCGGCACGGCGTCAGGATCACCGAAGGCGGACTGCTGTCCGCGGCCCACTTCCTGGGACCCGGCGGACTCAACGATCTCGCCGCATGCGGGTTCCGCCCCGACTGCGTCTCCGACCAGGCGGCGGCTGCCAACGGCGGGCGGGCGCGGACGCACGAGATCGCGATGCGGCGGCTGGCCGGAGGAGGCGGGCTGGACGTGTCGGAGGTCACCGGTTTTCACACCGGCGGAGACGGCGGCCGCTTCGCCGGGCTGGGTGCGGCCCCGCCGGCTGCGCCGGGATCCGCTTTTCTGCCGTGGGCCGGGCGGGAGCGCGAACAGCCGCCGCTGCAGGGAGGAGCGCGGCAGCCTGCGCGGCGGCGCGGCTTTCTGACGGAGCGCATTCCGGAGGATCGCGGCGCTGCGCTGGACATTTTGACACATCCGCCACAGGAGGGTGACCCCCAACGAGAGTGCCGTAACCTTCGAGATTTCAAGACGGCTGAGAATTCCGACCGGGCGGATTCCGTTGGGCGCGGCGCTGCGCTGGACATTTTGACACATGCGCCGCAGGCAGGTAAGTCCTGACGGGAGCGCGGAACATTAGAGCCGGAGGCCTGCCATGACCATCTTTTCACCTGCCGCAATGAGTGTCCGAGGGCTGATCTGGGCTGCGCCAGCGTCGGCGGCGGCTCTCCCTGCCCTGGCGCAGCAGCAGAACCTGGGCGAGGTCGCCTCGACCGTGACCGGCCAGATCGGCGCGCTGGGTCAGTTCGTCGGCGCGGGCGCTGTTTTTGTCGGCGTCATCATGCTCGTCATGGCGGCGGTGAAGTTCCGCGCCTACAGCAGCAATCCGCAGGATCCGTCGGCCTCGATCACCGGCGCCTGCGGCTTCGCCGCCGCCGGTGCGGCGCTGATTGCGTTTCCGGAGCTGATGGGGGTCGGCGTGACCACGCTGTTCGGCGGTGACAGCGCAACTGGAGATCTCGGCGGCGGCTTTATGAGCGATCTCGGCGGCGGGTGAGGCGGTGCTGACCGCGCCGGCGGCGGCGAAGCCGCAGGCGCCGTTGCTGTTCCCTCATCCCGACACCGCCTGCGTCACCCTGGCGTTCCACGCCGCGGCGGCGTGGCCCAGGCGGAAGCGCGTGCGCGAGGTCCTGGAACAGGGCGGCGAACGCTGCCGCCTGTGCGGCACCAGGGTGGCGGGCTGGATGGAGATCGACCATCTGAACCGCGACCACAGCGACTGGCGCCGGGAGAATCTGGCTCCTGTGTGCCATTTCTGCCACCTGACGCAGCACCCGGTGCAGACCGGGTTCGGCGACGGCGACCATCCGGTCGAGGTCATCCACTGGCCGGAGATCACGCAGACGGCGCTCTGCGCCCTGGCGTGGGCGGCGGTGAGAACCGCCGTCAGGGAAGACGAAGCGGCCACCGCGGCCCGCCCGGAGGAAGCGCGGGCGCTGAAGACGGTGCTGACGCAGACGCGCGAGGAAATCAGGCGGCGGAAGCGGACGGCCAGCCAGCTGGCGCCGGCGAAGCCGCAGGCGCTTCTGACGATGGCCGTCCGCGCGGGCGGCGAGCCGCAGGCGTGGAGCGGGCTGCGCTGGTGGCCGGCCGCGGCCGAGGACAACGGGGAGCTGTTCCGCTGGCTGCCCGGCGGGCTGCAGCGGGTGAAGGCGCAGGAGATCGGCGCCAAGGGGGAGTGATCCGGCATGCTGCAGAACATCGCCGCCGCGGCTGTCAACCGCGTTCTGCAGGGGCCGCTGGACCACCATATCGACATTGAGGGGGCCGACGGGCCACACACGCTGTACACCGCAGCCGGCTCGCTGATGTCGATGTTCGAGCTGCGCGGATGCCGCCGCTCGATGGACCAGGAGGAGCTGTCGGAGGCGGTGATGCAGCTGCGCGAAGGGCTGGCCGGCTGGCTGGACACGCCGGGACACGCGCTTCAGCTGGTGTATTTCCGCGACCCGCTGGCGGCCAGGGGCGCGGTCGACGCCGCCTCCCGCGCCATCCGCCGGCAGGCTGAGGACCTGAAGCTGGATCTGGCGGACATGATCGAGGACCGCTCGGCGAAGCTGGCGGCGGCCGGCGCGTGGGAGCGGATCCTGGTCACAGTGCACACTCACCCGGCGGCGATTCCCGCCGGCGAGCGCCGCCGCGCCGGCGAGCGGATCAGTGAAAGCATGAAGGGGCTGCCGCCGATGCGTGACGCTCAGGTGCCGCTCAGAGTGGCGGAGACGGTCAGGCTCGTGCACGCCGCCGTGGTCGAGGCGCTGCCCGGCAACTTCGCCGCCGCCGGCCAGGAGCTGACGCTTCTGACGGCCTCCGAGGCGGCGCAGGCGATCGCCTGGGCGCTGGATCCCGCGGTGCCGGGGGACGGCTTCGCGCCCAGGCTCGGCGGGCTGCCCGCCGAGGGCGATCCGGCGCGTTTCCGCCGGTCAGCCGACAGCGCGGCGCAGCAGGCGGGCCACGACTATTCCTCCTGCGGCGCCGAGAGGCTGTCGTGGCAGCTGCTCAGAAGCCACGCCCGCATCGAGGACGGAAGGGCGGTCCGCATCGGCGACAGCCTGATGCGCGGCTTTGACATGGCGCTGGCGCCGGAGACGCTGGTGCCTTTCCAGCGGCTGCTGGAACAGACGCTGGACCGGGACGAGCCGGTGCGCTGGCGCGCGTCGTTTCTGATCGAGGCCGGCGGCTGGTCCGGCACCGCCTTCAAGCGGATGTTCACGACTGTGTTCGCGTTTCTCGCCAAAACGCAGAACGACCGAATCCGCAACGCTTTTCAGGACCTGCGCCAGATCGACGGAGCGGAGGACACCGTCGTCCGGTTCCGCTGCGCCGCCGCGTGCTGGGACGACGCCGGGCAGCCCGACCGTCTCAGAAGGTCGGCGGCCAGGCTCAGACAGGCGTTTCAGCGCTGGTCCAACGCCAGGGTCGACGAGCTGGCGGGCGATCCCGTGGCCTGCCTGATGGGCAGCCTGCCGGGAGCAGGCTGCGCTCCCACCGGGCCGGCGGCCACGGCGCCGCTCAGCGACGCGCTGGCGCTGCTTCCGCTCGACCGGCCGTGCTCGCCCTGGTCCTCAGGGCCGATGACCCTGATCGCGGAGGCGGGCTCGCTGTGGCCCTACCGGCCGGGATCGCCGGTTCAGGACAGCTGGTGCGATCTGATCAGCGGCCAGCCCGGGAGCGGCAAATCCGTGCTTCTGAACGCCTTCAATCTCGCCGCTCTGCTCAGCGGCGCCGGCCGCGACGAGCCGCTGCCTCTGGTCGGCGTGATCGACATCGGCCCATCGTCCTCCGGCCTGGTCAGCCTGATCGCCTCCGCCCTGCCGCCGGAGCAGCGCGGACTGGCCCTCGCGGCCCGGCTGCAGAACGCCCCGGAGTGGGCGGTGAACATTTTCGACACGCCGGTGGGATGCCGCCGGCCTACGGTCATGGGCCGGTCGTTCGCGGTCAACTTCGTGCGCCTGCTGCTCTCCGCCGCCGCCGGCGGGGATGAGCTGGGCGGGCTGATCGGGCAGGCGGTGGACCAGGCGTATCTCACAGCCAGCGACAGCCAGCGGCCGAAACGCTGGCACGACGGACACGGGGATTTGGACCGGGCGCTCGAGGAGACCGGCTGGTCGCCGGACAGCGCCGCGACTTGGTGGGAATGCGTTGACCATCTGTCGGACGCCGGACGATGGCGCGAGGCCGCGCTGGCGCAGCGCCTGGCGGTGCCGCTGCTGCCGGAGCTGGCGCAGGCGGCGGCTGAGCCCCGCATCGCGGAAGTCTACAAGGATATGCGTCTGGGGACCGGCGAGCCGGCCCTTGAAGGGCTGCAGCGGGTGCTGGCGGAGGCGGCGGCTGAGTGGCCGGTGCTCACCTCGCCGACGGTGTTCGCGATGACTTCGGCCCGTCTCCGGGTGATCGATCTGCAGGACGTGACGGCGCCTTCCGCCGCGGCCGGCGCCCAGCGCGGCGCGGCGCTGATGTACATGCTGGCGCGCCATATCTGCACTGACGGCTACTACCTGGCGGAGGACGAGGTGCCGACGCTGCAGCTGCGCCCGTCGCAGAGCGAGAGGCTGGCGGACGCGGCGCGGCACGCGCGGCGGACGCCGAAGAGGCTCTCGATGGACGAATTCCACCGCTGCGGATCGCTGGACGGAATCGTCGACCAGGTGCAGACCGACGTCCGGGAGGGGCGCAAGCACAACGTGCAGATCGCTCTGGCCAGCCAGTATCTGAACGACTTTCCTGAGCGGGTGCTGGGGATGGCCACCGGGGTCTGGATCTGCCGCGCCGGGATCGCCGACGCCGAACTGGCCGACCGGACGCTGGGCATCGGCGAGTCCGGGCGCTACGCGCTGCGCCACCGGCTGACCGGCCCCGGCACGGACGGCGCGCCGGTCTACGCCTGTCTGACCGCGCACGGCGGGGATGTGCGCCAGCTTCTGACGCACAAAGCCTCGCCTTCGGAGATCTGGGCGTGGTCGACCACCGCCGAGGATGTGGCGCTGCGCGACGAGCTGGGCGCTCTGCTCGGCCCGGCGGAGGCGCGGCGGACGCTGGCCGCCGCGTGGCCGTCCGGAAGCGCGCGCGGGGAGATCCTCCGGCGGCGGGAGCTGGCCTCGCTGAGAGGTGAATCGGGACAGGTGATCAGCCAGATGGCGGAGGATCTGGCCCGCGTCAGGCGGGCGGCGTGAGCGTCCAGCGCGACGGCGTTGCCGAGGATCTGCTGCTGATCCTGCTGCTGGGCGCTTTGCTCGGCGGCGGGTGGTGGCTTTTCGGCCAGCGGCTGACAACGGCGGCGGCGCTGATCTCCGCCGCCGCGGCTTGCCCCGCGGCGTGGGCCGCGGACCTGCTGGGACCGGTCCGGATCCCGCTGCTCACACCATGGCTGCTGGAGCCGTCGCAGGCGGCGCGGGATCTGCTGAGCGCTCCGCTGTCTGAGCTCCGCGACCAGGCGGGAACGGCGCTGACCGCGGGCGGTCGCAACGCGGCTTTCGCCCTGGCTCCTTTCTGTCTCAGGGCGGCGATGCAGGCGCCCGCCGTCCGCCCCGACCGCGCGCACCGGGCGAAGCACGACCTGGATTCGGCGATCGCCGGGCAGGCGAAAGTGTGGCCGGCGGCCCTCAGGCCGATGGCCTTCGACCCCTCGGCGGACGACCAGCCGGAGACTGGCGTGGACAGCGCGGCCAGACAGGAGCTGCGCGCGCTGATGCGGGAGAAGAGCGGTCGGCTGGGCGGCGGCGGACTGCCGGAGACCGGCTCGCTGATGCTCTGCCCGCAGCCTGACCCGGTCACGCCGCCGCCGCTCGGACGCGCCATGCGGCCGGAGGAGTGGCTGGACGCGCACTGCCTCCGCCGCCCTGACGGCGGGGCGAAGGAGGAGTGTTGTTTTTCGGTTTGAATTGCTGCGGATTTCCCGGGTTATTTCGCTCGGTTTGGGACGATTCTTCCCGCATTGCGTTGATCTGACTGGTACGTTTCGGGATTTGTCTGCCTTGTCAGGATGTCATTCCAGTCCTTGACGTCACCGTGGCCGCCTGGCCGCATGCGCCGGACTGTGGGATCCTGCGTTTCGAGCATGCCGGCGGCCAGGTCTCCGGCCTGGTCGGCGTCATATCCGCAGAAGACGACATCGAGCTCGAACCTGTTGATCCACGCCGGCATTCTGCCGGTGGCCCCGGCGGTGGAGATGACGATGTCGATCCTTGCCGTCTCGCGGAGGGTCCATGCCGAGAGGGCGTCGATGGCCCCCTCGACGAGGAGCGCGGTTCTTGGGGTTGCCTGTCGTGCGATCCAGAAGCCACCTTCGGCTTTTCGGCTTCCTGGCGACATGGCCCTGAAGGGTCGGTCGGGGCGGGTTCCGACCAGTTCGGCGCCGGTTTCCCTGCCGTCCCGGTTGCGGCAGGTGAAGACTGCGTTGGCGCGGTTGTCGGCGCCGAGGATGCCGATGCGCCTGCAGTGTTCGATCAGCCCTGGATCGAGCCCGCGGTCCTGGTGGAGGCAGCGGCGCACCCGCGCCCATGCCCGGTCTTCGGGGAGGCCCCGGCTTCCGTCTGCGGTGCATGGGTTGCGGGAGGGGGGGAGCCCTTCGAGACGGCTGAGGGCCTGGAGGAAGCTGCACCGCTCGGCATGGATGACGAGATCGATTGCGCCGCCGCCGCCGCGTCCTGCGACATGATCGAAGAAGCGGGCTTGATTGATACTGATCACGGATCCCGGGCGTTTCCAGCGGGCCTTGTCGGCGGGGTCTTTCCGGTATCCGAGTTCGGCGGCGACGAGGGTGAGCGGGATTGTCCGCACTGCGTCGGCCCGGTCCCCGGGGCTGCTCACAGCACGACCTCGTCGGCGGCCCGGTTGACGTGGCTGTCGGTGACGGTCCGCATCCTGTCGGCGGCGGCGGCGATCAGCGCATGGTGGGCGAGGCGGTCGATCTGTCGCGGGATGCGGTTGCTGGCCAGCGCCACCGCCTCGATTGCCGCCGGCTCGAAGACCGGCACATCGGCGCCGGCCAGGGTCATCCGGTGTTCGATATAGGCGCCGACCTCCTCGTGGCGGAGCCCGGGAATGTGGCAGTTGACGACGATTCTCTGGGCCAGCGGTTCGTGCACCGCCATCCTGAGCCGATTGCGCAGCTCGGTGAGCCCGACCAGCAGCAGGCAGAGCCGGTTGCCGGAATCCATGCGGTAGTTGGTGAGCATCTTGAACTCGGCGAGGACATCGTTGCCGAGATGGTGCGCTTCGTCGAAGATCAGCACCGGCAGCTTGCCGGTCTCGGCAACGAGGCGGCTCATCTCCGTGCGCAGCGCCCGGCAGAGTGTGGCGCGGGACTGGCTTTCGGCCAGGCCGAAGGCGGTTGCGATGGCGTTGTAGGTGTCGCGGACATTCCCGGTCGAGAACGAGACGTAGCGAAGCTGGTGCAGGCCCTCGTGCAGGCTGTCGGCCACCTGTCGGCAGAGTGCGGTCTTGCCGACGCCGGATTCGCCGGTGAGCAGGCCGATGCCGCGCAACTCGATGAGATGCCTGATGCGGGTGCGGGCCTCGGCCTGTGCCTCGGTGTCGAGGAGTTCGTCGGATCTGAGCGTCTTCTCGAAGGGGTAATTCCTGAGCCCGAAGTGTGACAGGTACATGCTCAGTCCTCCTTCCCGCTGTCACGGCCGAGTGCCCGGAACCTCACGGCCGGTCTTTCGATGCCACGCCTGATCCGGACATTGGCGTGCAGGTCGAGCAGCCGTGCGCAGCCGCGCGGCTTGCCCTCGCGCACCACCTTGATCGGGCGGTCCTTTGGGGCGGACGGATCGTAGCGGAGCGTGACCTTCGCACCGTTCATTCCCGGCTCGACCTCGTAGAGGCGGCCCTCGAGACTGACGGTCCGGGCCCTGGAGACCCGCCGGCTCGCCTCGAACAGGAACATGTCGTCGAGATCGACGCCGGGGTCGGGTCGGCGGACCCTCTCGCAGGTGAGGGCCCACTGGTCGAGAGGCGTGCGTTTCCCGTCGAGGCCGCGATGAGGCGTCATGTGATACTCGGCCTCGAGCCAGCTGCGGAACCGTTGGTTGAGGGTCTCCAGCTCGGGAATGTCCTGCGCCTTGAGCGGGGCCAGGAATTGCCCGCGCACCGTTCTGAAGAACCTCTCGATCTTTCCCCGTCCCGCGGGATGGTATGGCCGTGCATGCAGCAGCGAGATGCCCAGCCTGCCGCAGATCATCTTCAATTGCCTTGAGCGGAAGTTGGCGCCGTTGTCGCAGTACAGCCTGTCCACCAATCCGCGCCGCAGGATCGCCTCCTTCAGCACGACCAGGTAGTCGGCCGTACTCTCGCCGAGGGCAAAATGCGCGTATGGGACAAGCCGGGTCGCATCGTCGAGCAGGGCGATCAGGCAGGTCTTTCTCTTCCGGCCCTGCCTGTCCCCGACCTTCGGACCGTGCATGACGTCCGACTGCCAGAGCTGGCCGGCCGCCTCGGTGGCGAAGCGGCGCAGGTCTGCGGATGGCGGGCCCGCCCGGCGCTCCATCAACCCCTCCCGGACGAACAGCCTGTGCAGCGTCGAGGCGGCGATGGTGACATCGCCGGGGACGGCGCCGCTGTCCCGGGCACGGGCGATGACCTGCCGGACGCTGAGATCCATGTTCTCCCGGCGGATCGCAAGCAGGGTCTCGACAACATCGCCCGGCATGTTCCGGATCGAGCCGCGGTCCTTGCGGCGCTTCGGCATCAGCCCGTCGAAACCGGACTTGCGGTATGTTCTGATCCAGCCCCGCATCGTCGTCACCGCAACCTTGCGCCGGCCCGAGCCCGGGATCGTCACCTCCCGTTCCGATTGCCGCTTCAGCTGTTGCGCCGCCTCGTCGGGCGGAAGGTGCAGCGCCTCCGAGATCATGCCAAAGCGAAACAGTGCGACGTCCTTGCGGTGGTCGCTGATCGTGTCGTTCATGGTGATGTCCTCCATCATTCCGGCTTCGATGCGCCGGTCGGCCTCATCTGCCGCGCCCGGCATCGCCGGAACAGGGTTCGAATGGTGTTGGAGGCCCGGTCGGGCATTTCCCACCCAGCCCGGGGGGCCGGAATCCGACCGGAGGCGGCAGGAACTGCAACTGGCTCGTCATCTCCCGGCGCAGGCCGACCAGCAGCGTTTCCGTGCCGAGCGCGGCGCGCATCGGCGCCAGCTCCGCCGGACATCCCCTGAACAGGTCAGGGCGCAGCGTGACGGCGGCCGCCAGGAAGGCCGAGACCGCCGCGAACGCGCCACAAAGACCGCGGATCGGGTTCGACAACTCGTCACGGTGGGGAAACAGGCGCCGGGCTGCCGCCCAGCGGCTCGCAGATCCGGCGAGAACGACCATGTCGTCCTCGATCTCCTGCAGCGAACCGCGGCGACGGGCCGCAGCGAAATCCGGAAGACGGCTGATCGTGGTCTGGCATTCACGGCAGTCGAACCGGGCAACGCGCAGCGGAACCGGCGTCTTGCGCCCGTAGGTCCCGTGACGCATCAACCCGCAGTCGAAGCCGCAAAGGCCCTTCAGGC
>CBDCSZ010000036.1:0-253603 GCA_965221935.1 Paracoccaceae bacterium
GAAAGCCCCCGGCTTCGGGAAAGAACCGCGAAGCGCGGGGGTTTCCTTATCCGAACGGCGAAAATCCTTATCCGAACGGCGAAAATCCTTATCCGAATGCCATTGGTCCGCCGATCACATCGGCGTGTCGGAGGGAACTCTCAATATTTTCCGGGCACCATCCGTCATCCAGCCGGTCAAGAAAATAGGGCGGGTCAGTGAGCACCAAGTGTGCGCTCCGGTCGGGCATATCCGCAAGGATCTCGCGGCAGTCGCCCGGATACAGCGTTACGCACGCGTTGCCGCTGCCGTGGAAAATCGCCTGCGGCATTTGCTCTGTCGTCTTGTCGGCGGGCGGAACTGTGGCAGACGCGTTCATGACGGCGGAGGCCATCCCCTTATGATCCTCAGTTCAATCATCCGAGCCACAATCCCACTCATCATGTCTTGCGTGTCGTGCGGCCGGAGCCCCAGCCGGGTCGCAGAATCGTAGCGCCCGCGGGGCATGTCAGCTTGCGGAACGCGTCGTTGAGGGCGGTGGCGGAGAGGCCGGGGCTGAGCCGAACCAGCGTTTCGCGGAGCCGGCCTTCCAGCACGGCCGCCACGTAGTCGGCGCGCTCAGCGCCGGGTGTGTCGGGGGCGATGTCGGGGCCGCGGGCAGTATTCCAGCCAAGGCTTTTGAGCCATTCCGAGGCGGCGTCTCTGATATCCGATTCGGAAATTCCGGATCGTGGCATGTCCGCGTCAACCGTCTTCCGATTCTTGCCCGTCATCGCGTAAGACGCCCTTTAGGTGAGCATTAAGCAGCCTCCATCGCTGGCCTACACGCTCAAGATCGCCCATGAGCACAACCGGCGCCTGATCGCTGTGGGCCTTAACCGCGCACTCGTATTCCGTTTGCTCCAAGACTGCCTTGACCGACAGCTGTTGCCCTTCGATCTCGGTACGGAGCCTGATCGTTCCGTCCGCAGCTTCCTCTCTGCGTTCCAGGATACGAACGAAACCATGGAGACACACGTCGGGCCTTGGGGCGCGTTCGCGAAGCGAGCACGCCGCCTCGCGCAGCTGCGCCGAGTCAGCCTGTCCGAAACGGACAATCCCATGCGTTGTCATTGGTCGTGTCTGCGCCCACGAGACGCGAATGTCCAGCGAAGGGAACGGCTCGATGATCTGGGCCAGCGCCTCACACAGATTGGCGCTCACACCGCTGATCACCGCCTCACCGAAAGCGCCGCCATCGCCGGCAACCGTCAGTTCCGCCGCCCGACGCGCCGCGGTAAGTGCCTCGACAAGCCGCTTCGTCATCCGACGCGCGATAGGTGCGTTTCGGTCATCCGGTTCGTCGAACAACGTTGGCATGGGCGGCGGCGGCGCCAGATGGGTCATCAGCGGCGCAACGGCCAGTTTGCCGCCTGCGACCCACTCGGCGATCTGGCGGTAGTTGGCGTCGAGGTCGCGCGTGCGCTCGGTCGCGTGCTGCGGCCAGCACCACTCCAGCGCCCCGATCATTTTGATTGCCTCGAAGTGGATCCGCAACTGCATCGGCGTCACGTCGAAAGTCGCGCGGGCGCGCGTGCTGCCGAGCAGGATCACCTCGCCATAGCGCGCCGTGGACATCACCGTCTGCGCCACCACCTCGCCGATCCCGATCGCTTCGACGCCGATCCGCGCGCCGACCCCGTCCGTCCAGTCCTTGACCGCGGCCTCAAGGTTCTCGCGCCCCGAATTAACCGTGTGCTCGATCCCGCAGACCCGCGCCTGCTCCAGCCGCAAGTCGGACAAATCGGCCAGCATCACGTCGGCTCCCGCCAGGCGAAACAACTGGCAGGCGAAACAACTGGCAGGCGAAATTGCTCACCAGCCCGCCGCCGACCACCAGCACCTTGTCGCCCGGCTGCACGCTCGACGAACGCAGCGCGGCGATGCTGACCCCGGCCATCCGCGTAAAGACAATGTGCTCGCCCGGCGCCTCTTTCGCCACCGGCATCGCCTTCCACCGCGCGTCGGCCTTGACCGCCGACGCGTGGTTGCTAAAGGGCAGCACCCGGTCGCCTTCCGCCACCCCCTCCACCTGGTCGCCCACCTTGAGCGTCCTGCCCAAATTCCCATAACCCGTGCCGCGCGGATACTGCGCCTGCCCCTCGTTGCCGAAGGGCATTTGCTTGACCAGACCGGCAAAGCCCGCGCCCTCGGTCCCGGCGCTGACGATCGAATACTCGGTTTCCACCAGCACTTCCCAAGGCTGCACGCTATCGTCGAGGTCGGCCTGTTGCAGCTCGATTTTTCCCGGCTCCACCACGATGAACCGGTCAATTTGCATGGGCTTGGATCTCTTTGTGAAAGTCGCAAGGTATAAGGGTCGATTGGGAAGGTCCGGTCAAGCTCATTGTCCTTCCCCCCTAGAACTGGGCCATTACATTGGCTGAGAGGGGGCAAGGCGAGGAAACGACATTCAGATGAGGATGTATTGAAGCTGCTGCGAGAGATTGAGTTGAAGCTGACTGCTGGTGATGATGTGTCAGCGGCATGCCGCAGTGTCGGGATCAGCGATGCGAAATACTGAAACTGGCGAATACGGCGCCGGCAAGGGCAATCGCGGAACACTTCTCAATCGACTTCATGTGAAAATTCTCCCGTCTCTTGATTCCAGCCCGCGCCGGCGAACCGGTCTGCGCCGAATGAATCCCGGCGCCGGTTGGCAAATCGTCAAGGTCTGCACCGTCTGAATTTTGCCGCGCGAACAAAAGCAACGCCGGGCGCAGGCCCGTGATGCCCAGGCCGCTGCGTTCAGGACACACCCAACGGGCCCAAAAAAGTTTCAATTCCCCCTTGAGCTTCCAGTTACTGGAATGTCTATATCAGTTTGCAGGCAAGGTTGGATGGTCCCAAATGAACATTCAAAGGCCGGCAGTGCTGGCATTGACAGGCTTGACCTGCGCATCGTGTGTCGGCCGCGCCGAGAAGGCGCTGTCTGAACTGCCTGGCGTTACCGGCGTCACTGTCAGTCTGGCTTCGGAAACAGCGTCGTTGACAGTCGACTCGCCGCAGCGGCTGCGTGACGCCGATGCCGAACTCCGGCGCATCGGGTTAAACGCCCGCACCCACGGCGTGACGCTTGCGGTGCGGTCGATGTCCTGCGCCTCCTGCACGGGCCGTGTCGAACAGGCGCTGCGGAATGTGCACGGGGTGGTCGATGCTTCAGTCAATCCCGTGGCGGAAACGGCCGTCGCCGTGGTGCTGGACCACACTGCCGATGCGGCCGAACTGGAAAACGCGATCGCCGCCGCCGGTTATCCGGCGTCGGTGGCGGAGGAAGGAATCAGCCGGTCGCGCAAAGAACGCAACAAGGGCGAAGCGGACAAGACTTTGCGCCGGGCGCTGATCGCGGCCTGCCTGGCCCTGCCGGTCATTGTTCTTGAAATGGGACAGCATCTGATACCTGCCGTTCACCGGATTGTGGAGCACAATATTGGTACACAGAATTCGTGGCTGGTACAGTTTGTTCTGACGGCGGCAATTCTGGCCTGGCCAGGGCGGGGCTTTTTCGAACATGGAGCGGCGGCGCTGGCTCGCGGCGCGCCCGACACCAACAGTCTGGTCGCTCTCGGCACCGGAGCCGCCTTTCTGTATTCCAGCATAGCAACTTTCCTGCCTGACCTGTTGCCGGTTGAAATGCGCACCGTGTATTTTGAAGCCTCGGCGGCGATTGTCCTGCTGGTGCTTTTCGGAAAGTGGATCGAAACCCACGCCAAGGGGCGCACCGGCGCCGCGATTGAGTCCCTGCTGGGCCTTCAGGTCAGAACCGCACGGGCGCTGCGGGACGGTGTCGCAGCCGATGTCGATATCTCTGATCTGAAGGTCGGCGACCGCGTGGCGGTGCGGCAAGGCGAGCGGGTTCCTGTCGATGGAGAGGTCGAGGAAGGCAGCAGCTTTGTTGACGAAAGCATGCTGACCGGCGAGCCTTTCCCGGTTTCGAAGATCAGAGGTGACTTTGTGACCGGCGGAACGCTCAACGGCTCGGGCAGTCTCACAGTGCGCGTGCTGCGGACGGGCAAAGGAACAACCCTGGCGCGCATCGTGCAGATGGTTGAACAGGCCCAAAGCGCGAAACTGCCGATACAGGACCTGGCGGACCGGGTGACGCTCTGGTTTGTCCCCGCCGTGCTCGCTGCCGCCGCGTCGGCCGCATTGATCTGGCTCACCGCCGGACCGACGCCTGCGTTGACAAATGCGCTGGCAGTCGGGGTTTCGGTTCTGATCATTGCCTGTCCCTGTGCAATGGGTCTTGCGACACCGACTTCAATCCGGGTCGGCACCGGAAGAGCGGCTGAAATGGGCGTGTTCTTCCGCCAGGGCGATGCGATGCAAAAACTCAGCGAAATCGACCTCATCGCCTTCGACAAGACTGGAACGCTGACGCTGGGCCAGCCGGTTCTGACGGATTTGGCGCCACATGGCGGGATGTCGCGAAACGAGCTGCTGCGGCTGGCGGCGTCGGTTGAGTATTGGTCCGAACATCCCAACAGCTCGTCAATCTGTCGCGCCGCCGAAGATGAAGGATTGGCGGTGTCCAGAGCGACCGAGTTCGAATCAATTGCCGGATTCGGCGTCTCGGCCACGGTTGACGGAAAACAGATCGTGGTCGGTTCCAAGAGGCTGATGCAGCGGGAAAGAATCGAACTCGCCGGATTGAGTGCAGCCGAACAGCGGCTGACAGAGCGCGGCCGCAACGTAATCTTTGTTGCGGCTGACGGGCTTCTGGCCGGAATTCTCGGGGTTTCAGATCCAATCAAGCCGACAAGCGCGGAGGCGATTTCCGCGCTTCGCGATCTGGGAATGGACGTCATGATGATCACCGGCGACAATGCGCAGACCGCCGATGCCGTCGCCCGCGAAGCGGACATCTCGGAAGTGGTCGCCAATGTCTTGCCCGAGGACAAGGCCGCCGCGGTTGAAAGAATCCGCAATGCCGGCCGGCGCGTCGCTTTTGTCGGCGACGGCGTCAATGACGCGCCGGCCCTTGCCACCGCCGATGTCGGCATAGCCATTGGAACCGGAACCGATGTGGCGGTGGAGTCGGCCGAGATCGTGCTGATGTCAGGAGACCTTCGCGGCGTTGCCAATGCGGTTGCGGTTTCCCGGAGAACCATGCGCAACATCCGCCAGAACCTCGGCTGGGCATTCGGCTACAACGCCGCCCTGATCCCGGTGGCCGCCGGTGTGCTGTATCCGGTGGCCGGCATCCTGCTTTCGCCGATTTTTGCGGCGGCGGCGATGGCGCTGTCGTCGGTTTCGGTATTGACGAACGCACTGCGGCTGCGCCGGGTGCGGCCGGTCGTCTGAGTCAGGCGGGCGGTTTCCGGATCGCTGCTCCACTTGGAGGCGCAAATGAATATCGGTGAAGCCGCGCGGCGGTCCGGCGTTCCCGCCAAGACCATTCGCTATTACGAGGAAATTGGGCTCGTGCGGCCGCGGCGCGGTGACAATGGCTACCGGGCCTTCAGCGAAAAGGATCTGCATGTCCTTGCTTTTTTGGGCCGCGCCCGAACTCTCGGCTTCTCAATCGAAGACTGCCGCGCATTGCTGGAGCTGTACGAAGATGAAAGCCGCGAGAGCGCGCGGGTCAAAGACATCGCGCAAATCCACCTGCGGCGCATCAGCGCCAAGATCGCGCAGCTGGAGTCGCTCCGCTCGACACTGGCGACGTTGGTTAACTCCTGCCAGGGGGACCATCGCCCCAACTGTCCAATTCTTGCGGATCTGGCAACCGACCCTGCCGATGGCCCGCCACAGAGCCTTGCTGTTGGATCGGGCGCATCGAACCCGGGCGCCAAAACCGCTCCCGCAGCCGTCCCGCTGCGGCCGGCATAGTGGCGGCGCTGAACCCTCCTTTCGCGCTGAACACGGTGAGGAAAGGATTCAGGAACACGGGATTCTCCAGTTTCGCTTGAATTCGGTCGAAGCAAAGTGGCACGTCTGCGGCGCGAGAGTGAAAATGGAGTCGCATCCCGATGAGCGGTGACTGGCTGACAATGAGCACCTGCGATCTTGGCAGGGAAATCGGCGCCGGAAATATCGATCCGGTGGAGCTGGCGGAAAGGTTTCTGTCTGCCATCCAGAGCCACAGCTGCGCCGAATCCATCTATGCCAGGGTGACCGCGGAGCGGGCCATGGCGGAGGCCGAGGCCGCTTCAGAGCGGGCGCGGCGCGGCCTCAGGCTGTCGCCGCTCGACGGCGTTCCGATTTCCTGGAAGGATTTGTACGACACCGCCGGCGTGGCCACGGAAGCCGGATCGGCACTGCTGCGCGGACGCACTCCGAAAAAGGATGCCGAAGTTTTGCGGCGGGCTACCGGGTTTGGACTGGTCTGTCTTGGCAAAACGCATACCACCGAGCTGGCGTTTTCGGGTCTTGGCCTGAACCCGGTCACCGCGACACCATCCTGCATCAACGATCCGGAAGCGGTTGCCGGCGGTTCATCGTCCGGCGCCGCCGCGTCGGTCGCCAACGGGCTGGCGGCCGCCGGTATCGGGTCGGACACCGGCGGGTCGGTGCGTGTCCCCGCCGCCTGGAACGACTTGGTCGGGCTGAAAACAACCTTCGGGCTGCTGCCGCTTGACGGTGTGGTGCCGCTGTGCAGCCGGTTTGACACCGTTGGCCCGCTGACCCGCACGGTGGAAGATGCCGCCGCTGTTCTGTCCGCGCTGTCCGCATGTGCGAGGGTGGCGAATATCGGCGGCGCCCGCGCCGGCGCGCTGCGCCTTCTGATTTTAGAAGAAGGCCTGGTCAGTTTGCGCGAGCAGCCGCGCCGCGGATTCGAACAAGCCATTGGCCGGCTGCGCGATGCCGGCGCCACTATCCTGTCCGCGAGTGTGAAGTCGGTCGCCAAAGCCTTGCCGCTCTCGGGCTGTCTTTATGGCGTTGAAGCATACGGCAGGTGGGCGGACACCATCGAAGACGATCCGGATGTGATGTTTGTCGAAATCCGGGACCGGTTCCGCTCCGGCGGCAGCTATTCGGGCACCGAGTATGTTAAGGCGTGGAATATCTTGCATGAGCTGCGTGCCGAATACCGCGCCGCGGTCGCCGGTTTTGACGCCGTGCTGCTTCCCACATCGCCGATTCTGCCGCCAAAACAGAAAGCATTGCTGGAGGATCGGGAACTCCATGCCCGCGAGAATCTTTTGGCGCTGAGCAACACACGCATCGGGAATCTCATGGAAGTGCCCGCGCTGACACTGCCGACAGGTGTGCCGTCCACCGGCCTGACGATGCTTGGACAGGCCAATGAAGAAGTGCGCCTGCTGCGGGCCGGCAGGGCCGTGGAGAGCGCGATCGCCGGGTGAAATTTTCCGGCGCTGGCTTGCAATTATGACACAAGGCCAAAGCGTCAAGGCTGCGACTGCGGCGATTTAGGCTGGACCGGCGGGACAAGTTTATCTATGTCTTGCCGCAACGGGACGGCATGATCCCGTGCAATGAGGCAGAGTATGGAACTTTCGCACCGCGTGACGCGGCTGCCAGAGTATCCGTTTCCGCGACTTAGGCGGTTGTTGGAAGGGACGCATCCCGGCGACAGAGTTATTGACCTGTCGATCGGCGAGCCGCGGCATCCCTTTCCCGACTGGATCATGGACGCGGTCAGCAACGGCGCAGAAGGGTTTGGGCGATATCCGCCCAATCACGGCTCGGCTGATCTTCTTGAATCCATCTCCCGCTGGCTGCAGATGCGCTACGGTGTTGCGTTTGAACCGGAAAACCGGCTGTTGGCGCTGAACGGCACCCGCGAAGGGCTGTTCAACGCATGCCTTGCACTGTGTCCGGAAAGAAAAAACGGTGCCGCCCCGTACGTCTTGATCCCGAACCCATTTTATCAAGTCTATGCCGCCGGCGCGGTCGCCGCCGGGGCCGTGCCGTATTTCGTGCCGGCCGAGAAGGGTTGCGGCTTCCTGCCGGACTATGCGTCGCTGCCCCGTGATGTGCTGGACCGCACCGCTTTGCTTTACCTCTGCACGCCTTCGAATCCGCAGGGGGCGGTCGCGTCGTCCGCGTATCTCCAGGATTTGCTGCGACTAGCGGAAAAGCACGGGTTCCGCGTGCTCACCGACGAGTGTTACGCTGAAATCTACCGCAGCGAACCGCCTGCTGGAACGCTGCAGGCGGCTGCCGACATTGGCGCGGACCCGGAAACCGCTTCGGTTTTCCATTCGCTTTCGAAACGATCGAGCCTTCCCGGCCTTCGATCCGGATTTGTCGCCAGCGGCCCACAGGCGATCGCGGCGATGAAGAAACTCAGGGCGTACGCAGGCGCCCCCATTGCCACGCCTTTGCTGGCGGCTTCGGCGCGGGCCTGGAGCGATGAAAAACATGTGGAAGAAAACCGCGCGCTCTACCGGTCAAAGTTTCGGCTCGCCGATGAAATACTCGGCGGCAGCAAAGGGTATTCCAGACCGGAAGCGGGATTCTTCCTTTGGCTGGAAGTCGGCGACGGTGAGGCGACGGCCCTGAGTCTTTGGAAATCAGCCGGACTGCGCGTGCTGCCAGGCGCATATTTCGGTCGTTCGGTAAATGGCAGCAATCCCGGCTCAAACTATATCCGCGTGGCCCTCGTCGCCGGCGAAGATGAGCTGCGGCCCGGGCTCGAGAGGCTCCGGGACTGTATCTGATTGTGTGGGAGTATTGGCGAAATGACATTTCAGCTTAGACACCGCGAACCGTTTATGGATGGCCATCTGCGGAAGACTATCCGCAGGCGCAGCAAAGAAATCTTCGGAATTGTGCTGTTGTTGCTGGCAACTGCACTGGCGCTTGCCGTCGCGTCCTACTCTGCGAACGATCCCGGGTTGCTGACATCGAACGGCAATCCGGTCTTCAACCTGCTTGGGCTGCACGGGGCCAGGGCGGTCAGTCCGTTCATGATCACGATCGGCATGGCGACCTGGTGTTTTCCCGCTGTCCTGTTTGTGTGGGGACTGCGGTTCATAGCCCATGCCGGCGGCGAACGGTTCGCTAGCCGGGCAATCATCCTCCCCTTTCTGGTCTTGTCCGTCGCGGTGGTCGCGGCCGCCCACAACGCTCCGCCGGCCTGGCCGCATCACTTTGGAGCCGGCGGCATGCTTGGAGACGCCTTGTTCGGCGGGCTGTCCTACAGCTGGCCGGTCGGCGTCGGCGATGCCGCCGTCCATGTGACATATGCGGCCATAGGAGCAACCGTGCTGCTGGCGGCGGCGGCGGCGGGCGTGACAGTCAGGGGTTTTGGCCGTTTTGTTCTGTTCATGCTGCTGGCCGTATCCAAGTCCCTTGGCGTCATGGCCGGGTTCTCGAGACGCGAATCCGGTGCGGAAACGGACGAGTCGGAGCCGGCGCCCCGGCGCGGATTCTCGCTTTTCAGGCGCAGACCGGCGTCGGACCGGACCGATGCGGCGGATGAGCTTTATGACGATGAATTTGAAAACGACGGGTTTGACGCCGATGAATTTGACGATGATGACGATGAGGACGATGACGGCGAACCTGCCAAAGACGGGCCAGGGCTGATTGGACGTCTGGGTCTGCTGGCAAGCGGGCTGGGACGCCGGAAAAACGTTGAAGAGCCGCCGGAGTGGGAGCTCGAAAGACCTTGGGGGCCAGGGCGCGAGCCGACACTGACGCGGGAAGCGAACGATACGATCACCGAGTTCGAGACCTTCGCGCCGATCGATGGATCTGCGCCGGAAGCGGATCCGGAGCCGGTGATTAAGCGGCCGACGCGCAAACCGCGCAAACAGAGCAAACGGGCAATCCAGGAATCGCGGCCGAGCCTCATCCAGATTGAAGAGGCGGAGCCGTTCCACGGCCCGCCGCTGTCGCTGCTTCAGGAGCCGGTTCGCATTGAGCAGCCGGCGCTCAGTTCACATGCGCTCGAAAACAACGCCCGCATGCTGGAATCGGTCCTCAATGACTATGGCGTTCGGGGCAGGATCGCAAAAGTCCGGCCGGGCCCGGTGGTAACGCTGTACGAACTGCAGCCGGAACCGGGGCTGAAAGCCAGCCGCGTCATCGGTCTCGCGGATGACATTGCGCGCAACATGTCGGCTCTGTCGGCGCGCATCTCGACGGTGCCGGGACGAAATGTCATCGGCATCGAATTGCCGAACGAAATCCGCGAAACGGTGTTCCTCAGAGAACTGCTCGCTGACAGGGATTTCGGCGATTCGCGGATGGAGCTCGCGATTGCCCTCGGCAAGGACATCAGCGGCGAACCGATCATTGTCGATCTGGCGCAGATGCCGCACCTGCTCATCGCGGGAACAACCGGATCGGGCAAATCTGTGGCGATCAACACCATGATTCTGAGCCTTTTGTACCGGCTGTCGCCGGATCAGTGCCGGCTCATCATGATTGATCCGAAGATGCTCGAACTCAGCGTGTATGACGGTATCCCGCATCTGCTTTCGCCGGTCGTCACCGACCCGAAAAAAGCCGTCGTGGCGCTGAAATGGGTGGTTGCCGAGATGGAGGAGCGGTACCGCAAAATGAGCAAGGTCGGTGTGCGCAAACTGACCACCTACAACGAAAAGGTGCGCGAGGCGCAGCGGCAGGGAAAAACCCTTAGCCGCCGGGTTCAGACCGGCTTCGACGATAATGGCGATCCGATGTACGTTGAAGAGGAAGCCGATCCGACACCGCTGCCCTACATCGTCGTCATTGTTGACGAAATGGCCGATCTCATGATGGTTGCCGGCAAGGAGATCGAGGCCTGCATTCAGCGTCTGGCGCAGATGGCGCGCGCTTCCGGCATCCATGTCGTCATGGCCACGCAGCGGCCGTCGGTTGACGTGATCACCGGCACAATCAAGGCCAACTTCCCGACCCGGGTTTCGTTCCAGGTCACGACCAAAGTCGACAGCCGCACAATTCTCGGTGAGCAGGGCGCGGAACAGCTCCTTGGACGCGGCGACATGCTCTACATGTCGGGAGGCGCGCAGACCGGGCGCATTCACGGGCCGTTCGTGGCCGACGAGGAAGTGGAGGAGGTTGTCACATTCCTCAAGCAGTTCGGCGAACCCGAATATCTTTCCGATGTGCTTGAAGGCGAGGACAGCGATGTCGATGCGGTGCTCGGCCTGGCCCCGGCCGGGCCCTCCGACAACGCGGAATACGATATGGCCGTCAGCATCGTGCTGCGAGACCGGAAATGTTCGACATCCTACATCCAGCGCAAGATGGAAATCGGCTACAACAAGGCCGCCAGGCTGGTCGAGCGCATGGAGGAGGAAAACGTTGTCAGCCCGGCGAACCATGTCGGCAAACGCGAAATCCTGGTGCCCGAATGAGGCGCGCGGCAAATCGCCTGGACCGGCCCCGATCATTGACGGCGTGGCGTCCCGCATGCGCCGCGGCGGCATTGCTGCTGGCCGGTTCGCCGGGCTTGGCGGCGGAAAGTCTGGAGGCGTGGGAGGCGCCCGGAGCGGCTTCCGCGCCGGTCGCACTGGAGCAGAAGGGAAAACAGCTGCGCAAATACCGCCCGGACGCGGCGATGGTCGCACAGCTGAACGATGACGGAGACCGGCGCACGGCACAGATCCCGAAGAAACGTCCGGCCGCAGCGCTGGACGACGGGTCCGGAGGGTCGGCGGCGTCTCAGCAGGTCACGCTGGAGCAGCTGAGGAATCACCTGCGGCAAAACCGCCCGGGCGCGGCCCGTTCCGGTCAGAAGGACGGAGACGGATCTTTGCCGACCACCCAGGTTCCGCAGAGGCGGCCGGGCGAGGCGCAGGATGCATTCTCCCCGGAGGAGCAGGCGGACGACGTCCCCGAAACGGCAGTTGTGGCCAAGCCGGTCACTCTGGAACAGCTCGCGGGTTACCTGAACGAATACCGGCAGGGCTGGGCGCAGTTCACACAGCTGAACGCTGACGGATCCACTTCCAAAGGCGTGATCATCATGAAACGTCCGACCCGGGCGCGCATCGAATACGGCCCGCCGAATGCCGGCCTCATTGTCGCCAATAAACAGCGCGTCGCCGTGTTCGATCTGAAATCCAACAGCGCCCCGGTGATTTGGGCGCTGTCCAGAACGCCCCTGTATTTTCTGCTGCAGGAAAACATCGATATCGCTGCCCCCGACGTGCTGGTGGATTACCGGATTGGCCTGGGTTCAAGCGAAGTTGCCGTGCGCAGCCCGGACAAACGTTTCAAGGGATCCGTCGTGCTGAGTTTCCAGCACCATCCGATCCGTCTCGCCGGGTGGACCTTCATTGACGAGTTTGGGCAGAAAACCCGTGTGATTTTCGGTGCGATGGGGACGGAAATCGCCATCGACAGCGAAATGTTCGATATCGACGCGGAAGTGCGCCGGCTCGAGAGTCAACCGTAGATTACGGCCGGCAGCCGCGCAGCTGCTGCCGGTACATCCGTTCGCGGCTGACCAGATTGTCGGCGACATCCAGCAGCCAGCGCTTCTTCAGGTAGGATTTCTTGCCGAAACCGCCATGCCCTTCGTGGTATGCGAGATACTGGTTGCGGACATCGGTCTTGGCGACGCCGAATTTTTTCGTTGTGATATCGCTGTACCATCCCATGAATTCCACGGCGTCGGCGAAATTCGCCCGGCTGACAAAACGTTGGCCGGTCCTTTCCTTGTACCAGTCCCAGGTGCTGTCAACAACTTGCGCATAGCCGTAGGCGGAAGACTGACGCTTCCACGGGATGAACCCGAACAATTGCCTGCGCGGGGTCTTGGCGCGCTGTTTGAATTTGCTCTCCTGCCAGATGATCGCCATCTGCACCGAGGGCGGAAGACCCCAGCGGTGGTCGACATCCCGCATTTCAAAATACCACTGGGGGCGCTGTTTGATAATCGAGCACGCGTCGTCTAGATTGGCCGGCGGTCCCCAGTCAAAAATTGAACACGCCGCAAGCGTGACGACCAATGCCAGCCGTCTCAACATGCCACTGCCTCTTTACTGCCTCAAAAACTGAGTATCGCAGCCTCTTCGCCGCTTCCACAAGCCAACTGGAAGCGGACCCGAAATCTTTACAATAGTGACCTTTATGGCGCGTTTTGACCAAACCGCGCGTTCGCATTAGATGTGGCTGCGCCGTGCTGTGCCGAAATTCCGACCAGCGGCGCATCCGCCCGTAGGAGAGCAAAGGCAATGGAATTCGCTCCGTGCCCGCAGGAGATTTTGGCGCGCGCATTCAACGATCTGCGCATTGGACTGCCGGTGGCCCTGGCCGCGGGCGAATCCGGCATCGCCGCGCTGGCGGCGGAAACCGCCGGCGATGACAGGCTGGAACGGATGGCCCGCGCGGAAGGTTCCGTGCTGGCGGTGACGGACCGAAGGGCGGCGACCCTCAAGGCGCGGGCCTATGACGGCGACATCGCCCGGCTGGCGCCGCCGCCGGATGTCAGCGCCGGCTGGATAAGGTCGGTCGCGGATCCGTCAACCGACCTGAGATATCCGATGAAGGGGCCGTTCACGACCGTCCGCGGCGGCTCCGCCAGACTCTGCCGCGCTGCCGTGGCCCTGACCAGGTGCGCCCGCCTTTTGCCGGCGGCGCTGGCCTGTCCGGTCGCTGATATTCACGGGTTTGCCCGGGATAACGGCCTGACCTGCATCGGATCGCGGGAAATGCGCCTGATCCGGGCGCGCGGCGCCGTTCGCGTGGCGGCCTCCGCCGCATTGCCTTTGGCGAAATATCCGGATGCGCGGATCCGCGTGTTCCGGCAGGCTGACGGAACCGAGGACCACTGTGCCATTGAGTTTGGCGCGCCGCCGCGCGGCGACCCGGTGCTGACGCGGCTGCATTCCGCGTGTTTCACCGGCGACGTGCTCGATTCGCTGAAATGTGACTGCGGTCACCAGCTGCAGGCGGCGATTGACCGCATGGCCGCCGACAACGGTGGAATTCTGCTCTACCTCAATCAGGAGGGGCGCGGCATCGGCCTTGCCAACAAGGTCAGGGCCTACGCCCTGCAGGACCAGGGATTTGACACTGTCGAGGCCAACCACAGGCTGGGATTTGAAGACGATGAGCGCGATTTCCGCGTTGGAGCGGAGATCCTCTGCCAGCTCGGATTCACCAAGGCCCGTCTCATGACCAACAATCCGGCCAAGGTCCGCCGGCTGGAGGCGCAGGGAATTGCGGTGACGGAACGGATTCCGCTTGTTACCGGCAGAACCGAACACAATGAGACCTATTTGGCGGTCAAAGCGCGCAAGAGCGGCCATCTCCTTTGATTCCGGGAACAGAGGATATAGTCGTCACCCGCTGGATGGCGCGGTTCCTGGGCAGGCAATTTCCCTGTTCGATCGGACGCGGCGGCCTGAAGGCCGACAAACGCGAGGGCGACGGGGCCACACCGGTCGGCGTTTTTGCCCTTCTCGGCGTCCTGTACCGGCCAGACAGGATTTCGCGCACCGACCTTTCCGGCGCGCGGCCAATGCGGCGCCGCGATGTCTGGTCAGACGATCCGCTCGATCCCGCCTACAACCGGAGGATCCCCGGGGCCCACCCCTACGGCTGGAGCCACGAGCGGCTCTCGCGTCCGGACCCCCTCTACGACCTCATCATCCCGGTCGGCTATAACTGGCCGGCCCCGACCCCCGGCAGAGGTTCCGCGGTCTTCATTCATCAATGGCGGATGCCGCGCCATCCGACGGCAGGCTGTGTCGCCTTTGCCAAATCGGATCTCCTGTGGATCGCGGCCCGGATCTCCAGCCGAACGCGGCTGGTCGTGCGGGGACCAACATGACCGAAGCTCGCGCCGCCGGCTGCCGACGCAGTCCCGGCGGTCAGCCGGGCCGCGGGCCGAAAATGGCCGAGCCGACGCGCACATGCGTGGCCCCAAGCTGGACCGCTGTCTCAAAATCGCCGCTCATGCCCATGCTGAGTCCAGCCAGACCGTTGCGCCTCGCAAGGCTGGCAAGCAGCCCAAAATGCAAAGCGGGTTCATCATCCTGCGGCGGAATGCACATGAGACCCGCCAGCGGCAGGTCAAGACGGCGGGTTTCGCCGACAAGCGCGTCAAGCCCTTCGGGAAACACGCCCGATTTCTGCGGTTCCTCTCCGGTGTTGACCTGAATGAACAGCTGAGGGCAGGCGCCGGTCTCCTGGGAGACGCCGGCG
Source organism: Paracoccaceae bacterium (assembly GCA_965221935.1). GTDB lineage: Bacteria > Pseudomonadota > Alphaproteobacteria > Rhodobacterales > Rhodobacteraceae > JAPOXR01. The sequence goes on from CBDCSZ010000036.1 coordinate 15,094, forward strand.
ATGCGCCGAACGAGCTTAGGCCTGTCCACCGAATGAATGGCTGCGAACAAACCCATGGCCTGGCGGACCTTGTTGGTCTGCAGCGGTCCGACCAGATGCAGTTCTGTGTCCGGAAACCGCTCCAGCAGCGGCGGCCACTTCGCGGCCGTCTCCTGCAGCCTGTTTTCACCGAATTCCCGGTGACCCTGGCGCAGAACCTCAACGATGCGCGGCAGCGGCTGCAGTTTGCCGACCGCCAGCAGATGCGTTGATCCCTCCGGGCGCCCGGCGGCGGTTTCGGCAGCCACTGTCCGGCTGCGGATTTCGGCAAGCGACATGGCGTCACATCCCATTCGTTCGCGATGCGTGAAACGATACCAAAGCCGGGGTTCAAACGCGAGAAAACAACGCCGGTTTCCGCCGCCGCCCGCCGCCGGCCTGTACTTGGCCTTGTTTTGCAAATGTCGAGGAATTAGGAAGGCGCCATTGTGTTGTAACCGGAGGTTTCCGCATGGCGGCGCTTCGCCTTGTTCGGCCAGTTTTGGCTCTGATGGCCGCAGCCCTGATACTCGTTGCCTGCTCCGGCAACGGCGAGCAGGCGGCACCGCAACAGGAAGAAGATCGCGAAACAATCTGGGATTTGTTCGAGGACAGGGGCGATCCTTCGGTCACGGTTCAGGTCAACCGCTACATCTGGAACGCGGCGTTTGAAGTTCTGGATTTTCTGCCGGTGGAATCAGCCGATCCGTTCTCAGGAGTGATTGTGACCGGATGGGGCAGAGCGCCTGGCAGCGACACCGATTACCGGGCGGCCGTCATCGTCAAGGATCCGGCGCTTGCGGCCCGGTCGCTCAGAGTGTCGCTCATGACCCGGGACGGTCCGGCGGACCAGGCAACTGTGGATGCGGTGGAAAACGCAATATTCGCGAGGGCGCGCCAGCTTCGGCAGGCTGATGAGAAGCTGTAGCGGCAGGCTGCCTGCGGCCCGTCGCCTGTGGGCACGGCAATGACGGAATTCAATTTCAACGAGATTGAGGCGCGCTGGCGGGAGGCGTGGGAAGACGTCGGCGTGTTCCGCGCCGAGCGCGACCCTGAAAAGCCGAAATACTACATCCTTGAGATGTTTCCGTACCCGTCGGGGCGAATCCACATGGGTCATGTCCGGAACTATACGATGGGCGATGTGATCGCCCGCTTCCGCATGGCCAACGGGTATAACGTGCTGCACCCGATGGGCTGGGATGCTTTCGGAATGCCTGCGGAAAACGCGGCGATGGAACAGGGCGTCCACCCCGGAGAATGGACGCGGCGCAATATCGCCGACATGCGCGCCCAGCTGCAGCTGCTTGGGCTGTCGATCGACTGGAGCCGCGAACTGGCCACCTGCGATCCGGAGTATTACGGCCAGCAGCAGGCAATGTTCATCGATATGATGGAAAAGGGGCTGGTTTACCGGCGCAGCGCCACCGTGAACTGGGACCCGGTCGACATGACGGTGCTTGCCAATGAGCAGGTCATCGACGGCAAGGGCTGGCGTTCGGGGGCCGAGGTGGAGCGCAAGACTCTCGCGCAGTGGTATTTCCGGATCAGCGACTTTGCCGATGAGCTGCTCGATGCGATCGACGGACTTGCGGGGTGGCCGGACAAGGTGCGCCTGATGCAGCGCAACTGGATCGGCAGATCGGAGGGTCTGGAGTTTGATTTTGAGACGGTGAACGCGCCCGCAGGCCACGACCGGATTGCGGTTTTCACGACCCGGCCGGACACGCTCCACGGCGCCAACTGCGTGGCGGTCTCACCGGACCATCCGCTTTCCCTCGCTTTGGCTGACGGCAATGAGCGCATTGCCGGCTTTTTGGCCGATTGCCGCAAGGCGGCGGTATCGGAGGCCGCCGTCGAAACCGCGGAAAAGACCGGGATCGACACCGGCGTTCAGGTGCGCCACCCGCTGGACCCCGAACAGCGTCTGCCGGTGTGGATCGCCAATTTCATTTTGATCGATTATGGCACCGGCGCAATTTTTTCCTGTCCCGCACACGACCAGCGCGACCTCGAATTCTCCCGCAAATACGGTTTGCCTGTGGTTGATGTGTTTGCCCCGCTGGAGACACCTGAAGCGCGGGTCGGCGACGAGGCCTATGTGCCGCCAAAAACGGAAACTGTGCACTTCCTCCGGCCAGTGGCGGGCGGCGTTGAGCAGACCGGTCAGGAGGCGATCGCGGCGGCGATCCGGCATTGCGAGAGCCGGGGTATCGGCAATGGCGTGACCCGCTACCGGCTGCGCGACTGGGGTCTCAGCCGGCAGCGTTACTGGGGATGTCCGATTCCGGCGCTGTTCTGCGGAGAGTGCGGCAATGTGCCGGAGCTGAAATCCAACCTGCCGGTGAAACTTCCGGACGATGTCAGTTTCGACAGACCCGGAAACCCGCTCGAACGCCATGCCGAATGGCGGCAGGCAGAGTGTCCGAAATGCGGCGGACCGGCGCTGCGGGAAACCGACACCATGGACACCTTCGTCGACAGCTCCTGGTATTATGTGCGGTTCACGGCGCCGCGGGCGGACCGCCCGACGGTTCGCGAAGAGGCCGAATACTGGATGAATGTCGATCAGTATGTGGGCGGCATCGAACACGCCATCCTGCATTTGCTTTATTCGCGGTTCTTCGCCCGCGCCATGCACCTCACCGGGCATTTGTCTGAGAAATCGAAAGAGCCGTTTGCGGCGCTGTTCACGCAGGGGATGGTGCGCCACGAAATCTATCGCACGCGCGATTCCCGGAACCGGCCGGTCTACCACTTCCCCGACGATGTCGATGTCAGCGGCGCTGAAGCCAGACTGAAAGCGACCGGCGAGCCGGTTGAAGTGGTGCCGTCGGCCAAAATGGCGAAGTCAAAGAAAAACGTCATCGATCCCGAGAAGCTCATTGCCCGCTACGGCGCCGACACCGCGCGCTGGTACATCATTTCGGATTCGCCGCCGGAACGCGATGTGGAATGGACCACGACCGGCGTTGAAGCTGCGTCGCGGCATCTGCAGCGGGTGCTTCGGCTGGCCGCGGAAACCGTTTCTGACAGCAGCGCCGGCGCGCCCGGCGCCGATCTGGAACTGAAAATGCAGGCGCACCGGGCGATCGGCGATGTCGCCGACGGTTTTGGCGGGTTTGCCTTCAACAAATCCGTGGCCCGTCTCTATGAATTCGCCAACGCGGTCGCCCGGTCTGAGGCGGGCGGCGGCGTCAAGCGCGAAGCCATGCGGATCATGGCCGTGCTCATGGCGCCGATCACACCGCACATTGCTGAAGAAATCTGGCGGACTCTCGGTGAGGATGGGCTGGTCGCCGGGCGCAGCTGGCCGACCGCCGACGCGTCGCTGCTGGTGGACGACACGGTGGTTTTGCCGATACAGGTCAACGGAAAACGCCGTTCCGAGATCCGGGTTGCCCGCGGCCAGGACAAAAAGGAAATCGAAATCGCCGTTCTCAGCAATCCGGCTGTTCAGCGCGCATTGAATGGCGGCAGACCGAAACGGCTGGTGATCGTGAAGGAGCGCATCGTCAATGTTGTTGTTTAAGCGGCTTGCCGCCGCGGTGATCCCGGTTATGCTGGCGTTGGCAGGGTGTGGGTTTCAGCCCGCGCTCCGGTCGGATGCGCCCGCCGCCGGAATCGCCGGGGGGTTCGATGTTGCGGTGGCCGGCGGACGCGAAGGCTTCATGCTGGAGGAGCTTCTCGATGAGCGGCTTGGCCATGCCGCGGCAACGGCGTCTCTCCTTCTGTCCGTCAGCGTTGCGGTCACCGAGCGGGATCATGCTGTGCCGGGGGCCGGCGGCATTGACCGCCGGGCGCTTGACGGTGTCGCCACTTATCGGATCAGCGCCGGTGAGGACCTGCCGCCGGTGAGCCAGGGCACGGTGTCGGGCACCGCCGCCTACAGCGCCAGCAAGGAGTCCGTCGCTTCGATGGCGGCGCGGCGGGATGCCGAGTCCCGGCTGCTGACCCAGATTGCCGACAGGATTCACTCGCGCCTGATCATGTCAGCCGACGAGTGGTCTCCGTGAAACTTCAGGCCCGCGAAGCGAAGCGTTTTCTTGACCGGCCGGATCCTTCCACAGCGGGAATCCTCATCTATGGACCTGAGCCGTTGCTGGTCGTCCATGGCCGTGACCGGATTGTCGGCGCATTGGCGGGCAAAGGCAGCGGCAATGGGTGCGACCGTGTGCCCGCCGACAGCCTGGGAAAGAATCCGGAAGAGCTCGCGTCTATGATCAAGTCCGAAGGGCTGTTCGTCGAACGCCGGGTGGTCTGTGTCGAGGGCGGCAATGACCGCGTGACGGCAGCCGCGGCGGCGGCGCTCAGAGCGCATTCCAAAGGGGATGGCTGGCTTGTCGTCACCGCCGGCCAGCTCCGCCCGGCGGCGAAGCTCAGAAAACTTTTCGAAACCAGCGACAACGCCGTTTCCCTGCCGATCTATGATTCGGCGCTGTCGCCGCCGGAGGTGCGATCGGCGCTGGACGGAGCGGGTCTCCGGGAAATCGACGGCAGCGCAATGCAGGATCTCGTGTGCCTCGGAAGAGATTTGCCGCCGCAGGTGTTCGCGCAGACTGTCGCCAAGCTCGCGCTCTTCAAGGCCGGCGACGACACGCCGGTCCGGTCTGAAGATTTGGAAGCCTGTGCGCCTCCGGCGGGAGACGGCTCGCTCGAAGGGCTGCTGTCGCATGTGATCGAACAGCGGCCGCCGGATGTGGGTCCGGCCTTTCGGCAGGCCATCGGCAATGGCCACAGCCCGGTCGCGATCCTGATTCGCGCCCGGCGGGAATTCCGCAGCCTGTTCACCGCGGCAAGCAACCCGAACGGCGCGGTGACGGGGGTCGCAAAGCTGCTGCCGCCCGTTCTTGGCCCCCGGCGCGAACGGATGCTGCGGCACATTTCAAAATGGGGAGGGGCCGGCGCCGAAACCGCATTGGGCCATCTGCTTTCGGCTGACCGGCAGCTGCGCGCCGCCGGCAGCCGGGCGCCTGCCGCTGCCTCCGTGGAACGCGTTCTGACGCGGCTCTCGATGATGAGGGCCGGCAGATGATCGAAGTGATTGGCGCCAGGGCCAGCCGGACATTTCGTGTATTGTGGATGCTTGAAGAACTCGGAGAGAGTTATCGCCACGTTTCGGTGAAGCCGCATGCGCCGGAAGTCACCCGGAGATCTGCTGCCGGCAAGATCCCGGTCGTCATCGTCAATGGCGAGGCGCTGACCGACAGCACCGCGATCCTCCAGCATTTTGCCGACCGCCAAGGCGTTTTCACCTGCCAGGCCGGAACTGTCGAACGGGCCAGGCAGGACGGCTGGACGTGTCTGCTGCTTGACGAATTCGACGCCTGCCTGTGGGCCGCGGCGAAACACAGTTTTGTTTTGCCGGAGGCGGTCCGGGTCAAGGCGGTCAAACCGGCTCTGAAATGGGAGTTCAGGAAGGCGGTCGGCCGGCTGGCGGGGCGCCTGGGTGACGGACCGTTTCTCATGGGTGAATCGATGACCGTGCCGGACTTTATTCTGACACACTGTCTGGTGTGGGCGAATGTCGCCGGGTTTGCGCATTCCGAACCGGGCGTTGACGCTTATTTCGACCGGCTGCGGAGCCGCCCCGCCTTTCAAAAAGTGTCGCAATTGTGACAAGGTCTGGCGAATCCCTGTTGCCGCGGCTTGCGGCCGCACTGTTTTTGGCTGCGGCGCCGGCTGCCCACGCTGCAGCCGAACTGACCGCGAGCGAAGCCTTTGAATCGATCCGGACGCTGATAACTGACCAGGGCGGCAGGTTTGAAGTCGCGACTGCGATCGACACCGGAAGCCTGGTGCTGCTGAGCCAGGTCCGGATCAGCGCCGCGAGCAGCGCCGGCAGCTGGGCAGTGGCCCCGGATTGGATTCGGCTGTCGGATAACGAGGACGGCACAGTCACGGTCAGGCTGCCATCGGCGATCGCCATTGAAAACACCCGCCGAGACACTTTTGATGGCTACGGGGTGCTGTTGCTGTCAGATACTGAGGGCGCCGTTTCCAAGGATGAATCGGGCATCGCCCTTGATCTCGCGGGTTCGCTGATGCAGGTCGCCGTCAGCGGCATGGATCTGCAGTTCGTCTTGGACCGGCACGAACAGATCAGTTTTCAGGAATGGAGAATCAAAGCTGTCGGGGATCTCACGGCGCAAGGCGCCCCTTTGGCCGTCTCCGCCACCGCCCGGCAGCTGAACACCGGCGTCTATGCCGGCGACGGCTCCGGTTTTGAGGAAATCAGCCTCAACGATGTCAGTATTGATTTCTGGGGGAAAACCAAGAACGTCATTGATCTCTTCAAGGATCCGTTCGGCCAGGCGAGCCTCCGCGCCAGGATCAGGTTCGACTCTGGAAACATACTGACTGAACTGGATCCCGACGGCGGAATTGATCTCGCCATTAGGACCGGCGCGGTGGATTTAGACTACCGTTCACAGCCGCAGAACAAGTCGGCCGCGCTGCGCGTGGAAGACGCGGTTTTGCAGACGATCATCGCCGGCAGCGTGTATGACAGTCTCGAGTTTGAAGCTTTGGACACCGCGTTGAAAGTCCGGGATGACACTGCGCGCCAAACCACCACGCTTGCAACCGAGACCGATTTGTCCGGCTTCGAGATCAACGCTGAAATGTTCGCCTTGCTCGGGGCGGAAGACGAACTGTTGTCGGAAGCGGGAGAGTTTCCGCTTGGACGCCTCGTGGTCGAGGGGTCGATTGAGATGCCTTCGACGCAGGCGCGCCAGATTCTCGACGGCAAGGAAGCGGTGTTCGAGACGCCCGCGTTGCTCAGCTGGCGACTGGACCGCGGATATTTGGAGTTTCTGGGCGCCACGCTGGCAGCGCGGGGAGGAGTCGACCATATGATGGGGATTGGACTGTGGGACGGGATGCGTCCTGTCGGGAGTCTGCATGCCGAGATCGGCGGTCTCAAAAGGCTGACCGACTGGCTTCGTTCGGTCGGGCTGCTGACACGCGAAAGCCATTTGATGATGCGATTTGTCATTGGCATCGGTCGCAGTGACGGCAACGACAAGTTGAGATACGAAATCTCATTTGCGGGTGACGACGGAATCTCGGTAAATGGCTTGTCGCTGAAATAGCGCGGCTACAATCACCGCGGCCCGGGCAGTCGGCGCATCCCGGACCTTCAGCCGCTGAGCGCGCCGCCAGCCACAGGCGCCGCGAATTCAACGAGGGGTGCGCGCATGATTGTCAATAGAGCGGCGTCGCCGCTGCGTATCGCGGCGGTCTTTTCGGCCTCCGCTTTCCTTGCAGCGCCGGCGGTCGCCGATCTGACCGCCAAAGAGGCCGCCAGCAGGATCCAATCCTGGCTGGCGGCGCAGGGAGGCCGGTTTGAAGCTGATTCGGTTTCCGAGGGGCCAGGCGGGTTCAAACTCAAAAAGGTCCGGATCGGTTCCAAAGAAGACCGGGAAACCGTGTCGCTGGTGCTGGACTGGCTGAATCTTGCTGCAAGGGACGACGGTGCCGTTGCGATCGAATTGCCGGAAAAGATTGTCTTCGTCCATGGGGAAAGGATCGGGTCATTCGGCGACCGCCAGATAGAGATTCCAGGGCTTGGCGGCGCCGTTGCGGAAAACGGGACGGGTTTGAGCCTTACGCTGTCTGGACCGGATTTTCTGGCCAAGGCCGCAGGTAAAAACCCTCTGACCGATGATGCTGAACAGCAGCAATTCAGCCTGCGGAACTGGCGGGTTGACGCGGAGTTGGAGGAGGGTTCCGGGGATGCGCCGCTGCAGCTCACTTTTGTGGCTGAAGAGATGAAATCCGTCATCGCCGGAGACGCCGTCGGTTCGACGGCCGCCAGCGCGGCGGAGCCGCGCGCCAGTTTTTTCGGAACGACGGATCAGCTGTTCGACGGTCAATACGGTCAATTCGGCCTCAGCCCGACCCGTTACAGCTTGAGCTTTGCCTCGGCAAATTGGGTTGCCGAGGACACGGTGGGCGGCGGGCCCGGTTTTGGTCTGAGCGCCGGTCCCGCTGACTTTGGTTATTCGTCCGATGCCGACGAGGTGGAGGTTGACGCTGCGGTTGATGAAATCGCCGTTTTTTTGGTTCTTCCGGGAAGAGTTCTGCAGGCCGTGCAGCTCTCTGAGTTCAAAGCCGAGGCGGCGGCGTTCGACCGCAGGGAGAACGACAGGGTCGCGTTCTCGCTCAGACTGGCGGTGCCGGAAGTCGTCGTCAATCGCGATCTGCTGGCGGCGGTCGGCGCCGACCGGGCACTGCCGCCGGATGCATCCCGCCTGCTGACCGGAAAGCTGGTCCTGGACCATACGGTTGAAGTTCCAGGCGAACAGGGCCGCCAAATCCTTGACGGGCAGCAAATGAGTTTTGATGCGCCCGGACGCGCCAGCTTTTGGCTGCACGAGCTGTGGCTTGAGTTTTTTGGCATCAAGCTGACCGGGCATGGGGAAATCAACCAGCTGATGGGAACATCGGAACCGATCGGCGATCATGCTTTCGGCGAGCTGCAACTGGAGTTCGAGGGTATTGGTGAAAAACTGGATCTGGCTGCCGAAAATGGCTTTATTCCGTTGGACATGCAGTTGTTTTTGAAAGGATTGGCTGCCATGGGCGAAGCGATTGACGATGACCGTCTGGGCTACACGTTTGAGTTTGCGGGCGAAGACGGCATTTTTCTGAACGGCACCCGGATCAGATAGGTTGGCAGCGAACATGCCGGCAATTGCGGATATCGCCGATGCTCTCCTGCATGCGGCCAAGCGGGAAGGCGCGCACAGCGCCGATGCCATCGTCACCGAAGGCGGATCTGTCGAGGTCGAAGTCCGTTGCGGTCAGTTGGAGCATGTTGAGCGGTCGGAAGGTGCCGCCGCCGGGCTGAGAGTGTTTGTCGGGCACAGGCAGGCCTGCGTTTCAGGTTCCGATCTTCGCCCGGAATCTCTCGCTGCAATGGCCGAAGAAGCTGTTGCCATGGCGCGGGCGGCGCCTGAAGATCCGCATTGCGGCCTCGCCCGGCCTGACCAGCTGGCGGCGGACACCGGAGCGGATCGTCTCGAACTGGCGGACCCGTCTCCGCCACCGGCACTTGAAGACCTGAAGGAAACGGCCCTCGAAGCCGAAGCGGCGGCGCTCGCTGTCGAGGGCGTGGCGAAGTCGGAATCGGCAGAAGCCGGCTGCAGCAGCCGCGAAATCCATCTGGCGGCCAGCAACGGGTTTTCCGGCAGTTACAAACGGACCGGCGTTTCGGTTTCCTGCGCGGCCATTTCCGGCGCCGGCCTTGAGATGGAGGTGGATTATTGTCTTGAGAGCCGGGTTTTTGCCGCAGACCTGCCGCAACCGGCCGCCGTCGGCAGGCTGGCCGGAGAACGGGCCGCCGCCCGCGCCGGACCCGCAAAACCGCCGACCGGGGCTTATCCGGTGCTGTTCGACGAGCGCGTGGCCGGCAGCCTCGTCGGGCATTTGCTGAGTGCAATCAACGGCGTTGCTGTGGCCAGGGGGTCGACCTGGCTGCGGGACGCGGTCGGCAGCGCGGTGTTGTCGGACAATCTGGATCTGTGCGAGGATCCGCTGCTGCCAAGGCGCCAGGCCTCAAGGCCGTTTGATGCCGAGGGCCTGCCAACGGCCCGCCGGCGGATCGTCAGGGGCGGCGTGCTGCAGGATTGGATCCTCGATCTGGCAACGGCCCGCAAGCTCGAACTTGAAAGCACCGCCAACGCAACCCGGGACACCGGATCCGCACCGGTGCCGGGTGTGACCAATATCAGGCTTCCCGACGGCGCGGCGACGCGGGACGAGCTGATTGCGCAGATGGGAACAGGCCTGATCGTGACGTCGCTGATAGGCTCGACAATCAACCCCACAACCGGCGACTATTCCCGCGGCGCCTCCGGTTTCTGGGTCGCTGACGGTGAATTGACCGGTCCGGTCTCTGAATTCACCATCGCTGGAAATCTCAAACGTGTGTTGCGGTCGCTGATCCCGGCAAACGACTCCCGGCCATTCAGGCGGTTCCGTGTGCCGAGTCTGCTCACCGAGGGGCTGGACGGTGGCCGGCTCCTGAATGCGCAAAAATCCGCTGTGCGGCAATTGATTGAAACACCGCTCGGCGCATATAATTTGCGCCGCCGAAGCTGTGAGGAATTGGCAGATGAAGAAACGGCTGCATCTTGTGTTTGGCGGGGAGCTCGTCGATCCTTCCCGAAGTAAATTCAAGGAACTTGAGGCTGTCGAAATCGTGGGCCTATTCCCGGATTACAAGTCTGCATACGACGCATGGAAAGATGCGTCGCAGCGCACGGTTGACAACGCGCTGCAGCGTTTTTTCATTGCCCGGCTCAGCCGTCTGGTGGACGAAAGGAAAGCTGACGGCATCACGGAGGAGCTGGGCGGCTGACGCCTCGGCAGTGCGGTCATGAACAGGTCTGTCGGTCTCGCTGCGTATCTGGCGCTGTCAGCGCGGTCGGAATGGCTGGCGCGGCGGGTGCTGCGCCGGCGGCTGAAAATCGGCAAGGAAGATGAAAGCCGCATCGGCGAACGGTTCGGCAAGGCAACCATTGACCGCCCGGAAGGCAAGCTGGTCTGGTTTCATTCCGCCAGCGTCGGAGAAGTTGTCTCGCTGTTGGCGCTGGTCAGGCATCTTGGTGAAATACGTCCCGATCTGACCTTTCTGCTGACAACAGGAACTGTCACCTCGGCGCGGATCCTGCGCACACAGATTCCGCCGCGGACGGTCCACCAGTTTGTGCCCTACGATGTGCTGCCGGCGGTCAAGGGTTTTCTCGACCATTGGCGCCCCGATGTCGGGGTCTGGACCGAGAGCGAGCTTTGGCCGGCGCTGATCTGCGAGACACACCGCAGGCAGGTGCCGCTGATCTACATCAACGCGCGCATGTCCGCGGGATCGTTTCGCCGTTGGCGCAGACTGCCCGCCTTTGCCCGTTCCATCCTGAATCGCTTTGAACATGCATTGGTGCAAGACGACAGAACCGCGTCACAGCTGCGCCAGCTGGGACTGGCCGACAAACGGATGGAGGTTCTCGGATCGCTGAAGCGCGACGCGCCGGCTCTGCCCTGCGACGAAGAGACCCGCAGGCAGTTTGTCGGCGCCCTGCAGGGGCGTCGAGTGTGGCTTGCCGCATCGACACATGAGGGCGAAGAGAACTACGCCGCCGCGGCGCATCTTGACCTTTTAAAAAATGACGGCGGCTGGCTGTTGATTGTGGCTCCCCGCCACCCGGAGAGGGGCAAGCGAATCGCCAGCGAGCTTCGGTCGCAAGGCTTCCGCGTGTCTCTTCGTTCGGAGGCGGTGCTGCCGCGGCTTTCCGATCAGATTTACATTGCCGACACGATGGGGGAACTCGGTATTTGGTACCGTGTTGCGCCCGTCAGCTTTGTCGGCGGATCGCTTGTCGTGGCCGGCGGCCACAACCCCTACGAGCCGGCGCGTCTCGGCTCCGCAATTGTCCACGGTCCTCATGTTGCGAACTTTGCGACGGAATTCGGCGAACTCGCGGATGCCGGCGCTTCCGTCCGCGCCGACACGCCTGAGGCGCTTGCCGCCGCCGTGCGCTATGCGTTGAATCCGGAAAACGCCGCCCGTCTGGCAGAAGGCGCTTCGCAGGTTCACGCCGGCGGCAAACACGTCACAGAGCGCGCGGCGGCCGTCATTCTTGAGCATCTTCCGCCCGCCCTGTCGGCGGCATGAGGCAGCCCGCCTTCTGGCATCGCCAGCCGGGCCTGGCCGCCTGGCTTCTTTCGCCTTTGGGATGCGTCTATGCGGGCGCCGTGAAGCGGCGGGTGGCGGCAGGTTCGCGCCGCCTTGTCGGAATTCCAGTCATCTGCATCGGCAACATCAATGTCGGCGGAACCGGCAAGACGCCGCTGGCGATCGCGCTTGGCGAACGCTTGCTGGCCAGGGGCGAGTCGCCCCATTTCGTGTCGCGCGGTTACCGGGGAAAGGCAAACAGACTGATTCGGGTCGACCCGAACCGCGACAGTCCGGTTCTCACTGGTGACGAACCCCGGCTGCTGGCGGCGATCGCCCCGACATGGGTCGCGCCGGACCGGGCGGAAGCCGCGGCTGCCGCGAAAGACGCGGGCGCCTCCGTGGTCATCCTTGATGACGGACACCAGGACGCGGCGCTGGCCTATGATTTTTCAGTTATCGTCGCCGACGCGGACCGCGGATTTGGCAATGGAATGGTTTTGCCGGCCGGCCCGCTGCGGGAACCGGCGCCGGCGGGGATGAAGCGCGCCGACCTGCTGATTGCCGTCGGCAGCCAGAAGGCGCAGGATGCGTTCCTCAAGAAGTGGGGCGGGGTTATCGCCTGCCCTGTTGCGCGGGCCTCACTCAATCCGCTGACGGCCGGTGCGGACTGGAGCGGCATGCGTGTGGTCGCGTTTGCCGGGATCGGCCATCCCACGAAGTTTTTTGACACAATCCGCGCCCTCGACGCCCAGATCGTGCAAGAGGTGCCGCTCGACGACCATCAAAGACCCGGGGAGAAGCTGCTGCGCCGCCTCGCGGCGACCGCCGCATCCCTTGATGCCACGCTTGTCACCACCGAGAAAGACGCGGCACGGTTGCCGCAGGCATGGCGCAGTCGGGTCTTATCACTGCCAGTGCGGATGCAGATCAATGAATGGCCGGCGATCGACCTTCAACTGGAGAGAGTTCTCGCAGGCGGACACGGTCACTCCGCCAAGGCTTCGTCAAGAAGATCGGCAAGTTGCTGATACGGCATGTTGCTGTGCAATCTGCCGTTGATCGTGAATGACGGCGTCGAGGTGACATTGGCTGCGGTCTGATTCTTGACTGACACGTTGTAGAGCATTTCTGCGTTTTCGGCGTCGGTGAAACATGCCGCGATCTGATCCTGCGTTAATCCGGCGGCTTTGCCGATTTCCGTCAGGCGCGTCACCACGTCGGCCGCGTTCGCAGGCGTGGACCAGCTCTGCTGTTTTTTGAACAAAAGATCGACGATGCCAAAATACCGCTCCCGGCCGCCGCAGCGGGCAAGAATCGCCGCCCAGATACCTGGTCGGAACTGATAGACCTCCCTGATTCGAAACAGAACTTTCCCAGTGTCTATGTAGTCCCTTTTGAGCTGCGGGTACGATATCTCGTGGAACGTGGCGCAGTGCGGGCAGGTGAAGGATGCGTATTCTGTCAAGACCACCTTCGCGTCCGGATTTCCGAGGGTCATCTCGACATATTCGGGGCCGTCCTGCGAAGCGGCGGCACCGGCGATATGGATGGCAAATGCGGCGGTTGCCAGGAACGAGATTAAAACTGACCACGCAGCCGCGAGTAAACTTTTCATTTGTTTTCACCCTTGTTTTGTTCGGACCTGCCAACAATATTTCGGCCCAGTTCAGAAAGTGATTTCCGCAGCGCGGCATCCTCGATTTCGTTCACAATTTCCGCCGCCGGCAGGTCCGCGGATTCCAGAGGGTTTGTCTGCCGCGCGTCGGGCTGCGGAACAGCGGCCGGTTTGGCCTTATGTCCCTTCCACGATTGGGTGACCCGGACCCGGTCGATAGCCCGGTAGCCGAATTCGGCATTCACCCGTTCCACGATGACCGGCCCGCTCATGCTCAGCTGCTGCGCGAATGCGCCTGTCGTGAGAAGTGTCAGGATGCTCTCGCGTTTTGCCTTGTCAAATTTCACCGCCATCGGCTGCGACATCGCGGCAATCTCGGGGCCCGCGACTTCCGGCCAGTGCGTGAGAATGCGGGTGGTTGCGAAGCCCCGTTTGGCGGCTGCGGTTCGAAACCGCCCCTTTACGAAGGCGGCGGCGTGAGTGAACCCTTTCGCGTGCCGGTCCTGTTCCGCTTGCTTATCCTTTGGTTTCATACGACTTTGGCTTCACCCGTACAGGATGGCGGTTCATTGGATGCGGCAGACCGCGATGACGGCGTCTACAGATTCACGCGTCCACACCGCGTTGATAAACCAAAGGCTGTTGAATTGGTATGACAATCATGGCCGGGATCTTCCCTGGCGCGTTCATCCCCGCGCCCGGCAGCCCGGTGAGATGCCTGACCCGTATGCAGTATGGGTTTCCGAAGTGTTGCTGCAGCAGACGACGGTCGCCGTGGTCAAGCGGCGATTCGGCGGATTTGTGCGGCGATGGCCGACGGTCGCGGACCTTGCGTCCGCCAGCGATCATGAGGTGATGGCGGTCTGGGCAGGCCTTGGCTACTACGCCAGGGCGCGCAACATGCTGCGCTGCGCCCGCATGCTGGTCGAGGAATTCGGCGGCGCTTTCCCGCAGGACACCGAGGCGCTTGAAAGTCTGCCCGGAATCGGCCCCTACACGGCCGCCGCGATATCGGCAATCGCCTTTGGCCGGCCGGCGGCCGCCATCGACGGCAATGTCGAACGGGTGATGGCGCGGCTGTTTGCTGTCGGCGGAACGCTGCCGGAAACCAAACCGCAATTGCGCCGCCTTGCCGCCGGTCTGGTGCCCATGGACCGGTCCGGTGACTGGGCCCAGGCGCTTATGGACCTTGGCGCAACCGTCTGCCGTCCGAAACGCCCCGCCTGTGCGGATTGCCCGATCGCTGGCGACTGCGCCGGGCTGTCCGCCGGTCTGCAGAATGAGCTTCCGCGGCGGCGCGCCCGGCCGCTGCGCCAGGTGAAGCGGGGCGTCCTCTATGTCGGGCGGCGCGCCGACGGCGCCTGGCTGCTGGAGCGCAGACCCGTGGGCGGACTGTTCGGCGGCATGCTTGGCTGGCCGGGAAGCGGCTGGGAAACGGCATCGCAGCTGCCGCCTCCATGTGAGGGCGACTGGCGCAGGGCGGGGCAGGTGCGGCACACGCTGACCCATCTTGAGCTGCAGCTGGTCGTCAAGACTGCGGATTTGCCGTTGTCGGCGGCGCCGGCAAGAGGGGAATTTGTTGACCGGCCTGACTTTTCAACAGACGAGCTGCCGTCATTGATGCGCAAGGCGTTTGCCGCGGCGCGCAAAATCAGCCCGGACTGAACAGCGAGCCGGGCGGCGGGACAGGAACCCCGGCCATGGCCGCCGCCGGCGGGACACTTCGGCCCTGCGCGGCGCCGTGTCTGCGGAAACGCTGTGCGTGAAAATGGTGAGCCCGACAGGATTCGAACCTGTGACCTACTGACTAATGGGCATTAAACAGAAACGTTGCCACGTCCGCCTAACTCTTCGCAGTGCTCCGCAATACTGATACCTACTATTGTATAATAGGCACTTATTGGGACTCAAACACGTCACTGGATCGCGGCGTCAGGCAAATGATAATACGCAATGTGTTGTGCCTGCTCAGACACATATGAGGTTTTTCGGCCGGCGCCGGGGGTCTCAGAACCCGGAGAGAGGGCGCAGCCATTGCCGGTCGGAGCGGAGCGCGAACGACGCGGTGAAACGCGTCCACAAACTCCTGAACGCGGGGCAAAACGAGGCAGCCGGCTGCAGCCTGTCCAACTGTTTCGGCGGGACACCGCATGCCGAACTGATGAAGAGCATCGCCTGGCGCGTGAGCGACGGCAGAATGCCCGGCCTCATCAAGGCATGTCCGCAAACGACGCTTGCTCGGCCCTAGTTGCGGCTGCAAAGAGCATCGATATTGGACTTGAAATGCCGCCCTTTCTGACTCGTCACCAACTTTCGGGCATATCCCTTACGATATAGATTGGAGTTAGTCATAAAGGTTAGAAAAGTAATTAGTGTCCGTCAGAGAACCCCCCGTTTTTGGCGATATCGGGCGGCGGCTGTCAACAGATCCGGGCGCCATGGCGCGGTGATTTCCCTGCTCCGGGATGTCCGCGCGCCTCGAATGGCGGGATTTCCGCCGCCGGAGCCGTGATTTTTTGGCCGGTTTTGACAACAGCGCACGGGGAGCCGTTCCCGCTCCGGGCGGGTTATTGGCGAAGGGGGTCTGGAGGCGCCGTCAGGCGGCGCGTCGCCGCCGTGTCTTCCTCCCCGCCTTCCGGCGCAGCAGAAGTCCGATGCGGTGGATGTTGAGAGCAAGCGCCGAGAGAGCCGCCATGCGGGCGAATCCGTCCGCTCCCCGGGCCCGAACCCGGTCAAGGCCGCGGTGCCCGAGGTTGTTGATCGCCGATTCAACCGCCGGATGCTGACGGCGCAGCGCGGCGAACGCACCGTCCCGCTCGCGCTTCTGGTCTTCCCTGTTGAGATAACCCTTCTTCGGCAGCGCGTTGTTGTCGAGCAGCGCGTCAAGACGCACACGGTTGCCGGGGCTGTGAAAGCCGCGGTCGAAGCTCGCCGCGCGGAGGTCGGGAAACCGCGCCTGGGCGGCCTCGACCATCGGCACGGCATAGTCCACGTCACTGCCCTCCCACATGACCTCGTGGTGAAGGACGAAGCCGTGCCGGTCCTCGAGGATGCAGACCGGAACCCCAAGCTCCACCGGACACCCCGCCTTGCCCTTCGAGATCCAGCGCGTGTGCGGCTCGAAGATCGAGAACACCTTCTCCCCGTGCGGGATCGTCTCACCCTTGAGAAGACGGCGGTCGATCTGGTCGATCTGACGCTTCGCATGCGCGATATAGCCTTCGATCTCCACGATCTCCCAGGCCTTCGCTCCGTGTGCGGCCAGATCCGCAAGGTCCGCCTCCGCGCGCGCGGCAAGCTCGAGGCAGAGCGCGAGATACGCCTCCACATGCTCAGGACGCGCCCGCCGCGTCGCCCGCACCCTGTGGAACAGCCGCCGGACCGAGCGCGACAGGTGTTTCCACTGGCGCCAGCCGCCGGCGCCGCTCTTCTCCGCCGCGCGGCCCGTCTCCCGGAGCAGGCAGCGCATCGCGTCCCACAGGAGACTGACATCCGTCGGATAGTGGACGTCGGTCTCGGCCACGAAGGAGTCGCACCGCCCGGCCAGCGGCGCGCCGGGCTTTTTTCCCGCGGCCGCATGGCCGCTCTCCACCACCAGACCGTTCACCGCCGCCAGAAGCTCCGGACTCAGAAGGCTCACATTGTCCGCCAGCGTCTGGCACTTGTAGCGATGCTTGTCCCATACCTCCGCGTGGCCAAGGAACTGGCGCAGCGTCATGTGCTGGTTCACCAGCTCATGGAGCCGGTCGAAATCGCAGCCCAGACCCTGCTTGACCACGCCCATCACAAGGATCCTCCACATCTCCATGCCCGGACGGCCCACGGTCCTGTCGGTCCCGGGAAGAATGTGCTCCTCCAGAAGCGCGAACAGCCGGGAACGGAAATGCCCGTCGGCGTAGAGATGCTGAAGGCCCAGAAGCAGAGCCGGGATGTCGTCCCTGGACTTCAGGTCCAGCTCGATGTCCTCGATGCAGATCTCGCCGAGTTTCATCTGCGGATTGCGAACCTGTCTCATGACTGCCCCCGAAGAATTGCGCAAATCAGCCCGGATCGGGCCAGAAAGGGTCGAAAACGGCCTTCCAGCCGAAATCTTCGCACCCGAAATAGCACACTTTATCAAGTTAAGTCAACATGTTATTGGATTTTCTGGCAAGCACTAATTAGTATCCTCAAAAAAACACGGCTTTTGTTGTGATCGGAAGAAAGGTAGTCACCGTCAGTTCAAAGGAACTGTTGATGGGGCAACTCGGCTAGTTACGGTTTCTGGTGCCGACGGCCAAGACGTTCCAACGGGCACATTGCAAAGTATCACACGCCAATCGGGCCTTCCCAAACGACTGTTCCGCTAATTGGTGTCAATGCCAAAGCAAATTCCCGCCTCCAGCATTCAGGAATTGGGGATTTTATAATAGGCAGCTGTGAGAGGCACCCATACGGCGCTGGCAAACAGGAACGCTACACGGGCAAAGGCGAGGGGTTGCTGGTTTCAAAGCAGGCTGCACGAGGCGGCAGTTTAGACAGTACGTTGCCACGAAGTTTTGTCAGCCATGCCATAACCGCAAATTTCATGCGGAGGTGCCACGGAGACCGGCGTTTCAGAAAGGACAAACGTTCTTCAGATGAAAGTTCTTCAAGGCTTTCAAAGTACATTTCTATACAGGAAGTTAGTTCCTGCTTAGCCTCATCCATTGAACGCGCAAACGTTGCGATATCGAGATCAACGCAGATTGCTTCCCAATGTTTGTCATTGCCATAGACGTAACAACGAAGGATAGAAGACATCCCAAATCACGATCTAGTTTCGAATCGATAAACTGTTGATAGTTTACCTGCAAATGTCTGTAAGGTGCAAATTAGTAGCGTCAGTCAAGCATAACAAGATGTGATGGCAATATAGTAGTACTCGTGATGATTGCCGGCAGAGTTCCTTCTGCTGCCTGGCCTGCCCGTCAGCCCCTGAGATCTCGGATCCGCTCCATCGGGAAGTGGTGGTGGAAGGCGGTGCGCCTTCCGCCCGACGAGGCCCACTGGAATCGCCTGGGATTCGTGATCAGCATCAACTAGGCTGGCTTTTTCGATCATTTCGCGGGACGCAACGGCGCAATCGATCTGGTCATCCATGCTGAGCGGCGCAGCTTCCTCCAGGCCCTCCGGCGTCTCGAAGGGCTCACCGTCCGCAACCCATGCGACGAAGACGGAAACCCGGGCCTCTCCGAGGACCGGGCATGGATGTAGGCGCGCCGCTGCCTCCACCAGGACCGGGGGCTCGATCCGGGCCTGATCGAACGCTGCAGATGCATCGGCATCGTCGGCGCCGACAACCGCGCCAACGCAGTCTTCACCTGCCGCGGCCGGGACGGAAGAAATCCGTAGCCGAACTGGCCGGAAACTGCCCCGACAGGCCCTTCAGGGCCATGGCGCCGGGAAGCCGAAAGGCCGGGGGCGGCTTCCGGATCGTCCGACAGACAGCCCCCGAAACCGCTCTCCCCGTAAAGGGAGCCATCGACGCACTCTCGGCATGGACCCTCCTCAAGACGGCACGGACCGACATCGTCATCTCCACCGCCGGGGCCACCGGCAAGATGCCGGCGCGGATCGAAGGTTTCCGGTTCAGAACCGTCTTCTGCGGATATGACGCCGACCACGCCGGAGACCTGGCCGCCGGAATGCTCGAAACGCAGGATCCCACCGTCCGGCGCATGCGGCCGGGCGGCGATGGCGACGTCAAGGGCTGAATTGACATCCTGAAACGGCAGACAAGTCCCGGTCCACACCGGTCAGATCGGCGCAATGCGGGAAGAATCGTCCTAAACCGAGCGAAATAACCCGGGAAATCCCCAGCAATCCAAACCGAAAAACAACACCGTTGCCCGCCTTGCCCAGAGGTGGGAGGCGGTAACGGTTTCGGGTGACGGGCCCTGGCGGCGATGTGGGCGAGCCTCAAATCCGACTTCCGGCACGGCAATTCACGGCACCAGCCGACAAGCCACGCGCCTCCACGGCCTGTCCGAACGGCCATGAACGGCCCGGACCGGTACAGGAAACACGTCAAAACGCCGCCTTTCACGTCAGAAAAGAATACCCCAAGTGTTTACCAATCTGGAGGATGCGATCATATGACCTGAAAGGCGTTCTCAACTTACTTATTGCTTTCAGTGAGTTATGTTGGTGAGCCCGACAGGATTCGAACCTGTGACCTACTGATTAAAAGTCAGCTGCTCTACCAACTGAGCTACGGGCCCACCCAATCAGCTCCGGCTTTCGAGAACACCGAACCGAAGCGGCAGTAGCTATTACGGGTTTGCCAATGGCCAAGCAATCGAAAATTCGTTATTGCCAGCCACCCGGTTGCAGAAATGTTCCGCAATGAAATTCAGAAAGATGCACGGGCTGGGCAACGACTTTGTCATTGTCGACGCCCGGGACGGCGCTGACAGAGACCTCGGCAAAGTGGCGCGGCGGCTTGGAGACCGTCGGCGCGGTGTCGGTTTTGACCAGCTTGCGGAGATCCGGGCATCAGGCGAAGCCGACGCGCGGCTTGTGTTCTGGAACGTGGATGGTTCAGTATCCGCCACCTGCGGCAATGCCACACGGTGCGTTGCCCGGCTGATCATGGACGAGACCGGACGCAGTCGGGTGACTCTCAAAACCGGGCAGGGGCTGCTGCTGTGCGAGGATGCGGGCGGAGGCCATACCCGGGTGAATATGGGGTCGCCGGCATTTGAATGGAGTGACATTCCTTTGGCCGTCGAAATGGACTCGCTGCGGCTGCCGATTGACGGTGAACCCTGCGCTCTCGGGCTGGGCAATCCGCATTGCGTGTTTTTTGTGCCGGATGCCGAAACTGTCCCGCTTGAAACAGCTGGCCCCGAAGTTGAGCGTCACCCCCTGTTTCCGGAGCGGACAAATGTCGAGTTTGTGACGGTTGTTTCGCCTGAACGGCTTCGTCTGCGGATTTGGGAGCGCGGCGTCGGTGTGACGCTTGCTTCCGGGTCCGGCGCCTGCGCCGCTTTGGTCGGCGCGGCGCGGCGCGGTCTCGCCAACAGATCGGCCACAGTGCAGACCGACGGAGGCGCGCTGACGATTGACTGGCGGAACGACGGCGTTTGGAAATCAGGTCCAACGCGTGAAGTGTTTGAAGGCACGCTCTCCGAGGGATGGGATGAGATGACATGACTGAGGCGCCCGCCGCCGCCGCATCGTTGGGCTGCCGCCTCAATGCCTATGAGACGGTGGCGATGCGGGAGTTGTCGCGCGAGGCGGGGATTGATGCGGTTGTCGTCAACACCTGCGCAGTGACGGCGGAAGCGGTTCGAAAATCACGGCAGGCCATCCGCAGGCTCCGGCGTGAAAACCCGGACGCTACATTGGTTGCCACCGGCTGCGCCGCCCAGATTGAGCCCGCCGACTTCGATGCCATGAAGGAGGTGGATGTTGTGCTTGGCAACAGCCGCAAGCTGGACCCGGGCGCATGGGCTGACATCTCGGCTGGCCGAGCAGGATCGCCTTTGGTGACCGATGTCATGAAAGCGCGCCGCGCAAACCGGCTGATTGCCGGATTTGGGTCGCGCAGCCGCGCCCACATCCAGGTGCAGAATGGCTGCGATCACCGGTGCACCTTCTGCATCATACCGTTTGGCAGAGGCAATTCCCGGTCGGTGCCGGCAAGTGAGGTCGTGGCGCAGGTGCGAAAACTGGCTGAAGGCGGCTACAAGGAAATCGTGCTGTCCGGCGTCGATATCACAGCGTGGGGCGAAGACCTGGCAGGTGAGCGCAGACTCGGCAGCCTCGTCAAGACCATACTCATGCGCGTCCCGGAGCTGCCGAGACTCAGAGTTTCATCTGTCGATCCGGTTGAGCTTGACGACGAGTTTCTGGAGGTCCTGGCGTCCGAAGAAAGGTTCACGCCGCACCTGCACCTGTCAGTCCAGTCCGGCGATGACATGATACTGAAACGCATGAAGCGCCGCCATCTCCGTGATGACATCGTTCGCCTGTGTCAGCGGGTCCGGTTGCGGCGGCCGGACACGGCGCTGGGGGCAGATCTGATCGCCGGGTTTCCGACGGAGACGGATGCAATGTTCGAAAACACACTCAGTGTTGTGAAGGAGTGCGGCCTCACCTGGCTGCATGTATTTCCCTATAGCCGCCGGGCGGGAACGCCCGCGGCGCGCATGCCGCAGGTTGACGGGGCCTTGATAAGGCGGCGCGCGGCCAGGCTGCGCGATCTCGGCGCAGAGCGCGTCAGCGCGTTTCTCGAATCCTGCGTCGGCGGAAGCGGCGACGTCCTGATGGAGTCTCCCCGCATCGGCAGGACCGGCCAATTTGCCCAGGCTGTGTTTGACCGGAACCAGCCGGAGGGCACATTGCTGAGGGCTCGGTTTTCCAGCAGTGACGGCGGCAGGCTGCACGCGGCGCCGTGCTGAACGCGGTGTGGAAGCCGGACACTGAGACCCGCGTCTGATTACCGCGCCGCCCACAGGCGTCATTTCTCTGCCCCGGAAGCCCTGCGGACCGGGAATCTATTGCGAAAACAAATCTGAGAATTCTTCTCTCAGGGCCGCCTTTTGAACCTTGCCCATAGTGTTGCGCGGCAGTGAGCCGCGAAGCTCAATGTGTTTCGGGTGTTTGAATCGGGCGAGCCTCTCGTCAAGCTGGCGTTTGACCGTTTCCGGCGACAGCGCGGCTCCGTCACGCGGCACAATGATTGCAATCACGCCTTCGCCGAAGTCCGGATGCGGCACCCCGACCACAGCGCATTCTTCCGCTCCGGGGGTTTGGTTGATCGCATCCTCGATTTCTTTCGGGTATATGTTCACGCCTCCGGAAATCACCAGGTCTTTGGCGCGGCCTCCGATCGACACGAACCCGTCACTGCCTATGCGGCCGATGTCACCGGTCACAAAGTATCCGTCATCGGTGAATTCCTGTTTGGTTCGATCCGGCATCTTCCAGTATCCGGTGAATAGCCCCGGGCTGCGGATTTCGAGCATCCCCAATTCGCCATCATTGCGAATCCGACCGCTTTCGAGGCCGCGGATGCGCAGATCGACGCCCGTCAGCGGATTTCCCACCGCGCCGGGTCTGCGCGGGCCTTCGTAGGGAATCGAACAGATGATGTTGGCTTCCGTCATCCCGTAGCGCTCAAGAATCTCGTGTCCCGTGCGGCGGGTCCATTCACGGTGGGTGGAAGCGGCAAGCGGCGCCGATCCGGATACGAACAGCCGCATGTTCGACGCTGTTTCCGCACTCAGCAGGGGGCTCTGCAGCAGCCGAACATAATAGGTTGGAATGGCCATCATCGCGGTGGCGACGCGAAGTGAATCCAAAACCGCATCAACATCGAACCGCCGCAGGAAGATCAGGCTGCAGCCAGCCATCAAGGCAACGTTGGAAGCGACAAACAGCCCGTGCAAATGGTGCAGCGGGAGCGTGTGAATGAGCCGGTCCTGAGAGCTGAACCGCCAAATCTCCTTAAGGGCGCGGGCGTTGGATACCAGCGCGCCGTGCGAAAGCACCGCGCCCTTCGGCTTTCCCGTGGTGCCGGAGGTGTAGAGGATTGCCGCCGGGTCCTGGCCGCGCCTTGCAGTGGGCTGCGCCGGTTCCGAGCGGTCGATCAAATCTTTGAATGAACCGTCGCCATCCTGATCAAGAGTGAAAACCCGCCGCACCCCGGCTGATTTGGCCAGCGGCCCGAGCGATTCCGCCCGTCCGGGATCGCAGACGAGAACCGTCGGCCGCGCGTCATCTAAAAAATACTGGACCTCACTGTCGGTGTAGGCGGTGTTGAGAGGCAAAAACACGCCGCCGCCGCCGACTGTCCCGAGATAGGCTGACAAGACGGATATGGATTTGTCCGCCTGCACAGCGACCCGGTCGCCCGGATGAACGCCGTTTTTGGTCAGCACTCCCGCGGCCTGCCTGGCCGCGGCAAAAAAACCCGCATAAGAAATATCCGGCCGGTCAGGAAAACGGGCAAACGGATGATCGGAATCGGCTGGGCGCGCGCTGGTCAATGAAACAAAAAGCGTGTTCGACATAGGCCGCCCTGCTGCAACGCCTTTCGCATACAGTCTCATAAAGGGAACCTCCAGCAGGCGGAATTTTTTCGCATTGGCCCGGCCGGCGGGGAAAGCCGGAAATCGGCAGAACTCCAATTCATTGATCGCCGCCGGGTGTGCGCAGCGCCGCACTCCGTGCGGGGCAGGGCACATGTTTCAGCCCGCCGAGATATCCGCCGGAAGAGTGACTCTCTTGTGGCAAATTGCCTGAAAAAACATTGTTCAAGTGACAACGTCTGTGTCGCCGTTGGTGCTAGACGAAGCTGATATTCACATATAGTTGTCCCCCCTGCTGACCTGGGACGGTCGGCGCGGCACAGCACAGAGCCCCGTCACCGGGCAGCGAATAGGAGAGCGCACCTTGTCTCAAGCCGATTCTCGTCAAGGAACGCGCCGAGATTTTCTGTATTACGCAACCGGAGCGACCGGACTTGTCGCAGGAGGCGCCGCGGTCTGGCCCCTGATCGACCAAATGAATCCAAGCGCGGACGTGCAGGCGCTCGCTTCAATCGAAGTTGATGTTTCGGGAGTCGAGCCCGGCACGCAGCTGACAGTCAAATGGCTTGGCAAGCCCGTCTTCATCCGCCGCCGCACCGAAGCGGAAATTGCCTCGGCGCGGGACGCTCAGCCGGCCGATTTTATCGATCCGCTGGCCCGCAACGGCAATCTCGGTGACGACACCTCTGCGGCCGATGAGAACAGATCGATAGACGAAGCCGGCGAGTGGCTGGTGATGATTGGTGTCTGCACCCATCTTGGCTGCGTCCCTCTGGGCGACGCCGGTGAATACCATGGATGGTTTTGTCCGTGCCATGGCTCACACTACGACATGTCAGGCCGCATCCGAAAAGGCCCGGCGCCCGAAAATCTGGAAGTGCCGAAAGCTGTGTTTGTGAACGAACACACAATCAAGCTCGGTTAAGGATAGATCGCCATGTCCGGAATTCCGCACGACAGCTACAGACCCGAGTCCCGCCCGGCCCGCTGGCTGCACAAGCGGCTGCCTATCCTGTCGCTGATCCACGACGCGCTGATGATCCCCACGCCGAAGAACCTGAACTGGTGGTGGATCTGGGGCATCGTTCTGATGTTCTGCCTTGCGCTTCAGATTGTCACCGGGATTGTCTTGGCAATGCACTACACGCCGCATGCGGATATGGCATTTGCCAGCATCGAACACATCATGCGCAATGTGAACGGCGGCTGGGCGATGCGCTACCTGCATGCAAACGGCGCGTCTCTGTTCTTTTTCGCAGTCTACATCCACATGTTCCGCAGCCTTTACTACGGCTCGTACAAGGCGCCGCGCGAAGTCACTTGGATCATCGGAATGCTGATCTACGTGGCGATGATGGCGACCGCATTCATGGGCTATGTGCTCCCCTGGGGACAAATGTCGTTTTGGGGCGCGACAGTGATCACCGGTCTGTTTGGTGCAATACCCGGCATTGGAGAGTCTCTGCAGACCTGGCTGCTGGGCGGACCCGCTGTCGACAATCCCACACTCAACAGGTTTTTCTCACTGCACTATCTGCTGCCGTTTGTGATCGCCGGCCTAGTGATCGTCCACGTCTGGGGTTTCCATACCACCGGCAACAACAATCCATCCGGCGTTGAGGTCCGCCGGACCTCACGCGAGGAAGCGAACCGCGACACACTCCCGTTCTGGCCGTATTTTGTGATCAAGGATTTGTTCGCTCTGTCGCTGATTTTGGTCGTGTTCTTCCTGATCGTCGGGATGATGCCGAACTATCTCGGCCATCCAGACAACTACATGCAGGCCAACCCGCTGGCCACGCCGGAGCACATTGTCCCCGAGTGGTACTTCCTGCCGTACTATGCCATTCTCAGGGCATTCACCTCCGATGTGTGGATTGTGCAGTTGGCCAGTTTCATCACCGGCGGCATCATCGACGCGAAATTCTTCGGCGTGATGGCCATGTTCGGTTCTATGCTGGTGATGGCGCTTGCGCCGTGGCTGGACAGCTCGTCCGTCCGTTCCGGCCGCTATCGGCCGATGTTGAAATGGTGGTTTGTGCTTCTGGTCATCGATTTTGTCGTGTTGACGTGGGCCGGCAGCCAGCCTGCGGAAGGCATCTACGCCATAATTTCGCTGGCGGGGGCCGCGTATTGGTTCCTTTATTTTCTGATTGTTCTTCCGCTGCTGGGAGTGCTGGAAAAACCGGACCCGCGCCCGATGACCATTGAGGAGGATTTTGATCGCCTGCATCCGCCGGCGGAAGCCGCCGAAGGGCAGCCGGAATGATCCGGCTTCGGAACGGCCTCATGATCGGGGCAAAGGCCGCCGCAGCCGCCGTTGCGCTGCTGTTCGGCGCCGGAACCGTGTTTGCCGCAGGGGGCGGCGGGCATGTTGAGGATGTCAGCTTCTCATTCGAAGGGCCGTTTGGAAGGTACGATCAAGAGCAGCTGCAGCGCGGGCTGCTGGTTTACCAAGAGGTGTGCGCCGCGTGTCACGGGCTTCAGTTTGTGCCGTTTAGGACACTCGGTGACGAAGGCGGTGTCGGCCTGAGCGAAACCGCGGTGAAGGCGTTCGCAGCGCAGTTTGACATCTATGATCCGGAGATTGAAGATTTCCGGGTGGCAAAGCCGGTTGACAATTTCCCTGCCAATGACTCGGTGGCAGCACCGGACCTGTCACTGATGGCGAAGGCGCGGGTTGCGTTCAGCGGGCCGTTCGGCACAGGATTGTCGCAGCTGGTCCGCAGCGGAGGCGGACCGGAATATATTGCCGGGCTGCTTGTTGGCTACACCGGGGAAGAGCGCGAAGAAGCCGGTGTGCTGCTGTATGAGAACACGGCGTTTCCCGGCGGCTGGATTTCCATGGCGCCGCCGCTCCCAGATGAGATTGTCGAATACCCTGACGGGTCGGACAATTCGGCTCACGCCTTGTCAATGGACGTGGCTTCGTTCCTGATGTGGGCGGCAGAACCGAAAATGATGGCCCGCAAACAGATGGGTTTTGTCGCGGCGCTGCTTCTCGCCCTGTTGACCGTGCTGCTCTATCTCACCAACAAGGCCATCTGGGCGCCGGTGAAGAAGCGCAGCTCTGAATAGAAGCCCGCTGCCGGAGGTCAGTCGCCGGGCGTGAATTCGTACAGCCATTCATGGTCTGGGTGGCTTGCGAAGCGCCAGCTGCGCAACGGACCGGCCATGACATTCAGATAGTACATTTCGTAGCCGAAAGGCGCGCCGCAGGGGTGGTGTCCCCTGGGCACCAGCACCACATCATGGTCGTGCACAGTGACTGTTTCGTCGAGTGAGCCGTCTTCGGTGAAGACGCGCTGGATGCCGAATCCATGTGCCGGGTTCAGCCGGTGATAATACGTCTCTTCCAGATAGGTGATGCGGGGAAAGTCATCCTCGTCGTGGCGGTGCGGAGGGTATGATGACCAGTGCCCCTGCGGCGTGAACACCTCGGTGACCAGCAGTGAGTCCGCGACAGGCTGATCTTCCATCGCGATATTGTTGATCAGCCGACGGTTCGTTCCCACGCCGCGCTCCATGAACTGAACGCCCTCAGGCCCAATGACCTGCGGTGATCTGCCGGTCCGCTTTCCCGGCGCGCGGCAGACGGCGAGGGTGCAGTGTGTTGCCGCGGCCGCCGACCAGCCGGTATTCGCGGGCGAGTACACGGCGTGCGGCGGCGTTTTCTCAAAGACGTCCATCCTGTCCCCGCATTCGCCGAAATTCCGGCCGCCGGCAGAGATTGCCGCTTTGCCTTCAATCAAGACCAGAATGGTTTCGGTTTCGGAGGCGGGCTCGGCCGCGGTTTCGCCGGGCGCAAGACGGTACGCGGCGAATCCGACATAGCTCCAGCCAGCATTGTCCGGCGTTGTGTCGTGAATTTTACCGTGTCCGGCCAGTGGCTTGCGGAGGATTGACATTTGGGGTCTTTCGTTGCGGCATCGACAGCTGTGGGCTAACAGATTTGGCGGGTTTTCGGAACCGACAAATGCCCTGTTCGACTGTGCCAAATGATGTGCAGCCATTGCGCAAAACGATGACCAATGGCGGAGAAAACGCGAAGAGTTTCGATTGTGGAGCCGGAGGCAGCGCCGGATGACCCGTCGCGGCAGGAGCAGAATCGAAAGCTTGCGCAAGGAGCCGCCGCGCTCGTGGGCGTATCGGCGGCTCAGCCATCCTTTCGTGCCGCAGACGGCGTTTTCAGACGACGCAGTCAACAAGATCCACGAAACCGCACTGCGGGTTCTTGAAGAGCTCGGAATGCGAATTCTGCTCCCGGAAGCCCGGCTCCTGTTCGCTGCGGCGGGAGCAATTGTCGACGAGGACAATTTTTCGGTCCGGATTGGCCGTGACATCATTGCGGCGTGCCTCACCAGCGCGCCGCGCGCGACCCGGATGCGCGCGGCGTCGCCGGAACGGGAGCAGATGTTCGCGCTCGGCTCTCTGCTGTTTACTGCCGGCGCCGGCAGCCCCAATGCGCATGATCTCCCGCGCGGACGCCGTCCGGGGACCCTGCGCGACTATGAAGAGGCGCTGAAACTGCAGCAGGCCTTTGATGTCATTCACAAATTCAGCCCGTCGGCGGAGCCGCAGGACGTTCCGGCAATCCTGCGGCACTGCGCGATGATCAAGTCGCAGCTGACAATCGGTGACAAACCGATGTTCTTATATTCACAGGGCCGGCGGCAGGTTGAAGAAAGTATTGAGATCATTCGCCTTGCGCTCGATCTGACGGATCAGGAATTCACCGACGGCGCGTGGGCGACGACCATCGTCAACACCAATTCTCCGCGCCAACTCGACATTCCCATGGCGGAGGGCATCGTCGATTTCGCCCGCGCCCGGCAACTGTGCGTTATCACGCCGTTTTGCCTTGCCGGCGCAATGGCTCCGGTGACGGTGGCCGGGGCTCTGGTGCTGCAGCATGCCGAAGCTTTGGCATGCATTGCCCTGTCGCAGACCGCATGCCGTGGCGCACCGGTCGCCTATGGCGGATTTTCGTCAAATGTCGACATGAAGTCCGGCGCGCCCGCATTCGGCACACCGGAACATGTTTCCCTGTCGCTCGGCTCGGGGCAGCTTGAGCGTCACATCGGAATGCCGTGGCGCTCAGCCGCCGGCTCGGCGTCAAACGCCGCTGACATGCAGGCGGCCGGCGAAACCCATATGTCGCTCTGGGGTTCAATGCTCGCCAACGCGACATTGATCGTGCACGGCGCCGGCTGGCTCGAAGGCGGGCTGACCTTCGGTTACGAGAAGTTCATCAATGATGTGGAGGCCTTGCAGACGCTCGCAGTACTCTGCCAGTCGCCGGGCGACGACGAAGGAAGCTTGGGGTGGGACGCGCTTGAAGAGGTCAATCCCGGAGGCCATTTTTTCGGCGCCGAACACACAATGCAGCGATACCGTGACGCGTTTTACCCGCCGCTGGTCGCTGATCTGGGCAATTTCGGCTCTTGGCAGGAAGCTGGCGGAAAGACATCAACCGAGCGCGCCGTGGCGATTTGGAAATCGGCGCTGGCGGCCCACAGCCCGCCGCCGCACGCCGAGGTCGCCGTCGGCCGCATTGAAAACTATATCGCCCGGCGGACCGCCGCCGGCGGGGCGCCGCCCAATGGCATTTCATTAGGCCGGCATGATTTTGACGCCGTTCTGTCCGCGGCGGCAGTCATCTGATTCCACGCTCTTTTTCCGTCCGCTCCTTTTTTCCGGCTTCCGGGGTTGACACGGCTACACCGCCGCTGCATGTTAGGCGCGAATCAGACTGTCCCGCCGGGAGCGCAGCCATGGACCCGCGAATCGAGGCCCTCAAGTCCACCACTTTTTTCGGCCGGCGTTTCACACGGCGCCAGATCGCCGACATCGCAGAGACCGTCGCGATGCTCCCGAACGACAGCCGCAACGAGCTGTCGAAGACCATCTGCGAGCACCTGGGCTGGACAACGCCGAAAGGTGAATACCGCGTCTCTGCGTGCCTGCGTGTTCTCGAGCGCCTTGAGGAGTGCGGGATCCTGACCCTGCCGGAGAAGCGCGGCACGGCCGCGAAACAGCCGCCCGGGCCGATTGTCCATGTGCGGGCGTCCGACCCGCAGCCGGAGATCGCCTGCGGTCTCGCGGCCCTGGAGCCCCTGGCCCTGGAGGAGGCGGCGTCGCCGGAGGACGCCGCCCTGTGGAAAGCGCTCGTGGACCGCTATCATTATCTCGGCTGTCCGCGGCCCTTCGGCCCGCACATCCGCTGGTTCGTCCGCGACCGGAGCGGGCGGCCGCTGGCCGTTCTGCTGTTCGAGGCGGCGGCGCGGGAGCTGCCGGCGAGGGACGAATGGATCGGCTGGAGCGAGGCTGACCGCGGCCGCCGCCTGCACCTTGCGGTGTCGAACAGCCGCTTTCTCGTGCTGCCGTGGGTCCGCGTCGACAATCTGGCGTCGAAGGCGCTGGCGCTGGCCCTGCGCGGGCTTGCGGAACGCTGGGAGGCGAACCACGGCTGCCGCCCGGTCCTCTGCGAGGGTCAAGTCCCTAAAGTGCTGGATAATTTGGAGAGGCGCGCCTCTGTTTTCGGGCTGTTGAGCGGCCCGTTCGCCTTTTCGTATTCCTCGTCCAGATCCTTCCTGACCTGCTCCAGCTGGCGCCGCTCGAAGCCGGTCACCGCGATCGGGCGCCATTTCTCCGAAGCCCGGGTCATGGCCGCGAACATCAGCTTGAGAACCGCCTTTTCCCCCCACGCGTTGGGGATCACCTTCAGGCGTCTCCGCTCCTCGCCGAACAGCCGCTCCAGCAGGTTGGTGGTGCGGATCGCCTTGCGGTGTCTCACCGGCATCCGCAGATGCGCGATGCAGGCCTCGAAGTCATCCTGGAAGCAGGCCACCGCGGTCGGGAACTCGTTCTCCCATTTCCGGGCCAGGTCGGCGGCGAGACCGCGGGCAATGGCCCGTGACGGCGCCTGATACGCGGCGCGGGCCTGTTCGCGGAACTCGGGCCATGCGTCCTCCCTGGAGACCTTGGCCGCGAGATTGCTCATGCGGTGGAACAGGCAGCGCTGGCGCTCCGAACGCGGAAAGCAGGTCTCGATCGCCTTGATGATGCCGGGCGCGCCGTCGCAGACCGCCAGCAGAGGATCGCCGAGGCCGCGGCCCCGCATGTCCTGGAAGAAGGCGGAAACCGTCTCATAGTCCTCCTTCGAGCCCGACATGAGATGGAGAAGAACCTTTCTTCCTTCGCGGGTCATGCCCCAGGCGGCCAGGACCGGCTCGCGCCGCTGGCCCGGGCGGATCCGCTCCGCGATGCCGTCGACGAACAGGTAGGCGATGTCATAGCCGCCAAGATCGCGGACGGCGAACTCCTGATAGTCCTGCCACAGCCGCTCACCGATTTCCGAGACCGCGGTGCGGGAGAGAAGAAGCGAGCCGTCGTCATTGCGGAACGCCTCCTCGATGTCGCGCACGCTGAGGCCGCGGGCCAGCATCTCCACCGCAAGATCCTCCAGCGCCTCGCTCCGGCCCTTCAGCCGCGGACGGATCTCCGAGCTGAACGGCTCGTCGCCGCCCGCGATCTGCGGAGCCGTGTATTCCACCGCCCCTTCGGCGGTCTTCATCCGCCCGGTGCGGTTGCCGTTGCGATAGCCGCGGCGGGGATCGCCGCCGCGCTCGTAGTAATCCCGGCCAAGAGCGTCGCGGCTCTCCGCCTCCAGCGTCTCCTCGATGATCAGACGCGTCGCCAGACGCACCAGCTCGCTGCGGGCGTCCGGCGCCGACAAACGGCCCTCGATCAATTCCGAAAGGGTCTCGCGCGTGCGCATCGATCCGGGTAATCTCTTCTCCATGGGGTGTGTCCTTCCGTTGGAGCCAGCGCTTAGCCGGCTTGGTTTTCTTCAACTCAACGGAAACACGCCCCTCCCAAATTATCCAGCACTTTTATGACTTCACCCTCTGCGAGACCTTCATCGACCCGACCCGCTTCGACGGCGCCTGCCACAAGGCCGCCAACTGGGAGACGATCGGCATGACGGCCGGAAAGCGCAGCGGGCGCGGCGCCAAGCCGGCCAAGGAGATTCTGGTCCGGCCGCTGGACCCGGAGTTCCGCGCGGTCCTGAAGGGGGAGACGACACCCGGGCCGCGGCCGAAACGCCGCTCTCCCGCCGCCTTTGACCACGGCTTCGCCGCGATGTGGTCCCGGATCGCCGACGCGGCCGCCGACATCGCCGCGCGCCGCGACGAGACATGGATAAAGCGGCGGCGGACGCTTAACACCCTGATTATTATGCTTTTCGTGTTCCGCCTGGCACTGTCGCGCGGTCGGAAAGGCTACACAACCGTGACCGCCGAGCTGTGGGACCAGTGCCGCCGCCTCGGCGTCGCGCTGCCGCAGCCGGAGCCGGTGGCCATCTCCTCGATCGCCAAGGCCCGGGCCCGCGTGCACGAGGACGTGTTCCGCGACCCGCACCGCGAGATCCTCGCCCACGACACCCACGGCCCGGACTGGAACGGGCGCCGGACCTTCGCCGTCGACGGCTCCAAGATCAACCTGCCGCGGCCGCTCGCCGAGGCCGGATACCCGCTCCCGAGCGGCGGCGCCCACTATCCGCAGGGGCTGCTGTCCTGTCTTTACCGCCTCGACAGCCGCATGCCGGTCGACTTCACCCTCACGTCCGGCGCCGACGAGCGCGCCGCCGCGCGCGCCCATCTCGGCGCCCTCTCGCCCGGCGACGTCGTCGTCTTCGACCGCGGATACTTCTCCTTCGTCCTGCTCCGCGACATGACGGCGCGGGGACTGCACCCGGTGTTCCGCATCCAGCGCAACTCCGCAGCCGGGTTCGACAGGTTCCGCGACGGGGACCGCGACGACGCCCTCGTCAGGATCACCCCGGGCAAAAACGCCCTGCGCAGGCTGAAGGCCGCGGGCATCCCGGAGCCGTCCTCCCCGATTGTCCTGCGCCTGGTCCGATACGACATCGGAGAAAGCCGCTATGTGCTCGCCACGACCCTCGCCGATACGGAGCGATACAGCCGGAAAGACCTCTCGGAACTCTATCACGGGCGCTGGTCGATCGAGGAGCTGTTCAAGATATCCAAGACAACCCTCGCGGTGGAGGAGTTCCACGGCAGAAGCGAGCGCGGCGTCCGCCAGGAGCTCTACGCCCACTTCAACCTGATCGCCATGGCGCGCCTGTTCACGAACCGCGGAGACGCCGCGCTGGACGAAGCGCACGAAGGCGATCTGCCGAAGATGCGGACGAACTTCACAAACGCGCTGGCCATGCTGGCCGGCAGTCTCGAGGAGCTGATCCTGACGCAGACGTCGGCGCTGGCCGACGCCGTGAGCCGCGTGGCGAACTCGGTCCTCGCGGCCCGGGCGCGGCTGCGGCCGGGACGGTCATTCCCGCGCCGGTCCCAAAAACCCGTCGGAAAGTGGCAGCGGAGACGACACCAGACCGCGTGACCTGAAACCGAACCTTGCCGGAAAAGGGGCGAAGCCGCTCCGGAAATGGCGCGCCCCCTTAAGGAAATGACGCCGAATCGTTAAGGAAATGCCATTGGGGCGCCGCCTGCCGGAGGATGAGCCGCGCCGTCAGAACGCCGGGACGCCGAGCAGGGCAGCGACCTGGGGGACACGGCCAAGCGCCCATTTGAGCTTTTCAGTCGCGACGCTGCCAAGTTCGGACGGCGCAACACTGTTTGATAACGCCACTCCGGAATCCATATCGCGCAGCTGCTGTTTCAGAACCTCCGCCAGCAATATTCCGTGCGCGTCAGCCAGGTCATCACAGGTTGCCGCCTGTTCAGGCCGCAGCTTCCGCAGGGCGCCAAGACGGTGCAGCGTTGACCGGTGAACAATGCCGTGCTGCAGCGCGGCGGCGCGGGCCGCGGAAAAGATCGGCATGATTCCGCACCTCTTGAGATCAATGCGGCCTCTCGTATCCAGCCGCCAGCGACCGAACAGCCCTGTCGGGTCGTCGAACTCGCAGGCCCTCTGCGCCAACAAACGAAGAAACGGCCTGGCTTTGGCGGCCGCTTCCGAGGCTTCCCTGTGCAACAGCTCCGCGAGCCGGCAATCGCCGTGAACACACATCGAATCGAAGAAGATATCGGCATGCAGGATGTCTTCAGGGCTGGTTCTGCTCAGCCAGCGGCCAATCTCCCGTCGCCAGCTCTGCGCGTCCCGCCGCCATTCCGCGTTGGACCCCATAACGCCGCCATCGCAAAAACGGACACCTGCGGCGTCAAGAGTTGCCGCAGCCCGCGAACCAAGATCGGCGAACCAGGCGCCAGCTGTTCCATTTGGGTCGTCGGCATAGAGAATCGCGTTGTCCTGATCCATTGCCAACAGGCTCTCGCCGCGGCCCGCTGAACCGAGCACAAACATGCAATAGGGGAGCGGCGGAGGACCGAGCTCTTCTTCCGCAAGTTCGCACGCCCGCTGTGTCAACGCCCGCAGCTCTCTGGAGACAATTGCGCTTATGTCGCGCGCGTCAACAGCTTCCCGCGCGAGAGCCTTGGCCACGGTTGACAGATCCCCCCAGATACGTCCGAGCTCCGCCGGCGAGGCCGCCGAATGAATGCCGCGCCCGAGGGACACCGCGTCCAAACCGCGGCTGCTGAAAACGTCGTGGGCGGTGGCTGCCCCCACCAGCCGGCCGTCACCGTCAACGACGCCGAGATGGCTGATCCGTTTTGTCGCCATTTCCACAATGGCTCTGTAAACAAACTCATCACCGGCGACCGTCAGCAGCGGACGGGAACAGAATTCATTCACGGATTTGTCGAGAGCAGCACTGCCTTTGCGATCGACTGCGCGAAGGATGTCGGTGTCGGTGATAATCCCGTTTGCGACGCCGTCCGGGCTGCGGACAAACAAGGAAGATATCCGTTTTTCAACCATACGGGCGATGGCGGCAGACAGGCTCGCCCGAGCATCGGTGACCTCCGGAGGGGCCGACATGATATCGAGGACGCAGCGGCGAAAGGGAAAGCTGTCGAGGTTTGCCAGATCCGCGGGTTCGGGCGCAGCTTCCCGGCGCAGCGGCTGCGCGATCACTGAAGATTTGCTGGAAGCGCGCTCTGCTTCGGCGAACGAATTGACGCCGATTTCCCGCAGCAAGGGAATCAAGGCCAGAAAGACTTCGGCGGTCATGACGGCGTCCGACAGGGCGCGGTGACGGTTTGCAGTCTGCACGCCGAGTTTGCCGGCCACCGTTTCGAGACCGTAGTTCGGCAGTCGGACCGAAGTCAGCGGCACCAGCCGCATCAAATCAAGAACCCGCGGCGGCGACCAGTACAGGCCAGACCGCGAATGTTCGGCCTTAAGCACAGCGAGGTCGAAATCCGACCCGAATCCAATGAAAAGGGTCGCTCCGGCCCACTCTTCAAATTCAGAGAACACCGTGCGGTAACGCCGCGCCCCGGCAAGATCATCGTCGGTTATGCCGTGCACGGCGGCGGCTGCCGCAGGCACAGGAACTCCGGGATCCACCAGTGCGGAAAACGACTCGGCACAGCGCACCTGCCCCAGCCGAATGCGCACGGCCCCGATTTCGATCACACGGGCGCGGTCGGTGTCGAGTCCAGTGGTTTCGAGGTCAAATGCGATGACGTCCAGCGAATTCAGCGGCAGCCGCGCCAAGTCATTTGGCGGCGGCGCAAAGGTCACGATGGTGACCAGGTATTACGGGCGCAGGGCAGCTCCGTTCGGATAACAGGAACTGTCATGAAGGGCTGCCGCGGCCACAAAGCAGGTCAGCGCAGGTTCGGAAAATAGTCTTCACAATCCCCCTCACGCAGCACATCTGCGGTGGAGCAGTGCAGACCGCCGCCAAAGGCATAGGCGTCACGCAGATCCACTTCGACCACTTCCATTCCAAGTTTGTCGATCTGTTCCGCTTGATAGACCTCGGATTTTTCAACACAAACAGTTTTGGGGTCAAGCACCAGCACATTCATCGATAGCCAGATTGACGAATAGCACAGTGGCGGCGGTTCATTGTGCGCCGGGCGAGCGGCATCGACGATCTCCCAGCCGTTCCGCGCGAACATTTCCCGCTGTTCGTCCGGCAGACGCCGCTGCGGATTGTTCAGAATCAAACCCGGCCGCAATGGGGTGAAGGTGGCATCAATGTGAATTGGGAAGGGATCGCCGGGGAAGTTCAGCGCATGCACCCGATGGCCCGGGAAATGGCGCCGCAGCCATTCAATGCCCTTGAGGTTGGTCGTAAATCCGTGCTGCACGATCAGGTCCTTGCCCATCCGCAGCACGTCCGCGGCATCAAAGAGCGGTTCATGCTCGGTGGTCACAAAGTGTTTCTGTGCCGTCCATTGCAGCCGCTGCTGCACAGAAATCGTGGCGGCAAGATAGTCGGGCCGGTAGTCGTTGTCAGTCAGCCTGGGCTTCGGCGCCGCCTCGTGACGGAAGTTGGGATCCTGTTCCCAATACTTCTGC
This sequence comes from Paracoccaceae bacterium, assembly GCA_965221935.1. Classification (GTDB taxonomy): domain Bacteria; phylum Pseudomonadota; class Alphaproteobacteria; order Rhodobacterales; family Rhodobacteraceae; genus JAPOXR01. Next base: position 50,879 of record CBDCSZ010000036.1, read on the forward strand.
AGGAGCGGCCGGTAACAAAGATACTCGAACCAGCGACAGCGGTAAGACATTGTGGCTTCGAGGATTTCCGGGCCCACGGTGAGGAGAATATCGCGCGTCGGCATGCAGCCGAACATGCTGCCTGTGCTGAAGTCCGGCGTTGTCACCGGCTGTGAGAAATCAACGGGTTCCGGCCGGTCGACGCGGACGCCGCGCTTGCGCAGCTGTTCGACAAACGCGTCCAAAACCTCATTGCCGCGGTCAATCGTTTCCTGCGGACGCAATCCGGGCCTGCCGCGCATAGCCGAGTCCTCAGGGATCTTGGCGTCAAGCGCAGGTTCGAGCGGAGGAATGTGGCAGCCGGTCGCGCGTCCGACAATGACATGCTTCAGCGGATCCCATTCGTTCCAGCTGCACACTCTGACGGAATTGGTTGCTGTGGTCATATTTCTTTCAACGTGAAGACTGTTTCGTGGATGGCGCCGGCATTCGGCCTGCGCGCCCGCAGGCGAAAATCATGCCAGCGGCGGTCACACGGGGCAGGATTTAATATGGCGGGCGGCTTTGGGCAATGCTGCGGTCGAACATTTCACACAGATTTTGAAATGCCTCGGCCAATTCTTTCACAACAGTTTTTCCGTCTATTGCGCCCGAGATCCATGCCTCTGCAATGGGAACGATCAGCGCCGGGTCGCTGGAACACCCCTTGACCAGACCATGACCGGCAGCATGGCCGAAACAGCCATTCAGATCGTCGGAGGCGGCGCCGTCGGCGGCAATGACAATTCCCCGGCAATAGGGGTCGTGCCGCATGACCGCGTCGCCAATGCCGCCCCACCCGGCTGCCGGCTGCGCCGCTTCCATTCCCCACCAGTCAGGGAACACGCCCGACTTGTAGATGCGATCGACAATTGACGCCGCGTCATTGCCGCCGGATTCAATGTGCAGCATCAGTTCGAGCCGGCAGCGCCGGGCCGCAGCGGACAGTCGCCGCAGCGTTTCGATCTGCGATTCGCACAACGGTTTATCGTCCTTTGGATGCCATCGGCAGCGCACATGCGCGGTGTGGCCCAGCGGCCATTCGGCGAAACCGCCGACATCGAGGCCGAGTTCGGGGCTGGCGGCCAACGGCCGGGATTGTGGCTGCTCGGCGCAGCGGCCTATCCACAATCCGCTATCAGCTGCCCGATACAGCGCGCTGCGTCCGGTCTGGTCATCAAGCGCAATGCCAAATCCCGGTCGGTTGTCAGCGGTCAATTCTGCCGCCCCGAGGCACAGCTCCATGAATCCGGCGAGGCGTTCTTCCGCCTCCAAATGCCGCAGATTCCGAATACCGCTGCAGTCGAGGATGCGGAGGGCCGGCCGCTGCCGGGCGCGGGTCGTCGCCCAATGAACCTGTTCCAACGCCGAATCCTTGCGCAGCGCCCGCTGCGATGTGCCGCGCCGAAAGAAAAACTCCAGCTCTTCCAACGATGGATAAGATGGTGCGCAGCCATGCCGAGATACGGCAAAGGCGCCGCAGGCATTGGCGATTTTCAGCGCTTCCGGCCATCCCTTGTCTGACAGCCACCCTTTCAGGAGTCCGGCCATGAAGCCGTCGCCGGCTCCAAGAACGTTGAACACTTCAACATCGATGCCCGGGCCGGTCTGCCCGTTTTCGAGACGATCGGGAATGTCGGATTCAAAGGCCTCGGCGCCGAGCGGCCCCCGTTTGCAGACGAGAACGGCGCGGGAATGATTGCGCACCTCGCTGAGAGCCTCAAGTGTGTCCGAACTTCCGCCGGCGATATGAAACTCTTCTTCGGTGCCGACGATGAGATCAAACAGCCCAAGCGTCGACTGCAGCTTCTCGGTGACGCGCTGCGATTCAATGAATCGGCTTTCGCCGTGGCCGTGTCCCGCCAAACCCCAGAGGCTGGGACGGTAGTCGATATCGAGAGCTGTCCGGGCACCGGCCTCCCTTGCAAGGCTGAGCGCTTTCAGAACCGCCGCTTCGGTCTGCGGATGCGAAAGGTGGGTGCCGGTGACGCAGACACAGCGTGTTTCGGCGATAAATTCAGGGTCGATGTCGTCTTCAGACAGCGCCATATCGGCGCAGTCCTGCCGATAAAAAATCATTGGAAAACTGGTGTCGTCGCGAATTCCGAGAAGGACAAGCGCCGTCAGCCGGACGGGATCGGTTCTCACGCAGCGGACATCAACTTTTTCGCGTTCCAGTTCTTCGCGGATGAAACGGCCCATATGTTCGTCGCCGACCCGCGTGATCAGCGCCGCGCTGAGGCCAAGCCGCGCCGCTCCGACGGCTATGTTGGTTGGAGACCCGCCAATATACTTGCTGAAAGTGGCCATGTCCTCGAGGCGTCCGCCCACCTGGCCGCCATAAAGGTCAACCGAGGATCGGCCGATCGTGATCACATCAAGCGGTCTGTTCATGTGCCGGATCTGTCTGAAAATGCCAACAATCGCGCGCGCGGCGTGTCGAAACGCCATTTCTGACGCATTGTCAAATCGCCGGGTAAGGAGTGACCGGCGGGTTGCCGCTTGAGTCCCGGTTTTCGATGTGTATTTTGCTCACTTCCAGGATCCAGGCGTTTGGCGCTCACGGCAAGTCGATTTGTGGAGGTGACAATGCTGCGGCGACGCAACTACAGTTTGCTTGGCGAGGAGGCCAAAAAGGCCATGGACATGGGGCTGGCTGCGGCCGAGTGGTATCACACTGACGTGCCGCGCAGTGAAATGAAATCGCTGATGCGCCGAACCGACCGGTTTGCGGTCCGGGACACGTCGCTCTGGATCGGGGCGATGGTTTTGCTCGCTGGAATTGGGATCTGGCTTTGGCCTTCCTGGTGGTCAGCGCCGTTTTGGCTGGTCTATGGTGTGCTCTACGGTTCCGGCGCAGACTCCCGCTGGCATGAGGCTGGCCACGGAACCGCCTTCAAGACGCAGTGGATGAATGAGGTCGTGTATCAGATGGGCAGCTTTATGGCGCTGCGCAACGCAACGGCGTGGCGGTGGAGTCACATCCGCCATCACACCGACACCATCATTGTCGGCATGGATCCCGAGATCGCGGTCATGCGGCCCCCGGCGGCGGCGAAAATGCTGTCGGGTTTTTTTGCTGTTCCGGGCGCCATTGCAGCGTTCAAGCGCATGTTCATCCATGTCGTCACCGGGCGTGTGCACCCCGAAGAAGCCTGCTACGTCCCTGAAAGTGAACATGGCAAGGTGATCCGAGATTCCTGGATCTGGTTGGCGGTCTATTCCGTTGTCATCGCTTCGGCGATCTGGTGGTGGACGCTGCTGCCGCTGATGGTGATTGGCCTGCCGAGTCTGTACGGCGTATGGCACTCCGTCCTGACCGGCATTCTTCAGCACGCGGCTTTGGCCGACGACGTGCTGGATCATCGCCTGAATTCACGCACTTTCTACACCAACCCGTTTTCGCGCTTCGTGTATTGGAACATGAACTATCATGTTGAACACCACATGTTTCCAATGGTGCCGTACCACGCGCTCCCGCGTCTGCACGCGCTGATCAAGGACGACCTGCCGGAACCGGACAAATCAATGTGGGCCGCTTACAGGAAGGTGCTTCCAGTATTGCTTCGGCAGCTCAGGGGCGAGGATGTTTTTCTGGTGCGGGCATTGGGGCCGACGGCGCAGCCGTACCGCGCCGAACTGCACGATCTCGCCGCTGCCTGACTGTCCAATTGGAGAGTGAGAATGGCGGAGTGGGTTGATGCCTGTGATGCTGAGGATATCGAAACGGAAGATCTGATCCGGTTTGACTATGGCGGCCGGACGTTTGCGATCTACCGGTCACCCAATGACAATTACTATTGCACCGACGGGCTGTGCACCCACGAACAGGTGCATCTGGAGGACGGGCTTGTTATGGACAACATAATTGAATGTCCCAAACACAACGGTCGATTCGATTACCGGACGGGCGAGGCAAAAGGGGCACCGGTCTGTGTCGATCTCAGCACATATCCTGTGATGGTCGAGAACGGCCGGGTTTTCGTGCATATATAACTGACGCGGCGCGCCTGCGGGCGATGACCGGAATTGACCATTTTCGTCCGAGCGATCACGAGATACCATGTCCACCAATAGTTTCGGCCGCCTGTTTCGATTTACGACCTGGGGGGAGAGCCATGGGCCGGCGATCGGCGCCACGGTGGACGGCTGCCCGCCGGGACTGCCGCTGGATGAAGCCAGTCTGCAGCATTGGCTTGACCGCCGGCGGCCTGGGCAAAACCGGTTCACCACCCAGCGGCGGGAAGCCGATGAAGTTGAGATCCTGTCCGGCCGGTTTGAAGGGAAAACCACTGGTTCGCCGATCCAGCTGCTCATCCGCAACCGCGACCAGCGTCCGAAGGATTATTCTGAGATTGCCGACAGGTTTCGCCCCGGTCACGCTGACATCACCTACTGGCTGAAATACGGCATCCGCGACTATCGGGGCGGCGGCCGCGCCTCGGCCAGGGAAACCGCTTCGCGGGTCGCTGCCGGCGGCGTTGCCCGGCGGGTGCTGGAGTCTTTGGCACCGGAAACGAGGATCACCGCCTATCTGACGCAAATGGGCACGATTGCCATCGATCGGGACCGGTTTGACACCGAGGAAATTGAACGCAATCCGTTCTGGTGTCCGGACGCCGATGCCGCCGCCGAGTGGGCTGAGTATTTGACGTCGGTGCGCAAGGACGGCAACTCTGTGGGCGCGTTGGTTGAGTGCAGAGCCTCGGAGCCGCCGCCGGGGCTCGGCGCGCCCATTTATGCCAAGCTCGACACCGATCTTGCGGCGGCCATGATGTCGATCAATGCCGTTAAAGCGGTTGAAATCGGCGCCGGCATGGCGGCCGCTGCGCTCACCGGAAGCGAGAATGCTGACGAGATTGAGCCGGGCCGGGACCAGCCGCGGTTTCTTTCCAACAATGCAGGCGGCATTCTGGGCGGGATTTCGACTGGGCAGGACATCGTCGTGCGGTTCGCCGTGAAACCTGCTTCGTCAATTCCGACACCGAGGCGCACGATCACCAAGTCAGGAGAGGCTGCCGAAGTGGTCACCAAAGGGCGGCACGACCCCTGCGTCGGCATTCGGGCGGCCCCTGTCGCTGAGGCAATGATGGCTTGCGTGCTTGTTGACCACCTGCTGCTGCACCGAAGTCAGGTCGGAACGAACCAGGGCCGGATTGGCTGAACGCAGACTGCGAATCTGTTCCGCGCCCGGCGCTGCCGCCGGCCCGGATGCCGTTCGATCAGAGACCGCGCGATCTTCTGTCGCTGGCGATGCCTGGTTCTTGGGGGAAAAAACACCGTGCGGCCAGCGATCCGGGCCGGGCGGCGCCGCTCGCGCATATGCGGATCAATCAGTGTGACTTGATCAGCCCGCATACGCGGCGAACACTAGGCCGCAAAGGATTGCGCCGACAATTCCGAATGCCAGATAGGCGCCGAACACCGGGCGCCGGACCAGCGACCACACGGCGACCATGGCCGGAAATGAACTGATGGACCCGGCGACTGTGAATGACATGCCCGCCCCCCAGGTCATTCCCTGCTCAATCAATCCGGCGACCAGCGCCGGCGCCGCATAGCCGTTCAGATAGGCAGGCGCGCCGACCAATGCGCCGACGACAATGGAAACAACGCCGTCACTCCCGACAACCCGGGCGATCAGGTCTGCGGGGACATACGAAACCAGCAGCGCCTCAATCAGATAGGCGAGTGTGATCCACTTGACCAGGAAGACGACGCTTGCAATCGCCTCCGTCCGGAAAGTGTCAACCCGCTGCGCTTCATGCCAGAATCTCCACAATAGTGTTTCCTTCTGGGCCGGACCGCCGCAGCTGCGGCACCCGGTCGGCGCGTCGGCGCGCAGCGGCGACGCGAACGCCTTCGTCCGGACAAGCAGTTTGACGCCAAATCCGCCGAACAGCCCCAGCGCAACCGCCGACACAGCCTTGGCGATCGCAAAGTCCCAGCCAAGTGCCGCTGCCGCGATCAGCATGGTGGAAGGGTCGATCAGCGGCGAAGACAGCCAAAATGCCATCACCGCTGAAAGCGGCGTGCCGGCGGCAAGCAGCGCGGCAATGAAGGGAATCACCTCGCAGGAGCAGAATGGCGCAAGTCCGCCGAGCAGCGCCGCGAGCACAATCATCCGGTTTTCGCGGCCCTCGAAAGCCTTCGCCACCAGCGTCGTAGATCCGGTTGCCTTGAGGCCGGCAATCAATGCCACCGCAATGGCGATGTAGAGCAGTGTCCCGACGAGCGCGCTGCCGGAGGTTTTGAGGATGTTGGAGAGATTCCCGGGGTCCAGAACCGCCACCGCCAACGGAATTGCCAGAATGACGCCCCAGGGTGACTTCAACTGTTTCAAGCCTCTGTGCGGCAGCTCAAAGCTCCGCAGTGCGGGACTAGTCATGCGTTTTGCCTCTCGAACTCTCTGGCGGCGGATTGCGCCGCCGGCTGCGTGTCGGCGCAGCACTCATCAGTCAGATATGCGGCAAGCGATTCAATGCGGCGGAATTCGGCCCGGCTGATCACCTCCCGCCCGCGCCGCTCCTGTTCCACGACACCGCCTTCGGTGAGCAGCCGCAGATGATGCGCCAGTGTCGATGCGGGCAGTTTCGACCGCTGCTGGATCTGATTGACCGTCAGACCGCCTTCGCCGGCGCGGACGAGAAGGCGCAGCACGGCGAGCCTGGGCGGTGATCCGCATGCCGCGAAACCCCGAACCGCCTGTTCGGAAGACAAATCTCCAGCCGATTCAACTGTCGAATTCATAACCATAAAACTAGTTATATGGTTATAATGACCAGGGTTCAAGCTCAAATGAAAAGTTCTCCGGCACCGGGCTGCCTGGCGGGCGCGGGCTGCGGCGGCAGAGCGATTCAGCGCACTCACCTATCGGTTCCGCCGCAAACAGATGCTGTCCTGGCATCGGCGCCGCAAGGGCCATGCTATCCCACATGACAGCGGACAATTCCCCGCGCGGCCCTCCGCGACTGCGTGTTGCTCCCCAGAATAGGCCGCTGAATCCTGGTGACGGCGGCGCGGTTCGAGAATTTCCGTCATTGCCGGGAAAAGTGCCAATGTCACACATTCAGGCTCGGCGCTCTCGACAATTGGACATGTGGTTGAGATTGTCTGCCCGGCTGCGCTACCGATAGTGTCGGCCGAAGCCGGAATGCGCGCGGGATCGAGGGAGGACTATAAACTTTGTCGCCGGAGTCCAACTCTGAAATCAAGATGGTGGTCGAAAACGCGACCAAGTTCTACGCCACGAAGTCCGGCAGTGTGCACGCGCTCGAAAACGTGAATCTTGATGTTCGCGACGGCGAATTCATCTGTGTGCTCGGCCCGTCGGGCTGCGGCAAAACAACCCTCCTGTGGTGCATGGCCGGTCTGCACGATCTGAGCGGCGGCAGGGTCACGATTGGCCCGGATCGGATCCTCGGTCCGCATCCCGAAATCGCGATGATTTTCCAGGATGCCAATCTGCTGCCGTGGCGGGACCTAATCGGCAATATCCGGCTGCCATTCGAGATCAAGCGGCGGAAGCCTGACAAGGAGCGCATAGACGAGCTTCTCGAACAGGTCGGGCTGACCGGTTTCGACACCAAATATCCCCGCGAGCTTTCCGGCGGCATGCAGCAGCGGGCGTCAATCGTGCGCAGCCTCGCCGTCGACCCGTCGGTGCTGCTCATGGATGAGCCGTTTGGGGCCCTGGACGCGTTTACCCGCGATGAAATGAACCTTTTGATCCAGCGGATTTGGATGAACACCGGTAAGACCATCGTTTTTGTGACCCATTCGATTCCGGAAGCGATCTTCCTGGCTGACCGGGTCGCGGTCATGTCGGCCCGCCCTGGCAGGATCGCGGAAGTGTTCGAAATTGACATTCCGCGACCCCGTGAAGTAGACTTGATGACTTCGGCGGAGTTTATTTCACGGGTGCTTGAGATCAAGGCGAGCATCGAGATCTAAGGGTGACAGGAGGCGGTGGGCGAAAACAGCGGCAACATGGCAGACGCTCTCGGAGATAAAATTCCCGAATTTAACAGGGACCCGAAAAACGAAGACGTTTCCGGTTTTTCAGGGCTGACCTCGCTGACCAGCGCCCGTGCGCGGACCTTTTTCGAGATCCTTGTCATTCTGGCGGTTGCCGTCGTCATCGTCGGCTCCACCGAGTTGATGATCATTGCCTTTGAGGTTCCCCACTACGTGCTGCCCAGACCCACCATGATTGCGGCCGCCTTCGTGTCAGAGTGGAGCTTTATCCAGCCGCATCTGATCGTCACGCTTTACGAACTCGGCTTTGGGTTTGCGATCGGCGCCTCGATCGGTTTCCTGCTCGCCGCGGTCATCACACAGTTCCCGTTCGTCGAGAAGATCGTCACCCCCTACATTCTGCTGCTGGTCACAACGCCGATGCTGGCTCTGGTGCCGCTGTTGATTCTCAGGTTCGGCTTTGGCAGCGAGCCGCGCATCATCGCCGTGGCCCTGGCCAGCGGCCCGATGGTCATGATCAACTCGGCAACGGGATTCCGGCGCGTGGATCTGGCGAAAATCGCGCTGGCCCGTTCGTTCGGGGCAAGCACGCTGCAGATCTTCACAAAAATCCGGATTCCGATGGCAATGCCGATGATCATCGTCGGGCTTCTCGTTGGATCAATTTTCGGCCTGCTGACCACAGTGGCCGCGGAAATGGTTGGCGGCGCCGAAGGGCTGGGAAGCAGGCTGACCTATTATTCATCAATGGTGCGGATGCCGCAGTTCTTCGCGATCATTCTGCTGCTCGCAGCCATCGGCATATCGTTCTACGCGTTCTTTTTCTGGGTAGGCAAGAAATGGGCAGGCTGGCAGGCCTGAGCGCTGCCCGGGAATGAAATGCTGTCCTCACGGGACAGCGCACACAACAGAGGAGGAGAAAATGATCTCAGGAATTTCAGGCGGGTTAACGCTTGACCGCCGGCGCATGCTCAAGCTGAGCGCCGGAGGCGCCACGGCGATGGCGCTCACCGGGACGATGGCCCCAATGGCGATGGCGTCCGGATCGGTGCGATGGGTGTCGCCGCGCGGCACGATTGAGGTGCTGGACGACTATCCTTACTGGGTGGCGTTAAAGTACGGCTATTTCGGCGATATAGAAACCGCGCTTGAACCCGGCCCGGCCGACGCGACGGCAACCGTCAAGCTGGTGGATCAGGGACAGGCCGATATGGGATATCCGTCACCTGGTGTACTGACGCTGGGGCTGGCCCAAGGCATACCGCTGGTCTCGGTTTTCCACATGGGCGGCAGTGACGTCTTCGACTTTGCCTTCCGCAAGGGCGAGCGGCCCGACGACATCAGGGAACTCGAAGGCAAAACGGTCCTGCTCGGCAGCGCCGGATGGCAGGCCATCTGCGACCCGATGCTGCACGCGGCCGGCGTTGACATTTCGAAGGTCAACTACGTGGCCGCGGGCTGGCCGCAATGGGGCACGGCGCTGGCGCAGGGCCAGGGAGACTCGGCGCTGGCCTGGGCCGGTCTGCGGGCCCAGTGGAAGGGTCAGGGTCTCGATTTTGATTACATCATCGGCACCGACTTCTCGCAGCTGCCGGCAAACAGCTTCGTGATCCGCAAAGGCGACTTCGACGACATGTCGAAGCGCGATCTCTACACCAATTACCTGCGCGGCTGGGCAATGGGACTGGAATACGGTCGCGAAAACCCGCGCGCGGCGACGCAGATCGTCATGGAACAGTTCCCCGGCCTGGCGTCACAGATGACGCCGATGGTCGCCACTGAATCGATGATGCAGCTGGCGGCCGTGTTTGCCGGCCGTTGGGAAGAGCGCAAGATGTGGGGCTTTCATCTGGATTCCAGCTGGCAGCTCTTCTTCGATGCGGCCCGCGCCGTCGGCCAGCTCGACTTCGATATCAACATGGGTGAAGTCCTGAGCAACGACTTGGTTCCCGGCGCCAACGACTTCGACATGGCACAGGTCCATGCCGACGCCGCCGGATATGAGCTGTCGGACGATTTCAGCGCAGTCGACGTGTCCGCCATCGACATCTGATCGCAACCCATGACGGCGCCCGCCGCGGGCGCCGTCTGCAGCCGCATCGAGACCGAATATGCTTGTATTTGACCATATCGGGCTGACGGCGACCGAGCCGCAGCCCGGTGAGAACTGGGTTGAGCAGAGCCGTTGCTGGGTCACCAATCCAAGAGATCATCCGGAACGCATTGAGTTCCTTCGCTACCGGGAGGACACCACCGTTCCGGCGGTCATTCGGGAAAACCCGCATTTTGCGTACGCGGTTGACGATCTCGCCGGCGCAATCAAGGGTCTGGAGATCATCATCCCGCCATTTGAGGTGGACGGCTTTGTCGAGGTTGTGTTTGTCCACAAATTCGGCGCCGTGTTCGAATATATGCGCTATCTGAAGGACGGCTGGTTTTCGGATGGCAGCGGCTGAAAGGACCAACCGCGTGAGATCGTAACGGTGCGCTGGCGTTCGGCTTACACCTATGCGTGGGACCTCGCTGAACGCGGGGTGGCGGAGTCGGTCCGCGAGATTGCCGGGCTGGGGCTGAACACCGTCACCATGGCCGGCAGCTACCATGCAGGCAAGTTCCTGCGGCCGCGGGCAGGCGGCAAAGTCTTTTTCCCGGAGGACGGCACGGTCTATTTCCGGCATGACGCCTCATGCTACGGCCCGGTCGCTCCGGTGGCGAATTCCATCCTCGATGAGCGGGATATACTGGCGGAGCTGGTTGCCGACGGCAGCCTTGCCGTCAATGTGTGGCTGGTGCTCTTGCACAACACGCTGCTCGGAACCAGGCATCCCGAATGTTGTGTCCGCAATGCGTTTGGCGATCGGTACATTCACAACCTGTGCCCATCGCATCCGGCGGCCCGCGCCTATGCGGTCGGACTGGCGAAGGATGTGTCGCAGCGCTACCCGATCGCCGGTCTGTCGATGGAGTCGCCGGGATTTGCCCCGTTCGTCCACGGATTTCACCATGAGTTCAATTTCGTCCGTTCCAACCGCTGGATCGAAAGCCTGTTTGGCCTGTGCTTCTGCGAGAGCTGCGAGTCGCGGGCGCAGGGGGCGGGCATCGACATTTCGTCGCTGCGGCATCGGGTCGCTTCAGACCTGAACGCCTACCTGGGAGGTGACTGTGACTATCCGGCGGACATGGCGGAGTCCTTCTGGCTCGCCGATATCGCCTGCGATGGCGAACTGAACGCATTCATGCGCTGGCGGTGCCAGACCGTCACGTCGCTGGTGGCCGAAATCCGCGACGCGGTTTCGGCTTCGGTGCGGGTGGCGGTGATCCCATCGGTGGCGAGGCCGACCGGAAACTGCTGGTACGAAGGCACCGATCTCCAGGCGCTGTCACGCGACGGCCACATTATTGAGGCATGTTTCTATGAGCCGTCGGTTGAACGGGTTGCGGCGGATCTGGCCGACATCCGCCGGCGGCTGCGCGGCAACGGCGCGCTGCGGGGAATTCTGCGCCCGTCCTGGCCAGATCTTGAGACCGAAGCCGAAGTGGCGGATGCGGTCAGCCTGCTTTATGCCGGCGGTGTCGAAGGAATATCGTTCTACAATTGGGGATTCCTCCGGCAGCGCAATCTCGGTCACATCGCCGCCGCCCTCGCGGGATTTTCGCAATGAATTTCTCAGGTCAATGCGTTGCCATCACCGGCGCCGCCGGCGGCATTGGCGGGGTGCTCGCGCGGTATTTTGTCGAAAAGGGCGCCCGTCTGGCTTTGATCGACCGGAAACAAGACGTCCATGCGCTGGCCGACGGGCTCAAGTCGGATGGCGCGCCCGCCGCCGCTTCCGTGGCCGACATTGCGGATGCGGATGCGGTCGCCTCCGCCTTCAATACCCTGCGGGTGGAACTGGGACCGGTCGAAATTCTTATCAACAACGCCGGATTCTCTTACCAGCCGACACTGGACAAAACCTCGCCCGAGGGATGGGCGGATCACATTTCCGGCAACCTGAACGGTGCCTACAACTGTTCGCAGGCGGTCATTCCGGACATGCTTGAACGCGGCAAGGGTTCGATCCTGACGATCAGCTCTGTCAACGCGCTTGCCGCCCTCGGAGACCCGGCCTACAGTGCCGCCAAGGCGGGACTGATGGCAATGACGCGGTCCATTGCCCAAGAGCACGGGAAACGGGGCATCCGGGCCAACGCGGTCCTGCCCGGAACTGTGCGCACGCCGATCTGGGACACCCGCAAACGCAAGGCGCCGGAAGTGCTGGCGAAACTGGAGCGGTGGTACCCGCTGGGGCGGATCGTCGAGCCGCGCGAGGTCGCCGAGGTCGCGGGTTTCCTTGTGTCCGACCTTGCCAGCGCCGTCACCGGCGCCATGATTCCGGTCGACTGCGGTCTGTCTTCGGGCAACATCGTGATGACCAGGGAACTGACGCTGGAAGAGATCTGATCCATGGCGCCGCGGTCTGCTTCAAGAGAACGGGAGCCCGAATGGCGCCGGCCGGGCAGGTGCCGCAGTCTGGCGCGCAGCCCCCGGCACGACATACTGAATCGGGACAGATGGTGTGACACCGTGTAACAGTCTGAATTTCCGTGGGCGCGCTTGCCGCTCATCGACATCAGACTGCGTTGGCGCAACACGATCCTGAAGGGAGGGGGATTCAAGGATGGACAGGTTGAGAATTGGCGTGATCGGACTGGGCTGGTTCGGCGAAATCCACTGCGAGACGATCGTCGGCGTGCCGGAACTGGAGCTGGCGGCGCTGTGCACGCGGCGGCCGGACCGGCTGGCCGAACAGGCCGCCAAATTCGGGGTGGCGAAAACCTTCACCGACTATAACGAGATGCTCGCCGACCCGGATATCGACGCGGTGTCGGTGGTGACGATGTGGGACCAGCACACCGCGCCGACCTGCGCTTCGCTTGCCGCCGGCAAACATGTCTTTCTCGAGAAACCGATGGCATCGACATTGCATGACTGCCGCACGATCATGGCAGCGGCAGAGGCGGCAAAAGGAATCCTGCAGATCGGACACATCTGCCGTTTCAACCCGCGCTACCGGATGGCGAAGCAGGCGATCGACGAAGGCAGGATCGGCAAGATCGTCGCCATGAGTTCGCGGCGCAACATACCGGCCGCGTGGACGCCGGAGATTCTGCAGAAAATTGGCCCGATCGTGGGCGACGCGGTGCATGACACCGATCTGATGCTCTGGTTCACGGGCGACCGGGTGGCGACCGCCTATGCGCAGACGGTCAGCGTCAGGGACCTGACGCATCCTGACATCGGCCAGACCATGTACCGGTTTGCAGGCGGCGCCACGGCGAGTTTGGAAACAGTTTGGTGCATGCCGGAACAGACCCCTTTCGACATTGACGAGCGGCTGTCGATCATCGGCACCGAGGGGCTGATCCATGTGCAGGACACGTTCCCGAATCTTGCCATTGTCGACGGCAACAAGCTGCACAGTCCCGACACAACCTACTGGCCGATGTTCGAGGGGCTTCGCAGCGGCGCCCTGCGCGATGAATTTGCATATTTCGCGAGATGTGCGCTTGCCGGACAGCCACCGGCGATCGGCCGGCCGGACGATGCCGCGGCGGCGCTGGCGGCAACGCTGGCGGCAGAGGAATCGGCGCGCACCGGTTCCGTGGTGACAGTGGAATCGCTGTGAATTGAACCAAAGGGAGGAAAATCGAATGGCGAAGCGGGTTCTGGTCGTGGGTCTGGGCAACATGGGATTGAGCCACGCGCTCGCCTACACAAGGATAGACGGGTTTGAGGTTGCCGGTGTGTGCGCGCGGCGCGTGCATTCGATGGATCTGCCGGAGGCGCTGTCAGGCGCCGCAAAACACGATGATTTCGACAAGGCGCTTGCCGCCGTCAATCCTGACGTGGTGTCGATCAACACCCTGCCGGACACGCATGGACAGTTTGCGATCAAGGCCATGGAACATGGGGCCCATGTGTTTGTCGAAAAACCGCTGGCGGAAAGTGTGGAACTGGCGGCGGAAGTGGTGAAGACGGCGCGGCGGACCGGCCGCAAGCTGGTTGTCGGCTACATCCTCAGAGTGCATCCGTCGTGGGTGAAATTCATTGAGATTGCCCGCCAGCTGGGCACGCCGCTGGTGTTTCGGATGAATCTGAACCAACAGTCGAATGCCGAGACCTGGGACTGGCACAAGCGGCTGCTCGACAGCTTCCCGCCAATCGTTGACTGCGGCGTCCACTATGTCGATGTCATGTGCCAGATGACGGCGGCAAAACCGGTCAGCGTGCATGCGCTTGGCGCCCGGCTCACAGAAGAAGTCGCACAGCAGAATTACGGCATGCTGCAGGTGAAGTTCGAAGACGGCTCAGTCGGTTGGTACGAAGCCGGCTGGGGGCCGATGATGAGCGAAACCGCGTTCTTCGTGAAGGATGTCGTTGGCCCCAAAGGGTCGGTGTCGATTGTGATGGCCGAGACCGCCGCCGATGTGAAATCGGACGACATCAATGCCCACACCAAGACCAACCAGATCCTGTGGCATCACACCGACATGTCGAAACCGGATGAACGGATCGATATGGCGGATGAGCCCGACCACGACGAGCTGTGCGAACGGGAGCAGCGCTTCCTGTTGAACGCGATCGACAACGACGTCGATCTTAACGACCACATGGACGATGCGGTCAAGAGCCTGCACATTGTCTCGGCGGCCGACCGGTCGATCCGGGAAGAGCGGGTGGTTCCGCTGTAGGGAAGACGGGTGTCGGAAAACGGGGCTGTGACTTCCGCTGAGCCGAACGCCCGGGCCCAGGCTTGGCTTGACCGCCTGGAGTGCGCCCTGGCGGCTGCAGATGCCGGCCGGGCTGCGGTGCTGTTTGCCCAACCCGGTTATTGGCGCGACATTCTGGCCTTCACCTGGAATCTGAAAACCATGGAGGGCAAACTTGCCATCGGCGCCATGCTGGACGCCAATCTGACGCGGGTCGGCGCGCACGGGTTCAAACTGTCCGGCGACGCCCGAGATCTGGATGGCGAGATCGAAGCCTTTTTCACGTTTGCAACCCGCCAGGGGCGCGGCCTGGGCGTGCTGCGGCTTGCGGAAGACGGCGCAGCCGTTCTGCTGACGGCGCTTGATGCGCTGGCGGGACATGAGGAGCGCGCTGGACCGGACCGGGACAGCGGCGTGCGGCACGGCGCCGTCAGGAACCGGACCACTTGGCTTGAGGACAGGGAAAGCGAATCCGCCGCGCTTGGAATCTCAGAACAGCCTTATGCGCTGATCGTCGGCGGCGGCCAGGCGGGCATTGCCCTTGGGGCCAGGCTGCGGCGGCTCGGGGTGCCGACTCTCATTGTTGAAAAAAATGTGCGGCCAGGCGATTCCTGGCGCAACCGATACCGAACGCTGACGCTGCATGACCCGGTCTGGTACGACCATCTGCCTTATTTGCCGTTTCCGGATGACTGGCCGGTGTTTGCCCCCAAGGACAAGATGGGCGACTGGCTGGAATCCTACGCCAAGATCATGGAGCTGAATCTCTGGGGCCGCGCCGAGTGCCGGCAAGCCCGATTTGACGGCGCATCCGGTGAATGGGAAGTCGAGATTGACCGTGACGGCGAGCGGGTCGTCGTGAGGCCGCGGCAGCTGGTGCTCTGCACTGGCGCATACGGCCCGCCGCGAATGCCGGAAATCGCCGGAGCCGACGCATTTGGCGGCGAAATCATGCACTCGGTGTCGTACCGGGACGGAGCGGCTTGGAAAGGCCGGAATTGCGTCGTGATCGGATCGAACACATCGGCGCACGATATCTGCGCCGATTTATGGGAGTCGGGAGCGGGCTCGGTCACAATGATCCAGCGCTCGCCGTCCACGGTTGTGACGTCGGAGACGCTTCTGGATATCGCCTTCGGCCCCCTTTACTCGGAACGGGCCGTCGCCAGTGGCATCACCACGGACCGGGCGGATCTGATCTTCGCATCGATCCCATTTGCCCTGATGGCGGATGTTCACACCGGGCTGACCGAAACAATGCGGGAGCGCGACGGTGGCCTGCTCAAACGCCTGCGCAGCGCTGGATTCCTGCTTGACTTCGGCTGTGACGGCAGCGGGCTGGTCATGAAGGCGTTTCGCACCGGCAGCGGCTACTACATCGATGTCGGCTGTTCTGAACTCATCGCGTCAGGCGAGGTCGCCGTGCGGAGCGGTGTCGAGCCGGTCCGGTTCACCCCGGGTCAGCTGGCGCTGTCGGACGGTTCCCGGATTGAAGCCGATCTCGCGGTCTTTTGCACCGGTTATCATTCGATGCGGCAGACAATCGGCCGCCTGCTGTCAGACGGGGTCGCCGAGCGCATCGGTCATTGCTGGGGATACGGCTCAGCCACGCCTGGCGATCCAGGGCCGTGGGAAGGTGAAATGCGCAACCTGTGGAAACCGACCGCGCAGGATGCGCTGTGGCTGCATGGAGGTAATCTCCATCTCTCACGTTTTTATTCAAAATTCGTGGCGCTGCAGATCAAGGCAAGGATGGAGGGCATGCCGACGCCCGTCTACGGACCGCCATCAACGCCGCTGTCGAAGGCTGAACAATCCGAAAGGCGGGGGCCAGTTCAGGGGTGCGACAACCGGTTGGGATTGGGCCTCCTTTCAGCCCTTGACGGCGCCCGCGGTGAGGCCTGAGACAATCTGCCGCTGAAACACCAGCACCAGAACAAACAAGGGAGCGGTGATTGACACCGCTGCCGCGATTGCCTGCACTTCGTCAGAAGCGGTTGTCTCTCGGTTAAACATGCCCGCGATCGCCGGAACCATGGTCATGTTTCTGCCGTCAAGCAAAAGCGAGGTGACAAGAAAGTCATTGTAGGCGAGCAGGAACGAAAACAGTCCTGCGGTGATCACGCCCGGCCACATCACCGGCATGATGACACGCCGGAACGCCTGAAAATGAGTGCAGCCGTCAACCCGCGCCGCCTCATCGAGCTCGCGCGGAATGTTGTGGAAGAATGAACGCAGCATCCAGATGGTGAAAGGCTGATTGATCGAAACCAAAACCGCGATCACTGCCCACGGTTTGCCGTACAGCACCGGCGCCGCTTCGCCGAAGACCGGGCGCAGGATTTCGGCTGACTTGATGAACACCGGAAGGTAGCCGGCCACGAGAACCGAGTGCGGCAGGGCCCGGAATATCAAGGCGACGATCAAGAGCCAGAACGCCAAATCCGAACCGGACCGGGCAAGGCCGTAACCGGCGAGCGTGCCGACGGTCAGCGAAACGCCCACCGTGCCGGCGGTGACCAGCATCGAATTGCTGAAATTCCGGGTGAATTTGCGTTCAACCCACACCGCTTCGTAGTGTTCGGTTGTCAGCCCGACGGCATCGCGCCCCAGCGGGCCGAGCAATGGATTCAACACCGCCATGACCGACGGCATCACCGCAAAAAACAGGATGACTGCGATCAGCGTATAGATGACCGAAGCCGCCAGCCACCCGAGCGCGGTCATGCCAGGGGGCGAATAATTCCGCACCAGCCGCGGCATATGCCGCATCGCAAACCGAACCAGAACCCAGGCCAGCGCCAGCCCGAGGACGATTTCAGCCAGCGACAATCCAAGTCCGAGGGAACGGGTCTCCGGTCCGAAAATCACATTGAACGGATTGGAGGAGAATGCGTCGAATGGCGTTTTGAAGGACATCACAGCAATCCACACGATTGGGAAAGCTGCGATCAGGCACCAAAAGGCGAGGAAGCCATTTGACAGGAATGCCAGTCCAAGAGAACGGCGCTGCGATCGCGGGGTTGCCATCAGTGGTTTCCTCTGCGGTCGCGCCAGGCCCGGCGCAGCGGCATGACCACAAGCAGGACAATTCCGATCATGGTCAGCATGGCGCTGGCCGATGCGCGGCTGATCGAGCGCGTGCCCGCTTCATCGGGCATGAGAAAGTCGTAGGTCAGCCACTGCAGTGAAATAACATAAGCCTGACTCGAAAACCCGACGATTTCCTCGAACACTCTGTAGGCATCCATCAGATGAATTAGCACAACAAAAACGATCAGCGGCATCAGATGTGGAATGATGATGAAACGCAGTCTCTCGAACCTGCTGGCGCCATCGACAATGGCCGCTTCGACCGCATCCTGGTTGACGGTCTGCAGTCCGGCGTAAAAGACCACGAACGCAAATGGCGCCACGTGCCAGACGCGGTAGAGATACATCATCAGTTCGATGGTCCAGCCTTGGGCAAACATCGCGATGTCACGGCCCGCATAAGCCTCCATCGCAGCGGTCAGAATTCCATCGCCGATGAAAAGCCACCGGATCGACAACGCGCCGATCACCGGCGTGATGATGAAGGGCAGCAGGGAAACGAAGATCACCGGGCCGCGGATCGATTTCAGGGTTGAGTTGACGGTCAGCGCAATCAGCATCCCAGCGCCGATCACAAGCGGCATTGTCACCAGTGTGAACACCAAAGTGAATCGCAGCGCCTGCCAAAAATCGATGTTATTGAAGGCCTGCCAGTCCCAATTGGCGAGCGCTGTGCGCAAACGATTGAGCTCGAGCACATTCAGGTAGCTCTCAAACCCGACAAACCGCGTTTCGGTGACAAGCTCACCATGCGCATCCAACTGCGGTAGCTGTTTCGTCGATGTCGTGCAAACCTGTTTTGGGAATCCCGGCGTGCAGGTCTCGACTTCCACGAATTCATAGAGCGGTTTTGTGATGTGAAATGAATTCCAAAACACCGTGACCAGCGGCGCGGCGATGAAAATCAGCATCAGGAAGAGCGATGGGCCAACAAAGGCTGCGAATGTCTTGAACCGCATGACCCGCTCTCCTTCCGGTTACATGGCGGGTTGGAGTTTATGGCTGCCGGGGCACCGCATAATGGTGTCCCGGCTGTGTTTCTGCAAACCCCTAATTGACCAGTCCGGCTTCACTCGCCGCAGTCATGTAGGCCGCCTCGATGTCATCCAGCGTGGTATCAGCATCCTTGTCGCCGGTCATGTAGTCCGAAATACCTACGCCGAGCGCTGTGTGCATGACTGCCATCGCTTTGGTCGCAGGATAGGCCGGAGCGCCGGCCATCGCTGTCGCGAAGGCGCCTTCAGCGGCCGGTCCGGGCGTAAATCCCGGCGCCAGCCAGACGGTCGCATCATTGTTCGCGGCAATGACCTCAGGAGCCATGGAGGCAACGATGAGCTTGAAGCCGGCTTCGGCTTCCTCGTCGGGGATGTTCTTGCCTACAACCCAGCCGTCCCACCAGACCGTGGAAGCAGGCTGCACGGAACCCATCAGACCGGCTGCCATTTTGATCTTGCCTGACACCGCGCTCTCTTCCGGATCATTGACCGCGCCGGCGCGGCTTGCCCAGAGGTTGGCCATGGCAATTTTGCCTTGCTGCAGCTGCTTGGTCACAAATGTCGTATCGGACACCAAATATTCCGGGTCCATGTAAGAGGCGGCCTTTTTCATGCGTTCCATGACGGTCACCGCCTTTGCGCGGTCAATTGCCGGCATGTTTTCTGAATCAAGGAATTCACCGCCTTCGCCGAGCATGTGGTTGATAAACACGAAGGCGAGATTCCAGCCGGCCATGTAGTAACCGCCAAGTGGATAATCCACGACGCCCGCAGCTTGAATCGCCTCAGCCGCGGCAAACACCTCGTCCCAGGTGATTGGAACATCAAGGCCCAGATCATTGAAAATGTCTTCCCGGTACATCAGGTGCTGGGTGTTGAACAGCGCGGCTATAGCCATTGTCTGGCCGTCAACTTTGATGAACTGGTTGGGGTCCAGTCCCTGGCCATATTTGGCTATTAGGTCATCCAGAGGCCGCACCAGCTCCTCTTCAAACATTGGAACCGAAGTGGCGTTCGCAACCCCGGCGATAGTGTACAAAGCCGGGTCAACCGAAAACGCATCATTCACTTTCAGCCGATGGTCCTTGTCGAGCGTGGCCTCGAAATTTCCGCACTCCGCCATCGTATCAGTCATGATGACATAGGCCGGAAAAGCGTTCGTAAACGATTTTACCAACACCGAGTTTTCACAGCTCGCAAACGCCGGACCCGATGCAAGCAACGCGGCCGCCGCGAATGCGGTCAGTTTTCTTTGGGACATGAAATTACTCCTGTCTAGTTATTCACAGCAGCCCACATCCCGCTGTGATGGTTGAACCGAACCGGAAAGGCCGGGAAACGGCATGAGCCGGGGAACCGCCCCCGTCGATCATTGCAAAGCGGCGCATAAACAAAACAGCGGCAAATGTCACAGTCTCCACCGCCAGTCTTTCAGGATTTCCCGCGCCGCATTGTGCCCGGGAACCGCCGACACGGCGCCGCCGGGGTGGCTTGAAGCGCCGCACTGGTACAGTCTCTTGATCGGTGAGCGGTAGTCAGCGTAACGCGGCACCGGACGCATGAAGAACATCTGGTCCAGCGAAAGCTCCCCGTGCTGCGAGTTTCCGCCCGGGATCGCAATGTCATCTTCTATATCCTTGGGCGTGTATAGTTTATGGTCAATGACGCTGTCGGAAAACCCGGGCGCGAACCTGTCCATGACCGCATAGGCGTTCTTGACAAGCTGCAGACCCTCGCGGTCCCAGGTCGAGTCTCGCAGTTTGTAGGGCGACACTCCGCCCTGGATCACCACGACATGTTTGCCTTCCGGCGCCAAGGTGTCGTCGCAGAAGCTCGGCACATTGGGCGACAGGAACGGCTGTTGGGAATACCACCCGAATTTCGCGTCGTGGAATGCCTGTTCCAGAAACTCCGGCGACGGACAGATATGGGCATAGGCCGGATACTCCACGCCTGTCTTTTCCTTGCTGAAGCCCGTGTAGTGCGGAAGCCTGTCCACCGCACACATCAGTTTGAAACTCATGCCGCGGCTGCGGAATCCCTTGATGTCCTCGACGAAATCCTCGGGAAGAGAGTCAGAATCCACCAGTTTGAGAAATGTGTGTCTGGCGTTGCAGTTGCTGATCACCCGGCTGGCGCCGATCTCTTCGCCCGAGCGCAGCCGCACGCCGGAGGCCGTGCCTTGGCGCACAAGAATTTTGTCCACCAAAGCGCCGCAGCGGATTTCCATCCCGTGCGCCCTGCCGGAGCTGGCGATTGCGTCAGCGACCGCGCCCATTCCCCCACGGACAAAACTCATGTCGGTCTGACCGATGAGGTGGGTCACAAGATAGAATGCGGTTCCGGGGCTGTAGGGGCCGGAATTGCCGCCGATCGTGGCCCAGAACATGAACTTGGCCTTGACCAGGTCGCTTTCAAACCAACGGTCCACATAGTCATATGCGCTCATCGAAAGCGCGTGCAACAGGTTGTAGACCTCCTTTTCGGCATTGCGGAATTTCCAGAGAAACCGCGCCGTCCGGCAGAGACCAACCGGGTCTTTGCGAAACGGATTGGTCGGAGTCTCCAGCTGCAGCCTGCGCAGAATCTCAATTGTGGAGTGCAGCCGTTCAAAGAATTTCGGGTAGTTCTCCGCATCCTTCTTTGAAAAACGCGCGATTTGCTCCTTGGTCTTTACCGGATCTTTGGTGAAAACTATGCAGTCATCCTCGGTCGGATTGATGACGTTCGGCTGCCCAAAACTCTCGAGGCCGAACTTTTCGAGCTCCAGCTCCTTCATGACCTTGGGGTGAAGATGCCCCATGATGAAGGAGTAGGTTGACCCCCTGAAGCCGGGGCTGAATTCCTCGGTGACGCAGGCGCCTCCCACGCAGGGTTTCTGTTCCAGCACCAGCACTTTTTTGCCCGCGCGCGCCAGATAGGCGCCGCAGGTAAGACCGTTGTGACCGCCGCCAACGACAACGGCATCGTAAGTCGGCTTCATTCGCCTTTGAATTCCGGCCGGCGTTTTTCGAGATAGGCCGCGATCCCTTCCTTCCGGTCCTGAGAAAACATCAGCAGCGCCGAGAGATCCCCGCCGGCGTCAAGTGCCTGTTCATATGTCTGTGACGGCGCCCTGTTGATGGCCTGTTTCACCGCCATCACGGCAAGCGGACCGGCGCGGCCCGTTTCGGCAGCGATTTCGAGTGCCTTTTCAAGAGCCTGTCCCGGCGGCGTCACATGATTCACCAACCCCAGCCGCAGCGCCTCTTCAGCGCCAATCTGCCGGCCGGTGTAAGCCAGTTCCCGCGCTTTGCGCTGTCCAACGGCCCGCGTCAGCAGCCATGCTCCGCCAAGAATTGGAAACAGCCCGCGCCGCGCTTCCGGCATGCCGAATCGGGCCGTTGCCGAAGCGACCGCAAAGTCGCACCGCAGCATCAATTCCAAGCCGCCGCCAAGCGCGTAGCCCTCGACCGCGGCGATTACCGGTTTCGTCACGCGGCCCATGAACCTCATGAAATCGTGCCAGACCGCGGTGCTGTGGCGATGGCGGTATTTGTCAAACGGCGGCATCTCGCTGGCGGCGGTGCCCTTCAGATCTCCGCCGGCGCAAAACGCCTTGTCATCGCCAGTCAGCACGATCGCCGACACAGAACGGTCGGCGTCCCAGCCCGTCAGCACAGATTTCGCCTCGGTCAGCATCGTGTCGGTCAGGGCGTTTCGCGCCTCGGGACGCGAAAGCCGTAAAATGCCCGCGCCTTCGGAAACCGAGACCGCAATCTGGGTGTGGTCCCGCATCGGCCGTCAGGAAATCATCGCGATCGTTTGCTCGGTTGTCTTCACATCGCCGAAGCTCTGGTAAAATGACGTCAGCCCGGCAAGGTGATCGTCGTCGTAGCGCGCGGCATTCGCGTCCTCCACCATGACAACCTTGTAATCCAGCATCATCGCGTCACGGGCGGTGGATTCCGAGCACATGTTGGTTGCGGTGCCGGCGACGATCAGGTTCTCCACGCCCTCTGCCTGCAGGATTTCGTGGAGGTCGGAAGCTCCGGTCACGAACGGCGAAAACCTCCGTTTGGTGACAATCCTGTCGGTATCGGCGACATCCAGATCCGGGTAGAGCTCGTAGCCGTCGTTTCCCGGGCTCAGCTTGGCCAGGTGGTTTTGCCCTTTGGCCTCGGTGAAGAAATACCGGTGGTAAAGCTGCCATTGGCTCGGAGCTCCCTCTTCGTCGGCACAGCGCATGATGACCCAGAAGACGGGAACGTTTTTGTCACGGCAAACGGCCGCAATGCGGTTGATGTTCGGCACGATCGAAATCGCCGTGTCGACTTCGGCGACATAAAAATTCTGCATGTCGATCACGAGGAACGCCGTTTTTTCCGCGGCAAAACTGTCAAAAACCGACAGCTTGCCGCGCTTGGCCATGATTCGTTCGATCACATAGTCGGGTATCTTCACATCGTGCGGCATGCTTTCAGTCTCCACCTCTGGTCGATTTCGGGCTGCCCACTATGGTCCCACTAGTGAAAAACTTCAACAGGATTTCCGTCCGCGGCGGCTGTTTTCGCGAAATTGCCGTCCGCGCCGCCTGACTGGCTCAGTGCAGGACGCCGCCGCCGTCGACGACAAGTGTCTGTCCAGTGACAAAACCGGAATGATCGCTGAGGAAAAACGCGGTCGGGCCAACCAGGTCTTCCGGCTGCTGATCGCGGGCCAGCGACCGCGCGCCGGCGATTGCGCCCTTGCGCTCGCCGATGCCTTCCTTCGCCAGCACCCCCGCGCTCATCGTCAGCCCGGGGGCAATCGTGTTGACGCGGATTTGGCTTGGACCGAGCTCGCGGATGAGGCCGCGCGTCATGCTCCACACGGCACCTTTTGAGGCGTCATAATGAAGCAGATGCGGATACCCGCGAAAAATCCGGTTGCTTGAAATCATCACCACAGATCCGCCGCCGGCCCGCTGCATGTGCGGCGCCGCCGCGCGCACGCAAAGCCAGGGGCCTTTCACATTGACCTGCATCACCCGGTCCCAGAGGCGCTCATCGATTTCGTCGAAGGGCTGCAGCGGCAGGGCATTGAACAGCGCCGCGTTGCAGACGAGCCCGTCAATTCCTCCGAATGCCTGCGCGGCGGCGTCGGCGATGGCTTCGCAGCCCTGTGGGGTGGCGACATCCCCGGTGACCGCAATGGCATCGTTTGTGTCTGCCGAGATCCGCCGGGCGGCTGCGGACGGATCGTCGATGTCGGCGAGCGCGACCCGCGCGCCCATCGCGGCCAGTCCGGTTGCCAGCGCGGCGCCTATACCCTGGGCGGCGCCGGTCACAACGACGCGTTTGCCGTTCAGCATTGGTTCCTCCTGCCGTGATGAATCACAGTTGTCTTGGCCTCAGTGAAGTTCTCCCAGCTGTAGGCGCCGCCCTCGCGGCCCACGCCCGAATTCTTGAATCCGCCGAAAGGCGCATTGAGTTCGCGCATGAAAGAGCCGTTGACGACAACCGTGCCGGTCCGCAGCCGCCGCGAGACGCGCAGGGCGCGTTCGATATGCCTTGTCCACAGGTAGCCGGAGAGGCCGAATTCGCTGTCATTGGCCAGCATGACCGCCTCTTCTTCGCTTTCGAATTCGGCGAACGCCACCAGCGGCCCGAACGCCTCTTCGCGCCAGATCCGGCTGCGGCGCGAGGCGATGCGGATGGCCCCTGGCCGGAGAAAGTAACCGGCGCCGTCGGCGCGGCCCCCGAAGAGGATTTCGTCGCCATCCGCCTCCGCGCTGCGGTAGTAATCAAGCACTTTATTGCGGTGCGCTCCCGAGATCATCGGCCCGATGGCAACGCCGCTGTTCCGGGGATCGCCGATTTTCATGGCCTCGGCGCCGGTCCGGAAACCGTCGAGAAACGCCTCTGCCACGCCCTCCTGCAGCAAAATCCGGCTTCCTGCCAGACAGGCAAGCCCGTTATTGCCGTATGCCGCACGCAGGGATCCCTCAACCGCCGCGGGAATATCGGTGTCATCAAACACGATTGTCGCCGACTTGCCGCCGAGTTCCAGGATGCAGGGCAGGTGACGCCGCGCCGCCTCCACGGCCACCGCCGCGCCGCCGGCGCCGCCGCCGGTGAAGCCGATCATGTCAATGTCCGGCGATGCGGCCAACATTTTTCCGGTCACAGCTCCGCTGCCGTTGACGCAGTTCAGCACCCCGTCCGGCAGCCCCGCCGCCGCAATGATGTCAACCATGCGGCGGATTGCCATCGGCGTCTGCTCGGACGGTTTTAAAACGACTGAATTGCCCGCCGCCAGGGCCGGCGCCAGCTTCAGGGCGGACAGGCCGATCGGAACATTCCAAGGTGAGAACAGGGCGCAGACACCCATCGGCTCGCGTTCGACCAGAGTTGTCGCGCTGAAGAGCTGGCGATAACTCTCGCCGCTCTCACGGGAAAGGAAATCGGCATAATAGTCAAACCAGCCGGCCGCTCCGGCAATGTGCCCGAGCACCTGGGCGGCGGGTATGCCGCTTTCCGCAACCTGCTGCCGGCAGAGTTCGCCGGCATGCCGGCGGATCGAATCCGCGGCGCGGCGCAGTACCTTGCTCCGTTCGGCGTGTGAGACCCTGGACCAAACGCCGCTTTCAAAGCTGCGTTTTGCGGCGCCGGCCGCTTCTCCAACCTGAAAATGAGTGGCGTTACGGAGACTGCCGATCACAGTTTCTGTTGACGGATCGACGATATTGATCGTCCGGCCTTCGCCGGGGATGTTTTTTCCGTCGATCAGATTGTGAATTTCTCTCAAACCGTTTCTCCGCGGTCCGCGCGGACCAAATCCACACCGACGACTCCTTCCTGTGTCACGACCAGCGGGTTGATCTCGAAATCCGGCAGCGAATGGGCGATGCCCGAGACCGCGACCAGCGCCTGTTCGAGCGCCGCGCGGCTGACAGCAGGCCTGCCTCTCCATCCGGCAAACTTGGGAGCAACCCGCAGCGCGTTCACCATGGATCTGGCATCGGCCGGCCCAAAGGGCGGCTTTCGGCACACGAGATCGCCAAACAGCCGACAGTCGACTCCCCCCGAACCCAAAACGACAAGCGGTCCGAAATGCGGGTCATCGCGAACCCCCAGCAACACTTCCACACCGTCGATCTGCGGCGAAGCGGTGATGCGGATGCCCGGATGCTGTTCCCGGTGGGCAATCGCAAGGTCCGAAAGCCGCTTGAACGCCCGCGAGACCCTTGACGCATCCGTCAGGTTGATTTCCACGCCGCCAAGCTCGGTCTTGTGCTTCAGGGACGGGGCGGAAAGCTTCAGCACAATGGGCCCATCGAGGAGGCCGATGGCCTCATCGGCCGATCCCACCGCGGTCTCGGCAGCGAGAGCGATTCCAGCCGAATCGAGCAGCGGAACCAGATCGCCCCGTTCTCCCGGCGGCGCGGGCTCGGTCGGCGGCTTTTGAAATGCCTGCCCGCAATGCACGGCTTTTGCCGCCGCCGCGGTCGCCGCCGCGGGGTCATCGAAAACCGCCAGCCCGGTTTCGACGAGCGCCTTGCGGTCTTCGGGATGAAAATTTCCGGCGATGGCGATCAGCTGATCCTTGTGGGCGTCCCGAAATGAGAGGAGCTGCGGCATGATTGCGCTGCGGGTGCGCGGCACCAGCGGCACGTGGCTGATGTAGCCGATCATGGTGGGCGCGCCGCGCTCAAGTCCCCATTTGAGATGGCCGCCGGTGATCCCCATATCGCTCATCGAGGGCGCTGAAATGTCGATGGGATTCCGGTCATTCACAAAGCTGTTTGCCTGTTTCAGCTCAGCAAGCGCATCGGCCGGGTAGTCCACCAGCCGCAGACCCAGTTTTGCCGCAGTGTCCGAAATCATCACCGCGCCGCCCCCTGAGACGGAGACCGCGGCCACTTCCGGGGCAGCCGGCGGCGGGCCGGCATTGCAGGCGGCGGCAAGATCGATCATCTCGTTGATCGAGTGCGCCCGCAGCACACCGAATTGGGCGAAAAGATCGCGCACCGCCGAGTCCTCAACATACAGGGACGCTGTGTGGCCCGCCGCCGCCTGCCCGCCCTCGGGCGTGGTGCCGACCTTCAGCGCAATCACCGGCTTGTGCGCCCGCCGCGCCAATTCCAGAGCCTGCACCAGTTTCAGGCCCCGGCTGGCATCTTCAATGTAGGCGGCAATGGTCTTGGTCGCCGCATCGCCGGCGAAATAGGCAATCGCGTCCGCCACGTCGATGTCAGCCTGGTTGCCGGTTGAAATCCAGTTGGCCAAACCGATGCCGCGGTCGCGGAGCTGCGCGAAAATCTGAATTCCGACCGCGCCCGACTGGCTGGCCACAGAGACGCTGCCGGTCTCGGGCCATCCGTTGCCGTCGAAATGTTCGGGAGCGGAAGTGAAACTCGCGACAAACCCGGAGACGAGCGACATCGTGCCCATGCAGTTTGGACCAATCATCCGCATGCCATTGGTGCGGGCGATGCGCAGCAGCTCGTCCTGCTGGGCGCGCCCGGAACCGCCGGTCTCGGCGAACTGCGCGCCGTAGACCACGGCGGCCCTGCAGCCCTTTTCCGCGGCGGCGGTCAGATTGGCGCGCACATGCGCCGCCGGCACGGCGATGACCGCGATGTCAGGCGCTTCCGGCACATCGGCAATCGACCGGAATGCCGGCACGCCCTGCACCATGTCATGGCTCGCATTGACCGGGTAGAGGCGGCCGCGATAGCCGCGCTCGAGACAGAATTTCAGCGCCCGGCCGCCGAATTTCATCGGATTGGTCGAAGCGCCGACGATCGCGGCGCTCGCCGGCGAAAAGCAATACCTCAGACTGGCGATTCCGTCGGCGGTCAGCTGGTGCATTGCGTTTTGTCCTTACACGGCCCGGGTCCTGGTGACGCGGAAGGTCTCGTTGGCGAACCAGAGCCCGCCATGCCGGCGCAAAACCTCACGCGTCACATCGAGGTAGCGCCTGCCTTCGTGCGCCGCCGCCTGGGCAAGATCCTCCTTTACCTCAGCGAAATAGATGGCGTTGTTCCACGCGCTGGAGAGGGAGAGGGCGCCGATTTCCACGCCGTCAAGGATTGGCAGCGTGTGCATGTCAAATCTGAACAGCGAGTTCGCGTCAGTGAGACCGGAGAATGAAAACTCCCGCTTCGACTCCGCGAGCCCGCGCCGCAGCGCCTGCATGACCGCGTGGCGGCTGATGAAGGGCAGCGGCTGGTCGGGCCAGACCTTGCGAACGATCTCGTGCGCCGGATCGCTGCCGTGCGCCTGCACCACCGTCATCTGCCCGCCCGGCGCAAGCACCAGGGCCGCTGGCTTCAGGATGTGATCAACCCGAAAACGCATCGTGTGACTCTGGAGGTAGGCGTGATTGAGCAGACAGTAGTCGAATTCCATCCCCGCCTGACCCGGCCGCGGGATGAGACTTTCCAGCCGCTCCCGCTGGTCCTTTCGATAGACGGTCACAATGCTCGGGCGCGCATAGACCGGCTGCCCTAGTTTTCCCTGGTGTATCAACCATTCGCGGCTGAGCCCCTCGTAGGTCTCGGCAACCTGAAGCTGGTAGCCGTGGCTTTTCGTCCCTTCGAGCCGCAGGTCGCGGCGGCTGACCGGATGTGGATTGTCCTCCGACAGCTTCTCCAGAACCAGCGCTTCGCGAACATAAAGGTTGGTCAGCACAAAAACCGAAAGCGGATGCTCGGAAATCCGGTCGACGAGCCGTCCCATCGTGTTGCGCAGGTCTTCAAGCCCGCGACCCTTGAGGACCACCAGCACCGGTGTGTCGGGAAACCGCGCATGCACCGCGCGCAGCGTTCGGGTGAGGGCAATGCCGTTGTCCATCGGCGCGTAAAACATCCGAATCCCTTCGGGCGCCGGAGAAATCTGGCACAGCTCTGCCGCCAGCCGGTCCGCCAGAACCCAGCTTTCGTTGGTTGTGTTCGCAAACACGTGGAAACGCTGCCGCTGCTCGTGGAAAGCGAAACTGCCGGCGGTGCGGACCGAGGTTTCCTGGCTGATCAAATCCGCCATTGTCTCAGCGGCTGACTGGTCTTTTTTGCGGCGCGGACGGCCGCGCAGCCGGAACTCGCCGCGGTCGGCGCGCCGCATGTAGTCGGCGACCCGCCTGGCGGTGTCAGGCTCGATCCTGCTGCCCGACGAAATGCGCGAAACCAGCTTGCCGTCATTCACCGACAGACGGCCAAAGGTCGATTCTGCCACGCCATGTTTTTCGCAGAATTTCCGGATGATGCCGACAATTGCGTCAGGCTTGTCGACGAGATCGGGAAGCTCAGGCGCCATGGCTGCCGTTCCCGCCGCGCGTTCCGGCGCCGGCGCTGGCCCAAGCGCTTGCCGCAGACATCAGGACCGGACCAGAAAGATGCCTTCAATCTCCACCGGCTGCCGGTCGACAAGCCCGTCGACGCCGACCGCAGACCGCGCGTGACAGCCAATCTCGGGGCCGAACACTTCGAAAAACAGGTCGCTGGCGCCGTTGAGCACCCGATTCTGGCGTTCGAAATCCGGGTGGGCGTTGATCATGCCGAGAATCTTCACAACCCTTTCCACCCGATCGAGGTCGCCAATCACGTGTTTGACCGTCGCGATCATTTTCAGGGCAACGGAACGGGCGGTCGCATAAGCCTCTTCTTCGGTGATCTCGAGCGCCACTTTGCCGCGGCGCCTGACGCTTTCATCTTCCAGCAGCGCCGCGCCGTGACCGGACACGTAAAGCATGTTGCCAATCCGCACGGCGGCGGTTCGATTCGCCGAAGGCATCTGCAGCGGCGCCGGAAGCGAAATCCCGAGCTCCCGCAATCGTGTTTCAATCCGTTCCATGGTTTCAGCGTTTCACCAATGGCAAATTATTCTCTTGCATTTCTGCCCATTTTCTGCCCACTAGTAAAGCGAAAACGATGCCGGCTTGCCTGCGTGGGGAAAGAAGAGGAGCAATGACGGTCGCGGAGTCGCTCGAGGACAAGATCAGCCGAATAGGCAATCCGGTTGAGATGCTGCGCAATGCGCAGCTTGGACCGTTTCAGTTTCCGATCAAGGCGGAATTCACCAACTGGCGGGATGAACAGGAGGCATGGCGCAACGGCGCGGTCCTGTTCGATCAGTCCTTCCACATGACCGATCACTATATCGAAGGTCCGGATGTCAAACGGCTGATGTCGGAGCTGGCGGTCAATTCCATGGCCAACTTTCGCCGGGACATCGCCAAACAGGTGGTGTTCTGCAGCCCCGACGGGTTTGTCGTCGCTGACGCCATCATGTTCGTGCTCGAAGAGAACAAAGTCAAAATCGTCAACAAACCCACGAACCGCGACTGGGTTCAGCACCACATCGAAACCGGCGATTACGATGTTGAGGCGGTGACTGACGACCGCGCGCTTGACAACAAAGGCCGCCGGATGAGCTACCGGTTCGAAGTGCAGGGGCCGCATGCATGGGACATCCTGGAAAAGCTTAATGGCGGTCCCATCGACGGGTTCAGGTTCTTCAGCATGGGGCACATCAATGTGGCCGGCCGGCGGGTGCGGGCGCTGCGCCACGGGATGGCGGGAGCCGCGGGCCTCGAACTCTTCGGGCCGTTTGACGACTACGGGCTGATCCGCGACGAAATATTGAAGGTGGGCGAACCCATGGGCCTGAAGGCCGCCGGTTCGCGCACGTACTCAACCGTAGCTCACGAAAGCGGCTGGTTTCCGTCGCCCCTTCCGGCGATTTATTCCGGAGCGGCGACCCGGGAATTTCGCAGCTGGCTTGGTGCCGACAGCTTTATGGCCAATCTGTCTCTGGGCGGATCCTTGGTTTCCGAAAATGTCGAAGACTATTACCTGACGCCGAACGATCTCGGTTATGGCCACATTGTGAAATTCGACCACGACTTCATCGGACGCGAGGCGCTGCAGGCGAGGCAGGGCGAACCGCACCGGACAAAGGTCACACTGAGGTGGAACAAAGACGATGTCGTGCGTGTCTTCGCGTCAATGTTCAGCGAGGGAGACCGGTTCAAGTATCTGGACATGCCGGCATCCCACTATGCCACCTGTCCCTACGACCTGGTGTCGATGGACGGCGAACCGTCGGGGATTTCGCATTATCCGGTCTACACATCGAATGTCGCCGGCTGGATTTCACTGGCGCTGCTTGACGAGCGGGCGGCCGCTCCCGGCACACAGGTGTCGCTGACTTGGGGAGAGCCGGACGGCGGAAGCCGCAAGCCGACCGTCGAACGCCACACGCAGACCGAAATCGGCTGCCGGGTCGCGCCTTGCCCAGTGCCGATGGCGGTCCGCGAGAACTACAAAACGTAACGGAACTGGTAGAAACAACAGACGGTCAAGCGACCAAACCGGAATGGTGCGGGGATTCGGGCGCCGGGCAGATACAGCATTCAACATTGAGGAGGAATTCACTGTGACCAATAGACAGCATCTGCTGCGGGCGGGACTGCTCGCGGCGACATGTGTTTTTGTGGCGGCGGCGGCGTCCGCTGAGACGATTCGGCTGGTGACCAACTGGGGCACCGGATCTTACTCAGTCGCGCGCACGCTTCAGTTTGCCGAGGATTTCAATGCCAGCCAGGCGGCGCAGGACGCCGATCTGGAGATCGTCTTTATCGGCGGCCCGGAAGTCACGCCGGCGACCGAACAGTTGACCGGAGTGTCAAGCGGCGTGTTTGACATGCTCTTCGGCGCCGCGGGCTACTATGTCGGGACAGTTCCGGAATCGCGGGCGCTCTACGGAACCGCGGTCACGCCGATGCAGGCGCGGGAAAACGGAGCGATCGACCTGCTCGACAAAATCTACACCGAGAAGGCCAATGCCCGTGTTCTGGGGTGGGTCGCTGCCGGGGTCGGCTACCATATCTGGCTGCGCAACGAACCGGCGCTTGACGAGAACGGTCTTCCGAAACTCGACAACGTCAAAATCAGATCGTCCGGGTTCTACAACCCCTGGCTGGATCACTACGGCGCCACGACGGTCACCGTGCCGGCGCCCGACATCTATAACGCCTTGGAACGCGGCGTCGTTGACGGCGCGGCCTGGCCCGGTCTCGGCATCACCGATTACGGGTTTGAGAAATTCATCGGCTACCGGATCGATCCCCAAGTGTGGCAGTTCGACAACCTGCTGTGGGTGAACAAGGACAAGTGGGACAGCCTGACGGACCAGCAGCGCGCCGCCCTTGGCGAAGCGGTGCGGGACTACGAGCCGGTCGCCTACGAGTATTATGAGAACCTGGCTGCGGAAGAGCGCATGGAAGTGGAAGCCGCGGGCGTCCAGTCCTTCACCCTCAGCCCGGAAGCCGAGGCGGCTTTTGTGTCACACGCGCGGTCTGTTCACTGGGAAAAAGTCAAGGCCGACGCACCCGACAATTACGACGCGCTGCGCGCCGTGCTGCCACCGGAGTGACGCTAAACAGTCATGGCGCTGTTCGTTCGCGCTTATGATCGGCTGATTTCGCTGCTCGCTGTCGTGGCGAGCATCATGGTGGCCGCGGTTTTTGTGCTGATCGTCGTCGATGTCAGCATGCGCACGGCGGGACTGCGGCCGCCGGTTTTTTCCAGCGCGGTGTCAGAATATTCGCTCATCTATATGACGATGCTGGCGGCGCCGTGGCTTGTGCGCACCCGCGGCCATGTGCGGGTGGACAGTTTTCTCACCTTTGTTTCCGCCAGCGGCAGACGGTTTGTCGAGCGGATCCTGATACTGGTGTGTATCTCGCTTTGCCTCGGGGCGACCTATCTGAGCGCCGAGTTCATGGTCCATTTTTGGCAGCGGGGGGAAGTCGACCTGCGTTCAATCGAGATTCCCAGATCGCTTCTGTTTGTGCCTTTGACAGTCGGATTTTTTCTCTGCGCGGTGGAATTCACGCGCCTGCTGTTGATTGGCGAGACGCTTTCGGCACCCGGTGGAGGGCCGACGGCAAGGCAGGGGTTAGAGCTCTGATGGCCCTTGCCCCTTGGGGTCATTCCGTTGCCTGAGTGGTACGTCTCCGGCGGGCTGGCGCTGGGCGCGATCCTAGTGCTCATGTTCCTCTCGATGCCGGTGGCATTCGCGTTCCTGCTTGTCAGTTTCGCGGGCATGTACTGGCTCTCGGGCATTGCCGGAATGAGCCAGGTCGCCGCTAATGCCAGCGTCGCGGTCACGCATTTCGTGTTTCTCCCAATCCCGCTTTTCCTGCTGATGGGTGAGCTGTTCTTCAACGCCGGCGTCGCCCGCAAAGTGTTCGACGCGGTCGATATGCTGATTGGGCGCATGCGCGGCAGGCTGTCCTATGTCACAATTGTCGGCGGCACCACTTTCGCCGCCCTGACCGGCACTTCGATGGGCAACACCGCAATGCTGGGATCGCTCCTGGTGCCGGAGATGACACGGCGCGGCTACAAGAACCATATGTCGATGGGGCCGATTCTCGGCGTTGGCGGGCTGGCGATTCTTATACCGCCTTCCGGACTTGCCGTATTGCTCGGCAGTCTGGCAAAGATCGATATCGGAAGAATTCTGATTGCCGGAGTCCTGCCGGGACTGGCGCTGGCGGCCATGTACATCATCCTGATCTACACCATGATCCGGATTGATCCTTCGAGCGTGCCGGAGGACGACCCGGTGGATCACTCACTGGCCAAAAAGCTCTGGGTCATTGTCACGCACATCATGCCGCTGTCGATCATCGTGTTCATGGTGATCGGTCTCATACTGCTTGGCGTGGCCACACCGACGGAGTCGGCCGCCTTCGGTGTGCTGGGAGTGCTGATCGTCGCATATTTCTTCGGCGGGCTGACGTTTGGGGCGATCTACAAGTCGCTGAAGGGCACGGTGAAAGTGACCGGCATGATTCTGCTGATCGTCGCGGCGTCTTCAACCTTCTCGCAAGTGCTCGCTTTCTCCGGCGCCACGTCCGGGATGATCCGGGCGGTGAGCGCGGTTGAGTTTTCGCCGATCATGGTCATCGCGGTGATGTTTGCGATCCTCCTGTTCATGGGCATGTTCATGGATCAGGCGTCGATCATGATGCTCACAATTCCGATTTTCTTTCCGATAGCGAATGCCCAGGGATTTGACCTGATCTGGTTCGGGATCGTCATGCTGCTGGCATTGGAGATGAGCGGGGTGACGCCTCCCTTCGGCCTGAATCTGTTCATCATGATGGGAGTCGCCCCCAAGGGCACCAGGATGATCGAGGTTGCCAAGGCCGGCATGCCCTATCTGGGGTGTGGACTGCTGCTGTTTGTGTTTTTGGTCATGGAACCCGATATCGCCCTTTATCTGCCTTCGCTGATGAACCGTTAGCCGGCGATGTCGCTGATTCTCTATCACCACAACACTTCGGTGTGCGCCGCCAAGGTGCGGGTCTCGCTGGCCGAAAAGGGAATTGGCTGGGAAGGCCGGCTGATGCGCCTTGACGGGGACCAGCTGGAACCCGCCTACGTCAAACTCAATCCGAATTCGGTTGTGCCGACCCTGATCCACGAGGGGCGGCCGGTCATCGAATCCAATGTCATCCTGGAATATCTTGAGGACGCTTTTCCCAGCCCGGCGCTGCGGCCAGCGGCGGCGCATGACCGGGCGCAGGCCCGGCTGCTGCTGATGCAGCTGGACGAAGACACATCCGGCATTCATTTCGCCGCATCGGTGGCGACCTATGCCATCGGCCGCCGGCACGACCTGATCGCCAGGGTGGGCAGCGCCGACCGCGACAGGCTGGACAGAGCGCTCAGGGAGAGCATGAACCCGAAAAGCCGGGAATGGCTGCGTGATGCGGTGTGTCTCGGGACCGACTCGCCGGCGTTTCGCACCGCGCTTCTGCGGCTGCAGAGGATGGTGACGGAATTCGAGACGCGGCTTTCTGCGTCGGACTGGCTCGCCGGCGACAGGTTTTCATACGCCGATGCGGCTTACATGCCATATATGTTTCGGCTCGAACTGCTGCAGATGGATCGGCTTTGGGCCGGCCGGCCCGCAGTCGGCGAATGGTACGGGCGGGCCAAGGCGCGCGACAGTTTTGCCGCCATCGCCGATTGGTACGATCCGAAAAACATCGATCTGCTGGCCTCCAGCGGTCGTGCCGCCGCCGCAAGGGTTGCTGAAATGCTGCGCCAGGCAGGTTCAGATTGAACGCTGCTTACGATCTCGATGTTACTGCGCCGGCCACTCTTGCGCTGCAGGAATGCTACACGCGCCGTTCAATCGAAGTCTCAACACTGCCCAACGCGCGGCTGGATATCAGCTATGGAGCGCATCCCCGACAGAAACTCGATATTTTCGGCGCCGGTCGGGATGCGCCCGCGATCGTCTTTTTTCATGGCGGGTATTGGCACACGGGGTCAAAGGACAGCCGGCGGTTCCCGGCGCCTGCATGGAACCGGCGCGGTGTCGCCTGGGTGGCGGTCAACTACCGCTTGCTGCCCGCGAACACGCTTGCCGACGCTGTTTCGGATGCGCGGGCCGCCGTGCGCTGGCTGGCCGACCATGCCGGGCCATATGGAATCGATACGGGTCAGCTCCACGTCACCGGCAATTCCGCCGGCGCGCATCTGGCCGCAATGGTCGCTGCGGCAGACTGGGGCAGCGAAGCGCAGCGGCCTGCGGTCGCTTCGCTTGCCGTCGTCAGCGGTTTGTTTGATCTGGCGCCGCTCATCTCGACCGCCGCAAATGAATGGCTGCGGCTCACGCCGGAATCGGCAAACGCGATGAGTCCGGCATTCCGTCTTCCTTCTCCGGACCTGCCGGTTCTGGTGGCCTGGGGAGGCGACGAGACAGAGGCGTTTTCCGGTCAGTCACAATCCTTTGCCCAACTGTGCAGGGCCAACGGCAATGCGGTCGCTGTTTCGCGCAGCCCGGATGCGGACCATTTCCGGATCATCGGTGAATACGGTGCATCCGGCTCGTCGCTGTTTGCAGAACTGTCACGGCTCGTGAAGCGCTGAAACGGCTGGCTGCCTGCCGGTCTGAACGACAACCGGCGCCGACCGTTCCTGAAATCCGCATGTCAGATAAAGTGCGGGATCTCCCTCTGGGTCGGCCCGACGGAGTAACGCGGCGCGGGCCGGCTGCCGCCCCAGCGATCCTGATCAGCGGTTTCGATCACGACACGGTGTTTCAGTGTGCGGCCGAGTATGGAATCGGTCAGCACCGCGGCGCAGGCGCTGCCGCTGGCGGTACGGACCAAAAGATATCCGCGGGGCAGGGCGTCTCCCGTTCCGCCCGCTCTCTCAATCATGTGGGCAGGCAGACCGATTTCGGACAGTCTTCTGCCGTTCAGTTCCACCGACCCGATATGTTTGTCGAGATTGTTCAAACGCCAGGCGCTTCGCGCTGCCACGACCGGTCCAGATGACAGCACGAGTGCCGGCAGTATCAGCGCGCCGCCGCCAAGGGCCATGATTGCATAGGCGGCCGCAGCCGTGTCGCCGGCGGGAGCCTGCCGCCAGATCTCGTGTGTGATCAGGCTGACCGGCGCCGGTTCGGTGTCGATGAAAAGATGGTCAACAATGATGTCCGGGGTGGTGATATGGCCTTCAGGGCCGACCACGTGCGGTTTCAGCAAGAAGAACGACACGGTAGTTCCTTTCCGCTCATGTCACACCGGCGCCCAGGTGATCATGCGGATTTCGCCGAGCTCGCGATCGGCCTTGGCCCAGCTTTCGCCGCCGTCGGCGCTCTTGAAGATCTGCCCGAAAATCGTGGCGGCAAAGAGCAGCTTCACATCGGCTTCGTTGGTGCCGATGGACCAAATCGTTGAGTTTGCCGGATGAGACATCTCGCAGACCGCCCAGGATTCACCAAAATCTCTTGAAATCAGGAGGTTGCCGGCCTCGCCTGAAGGTTTGTCTCCAACAGAGGCAATCACGGTGTCGCTGTTTTCCGCCGGCTGTTTCAGGCTGCGGAAATAGTCCCACCTCGCCTCGGGAACCTGCAGCTGCCGCCACGTGGCGCCGTTGTCGTCTGAACGGTGCACGCCATCCTCGGTTGAACACAGGATTGTCCGACGACCGTCCTTATGGTCGCGGAACACGAGGTCATGGGTGTCGTTGTCGTGCAGACCGCGGATGATCAACTCCCACGTCCTGCCGCGGTCGCGGGATCGAAACACGCCGTCAATTTCAACCGTGATCCAGATCGTGTCGGTTTCGATCGGGTCGAAATGAATCGATGTGATGCGCGAAGTGTTGATGAACCAGCATTCTGTTGACGCATCCAAGTTGGCGCGCCGCCAGTTTTCGCCATTGTCGTCGGTCAGAAAGATTTCTGCCGGCCGGGTGCCGCAGGCAATGAAGTTCGGGTCCGCAGGGTGCTGCGCCGTCTTCAGAATGTGCAGATTGTCCATAGGCGACGGCACATGGTCGAAACGTTTGGTCTCCTCGGTATAGCGATACAGCCCTTGATCTGAGCCGGCCAGCACCTCGCCGGGCCTGTCGCGATGGGTCTGGACCGACCAGGTGCGCGCTTCGTTATAAAACCCGCCGGTCGGAGTCAGCAGCCGGTTCCAGCTGGCTCCCTCATCCTCGCTGAACCAAACGCTTTGCATGGTCGCGGCGTATGCTTTGTATTTCATCAATGCACCTTTGCCGCTGACCTTCTGTCTGCTTCAACCAGCCTGCTGCCCACTATCAGCCCACTAACTGAAATGTCAATTCTGTGTGGCTTCTCTGACACATGAGACGGCGCGGCCGCGCTGATTTGCAATCCGCCGCTTCGGTCCATCCGGGTTCTTCCAGCAGGGGAGCCGCGTGGCAGCCTGTCCGTTCCGGTTCCGGTAGCCGGGTGTGGTCGTTAAGGTGAAAGCGGGAGTCGGATCTAGTATCCTGACAGCTAGGAATGATGCAGTTATTGACCTACGCTTCTCCCATAGATAGGGAATAACTGCATACCGAATTGTGCTCCGGGAGATCCGACGTGCGCGCACTTGTTTTGGTTCCGTGTTCGGAAAGGAAGCGATTTTCTCCAGCGATGCCCATGCGTGCGCAAACTCTACCTGCTGGACCACTCGACCTTGTCGCGCGATCCTGGGGTCTACGAGCGCAAAACGCGACTCCTAAGTTGCGTCCCGACCGCCTTTACCGTGGTCGAACGTTTCTCGAAGGTCGAAAGGCGGCAAAGTGTCTCGGTGCAGAACTCGTCGTCATCTCTGCTGGTTACGGTCTTTTGTCGGAACAAGATGAAGTCGCGCCATACAGCCTAACCGTACTTCCGGGCAAAGCCGACTCCATTTTAGGCAAGGTCCATCACTCCGAATGGCTGCCCAGTGCTTGGTGGCGGATGCTTGGTGAACATACTCCTGCCGAAACCGACCTTTGCGCACTTTTGGAACAACGGAAACCCAACCTTATCTTGATGTCGCTATCCGCCGGATACGCACTCCTCATTGCTGACCAACTGCAGATTTTGACGCCAGACCAGAAGGCTCGCTTGAGAATCTTCTGCGCCGGCGCAGGTTCGCATGTTCCGCGTGTAGTAGCCGACAACATTATGCCTTACGATGCCCGCCTTGATGGAGCAGATAGCCCAATTAGGGGAACGATGTCTGACTTTTCTGGCCGCGCACTTCATCACTACGCCCGTTGCGTGAGGGACGGCAATATCAAAGGTATGAACCTGGCAGAAGACAAAACAGACCTCGCTGCTTTGACCGCAAACTGGGCTCCTCCGAACAAGACATGCCGCATACGTCAGACTGATAGAGAGATAGTGGCATTCATATTAGATACTTGGTGCCGTACCGGAGGTAGTTCCAGTGCCTCCCTTCGTTTGCTCAGGCAGTCGGGTCGCGCATGCGAGCAGGGACGATTCCGTATTCTCTTCAGGCAAGTCGCCAACCGGCGAGATGCACACCAAAAGAATACGGCATGAACGACAAAGTTCTGCATCTGCGGGCTGTTCGGGCTCAACAAGGCGAAAGCGTCGATGTTTACAGTTTTTTCATGCGCGGCTCGGACATTCTCCGTATCGCTGACATTTCACGCGTGTACCGAGATTCTAATGATGAATTAAAGGGTTTTCAACGCAAGGAGATCCAAGCACATGTTAATGGGATCCTTGAATACTTGGACAGAGGATATGTCCTGTTTCCCAACGCAATTATTTTGGCGTTTCAAGAGAAAATCACGTTCAAGCAGTCCCGCGGACTCAGCCCGGAAGGACCGGTTAGTGGCACCATTTCCATTCCGGTCGGTGGCGATCATAAGATCGCATGGATCGTCGACGGTCAACAACGCGCCTTTGCACTGAGTCGCACCAAGCACAAAGATATCATGGTGCCCGTCACTGGATTCTTGGCACCGACGATTGATGTTCAGCGCGAACAGTTTATTCTTGTGAACAAGGCAAAGCCGCTCCCTAAACGCCTAATCAATGAGTTGTTGCCGGAAATCTCGGCCGACTTGCCGAAGGATCTGCGACCTGGGCAGATCCCGAGCGAACTCTGCAACTCGCTCAACCGGGACCCGAAGTCCCCATTCTACCAGCTAATTCGGCGACCTTCTGACGACAGCGTCAATTCATCGGCAGTTGTGATTGACACAGCGCTCATCAACATGATTCGACATTCAATCAACAATTTTGGCGTTCTGGCGCTCTTCAAGAACAACTCTGTGGACAGCACAGCGGATGTAGACGGCATGTATCGCGTCATATGTTTGTTCTGGAGTGCGGTTAAGGCGGTCTTTCCCGATGCATGGGGCATTCGTCCACAAGAGAGCCGTTTGATGCATTCGGCGGGAATTCAAGCTATGGGCATTTTAATGGACCGCATGTTGCCACGAATGCACCAGGGCAAAACCGGGGCCAATGAAGTGGAAGCAGCGTTGCGTCGCATTGCTCCCTATTGTGCGTGGACCGCAGCTGAATGGGACGGCTTGGGTCTGGCTTGGAATGAAATTCAAAACACGCCGCGTCATGTCAGAGTTCTGGCGGAATTCCTAGTACAATGTGACTATTTGGAATCACAAAAATAGTGCATGTTATGAAGTTCATTCTTGCTGACAGTCTCGACTACGTTGATCCGAACTATGACTTCGCGACTGATCGTTCCGCTCCAAGTAGGGAGCCATACTGGGACGATGTATTTCCGCACGAACTCCTTGGTTATGCACCTTATGATGGCATCCTGGTGTCACGTGCTATCGTTGGAGGGTCTCAGGGGTCGGGAAAATACTCCGAGAGTCAATCTATGCGCTTTAGACGTGTAGGAGCGCGAGAATTCCTCAGGTTTCGCGAACGTGACTTTCCCGGTTCTTTGATGTTTGGCGATTGCGGTGCCTATTCATACCACATGCTCGATAGGCCTCCCTATACAACGGAAGAGATTGTGGACTTTTACGGTGATGGCCGTTTCAGCCATGGATGCTCTATCGACCATGTCATCTTTGATTTTTTCGGAGAAGAAAACGAAGGCGTTGAGAACGCAAGAATTGAAAAGAACCAACGTAGGCGTGAGATCACGTTGGCAAACGCTGAAGACTTCCTCAAGCAAAGCAAAAGGATTGGGGAGAATTTTACGCCACTGGGAGTGGTCCAAGGTTGGTCGGCGGCTTCCATGGCCGAAGCTGCAGCCCGTCTCAAAAAAATGGGGTACACCTACATCGCCATTGGCGGCATGGTGCCGCTGCGAGCACCTCATATAAAGCGCGCATTAGAAGCAATACGTCGCGCCGTCGGAATGGATCTCGGCATCCACGTCCTAGGCTTTGCGAAAGCCGAGGAAATCGCTTCGTTCGGATATTTAAATATCACAAGTTTCGATACAACGTCTCCTCTTATCCGAGCGTTTAAGGACAGCCATCGTAACTATTTTTCTCTTAAGCCCGATGGTGGATTTGAGTACTACACCGCTATTCGTATTCCTCAAGCAATCGAAAACAATTGGCTGAAGACCTTAGCAAAGAGAGGTATCTATTCACAAGAAGATTTGCAGGCGCGAGAGGCGCTCGCTTTGGAATCATTGAGGGCATTTGACCGAGACGAAGCAAGTGCGGAGGAGGCGCTCGAAGCTGTTATGTTATACTCAGTTCCACTAGCGATAGGTCGAGACCACGGGCACAGTACAGCAGAGGCACGCAAACTCGAAAGCCTGCGCGGGCGCTATCTGCGGACTTTGCACGACCGGCCATGGCGGTCATGCGACTGCAAAGTGTGTCTTCAAGCTGGAGTTGAGGTGATCATTTTTCGAGCCAGCAATCGGAATAAGCGACGTGGGATCCATAATGTACAGGCCTACCGCAGACATCTCGTACAAATGAGGAAGGCATAAGAATGGCGAAGAAGCTAAAGTATAACGCCATACGCGCGCGGCAAAGCGAAAAGCATGACGTCTTTTCCTTCGTGGCCACTGCAAGCGAGATATTCGAGATGGCCAGGATTGAACGCGCCGGACGCAGCGAGCAGGGAGAGTTGTTCGGGTTTCAGCGACCTCAGGTCGCTAGACACATCCGAGAGATCCAGGATTACTTGCGGCAGGACAATGCCGTGCTTCCGAATTCGGTGGTTCTCGCGTTCGTCGGCGGTGTCCAAATAAGGCATCTACGAGACTGCCTCGTGGAGGTGGAGATTGACATTGCGAGTGTCCCCCATGGTCGGATAGTCGATGGACAGCAGCGATTGGCTGCACTTCAGGGGTTGCCCGGTA
Organism: Paracoccaceae bacterium; assembly: GCA_965221935.1. Classification (GTDB taxonomy): domain Bacteria; phylum Pseudomonadota; class Alphaproteobacteria; order Rhodobacterales; family Rhodobacteraceae; genus JAPOXR01. The sequence continues at coordinate 92,326 of CBDCSZ010000036.1, forward strand.
GGGAGTTTCAAGTCTTTGTGTCGGCACTTGTCTGCGAGGACGAAGAAGAACTACGACGACAGTTCATCTTGGTTAACAATACTCGCCCACTTCCGAAGGAACTGATTTACGAATTGTTGCCGACGGTTTCAGGGCTTCCGGATCGTATGGCATCCCGCGCCTTTGCAGCGGAGATCGCAGCGCTATTAAACTATTGGGGAGAGGACCCGGATCAACGGCAAGCACTATACGGGGAAATCAAGCAGCATACGAACCCGACAGGATCGATTTCAAGCAATGCCATTCAGCGCGTTGTCATGAATTCGCGATCCAATGGGGCACTTCGAGAAATTGCACGGGGCAAAGACGCGTCTATCAAGTCGCTCAAACTCCTCGCCGACTTCTACGGAGCCGTCATGGATCTGTTTCCGGAAGCTTGGATTGGCATGGGGCCTCGGACATCTCGGCTCAAACACAGTGTAGGGATTATCGCCTTGGGCTATGCAATGGAGATGGCGTACGCCTTGCATGGAGCAAGAACGCGTGCGGACTTTCAAGACAAACTCGGGTGTCTGACAATGGAAGGCCTCTGCGCTTGGACCGACGGCACCTGGGTGTTTGGGCCAGAAGAGTGGCGTCCTTGGAACCAACTGCAAAATACGCCGCCTGACATCCGAATGTTGAGTAACTACCTCGTGCGCCTAGTGCGCGATCAGGGCGTCCGCTCAGGAAGTGAACTTCAGCACGCCCGAGCAGCTTATGTGGAGCGACCACTCGTATTGAATTAGGCCGGGGGGCTTCCTGATGGGCACAGCTATAGTCATGTTTTCTGGAGGCCAAGACTCGGCGACTTGCCTCGCCTGGGCATTGGAGAGCTTTGAACATGTAGAAACCATTGGATTCGATTATGGGCAAACCCATGCAATCGAATTAGAAACGAGAGGGACGTTTCTCACGTCGCTCAAAAAGTCGTTTCCTCAGTGGATCCACCGACTCGGCGAAGATCGCATGATCGATCTCAGCATACTGGGCAAGATCAGCGATACCGCGCTAACTCGTGAGCGAGAGATTGAACTCAATGGTGCCGGACTCCCCAACACTTTTGTTCCTGGCCGGAACCTGCTGTTCTTGACGATTACCGCTGCAGTTGCATACCGACGAAATGCAAGGCATATCGTAGGTGGGATGTGTGAAACCGATTATTCGGGCTACCCCGACTGTAGAGACGATACGATCAAAGCTCTCCAAGTGGCGGTCGGCCTCGGAATGGATAAACGCTACACGTTCCACACCCCGCTGATGTGGATCGACAAAGCTGGGACCTGGAGCCTCGCTCTCGACCTCGGCGGCGCACGATTGGTCGATCTCGTCAGGCGAGAAACCCACACGTGTTACATGGGCGACCGCACAAGACTGCACGAGTGGGGATACGGATGCGGTCGTTGCCCAGCTTGCGAACTGAGGGCGTCCGGTTGGAGCGCTTTCAAAGACCGACAACCGAAATGGTCATCCCAAACAAGCCGGAAGGCTTAACTCGAGCGAGTATCGACATGTCGATCAGAATACAAGGATACATCCATTTAGTCGCATTTGCCTTGTGCATTCCAGCTGCAAACTGGCTGATCGGCAATGTTGGCACCGAGTGTGTCCCGCAAGGTCCATGCATCATTCCAGTGGCGCCGGGACTTACCGCTCCCAGCGGCGTCTTGATGATCGGGCTAGCGCTTGTTCTGAGAGATCTCGTGCAGAGAAGCCTGGGCGTGAAGTGGGCCGGGTGCGCCATCCTGTTCGGAACGGGTCTCTCGGCGTTGTTTGCTGCGCCGTCTCTCGTAGTGGCGTCAGCAGTGGCTTTCTTGCTGTCCGAGTTCGCTGACCTCGCTGTTTACACGCCATTGCAAAGAAAGAGACTTATCCTCGCAGTCTTCGCAAGTAGTGTGGTGGGATCGGTTATCGACAGCGCGATCTTCTTGTACCTAGCATTTGGCAGTTTGGACTTCATTGCCGGTCAAATTGTCGGAAAGACGTGGATGGTCCTTGCGGCTCTGCCTGTGATCTACTTGATGCGGAAACACTACTTGCTTGAACCACGTACCTGACGTCCAGAATCGCAAGCTTTGTGATGACAGGCCGAACTGACGTATGTATCCGGCGAGGACCGCGGCGTATTGGCTTTGAGCGCACGGCGAATGCGGAAGCTCAGGCCGCGAGACCGCGTTGGGCCGTAGGCGTCGCCGGCGAGGCACACCGCTTGCAGCTTGAAAGAGGCTTGAAGATCCAAGGAAACAGTTCGTCGATGCGGTTCTGTTGGGATGATGTCTGACGGCGATGGCTTAGAGTGTGGTATTGAGCCGGTTCTATCAACTGAAGACCGCAGGGATACGTAGGACAAGTTTGAGCGGCGTGCTTGTTTTGGGCGGCCGCTGGCTTATGCGACTCAATCGAGTTTCTGTTCTCGAACCCCAGCCCCAGGACAGCATTTGGTTGAACTGGCTCTGCAGGGATTCGGCGATCCTGCCGAGGACGTCGGCGAGCCAGGCTTGGGGATCGACGTCTTTGAGTTTGACGGTGCCGATCAGGGTGTGCATGGCCGCCGATTGCACGCCGCCTCGGTCGAATTCGGTGAACAGCCAGGATCGTCTTCCGAGACTAAACAGTAGTGGCGCCGGTTCGTCCGCATTGATCGACAGGCAGATGTGTCTGTCGGCGAGGAAGGGGGCGAAGACGTCCTGTCACCCCCGTGCACAAGAGTATCCTGTTCCGGTTCAGACCTGTATTTTCTTGCCTGATCCAACAGTCCCATCTGGCGCGTGATTGATGGAGACGAAGATCTGTTTGCCGTGCGCTTGTAATCGGAGACGAGTGATGCTGCCTGTTTCCGATCCGATGATGGTGCGGCGGAAGGACGGCTTGCGGCAATGGTTCCTGCTAGACACATGGGAGTTTGGAGAGCCGGTATGCGTCCTGTCGAAAGCCGATCGGGCCACTGTCGCGCTGGCGCTCAATGGGGCGGGGATGCTGATCTTCGACTCCAAAGGCTGCCGACCGTACAAGAGCCCCAATGGGTTCATGCTGACCAAGTTTGCCAACAAGTCCAAGATGAGCCAAACCCAAGACAGACTCTGCCTGTGAGCGCAGGCATAGAGGGGGCCGGTTCATGCGCGCGAGATACTGGAGTTTAAGATGTTTCATCTCCTGACAGCAGGGCTAGTTGAATGACTCATTACACGAGGCCTGCGCTGTTCCGAGGTATGCTTGTCGGGTTGCCAGGCCGCAAGGGAATGGGGAAACTTCAATCCTCAGCCGACGGACGTTGCGTGATTTCGGTCTTCCACTCCATTAGGCGGACCGAAATGCTTGAACTGAACATCAATGACATTGAACGTGCGTATCTGAGCCCGCAAACAAGAGTCTATATTAAGGACGATCAGACCGTACGCATCGGGCGGGTTACCGACTATATGTTACAGGAGAACGGCCTCGTTCACTATGAGGTTCGCTTCCCAAATGGTAGGCAACAGGACTTCAGCGAACTCGAACTTTTTGTCCGTCCATGGAGTGTGCCAGAGGATCCGGCAGAAATCCTTTCTGCGGGAGGCGCCGAAAGCCAGTTCCTCCATGACCGCAGGCATGCGGCGGTGATGCGTTTGCTGAACCTGAGGAGCGCCGCTCAAGGGCTCACCTCCCTCATGTCCGCCGGTATCGACCTTGTGCCACATCAGGTCGCCGCTGTCAGACGCGTGCTCAGCGATCCGGTCCAGCGTTACCTGCTCGCCGACGAAGTGGGCCTAGGCAAGACGATTGAAGCCGGTCTGATCATTCGCCAACATTTGATTGACAATCCGGACACGGAAATTCTGATCGCCACTCCGCCACATCTACTCGCACAGTGGCGAAAGGAGTTGATCGACAAGCTTCGATTAGACCAATTTGGCCAGAACTTTGAGTGCTGTGAGCATACCGCCCTCGCACGCGTCTCACGACCGCCCGATATTTTGGTTGTCGATGAAGCCCATCATCTTGTAGGGCAAGAATCGGGATCACTTGCGGACGCAGCAGAACGTTTGCGCGGCCTCGCCCGTAATGCCCCAGTGCTGCTACTGCTATCAGCGACGCCGGCGCTCGGCGATGAGTCAAAGTTTCTCGCTCTCTTGAACCTACTCGATCCGGACACCTATTCTCTCGGTGATTTCGACGGTTTCCGTGCCAAGTTAGAGCAGCGCCGCCATATCGGGCGATTGCTCCTGAGTCTTGATCCTGATGCTCCGGAGCTTGTTTTGCGCCGGCGCGGATCGGAACTTCAGCGACTTTTCCCGACCGATCTGCTTGTACAGGATCTCGCTCCCCGCCTAGTGGAAGCGACACGAGAGGCGCCGGACGATGTCGCCGGCCTATGTTCGGCACTAAAGGAGCATATTGCCGACAGATATCGCATCCACCAGCGCCTTATCCGTTCACGGCGTGCTGATGCCAAGGGCTGGGAATTTATGCCCCGTGGTCCCGCTGTCGATGGCGAACCCAATCTCTTGCACGTCCGCATCGAAGCCAATCCTAATGAACAGGATCAGTTGTTTTTTGGAGCACTTGAGGATTGGCGCTTCTCCGCAGCGGAGGCCGCTTACGGCGATGAGACGGCAATCGCACGGGCGGCCTTACGATATCGGGACCTCCTAAGCGCGGTCGGCTTTGGCGCCAACGCCTTACGTGTCTGGCTAAAAAATGCGACGCCAAGCTTCTCAGGTGAAGATGCACTTCTCGAAGCGCTGCGATCAATCTCAGAGAAATACGAGGACGGTGACCGCATCGAAACTATGGTCGAGAGTACCGCGCGTCTCATAAAGACTCTCAGGGCTGACAAATCAAATCCGAAGATCGTCGCGTTCGCCTCATCAAGTGCAATGGCATCGGCCTTCCACAAGAAATATGTGGAGAGCGGTGAAGGTATATTTGCCCAACTACTCACCGGCAATTCTAGCGATAGTGCCAAGATTATCGCTGAATTCAATCAATCGAGAAACAACTCAGTTCTTGTAACAGACTGGTCGGGTGAGGAAGGTCTAAATCTAAGCTTCGCAGACGCAATTATCCATCTCGATTTGCCGCTTTCCGCATCGCGGCTTGAGCAGCGGATCGGTCGGCTTGATCGGTTCGGTCGTCGGCAGGGTCTCATCCGTCATCGTATCCTGCTCCCATCCGATGATGACACGAGCCCCTGGATGGGATGGTTCGAACTGCTAGCGGGCGGCTTCCATGTTTTCAACCGTTCAATTAGCGACATTCAGTTCCTGCTGGAAGACTTTGAGACACAAGCCTTCCACATGCTTCTCCTCAACGGGCCAGAGGCCCTGTTGGTCTTGGCGGCTGACATCCGTGCTCGCATTAACGAGGAGCGCAAATCGCAGGATGAGCAATATGCGCTTGATCGCATCGCACTCGCGGAGGAATCTATCGATACTTTCATACAGGTATTAGAGGATGCCGAGGAGGATGAAGACGCACTCGAACGTGGCGTCGATGGTTGGTTGGTCGACACACTGCAATTGAGAAAGCACCCATTTGCCTGGCCTGAGAAAGATCCGTTCATACTCGGCGTCACCAGAAACACGCTGATTCCACGGTTGCCCTGGCAATCTGAGTTGGGCGTCGACGATAGCCAGCCACTCAGTTGGAAGAGATGGGTCGCAACCAAACACGCCGATGTCACCCTTCTCCGGCCCGGCGTGCCGCTAATCGATGTCGCCGAGCGATTCACTCGGTGGGATGATCGCGGCACCGCATTCATTACTTACCGCGTGGCGCCGAACTGGCAGGGCGAACTCTGGATCGGGTTTAAGCTCTGTTTCGTAATCGAACCGCGCCTTGAGCTCTCCGATCTTCTTGCCCCCACCCGCACCGAACTGGCAACGTCAAGGCGCGCTCAGCGCTACTTCGCGCCACATGGGCACACCTTCTATATCGACGTCAACGGTGAGGCGGTAAGCGACAAGAGTATGCTTGCGATTCTTGCGCGGCCCTATTGCAACAAAGGTGACGGCACCTATCCACCCGACATCAACCTCGGCAGTCGACCGCAATTGCTTGCCGGGATCATCGACCCCTCTGCCTTCCAAAAGATTTGCCGTACGGTGCGCGACCGTGCGCGTGGCGAAATAGCGGCGCAATCCGACATTGTGGGTCGGATCACCGCTGGCGTGCAACTGGCCGAGGCGGACCTGGAACGCCACCGCAACCGACTGCTCCGTGGCCAATCCGCCGGTGACGCAGTGGCGCGCGCCGAACTTAAACTCATTGAGTCGTTCCTGCCGAGCATCCGTGAGCCGTCAATCAGGTTGGACGCCTTGGGCTGCTTCATAGTCGCACAGCATCCACCAATTGGAAGCGCCCATGGTTCAGCTTGACGGTCATGACGCTTTTGCGGCGCTGACCCGATTTCTTGGCGGCGCCGACGGTGGTAAGAAGTGGTGCGCACGTTCTCCGTCGATCGAACGGCTGCGCATTGCCCTTAGCGAGGAACCCCGGCGCGCTAGTCCGCTCGACCTCGCGGTCCTTCTCCGGCAAGCGCTGCGTTACGAACATGCCCGGCGCGGCTACGTGGTTTCTCCGGCCATACCGGTTGCGCACCCACGTTTCAGCACCTTTGATGGTTGGGAACGGGTTGGCCTGCGCACTGCGTCAACAACGGACGGATGCTGTGTGACGGCGGTTGCTTGGCGACCGAGTTGGCTCGTTCAACATGGCGATCATGGTGTAGACGACTTCGCGGTTTCAGAATCGATCTGCCGCGAGTTCAATTCCTTGGGCAGCGAAGGCGACCCTTTCCTCGCCTCAGTCGGGCGGACTTCTTATCGAAGCCGCGGCCAACGCGCCGCGGTCCGCGCCTCCCTGTCGACACCCGCAGGCGGAACTCTCGTTGTTGCGCTGCCCACCGGCGAGGGGAAGAGCATGATCTTCCAAGTCGCTCAAAACGTCGGCTTTGTCGGCGCAGATCATGCCGAGGGACGCGGCGTCACGCTCGTCATCGTCCCGACCGTTGCACTTGGGGTCAACCATGAGCAGGAGGCGGTTGAGATCTGTGGTCTCTCCAAGCCACTCGCGTTCCAAGGCGGCAACGACGACCTAAACGGGATCATCGTTGAACGCATCACCGATGGATCGCAGGGCCTTTGCTTCGCATCGCCCGAGGCGGCCTGCGGGCGGCTGCGCGATCCTCTGCGCCGCGCCACTGAGGCGGGTCATCTGCGCACCATGATTATAGACGAGGCGCATCTGGTTGACCAATGGGGCACCGGATTTCGGACAGAATTTCAGGAATTGAGCGGCCTGAGGCGCGAATTGATTTCTGCGGCCCTGCCAGCGCAGCGGATGCGGACTTTGTTCCTATCCGCGACCCTGACAAATTCCTCGCTCGAAACGCTGCGCGCCTTGTTCGGCATCGAGGGCCACTTTGAGAGCCTTGCCGCTGTCCATCTCAGGTCCGAGCCTGATTACTGGGTAGCGCCGGTCACCAGCGACAAGGAGCGGATCGATCAAATCGTTGAGGCGCTTCACCATGCGCCACGCCCGGCAGTGCTATATGTGACCGAGGTTGCCGAGGCCGATGCCTGGCACGGTCGGCTGATCGATGCAGGTTTTCGCCGCGTGCGCAAACTCCACGGCAAGACCGGCCGAGCCGAACGCGAGGCAATTGTCGCTAAGTGGCGCGACGGGTTGCTCGACATCGTTGTCGGCACGTCGGCTTTCGGACTTGGCATCGACTATCCTCATGCCCGCAGCATTTTCCATGCCTGCGTCCCAGAGACACTCGACCGATTCTACCAGGAGGTCGGGCGTGGCGGTCGCGACGGCAAGGCCTCACTTTCGTTGATCGCGCCTACGAAGAAAGACTTCGACATGGCCAAGACGATCAACACCCAAAGGGTCATCAGCATTGACCGCGGTCTCAAGCGCTGGTCGACAATGTTCGAGCGCAAATTGAATCTGTCCGAAGGGCGTTTCGCGGTTCGCATCGATGGCCGGCCTGGAACCGACGAAAGCGATATCGATATGTTCGGCGAAACCAACACCGATTGGAACCTGCGCACATTGACACTGATGGCGCGCGCCGGCCTCGTCAGGCTTATGGGCACACCCTATCCGCGCGTCCAGGAGAAAGGTGATTGGCTCCAGCTCGAAATTGTGGACGATCACCACCTTGACAGAGGGGTTTGGAAGAAGCGTGTGCAGCCGGTGCGGTGTGAAGGCCGGATCAACAGCGAGCGTAACCTAAATCTCATGCGTGACTTTCTGAGGGATACGCGTTGCCCTGCTGAGATCCTTGAAGAACTATATGGTGTCGATCAAATTGGACGCGCCTGCAGCCGGTGCAGCAGGTGCCGTGCTAACCCCGCCTGCCGACACCGCACAGCGCCGGTTGGGGAACCGCGGTCCCCTTGGTCTGAGCCGCTGCATGCGACGATAGCACAGTTACTCGATCGGAACTTGCGCCTGCTCGTGACCTACGAACTCGAGAGCCTCTCTCGTAGGTCATCCAGGCGGCTTGGTGAAAGTCTCCAGCGCCTCCAGCAAGCCCAACTCGTCAAGTTGCTTGTGCTGGGCGCACAACCCTTCGACATGTCGAAGGTTCTTAAATTTGCGGAAAAGGTTCCCTTTTTCGTGAGCGAAGTCTCGTCGCTCGCGCTATCCAGGCTGCCATATGGTCCCGAACTGGTTATGGTGGGGCCAGGCCAGGGGCTAGAAGAACAGAATCTTGTGACCCGGCCCAAGACGCCACGAATTTTCGTCACCACACAAGACCAGAAGGCCCCAAATGGCAGACTCTTACGCGATGTCTTTGGCGGTCGCACAATGACGATCGATGAATTTCATGCAAGAGTGGCCCAATGAGTTTAATTACGACTGTCGAGGCTGTTCCCAGTCGCCTATTCGCCATCTATTCATCCTTGTTCAATAGAGAGAACGGCGTGGACAAAGAGCGCCTCCAAGCTTGGGCAACACCGCCTTCTTTGACCAACAGCGCTGGCGATGAAAGTGGTGGGTCCTCTACAAGCCTCTTCGTCAACTCGCTACAAGAAGCGCGCAAACTTGGCCTTGTGGAAGAAGTGGACAACAAGCTTCGACTCACCGCGGATGCCCGTGGAAAAGGTGGGAAAGGGCGTGACAGCGAGAGCCATTTCCGCGACTATCTTGGCCGCACGCTATTCGACCCGGCACGTGCCAGGAAAACCCAACAAGCGTCCTTTATGCTCGCGCTTGTCTGGTTTCTGAATACTAATCCTCTGAGGCCTATGAGTTTCTCTGAAGACCCAAGTTTCTTGATCAAGAGCGCCATTGGCGAAAATGCTAAGAAGACTGAGTGCACTACAGTCCTAAACTACCAGAGTTTCCTCTACTGGGCCCGTTATCTTGGATTCGCGACGATCGTTGGTACTACCGAGGGTAATGCCATTGCTCGCCGTGCCATACCCGATCCTGCACGGGCGATCGAGGCTGTGCTACCGGCAGTGTTCGCGGACGACATCGAACTGACCACCGAGCGCTTCCTGATGAGGCTAGCTGAAATTTATCCGATCTTCGAGAAAGGAAGCATTCGTGAAGATTATGACGCGATGCAAGTGCGTCCGCGACCCCATGCTGCACACCGCTTATCGGTCGCAACAAGCATAGCTCTCCAACGTCTCGCTGATTGCCAAAGGATTGCGCTAAGTAGCGTGGCTGATGCACCAGCGCGAATTCTGGATTTTGGCGTTCGCGAGGATAGGGTGAGTCATATTACCTTGAAGAGTACGGATTGATGCGAAATCATCTTTGCTGGGACCCTGGCACAGTCCGTCAAGTCATCAACCCTTTTGCCGAACATATTTCCGATAGCCTCTTCCGCGCTGTTCATAGTGACTGGAATCTCAATGTGAGCCAACCGGTCGGAAAGTCCTTTCAATCCATCACTGAAGCTGCGTGGAATGAACTGACTCCGAGCCAGTTCTTGGCCGACTTCCTTCGCATCGAACGACCGCACGCGCTGGCTGCGATCTTAGGAGAAACTGGATCGGGCAAGTCGCACCTCGTCCACTGGATGCGGCTCAACATAAGACCAGACGAACAGCGCCTTGTGTTGGTAGTGCCCAAGTCCGGCACGAGTCTGCGTGCCATTGTCAAAATGATCATTGAGAATTTGCCAAAGGAGGAGCAGCAAAGCTTCCTTGATACGCTGCAGTCCGCCGGTGATGGCGCCCAAAACCGCAGCGACCAAAAGCAACAGCTTCTCAATGACCTTGCTCAGGTGATCCGCGAAGAAGTGCTGGCGCCCGACGCGGATGAGGTTGAGCAGGAACTTGTTACGTACTTGCCGCACCTGTTCCAAGACCCGCACATGCGCGCCACGCATTTCCTGGCGGACAACACCGTCACAGCGGAGATCGTCGATCACATCTTCGCGCCTTCGCACGCACAAGATCGACCGGACAGGCGACGAAAGTTCGTGGAAACCGATCTTCCACTTGGTGGCATAGACTTCGCCAACGCTTCCAAGCAGGCGCGCGATGCAATGCACATCATCGAGGTAGACCCAACCACCCATCTTCAACTCGCGATCAAGATCATTAATCGCAATCTTGATCGTGCCGTTGCACGCACATTGAGTTTCTCGGGGGACCGGGTTGAGGAGTTGATGGCGCAACTTCGCACATATCTGAAGAGGCAGGGTAAGGAACTTGTCCTCCTGGTTGAGGAATTTGCCCGACTCCAGGGCATCGACCGAGCACTGCTTCAAGCCATCACCTCCCATGGCGACGAACGTCAGTGCAAAATGCGTTCTGCGATCGCGGTGAGCACGGGATTCTTTGAGAGTGTCGCCGAGACGGCCTACATGCGGACCACGCATATCGTCGATATGAACCGCTCGGCCGGCCGCACTGGCGGACAAAATGTGTCGCCGGCCTCGCTCAGTCAGTTCGCATCGCGCTATCTGAATGCCGTCCGGCTCGGGCTAAGTGAAATTGATCGCTGGAACGAAACTGCCGACCCTGGGGAGAAGCCGCCTTCCCACTGTTCGAAATGCCCATATCAGGGCGAATGTCACGAGACCTTCGGGGCCAAAGATGACTATGGTCTCTATCCATTCACGCCGGACGCATTGTGGAATTCCGCTTTGCGCGCCGATGCGTCGTCGATGCCGGAAAGCATGAATCCGCGCGTCCTGCAGAACAATCTGCTCGTCGAAGTGCTCGACAATTTCGGAGAGACGATCAGGAATGGTACATTCCCACCCATCAAGCTGCTTGAGAAACTCGGCGGCGTCAAAGAACTGCCCCTTGCAGCACAATCACAACTCCAAAGCCGCAATCCTCAGAGTTATCAGCGATGGGAAGCATTCCTTGAACTCTATGACGGCACGGGCGAGATAAAAAATCTCGACGCGCACCTCCGCGAGGCCTTTGACGTGCCGGAGATTCCAGGTGCCGCCGAGAAACCAGCCATCGGCCAAGATGAGGGAAGGGCGCCCCCCGAAAAACCAGAAAAACCAAAGGCGAGTCGTGAGGACGTGGCGATCGAGAATTGGATCAACGGCAGTGGTCTCGAACAGCCGGTCGCGACCCAGCTTCGACCGCTGATATTTGCGGCCATCACCAATGCAATCGATTGGGACATGGTTGGTCTCGCCAGGTCATATTTCGTCGGAAGGACCGGAAGGGCCTTCCAGAGAAACAGCATTAGCTTCGACAGACAGACGACGCAGATCCAAGCGCACCTTCAGGTCAAACTCATGATCCCTGGTGATCTTGTGAATTCGGCAACTGCCGGCACGGCGCTCCAAGGCTTGCTCCGAGCGAGCAAACGGCAGTTCTGTTGGGATTTCGACGATGGAGAGAAGATGCTCGCCACTTTTCTCGACTGCGTCGAGGTCTGGTCGAAGAATGTGGAGCAACAGCTACGCGCTCTATGCGCACCAACACCCATGTGGAATCAAGCGAACGCCGCGCTTGAATTGCTCTGCGTCGGGGCGGCTATCGGTGGCAAGATCAAGCCGGATTCCAGCATAGCCGCAATGGTCGACGGCGCTTTCAGCAAATGGCCGACCGAGTGCACTAGCACGGTCGGCGAGATGCGGACTGTGTACGAAAAGCTAGTACGCGACCGCGACAAGACCGTCACTGCGGCACGCAGTCAAGTGTCGAGCATGAAGGGCGGCCAGGCTGGCGCGATGTTGAACCCTCGGCGCATCGTGCGTACTCTTCATAACATACGGCAATCCAAATGGCGTCTTGGCCTGGAACCTCCCGAGGACGACCGGGGTGATGTGGCCAAGCTCTATCGCGAAATGCAGTCTTCGCTCGAATCCGCTGCGACTGCTGAAATGGTGGTCCGGCAGAAATGGCTGGCCGAGATGGAAGATGCGTTTGGCCCAGACCCGACCCGCGCGATGATCGTCAAGAATTTGGAAAATGCGCGCGGGGTAGTTCGTGACGCTGGCGTAGGTTCGAACAACACATCTAAGGCACTAGATGAAGCACTTGAGTGGTTTCGAGCAACGCAATTCGACGACTCGGTTCTCGCTGCACGCATTATCGCCAAGAAGGACGACGGATTGGCGGCGCTTGCACACTTTGGACGTGGGCGACGCAATGCGATGGAAGCTAGCACTAAACTCGCAACCGTCGCGAGAGCCTTTCTGGAATCGGTCGATCAGAATCTCGCTGCCTATGGCCAAATCCATGGTGCAAAAAGATGCACGCTCGAAACCAGCCTGGCAGGGATCGATACAGCATTGCGGTCAATCGGCACTGATTTGATCGAGATGAGTAGTCAGGACTAGGGGAGCGCCGATGCTGCTCGAACGAGCGACTGAGCAAGCAACAAGAATCGCGAAGTATCAAATGCTCAAGCGTGCCGCTGACAACGCTGGGCAGTTCCAGACTCGGGCTAAGCAATTCGGGGACCTCGCAAAGAGGATTGCTGAGACCCGTGCTGACCTCGAAGCGCTTGCGGATGCAGGTGTCGATGTCAGCTTCGCACCTATCGAAGGAGTAGGTTACGCCACCAAAGCCGAAACGCTTCGCGCTGCCATTCAAGCCGATCCGGCCGCGATCAATGACCCGCCATTTGATCTGAAATACATGTTCATAGATCGGATTGCCGGTATTGCATCCACCGCCGACAAGGCAATGACCGACGCTTGGAAGGCTTATGTCGCCAAGCGAGTCGACTTTGGGACCAACGAAGTGCTGAGTGCACTTGCCGCGGTGCCCCAATTCGGTCCTGCCGTCATCAAGATTCGGCATTGCCGGAAAGAAATCGATGACCTCGGTAAGCGTCGACCGACCGATCCGAAAGCGGCTGTCGCACGAATTGACGCACTCGTTTTCGAACATGAAACTGCCTGGGCCACGCTGTTGGCCGACGAAATCCCACCGACCGTCATTGCCTTCTTCCGTGCTACGGCGGACGAGGGTGCTCCGCTCACCGCCTATAGTGAGGAAGTGCGGGCTTGGCTCGAAAGTCGGAACCTCCTCGATGCCTTCCAGATCCGGACTCGGTAACCGCGAACAATGGCGGTTTCCCAACAAGCACTGGCGATACTGGACCTTATTGAAGCAATTGAGATGCGGTCACTCGTATGGGGCTTCACCTCCGGTTCATTGAGCGAAAACGAAGCACTCGAACTCGCGGACCGCGTCAGCGGTGAGGATGACGACGCGGGCGATGGCGAGGATCTCATTGAAGAACTGATCGACAACAAGTTGATCTTCGAACTGAAGAACATAGGCGGTGACGTACGCATACGTTCGCGCTTCGCTGAGATGATGCGATTAGCGGCCACCAATCGGCAGCTTTTTCCAAACAAGCTTTGGCAGGGCGCGCCGCATCTTGTGGCCGATTTTCGAGTCGATCGCAGACCTCGCCGTTTTCCGCGCCGCGACCGCCTGCCAACTGACATTTTGGACGAACATGGTTCCGCCATTGCGTCGACTGCACTGCGGCGCGCCCTGTGGCAATCGCTGACATCTCGTCCAGACATGAAACTCGCCGCGTTTCAGGAGCGCGCAGCATTGCGCCTTGCGGTATCTTCCGAGGACATCGGCACGATCGTTTCGGCCGGCACCGGCAGCGGCAAGACTATCGCCTTCTACTTACCGGGCATCCTGCGCATCGGCGAGGCAGTTGGGTCCGACCATTGGGTGAAAGCGGTCGCGATTTATCCTAGAATTGAACTGCTAAAGGATCAGTTCGCAGAAACCTTCCGCATGGCGAGGGCGATAGACGCACCGCTCGCCACACATGATCGCCGCCCATTGAAAATTGGTGCGCTGTTTGGCGCAACACCGAGGCGAGCCAGTCGCCAAGAGTTAATTGATAAAAACTGGCTCCGGCGCGGTTTGGACTTCATCTGTCCCTGGATGCGCTGTCCAGCGTGTGATGGCGAACTGCTTTGGCGGCAAACCGATCTCGAGTCCGGAACTGAACAACTCACCTGCGCACGGCACGATTGTAAGGACATTGTGAGCGAGGATTGGATCGTCCTCACCCGAAACCGCTTGCAGCGCCAGCCGCCCGATATCCTGTTCACGACCACTGAAATCCTGAATCAACGCCTCTCCGATCACTGGATGCGCGGGTTGTTCGGCGTGGGGTCGATTCAGGCTAAGAAACCATTCCTCGCGCTTCTCGACGAAGTGCACACCTATCAGGGCACGACGGGGGCTCAGGCCGCCCTCACACTCAGGCGCTGGCGCCATCTGCTGGCTGCGCCGATTAGCTGGGTCGGCTTGTCTGCAACACTTGATGACGCAGCGAGATTCTTTGCCGATTTGACCGGTGTCCATCCCAATCGCGTTGTCGAAATCACACCGAGCTTAGATGAGTATGAAGAAGAAGGAGCCGAATATCAGATCCTGCTGCGCGGTGATCCCGCATCGCGAGCCTCCTTGCTCTCGACGACCATCCAGACCTCGATGCTAGTGCCTCGCGTCCTCGATCCGCCGGATGCGCGCGATGCGTCGGGCGCGTTCGGCCGCCGCGCATTCCTGTTCACGGATGATCTCGACGTCACCAATCGGCTCTATGACGGCCTGCGCGATGCCGAGGCCTTCACGATCTTTGGCAAACCCGACGAGAAACGCCGTCCGCTCGCCAATATCCGCGGGGTGGGCCCTGATGCGGCTGCGCGCGACCTCGAGGGTCAGCGCTGGCGGATCTGCGAGGACATTGGTCATCCGCTGGATCGGCGGCTAATCGTCGGTCGCACTACTTCGAAAGATGCCGGCGTCAATCAATCCGCAAATATAGTGGTTGCCACTGCGGCACTTGAGGTCGGCTTTAATGACCCGTTGGTCGGCGCGATTATCCAGCACAAGGCACCGCGCAGCATGGCATCTTTCCTGCAGCGTAAGGGCCGCGCCGGCCGCAACCGCGCAATGCGTCCGATCACGCTCACTATTCTTTCCGACTACGGTCGAGATCGCGCCTTCTATCAGACTTACGAGCATTTGTTCGATCCGACGCTCAAACCGCAGCACCTCCCCATCCGAAACTCCTACGTGCTGAAGATCCAGGCGGTATTCGCCTTATTCGATTGGCTGGCCGCGCGTACGACAGGGTACGAAAAGGCATGGCAATGGGATGTGCTGAGCCGACCGCTGGAGCATTCGAGTAAACCAGTCCGCACTGTCGTCAAACGGACCAAGGAAAAACTCACCGAACTCGTCAGGGGCGATGTCGCGGCGATCGAGGATCTGCGCGACTATCTGCACTTGGCACTGGCGATCGATGAGTCCACAGTTGAAGCGTTGCTTTGGGAATCTCCGCGCTCGCTGCTGCTCGAGGCCGTGCCAACTCTAGTCCGGCGGCTATATGGACAGTGGAAATTGGCATTTCCAGTTGGCGATAGAGTTACAGACATTCAGATTGACTACCATCCGCTGCCAGACTTCGTACCGCGTAACCTGTTCAGCGACCTTAGCCTGCCGGAGGTACGGGTGATCCTACCGCCCGCGACCGTTAATCATAAGGAGCGATTTGAGACGCTGCCGATCCTCCAGGCATTGAACCAACTTGCACCCGGTCGTGTGACCCGGCGATTTGCACATGAGCGCGGCGCGCTATCACACTGGGTGCCGGTTGATTCTGCGTCCTCGGAACAGGATCGGCGGATCAGCGAGTACGCCGAAGAGCATGAACTGGTCGGTACTTTCACTGGTCGGCTCAATGAAGATGTGGAAGATCAGCCGCTATTTGTGTTCCGGCCCTGGACAGTGCGGCTCTCAAAGGCCGCGCGCAGCGAAGCACTCCCTAGCAGCAACGCACGATTGGCATGGCGCACCGACATCGTCGCCAATGGCGCGCCTTTGAGTGTGCCGATTCCACCACGCTCGGCATGGCGGGACTATGTCCAGGCAATCGACTTTCATCTTCATCGCTTCCGATCGAGCGTCAGCGTACGACGTTTCGCGCCGACCGCGCATGCCAATATTCGCACGTTGCAGAGTGATTTCCCGGTTACGCTGCACTTCAAGAGTGATGATGACCGCCCGGCCGCTGTGGGATTTGAGATGGAGGTCGATGGATTCCGTCTCGATCTTTCACTTCCCGGGACCGAGGTGCTCGCGGCCAGTGTCTTGCCGCCGGCACTCATGGCGACGTGCAGACACAGTTACGTTCGCGACACCTTCCGCACCGATCCCCGCTTGCCAGATGATATCAACAGCTTTCAGCGCGATTGGCTCTTTCAAATCCTGCTATCAGTTCTACTGGCCAATGCCGCAACTACCAATCGCACGATCGACGCCGTAGCCACTGATCTCCTGAACGAAGATCGGCTTGAGGGCGTGTTTCATGGCGCGATGGAGGAACTGTTCGGTGCGATACCGCCAGATCTCCCTGATGATTCCGAACACGACGACGAAGGAGGAAACGCCAACGACGACGAGAAAGATGCACCAGCCAGTTTCCAGGCGGAGGGCGCCAAGGGCGGGGGAGCAGCGGCATCGCCTATGGCGCCAGGCCGATTGCAACAGTCACTTGCGGTTCACCTTAGTCGGCCGATCGTACGCGAACGGTTGCGTGCGCTGGCGGTCCAGCTTGCCAATACCGACACCGAGAGTTTTACCGCATGGCTTCGGCGACTGATCCTCGACACTCTTGGCGAGGCGATGCTGCAAGCCTGCATTGCGGCGGCCCCACGCCAAGCAACCGTTGACACCCTACTGGTAGACATTCATGACGACCCCGACTGCGGCGCAGCCAGCGTCTGGATCACCGAAGCGACGCTCGGCGGCGCGGGCGTAATTGAGGCATTCGCCGAGCGCTTCGCTTCGGAGCCACGCATCTTCTTCACGGCGCTCGAGGCCGCATTAGCGGCGACCGATCTTGAACTGGTTGACGGAAGCTTACGCGAGATACTGGCGCTGGCGCTGAACGATTCTGAAATTGCCGATTATTTAGCGCGGCTGCGTTCTACCAACTCCCATAGGGAGCGCTCGACCCTCTGGCAAACCCTGTCGCACAGGCTGACGCAACGCGGCGGGATCGATCTCAGCCACGCCTTGTCAGTTTCGCTCAACACTCGCCTGCTCTGCTCGGGATCTGGGCCGCAACTCGACAGTCTTCTGCTCGAGCTTAAGATCAATTGGGACGGTCTCCAACGGCGTTTCGGATTGGCAGTCGGGCTTCGTGAATTCGCCTACATCTGCAGCAAGGACGTAAATCTGTCGGCGTCCGTACGGAAGTTTTTGTCGATGACGTTACCCGCGGCAGCCATCGAGTATGTGAATGTGTTCGCCGCCGTAACGAGCCTGTTGTGGCCGCATGCGGATGAGGTGCGCCTACGGTCGCTTCAATCCTATAATCCTTACCGAAGGGGGCGAAGCACCGATCCGGCAGTCGTGCGCCATCTGCTCCTGAGCCGATCAATGGAGACGATCGAACTCGCGGATTCCGATTGGCATGCGCAACTCGATGCCGCATTCGCAACGCATGGCGCCTGCCAACTGGCCGCAAGCGCCAGTGAGGCCGCGGCACTCCGCCGGACAACTGTCCTTCTCGTAGCAACTCCCGTCAATGTCGGTGTCTTGCAGTTATTTCCGGTTGTCGAGCGGGTAGAACGCAGCGACGGTCGAATCCTGGTGAGTTTCACCTTAAGGGAGCAGGTCTGATGCCGACAACCTCGCGCGATCTTCATGGCCCAACGCAGTCGCGTGCGATTCGCGATCTATTCCAAAGTCTATTCGTCGCCGAGTTGATTAACCCTAGCCCCAAGCTTTGGCTCTTCTTCGCCTGGATCTCCGACGTCGAAATTCTGGACAATTCGGCGCGCCAGTTCGTAGTCTTGGAGCCCGACTGGCCGGCAGCACCAATCAGGCTGTCCCAGGTGCTGCAGGCCCTCCTTTCACGCAGCGTCCAGGTTCGCCTGATCATCCGTGAGCATGGACACAACCAGCACTTCATCACCAAGATGCAGTCGTTGAAGGCACATTATGGCGACCTCGTGAAGTGGACGATCGAGAAAGGCTTTCATGCCAAGGGGCTTCTCGGTGCCGACTATTTCCTCAGCGGTTCGATGAACCTTACGTTGACCGGTATCTCGGTGAATGGTGAACATCTGGTATTGCGAACAGATCCCAAGGTGGTTGCTGAACAAACGATCGAACTCGAAACCCGTTGGGAAAGTTTGCTGAAGTGATCGGCATCGAAATTGAAGCCGCACGGTCGACCGTAAAGGACTTGTCGGCCCTTGATGAGTTCTCCGCGCTCGCCCCAGACGCAGCCGACCTCTGTGCCACGCTTATCGACACCGTCGCTAATCCGGATTTCCCAGGCGCCGTCATACCGAATGTAGACACAGCAGGTAATCTTCGCATCTTTATCGCCGCGCCAACCATGACAACCTGGCGACGGCTTATCCCTGTGCTCAGGGCTTTTGCCGGTCCAACGCTTACTTCGTTCAATGGTCTGCTTGAGCCATTACAACAGGGCGATCCTGCTGCGAACTTCGTCATGCAGTTACGTCCGGCTGCAACCGGTGTAATGCGGTTGCCTTCGGTTACGAGAGATCGGCTTGCGGCACTGCGCGCGTTAATGCGCGCACGAGAGACGCTGGGTCGTGCACCGAATCTTCAACGCAACGCACCAGAGCCCACCAGTTGGCTCATCGCGCGCTTCCAAGACTACCTCAACGTCGGTCGGCGCGACGCCGCAACCGATGTACTCATGCGCACCAAGCGCGAACTGCGCCTCGATTCGCTCAATCTCAAGTTTCTGGAGGTCCAACTTTTCGCGGCCTTTGACGATTGGACGGGCATCGTCGATATACTTGGCTTCGCCAATCTTTGCCTCGCCCGCCGCTCCCCGGCAATAACCGCGCTGCTGCTCGAAGCTCTTTACAGGGCCCATCTTGCTGATCCGTTTGATGCCGGCGATGCCGACGAAACCCGTGTGCGCTATGAAACTGCAGTAAGACCACTTGCGCAGCCAATGCTGAACGTTCCCGTGCCACAGACACTGAAAGAGGGTGGATTGCGGATCTACGCTCTGGAATGTTGGATCGCCCCTTCCCGGACGGACATCGCGACCGCACTGATCCATTGTACAGATATGCTCGGCTGGATCGATAATCGACTGTCACGTACCGCGCTTGAGGAGGAGACGGGCCGGGCAATCGGACATACGGCGCTCGACAGAGCCCGGGACGCACTCGTTCAAGTCGATGCCGTTGAGAGCGTTGACACGGTGGCTGCGGCACGGGAGGCCCTGGCGAAGTTGAGCCCAGATGAACGCGTGCACCTGAACGACGCCGAACCGTTCCGCTCAACACTACGGGTTGCCGACGATGCAGGCGACATCGTTCTGCCGACCTCTTGGACAGACTGGTTGGCTAGGGCGGCAGATTCGTCTTTCACCACCGCCCTAGATGTAGCGCGCCAAGGTAAGGACGAATGGTCGATTGAGGCTGGAGTCGGCGACCCGGTCGCCGTCCAGGCACTCGCCTCAGCGCTCGATCTGGCGCAGAACGACGATCTCGCTGCGGAACGGACTTCTCAGGCACTTCCCTTTCTTGTTGCCTGGCTTCAACGCGATCCGGAGTTTCCGAGGGCATCCATGACCGCGATCTACGAAAGTCTTTTGACCTTGTTCGCCCTCAGCCCAGCGCGCGGTCGCAGCACTTACGAGTCTACTCAGATTCTAGTTGGTGCGCAACTGACCGCTGGCTTGGATGCCAAGGCATATCAAGCTCTGATCGCAGATGTCGAGGAATTGGCCGGTGAGGGTTTCGGTGTCGAGATGGTCTATTGGGCACTCGAGATCACCGAGGAATTCATGCGAACAAGTGCGCCAGACGCTAATGCGCGAGAGTCATTCTTGCATGGCATCTTGGCGCGCATTGCACCGATCTACGCTCGGCTGACCAGCCTACAGCGCACAGCCGTCGCGCTTCTTGCACAGGAACTCGGCTGGACCCTCCAATCGTTTGGGATCAGCGCAAACAATGCTGTGGCAGACAACTTCTCCGGTAGACTGCAAGGTCTGCGCATCGCCATTTACTCGTTAACCGAGTCATCCAGCCGCCAAGCAAAGTCGGCGATCGAGGAGATTGCGCCGACTGCCATCGTCAATTGCAATGCTGATCATGTTGGCACGGTTCGCCTGAGAGCGCTGGCCAATAATGCCGATCTTTTTGTCATCACTTGGCGTTCTGCCAAGCACGCAGCGACTGCCTTTATTCGAGAACACCGCGAACACCGTCCGTTACTATTTGCGCAAGGGCGCGGCTTTTCGAGCATCCTAAGAGCGATCGAAGATCACTTGAGATAAAAGGCGATTTCAAACCACCCGATATTTCCTATGAGTGCCGGAGCAAGGACATATTGCGGAACTAGGGTCTGTTGACAATCAGGTTGCGATTCGTGCCGATCAATGCCACAATCGCCTCAATGACCGCCGGAAAGGCGGCGCAGGCAAGACGGGCGGAATGACAAATGAATCCAGACAGGACGGCGCTGACCGACGCCATGTGGGCGCGGGTCGAGCCCATGCTGCCGGGCAAGGCGACCGACACCCCGGCGTCACCCCGGCGTCACCGCGGCGGACAACCGGCGGTTTCTTGAGGCGGCGCTCTGGCGGATCCGGACGGGATCGCCGTGGCGCGGTCTTTCGCCGCGCTTCGGCAACTGGAACAGCGTGTTCAAGCGGTTCCGCCGCTGGGCGCTTTCGGGTGTTTCCGGGCGTGCGTTCAACATGTTGTCGGACGAGTCCGGCTTCGAGTGCGTGTTCATTGACGGCGCCATCGTCTCGGCGCACCAGAAGGCGGCGGGCGCAAGGGGTGACCCGCCGCCAGGGAATCGGCCGTTCCAGGGGAGGCCTGACCAGCAAAATTGTCGCGGTTGCGGACGCGCTTGGCTATCTTGTGCGGTTCGTGATCCTTCCAGGTCAGGCGCACGGCCTTGCCGGGGCGGCTGAGCTTCTGGAGGATCTGCCGTTCGAGGTCTTGATCGGGGACGAGGCGTTCGACGCGGACTGGCTGCTCGGGGAGATCGGAGACCGCGGCGCGGAGGCGGTGATTCCGGCGAGGAAGAACCGGACGGTTGTCAGGGATCACGACCGCGAGATGTGCAGGTGGCGGCACCAGATCGAGAATTTGTTTGCGAAACTCAAAGAGTTCCGGGCAGTGGCCACGCGATATGACAAGACGGACGAAAGCTTCGCGGCGGCGATTCACCTCGTGGCAGGCGTGGTCGCCGCAACCTGATTGTCAACAGGCCCTAATATCCTGACGGCATAGGAATGATGACATTTCGATTGCAACTCAGCTTGAGACGTTTTCCCTACCGGTCGGGCAGTGTAAATTGTCCGCAACAATAACAGGCAACAATCCTTCCGGACCGGCGGCGGCAGGGCCCTGATGCAAAAGGACGGAAACAACGGGGCCGGAACAACAGGGTTGTGACAACAGGGAAAAAACGCGGCCAACCACACAGAATCCCGCGTTTTATTCAAGCCATCAACACAACCTCAACACCCACAAGCTGTCGGCGCTTTACGACACATTCGAGCCGGCGGAGGCATCGCGCCTCGCCGGGAGGTTCGAGGTTCACCACACGCCGAAGCACGGAAGTTGGCTCAACATGGCGGAAATCGAGATCAATGTGTTGTCCCGCCAGTGCCTGGACCGCCGGATCCCGGATCGGGAAACCATGATCAGCGAGGTCGCCGCATGGCAGGAGCACCGCAACGCCTCCGCGAAACCCGTCAACTGGCGGTTCCGGACCGGGGACGCCCGCATCAAGCTGAAGTCACTGTATCCATCAATTCAATAATGGCCGGGTACTAGCCTCGATTCCCAACTGAACTTTCCTTCATGACATTTTCTCAGATGGCGCGGAGGCGCAATGTCCGTCCCCCGAGCCACGGCAGTCGTTCGGCTGCCTCGAACAGTCCTGCGTCGGCCAGAAACGGGTTGTATGCGCGCCTCCCGTAGCTGACGATGATGTCGCTCTCGGTGATTTCGACCGTGGCGCTGGCATTGACGAACTTGCGGAAGAGCTGCGCCGGCTTCTGGTTCTCGCACCGGTTTGCGATGCGCTTTGCCAGGATGCGGTAGAGGGCCGAGGCCATGACGGTCAGCTGGACGTCGACGTTTATCTTCATCGGCACCGCGGCCGAGAGGGCGTCCATGTGGAAGAAGTCGATGGCGTCCGCGATGGTGTTCTCGATCACCATCCGCCGGGCATAGCGGTCGATCAGATCGCGCGGCGGGGCGTTGAGCTGGTTGGTGATCAGCAGCGTCGGCTTGTCGTGGCCGAGGTCCCGGACGGCGATCTGGCGGACCGGGTCCGGGCAGTCCCTGATCCTGACCATCTGCTCGAGGATGCGCGGCGTGCGGAAGCGGCGGGCGATGTTGGTCAGGCTCACCCGCCGCCATCTCTCCGGCGGCTCGGCCAGGAGGGCGCTGACCAGCCTGGCTGAGCGCCGGCGCAGAGTGAGGAAGTCGATGCCCATGGCGTCGAGCCTGGCCAGGTTGGCGCAGGTGGTCAGGCGGCTGTCGAACACCAGCTCCGCGGGCAGCTGCCCGGTCCGCCGTTCCCATGCCTCAACGAACCGCAGGATTTCGTCGTTCTGCGCGTCCTTGGTGACGGCGGCGTTGGCCCAGGCGAAGCTGCGGGTCCCCGCGTTGCGCGCCAGGAAGGCGAGGACGCCCTTCTGGCGCCTGGAGCGCTTCGAGACGCAGTGCTTCTCGATCAGCGCCTCGTCGCCGTGGTAGGGGATGGTGTGGAAGTCGAGGTCGAAGGACCCCCCGCAGACGATGGCGGCGTCGAGGGCGGCCGCCTGCCGGTGCCAGGCCTCCATGACCGCGCCGAGCCTGCGCGGATCGACCCGGCAAGAGTATTCGGTCAGCGTCGCCCGCTTGGGCATGGCGTTGAGCCCGGCGAACAGCGCGATCCCCTCGTCGAGGATCTCGGGCATGACATGGCCCTTGCGGCCGATGCCCCAGAGCTTGAGCGCCAGGAGTGCCCTGAGGGCGCAGTCCGCCGGGATCATCCCCGATCCTGGAAGGTTGGCCGTCACCTCCCCCAGGTCCATGCGCGCCAGGTCGGGCGCGAACAGGAACAGGCCGCCGAAGGCGGTTCTCAGCTGCCGCGGGGAAAGGTCCAGCGCCTTCCTGTCTGCGACCGGCGCCCGCTCCGCCGCCGGCATCTGGTCGGGGCGCCGGCGCGGCAGCTTGGAGACGCCGGCGTCGCTCAGAATCTTCTGGATGGCGCCGACGCTGACCGGACAGCCCTCCCCGGCCAGCCGCTCGCGGATGTCATGGATCGACAGGCCCTGTCGGCGCAGGTCCAGGACGCGCCGCCGGCGCTCGGCGCGCCTGTCTCCGGGCCCGGCCTCCGGCGGCGCCGCTCTCGCCGGCGTCGGAAAGAGGAAGCCGGGATCCTCGGCGCTGACGAACTGCGAGCACAGGTTGCGGAAGGATCCGTGGGAATACCCGAAGCGCCGCTGCAAAATCCGGCGACACTTGACCAGGATTCCGATCACACTTGACCAAGATTCCGGCGACACTTGACCAGGATTCCGGCGACACTTGACCAGGATTCCGGCGACACTTGACCAAGAATCCGGCCGGACTTGACGGTCCGCGCCCGGCGCGCGTTATCCGCTGACAGCGTCCCTTCGGGGACCGGCCGCATGGCCACTCTTCCGGCTCTGCCTCATTGATCGACAGATCGAACAGAGGAGGCACGGGCAAATGAAGAGGACCGACATGATCAACATAAAGGATATCCTGCGCCAGCGTCACGGGTTTGGCCTGACGCGGAACGACATAGCCGCCGCGACGGGCGTGAGCGCGGGCACGGTGTCGAATGTGCTGAAACGGGCGGCGGCGGCGGGGCTGTCATGCTGGCCGCTTCCGGACGGTCTCGGCGACGAGACGCTCCGGGAACTGCTCTATCCGCACGGCGAACGGAACAGCGGACTCGCGCAGCCCGACTGGGACGCGATTGTCAGAGAGCTTGACGCCCCGCCCGGCCGGCGCCGGGCGAAGCTGACGCGGCGCCAGCTCTGGGCCGAGTACCG
Source organism: Paracoccaceae bacterium (assembly GCA_965221935.1). GTDB lineage: Bacteria > Pseudomonadota > Alphaproteobacteria > Rhodobacterales > Rhodobacteraceae > JAPOXR01. Next base: position 116,857 of record CBDCSZ010000036.1, read on the forward strand.
CGACGAGGCTCAGGCGCGGGGCGGGGCGGCCTACAGCCTCAGCCAGTTCTGCGCGCTGCTCGGCGAGCGGCTCCGGGCCCGGTCCGCGCGGCCGGAGATCCGCTTCGACTACGCGCCCGGGCTCTACGGCATGTCGGATTTCTCCGGCAAGACGCTGCCGCTGCGCACGGCCGCCGGCGAGACCGACGCGGAGATCTTCGTCGCGGTTCTGCCGCATTCGGGCCTGATCTACGCCGAGGCGGTGCCGGACCAGAAGGTCCGCCACTGGACGATGGCGCACCGCCGGGCGCTGGAACACTTCGGCGGATCGCCCAGGCGCTGGGTCATCGACAACCTGAAGTCCGGCGTCACGAGGGCGGACCGCGAGGATCCCCATCTCAACCCGAGCTTCCGTGAATTCGCCGAGCGCCACAGCCTGGCGGTTCTCCCCGCCCGCGTGAACAGTCCCCGGGACAAAGGCGCGGTCGAATCGGCGGTGAAAACGGTGCAGTCCCGCATCCTGCTGCCGCTGCGCCGCGAGACGTTCTTCTCGCTCGGGGCGATGAACGACGCTGTCCGCCGCGGGCTCGAACAGCTCAACGACGCGCCGAAGGCGAACGGCCAGAGCCGCCGGGAGGCGTTCGAGGCGAACGAGCGGGCGGCCCTTTCCCCGCTTCCCGAACATCCGTGGGAGTGGGGCGAGTGGTTCGTCCGCAAGGTGGGGCCGAACAGCCATGTCGCTTATGAGCGCAACCACTATTCCGTGCCCGCGGGCCATATCGGGCGCGAGGTCGAGGTGCGCGCCGGCGAGCGCATGATCGAAGTGTTCCTCGAGCGGGGCGGCGAGCGCATCGCCGTCCACCGCCTTGAGACCGGACGCCACAGATACGCGACCGATCCGGACCACATGCCCGGCCGCCTCAGGGCCGCGCGCGACATCCGCAGACCCGATTACGGCGGGTTCCTGCTCGGCAAGGCGCGCCGGATCGGCGGCAGCGCGCTGGCCTGGGCGGAGCGCTGCATGGCCTCGCGGGACTTTCCGGAGCAGGCGTTCACAGCCGTGCAGGGCATGACCCGCCTCGCCGAGACCCACGGCGACGGCCGCGTCGACGCCGCATGCGCCGAGGCTCTGGACCTTGACCGCCTCTCCTCCGGCTTTCTGCGCGACCGCCTCAGAAACGGCGGCCCGGCGGCTCCGCGCCGCCCGGAGGCCGGGGAGATCATCCCCGCCCACGCGAACGTCCGCGGGGGATCCTACTACGCGAAGACACAGGGAGAGAGACAATGACACTTCGGCAGCCCAACATCGAACACATGCTGCGGCTCGGCCTGTCCGGCATGGCCGAGGCTCTGCGCGAGCAGAGCGACATCGCCGACATCGGGCAGCTCGGCTTCGACGACCGCCTCGCCATGCTGCTTGAGCGCGAAGTCACGCACCGCAATCAGAAGAGCTACCTGAACAACCTGCGCCAGGCCCAGCTCCGCATCCGCGCCGACGTGCAGGACGTCGACTGCGGAGCCGGCCGCGGCATCGCCCGCAGAACGCTGACCCAGCTCGCCGCCGGCGACTGGATCCGGCAGGGGATCAACCTGATCGTGGAAGGGCCGACCGGATCCGGAAAAACCTTTCTGGTCTGCGCCCTGGCGCACCAGGCCTGCCGCCAGAGGCAGTCCGTGCTCTACCGCCGCGTCCCCGAGCTGGTCTCGGCGCTCGACCGCGGGCGGGACGGGGAGATCCACGGGCGGCTGATGCGCCGCCTCGCCAGCGTCTCGCTGCTGGTCCTTGACGACTGGGGCCTGCAGGGCTTCTCCGCCGAGGGCCGGCGGGATCTGCTGGAAACCGCCGAGAGCCGCTACGGGCGCAAGTCCATCGTGATCGCCAGCCAGATTCCGGTGGACCGCTGGCCCGAAGTGATCGGAGAGCCGACGATCGCGGACGCCGTGCTCGACCGCATCGTCCACAACGCCTACCGCATCGAGCTGACGGGCGAGTCCCAGCGCAAGAGGAACGCGCCGCCGCCGCTGGACGGCGGAACAGCATGAAGGAGGCGCCTGCGGCGCCGGGACTCTGATCCTGACTCATTCTGATTCCCGGAACGCGCGGCGGCCCTGCCATATGGGGCGGCCGCCGCGTTCCGGTCTTGAATGCCGCGGACAGCTCGCTTACGCTCGCAAAGGGCTGGCCTCCGGCCAGCCCGCCAACGCCAGAACAGGAGAAACAAACCCGGGCATCAGTTCCGGAAGAGACAGCGCGCTTCGCGCCGGGCGCGGACCGTCAAGTCCGGCCGGATTCTTGGTCAAGTGTCGCCGGAATCCTGGTCAAGTGTGACCGGAATCCTGGTCAAGTGTCGCCGGAATCTTGGTCAAGTGTCGCCGGAATCTTGGTCAAGTGAGCCGGAAATTGCACGCCGCGCCGCCTCGTCGGTCGGGCATCCCTCGACGAAGCGCGCGCGCAGCGCCTCGTAGCGCCGCTGGCGCGGCGACTTCGGGTCGAGGAAACGGTGCGCCATGTCCTTTGTCATTAACAATCCTGAACATTGAACCCACCATCATGTAGTGTAGTGTGAACGCGCGTGTCAAGCCCTTTGTGCGGGCCGGGGACATCCGGTGGCCGGAACCGGCCGCCGGCACAAGAAAAGGTGCGGGAATCAGGACGGATGCGGGGGGGGGGCGTGCGGCGCCGCCTCCGGCGCCTTCAGCGGGGAGAGCGCGGCGGCTGGTCAATTGGACGCATGTGATGTGTGTTCAAAAAATCATTTCAATCATGACATACGGCATGCCAAGCCTGTCGGCAGCGCGCAGCTTTCGGTGACAGCCGGAAACTGGCTTGTCACATGGGATGCAGCGCTTGGGTATTCAGGCTAGGACACTGCTTCTTTCCGTTTCAACCACTTGTAGGTGTCCAGGCGTTGATTGATCCTTAGCTGGAGTCGTTCGAAGGTCTTCAATCTTGCGAGGCCTTTATCCCTTTTTGCGCAGCATGCGTTTCAACCGGGGATGAATAGTGCTTACAAGCAGATTTAGCTTTCCCCGCATCCAAACGACTGATTCACGAAACCCGGCGGAGTCTTCTGCCAGTCCGAACGGCAAATCCTCCCGGTGGTGGAATCCAATTCTTGGACGGCCGCCGCTGGACCAGATTTCCAGGTCACAACCCATTTCCTCGCTTAGTTCGTCCACGGCGCCCTTGATTTGCTCATAAACGTGCACTGCATGTGGGTTGTCCTTATTGCGCATCAGGTAGCAACCGATGCTTTGACGAGAACTCCGTTGCAGATATCCCACGAAATAAAGATCCCATTTGGCTGTTTCGGAGCAATTGACTTGGACATAGAGCTGCGATCTCTTGGTCGTTGTGGGAAGCTCGACGGTGACGTCCGAAAACGAAAAGCCATTGAGAACAGCTGTCCAAAAGCGAAGGTTCTCCTGCTCATAGTGCGGTCGATTATCATTGTGTTCGGGGTTGTCCGGGGAACTGTCGGCGGCTTCACCAGCCTCAAACACGAAGCGTTTCACAATTTCGGTGCGTGCAATGGTGCGAGGTTGAACGATGACGCGCTCATGCGTGTCGCGGTAGAGTGCCGCTTCAATCAGTGCGAGGTTGAAGTGCAGGCCGCTGTGCCCCTGGACAAAGTCAACGATGTTTTCAACGTTTTCACGAATACCGTCGCCGATGATCAGCAACAGGAACTCTCCGCGTCGCAAATGGCGGGAAACGTTGTCGACGAAAGCGGCTTCGTCCGTCCCGGGGTAACTGCGCTCCACCAGCTCATGAAGCACATTGCCTGTTTCATTGCGCGCTTTTGAAATCTGACGCTGAAGATCCTCGTAGCTCCAGGAGGCAACTCCTTTGCGTAATCCAGTATCTGACCGACGACCTCCCGGCGGGCCTGCGGATTGCGCCATAATTTGAACTCGGCGAGTGTCATGCGTCCGAGCTGGTTCACGTAAAGCGCATCCACGGATCCGGCGCTGGTAGAAAGTTCCCGGCAAACCGGAATGACGCCGTCATAGGCCCTGTCGATGGACGCGATCGGAAGTGTCTGAGGGTTCAGGAACAGAAGCTCCTGAAGTGTCAATTCATCGATGTTTCCTTTGGATGTCGGCGTGCCGAGAGGAATCCTGCTTAGAATCTCTCGTGAATTTCCTTCGGCAAGATTAAGCCGGATCATGGCGCCATATGCGTCTTCAGTCATTTGAAACCTTTGCCAAGCCATCGTTCACTCTGGGCAATTGCAATCGTGATTCACAAAAGCTGCCCTTGTCTGCCTTGAGTTCAACTTCGTGCCTATCGATGTTCAATGGTCTCGCAGCACATGAAGATACTGCCACTTGCATAGGGATGGAATCATCCCAACGAAACCAAATATCATTGCTAAAGCGTAATCCGATCATTTTGGATCGCACCCTGCGGCGGCGAAGCAGATTGCGCATTCGTCGGGTATGAAGCATTTGCAGGACTGTCCTATGGCGTTCCACAGGCCGTCGACGGTGCGAAGTGCAGGAACGAGGACCTTTTCGACATAGGTCTCGAACGGGTCGCCCAGAACAAAGGGCGCGGTCATACCCAGCCGCAGGGCCGGTCTTTATTTTGTGTGATCACGTGGCGCTTGAGGAAACGCTGGATCGACCCGCAGCCGAAGGCATGGACGCGCGCAGCTCGTGGGTCGTGATGTCCGGTGTCTCTGCCCGATGACCTGGGATCAGGTCTCGCTGCGCCTCGATCCGGCCCGAACGCCGGTCGCCGCCCAGCACGCGCGCCGCTTCAGTCACGCAACCATCATGCGGTGTCAGGCAGTTCTCACGGATTTTGGTTCCGGAATGGGATGGGTCGGTCATGGGCTTTATTCAGGGTCCGGCTGGAGGGAACCGGTTATGTCGACATTGCAGGCCCCGCTGCCATCAAAGCGAAAGACCATCTTCCGGATTCCGCATATCGAGATGCTCCAGCGTTTCTTGAGGTCCAGCTGCAGCGATTGAAGCCGTAAACCAGATGGGACAACATCAAGGGTGCGGGCTGTTCAAATCTCCACATATAGGTGAACAAGCGCATGCCAAAACCATAGGGCAACGCAGCTTGGCGGCGGCCCTGGCGGGCAAAACCGTTCGCAGCCTGACTTGCGGACCCGCACGGCCAAGTCCCGGATTCAAGCGCAGTAGGGCGCGTCGCTGTCCCAGCGGTGCTGAAGAGTGTGCGTCTCGTTCGCCAGCTGGGATCTTGTTTCCTGCCAGCTTTGCAGCCAGCTTCGCCAGTCGCGGAATTCGGTCCAGGGCTGTGTACGCGAACGCGCGACAAAATCCGGGAACAGGCTGCGGCCGGTCGGATGGCCGGTGACGTTGTATCTGAGATCGAACGACCAACGAAATCCATCGCTCATGTTGGGCAGCGATCCGTGCGGCGTGAACTGATTGAAGAACACGGCTCCGCCGGATTTGACCGGCGCGGGAACCGGCTCAAGGTCAGACAGACACATCTCGGCAATGCTGATCTGTTCTGGACTGGTGCAATGTGGCAGCAGCATGTCCCGGGCACCGGGAGAGATCTGCAGGCAGCCGTTCTCCACCGTGGCGTCGGTCACCGCAATCCATGCTGTGACCATCGTTGACTTGTCCGCCTCTTCCAAGGTCACCGACATGTCCTGATGCCAGTCGGTCTCGATGATGTGGGAGCGGCTTTCAGTTTTGGGCACCGTGTCCCTGGGCGGTTTGAACCGTGTGTGCTGGATAGGATTGGATGTGATCTCCGGACCAATGAGCTGCTCGACGGTGTCAAGCAGATTTGGATGGGTCAGCAGATCAAACACCGCCGGGCCAAAATGCATTGGCGTGTCCTCGGCGATGCCTTCAAGCGGAAGACTGATATCGAGAGGCTGGAACCAATCCACGTCACTTTTGCAGCAGCTGGCCAGCTTGTCCCAGAATGAAAGCCCCTGCGGCTCTTTTTCAACGAGGCCCTGCTGAAACCAGCAGTCGTACAGCCGATCAAGAAGCGCGGAATACTCGCTGTGCAAGTTATCGAGCGCGTCGTCGTCGATCAGCCCTTCGACAGTGACAAACCCGTGTTGCTCAAAATGTTCCAGCTGATTTTCATTAAGCATGTGACATCCCTTCAATGAAAGCCGCGCCTCATCAATCGGCGGCCAGGCCAGCACCGTCGCGGGGGGCAATCGGCTGCACCCGCATGAACGGAAGGATTCTCCTGAAAATCCTTACAAGTTAGAAGTGCGGCGACGCAACCAAATTTTGGCAATGGGCCGGCAGGCCGAATGGCCGCAGCTGACAGGCGCTGCCGCGGCCCCTTTCACCAGCGGTTCCGGGCATCGCAAAAATTCAGAGCCTTGGCGTGCCAAACGCGAAACCTTGCCAACATGACGCTGGCGCCATTCTGTCTGCCCCCTTGCTTCGGGTGGAACATCCGATGCAAACTGCCCGCCGCGGCCATCGTGCTGTTGCGATCAGCCAGCCTTTCACCCTCTGGACGCTCCTTTCCTTCCTTCTGAATATCCCGGGTGACATGGCTGAAAGCGCGCCTGCGGTTGACTGCGCCCGCTTTCAGGTATTTCGCTATGTCATCATCCCGGTTATGTGGCCGGGTGCCATAACCACCGGCACTTGCAGTTTTCTTCTTGCCTACAATGTCATCACTGTCACTTCGATGCACCTGAGCGAACACAACGAAGCCTTGATCCCGAAGACCGCGGGTTTTCTCCGAACCGCTCAGGCAGAGGACAGCGTCATGTTCGCCGCAGCTGCAGTTGTTTCTGCGGCGCTCCTCCGTTCATGCCTGTGCGCTTCTTCCGGCGCCAGGTCGTCAGCGGACTGACCGCCGGGATGTGAAATGGTGAGCGATATCCACGCGCGAAACCGGGCGGCGCTCGGCCGGCTGCTGGCAAATCAGCACAACTGGGACCAGCCGGCGCTGAGAAACGCGCTTGACGATCTGGTTGATCCGGATGCCATATGCAGACTTTGCTACCCTTTCGGTGACATGACCGGGCCCGGCCGCTTTCACGATCGGGCTCTCGCCGTTCTCAAGACCGCCTGGCCGGACTTGGAGCGGCGCGACTGGATCATCATCGCTGGCGATGACGAGCACGGAGCGGACTGGGTCGGCTGCGCAGGTCACTTCATGGGCACTTTCGTTTCGCCGTTTCTTGACATTCCGCCCACCGGGCATCTGGCCCATATGCGTTTTCACGAATTCTACAGGATTGAGAACGCCCGGGTCGTGGAATATCAGGCGATCTGGGATATCCCCGAGGTCATGATTCAGGCGAATGCCTGGCCGATGGCGCCGTCACTTGGGCGTGAGTTCTGCATTCCTGGACCGGCAACCGGCGATGGGCTCATTCGTCCGCCGCGTAATGCCGAACACAGTCGGGGCAGCCAGCTTCATATCATCGAAATGCTCACATTCATGAAGCGGCATCCGGCGCTGGGCGGACCGGAGGTTATGGAAATGCCCCGGTTTTGGGACCGGCGGATGAACTGGTACGGTCCCGCCGGGATCGGAACCAGCAGAGGTATCGAGGGTTTTCGCAACTGGCATCAGATCCCGTTTCTGAACGCCATGCCCGACCGCGGATCAAGGGTCAGCGAAGTTGTCTATCATTTCTTCGGCGACAACAATTACTGCGGTGTGACCGGCTGGCCCAACATGCTCCAGACTCTCACCCACGACGGCTGGATGGGAATCGCCCCGCAGGGAAGGGAAGTCTCCATGCGATCGCTTGATTTCTGGCGAATTGAAAATGGGAAGATCCGCGAAAACTGGGTTATGGTCGATTTGCTCGACATCTATCGCCAGCTCGGTGTCGATGTCTTTGCGCGCCTCCGCGAATTCAACAAGGCGCGGAATCTCGGCCCGATCGCCCTTGCGGGCGAGCAGGAATAATTCGAACGGGCACCTCCGCCGCCGGGATCCTTTTCGGCCCCAGCGCTGTCCGCCTCCACGCCCCGCAGCCTTTCCCTGCCGCACATTGTTTGAGGTTGAAGCCACCGGCTCATCGGGCCATTGCGGCAGGCGCGATTTCACAGCCCGGCGGAGCGGACGGCGGCGGAATAGGGGACGGGTTCGCGACGGCCGGGCGGGAATCCTTCCCCGCGGCAGGAAATCTGGCCCGACAGGGAGAGCCGCTTTGGCGATGTCGACAGGAATGGTTTGGACGCCGCCCTTACCTTCCCATCCAGCCTCCGTCCACAGTCAGGATTTCGCCGTGCACATAGTCAGATGCCGCAGAGGCAAGAAACACCGCCGGGCCGGCGATGTCGTCCGGTCTGCCCCACCTTCCGGCGGGAATGCGTTCAAGGATGGCGCGGCTGCGTTCGGGGTCACTCTGCAGCGCTTCGGTGTTGTCGGTGGCGATGTAGCCCGGAGCGATGGCATTCACATTCACTCCCAGCCCGGCCCATTCGTTTGCCAGGGCCTTGGTCAGCTGACCGATGCCTCCTTTTGATGCGGAATAACCGGGAACGCGGATACCGCCCTGAAAAGTCAGCACCGATGCGGTGAAGATGATCTTGCCGGATCCCCTCTTGATCATTTCCCGGCCAATCTCCCGGCTGAGAACGAACTGTGAGGACAGATTGACCTCCAGCACCTCATCCCACCAGGCGTCGGGATATTCAGACGCCGCTTCGCGTTTGATGGTGCCGGCATTGTTCACGAGGATATCGGGAACCGGACCGTCAGCCTTGATCCTGCTGGCAAGGCCGATCACCGCTTCACGGTCGGCGAAGTCGCAGCGGTATGCGCGGAATTCCCGGCCCATGTCCCTTACCGACCGTTCGATCGCGCTGCCCGAGTCCTCCATCGACAAGCTGGTTCCAATAATGTCCGCGCCGGCGGCGGCGAGGGCCTCGGCCATGCCGCGGCCAATGCCGCGGCGGCACCCGGTGACAAGAGCAAGTTTCCCGGTGAGATCGAAATTCGCCGACATGGTCATTCCACCGCCCCAACTCTGATCAGGCTCTTCATGGCGGTTGGACTCGAGTCCAGGGAATCGAAGGCTGTCTGCACCGCGGATAGAGGGTGAATATCGGTGATGATAGTATCGGCATCGAATTTACCGCCGGCGACAAGGGCGATGGCGCGCTCATAGTCTTCGGGTTCGTACACGCGCGCGCCCGCCAGCTTCAGTTCGCGCCAGAAGAACTGGAACAGGTCAATCTTAGGTCTTTCGGCGTGAATGGCCACAACGACGATTCTGCCCCGTGTCGCAGCGACCGCGGTCATGTCGACAACGCCCGGCTGGGTGCCGGAGACTTCGAAAACCACATCTGCGCCTCTGTTCCGCGTTTTTTCGTCCACGAACTCCACGATGTCGTCCTCGGCAGGATTGACTGTTTCGAGCCCGAGCTGCCGCGCAATGGCCAGACGGTGGGGATTGACCTCGGACACGAGCACGTCCGCACCGGACTCTCTGGCGACCAAGGCCACTAGGATGCCGATCGGGCCGCTGCCAATGACAACGGCGGTTTCGCCCCGCCTCGGCGCCGCCAGGCGAACGTCGTGACAGGCCACCGCGACCGGCTCAATCAGCGCCGCGTGCTTCATCGACAGTTCCGCCGGGATCGCATGCAGCGTGTGCGCCGGCACGTTCCAGATTTCCTGCATGGCCCCGTCGGTGTCCAGCCCGAGGAATTTCAGGTTGTGGCAGATGTGCCGGTGTCCGGCTTCGCAGGCTGGGCAGCCGCCGCAATGGTCAAGCGGCCGGACCACAACCCGTTGGCCTGCAACAAAGTCTGTGACCCCTTGGCCGACCGCTTCCACCGTGCCCGACATTTCATGGCCGATGACCCTGCAGTGCCCGACACGCCCGTCCATATTGCCATGATACACATGAATGTCGGTGCCGCAGATTCCGCAATATGCTGTCCTAACGGCGACATCCCCGGGAGCCGGCGGCGCGGCTGGCCGCCGTTCCACGGTGAATGTGCGGTCACCGCGATAGATCGCGGCTTCGATCTGGCTTTGCATCAGCCCATCAACTCCTTTTGGGTGTTGGCGAATTGTTCCCAGTTAAATTCGGCGCTTCAGACTCGGTCTATGCCAGCCGCGCCGTTTCATGCGCAAATTCAAACCCGTGAATTGTATGCGGGAATCCGTTCGCCGCAAGCGGCATTGCGACCTCACATGCGACGGCTGCCTGACGATCTTTCAATAGGACATGGTGAACTTTTCATTATTGATGTCATGGCCTTGGGCCGATGAGAATCGGCATGCGGCATTGCGCTTCCGGGACGGTTGACTGGCTGAAGGCGGCGTTTGCCGCCGGCGGCTGCACCCGGATTTCACTGGCGCGGGAGCTTTGCGAGCGTGAGGACTGGCGGAACGCGAAGGGGAAGCTGTGCCTCGCCTCGGCGCGGTCTGTACTGCCGAAGCTGTCCTCCGCCCTTGGCCTTCCGCTGCCGGCGGCGCTGCCAATGGGAGGTGTGACCACGGGGTCTCTGGCTCCTTCGCCGTACTATCCCGACAGGAGGCTACGGCCGGAGCTGCTCGAACGTCCGAAGCGGCAGGTACAGGCGCGGCGGCTGCGACGGGAATGGGACGAAGCCGTACCGTTCATAGAAGGCGCTGGCGCGGTCATGCAGCGCATCGACCACGAAGGCATAGACGCCGAACGTGTCGCCGGCGCGTGATTCGGGTTCGATAAACTCGATCTCCGACAAATCACGCCATACACGAAACATGCCCCTCGTCTTCCAATCCCTTCAGGTTCTCAGATTGAGTTGTTACAAATGGGACTTCTGAGACAAAATACGCCGGTGGCTGTTTGACATGAGCTGTTCAGAACCCGCGGTTGGACGCAGACTCGCCGAAGGACGCCATTTCTTTGATGACATATGCGTTGGGGACTACCTGGAAACCGGGTCTGCCGAAGTGACGGCAGAACTCATTCGACAATACGCCGAACTGTCAGGTGACAGATATGCTCTTCACTTGGATGATAAGGCAGCCAATGACCTCGGGTTTCCGGGGCTGATTGCGCACGGCATCCTGATACTTGGGCTCGCTGACGGGCTTAAGTTCCAGTCCCCGGTGCAGATGGACGGCATTGCCTCGCTGGGCTGGGACATAGTTTTCACATCGCCGGTGTTTGCCGGCGACAACGTGTCCGTTCAAATCACGGTCACGGACAAGCGCGTCACGAGCAGGCAGGACCGGGGCATCGCAACATTTGAATTTGTTGTCAGGAATCAGCGTGGCGATGTCGTGCAGCGCGGAACAAACAAGCTGATGATGTGCCGCAATGGTTCCAATCGGCCCACGAGTGGCGGCGAATGCTGACACGCATGTGAACAGCCAGCCGTGACTTTGCCGCTGCAGTGCCGGCACGTCCGAACCTCTCGAAATCGCCTCTGAAACAATTCGGACAGTGCCGGCGGACACGACCGCGCGGCAAGCCCTCCAATCCCGATCTGCCCAGAGCTTTGCGCGGGGGTCAGCGCGGGACTCTCCCAGGGTTTGGCGAAAACGAAGACTTAGGAGCGCCCCCCCCCGCTACCACCGAGACCGACATTCCGCTCTGCGGGGTGTCGGTCGCCCCTTTCCGGCCGCCGCTCCCGGCCCATTCGACGATGGTGCCGAGGTCGCCATGGAGCGCGGCGTGCAACTCGCCGCGCTTCGCGCCGGGGGTCAGCACGATGCGCTCGATCAGCCCCCGGATCGCCTCCGCCGCCTCGTCGCGGTCGCGCGGGTCGGCCAGCGCCTCGGCGAGACGCTCGACCTTGCGGCGGTAGACCATGGCGATGTTGGGGTGGATGTCCGGAAGATCGGCCGGGACGGTGGCGAGGCGCTCGGCGAGCTCGTCCTGGCGGGCCTCCAGCTCGCGCAGCCGGTCGGACATGCCCCGCACATAGCCGCCTTCCTCGATGGCGTCGAGCATCGACGCGATGCGCTTCTCGATCCCGGCCAGCTCCTTGCGGTCCGTCGCGCCCAATGCGCGGCGCTCGCGGTTGAGCCGGTTGGTCTCCTCGGCATACGCCTTCATCGCCTCGGCGGCGGCCTCGGGCTCCATCAGCTTTTCCTTCAGCCCCGCCATGACCCGCTCCTCGATCTCGACGCGCCGGATGGTCCTGCTGTTGGCGCACGAGCCCGACATGACGTGATTGGAGCAGCCGTAGCGGTCCTGGCCGCGCTTGGCGTAGGAGCCGCCGCACACGCCGCACTCCAGAAGGCCCGAGAGAAGGTAGCGGGGGCGGAGCGTGCTGTTGAGGTTGTTGGCCTGGGCCGCGCGCGTGGCCGCGATGGCGGTCGCGTAATTCTCGGATATCTCCCCCTGCCGGGCCTTCGCCGCCTGCCACAACTCGTCGTCCAGGATGCGAAGCTCGGGAACCTCGGCGATTATCCATTCCTCGGGCGGGTTGATGCGCGCGACCCGCTTGCCGGTGTCGGGGTTCTTCATGAAGCGCTGGCGGTTCCATACCAGCCGGCCGATGTAGAGCTCGTTGTTGAGCAGCCCCGTGCCGCGCTTCGCATGGCCGCGCAGCACCGAGTCGGTCCAGAGCCTGCCCTTGGGGCCGGGGATGCCGTCCCCGATGAGACGCCGCGCGATCACGCGCGGGCTCGTGCCTTGGGCGAACTCCCGGAAGATGCGCCGGACGATCTCCGCCTCGGCCTCGTCGATGCTGCGCTCGCCCCGGATCGGCTCGCCGGCGTCGTCGTGCAGCCTCACCACGTCGTAGCCGTAGCAGATGCCGCCGCCCGACTTGCCGGCCTCCACCCGGCCCCGGAGACCGCGATGCGTCTTCGCCGCGAGGTCCTTCAGGAACAGCGCGTTCATGGTGCCCTTGATCCCGACGTGAAGCTCGCTGATCTCGCCCTCGGCGAGCGTGACGATCATCACGCCCGCGAAGCGCAGATGCTTGTAGAGGGTCGCAACGTCGGCCTGGTCGCGGCTCACCCGGTCGAGCGCCTCGGCGACCACGATCTCGAACATCCCCCGCCGCGCGGCCTCAAGCAGTCCCTAGATGCCGGGGCGGAGGATCACGCTGTCGCCTGATAACGCCGCGTCGCGGTAGGTGCCGGCGATCTTCCAGCCCTCGCGCCCGGCATGCTCGCGGCAGACCCGGAACTGGTCCTCGATGGAAGCCGCCCGCTGATGGTCGGACGAATAGCGGGCCTAGAGCGAACAGCGAAGGGTCATGGTCTCGGGTCTCCTGTCTTTCGTTGGCCTCGTCCGCCGACACGCTTGCAATGTACGCCAATATGGTGCATATGTCTATCGCCAATTCACACGGGAGACATCGTAATGGCCGAAACAGTCGAGACGAAGCATGAGCGGGTCCACCTGCGCCTCGATGCCAGGAGCAAGCGCAAGCTCGAACGCGCGGCGGCCTACGAGGAAACCACGGTCAGCCGTTTCCTGCTGCACAACGCCGTTGCCGCCGCCGAGCGGGTGATCGAGGCGCGCGAGCGGATCGTTCTCCCGGCGACGGATTGGGATGCCTTCCACGACGCGCTCCTCAACCCGCCCGCGCCGAACGCGGCGCTGCGGCGGGCCGCGCGCCGTTACCGCGAGCGCATCGGTGGATGAATCGCCGCTGACGGTCGAGCCGCTCGGCCCGCATCACGACCGCGCGTCCTTCTCCTGCGGGGAAGAGTCGCTCGACGCCTACATCCGCCGGCAGGCTTCCCAAGACGCCCGGCGGCGCGTTGCGCGGGTCTTCGTCGCGTCGGGCGACCCGCCCGAACGGATCGCCGGCTACTGCACGCTGAGCGCGGCGAGCTTCGAGAAGGACAACCTGCCGGCGGAGCTCGCTAGGCGCCTGCCGCATTATCCCGTGCCGGCGGCCGTCATCGGGCGGCTGGCCGTCGATCTCCGCAGTCAGGGGGGCGGGCTCGGCGAAGTCCTGCTGCTCGATGCGATCCATCGCGTGGTCCGCGCGGGCGACACGATCGGCGTCTATGCCGTCGTGGTCGATGCGCTGCACGCCCGTGCCCGCGCCTTCTATGAACGGTACGGCTTCGTGCCGTTCCCGTCGCAGCCGCTGCGCCTGTACCTGCCGCTTCGGACGTTCGAACAGCTCAAGCTGTAGCGGGCATGGAGCGCACGGCGCGGGGTCATGGTCTCGGGGTCCCCTATCCGTCGCCGGCCTCGTTCGCCGGCGCGTTGTCGTTGGCGGCTTCCTGTTGTCGGAACCGCTCGCGGGGATCTGGCGTCCCAACAGGTGGGCGAGGCGCATCACGGCGGCGTCGATCCGGGCTTCCGGCCCGCCATTGTCGTTCGCGGCCGGGCCGTGCAATCGCTTCCGCTCGCGGCCGTTTCCGTCTCGCTGCATCGCTCCCGCCTTCCCGGATTCGGTGACCCTGGAAGGGAGATTTGAACCTGAGAGCAAGCGATGTCAAATGGTCGGACAAGGGTATTTCCTATGCATAATCAACTACTTGTCCCCACCAGGCACGCCTTGGCCCGCTGTGGCCGCGCTTGGCTACGATGAAAAAATTTCGCGGATCGACATCGTTCCCGGCTTTTTCAGGTCTGGACACGGAGCGCGGTCTCGGGAGCCCTGTCGAGCACCCGCAACAGGGCGCGCGCCACGCCGGTCGAGAGCGCCAGGCCATTAGCTTTGACTTCCCTGATTCGAAGCCCGGCTGCATAGTTTCTTGACCAGAGGACAAAGTTCCGCGTCTTGCTTCTCGATGATTTTTTGGGCTCTATTCCAGAGACGTACGATGTTGTCTGGGGTTGCGTCGTCTGCGTTTCTCGAAGCCTTCCGTAGAGGGATATCGAACCGGAAATACTGTTGATATTTTGAATTGGATAACAGCTCTTGAGCATTGCGATCCGCCGAGTCCGACATGCCGTCCAGCATTGCGGATATCACTGGTTCGGCCCAACCGATCGGTCCCCAGTCTACGGCCTCGTCATAGGGAATCTTGCGGTTGTTCATTCCGACGCCAATGGAGCACAATAGGATTTCGTTCAGTTTGGCCCCCGATGACACCGTTTCCGCAAGTGCGGTCATGGATGGGTTGCTCGCGAACACTCCGCCGTCGATCAGTGCCCTTCCTTCGCCTTTTCCCAACAGCAGAGGTTCGAAAAAGGTAGGGGCGGCGGAGGTTGCACGCGCGACCACGCGGAGGGGATGATTGCGGTTTTCGTCTTCGCGAGCCGTACGGGTCTTGAACAAATAAGGTTCACGATTCTCGATGTCGTAGGAGGTCACCACGATGTCGGGTACGGTGCACTTCAGTTCCGTATCGCCCAGCCTTTGTTTCAGGATGCACTCCAACGGCTTGACATCGTACTTCTCGTCCCCAAACAAAAAAATCGCCGAGCCTGTCCCAGAAGGATCGGTGGAATATCTTGCCACCGTTCTCGTAATAGAGCTTGACCAGTTCTCTCGCGGGAACGGGGCCTTCCTTTCCGTTCTTTGGTCGCGCGAGACCGGCAGCAAGAATGCCACCTGTCGATGTGCCAACAATCAGGTCGAAGAGTTCGTGGATTCCTTTGTCAGACCGTGATTCGATTTCCTCAAGTATTTTGGCCGAAATCAGGCCCCGTATTCCACCACCGTCTAGGCTCAGGAGCGTCTTGTATGATCGTTGGTCCGTATTCATTTCGTCTACTCCCTGAGGCACCAAGGCGCGATTATGTCCTTAAGAAGTCCACGGATCGACCGTCTCCAGCCCAGCTGCCCGGAACGGGGCAGTATCTCGCGTCGCCACGATCATGCCATTGGCCGCCGCCGTCGCCGCGATGTAGCCGTCCGACACCGAGACTGCGCGTCCCGCAGACCGCGCCCTCGCCATCAACCCCGCATAGGCTTGCGAAGCCGCAAGGTCGAAGGCTAGGGTCAGGACCTATAACCAGAACTTGACGACTGCGGCAAGCATGCAGGCGGAGAGGAAGACCTCCGGACATCGGTCATAACGCATGGCGACGCGCCGCCAGTCCTTGAGCGCGCCGAAACTGTTCTCGATTTTATGGCGTTTCTTGCAGAGCTCCGCATCATGGGGGATTGGCGTTCGCGGGTTCTTTCTTGACGGTATGCAGGGAGAGATGTCCTGTTCTTTCAGTGACTTGCGCAGCCAGTCGGCGTCATAGCCGCGGTCGGCGGTCAGGAGCATCCGCAGCGGCCGTCCGGACCCGTCGGTCAACGTGTGAAGCTTGGAGTTCAGACCGCCTTTGGTCCGTCCGATCTTCCGTCCGGACCCCCTTTTTGAGCCTCAGGCTCGCTGCGGTCCGGTGGGCCTTGAGATGGGTGGCGTCGGTCATCAGCATTCCGCCGGGATCCTCTCCCCGCCCGCAAGCCCCTCAAGCATGCGGGCGAAGACGCCCAGCCTGCTCCAGCGTTTCCAGCGGTTGCACAGTGTCTTGTGGGGACCGTGCTCCGCCGGCGCGTCCCGCCACCTTAAACCATTGCGGTTTATGAATATTATGCCGCTCAGAACCCGCCTGTCATCAACCCTGGGGACGCCCCTTGACTTGGGGGAAAACGGCCGGAGGCGTTCAAGCTGCGCCTCAGCCAGCCAGAAAGGATCACGCATGATGATGCTCACTGCCCGGTTTGTTGTTTTCAGGCAGTGAATCAGACACAGCCGCATCTGTCAGCCATTAACGGGTCCTGACCCTAGAAAGGTGCCGGAGCCTAGATGTCCGCGACAAGTGGGTGTCGGTCTCGGCTGTAGCGCCCCCCCTGCAAGCGCACAGCTTGCCCGGCAAGGTGATGGGAAAGCGCACCTTGGCAATCAACGCCAGGGCGGCATCAAATCCGCCATGACCTGCAGTTGCGGCAGACGCGTCCACGCCGGGCCGGTCGAAGCGGCGGATCGCATTTGCCGCAGTGCCGAATCTCGGGACAAGGGGCTGAAAACCTGGCCTCCGGCGCACGCGGAAGCCAGCCCGCACATGCCACCGGCGGAAAGTCAATTGAACTACTTTCGCAGCCCACTTTTGCCGATCTGCACGGCAAGAATGCCGGCAGTGATGATCGCCACTCCGGCGATATCGTTCAGACCAAATCTCTCGCCGAGCAGCGCAGCCGCGACGGCCACGCCGAAAAACGGGTTGAGAAAGTGGAAACTTGACGCGCGCGTCGGGCCGACCCGGTTCACCAGGGTGAACCACACCCATGTCGCAAACAGTCCTGGCACGACAATGGTGTATGCAAACGCGGCGGCAAAGCGCCAGGACCAGGTCAGGGTGGGAGATTCGAACAGGAGTGCGGGGACGGCGACAACGACGCACCCGACCAGCATCTGCTGGCCGACGACCATCAGCAGATTGCCTCCCGAAGAGGCGTTTTTCACGGTCAGGGTCGCGATCGCCAGCGCCAGTGCCCCGGCAATGCACAGCAATGCTCCCAACAGATCGGGGCCGAAGCTCAGCCGCGCGCCCATGATCAAGGCGACACCGGCGAAACCCGCCAGAAGACCGGCCACGCCGACCGGACCAATTCTTTCTCCGAAGAACTGCCAGTTCAGAAATGCGACAATGAGCGGCAGGGAAGAAGCGATGATGGCGGCCAGGGAGGCTTCGATCCACTGCATGGCCACAAAATTCACCCCAAGGTAGATCGCGTTCTGGCAGATTCCGAAAGTGACCATTGCCCTGGTCTGGCCTTTCGTCAGCCGCAGCGGCTGACCCAAACACATGGCCCAGACAATTCCGATGACCCCGGAGACTGCAAACCGCACAGCCAGGGCGGAAAGAGGGGAGGTCTCCTGCACGATGATTCGGGCGGTGGAAAACGCGCTGGACCAAATCAGTGCAAACGCGACTCCCATCAGAATCGCAAGCAGGTCAATCCGTTTCACTGCGACCGATCTGGCATGGTTTGAGCCTGGGGCTGAAAGTGAACATCCGGCTTCGGTACGGTTCTGCCCGAGGATCTTCAATGTTCAGGGGCGGACTATGAGCTCTGCATGGTCCGGCGCGGAGCGCGAAGACAGCCGGACTTCCGCCAAGACTGTCCGGCTGGCAGCGCTTCTTCTGGGAATTCGCCCGGCAGATCGCACCGGCAAGGTCGTCCGTTGCTTCGGCAATTGTGCTGCCGATTTGGCTGCCCGTTCCACTGTGTTTCGGGAAGCTGTTGGCCGCACGCTGTCTGTTCCTCGGTCCGCGCCGCCGCAGCTTCAAAGGTGATTGCCCGTTGGCGGCTTCCGATCATTCGGTCGGCGGGATCAAGCGTTGCCGGCGGCGTCAGCAGGTGTCTCGCAGCGGCGGCATTCTTGACAGCCTGGCGGGCCGGCGGATTGCATCGGGGTTCCCCTTGTTCTCCATCGTAGGACACGGGCGAATCTCTGGAGAACCCCGATTGGCTGGGCAGTTGCGAATCAGCCGGGACAGTCGCCCTTCCGTTCGGACTCTTGCCTCGCTCCGGTTGCTCCGGCCCCTGGGAATTTCAAATGTGAATGAACTGACAAAGATTTATCCGTGGAAATTATCGGCGGGAGGAATTGGGCCGGCGCGGTCTAAACGCGTGCCTGCAATGGCCGGGTCGGCAAGCAGGGCAGCGTTAGCCTCAAGAATTGCAGGTTGTTTTTAAAGTTCTGGAAAATGTCATTTTTGGCGCCCGGTCTTCCGGTTTGGAAATCGATTCGCCAGTCCGGGGATTGCGATATGTGCGGGCCGCCCTGTCCCTGCTCGAGATTTTTCCGATGCCGGGGAGTGAGACCGCGCCACCCTCGGAAACGGTTTCCTTTATCACTGAAATCAATCCTGTGAGCACTGCGTCCGTGTCTTTCTGCGTGACTCCGGATGCCGCGGCCACGCTTGCCACCAGCTCCCCCCTGGACATAGCTATTTGTGACATATCTGGTCTCCTCTTTTGTTTCTAAACGCCATTCTTTGAATGGTCGACGGTTCCATTTTCACAATTCTTTGAAATCCTCAAATGCTAAATTAACAGCGCCCGAGGCTGGGGTTCACGCTGGCGGTTCGTGTCAAAGAAAGGCGGTTTCCCCAAAACTCCGCAGCTTGCGGGAATGTAGAAACTCGGGCGGCATATCGCGCAGCGACTCCATCGCTTTGATTCCGATGTGCAGATGCTTGTCGACCTGATTGCGGTAAAACCGTGTTGCCATGCCAGGCAGCTTGAGTTCACCCTGCAGCGGTTTGTCAGACACGCAGAGGAGCGTGCCATACGGAACCCGGAAGCGGAAACCGTTGGCCGCGATGGTGGCCGATTCCATATCCAGCGCAATTGCCCTGGACTGGCTGAGCCGATGTAAAGGCCCGGCATTGGCGCGCAGCTCCCAGTTGCGGTTGTCAACGCTCGCCACGGTGCCCGTGCGCATGATCCGTTTGAGTTCATAGCCCTTGAATTCGGTGATTTCGGCAACTGCGTTTTCGAGTGCGATCTGGATTTCCGCGAGCGCCGGCACCGGAACCCAGACCGGCAAATCGTCGTCGAGCACCTGATCTTCGCGGAGATAGGCGTGCGCCAACACATAGTCGCCCAGGCTCTGTCCCATTCGCAGCCCGGCGCAATGTCCGAGCATCACCCATGCGCGCGGCCGCAGAACGGCGATGTGGTCGGTAGCCGTTTTCGCATTCGATGGGCCGATGCCGATATTCACCAGCGTGATTCCGTTCTTGTCGGCGCGTTTCAAATGATAGGTTGGCATCTGCGGAAGGCGTGCCGGCGGTGGCAGGTTGCCGTCCGGGTCCTTGAGGCGGGCATTGCCGGGAGCAATCAATTCCGTATAGGCAGAATTCGGGTCGGCCAATGCTTTGCGCGCAAAACTCTCAAACTCGTCAACATAAAACTGATAGTTGGTGAACAGCACCAGGTTCTGGAAATGCTCCGGGCTGGTCGCCGTGTAGTGGCTCAGACGCGCCAGCGAGTAGTCGATACGCTCCGCTGTGAACGGAGCCAACGGCTTCGAGCCATCGCCGTTTTGGACATCAAGACCGTTCACAATGTCGTCATTCATCGTGGAGAGATCCGGCACATCAAACACATCGCGAAGCGGCACATCGAGCGTGTCAGAAAGGATGTTTGTTTCCGGGACGTCGCTCACTGCGAAGTGCACGGGAATCGGTGTGTTCGATGCGCCGACGGTCACCGGGGCCCCGTAGTTCTTGAGCAGCAGCCCGATCTGCATGTTCAGGTAGGTTTCAAACAACCGCGGCCGGGTGATTGTGGTCGAAAACGCCCCCTTCCCATAGACATGCCCGAATGCCAGCCTGCTGTCCGTGTATGCATGCGACCTGACATTGATGCGAATCTCAGGATAGAACGCCCGGCAACGCTCGCCGTTGGCCCCGTGGCGCACGGCCTCATTGAATTTGCCGCGCAGAAATCCTGTGGCAGTGTCGTAACGATCAATGAGTTTGGCGACCGCCTGTTCGGCGGTCTGGCACTCGGCGGGGCCCTCATCGGGCGGCGAGGCGGTCCGGGCGTGGCTCGGTTTGGTGCGCATGGTTCAGGAATCCTCAAACAGGCTGACCAACTCGAACCGGGTCGCATCAACCAAGCCCAAATCAGAAATCCGAAGCTCTGGTATCACCGGCAGTGCGAGCAGGGAGTGCTGCATCACCGCATTGTTCAGGCGGCATCCGCAGGCGATCATCGCCCGGTTCAGCTCACCGGCGGCTGTCGCCACAATGTGTGCCGGCTGCTGTGACATCAGCCCGGCGACAGGCAATTCCACCAGTGCGGCTTCACGGCCTTCGATCCACAAAACCATTCCTCCATTGACTTCGCCCAGACGGTTGGCGGCGAGAGCCATTTGGATGCGATCGGTGCCGACGACAATCATGTGATGGCTGTCATGGGCCACAGTTGAGGCCAATGCCATTGGGCGGTTGTAGCCAAATCCGCTGACAAACGCGTTGACGACCCCGCCGGTTCCTTTGTGGCGCTCAACCAGCGCGATCTGGCAGATGTCCCGTTCCAAATCGCCTTTCACAATTCCGTTTTCGACCGCAAGTTCAGCTTTAAGATGTTGGGTCGGGGCCTGGTTTTCGACGACGCCGATAACTCTTGCGCGCACATTGTCGGCACCGACAGGAGCTGAAATCCGGAAATCGCCGGCGCTGAGTCTGCGGCCAAGCTTCACGGTCCGCAGAGCGCAATCCGGCCACGCGAGCCGCGGGGATTCCACCAGCAGCTGTCCGTCATCGGCGAGTCGCTGGCCCCGGCAAAACACCTGTTGGACCGGCAGCGACTGCAGGCAGGACGTCAGGAAGAAATCGGCGCGGCGTCCGGGGGCGATTGAACCCAATTCCCGTTCGAGTCCAAAATGCGCCGCCGTGTTCACCGTCGCCATCTGCAACGCGACAAGCGGATCGCAGCCGCAGGCGACAGCATGGCGCACGACCCGGTCCATATGCCCGTGTTCCACAAGCGTGCCTGAGTGGCAGTCATCGGTGCACAGAATGAAATTGCGGGGGTCCAGACCGCGTTCGGTGACAGCGGTGATCTGCTTTTCAACATCGTGCCAGGCTGAGCCAAGCCGCAGCATCGCCCGCATCCCTTGCCGCGCCCGCGCCACCGCGTCTTCTTCACGGGTGCCCTCATGGTCATCCGCCGGGCCGCCTGCCGCGTAGGCATGGAAGGCGGCGCCAAGATCCGGTGACGCATAGTGGCCGCCGACGGTCTTGCCGACATGCTGCGTTGCGGCAATTTCCGCCAGCATCTGCGTGTCACCGGCAATGACGCCGGGAAAGTTCATCATCTCGCCAAGCCCGATGATACCGGGCCACTGCATGGCCTCTTCGACATCGGCGGGACCGATTGACGCCCCGGGAGTTTCCAGTCCGGGCGCGGAAGGCGCGCAGGATGGCATTTGCACAAACACATTGATGGGCTGAAGCGCCGCTTCGTCATGCATCAGCCGGACTCCGCCGATTCCGAGAACATTGGCGATCTCGTGTGGATCAGCGAACAGCGACGTGGTGCCGTGCGGGATGACTGCCTCGACGAAACGCGCCGGTGTCAGCATCCCCGATTCGATATGCATATGGCCGTCGCACAGGCCTGGAACCAAAAACATCCCATCGGCATCAACCACCGCGGTTTCTTCGCCGATGCAGTGGCCGCCGCCGCCGCCGCAGTATGCGAATCGCCCGGCGGCGACGGCAATGTCGCTATTGTGAAGAACTTCCCGGCTGTGAACATTGATCCATGCGGCATTGCGGACCACAAGTTCGGCGGGTCTCCGTCCAGCGGCGACATCGACCAGCTGTTGCGCTGTTTGGCGCCATGGCTGGATTGGGTTCATTGGCTGCATCTATAGTCAATTAACGCCTTCCGGCTGCGAATCAAGCGCGAATGCAGGCGGCGGGAATGAGCGGCGGCGCGAAACCGCGGGGCTGAATCTGGTCTGCATGCGCCTCGGCATGCCGCGATGTGGCCAGTCCGATTGGCAATTGCGCATGCGCAGCCAGACCGTCAAAATGGGCCGCCGGATCAACCGGCGGGGCCGGTGTCGATTGAGTTCAGAAATGGGAAGCAGTGACCCCGTGATGCGGACAGTATCGTTCAACGAAATGAAACACGGGACCAGGGAGGACTACCTTTTCTTGGCGGAGATGGAGGAATCCCACTATGCCCTGACAGCGGCGCGCGTCCTGTCGGAACTCAGGCGGCAGGGCGAAGACACGCTCTCCGGCTACAAGATCACGCGCCTGGCGCACGGGCTGCAGGCCGGGACAAGGGCGCTGCGTGACGGCGCGGATGCGGATTGGATCGTCGGCGCCTTGTTGCACGACATCGGCGACGGGCTGGCGCCGCAGAATCATGACCGGTTTTCCGCCGAGGTCATCCGCCCGTTCGTCCGCGAAGAAGTCACTTGGGTGGTCGAACACCACGGAATCTTCCAGATGGTTTACTACGCGGACCATTACGGCTGGGACAGGAACGCCCGTGAGAGATTTCGAGACCATATATATTTCGAATCCTGCGCCGAATTCTGCGACCGCTGGGACCAGGTTTCATTCGATCCCGACTATCCGACCGAGCCAATTGAGCGATTTGAGGGTCTGATCAAGGACGTCTTCGGCCGCAAGGCATACTCTCCTGAAGTTATCTTGACTGGAGAGGTGAAAGGGCTGCCGCCGCCGTCAGCCTGATGGACCATGCCTGCGCCAACGGCAGGGTTACGGTCCGCTGGGACAGGTCAAGGCGTTCTCGAAGCCACTGACCCTGCGACAGCTTCCGCGACCGCAGAAGATGCCATTTCGCCGCCGTTCCGAACGACCGCACAATTTCGGACCGTGACCAGGAGCGTGTTCGCATCAATGTGTTCCCATCCGGTTGCCGCGATCTCTGGGCAGGGCTGACTGCCGACACCGCAAATCCGCGGTCGCCGCCAGTCACCCGGGTCAGGTCAGGGAAAAAGGGAACCGGACAGGAACCGGACGCGTTCCGATGTTTCCGGAATTTGCAGGAAAAGCTCACAGCCATGTCAGAACATCCGCCACAGGACGGGGAAGCCGGGCCTTTGCGCGAACCGGGTTGCGATCCCCGGCCGCGCGATTTGCACAGATTCATCTTCGACTCAGCTGTGCTTGAAGTCAATCCCGCGACCCGTGACGAGGCGGGAACCCTGCACTCAGCCGGAGCCGGCCCTCTCGGGCGCGGTCGGAACAGCGATGCATTGCGGATCGTTATTCCGCCGGCCTCAAGGCAACGCGGCAGCAAGGTTCGCGATGTGCCGGCCCATGGCCTCGCAGCTCGCCGCGACAATTCTGCCGTCATGGATCGTGGGCGCGTACGGCGTCTCGCCATTGACCGCGGCCCATCCGCCAGCCTCTTCGAGTAGCAACAAACCGGCCGCGTGGTCCCAGGGTTTCAAGGTGTAGGACCGCAAGAAATCGGCCCGGCCGGAGGCCAGGCACCGGTATTCGTGGCAAGAGCATCTGATGTCACGGACATGGAAGGCGGCTTGGAACCCGCGAAGCAGCGCTTCGCGGTCTTCAATTCCGTGATCCTCGACCGCAACAAGCCCGGTGGCATCGGCCAGATTGCAATCTTTCCTCGTGTGCAGACCCACGATCTCCCCGTCCCTGCGATGAAACCAAGCCCCTTCGCCGCGCCGCGCGAACATCCAGTCGTCCGCGACCGGATCGTAAAGCAGACCAAAAACCGTCTGGCCATTGTGGACGACGACAAGAATGGTTCCAAAAATCGCCAGCCCGGTGACATAGTTTTCAGTGCCGTCGATCGGGTCGATGACGACGCAGGTCTCGCTCGCCCCGACGGCATTCAGAAGATACGGGTCGCTGTTGACCGCTTCTTCCCCCACGACCGCAGCTTTTGGCAGGATCTTGAAGACATTGCGGCAAATGGCCTCCTCAGTGGCGCCATCGGCAATGGTGACCAGGTCCTGGGCATGCGATTTCGAATCGATTTCATGGTCGGCGAGGTTTCGAAAGCGCGGCATGATTTCCTGAGCGCCGGCGCGCCGGACGGCGTCCAGCAGATCGTCGATTTGTGTCTCAGTCAGCGTCATGTTCGGATTGGCTCGGCCGCTTTGTCCCGCTGGCGTGCGACACCAGCCCAAGGACGCGCTGCGGTGTCACGACATGTTGCCCGCCGGGGTCGATATCGTGGACAAAGTAAATGTCCTGCAGGGCGGTGGGCCGTATCGGATCCGAGCCAAAGGGCCGCCGGGAATCGTAGGGGGTTATCATGCTGCCGGCAACGTGGCATGTCAGGTTGTCAATCCGGGGTGCACGCCAATTTTTTTGGTTGACCTGAATTCGTTCTGCGTTCCGAGTGTTTGACGGATTGCGCGGAGGGTTGAAACTTTCCTGCTGTCATGTTTTCCGGGCGCGCGCCTGGCGCGGTCGACAACGACTGGATCAACCGGTCGGCGCCGCGTGTCCGGGAAGAGGAGAGCAGCAGGAGAAACGACAGATGTGCGGCAAGGACAATGAACCGGGATTCCGTGATCCGGATGCGGTGGAATATCTGAAAGGCCTGGCAAGGAAGAACGTTTCGGGGACACACAGGATTGTCTGCGAGCATGACGGAGTTGCGACGGAGCACTGGCTTGAGGGCGGCGAGGTTCGAAGCCGCAACATTCCGGTCGCCGGTCAGGCGGCGTCCCCGATGACCGCGTTCGAGGCGGCGGCGCTGTCGGGTTTCGCCAACCTGGTCCCGAAGCTGGAGAGCGAACTGGACGGCAAGGGGGTCGCGGACCTTGATGGCATCGAGATCGCGATCCGGGACGTGACGCACTCCAGCGGTGCGGCGATGTGCAAGTCGCTGCTTGAGCGGGTTGACGCGGAGCTTCCGACGCCCGACTGCCCGAAATGCGGCAAGCCGATGGAGCGGCGCCGGAAGCTCGGCAAGTCCTTTGCCTCGCGTCTGGGACCCGTGGAGGTCGAGCGGACGTATTGCCGCTGCCGGGGCTGCGGTTCCGGCTTCTTCCCTCTGGACCGCGCCCTCGGGCTGGAGGGGCAGACGGCCACACCGGGGGCTGCGAGCATCGTGGCCGACACCGTGGTCTCGGACAGTTTCGAGGAGGCGTCCCGCAAGCTGTGCAACCTGGCCGGAGTGAAGGTTCCGGCGACGACACTGCGCCGATGGACCCGGGGAATCGGCGAGGAGGTTCAGCGGTTTGAGCGAGAGGTCGTCGAGGAGGGGAAGCCCGGCGCGGACCGGGTCTGCATCGAGAGGCCGACGGCACCGGCGTCCCGATGCGCCGGAGCGAGACGGAGGGCGTGAAGGGCAAGCAGGAGGATGGCTCGGCCCGGACACGAGAGGCGAAGGTGATCGTCACCTTCACCGCCGAAGGCACGCACCCGAAGACCGGCGAGCCGACGAAGGATGAGGGCAGCGATGCGGTGAGCGCCCTGATCGACAGCGCTGCTGCGATCGGCGGCGTCAGCCGGGCATCGGAGTTTGCCGCCCGGCTCGACCGGCAGCTTTGTCGGGACGGCGTCTACAATGCGCAGGAGGTGATCCTGGTCTCCGACGGCGCCGCCTGGATCACCAACGTGGTCGACGAGCTTCTCGCCGGCATGAGGAAGACCTGCATTCTGGATGTGTTCCACGCGTTGGAATATGCCTCTGCGGCCCTCAAGGCGCTGGTCAAGTGCGATGTCGCGCGCAAGGCGCATCTGGCGGAGGTCAAGGCCCGGCTGCTGGACGGAGACGTCGCTGGCGTCATCGCGGATCTGCGGCCGCATCGTGACCGCGACAAGGACATGGCCAAGTGCATTGATTATTTCGAGGCGAACAAGGGACGGATGCGCTGCGACGAGTACCGGGCGCGCGGCATGCAAATCGGGAGCGGCCAGATCGAAAGCAGCTGCAAGCAAATGGTCGTCACACGCTTCAAGAGGTCGGGCTGCAAATGGTCGGTGAAGGGCGCGAATGCGCTGATGGCACTGAAAAGTTGCTGGAAGAACTTACAGTGGGAAGAGTTCGCCTTTTGGAAGGCCCAAAGGATCGCCGCAGGCTAACCAAAAAATTTGGCGTGCACCCTGTCAATCCGCGCGGTGTAGGGACGGTGGACGTGACCCGCGAAGACCAGAGTCTCCGCTTTGGCTGCCGCGAGCAGGCCAAGAAACTCGTCCCCCCTGTCGATGTCGCAGAACCCGTCGAATTGCTCTAGGCCAAGGCACAAGGGGGGATGGTGCATCACGACAGCCAGCGGAAGGTCGCTGCCGCGCCCAACTTCGCGGTCCACAAGCGCGAGCGCGCTGTCGTCCAGAGCGCCCTGTATCCGGCCTTCCACGCAGGTGTTCAGACCAAGGAATCTGAAGCCGCCGAATTCCACAACGCGGTTGGTAAGGTCCCAGTCCGCCAAGGCGGTTGACGTCCGCAGGTAGTCGATCATGCCTGACGGTCCGTCATGGTTCCCGGGCACGACGAAGATCGGCAGGCCGATCCGGCCAAAAAGCCGTTCGACAGCCGCGAAAGACGGGGCATCGGCGCGGTCGGTCAGATCGCCGGCAATGATCACAAGGTCCAGCCCTTCCGCGATTGCCTCGGCCACGTCGATCGAAGTGGGCCCCGGCCCCGGAGCCTCGGCCCCTGGCGGCAGGATGTGCAGGTCGGGCACGTGCGCCAGTTTCATCAGCGGGATCTCCGGCCTGCCTCGCATGCGGCGCCGGCACGGATCATTTGATGCCCGCCCGCATGAAATTGGCGACGAACTGTCTTTGGAAAATCAGAAAGGCGATGATCAGCGGCGCCGTCGTCATCAGCGTGGCTGCGTTGACAAGCGACCACTCGATACCGCTCTCGACCGTCGCAAAGACGCTCAAACCGACTGTGACCGGTCGCACCTCGGGCGAATTTGTGACGATGAGCGGCCAAAGGAAATTATTGCAATGGAAACTGATCGAGACAAGCCCGTAGGCCAGATAGACCGGGCGCGCCAGCGGGACATAGACCGTCCAGAGGACCCACCAGGCGCTCGCCCCCTCGATCTGCGCAGCCTCGTCCAATGACTTCGGGACGGTCATGAAAGTCTGCCGCAAAAGAAAGATCCCGAAGGCCGAGGTCAAATAAGGCAGGGCGATGCCGATGATCGTGTCGGTCATGCCGATGGTCGAAAGCGTCAAGTGGTTTTCGACGATCAGGATCTCCGGCGAAATCAGAAGCTGCACCATGACAAGGCCGAAGAGAATGCCCGCCCAGCGGAACCGGTAGCGGACAAAGGCATAGGCTACGAGGGTGCAGAGGATCAGGTTCGCGACAAGCACGGTGGTGATCAGGATCACCGTGTTGAGGAAATAGAGCGCGAACGGAGCCGCCTTCCATGCCTCGGTGAAGTTCGACAGCGTCAGCGGCGCGTTCCACACGAAATTGGCCGAGTATTTCTCAGGATAGAAGGCGGTCCAGATGGAATAAAGGAAGAACAGCCCCCAAACGGCAGCCAGAACAGAGGCGAGCGTTGCTAATGCGATCCTGTTGATTTCCTGCCTTATTGGTAATGCGCCTTTCTGTCCAACACCCAGAATTGAACCGCGGCCAGAATGCCCAGGATCACAACCATCAGGACGGTCAACGTTGCGCCATAGGTGAAGTCGCGGAAACCGAAGGTGACTTCGTAGATGTAGTAGAGGAGAAGCGAACTGGAATTGTTCGGGCCGCCGCGGGTCATCACGACGATATGGTCAACCAGCCGGAAAGCGTTGATCAGCGCGTTGACGGCCACGAAGATCGTCGTAGGACGCAGCAGCGGCAACACGACGTCGAAGAAGATCCGGACCGATCCAGCACCCTCCAGCCGCGCTGCGTCCTTCAAATTGGTCGGAATGGACTGTAGCGCGGCGAGGTAGAAGATCATGAACAGGCCCGCCTCCTTCCAAACCGCCACAGCCATCATCGAGAATAGCGATGTTTCGGTGGCGCCAAGAAAGTTGATCGAAGGCAGGCCAAAGAAAGTCAGGATCTGGGAAGCAAGGCCGATCCCCGGGGCATAAAGGAACAGCCAGATATTCGCGACTGCGACCATGGGCAGCATCGTCGGAAGAAAGAATGAGAGCCGCATGAGACCGGTCGCGGGAAACTTGGAATTCACCAGCAATTCCCACCAGCCGCGGCGGCTGGGCGTTTTTGCAAGTCGGACAAGCCGCCTCGAGACGCGTGAAAGGAGCTGGACGATGACGCCAGCGCATTTTCTTTACGACACCGCTCACGATGAAGAGCAGGGCCGGACGAAGGATGTTTCCGACCGTCTTTGCCCAACTGGTCTCGGCGCTGACGTTTCATGCGTTTCAAAGGCGCGTCGGGCGCCCGCAACGATCGGGATGTCATTGGGCTTGTTCGCGATCGTGCTTGCCGGGTGCGCACCTTTCGGGAGGGAAGAAGACGACGTTCCGGAGGTCGCTCCGTTTGATACTGTCTTGATCTCCGACTTCCTGAGATTCAAACTTGACGGGGATATGGAAGTCGACCGCGCAGACACCGATTGCTACGGCGGATTGTGCGTCACGACCGATGGCCAACGAATTCTGTTCACTAAACCAGAGCACACAAGCTTCGCAGGATTTGGCGATTTCAAGGCCAAAGAAGACACGATCCAATCTCGATACCGTATCAAGTTCGGTGACGTGTCTGTGGGAGAAAAGCGACTGCCAGATATCGCCGGTGTGGCCTCCGACAGAACAATTACCGGCTGGGGCGGCTGGGGAGAGTACGTCGGCTTTGACACTTTGTACTACGACTTCGTGCGCGACGACAGGCCGCAGCGGATGGTATGGGCTATGGTTGGCGGTTTTCGGAGCGAGGGAAACCCTGTCGGCGATTCAATGACTTGGAAAGGCGGTGCGACGACAATCGACTTCTCCGAAATCACGGAGAACCGCAATTTGCTGGGATACTCTGAATTGAGATTGAGATTTTCAGAACCTTTGGACGAGACTCTGGTCACGCTCGCCATTACCAATCTTAGGGATGTTGAAACTGGCAAGGGTTATGACCGGATCGCTTGGGGAAACATTCCACTGCGCGACGGCGGCTTCCATACTTTCTTTACCAAGGGTTAATTCTTTGGTCCCAATCATGAGGAAGTTGGCGGAGTCTTCGAGAAGGGGACGATCGTAGGCAGTTTCGGCGCAAAAAGAGTGAAGTAGGAAACAGTCCCGCGCATTCTTCCAGGAGGGACATGGTCGGCAGACGCTTCTTTCCACATTCCACAGCCCAAATGTGCAGGGCACGCAAAGGATCCCTTCTATTGAGCCCCGGTGGAGCTAAAACCCCGCTTGGACGCACCAGTCCGGGACGATCGGCAGCTTGACCTGATCTGATGCATCGGATCGTCCCAGGAGGGAAGCGGTTGCGCCGCCAAGACTCCTCTCCATAATCGAAAGAACTTTCCGCGCGCGCTGGCCATCCGCAGCAATGCGGTCCCTGCCCATATGTGGTTGTCGGTTTCGGCCGGGTCGGTTTGACCCGTCCAGAAGATGGGCATTCACATCTCGCAATCGGAGTCTTGTCCCGGTCGGAATCGTAAGCGACGCTATGGCGTAACGCAGCGCTTGGCGCCGGTGATCGCGTCCGGACCAGTTCAACATCCGCGGGGCCGGACCGGCTGCCGGAGGTCATCGAGAAGGTTGTGTTCAAAGACGGGATCAGACAGATTCAAGCTGCCGCCTGAAAGTGGCCGTCAAAAACTTTCGGGCATATCCCAGGATTAAGGAGGCTTTGTGTCGGGAGACTATAGGTGAAAAGACCGGCAAAGAGACCTAAACTACCTGCTCGACGCTCGAACAACGAGAAGCGCCGCCTATTGGCGAATCCCGGTGCGAAGCACATCAAGCGGCTGCAACGGCAGATAAAGTACGAAGGAAGTTCTAAGCAAAAGAAAAATCCCCACTTGTTTGGTCTCCCGCCATTCCGAGGCATTCGAGGCGACGCAACATTGTGCGATCGTGACCCAAACTTTCAACCGGTTCACCGCAATCTTGATACTTCCGATGATTCAGCGAGGTTTGCGAGCGGGACTGGTAGGGGAAAATGGTATCATCTGGGCAGTTGCGGACAACGGATGGATTTTTGAGCGGAGGATTACAAACAAAAGGCAGACAGAATATCACGGATATCCGGTGAAAAGCACAGAACCGATAGCGGAGAAGGTGTACAATCGATTCAAAGCATGGGCCGAAGCGGATGGAAACCAATTGGCAGGCCAAGCAGTCCAGAATTGCAGGTCACTCTATGGATTCAAATGATGGGTGATTTCGAATTTGACAGGGATATGCCCGGAAGTTGGTGACGGACCGGAAAGGGCGGCATATCAAGGCGGCATAGACAGACGCCAGTAATTCCAATTATGCGTTCACATCGGTTTTTTCTTCATTTTCGGCTGCGTTTCCGGGCGGATTTCTGCTGTGTTTCGGCGGAAGGGGCGGGGCTGCCGTTTCCGGTTACGGAGGCTTTTCCGGCAGTTCGCCGGTGATGATTGTCCGCATCACGGCGTCCCAGTCGTCGTGCACGACGTAGACGGTCAGGAACTTCAGGTTGTCAAGAAGCCGGTAGCGGGCGGCGAGCTTTGCCCGGGCCTCCTGCCAGCTTTCGCAGACCAGGTCGCAGGCGCTCTGCATCAGGAACGCGATCAGGTTGAAGGTCGCCAGCAGGCTGGCCAGGGTTTCCTTGCCGTGCCCGAAGTTGTGCTCGAGATGGTAGCCGTCCTTGAGAGCCTTGAAGGTGTTGTTCTCCACTTTCCACCGGGCCCGGGCGCAGTCGGCCAGTTCGGCGACGCTGTCCGGGCCGACCGGGAGGTCGGTGGCGAAGCTGTTGCGGTAGAGCCGCTTTCCGGACGGCGATGTGATGGTGACTTCGAACCAGTTGACTTCCAGCGCGTCTTTTCCGTCGCGGATCGGCAGACCGTTCATCCAGCGGCAGCGCAGCCGGCGCTTGTTCTTTTTCCGGCCCTCGGTCCGGGTCAGACAGCCGGTCTCAACCCCTTGAATATACTCGTAAAGCGTTGTGTGCGAGCTCGGCTTGCAGGTCAGGATGAAGCTTCCGCCGGCGGCCAGCACGGCCTCGCAGAACGGCTGGCGGCAGTAGAGGTCGTCGCCGAGATAAACCGGTCTCAGCCGGGCCAGGCCGGATCCGGTCCGCCGCAGCCAGCGCTTGGCGGCGTTGATCTCGCAGTCCTGTTTCTCAGCCCCGTCCTGCGGGCGGATGAACTCCGGCGGCAGCGGCAGGAGGCGCGAGGTTCCCGGGGCGACGATGCTGGCGCCGAGCACGGCGTGGAAGTTCTGTGTCCGCCCGTCCGCCAGTTTCCGCTGCGAGCAGTTCCGGCAGCCGATGCTGCAGGAGGTGAAATACTCGGTGCCGTCAAGGGCGATCAGCAGCCGCCCGTCAAGCCGGCGCAGCCGGTCAAGGGCGCCCTGGCGGTCCAGCTGGTCGACGGTCCGGGTGAAGATGGAATCGAAGCGCTCCGGCGGCACGCCGTCGAGCACGCTGCGGATGTGGCTGTCGGTCGACAGCCGTTCAATGCCGAACAGGGTCCGGGCGTTGGACCGTCCCTGGCGGGACTGGAGCTGCGCCTGCGCCGCCAGGAAGGACGGGCACTGCAGGAAGAAGACGGCGAAGGCCGCCATTCCGATGTCGGCCATCTCCAGGCGGGCGTTGGTGCCCGTCCTGCGGTCCGGGGCGGACGCGCAGAGTTCGCGCATGGCGGCGATGTATCCGGCCAGCGGGGACATGGCGCCGCATTATGCACATATCAAAAATTTGTACAAATGTAAGCAAAAACAACAACTTACAGGTCTTCTCCGCGCCTTTTGCCCAGGAGCCGGCGGCCGGAGCGGCGTCGGCGGCAGGTGATTCGCCCGCCGCCGGGGAACCGCCGGCACGCAGCCGCCTGCGGCGGAAAAAAATCTCCCCGGGCCAAAAAACCGTTGTGATACAACACGTTAAAAACTCAAAAATTCAAAATTAGAATTACTGAGACAGACGCCGTCAATTCTCGAAGAGAAAGGGATATGCCACATGTCGACAACTAACGTCATCAAGCTGCAGAAGCCATCATCATTTTCACCGGATCCGCTGACCGAAACCATCCGGGACGGGGCCAGGGATCTCCTCATGACCGCCATCCATGCCGAGGTGGCGGCCTTCCTGACCGGGTATGAACATCTGGTGGACGAGGCCGGCCGGCGAAGGCTGGTTCGCCACGGCTTCCTGCCCGAACGGGAGATCATGACCGGGATCGGCCGGGTGAAGGTGAAGGTGCCGCGGGTCCGTGACCGCGACCCCGGCGAGGGCAGGATCCGCTTTGCCTCGAAGATCGTGCCGCCATACCTCAGGAAGGCGAAGTCGGTCGAGGAGCTCCTGCCCTGGCTCTGTCTCAAGGGCATCTCGAGCGGCGATTTCGGCGAAGCCCTGGCCGCTCTCCTCGGCCCGGAGGCCGAGGGGCTGTCCTCCACCGCCATCACCCGTCTCAAGGCCTCCTGGGGTGAGGAATACGATGCCTGGCGCAAAAGGGACCTCTCGTCCCGGCGCCATGTCTATGTCTGGGCCGATGGCGTCCACTTCAAGCCCCGGCTCGATGGAGACCGCCAGTGCATGCTGGCGCTGATCGGGGCTGATGAATACGGCCAGAAGGACATCCTCGCCGTCATGGACGGGTTCCGGGAGAATGCCGAGAGCTGGCGGGACCTGCTCATCGGTCTCGTCTCGCGTGGTCTGGCGCCGCCGGAGCTGGCGATCGGTGATGGCGCTCTCGGCTTCTGGGCGGCGCTGCGCGATGTCTGGCCGGAGACCAGGGAGCAGCGCTGCCGGGTGCACAAGACCGCCAATGTCACCGGCGCCATGCCGAAATCCCTGCATGACCGGGCCAAGTCCGATCTTCACGACATCTGGATGGCGGAAACGAAGACGGAAGCCGAGGCGGCCTTCGATCTGTTCGTGAAGACCTGCGGCGTCAAATACGGGCAGGCGGTGCAGAAGCTGGTCAAGGATCGCGAGGAACTCATGACCTTCTACGACTTCCCGGCCGAACACTGGACGCACATCCGCACCACCAATCCGGTGGAAAGTGTCTTCTCCACCGTGCGGAACCGGACACGGAAGACCAGGGGCTGTCTCAGCCGGAAGATCGCCCTCGTCATGGTCTGCAGGCTGATGATGTCGGCGAAGAGAAACTGGCGGAAGCTCTCGGGTTCAAACCGGTTGCCGGAAGTCATCGAAGGGGTTGTGTTCAGGGACGGGATCAGACAGATTCAAGCCGCCGCCTGAAGATGGCTGTCACCAACTTCCGGGCATATCCCATTTGACATCCGGGAAGGTGCAATGGCATCTTGGGATGTACCGCAGGATATATCTTTGCGATCCGGCGAAGCCTGCTTCACTGAGTTGGTTCGAAGCGGAAGCAACGGCTCTGACGATTATCTGCAAGCGCCGCCAATTCAGTTGGCGTTCTGGATCACGGACAATTGGTGGCGCCTGCGTTGGGAACCTGTAACATCTGAAAGGGTCGATCCGAATTGGCGTTTGGCTCACGAGCTTTCGGCAATCGGCGGAGGATACATTTGGCCACGGCTGCGGATTTGGGGAGAAGATACGCGTGTCGGTCTCGGGTGCCGCAGCGACCCTCTCAGTATGAATTTTGCGTTAAGATTTACGAAGGATGCCCTTATCTTTGTGGGAGCAGAACAGTTTGAATCGTCGGTTGATCGGTTCTTGGACAGGGCCGTGGAGGCGATCTCAAATGACAAGGAAGCGCTGCGCGCGCAGCTCTCTGCACTGAAGGAAGAAAGAACCGACGATAGCATGGCAACGTGGCGGCGACTTGAAGCGAAGTTGGGATACGATGTCGACAAGGCACCGAGTGAGTTGATTGAAGTATTGCTGAATTATGTGAAGACCTATGGTCACGATGGAGTGGAAGAAGCAATTGTCTCCAGTCAAAGGGAATCGGCAGCCGATACGCTGAAGGAGGAGATTAAGATTGCGAAGAAATCAGGAGTTGTTTGCGAACTGGATGATGCAATAAGTGCGGCTGGGCCTATACGGCGGCCATCTGACAAGCCAATTTGGGAGACCGCCGAAGAGGTGGCAACAGCAGCACGTCGCGGATTGGGCGCTGAGAGTGGGCGGTTGGGAAACACGCGCTTAGGAGATTTTCTGAAGGTGACTAAAGAGCATTTTCGCAACAGAGTGAGTGAACCGGCCGGACGTCATTATGGCCTTCGTTTGCGGGTAGGGGATGGGGAGAAGAATGTCGTTGCTTTGAGTGCCCGCTGGCCACAGGGGCGCCGATTTGAATTGTGTCGCACTTTAGGCGATGCGATCTGGTCGGGCAACGATGCGCTGGGACCAATTACCAGGGCAAAGACGGGACGTCAGAAATTTCAACGAGCATTTGCGCAAAGTTTTCTTTGTCCCTATGAGGACTTGTTGTCTTACATCAATACCGAGACGCCTTCCGAAGACGATATTGCTGCGGCTGCGCGGTCCTTTCATGTTTCGGAGAGGGTGATACAGACTGTGCTCGTAAATAAGGGTGTCATTGGGAGACGGCAATTCGATGAGATGGTGGAGGCGGCATAGTGTGGCTGTCGTGATGTCCGGTAGTATTCCACGTCGCCCACAATCATGCTGCAATCTTCAAGTTTGAGGTTATAGGTCCTGATTCTAGAGGGCGCTCAGAAAAATCATATATCGTAATACTGGCGGAGGCGGCACGAGTGTTGGCCGTCAACTGGCATATTCCGCCATATCCACAAATTCAAAAAGAGCCCGCCTCTGTGGAACATGATGAAAACAGACCACTGCCACGTCTTACACCCGTTCGTGACCTGAGGTGATAGTTTACGAGATCCCATCAGGTCACATGGCGCTGTTTCAGTTTGATTTCAAAAAATCCTGAAAGACCACGCATCTGGCGAAGTCGGAATTGCCGCCACATGGGAAAACGGCTTGCAGGGAAGTTGAGGATGCTTTGAAAACCTATCCGAAAACACCGACAATTTCATCAAAGAATACCTCCGGTTTCCAAGACCCCCGGGGGCGCCATTGACGATTGCCTTGGTCGCATAGACTCGGCCATCGCCGCGGCCAGTTAAGTGAGAGGCCGCGGCGCGTTTCAGGCGTTCCAGAGCATCCCAAACGGCATGGCGGATACTTTCGGTGCGGTCCTCCCGATGCGAAGGCCGTGGTGGACGAGAATTCCGCAGGCGAACCGATCATTGACAACTTCGACCTGCGGCAACATCCCTCTGAATTTTTCCAGGCGCGCCGCGGCGTCTTCCTTGACATGGATGCAAATGATCGCTCCGCGCGGCGGCCGGAGGACAAGGCGACCGCCGCGCTGCCCGTGTTTCGGCAGCGGCGAGCGCCGTTGGATCATGGGGCCATGCGGTGGAATTGGGGATCAAAGAGGTCAAAGCACATGAGAAGCGGTTCGTGCCGCAAACGGACTCTGGCAACTTCCGCCGCTGAATTGCCGAGTGGAGGCCAGCGCCAAGCGCAATTGCGGCGGACGAGGTTTATGCGCTCAAGGAGGACAAGCCAACGACCGGCATTCCAGCCGAGCCGGACCATGCGCCTAGTTGCGCTCGGTTGACCGCGCTCCGGCAGCGGCACATTGCTTCAGTGAACCTGGCTGCCTGTGCGCTCAAACGCCAATGCAATTCCCTGCCCGCCTCCAATGCACATCGTAACCAGCGCCCGCCGCCCCCCTGAACGCTCCAGTTCATAAAGCGCCTTGAGCGCGATGATGACGCCGGTTGCTCCGATGGGATGGCCGAGGGCAATGGCGCCGCCATTTGGATTGACCCTTGATGCATCGAAGCCGAGTTTCCGGTTCACCGCCAGCGCTTGCGCCGCGAAGGCTTCATTCGCCTCTACGACATCAAAGTCTTCGACCTGCATTTCGAGCTTGTTGGTAAGTTGGCGAACGGCGGGAACCGGACCGATCCCCATTGTTTCAGGGCGCACTCCAGCATGTGCGTAACCAAGAAGTCGCGCTTTCGCCTTCAATCCCGCCCTTTCCGCGGCATCGGCGCGGGCCAGGACAAGGGCGGCAGCGCCGTCATTTATGCCGGAGGCGTTGCCTGCTGTGACCGTGCCATCTTTCTTAAAAACAGCACGCAGACTGGCCAGCCCTTCAGCACTCGTCTGCTGCGGGTGCTCATCGGCGCAAAAGTTCTTGGTTTGACGCCTGGCCCGCACTTCCACAGGAATGATTTGGCTCTGAAACACCCTGTTATCTATTGCTGTTCTGGCTCTGTGCTGACTTTCAAGTGCAAATGCATCCTGGTCTTCGCGCGTGATTTGGTGTTCCATTGCGACGTTTTCGGCCGTCACTCCCATATGGCCGGTCCCAAACGGGCATGACAGTGCTCCAATCATCACATCAACAATTCCGGAATCGCCCATTTTTTGGCCCCAGCGGGCGGTCGGGACCTGATGTGGCGATCGGCTCATGTTTTCCGATCCCGCGGCCAAGCCAAAGTCTGCGTCCCCGAGAGCAAGCGACTGCATGACCGATACAATGGCCTGTGCGCCTGAGCCACAAAGGCGGTTGACATTCATCGCCGGGGTTGTGTCCGGTATGCCTGCGTCCATAGATGCCACGCGCGACAGATACATATCCCTCGGTTCCGTGTTAATGACGTGTCCAAATGCGACGTGGCCAATTTGTGCCGGTTCGACTCCCGACCGTTCCATCGCCGCCTTGGCAACCGTCGCTCCCAGACTGATCGGAGTCTCGCCTGCCAAGGATCCTCCGAAGCTTCCAATGGCAGTTCGCGCGCCATCCAGCACAACAACATCATTTTCCATGAGATCCTCCTGGCTTGAAATTATCGGGATGGGCCGCCGCAAACGCGTCTAACCGCCGCAGCCGGGCTGCAATTGAGGCGATGCGATCGAGCTGACCGATCGGCAGATCGCGGCCGAGCGCGTTGTACACCTGCGGCAGCAGGCATATGTCCGCCATCGTTGGCTTGTCACCGTGACAGTAAAGACCGGTGTCGGCAGACTTGAGCAAACGCTCCACGGCCTCGAGGCCTGTGCTCATGAAGTGCCGCATCCATTCCGCTGCAGAATCTTTCCGGCCTGTCATTTCGGCGACCCGGCGGCTGACTTTCAAGTTGCAGACCGGGTGGATTTCCATAGCGATGGCATAGGCGATGGTGCGGACACGCGCCTGGCCCGCAGGGTCTTGCGGCAGGAACTGTCCGCGTCCGGTCTCGTCCAGGTATTCAATTGCGGCCAAGGACTGGGTAAAGCGGTGCCTGTCCAAATACAGCGTCGGCACCTGACCCTGAGGATTGTGGCAGTGATACGCATCTTCCGTATGCTCACCGCGCAGCAGATCCACAGGCCGGGATTCAAATGCAATTCCGGCAAGTCCGAGTGCAATCCGCAGCCGATAGGCAGCCGAGGACCGCCAGTAGTCGTACAGTATAGCTGCCATTCTTAATCTCCCAGGAGCAGAGCGAGTCCCTTCCGAAAGCTGTCGCGCCGGCGCCCCAGGCGGTCCAGCAATTCTTGCTGAAATCCATTTACCAGCGGCGCAATGTCTTCCATCATTTGGCGGCCCTTGTCGGTCAGCCGCAGGTCAATAAGCCGCCGGTCGGCGCGATTGGTGCCGCTGGAAATCAGACCGGCCTCCTCCAGCCTGCGGGCAGCGCGGCTGACCCGGGATTTGTGCATGTCGACGCGGATTTCCAATTCGCGCACACTGACCGGTTCCGACTGCGACAGATGCGCCATGATCCGCCATTCCGGAACGCGAAGGTCGAATCTGCTGCTGTAACGCCGTTCGAGATCCTGACTCATGCGTCTGGACAGCACGCTGATCTGGTAAGGCAGAAACTCATCGAGATTGAAAACGGTCTTCCCGGAATTAACATCCAACTCCCGTTTGCCGTCAAGATCAGGCGTTTTCCCGGGATTGGGCAATTCGTCCGGGTTGGAACCGCCGGTTCCAGCGCTGCTGACTGAAGTCGCTTTGACAGACATTTTTCAGTCGATTCACCTGCGCAGATACGGGGATTCGCCGCCGGCGGACCCCTTGCGAAGCGCGCCCGCGCCGGTGATTTTATCTTGACTTTGTTGCAAGTGCAACGATATTTTCAAGCGCAGCGGAGGCGCAACAGCCCGTTTTTCTTCCGCCGGAGGAATGCAGCGATGAACAGACCGACAAATCCGGCCGAGTTGATGAAGTCGGCGACGGCCGCCGGGCTGACGCCCGGTTACATGCCGGGATTTGGAAATGACTTTGAGACCGAGGCTTTGCCGGGCGCGCTGCCGCAGGGCCAGAACAGCCCCCAGAGATGCCGCTACGGTCTCTATGCCGAACAGCTTTCAGGCACACCGTTCACCGCTCCGCGCGGGCAGAATGAGCGCACCTGGTGCTATCGTATCCGCCCGTCTGTCCGTCACACGTCGCGTTTCAAAAAAATTGAGATGCCGTATTGGAAGACCGCGCCGCACATTGTCGATGACGTGATTTCGCTCGGCCAGTACCGGTGGGATCCGGTGGCGGAGGACGGAACCGCGAAAACCTTTTTGAGCGGCATGCGCACCATGACAACCGCTGGCGATGTGCACACCCAGACCGGAATGGCGGCCCACATCTATCTGGCAAACGAGTCAATGCGGGACGAATATTTCTACTCTGCGGACTCGGAGCTATTGATCGTTCCGCAGCAGGGCCGTCTTCGGTTCGCGACCGAACTCGGAATTATCGATGTCGGGCCGCGCGAACTGGCGATCCTGCCGCGCGGGCTTGTGTTCCGGGCCGAGGTCGCCGATGGACCGGCGCGGGGCTTTGTTTGCGAGAATTACGGATCGAAGTTTGACCTTCCGAACCGCGGTCCCATCGGCGCCAACTGTCTTGCCAATCCGCGCGACTTCAAAACACCGGCGGCCGCATTCGAAGACCTGGAAACGCCGTCACGCCTCATCGTCAAATGGTGCGGTTCTTTCCATGCCTGCGCCATTTGCCATTCGCCCCTGGATATCGTCGCCTGGCACGGCAACTACGCGCCCTGCAAATACGATCTGGGGACGTTTTCACCGGTCGGCGCGGTGCTTTTCGATCACCCGGACCCGTCGATTTTCACAGTCCTCACCGCGCCTTCCGGGTTTGAAGGCACCGCCAATGTGGATTTGGTTCTTTTTCGCGAGCGGTGGTCGGTTGCCGAGCACACTTTTCGGCCGCCCTGGTATCACAAAAACATCATGTCCGAATTGATGGGCAACATTTACGGTATCTATGACGCGAAGCCGGAAGGATTTGTGCCCGGTGGAATGAGTCTGCACAACATGATGCTGCCGCACGGTCCGGACCGGGACGCCTTTGATGCCGCGACCGCCGGCGAACTGCGGCCGGCGAAAATGGAAAACACCATGAGCTTCATGTTTGAGACCCGTTTTCCGCAGCATTTGACCGAATTCGCGGCGCGCGAGGCGCCTCTGCAGAGCGATTATGCTGACTGCTGGACTTCGCTCCGCAAGAAATTTAACGGCATGCCCGACGGCAGTTCCTGATCCGTGCTGAAGTGTTTCTGAATCGATGCGCTTCGACATTGTGCCCAGGATTGAAGACGGGGGCCCCGATGACATCCGCCCGCCTGTTAAAGTCACCGGACTTGCCGCGGACCCGGTTCACGGCGGCGATCCGGAAGCCGCCTCCCTGCGGGTCTTGAACCCGCCGGTGACCAATTGCTTCGGATCGGGGTTCGGCACGGAAGGATGGCGGGTGACCTTCAGTTCCGACACACGGAAGATTCCGCCACCGGCGGATATTGCCTGTGGCAGTGATAAATTAGTGCGCGAAACCCTGCTGGCGGAGGGAATTGAATCAATGACCGCGCAGACACCGAATGCGAGCCGTTTAAGGCTGCGCCTGATGGCCAACCACACACAGGCGGCGGACAGTGTGGACATTATCGCCGTGACAACGGCGCGTCGGCTGGTGCGGCGCCAACCGGCTCCGTCCGCTGGGCCCGGCGCGGAGCCATTTGTGTGGTTGGCGGAGGTCAATTGCGAGATGGGCGGAGAGGATCTTGTTGGTGAAGACGGAATGGAACTCAGAAGGTACTGCACATGAAGTTTGCGACGATTCGTGAAGGATCAAGAGACGGACGGTTGGCGGTTGTGTCCAAAGACCTCAGCGCATGCCGGATCGTCGGTGATGACTTTCCGACACTGCAGGCGGCGCTCGACAAATGGGCTCTGGCCGAACCGGCGCTGGCGGCGGCTTCAGAAAGGCTTGCGGCGGGAGACGGGTCGCAGCCGTTCGACGCCGCCGATGCCATGTCACCGCTGCCGCGTGCCTACCAATGGGCAGACGGCTCCGCTTACATCAATCACGTTGAACTGGTGCGCAGGGCGCGGGGCGTGGAGATGCCGCCAAGTTTTTTCACCGACCCGCTGATATATCAGGGCGGTTCAGACAGTTTTCTGGGACCGAGAGAGCCAATTCTGGCCGCTGATGAATCCTTAGGCATTGACCTCGAGGGTGAAGTCGCTGTCATTGTCGATGATGTTCCAATGGGGGCGTCTCCGGCACTGGCGGCGGGCAGTATACGCCTGATCATGCTGACCAATGACATCACGATGCGCGGGCTGACTCCATCCGAACTGGCAAAAGGGTTCGGGTTCTTTCAGTCAAAACCCTCTTCCGCGTTTTCGCCTGTTGCGGTCACTCCGGACGAATTGGGTGAAGCCTGGGACGGTCACCGCCTGCACCTGCCGCTTTGCATCGATGTGAACGGGGTGCCGTTTGGCAGAGCGAACGCCGGCGTCGATATGACATTTGGATTTCCTGAACTGATCAGCCACGCCGCCCGGACGCGGCCGCTCACTGCCGGATCGATCATCGGGTCGGGAACCGTTTCGAACAAGTTCGAAGGCGAGCCGGGCAGGCCGGTCAGCGCCGGCGGGGCAGGCTATTCGTGCCTGGCCGAGATTCGAATGGTGGAAACAATTCAGGACGGCGAACCGTCGACACCCTTTCTTCGTTTCGGTGACACGGTGAAGATCTGGGTGGACGACGCGGAGGGTCAAAGCGTGTTTGGAGCGATCGAACAGACAGCGCAACAATATGGAGGACCGTGAATGGCACGCGCATTCGCCTCAAGAGGCGACCTGACAGAAAAAAAGATCAGCTTTTCCGAAATCGGTGCCGGTCTCTACGCTTTCACCGCTGAAGGCGATCCCAATTCCGGTGTGATCATCGGCGACAAATCGGTCATGGTGATTGAGGCTCAGGCCACGCCACGCCTCGCCGGTAAGGTGGTTGATGAAATCCGCAAAGTGACTGACAAGCCGATATCCCACCTGGTGCTGACCCACTACCACGCCGTCCGGGTTCTGGGCGCGTCGGCTTTCAATGCTGATCAGGTGATCATGTCTGAGACCGCCCGCGCGATGGTCGCGGAGCGCGGCCAGGAGGATTGGGACAGCGAGTTTCAGAGATTTCCGCGTCTGTTTGAAGGGCATGAATCAATCCCCGGGCTGACCTGGCCAACCACCACGTTCAGCGGCGGCATGACCATCTATCTCGGTTCGCGCAGGGTGGACATCAAACAGCTCGGGCGCGCCCACACGGCGGGCGATGCCGTAGTCTGGGTTCCAGATGAAGAGGTCATGTTCACCGGCGATATCGTCGAATACCGATCCGCCTGTTACTGCGGTGATGGTCATTTTGGCGAATGGGGCGGCACTCTCGACGCTGTGGCGTCATTCTGTCCGCGGGCGGTCGCTCCGGGGCGGGGCGACGCGCTTGGCAATCCGGAGATCGTCGCCGAAGCTCTGGAAGGGACGCGCGCCTTTCTGGACGCGACATATCGGCCTGTGGCACGGGTCGCGGCGAAAGGGGGATCGCTGAAAGAAGCGTGGGGCGCGGCGCGCGATGTATGCGACTCGTTGTTTTCGGAGTATGCGATCTACGAACATTGCCTGCCGTTTAATATTTCCAGGGCCTACGACGAGGCGCGGGGTATCGACACGCCACGAATCTGGACCGCGCAGCGCGATCTCGAAATGTGGGATGCGCTTCAAGGATAGGTCGCGAAGTCCAAGTGCGGGTGATCCATGTTGGCTGAACCCGCCGATCTGTTTGCGTCCTGTCCGCCGCTGGAGCTGAAAGCTTCCGAAAACAGAATGGCCGTGATCATTGCCGGCGCCGGTCCGGTTGGGTTGGCGGCGGCGCTGGAACTTGCAAATCACGGAGTCACGACAGTCGTTCTCGACAAAGGCGACCGGCTGGCGACCGGTTCCAAAGCGATCAACTCGTCAAAACGCTCACTGGAAATCTTCGACCGGATTGGCATTGGCGCCGGCGTCACCCGCTGCCGGGAGCCGTTGAAGAAAGGCCCCGACGACGCCGGGACGGGCGAGAAGGACTACACGGAAACCACCTGCCTCATCACCTCCCTCGATGCGGGGCCGCGTCGCCGGAAGAACTGCTGCTTCTGAACCGCGGCCATTGGGCAGTGGAAAATCTGAATCAACGGCAAAGGGGCTGCGTCTGCTGCGAGGAGGCCTGCCTGACCTGTACGGGCAACGGCCCGGCCAACCGGGCCAGCCTCAACAGCACCGCGTTCTCGGTGATCTTCGCCAACCGCCGCGGGGCCATCGACGCCCTGAACCGGCCCTGAGACGCCAAGGCGTCCGGGACCCGCCGGAGAGCCGCCGGAAATCGAGAATGAACCATCCGGCCCGGAGACGGCGCCGAAGCCGCGGAATCCGGCCAAGAACATGCCGGTTCAGCCTCCGTTTCCCAGTCTCCCGAAAGGTCAGCCGCAGGGTGAGAAAGTCCTGCGATGACACCATCAACGCCTTTTGACGGACCTAATGTGAAGATATGGTATGATTAATAAGTAAGAATTTCGGCACATGTTGACACGATGTCGAGGCTGCCGTACCTTTGGTCGCGCCAAATGGCGTGCATGGGAGGACGGAACACTGCTGCAGACGGCCCGGCCCGCACTCTGGGAAGACACCGGAAGCGACACTCTCGTGCGCGGTATCTCCGCGCGCCTCTTCAAGTCGCCGCCCGCAGCATTGCGCCTTTGGACCGCCCGGCCGCGCCATCCGGCGAAACGGCGCCGGTTCAGCGCTTCAATTCCGAAGCGTCCGAGTCTGACGTTGTGAACATCCAATCGAAAGGAAAAAAAGATGGATACTCAAAAAAGCGGATCAGCCATCGGCACTGCGCTGCTGGCTCTTATTCTCGGGGGGGGGTAGGCTTTCTTGGCAGCCCGTCCTTGGCAGCCGAGACAATTGGTTTTTCGTCGGA
The DNA here is from genome assembly GCA_965221935.1 of Paracoccaceae bacterium. GTDB lineage: Bacteria > Pseudomonadota > Alphaproteobacteria > Rhodobacterales > Rhodobacteraceae > JAPOXR01. The sequence continues at coordinate 160,466 of CBDCSZ010000036.1, forward strand.
GGCGGCAAAGAACGCCGGGCCGCAATACGGCGGGACGATCACATTCCTGGACGGATATGGGGCGGCTTTTCCGCCTAAATCCTGGCACAAAGGAGAAGGCAGTGACTGGACGACAGGCATTTATCATGAACCGATGTATGAGACCCTTATGGCTGCAGACATTGAGAAGTTTGGGCCACGCGGCTTAGGGACTTCTACTTTTCATCACTCTCCAGGTTCTAATTTGGATTTCCTAAGAGGTCGGTTGGCTGAAAGCTGGTCGTTACCGGATGCGAACACAATTATTTTCAAACTGCGTCCGGGGATCATGTGGTCGGGCAAGCCGGGAGTCATGGAATCAAGGGAGCTGACGGCGGAGGATGTGGTTCATAGCTATAAGGTGGGTTGGCCACGCTATAATTGGCCGGTATTTGAAGACGTGGAGTCGGTAACAGCTACGGACAGGCACACGGTCACAATAAAGAATAAAAAATTCATTGCTGAATGGTTTCATTGGTTTGGATTCGCGCATTGGAATGGGGCGACCATCGTACCTCGTGAGGTGACGGACGAGGCTATGAAAGACTGGAAGACTCATCGTGGGCTAGGGACAGGCCCGTTCACACTCGAGGATTACGTGGAAGGCAGCACGGTATCTTACGTAAGGAACCCCAATTACTGGGACAGTTACGTATTCAATGGCAAGGAATACGAAATTCCGTTTATCGACCGCCTGGTGAAAACTCTGATACAGGATAAATCCTCCCAGGTCGCCGCGCTGCGAACAGGGAAGATTGACGTGTATGATGTGCTCCAGAAAAAGTTCGTCGACTCGGTAAAAAGATCAAGTCCCGAAATAAAGATGATAGAGAGACCGGCAGAGAGAGCCTGGAGAATCGGCATGAGGCTGGATGTGAAGCCCTTTGACGATCTCAGAGTGCGCAAAGCAATCAGCATGGCTATAGACCGGGAAGCCTTTATCAATACCTTGTGGGGCGGCGGCGGAGTGATTTTAAACGCTGAGCTCCATTCAGGACTTCCAGAGACTCTCTACACTCCTTTGGAGAAGCTGCCGCAGTCAACTCGGGAGAATTTTGAGTATGACCCTGAGCGCGCGAGGCAGCTGTTGGCCGAGGCAGGCTATCCGGACGGTTTCAAGAGTACCATACAAGCATATGCACGGGAGCCTGAGCGAGATGTGGTGTCTTTTCTGACAGCTATGTGGAAGGATATCGGAATCGACGTCAAAATTGATCTGCGGGATTCGGCTACTTTGGATGGAATACTTAATAAACAAAATGAGCATGCGCCGATTACTTTGTTGGCTAACTCAGTTGGTCTTCCGGGAAATACTCTTAGCTCGTTTGCAATTAGGGAGCAAGACACTTATCAAACCGCGGTGGTTGATGACCCTGAATTAAACGAGATTTATGCGCAGTGGTCAAAAACAATTGACCCAGTTGAAGGGGACAAGATCATGAAGGGTTTGAACCAGTTGTGGCTGGCGAAAGCTTATGTGGCCTATGCGCCAACTCCAATGGTATCCATTGCTTACTGGCCATGGGTGGAGAACTACGCCGGCGAAACTAATGATTCCTCTGCTTTTTCTGTAGGCGGGATTTTCGCCCGCGCCTGGATCAACAGCGATCTTAAGGCGGAGATATTGGGTCAGTAATGAGCCAATCGGGGAATGAAGCGATCTTCATTCCCCGATTATAGATTTGGATCTGGGACTTGGCTGCCGTCGAACTCTTGGCGTCGACCGGGAATGTGGCGGATTTGGTGATTGACCGGCTCCATCGGTTTTTCCCTGAAACCAGGAAACTCTTGAGCCTGGCGGCCTGCAATCGTGAAAACCGGCCGCCGGGCCAGAGCGGTTTCGGCTTTCGGACAAGCCCTGCGCCTTTTTTGATATGAGCCTGGACCTTATGGGAGCCGCCGGCTGGAAAGCGACATGGAAGCGGTCAACGTGGAATGAAAGACCAGGAGAAACCTTCATATGAAGGATGCGCTGGAAATGCCGCCTGAAATCAGTGAGCCCAAGCGGCGCTCCAGGCTGGCGGTGTTCTTGACAAGGCTGGTCAGGGAGCAGCCCCTGGGTCTTATTGGCGGGATGATCGTGCTGCTCTTTCTTTTCACTGGAATTTTTGCCGATTGGCTGGCGCCTTATGGAGTGAACGACATTCACCCGAGAGATTACCTGCATCCTCCCTCATTCAAGTATTTCCTCGGGGCGGACAATCTGGGGCGGGACATTTTCAGCCGCATTGTCTTTGGGGCCCGCAACTCGATGATTGTCGGTTTGGGGGCGACGGCTCTGGCGATGCTGGTTGCCTTGCTGATAGGGGTCCCTTCCGGGTTTTTCGGCGGCAAGTTCGATTTGGTGGCGCAGCGGTTCGTGGATGGCTGGATCTGCTTCCCCCCGTTCATCATTTTCTTGTTTGCGGTCTCTATCGTGGGGCCGGGGATGTGGCAGCTGATTGTCGCGATGGGGCTGGTACAGGGCATCGGCGTTTCAAGGGTCATGAGAAGCGCCGTTATCGCCATTCGGGAGAATATGTATGTGGAGGCGGCTGTGGCGATCGGCAGTCCGACCACGGAAATCATGACCCGGCATATCCTGCCCAATATCATGCCGACCGTCATCATGATATTTTCGGCAACTGTGCCGGGCATGATTTTAGGAGAGGCCGCCCTCAGCTTCCTGGGTTTGGGCATTCCCCCGCCGGAGCCCACCTGGGGAGGGATGCTCAGCGGCTCCGGACGCTCTTACATGTTCCTGTCTCCCTTGATGTCCGTCTGGCCCGGTCTTGCCCTGATGATTGTCGTCTACGGCCTCAACATTTTCGGCGACGCCCTCAGGGATTTGCTCGACCCCCGGCTGCGGGGCGCCGCAGGGCGCTATGGCGGGTCTCAGGCGAGGTCTCGTCCAAAGAGAGCTTAATGATTCTTAGTGAAGACACATGAGCAAGCGCGTGGCCATTATCGGCGAAACAGGCAATGGGGACTATGGGCATTGGCTGGACCAGGCCTTTGTGGGCGTGGAAGTCGCCGAGATCGTCGCTTTGGCCGGCTCGGATGAGGCCGGACGCAAAACACACATGGAAATCACCGGCGCCATGAGGGGTTATGTCGATTATCATGAAATGCTGAAGACCGAAAAACCGGACATTGCGGTGATCGCTCCCCATGAATTGAACATTTACCTGCCCATGGTGCTGGCGGCAGCCGAACAGGGATCCCATGTTTATTTCGAAAAACCGCTCGCGGCCACCGTGGGAGTTGTGGATGCATCGAAATCCATGGCGCCGAGGGCACTCTCTTTCTTCCTGGCGCGACCTGGGACGGGCCGGACATTTATCACCACCCCCATTCCCACCCGGCCATTCCCGGAGATGGTCTCTGGGAGGCGCTGTCGGACAGCGCCCTCTCCGCCCGGGAAAAATGGCTCAACGCCCACCGCCGCTCGGCCTGCGCCATGATCGACATGATTGACGGAAAAACCCCGGAATACGAGCTTTGTCTGGGTCCCGCCGCCCGCATCGGCACCGAAATGGCGGTCGCGGCCCGTGTGTCTCACATTCGGGGAGCCCGGGTCCCCTTTCCGCTGGAGGAAAAGGGCGACCCCTTCAAGACATGGAAGTCATGATTTTTTTGATGGAGGAAACGCAGCATGGCGAAAAACTACACAATCCTCATCGGCACCGTCGGCCAGGGGCTGAACGTGAGCGCTGACGGCGGTGAATCCTGGACCCCGGTCTATGAGCCCATCTGGCATGAGTCCAACGTCAGGGCGCTGTGCGTGTATCCGGACAACCCCCGGCGGGCGCTGGCCGGTGTTGACGGCCATCGGCTGCTGCCCTCATCCCAAGTCGGCGTTTTCCGCAGCGAGGACGGCGGCGCGACCTGGGAAAACCTGGATGCCCCCACAGCCGGCCTTGAGATCTGGTCGGTCGCTGTGGACCCCGAGGACCCGGACACTTTATTCGTGGGCACGCGGCCCGAGGGGTTCCGCTCCAGGGACGGGGGGAGGACCTGGAGCAGGCTTGATATGGGCGTGGACATGAAAAGCCCGCTGTCTCCGGCGCTTCCCGACTCGCCGCCGCGGACCACCTGCATGATGGTGGATCCCAGGGACAGCCGCACCGTCTGGGCCGGCCTGGAGGTCGGCGGGGTTTACAAGAGCCTGGACGGCGGCGACAGCTGGGCCCGCCTTCCCGACCTGGGGCCCGACCCCTTCCACGGCGACATCCACAGCATGGCTCTGAAGACCGGCGCCCGCTCCACCGTCTACTGCACCTCGCCCTTTGGGATCGCCGCCAGCCGCGACGAGGGCGAAAGCTGGGATTACCACAGTTTCCCCAGGTTCCAGGAAGGAGCCCGCGCGTCCTACTGCCGCGGCATGGTCATCAAAGCGGACAGCCCCGATGTCATGTTCGTCGGCAGCGGCGACACCATTCCCGGTGTCACCGGCGCCGTGCAGCGCACCCGGGATGCCGGGAAAAGCTGGGAAGCGGTGTCCCTGCCGGCAAAGCCCAACTCGCATATCCATGGGATGGCCACGCACAGGGAGCGGCCCGACGTCATCGTCGCGGCCAGCTTCTATGGCTACCTGTACCTGAGCGAAGACGGAGGCGATTCCTGGCAAAAACTGCAAAAGGAGTTTGGCGAGGTCCGTTCCGTGGCCCTGCTGCCCAACTAGTCGGGTGTGATTTTCTATTTTTGTCATTCCTGCGGTCCGCCGAGCGGCTTGACCAGGAATCCAGCCGCACGCGGAAGCGGCCGATGTGGAACGGGTATGCAACGCTGTCTGGCGCCTGGATCCGAAGGCGGCCCCCCGTCTCAGATCCGGGATAACATATCTTTGTAATCATTAATTGTTCTTAATGCAGGAGACAGGAACATGGCGAATGGAAAAATAAAAACTGCAGTGATTACCGGCGAGCACGATTATGACGTGGTCGGCTTCCAGTCCATGCTTCGCTCTCTTCCCGAAATCGAGGCCTACCCTCAGAACATGTGGGACTTCGTTACCGACCCGGCGCGCGGTCCAGGGACCTATGACGTGCTCGTGTTCTTCAACTGGCACCAAAGCACGCCCGCTGAAGAAGATGGCAAATTCGAGGCCGCCATGAAGGAGACGCTGGAGTGTCTTGGCGATGGGGACCAGGGGATATTTCTGCTGCATCACGCGCTGATGGCTTTTCCCGGCTGGCCGCTCTGGAGAGAGCTTAGCGGCATGCGTCAGCGAGGGGAAATACCGCACGCCCTTGACCAGACCGTGCACATCGACGTCGCGGACACCGAGCATCCTATCACTGCCGCACTGGAGCCGTGGGACATCGTCGATGAGACCTATGACATAGATGACGCGGACGAGGACAGCCACATCCTGCTCACCACCGATCATCCCCGGAGCATGAAGACGATCGCGTGGACGCGGACCTTCGGTAAGGCGAGGGTTTTCTGCCATCAAAGCGGGGATGATAACCAAGCCTACTCAAACCCCGGTTTTCGAACGGTCGTGGGGCGGGGCATCCAGTGGTTGGCGGGGAGACAAACTGCCATCCTCAATAAAAGAAGGAATCCATGAGACTGAAAGACAAGGCCGCTTTTATCAGCGGGGGAGCCAGGGGCCTGGGCGCAGCGATTGCCAAGCTGTTTGCCAGGGAAGGGGCCAAAGTGGTCATTGGAGACGTTCTGGAAGAAGAAGGGCGTCAGACCGAGGCCGAAATCAATAAACCGGCGGCGAGTGCCTCTTCGTCCGGCTGGACGTCACCAGCGAGGCCGGGTGGCGGCAAGCCGTGGCGTCCGCGGTCGCCCGCTTCGGGAAACTGAACGTTCTGGTGAACAATGCCGGCCCTTGCCGATTTGCTCTGGTGGAGGAGATCACCAGCGGGCAGTGGGACCGGGATTTGGATATAAATGCCAAGGGTGCGTTTCTGGGGACGAAACACGCCATACCCGAGATGCGGAAAGCGGGTGGCGGCTCCATGATCAACATCTCTTCGGTGGCTGCGCTGGAAGGCAGTATGGGGACGTCGTGCACCTACCATACATCCAAGGCTGCGATGCGGCTATTGACCAAGTCCACCGCTGTTCAATACGCCAAAGAAGGGATCCGCGTTAACTCCATACTTCCGGGCAACATCGAGACAAGGATGATCGCCCACTTTTTGGAGGAGGAGGAATCTCGACAGGACACCTGTTCAACAGTATTCCCCTGGGCCACGCAGGCCAGCCGGAAGACGTGGCCTGCGGCGCCCTTTACCTGGCTTCGGACGAGTCCTCTTTTGTCACCGGCAGCGATCTGGTCATTGACGGTGGAGCAACCGCAGGGGGGGTGACAGGTGAGTGAGGAATTCATGCTGCGGCTCGAAGCCTGCGGATTCACCCCTCCGTTGACCGGAGGGGAGCCATTCGGCTGAATTCTCAGAAGCTGAACATGCCTATATTGACGAAACATCAGATTGTCCGGATAACCGATGTGATGCTGCAGGCGGGAGGCGCCCCGGCCGGCCACGCCGGCATCGTGGCGGACCACCTGGCCCAGGCCAGTCTTGCGGGATACGATTCCCATGGGTTCATTCGGCTGCCTCAGTACCTGAAAGAAATTGAGGAAGGCGTGGTCGATCCGAGAGCGGAGCCGGAAGTCGTCGGCAGCCATGGGGCGATTCTCCAGATCGACGGCCATTCCACCTTCGGACAGGTGGTTGCGACACGGGCGGCCGAAATGGCGATCGAGAAGGCCCGTGACCATGGAGTCAGCCTGGTCAGCATGGGAAACCTGACTCACACGGGCCGAATCGGAGCCTACCCTGAAATGGCGGCGGCGGCCGGTCTGGCTGCCATCATGTTCACGGGCTGGGCGGGAAAACCGTGGGCCCCCCTGGTTCCCCATGGCGGACGCGAGGGCCGGCTCGGCTCAAACCCTTTGGCAATGGCCTTTCCCCATGCCGAAGACGCCCCGGTCCTGCTTGATATTTCCACCTCGATCGCCTCTGAGGGGAAGATACGGGTATACCGTAACAAACAACAGGAGCTGCCGGATAATTGGATCATTGACAGGCACGGGGTCCCCAGCAGGAACCCGAACGATTTCTACGAGGGGGGCGCCCAGCTTCCCCTTGGCGGCGTTCAAGGCGGCTACAAGGGATATGCGCTCTCGGTCATGATTGCTCTTTTCGGGGGGCTTCTCGGCCAGATCGCTGTTCCTCAGGGAAAGACTTATATGGCGGAAATGTTTGAAGGATCCGCGATACTCGCCATCGACATTGGCCGCATGGCGCCGCTGGAAACCATCCGGGCGGAGGTCCAACAGCTGAAGAAATACCTTAAAGACACTCCCCCGATGGAAGGATCGGGCGGGGTTTTCTTTCCGGGGGAAAGATCCGCCAATACCCGCAGCGAGCGGCTGGCCCGGGGCATCCCGGTGGATCCCGCCACCTGGGCTCAGGTGGAAGCCCTCTTCGACCCATACGGGGTCCGCGGCGAATTGGCCGGCCTCCTCCCTGCCGGCTGAATTCCCTGGAATCGCCATGAGGAATTGGCGGGCGCCCAAGGAGATGACTGAGATTCACCAGCGGATGAAAGCTGACCGTTCAAAGCTTTTCAGGAGAGGCGCAAAAAACGGTTTTGGCATGTAAACGGATCTTTCGCTCAAGGACAAAAGTCAGCAGCATTAACTTCAGAATGGGCAATGTGAAAAAATTCCGGATGTCAGGAAACCTGAAGAGCTTCCTTTCAAGCCATTGCCGGAGGCGGCTGTCCACGTCAGGAACCGGGACATTTCCTCCGTCGAACTGACGCAGTCTCTCCTGAAGCGCATCGCATCCCTGGACGGGAGGCAAAAAAGTTACGCCGCGGTGATGGCCGGCCAGGCCCCAGGCGGCAGCGGAGCAGGCGGACCGGGAGCTGGCGGAGAAGAGGTGCCGGGGCCCTTTGCATGGGATCCCTGTTGCGGTGAAAGACGTGTGTTTCACCAAGGGGGTCCGGACGATGGGGGGAGCGGCGGCGCTGGCCGGTCATATTCCCGGTGAGGATGCGGCTGTCGTGACGCGGATGGCGGAAGCCGGGGCGGTTTTGCTGGGCAAGCTCAATCTGACGGAAGGCGCCATGGGGGGATATAATCCTCAATTTGAAGCTCCATTGAATCCCTGGAATCCGGGGGTGTGGCCGGGGGCTTCCTCCAGCGGATCAGGGGTCGCTGCCGCGGCGGGGCTGGCCTATGGGACGCTGGGCATTTTTACTTCGGCGCTTTTGAGCAGTATTCACCCGGCACTGACAACACCGGCGCAGTAATTCTAATTTTGGATTTTTGAGTTTTTAACGTGTTGTATCACAACGGTTTTTTGGCCCGGGGGGAATTTTTTTCCGCCGCAGGCGGCTGCGCGCCGGCGGTTCCCCGGCGGCGGGCGAATCACCTGCCGCCGACGCCGCTCCGGCCGCCGGCTCCTGGGGAAAAGGCGCGGAGAAGACATGTAAGTTGTTGTTTTTACTTACATTTGTACAAATTTTTGATATGTGCATAATGCGGCGCCATGTCCCCGCTGGCCGGATACATCGCCGACATGCGCGAACTCTGCGCGTCCGCCCCGGACCGCAGGACCGGCGCCAACGCCCGCCTGGAGATGGCCGACATCGGCATGGCGGCCTTCGCCGTCTTCTTCCTGCAGTGCCCGTCCTTCCTGGCGGCGCAGGCGCAGCTTCAGTCCCGCCAGGGCCGGTCCAACGCCCGGACCCTGTTCGGCATTGACCGGCTGCCGACCGACAGCCACATCCGCAGCGTGCTCGACGGCGTGCCGCCGGAGCGCTTCGATTCCATCTTCACCCGGACCGTCGACCAGCTGGACCGCCAGGGCGCCCTTGACTGGCTGCGCCGGCTTGACGGGCGGCTGCTGATCGCCCTTGACGGCACCGAGTATTTCACCTCCTGCAGCATCGGCTGCCGGAACTGCTCGCAGCGGAAACTGGCGGACGGGCGGACACAGAACTTCCACGCCGTGCTCGGCGCCAGCATCGTCGCCCCGGGAACCTCGCGCCTCCTGCCGCTGCCGCCGGAGTTCATCCGCCCGCAGGACGGGGCTGAGAAACAGGACTGCGAGATCAACGCCGCCAAGCGCTGGCTGCGGCGGACCGGATCCGGCCTGGCCCGGCTCAGACCGGTTTATCTCGGCGACGACCTCTACTGCCGCCAGCCGCTCTGCGAGGCCGTGCTGGCCGCCGGCGGAAGCTTCATCCTGACCTGCAAGCCGAGCTCGCACACAACGCTTTACGAGTATATTCAAGGGGTTGAGACCGGCTGTCTGACCCGGACCGAGGGCCGGAAAAAGAAAAAGCGCCAGCTGCGCTACCGCTGGATGAGCGGTCTGCCGATCCGTGACGGAAAGGACGCGCTGGAAGTCAACTGGTTCGAAGTCACCATCACATCGCCGTCCGGAAAGCGGCTCTACCGCAACAGCTTCGCCACCGACCTCCCGGTCGGCCCGGACAGCGTCGCCGAACTGGCCGACTGCGCCCGGTCCCGGTGGAAAGTGGAGAACAACGCCTTCAAGGCTCTCAAAGACCGCGTTGCCGAATGCATGCGATTTCGATCCAGAGCCACGCCCTGGCGCCGGCGGCATCGAGGTCACGCACCCGTTCCATCCCTGGAGGGGTCGCTGGCTCGCGCTTGAATCCATCACGAACGAATTCGGCCTGAACCGGGTTCGGGTGTTTACGGGATGCGGGCGGCAGCTGCGCCTGTTTCCGGCGGCCTGGACCAGCCTGCGCGCTGTTGACACCTTCGAGGAGCAGGCGGCCGGGTGTTCCTCTTTCCGAGCGGACGATCTTTCGGAGTTGCGGGAATTGGTCGACATGCTAATCAAAAAAGATTGCCCGAAATGATTGAAAATTATTGCCCGAAATGTGCAAAATTCCCACGATACAGCGTGATTACAGAGCGTTATGTGCCAAGAGGATCGCCGGCCGGCTTGCGGAAGCTGTCAATATGAGTAATATATGATGATTTTCGAGAGCCGTGAATGGAGCTGCCCATGTCCGACGATGACCAGAAGGTCAAAAACCTCGAGGCCTCCGGCACCCTCAACCGGCGCCCGGAGCGCATCCGCTCCCAACGTTTCCGGGCCGGCGGCTTCTTCGACCCGCGCGACTTGCTGCAGGTGCGTTACGAGATGGTGCGCAGCGCCGGGGACGAACCGCTGGCGGAGGTGGCCGCAGAGTTCGGCGTCTCGGTCCCCACCTGTGTCCGGATCCGGCGCAGCTTCCGCGAGGGCGGGCTGCAGGCCCTGGCGCCGCTGCGCCGGGGACCGCGCCGGGCCCACAAGGTCAGCGACGAGATTCTGGACTTCATCGCCGCCTACAGGTCCGAGCACGGGCCAGTTGGCGCCCGGCGCCTGGCGCCGGTGATCGAGGAGCGTTTCGGTGTCAGCCTTCATCCACGCACCATCAACAAGGCAATCGAGCGGTCAAAAAAAAACACTGCGCCCCGGTACGGGAGGGCTCGATGACGACGGACTGCGACGCTACCGGCGCTGGCATCTCGACTGGCTCGCCGGGAACGCGGCGCCGGTTCTCAGCCGCCACGGCATGGCGGGGGCGCTGCGTCTCACGGCCGTCCTTGACCGGGCGCCGGTTTCCAGCGCGGCGGCGCCGACCGGCGAAACCGGGGCCGGCTGCATCACCGTCGCGGCGGCGGCGATGGTCCTGCGGCTGCTCAGATGCGAATCCAACGAGGGAGATGGATGGTGAAGGACATCGGAACCGGCAAGATCTCCGCCAGCCACCTTGAGCGAGAGGCGTGTGTCTACATCCGCCAGTCGTCTCCCGGCCAGGTGATCAACAACACCGAGAGCACCCGGCGCCAGTACGACTTGAGTGAGCGCGCGCTGGCGCTGGGATGGCCGCGGGAGCGGATCCGGGTCATCGACCAGGATCAGGGTCTCTCCGGCGCCGACGCCGAAAGGCGCGGGGGGTTCCAGGACCTGATGGCCCGGATCGCCGCCGGCGAAGTCGGCATCGTTCTCAGCCTCGAGATCTCGCGCCTCGGCCGCAGCAACGCCGACCTGCACCGGCTGTTCCGCCTTGCCTCACTCTCCGGCACGCTGGTCTGCGACGAGGCCGGCGTCCATGATCCCGGCAACAGCAGCGACCTGCTTTTGCTCGGGATCAAGAGCTCGGTCTACGAGTTCGAGCTTGACGGGATCCGCCAGCGGCTGCTCGGCGGTGTCCTCAACAAGGCACAGCGCGGCGAATTGAGAACCGCACTGCCCGCCGGCCTGGTCTACGATCCACAAGACGCGGTGGTTCTCGACCCCGACATTCAAGTCGCCGAAGCGGTCAATCTGGTGTTCGAGACTTTCCGCAGGACCCGCTCGGTCAGGGCGACATTTAATTGGCTTCTCGACAACGCCATACCGCTGCCGGCATGCCCGGTCTCCGAAGGTCATCGGCTGATCTGGTCCGAGGCCCGCTATTCAAGGGTTCTCAGCATCCTCCGGAACCCCCGCTATGCGGGTTGCTACGCCTGGGGCCGACGGGGCGGCAATGCCGGGCGGGCAAACCCCTGGGAGGCATGGCGGGTCTGCATCCCCGAGGCGCATGCCGGCTACATCGACTGGGAGGAGTTCCAGCGCAACCAGAGGCAGCTGGCCGACAACCACAGGCAATGCTTCGTCGCGGCACACGGACGCACCGGCCCACTGCGGGAAGGCGGCACACTGTTGCAATCGCGCGCGATCTGCGGGCGTTGCGGCAGCCAGATGCTGGTCAAATACGGCGGAGCGACGGATCCGAAGCGGGCGAACGAACGGCACTATCACTGCGTCGGCGGCAAGGCCGCCCGGGCGGGGAAGTCCTGCCAGACGATGCGGGGAGAGCGGATCGACGCGGCCGTCACCGACTTCCTTGTCGGCGCGGTCAATCGGAGCAACATCGATCTGGCCCTGTCGGTGGAGGAACAGGTCAAGTCGGACTTCGCCAGGGCAGACCGTCAGCGCTCACACCGGGTCGAGGCGCTGCGCCACCAGGCCGAACTGGCCGGCAGGCGCTGCCGGGAGGTCGACCCGGGCTACCGCCTCGTCGCCGCGACGCTGGAAAGGGAGTGGAATGACGCACTGCACAAACTGGACGAGGCCGAAGCCGAGCGCAGCCGGCTCGCCGACGAATTCCAGCAAACAACGGACGAGGTCCAGCGCCGGAGAATCAGGGAACTGTCCGCCGACTTCGCAGTCGCCTGGAATGCGCCGACGACAGGGAACGCAGACCGCAAGCGCATGCTGGCTCTTCTGGTCGAGGATGCCACGCTCATCCGAAGCGGCTACTCGGTGTCAATTCAGTTGCGCATGCGTGGCGGCAGGGCGCTTGAACTCGATCCGGTCGATCTGCTCAGGCCCGGCGGCGGCGTTCGCAGCACCCCGGCGGAGACCGTGGCGGAAGTGGGCAGGCTCACCGAAAGCATGGGCGACAAGGCCATTGCCGGGCAACTCAACCGGAGAGGCATGCTGAACTGCGGGGACAAGCCCTGGACAAGGGAGAGCGTCGCCAGCCTGCGCCACTATCATGGACTGCCAAGCCACCTCAGGCGGCTCCAGAAGGCGAAAAGGGAGCAAGGCTGGAGCACCGCCGAGGAAATCAGCAAGGCGCTCGGCATCTCGGTCAGGGCCCTGAGAGAGCGAAGCCGCCGAGGCACATGGGTCGAACGCCACACCTTCACCATAGGCACGAGACCGTTTTCGATGTACCGTCTGCTCGACGATGCCGGATGCGAACGAACAAGGGAACCGCAAACAGACCACCCAGGAAACGGGCATGGCCATGAGATGACAAGGGAGGCATCATGAAATCAAATCCAAGGACGGATACCATCTCGAGCACAACTTCGGGCACGGCAAAGAAACCCTGTCCAGCCTGCTGGCGGCCTTCAACCTGATCGCGTTCCTGATGCAGAGCGCCTGCGACCTGGTCTGCGAAAGCTGGCGGGAGGCCCGGGCAAAGCTCGCCGCCCGCTGCCGGCTTCTTGACAACCTGAAGTTCCTGACCGTCTACGTCGTGCACGACGACTGGGACGCCGTGATGCGGACAATCATCACCGGCGAGCTGCCGGAAAAGCCTCCGTAACCGGAACCGGCAGCCCCGCCCCTTCCGCCGAAACACAGTAGAAATCCGCCCGGAAACGCAGCCGAAAATGAAGAAAAAACCGATGTGAACGCATAATTGGAATTACTGACACCGGCGGGTCCATCCGCTTCCCGTCCGCCTCCTGCGGGGTGGTGGGCCTGAAGCCGACCTGGGGCAGAGTCAGCCGCCATGGCGTTCTGGCCCTGGCCGAATCGATGGACCATGTCGGTCCTCTGACCCGCAGAACCGCCGACGCGGCGGTGATGCTCCAGGCCATCGCCGGTCATGACCCTAGTATCCAGACATCATAGAATTGATGGATACAGCGACCAAATGGCTTTCTCCATGTGGTATTCAATGCTTCCGGCAAAAGTGATGATCGAAGCCAATTTCTGCGCGACAAGGCCCTCCAAACCCAACACCTCATCAATTCGATCGGCTCGTCCAAATTCTCGGGTGGATTGTTGTGCCATTAGTCTACTTACGGTCCAGTGTCGTCGTTTCAGAGCTGTCGATTTCAAGAGTTCGTTCGAGATGCCGATTAATGTGACATGAAATCCGGCCAACTGTGCGGCTGTTGGTGGAGGATAGTGCGCACCACTTTCTGCTCTAATGCCCGTTCAAGCGCTCGTCTAAAGTTGGTCATATTGCTAACGACAGCGTTGCGTCGGATGGCGTGTCTCCAATCAATTGGTGTTCCTTGAGGCAGGGTCCAGTTCAACAAATGCGTGAGCGCCATATGTCCGAACATCATTCCATCGTTCCCCACAACGAACTGTAGTTCGACGTGAGTATCACTATGTGATTGGCGTTCTTCTAGGTCCCAAGTCGTGAAGAGTGTGGAGACCTCGGGATCGAGGTCTCCTATTGCCTCACCAACTGCGATGGTAAAGTCGACTTCATCGATCCGCAGTCGCCACTGTTCGGCCACCGTATCGCCGTAAGCCAGGAGATCGAGATCGCGCGTGCCGCGAAATGCCTCATCGAACCACGTCATCAGCAGCATGGCGCCTTTCAAGACGAAACGGCCGGCGTGTCGGGATTGCGCGAGGCGGTAGAGCAGGCGTTCGATCGCATAGTGCGTGAGAACCAGATCGAAATTCTGGCCCTTCTCCATGCTGATCCTGAGGAGACGGGCCCGGACCGAGGCGCCGATGTTCTTGACTGCCTCAGGCATTGGCGGTGAGCGCCTCGAGATAGGGGCGGACCACCGTGGCAACGCCGCCGCGCTCCGCATGCCGGGCAATCTCGGCGGGGCTCGCCTTTCGCTGCTTGAGCGCCTCCTGCAGGCCCTCCAGTGCGACCGCCTGCCCGACCTTCCGGCGATGCCGGAAACAGTCGGCAATCGTTTTGGCGACGCCGAAGACTTCCACGGGAACATTCTCGATGTGCACAGTGAGGACATCATCGGTGAGAAGCGCGTTCGTGAACCGCACGATCCGCATTCCCGGCCTTCCCTCCTTCGGCATCCAGTCCCTGGTGCCGATCGCCATCCAGACCGCCCGCGGAAGCTGGTCGGTCAGTTCGTGGTAGGCCAGCGCCGATACCAGGCAGACGACGCCCCTGGGAACGCGTTTCGCGGCTTCCGCCAGGCTGTGGTTGGCGTCGAGCGGCGCGTCGGGCAGCTGGTAGAGGCCGCGCGCGAGGCGGATGACGTCACCGCCACGAACCATTCTGCCGATTGTGGCCGCGGTGATCCCATTTACCTTGAACTCCGACAGACGCATCATCCCCTGAGATCGCAGGAGCTCGATTGCCTGATCGCGCTGAGTGTCCAGTGTCGCCATTGATACTATATCAAGGAATGTTGGAGCTCTCTTATAATGTTATATATCACAGTGTCCAAGCCAAGTAAAGTATAGGTTGGCCGGCTAGATGGGCTGAGCGAAGTGGGGTCGTAGCCATGACGGGCAAATGGAGCCAAATCGGAGTGCCGCACAGGGGCTGGACCTGCGTATCGGTCGACGACCTCGGTGCCCCGATGCCGTCTGCGGGATGTGCGAGACGCAAGAAATCCGGTACGTCCGCCACATGTAGCATCCGGACTATGGGAAATCTCTCGGTGTTGGCTGCATTTGTGCCGAAGACATGGAAAACGACTATGAAGCACCACGCCGACGAGAACGAACTCTCCGCAATGCTGCTCAACGCCGCCGGCGCTGGCACAACCGCAAATGGAAAGTATCCGCAAATGGCAATGCTAATCTGAATACGGACGGAATGAACATTACCGTCTATCGCAGAACCCGCATTCTATGGGCAGCCCGAATCGAAGAACGCGCCACCGGCCGCTCTGTGACGTCGAAAGCGCGATACATTTATGAAGACGCTGCGAAGTTGGCTGCCTTCGACGCCATGATCTTTCTGAAGCACGAGCGCGGTTGGGGCTCTTGAGGAAGGGCGATTATTCCGCCCGAAATGTCCTGCCTATGTCGAAGATATAGGCATATGCGCCGACCTTATCGTCCCCCTTGGACACGAACCCAGGGATGAGACCGATTGCGGACAACGCTAGTCCGATCTTCAGTGCGCCGTGGAAAGGCGCGTTTTCCTTGTGGGTGCGAAACCCATTCAGCAATTGTCGCTTCGGCTGGTAGCAGTCAGAGCGGTTTACGGAGGTAACGATGTAGACTGAAGCACTCTGGTGTCAAAGGGCCGCCTTGGGCGGCTCAGCGACCGCGCAGGCCGGAACGCGAGTGAACGCTGAGCAGGCCTCGAAAGAAAGACGCGGAAGCCGACCCTCCTGAAGAAAGGGGAAGGCTGGCGGCGGGCCGGGAAGCAAGCGACAGACGCACCGGACCGTTTCCGCCGGGGTAATGGCGTCGGCATGCGCGGAAGATGGAAAGCGCAGCAACACGGGAAGCCCTGTCGGTGGCGGGTGGACGCCAACCGGAAATCCGCGAGGACCAGTCCGGGCCGGCAGGGTGGCGGACAGGCCCGTACGACTGAGGACGCCGGGTAACGCCGGCCGAGGAAAGGGGCCTGACTTCGGGAACGGCACAGAAAGGGGGCAGGGCATGGCCACTGGCGAGAGCCTATCAGGGCCACACAGTGTTCGGAAACTCCAGACTGTGCCACATGCGGAGGCATGATCCCGTCGGAAAGCCGGATGCGGGAGATCCGCACGTCCGGTTTGATGAGCGGGGGACTGGAAACGCGGCCAGGGGAGCCGGACTGAGGCCCGGAGCGAAAGCGACGGACAGGCCACCGGACCCTAAAGCTGGCGCGCCAGCCCCCGACTCTACTCCCGCCGCCGCCCCCCGCGCTCCCTGCAAGACGTTGAAAACGTGAGGTTTTCTGGCCGCCGGGCCGCTTTTGTCTTGTCAAAAAGTTTCCAGTGCAAGTTGCGCGGTTTCAGGCCGCGTGCCCACTGACGTATTTTCGCAACAGTGCACATTATTATGGTGTTAAAGGAACACATCCTGTGGACACGGAGACGGCAGGCACCATGTATTGTTGTCATTGCGCAGGGAAACCGCCCATGTCATTCCACATCGAGACCATCCCCAACAGGCGCGGCCGCGACACAATCCTCCTCAGGGAGGCCTGGCGCGAAGGCGCGAAGGTCAGGAAGCGCACCATCGCCAACCTCACCTATCTGCCGCCGGCGGTCACCGACGGCTTCCGCGCCGTGCTCAGGGGCGGAATCGTTCTCGGCTCCCCGGACGAGGTTTTCGGGATCCGCAGGTCGCTGCCGCACGGCCACGCGGCGGCGGCGCTCGGGACCATGCGGAGCCTCGGATTCGAAGGCATCCTCGGGCGGAAAAAAAGCCGGATGCGCGGTCTCGCGATGGCGGCGGCGGCGGCCCGGATCATCGATCCGGCCTCCAAGCTCGCCACAGCCAGGGCCCTTGACCCGGAGACCGCCTCCACCAGCCTCGGGGAGCTGCTCGGCCTCGGGCCGGTCAGCGGCAACGAGATGCTGGACATGCTCGACTGGCTGCTTGAGCGCCAGCCCTGGATCGAGCGCAGCCTCGCGAACCGGCATCTCAGGGACGGGACGTTGGTTCTGCACGACGTCTCGTCCAGTTACGTTGAAGGGAGGAAATGCCCGCTGGCGGCCTTCGGCCACAGCCGCGACGGAAAGAAAGGCAAAATGCAGATCACATACGGGCTGGTCTGCTCGGGGGACGGAACCCCTGTGGCGGTCGAGGTGTTCAGCGGAAACACCGCCGACCCGGACACCGTCAGGGGCCGGGCGGAGAAGCTGCGCCGCCGTTTCCGGGTTGAGAACATCGCGCTGGTCGGCGACCGCGGCATGATCACATCGGCCCGCATCAGGGAGGATCTGATTCCTCTCGGCCTTGACTGGATATCGGCGCTCAGGAGCGCCGATATCCGGAAGCTTGTCAGGAAGGGGAAAAAGAAGCCCGCGGCGCTGGATCCGGCGAGGCTCGCTGAGGATCAGGTCGCCGAGACCGTGTCCCCGGACTTTCCCGGCGAGCGGCTGCTGGTCTGCCTCAATCCCCGTCTGCGGGAGGAAAGGGCCCGGAAGCGGGAGGATCTGCTCAGGGCGACGGAACAGACGCTGGCTGAGATCGCCGCCGCGGCGTCCCGCCGCCGGCCGGGCCCGAAGAACCGGGAGATGACGGCGAAGGCCCTGGGGCGCAGGGGCAACAGAAAAAAGGTCGAAAAACACTTCAATATTGAGATCCGGGACGGCGGAATGGACTGGAGCCGCGACGCGGCGAAAACCGCGGCGGAGGCGGCGCTCGACGGAATCTATGTGGTGCGCACCAGCCTCGGAAAGGAATCCATCGGCGGCGAGGCGGCGGTGGCGGCGTATAAAAGCCTCGCGCTCGTCGAGCGCGCCTTCCGGACCATGAAGACGTCAGGGCTGAGGGTCCGGCCGTTCCATGTTTACAATGAGGGGCGGGTGAAGGCGCATGTGTTCCTCTGCATGCTCGCCTGGCATGTGGAGCGGAGCATGCGTGAGAAGCTCGCACCCATCCTGTTCGAGGACGATGACCGCGAAGCCGCGCGCGCCGGGCGGTCCACCCCGGTTGAAAAGGCGGAGGTCTCCGAAAGCGCCAAGGCCAAGGCGGCTTCGAAACAGACCCCTGACGGCCTGCCGGTCCACAGCTTCCGGACGCTGCTCGCCGATCTCGGAACGCTGACGCTGAACGACGCCTTCCTGCCCGGAAGGCCCGGCAGCGCGTTCCGCATGGCCGCGCGGCCGACCGCGCTCCAGAAAAGGGCCTTTGAGCTTCTGGAGATCAAACCGCCCGGAAATGTTGTCAGTTCAATGACAGGCTGAAAAAGCCCTCCGGCCCGGCCGGACCCCCAGAAAATCAAGCGAAAACAACATGGTGTCCTTGCCTGCGCGGAGAAAACCTGTCAAATCCCGGCATGAAGTTCGGGCTAGTATCCTGACAGCATAGAAATGATGGTGTTTCGATTTTAGCCTGAGGCGGTGCCCCTGTCAGCCGGGCCGTGTATATTGTCCGCAGCAATGACAATCAACAATCCTTCCGGGCAGGCGCACAGCGGCCGCGGATGATATTTCAGCGGCAAATGCGGCGCTGGTCACGGGAGTGTTCCAGAGGCGGCAGACAATGAATTCGACAGGCAAGAAAACCACAGGGTCCGGCTCGGGAAAGATGAACGCGGGTTTTTGAAGGAGATACTGGACAGCGGCAAGGGTTCCAAGGAGCGCCGCTGCCGGGCGCACATTCTGCTTCTGTCTGACGAGAGCCGCTCTGACGGCGGCCTCAGCGACGCGGGGATCGCCGAGGTTCGCGAGATCGGGACCGCGACAGTGGAGAGGGTGCGCAGGCAGTGCGTGACAGAGGGACTTGAGGCGGCTCTGGAACGCAAGGTTCAGGTGAACCGCAGGAAGCGCCTGCCCGGCGGCGGTGACGAGGCGAAACTGACCATGCCGGCCTGCTCGAAGCCGCCGCCGGGCCATGCGCGGTGGAACCTGCGGCTGCTCGGCGACAGGCTCGTGGAGCTGGAGGTCGTCGACAGCATCTCCAGAGAAACGGTGAGGCGGGCTTTAAAAAAAACTGTCTGAAGCCGTGGAAGAAGAAATGCTGGCGGATTCCGCCGAAAGCGAACGCGGACTTCGTCTGCGCCATGGAGGACGTGCCCGGCGTCTGCAGCAGGGATCATGACGACGGGACCGTGCTGGTCTGCGTGGACGAGACGCCGGTGCGGCAGACGAAGGAAACCCGCAAGCCGCTGCCGGCGCGTCCGGGCCGGCCGGATACGACTTCGAGCACGGGCGCAACGGCGCCGCCGGTCAAGTCCCTAAAGTGCTGGATAATTTGGAGAGGCGCGCCTCTGTTTTCGGGCTGTTGAGCGGCCCGTTCGCCTTTTCGTATTCCTCGTCCAGATCCTTCCTGACCTGCTCCAGCTGGCGCCGCTCGAAGCCGGTCACCGCGATCGGGCGCCATTTCTCCGAAGCCCGGGTCATGGCCGCGAACATCAGCTTGAGAACCGCCTTTTCCCCCCACGCGTTGGGGATCACCTTCAGGCGTCTCCGCTCCTCGCCGAACAGCCGCTCCAGCAGGTTGGTGGTGCGGATCGCCTTGCGGTGTCTCACCGGCATCCGCAGATGCGCGATGCAGGCCTCGAAGTCATCCTGGAAGCAGGCCACCGCGGTCGGGAACTCGTTCTCCCATTTCCGGGCCAGGTCGGCGGCGAGACCGCGGGCAATGGCCCGTGACGGCGCCTGATACGCGGCGCGGGCCTGTTCGCGGAACTCGGGCCATGCGTCCTCCCTGGAGACCTTGGCCGCGAGATTGCTCATGCGGTGGAACAGGCAGCGCTGGCGCTCCGAACGCGGAAAGCAGGTCTCGATCGCCTTGATGATGCCGGGCGCGCCGTCGCAGACCGCCAGCAGAGGATCGCCGAGGCCGCGGCCCCGCATGTCCTGGAAGAAGGCGGAAACCGTCTCATAGTCCTCCTTCGAGCCCGACATGAGATGGAGAAGAACCTTTCTTCCTTCGCGGGTCATGCCCCAGGCGGCCAGGACCGGCTCGCGCCGCTGGCCCGGGCGGATCCGCTCCGCGATGCCGTCGACGAACAGGTAGGCGATGTCATAGCCGCCAAGATCGCGGACGGCGAACTCCTGATAGTCCTGCCACAGCCGCTCTCCGATTTCCGAGACCGCGGTGCGGGAGAGAAGAAGCGAGCCGTCGTCATTGCGGAACGCGTCCTCGATGTCGCGCACGCTGAGGCCGCGGGCCAGCATCTCCACCGCAAGATCCTCCAGCGCCTCGCTCCGGCCCTTCAGCCGCGGACGGATCTCCGAGCTGAACGGCTCGTCGCCGCCCGCGATCTGCGGAGCCGTGTATTCCACCGCCCCTTCGGCGGTCTTCATCCGCCCGGTGCGGTTGCCGTTGCGATAGCCGCGGCGGGGATCGCCGCCGCGCTCGTAGTAATCCCGGCCAAGAGCGTCGCGGCTCTCCGCCTCCAGCGTCTCCTCGATGATCAGACGCGTCGCCAGACGCACCAGCTCGCTGCGGGCGTCCGGCGCCGACAAACGGCCCTCGATCAATTCCGAAAGGGTCTCGCGCGTGCGCATCGATCCGGGTAATCTCTTCTCCATGGGGTGTGTCCTTCCGTTGGAGCCAGCGCTTAGCCGGCTTGGTTTTCTTCAACTCAACGGAAACACGCCCCTCCCAAATTATCCAGCACTTTTATGACTTCACCGGCGCCGCCAACCTGTTCATGATCTACGCTCCGCTCGATTGCTGGCGTCATGTCAAGGTCACCGACCGCCGCACCCGGCAGGACTTCGCCCGGGCGCTGAAGGATATTGCCGATGTCCACTTTCCCGGAAAGGGGATCGTGCTTGTCATGGACAGCCTGAACACACACCGGCTTTCAACGCTTTACGACACCTTCGTGCCGGAGGAGGCTTCGCGTCTCGCCAGGAGGTTCGAGTTTCACCACACGCCGAAACACGGCAGCTGGCTCAACATGGCCGAGATCGAGATCAATGTGTTGTCTCTCCAGCGCCTGGACTGCCGGATCCCGGACCGGGAAACCATGGTCAGCGAAGTCGCCGCATGGCAGGAATACCGCAACACTGCCGCGAAACCGGTCAACTGGCGGTTCCGGACCGAGGACGCCCGCATCAAGCTGAAGTCGCTTTAACCATCAATTCAATGATGTCGGGATACTAGTATCCTGTAACGATAGTTGCTATCAGAATGGCAAATGAATCCAACAGGAAGCGGTTCGATGAGTCGCAAGGCGGTGGAAGTGGCGCTGAGCGCCGAGGAGCGCGCGTTTCTCGAGGCGCATGTCCGAAAGCACAAGGCGCCGAGGTCGCTGTCCGACCGCTGCAGGATCATCCTTCTCTGCGCGGAGGGGCTCCGGAACAGGGAGATCGCGGGGCGTGTCGGCGTGCACGAGCACACGGTCGGCAAGTGGCGCCGGCGGTTCGCCGAGATGCGCGTCGAGGGCCTCTCGGACGAATACCGGTCCGGCCGGCCGCGCACCGTGACGGACGACAAGGTGGCGGAGGTGGTCGAGCGGACGCTGACCACGATGCCGAAGGACGCGACGCACTGGTCGGTCCGGAGCATGGCCGGAGAGACGGGCGTGTCGCACACGACCGTGCACCGGATCTGGTCGGCGTTCAGCCTGAAGCCGCACCGGAGCGGGACGTTCAAGCTGTCGGCGAACCCGCTGTTCGTCGACAAGGTGCGGGACATCGTGGGGCTCTACATGGCCCCGCCGGACCGCGCGGTCGTCCTGTGCGTCGACGAGAAGTCGCAGATCCAGGCGTTGGACCGGACGCAGCCGGTCCTGCCGATGGCGCCGGGGGCGGCCGAGCGGAGAACCCACGACTATGTCCGCCACGGCACGACGACGCTTTTCGCCGCGCTCGACACCGCCACCGGGGCGGTGATCGGGAAATGCAGCAGGCGCCGCCGCGCCGCGGAGTTCCTTGCCTTCCTCAAGGAGATCGAGGCGGCGGCGCCAGAAGGGCTGGACGTGCACCTGGTGATGGACAACTACGCGACCCACAAGACGGAGAAGGTCAGGGCCTGGCTTGCCCGCCGCCGGCGCTGGCATGTCCATTTCACGCCGACCTCGGCGTCATGGCTCAACCAGGTCGAACGCTGGTTCGCGGAGCTGACCAGGAAGAAGCTGCAGAGGGGCGTGCATCGTTCGGTCGCCGAACTCAATGCGGACATCATGTCCTTCATCGACGCGCACAACGAAAAGCCGAAGCCATACAAGTGGGTCAAGTCCGCCGACGAGATCCTCGCGTCCGTCAAGAGATTCTGTCTCAAGGCGAACGCGCTCGGAGTGAGCGAAAAGATTTGATACGAACTTTAGATTCAGGAGACTAGATTCCCCGGCAGTTATTGTTCAAGGTCAACTCGGTTCATCCAGTAATTCCAATTATGCGTTCACATCGGTTTTTTCTTCATTTTCGGCTGCGTTTCCGGGCGGATTTCTGCTGTGTTTCGGCGGAAGGGGCGGGGCTGCCGGTTCCGGTTACGGAGGCTTTTCCGGCAGCTCGCCGGTGATGATTGTCCGCATCACGGCGTCCCAGTCGTCGTGCACGACGTAGACGGTCAGGAACTTCAGGTTGTCAAGAAGCCGGTAGCGGGCGGCGAGCTTTGCCCGGGCCTCCTGCCAGCTTTCGCAGACCAGGTCGCAGGCGCTCTGCATCAGGAACGCGATCAGGTTGAAGGTCGCCAGCAGGCTGGCCAGGGTTTCCTTGCCGTGCCCGAAGTTGTGCTCGAGATGGTAGCCGTCCTTGAGAGCCTTGAAGGTGTTGTTCTCCACTTTCCACCGGGCCCGGGCGCAGTCGGCCAGTTCGGCGACGCTGTCCGGGCCGACCGGGAGGTCGGTGGCGAAGCTGTTGCGGTAGAGCCGCTTTCCGGACGGCGATGTGATGGTGACTTCGAACCAGTTGACTTCCAGCGCGTCCTTTCCGTCACGGATCGGCAGACCGCTCATCCAGCGGTAGCGCAGCTGGCGCTTTTTCTTTTTCCGGCCCTCGGTCCGGGTCAGACAGCCGGTCTCAACCCCTTGAATATACTCGTAAAGCGTTGTGTGCGAGCTCGGCTTGCAGGTCAGGATGAAGCTTCCGCCGGCGGCCAGCACGGCCTCGCAGAGCGGCTGGCGGCAGTAGAGGTCGTCGCCGAGATAAACCGGTCTGAGCCGGGCCAGGCCGGATCCGGTCCGCCGCAGCCAGCGCTTGGCGGCGTTGATCTCGCAGTCCTGTTTCTCAGCCCCGTCCTGCGGGCGGATGAACTCCGGCGGCAGCGGCAGGAGGCGCGAGGTTCCCGGGGCGACGATGCTGGCGCCGAGCACGGCGTGGAAGTTCTGTGTCCGCCCGTCCGCCAGTTTCCGCTGCGAGCAGTTCCGGCAGCCGATGCTGCAGGAGGTGAAATACTCGGTGCCGTCAAGGGCGATCAGCAGCCGCCCGTCAAGCCGGCGCAGCCGGTCAAGGGCGCCCTGGCGGTCCAGCTGGTCGACGGTCCGGGTGAAGATGGAATCGAAGCGCTCCGGCGGCACGCCGTCGAGCACGCTGCGGATGTGGCTGTCGGTCGGCAGCCGGTCAATGCCGAACAGGGTCCGGGCGTTGGACCGGCCCTGGCGGGACTGAAGCTGCGCCTGCGCCGCCAGGAAGGACGGGCACTGCAGGAAGAAGACGGCGAAGGCCGCCATGCCGATGTCGGCCATCTCCAGGCGGGCGTTGGCGCCGGTCCTGCGGTCCGGGGCGGACGCGCAGAGTTCGCGCATGTCGGCGATGTATCCGGCCAGCGGGGACATGGCGCCGCATTATGCACATATCAAAAATTTGTACAAATGTAAGTAAAAACAACAACTTACATGTCTTCTCCGCGCCTTTTCCCCAGGAGCCGGCGGCCGGAGCGGCGTCGGCGGCAGGTGATTCGCCCGCCGCCGGGGAACCGCCGGCGCGCAGCCGCCTGCGGCGGAAAAAAATTTCCCCGGGCCAAAAAACCGTTGTGATACAACACGTTAAAAACTCAAAAATCCAAAATTAGAATTACTGCGGTTCATCTCCACGACCCTCTTCCCTGATAAGCGACTTGGCAATCTGGCCGGTTGTTTAGCGGCAGCCCCAAGAGGGCATCGTTGCGGTTTCCCCGAGGGCATCCACCGGATCAAGGTACGTCCGTCATCAAATGGTCACCGGATTCGATCCATTTCCTGACAGGACATGTCCCATCAGGCGCCGCCAATCCGTTACGCGACCGCCGTCAGACCGTTCTTGGCCACCAGTGCCAGCAGCTTCAGCGAGGGGCCGCGCGGGCGCTTCTCGCCGCGCTCCCACTGGCTCACCAGACCCGTCGTCACGTTGAGGTAGCGCGCGAACACCGCCTGGCTCGCATCCTCGCGCAGCCGGATCTCCCGTATTCGCTCCGGCGCCATGTCCTCGACCGGCGTCAGGCACATCTCGTCGAAGACCTTCATCGTCTTCTTCGTCATCACGCCCGCCTCCTTCATTCCGAGCGCGGTCTCGTGCACCGACGCCAGCACTTCGCTCCTATATTGCTTGGTCATCGCAATTCACCTCGCTGATCGTCCCGTTCGCCAGCATTGCCTCAAGTTCCGCCCGGTCCATCCCGAACAAGTCCTCTGCCAATCGACGGAGCGTCCGGAGTTCGTCGCGCCGAAGGTTCTCCCTCTCATTCTTCGCGAACCCGTGAACAAAGAAGGCGCGGTCTTCCCGGCGAAACAGAACGATCGCGCGGAACCCGCCGGATCGGCCCTCTCCCGCACGGGCGATGCGCTGCTTGATGACCCCGCCGCCCAGGTCGGCATCCACCTGACCCCGACCGGCACGCAGCACCGCATCGCACAACGCCTCATCCGAGATTTCCACGCGCCTGGCGAAGCGCGCGAATGACTTGTTCTTGTACGTGCGCAATGCGCCCCTCGTGGACACTTTCCGTCATGTCGCATGCTATAACACGCTGTGTAATACCGTTCAAGTCGCGCCCCTTACTCCGGCAGGGCCGTCCCACGCTTAAATCCGCTTGATTCTTTTTGACGCCGGGCATCCATGTGTTGCATGCGCGTGTGTGTTTTCAGGGCCGGCAGTTTCCTCTGACGTTCCCGTGCCTGATGTGCGATGCTCCCGGCATGTCGATTCGCAAGCGCATGGAATCCTGCCCGGTCCATCGGGAAATGCCCGAAGGCTTTTCCCTGTCCGAGGTCGAGGTCCGCCCGGCGAAGCCGGAGGAGCGCCCGCACTGGGACGCGGTGATGGACAAGCGCCATTATCTCGGCTTCCGTCGGGCTGGCGGCGGGCCGCGGCCTGCGCTATGTCGCGGTCTTCAGGGGCCGGTGGCTGGGTCTCGCGGCGTGGCAGAACGGCACCTCCAAGGTAAGCGGGCAAACCGCGGCGTCTGTTGACTTCCCCCGGTTTCGCGGCCGCGCCTGGCGCGGCGTCTTTCCAGTCCCCCTTTTTTCCGTTTGACATGATAGCCTGCCGGTTCTATCCCGCGGCGGAAGGAACGAATTACCGGGGGATCGGCCATGGGAGCATGGTTCGGATCGAAGGCGGCCTCTGGTCTCTGCCAGCCGCTCATTGCGGCGGCGCCATCATGAAGCGCAAGCCTCCGGCTCTGCGCAGCATCGACCTCAACCGGCGCGCGGTCGAGCGTTTCAGCTGCGGCTATCCGGTCGAGCTTCACCACGGCTGCGCCCACAGGTTCCTGTCCAGTTTTTGACTTTCAGGGCGACGAGCTAGTCTGCGCCGACCCGCCCTAGGTGCAGCCGTGCGAAGTTGGCGGGCTTGGTCTCCGGCGGCGGCCTGCTGCGGGGCGCCGCCTCCCTGTTCCAGGAGCTGTTCGGGCTTGTCGGGACGCAGTCGGCGGTCATTGACGCGCTGCAGGACAGGCTCACCGAGGAGGCGGCAAAGAACAGCGCGCTCTGCGGCCAGCTCGCCCGCTGCGGCGGAGGACAAGCCCGCGACCGGGAAGAAACCGCGGGGCGGCGTCCTGCCCATTGATCACTCAGCTACTGGACAATTGCGGCCTTGCGGGCTGATGCCAGGCATTTGCGGTGCCGTCCAGCGCGTTAATCAGGATGGCAGCCCCGTATAGCGCGACAATCCGGGTGGCAGCTGCGCGGCAATCAGGATGGCAGTCTCGCTGAGGGGGCGTTTGCGGCGAGATAGGGGCACACGGCGCTCGCCTCGCCGTTTTCATTGATCCGCTCGATGGTCTGCGCGCCGGTGACGAGCCGCGTGTAGCCCTCCCACACTGTCTGATGGCCCGGCGGGCCGTCGTTCTTCCGGTTCAGGCAGCCGCCGAGCCGGGCGACGAGGAGCAGGGCCTGTCCGAGCGACACTGCCTCGAGGTCCGCCGGATCCTCCGGCCGTTCCCGGCCGGGCGCCGGGAAGCCGCCGGCGATCGCGTAGTCGATCAGCATGGCGAGTTCCGAGGCCGAGAACATCCTGTGGGCGGGCAGCTCCGGAGTGTCCCGGCCCGTGAGCGTCAGCGCCGCCAGGCGTCAGGCGATCACCGCGTTGATCGTCACGGCCGCCTTCATCCGCCCGGCGGTGCGGAAGCCCGACTTCTCGATCTCGCAGCCGGACTTCAGGATCCTGTGCCAGTCCTCTATGCGCCATCTCAGGGCGTACAGGTCGAGGACCCGCCGCGCCTCGTCCGCGCTCCCGACCGGCAGCGTCGTCAGCAGCTTCCATTCGAGCGGTTCCGCGCCGGGCGACGGGGCAATGGCATTCGGTTAGCGATTCTTTCCATTCGGATAAAGAAACCCCCCGCTTCCGGCCCGTTCGGGCGGAAGCGAGCGGCGCTTGGGCTGGCGGTGCGTTCAGTTTGCGGCGGTTCTAGTATCCCGACATCATTGAATTGATGGATACAGCGACTTCAGCTTGATGCGGGCGTCCTCGGTCCGGAACCGCCAGTTGACCGGTTTCGCGGAAACGTTGCGGCATTCCTGCCATGCGGCGACCTTGCTGACCATAGTTTCCCGATCCGGGAACCGGCGGTTCAGGCACTGGCGAGACAACACATTGATCTCGATCTCGGCCTCGCTGAGCCAGCTGCTGTGTTTCGGCGTGTAGTGGGCCTCGAACCTCCTGGCGAGACGCGAAGCCTCCTCCGGTTCGAAGGCATCGTAAAGCGCCGAAAGTCGATGTGTGTTCAGGTTGTCCATTACAAGCGCGAACCTCTTTCCGGGAAAGTGGACATCGGCAAGACCCTTCAGCGCCTTGGCGAAGTCCTGCCGGGTGCGGCGGTCAGTGACCTTGACATGGTGCCAGCCGTCAAGCGGAGCGTAGATCATGAACAGGTTGGCGGCGCCGTTGCGCCCGTGCTCGAAGTCGTATCCGGCCGGCCCGGACGCACCGGCAACTGCTTGCGGGTTTCCTTCGTCTGCTGCTTCGACGTCTCGTCCACGCAGACCAGCACGGTCCCGTCGTCATAATCCCCGCTGTAGACGCCGGGCACGTCCTCCATAGCGCAGACGAAGGCCTCGTTCGCTTTCGGCGGAATGCGCCAACATGTCTTCAGCCAGGGCTTGAGGCCGTTTTTTTTTGAGGTCTGCCGCACCGTTTCCCTGGAAATGCCCTCAACGATCTCCAGCTCCTCAAGTTGCGCGCCAA
Organism: Paracoccaceae bacterium; assembly: GCA_965221935.1. GTDB lineage: Bacteria > Pseudomonadota > Alphaproteobacteria > Rhodobacterales > Rhodobacteraceae > JAPOXR01. The sequence continues at coordinate 188,133 of CBDCSZ010000036.1, forward strand.
GCAGTCTCAGACTCCATCCCGCATGGCCCGGCGGCGGCGCTCCTTGGAACCCTTGCCGCTGTCCAGTGTCTCCTTCAAAAACTCGCGCTCATCATTCTCGAGCCGGACCTTGTGGATTTGCTTGCCTGTCGAATTCAATGTCTCCTGCCTCTGGAACACTCCCGTGACCAGTGCTGCATTCGCCGCTGAAATATCATCCGCAGCCGCTCTACGCTTGCCCGGAAGGACTGTTGCTTGTCATTGTTGCGGACAATATACGCGGCCCGGCTGACAGGGGAACCGCCTCAGGCTAAAATCGAAACATCATCTTTTCTATGCTGTCAGGATTCTAGTTGTGCTTATGTTTAAGCATTATTCTTGATTTGGGTTGCGAACTCAATCACCCAAATGACAAGGAATTTAGATCAACTCTGGGATCCGGGACAAAGCCTGGTGTTTGATGCTAAATCCGAAGACCATGTGGCGGGGTAGGTAATGAAAACCAAACTGTATCTGAATGGTGCCTGGGCCGATGGCGACGGTGGCACATTCCCGGTAATGAACCCGGCCGACGAAAGCACCCTTGCCGAAGTTGCCTCTGCCTCCGTCGATCAAGCTCTCGCCGCCGTGGACGCCTCTGCCAACGCGATGAAGGGCTGGGCCGCTCGCACGCCGCGCGAACGAAGCGATGTTTTGCGCTGCGCTTATGACCTTTTCGTCGAACGATTGGACAGTTTCATAGAACTCATCACGCTGAAAAACGGAAAGGGCTATGCGGACGCCAAAGGGGAAGTGCTCTATTCGGCCGAGTTTTTCCGCTGGTACGCCGAAGAATCCGTGCGTGTTCCGGGTCACCTTGGTCATGCGCCAGCTTCCGGAGCCCGCACTTTGGTCCATGCGAAGCCTGCGGGCGTAGCGCTGCTTATCACGCCCTGGAACTACCCTGCTGCCATGGGCACGCGGAAAATCGGCCCGGCACTGGCCGCTGGGTGTGGGATGCTGGTCAAACCCGCGTCGGAGACCCCGCTGACCATGTTAGCCCTGGCTCAACTCTTGGAAGACGCAGGGGTGCCGCCTGGCCTTGTCAATGTCCTTCCGACCCGCCAAACAGGCGCGGTGGTCGAGGCTGTCCTCGCCGATCCAAGGGTCAGGGTCGTCTCCTTCACCGGGTCAACCGAAGTGGGACAGAACCTTTTGGCCGTTGCCGCACGGCACGTGGTCAATCCGGCCATGGAGCTTGGCGGCAACACGCCATTTATTGTCTTTGACGATGCGGATCTCGATGCGGCCGTGGAAGGGCTGATGGTGGCCAAACTCCGCAATTTGGGCGAAGCCTGCACTGCAGCAAATCGGATCTACGTTCAGCGCGGGGTCTATGCCGCTTTTGCGGGCAAGCTCGTGGAAAAGATGTCCGGTCTAAGGATGGGCAACGGTCTGGACCGCACGAACGACATTGGCCCGCTTGTGAATGCAGCCACCCGCGACAAGGTGCACCACTTTGTCACCGATGCGATAAGTCGCGGCGCGACCTTGCGGCTGGGCGGCGAACTTCCCGAAGGCAAAGGGCATTTCTACCCACCCACTGTTCTCACCGACGTGCCGACGGATGCCGACTGCGTCGGAGATGAGATCTTTGGCCCCGTCGCGGCATTGCAGCCTTTTGAAACCGAGGATGAAGTTATCTTAAAGGCGAATGACACCAAATACGGGCTCGTGGCCTATGTCTTTGCAGGCGAAATGGGGCGCGGGTTGCGCGTGTCAGAGCAACTGGACTACGGCATGGTCGGACTGAACAGAGGCTTGGTCTCAGACCCCGCAGCTCCGTTCGGGGGAACGAAGCAATCAGGCATCGGTCGCGAAGGCGGCGCCGACGGATTGGAAGAGTTCATGGAAAAGCAGTATATTTCGACTGTCTGGTGAGGATCACTGCCAAGAACGGTGAGGCCGGGGGCTCTGCGAGCAGCTGTTATATCCCGGCTTGTCTGACTTGGCGGCGCAGAGGATTTGTCCGCCTGCCTCCGCACGAATGATTTGATTCAAGAGCAGGCCCATCTCAAATGGCGTGTGTTCAAATGAACCCACCGGCTTGGCAAACAGCGGCATCCGGTTCACGACTGCGGATCGCCGTAGGCGACCGAGAGACCGACGATCCCAAGGCCAACGATTCAATTGTCAACAATCATTGCCGCCAAGCTTGTCAGATGTGGCGCCAGCCGCGATGGACTCCACTGCCTTGTAGGCAAATACCATTGCCGGCCCGAGAGTGATCCCGCCTGACGGATATGTCCCGCGCATCAGACTGCCTTGATCGTTGCCGCAGACAAAAAGGCCACCGATGGGATCCCCGGTTTCGTTCAGGACATTTGAGTTCTCATCGACACGCAGACCGACAGTCGTGCCGAGCGATGTTGGAACAATTCGCAGAGCAAAAAATGGGCCGTCTTTGATGGGGCCAATATTCGGGTTTGGTTTATGATCTGGCTCTCCAAACGCGTGATTGTACGCACTGGTGCCCCTTTCGAAGTCCAGATCATTGCCCGTGACGGCATACTCGTTGTTTCGTTTAACGCTTTCGGCCAGCCCGGCGGGATCAATACCGGTGTTTCTGGCGAGTTCATCCAGCCCTTGCCCCATTGAGACATAGCCGCTGCATACGAACTTTCGGTACGACAGCGTGTATGGCCAGGGCCGGATTAACCAACCCAAACCATACCGTCTGATGAAAGGACTGTCGCAGACCCAATAATGCGTTCCGCCACCGGCGGCCCGGTCGTCGTAAATCGCACTGACGATATCGTGGTAGGAATTGGATTCATTGACAAACCGCTTGCCGTGCGAATTCACGGCAATCAATCCGGGTTTGCACCGTTCGAAGAACCCATAGGGAATGGCGACCTTCTTGCCGTCAGGCCCGGTCCAGTCTGACCCGGGAATCCAAAATGCCGGGTTGACCTGATCCCTGTCGATCGCCGCGCCAAGTCTTTGCGCGGCAAGGATGCCGCCGCCGGTGTTTTCCGGCGGCACAAGTGTGTTGTCGTGATCCTTTGCGCCGCCAAAGGATTTGCGAAGCTCGGCACTGGCGGCAAAGCCACCGGTGGCGAGGATCACACCCTTTGCAGCTCTGATCGTAGAATTCTTGCTGCCCCTGCCCAAAACTGCGCCAGTGACCCGGCCATCCTCTTCGATCAGATCGCCAAGCGCCATGCCAGTCCGGACGTCGACTCCAACCTCTTTCAGCGATTTCAAAAACCGCGCGACCAAAGCGTTGCCAGCGGTAATTTCTGTCCCGCGAGGATATCGGAAACGATCGGCCGCATAGCGCAACAGCCTTCTGGCGACATAGGCCAAATCCTTGATCGTTCGGAAGGGGTGTAGGAAAGACGGCAGATCCCCGTAGGCCACCATCATGCCGCCGAGCACCAGCATCTGTTCGTTTGGCGGGCGCACCAATCTGAAATCGTGCCCCAGTTTGCGCCCGTCATAGTCCAAGGCGGTCAGGCATCGCCCACCGTCCATGCCGCCCGGTTGGTTCGGGTGATAGTCAGGGGCCGTGATCAGCTCGAACTCCACCTCTGTATGGGTTTCCATGACTTCAAGGGCAGTGGCGCAATCGGCCAGATAGGCATCGACCATGTCTTGCACGGCCATATAACCGAGCTCATTTGCAAGATACTCGCGGGCTTTCTCGACACTGTCATCGATACCCGCCTCTCGCGCCTGTCGGCTATTGGGGATCCAGATCATGCCAGCCGAAGTCGCTGTGGTTCCGCCGACCTGATCCGCCTTTTCGCACAGGATAATCCTGAACCCTTTCTTGGCGGCATACAGGGCTGCCGACAGTCCACCCATTCCGCTGCCAATTACCAGAACGTCAGTTTGCTCTTCCGTCGCCATGCGCAACCTCTACCTACTTGCCGCCCGGATGAAATCTGCGGCCCGCTCCGCGATCATCACCGTCGGCGCGTTGGTGTTGCCGGATGTCACCTTGGGCATGACGGATGCATCCGCGACGCGGAGACCCTCAACGCCATGGACTCTGAGTTTCGGATCCACCGCGCAATCTTTGCCCACACCCATTCTGCAACTGCCAACTGGATGATAGTTGGCACACCCACGCTCTCTGATGTCAGCGACCAGTTCGTCGCGAGCCTGGATGTGCTTTCCCGGAAGAAGCTCTTCAGCAACATAATCCCGGAGTGAGGGCTGACTCACGATCTTGCGGCACATGTCCACGCCAAGCAGCGCCGCATCTATTTCGTAATCCGACTCCAGAAACGCCTCGCGAATTATCGGTGAATCTGAGGGCGACGCGCTGCGCAATTCGACCGAGCCTTTGCTCTCCGTGTTCAGGTGCACGACGCTCAGGGTGAACGCCGAGAACGGATGCGGGATCGGTCCGCTTGGCCCGCGGCGTTCCGTGCTGAAGATCAGGAAGTTGATCTGCAAATCGGGATGCGTCAGGTCCGGGTTAGAGCGTATCATCGCACCGCTTTGATTGCCCATTGTCACGAAATAACCGCCGCCTGTGAGCGCATATTGCAGCGCGTTCGTGATGATGCGCCATTTGCTGCGCGCGATATCATTCAGGGTCACCGGCTTTTTGCATCGATAGCTGGCGTGGATGTTAAAGTGGTCCTGCAAGTTCTGTCCGACTGCAGGCAAGTCATGAGTGACTTCCACCCCTTTTTCCTTCAGCATCTGGGCGGGCCCGATACCAGACAGCTGCAGAATCTGCGGCGATCCGAAAACGCCACCTGCCACGATAACTTCGCGCGAAACAGTGGCTGATCGGGTCGAATTGTTTCGAGCGTATTCAACGCCCGTAGCTCTGCCGTTCTCGAGAATGATCCGCGAGACCACAGCCCCCGTGCGCACCTCAAGATTCGACCGACGCATTGCTGGCTTCAGAAACGCGGTCGCGGAGCTCACCCGTCGCCGTGGCGTCGCGGTAACCGGCCAAGGTCCGCATCCGTCCTGACGTTCACCGTTGAAATCTTCGTTTCGCGGAATGCCCGCCTCTCCCGCTGCCGCGATAATCGCCTTTGAGAGCTCGAACTGAGGAAGATCAGTAACAGTGATCTCACCATTCGTTGAATGCAGCTCATTGGAAAACTTGAGGTTGTGCTCGGACTTTAAGAAGTATGGAAGAACGTCGTCCCATCCCCAGCCGGTGCATCCATTGGCTGCCCAGCCATCATAGTCATTCGGATTCCCACGCATGTAGACCATGCCGTTGATTGATCCGGTGCCGCCCAGCACTCGCCCTCTGGGTTGGTAGATCTTGCGATTGTTCAGCGCTGCGACCGCTTCAGTCTCAAAGCGCCAGTTCAGTTCGGGATGAGAGAAGAGCTGCGTGGCGCCTATAGGAATGTGAATCCAGGGCGATCGGTCGACGGAGCCGGCCTCCAGCATCAAAATCCGGTTTCTTGAATCTTCGCTCAGCCGCGCAGCTAGAACGCAACCGGCCGTTCCCCCGCCAACGACAATGAAATCGAAATGCTCTTCAACCATGCAAGTCCGCCCAACTCCGCAATCCTTTGGCGCGCGCTATTCGGCGGCGCTTCGTTCAGGGTTCAGCCGGATGGACTTTATCCCGGCACACGCCGACTTCAGCGTTTCTTCGACGGGGATGCGCTCGACGCTGGACGCGGCAACGAATCCGACGGCGTCGGTACGCAAATTGACGTACTCTGCATCTTCCGCGTTTTCGATTGGCCCGCCATGCGACAGCAAGATGACATCGTCCCGGACCTTTTTGATTTCACCAAACATATGGTTCAAACGTTGAACTGCCGCATCCAACGCCAGGACGTTCTTCGCGCCGACGTCTCCGCCACTGGTTCGCCCCATGTGACCGACGATGACGTCGGCACCGGCATCGGCCATCATGACCGCTTCTTCCGCCGTGAACACATAGGCGCAAGAAAAGATTTCTCGTATCCGCGCCATGGCGACGATCTCGACCTCGTTCTTGAAACCCAGACCCGCCGCCTCCAGCTCTTTGCGGAAATTCCCGTCAATCCGCGCCACTGTGGGGAAATTGATGATGCCTTCATAGCCGACTTCGATAACACCCGACAAAAGCCTTTCTTTGTCCCGCGTCGGATCAGGCCCGTAGACGCCGGCGATCATCGGAACTGATCCGGCACGCAGCCCGATTTGTTTGCCCATGTCGAGTGCGACTTCATTTGCATTCCCAATCGGCAGGCTGGCAACGATGCTGGGCAGGCCATTCAGTCGGTACATCCCGGAATTGTAGACGACGATGAGATCGGCGCCGGCGTCTGCGGAACATCTGGCCACAAGCCCGTTTCCGGCGCCAACGGTTAGGATTGAACGACCATTTTCGGTCTCATTCTTCAATCGCGCGACGATTTCGCTCCGTGTCCGTGGCATTCTACTCTCCCAGCTTGGGCGCCCCTGACATCCGGCGACGCGAAAAACTTCCGGTGTTGCGCTTCGCGCGTTCGGCGCGAGCAAGCACAGTGCTCACACTTTGTTTTATGTTGCAGCAATCAACAATGCTGCTGACACACCCGCGCCTGTCCAATTTCCACATCGGAGGGACCATGTGGCGGTCCTGACAGTCTAATGGGTGTATTGAGTATTGCCCTTCACATTGCCGAAGCGCAGGGAGACCTCGTGAGATGAGCGGATTCAAGACCAGCACTCCGGGCGAAGCATTCCCGGGCGTCAGCGGCAATACTTCAAGTCAATCCGAGCAGGCCTGGCCTGTCGCGCAAAAGGCCCGGAAGATGCGCCAAACATATTTATCGTCCTGTTGGATGGCGTCGGTATCGCCCAAATCGGGTGTTGCGGGTCATTGATTGACACCCCCAATTCTGACCGCCTAGCCAAGTCAGGACTGCTTTATTCCAACTTCCACACCACGGCCATGTGCTCGCCCACCCGCGCGTGCCCTTTGACGGGCAGAAACCACCGTTCGGTAAGTTTGGGGATCATCCCCGAGGTGGCCGCGGGCTGCCCCGGTTATCACGGAATGATCGGCAAGGAGCACGGCTTTATGCCAGCGATCCTCCGCAATTCCGGATGCGCAACTTTCATGGTCGGTAAGTGGCGCCTCGTCCCCTCGCCTGAATGCGCAGCTTGGACAGCAGTCGCATCCGGGGCCACCTAATCCACCGACTGAATCCGCTAGCTGAAGCTTTTTCCTCGGGCTGGGTACCGCAGATACTCCTCGTAGTGCGGTCTAATGACATCGTCCATCAGCTCGACAATCGCTCCGTCTGGACCTTCAACATAGGCGAAACGGTACGGGGATACGCCGTTCTCATCGGCGCGAGTCATGACGACCCGATAACCATCGGTTTCGAACCGCTTGATCCCCAATGACAAATCGTCGACCCAATAGGCTACATGGTGGACGCCGGTCGCCTGCAGCGGTGTATTGGCCACTGACTCGACAAACTCGAAATGCGGCGGGCCGTCAAAACTCCAAGCGATGCGAAACGAAAGGTGGCGCGTCTCTCCAGCAACCAGGAAATCACCTTCGACAACCCTGGCTGGCGCCATTTCCCAACCGAAAAGCCGCGCCTGTTCGGTCACCGCGCGATCGAAATCCTCAACAACAAATCCGATATGGTTGAAAACGCCGAAACCCTTGCCTTCTTCTTGAGTGTTACCCATAGTCACCCTGTCTATTCTATGATGTTTCGCTGCACGTGATACGTGCGAAGTAGTTGCTGTAATGGATGGCCAGGCTACCGGCCGCCAGCGCCAACCCGGCCAGCGCGAGTTGGCTTTCAAATAATAGAAGCGAGGCCGCGATAGCTCGCAAGCCAATCTCGACGCTGTTGAGACGCCGCACCTCGAAGCCCGACAAGCAAGTCGCATTCAGGCAGAAAGTCAGCAGCGAGCTGGAGAGTGCCAAGACAATTTGCATCGGCTCAATCCTCTCGACCAGCAAAACCGATGACCTGCCCGAAAATGCCCCCGTAACTATGCCAAACCGTTTCAATGATCCGCGGGTGTTTTGGTTCGAAATGCGAGATGCTTTTGGGCGGCAAATGGCCGTGAACAAGGAAAGCCAAAAACACCAGAGCCACGATTGTTATCGGCCAGCCCCACGCTCGACGACCGAGGACGATGATTGATCCCACTGCAAGAGAGGCAATCCAGACATCAAAGCTCGACAGCGTGAGGTGGTTTTCTCGGATATCCGCAAAAACCGGTGCGAAAACAGAGCATCCAACCCCGATTATCGTCAGCATAGCCAGATCCAGGATTGAAATCACGTGCGACACCGCTCTCCCTGGCTTCTCACGTTGGGAGATCGCTGCCCGAACAACGACCGCGCAGCTCATGAACATGACCGCAGGCCTTTGGACGCAGGGTGGAAATGTCCCGAATCCTGCGGCAAAGACAGACCAATAGCCAAGATGCTGGACGCAATGCTTGCGAATTTGCTTATCACCTGTGACCTCATCTGGTCCACGTGATGGGAGAAACCCCGCATGATCCCAGAAGGGTGAACCACAGTATCTTAAACTGACATGCTCACAATCCACATCATACTGCAATAAACCCACCGTACTTGTGCAAGCAGCTGCCTTTGCAGAATATAGAAACTGATGCCGTATGCTCATCGGCCATTGACGGCCCCAACTGCACAGTTCCGGCGATTGCAACACACGGAAAAAGGCCACTAAATCAAGATAAACTCAAAGTTGGCTCGACTGGAATCCAATGGTACTGGTTTCGTGTCAATGGCTTCGGAGCGCTGCGTGTATCCTACGGAAAAAAACGAAGCAAAAAACGTCAGAATTATTGGCGAAAACACACGCCGCATGCCTGTCACGCGTGACGATTGTGTGGCCCTCGACGGCTACAGCATCTTACACTTGGGTTTTTGCGATGCGGCAACGCCTTATAAAGTCGTCCGACCGCAACTGGTAGGCGCATTCTTCTTGGCGACGGTATCGGGACGCGGTAAAATGCTGTTAGACGGCAGACGGCGCACGCATGAGCCCGGATTCGCGTCGTTTGCTCCCAAGAATTCAGTGCTTGAGTTCAATGCGATCGAAGGAGAGCGGTGGAGCTTCTGCTGGGTTAAGTTCAGTGATGAGGCCGCGATTTCCGCCAAAGATGCGATCACGCCGCTGTACGGACAATTCGGGTCCGAGTCATTGATGCATGCAATCCTGGGCCTGCGGGCAGAAGTGGCTCGCGCGGACAACGTCCACTTCGACGGGTTATGGCTGAAACTGGTCTCGGACTATGTCAAGCGCTTCGCTGTTCCGGATCGGATGTACGGTCGAATTTACGCGACCTTTCAGATGGTTCAGGAGGATTTAGCACATCCCTGGTCGGTCGACGAGCTTGCGGACCTTTCAAATATGTCGTCGGAGCACCTGCGCAGAGTCTGCCACAAGCTCTTGGGTCGAACGCCCATGCAGCATGTCACCTTCCTGCGTATTCGGCACGCGGCGCATCTTTTGACCACCACCAATGAGAAGCTGGAGTTCGTTGCACTTGCGGTTGGATACCAAAGCTCTTTCGGCTTCTCTAACACGTTCAAGAAGTTCACCGGGTTCCGCCCCTCCGAGCTCAGAAATCGTCAGGACGTGGAAATTTACACACACCCTTGATCGGGTTGTATCCGGCCACTGCAAGATCAAGCCAGCGTCGTGATTCTCAAGATCCCAACGCGTGCTACACCGGGATTAATTCGCGTCAGATGTGTCTTTTGGACCGGCGCTCGTTGATCGAAGGCATTCATAATTCGCCTGCCAGCCCCTTTGATCAGACCATTAGCAACAAAAGCGCTCCAGATCCTGTGAGGAAGAAATGCCAAACCTACTGCGAGATCGAACCTCGGGACTGGCTGCCGCGACTGTTGCGGCAGTATAGCTTGCGTAGGCGGTCGGCGCGGAAACCTTCCGTGCAGCAACAAACACTCCTGAATCGACACCATTTGCAGACATGGCGCCATTAACATCGATCATAAGCAAGTACATCGACCACGAGATCGAGGTCGCCGCCGGTATTGTGACGACCAAATTCATGGTTGAGGTCGGGCGCGGAAATACCGACTTCACGAATGCAGCCTTCTCGCCATATGCGGCGATGCAAAACCAAAAAGGGATCTTCAAGAACCTCGAAGGCGCCGACGAGATTGCCGCGAACATCCGGTATGTTTTCAACAAGCCGGGCGAAATCTATCATATCCTTGCCTTCGAAAAGTCTGGAGTCGAAGACTGGAATGATCTGAAGGGTCGGAAAATCTATATCGGCCCGATCAACTCCGGCCAGTATTCGACCATGTCTCCCGAGGCGAACGAATATATTCGGATAACCCATGTTATGACTGTGAATGCGGCCTTTGGTCCGTATTCGACTTGTTCGGAGCAGCGGTGAAAGCGGCAGGCGACAACCGTGGGATTCTGGTGCCGGTATCCCTTGACACCAAGGCCGAAGAAGCACGATTTCTTCGTGACGAGCTGAGCAGGCTCGGCGTCCAACACTTCATTGTGGACACAGGAATTCAAGGGGTGCCCGGTATCAGCGCGGACGTTTCGCGCGAAGAGATTGCAGCGCTTGCCGGAACATCCATCGAAGAGCTTAACAAACGGCAGCACAGATCCTACGCTATTGCCGCAATGCTGCGAGGTTTGGCTGCGCTTGTCGAGCAGAAGATCTCGGATGGCAGCCTGACAGGTTGCTTAGGAGTCGGCGGAGGCACAGGAGCAGCTTTTGCCGCGGAGGTGTTCAGGCGCATGCCATTTGGGCAGCCCAAGGTGCTCGTCTCGACAGTCGCGTCAGGCGACACGACCCCCTTTGTGGGCGGCAAAGACGTGATCCTCTTTCACAGCGTCGTGGATGTGATGGATCTTAACCCATTGATCAAAGACGTCCTTCGTCGATCGGCACGGATCGTCGCCGCACTTGACAAAGACCAAAGCACAGCAAAAGGCCGTCAATCCGACAAGCCAGTTATCGGACTGACCTCATTTGGTGCAACGACGCCGGCAGCGAATGCCGCAATTGAGATTCTTCGCGGCGGCGGCACGGAGGTCCTTCCGTTTCACGCGCGCGGCATAGGAGGCCGCGCTATGGAAGATCTCATCCGAGAAAAGAAAATCCAGGCCGTTCTGGATCTCACGACCACCGAAATCACCGATGAGATATGCGGTGGACTGCGGACCGCTGGTCCGGACCGATTGGATGCGGCTTGTGAAGCCGGGATACCTCAGGTGATCCTTCCCGGCGCAATCGACATGATCAACTTCGGTGCCTCCGAGACGATCCCGGCCGAAAAAAGAGCGCGAAATATTATAGAACACACGCCCCATGTGTCGCTCGTGCGAAGTTCGGTTGAGGAAAACGTCCGGATTGCAGAGTTCGTTGCTTCCAAACTCAACAAGGCGCGCGGAGAGGTTGAAATCATTGTTCCATTGAAGGGGTTTTCAGCGTACGACCGACAAGGGCAGCCATTTTTCGATCCCGAGGCGGACACGGCATTTCTTGACACTTTGAGGAAGCGATATCAACGCCCGTCGCATATCCACGAAATCGACGCACACATAAACGATCCTGATGTAGCCGGTCTCTCTGCCAAGACACTGCTGGCCTTGATGAACCAGGAATGCGGGAGCCTTTGACAAGACTGCGGCTTTCGCAGCGCCAAAAGAAGCGCAGGCGGCTCTATCACAAGGACAGTTCGATCATCCGGTTGCGCCCGAACCATGCAAACCACGTTTGGGCCATTGAATTCGTCCATGAAAAACTTAGCAACGGGCGCAGCTACAAGATACTGACCGTTCTGGATGAGTATACCCGGGCAGGCACTGGCCGAGACGGTTCGCAACAAAATGAGCGCTGGAGATGTTCTTGAAGCGCTTTACCCGCTGCTCCTGCGCCACGGCACTCCCGAATACATCCGGTCAGACAATGGCCCCGAGTTCGTGGCCGAAGCGATGCAGAGTTGGTTGGTAAGGGTCGGCATCAAACCGATCCGCATCTATCCAGGATCAACTTGGGAAAACGGATACAACGAACGGTTCAACGGAGAACTTCGCCGGGAAATCCTGAATGCCGAGAGGTTCACCACAACGAAACGGGCTCAGATCGTCATCAGTCACTGGCTCCGGCAGTACAACCATACCCGACCACATCAGGGGCTCAACATGTGGCCACCGGTGCCAGAAACTCTAATCAGAAATGGCCCAGATCTTGGGGACTAGACACTCATGTGTATTCCCTAGAAATCATTGGGCTCTCTTTTGTTTAGACCCGCCAAAGCGCCCTGCAGCGCCCCGCAACCGGGGGTCGAGCAAATCCCTGAGGCCGTAGACGAAAATCAACAGAGGCGGGATCAATGACATCATCAATCCCGAAATAGCTGGCCGCGTGTAAAGCTTTCGCATTTTCATAGCTTTCGGCGACTATAGCGTCGTATTGGATCCATCGTTCTTCTGGATCCTCTATCGCGGCTAATTCCTTGCGATAGTCTAGGGCCTGTTGACAATCAGGTTGCGAATTGTGCGGATTTCCGCCACTTTTGTCTCAATGACCGCCGGAACGGCGGCACAGGCAAGATGAGCAGAATGACGAATGAATCCAGACAGAACGGTGCTGACCGACGCCATGTGGGCGCGGATCGAGCCCATGCTGCCCGGCAAGGCGACCGACCCCGGCGTCACCGCGGCGGACAACCGGCGGTTTCTCGAGGCGGCGCTTTGGCGGATCCGGACGGGATCGCCGCGGCGCGGCCTTCCGGCGCGCTTCGGCAACTGGAACAGCGTGTTCAAACGCTTCCGCCGCTGGGCTGTTTCGGGTGTTTTCGAGCGTGTTTTCAACGCGTAGTCGGACGAGTTCGATTTCGAGTGCGTGTGTGTTGACGGCACTGTCGTCTCGGCGCACCAGAAAGCGGCGGGCGCAAAAGGGGGACCCGCCGCCAGGGCATCGGCCGTTCCCGGGGAGGCCTGACCGGCAAGATCGCCGCGGTTGCGGACGCGCTTGGCGATCTTGTGCGGTTGGTGATCCTTCCCGGTCAGGCGCACGACATTGTGGGGACGCCGGAGCTTTTGGAGGATCTTCCCTTCGAAGCTTTGATCGGGGACAAGGCGTTCGACGCGGACTGGCTGCTCGGGGAACTCCGGAAGCGCGGCGCCGAGGCGGTGATTCCCGCGAGGAGGAACCGGTTGGATCCTCGGGAACATGACCGTGAGATGTACAAGTGGCGGCACCAGATCGAGAATTTGTTTGCGAAAATCAAGGAGTTCCGGGCAGTGGCGACCCGTTACGACAAGACGGGCGAGAGCTTTGCGGCGGCGATTCACCTCGTTGCGGGCGTGGTCGCCGCAACCTGATTGTCAACAGGCCCTAGTGGTCTGTTCGCGTTTGGGGATTCCATTTTCCCGTGGAGTATGATTCAACCACTCCCGGCGAATGCCGCACAGTTGTCGAACGGGAGCAGGACCAAGATGGCAAAGAGCAGGAGAAGACAGATCGTTCTGAGCGGGGAAGACCGGGAGCGCCTGGAGAAGATCAGGACCGGTCCGCATTCGATCCTCAAGCATGTCCAAAGGGCGAACATCATCCTTCACCTCGGCGACGGTCTTGCCCTGTCGCAGACGATGCGGGTCGCCGGCATGTCGAAGCCGACGGTCTGGCGCTGGCGGGACCGCTTCCTTGTCGGGGGTGTTGACAGCCTGCTTCACGACATCCCCGGCAAGACCGGCCGCAAGCCGGTATCGGAGGAGAAGGTCAGGGAGGTGATCGAGCTTGCGATGTCGCCGCCGCCGCCGCACAGCAGTCACTGGACGCTGCGGGCGCTGGCGAAGAGGCTGGGGATCGGGGTCTCGACGGTGTTCGGCATCCTGAAGCGCAACGGCCTGAAACCGCACCGGGTCAGGACCTTCAAGGTCTCCCGCGATCCGAGGTTCGAGTTGAAGGTCCGCGACGTGGTTGGCCTCTATGTCAACCCGCCCGACCACGCTGTCGTCATCTCGGTGGACGAGAAGACACAGATACAGGCGCTCGGTCGCACGCAGGCGCCCCTGCCGATGAAGCCCGGCCATCCCGGGACCCGCACCCATGATTACAAGCGCAACGGCACAACCTGCCTGATGGCGGCCCTTGACGTTGCCGCCGGCAAGGTCACCGGCCGGATGGTCGAACGTCACCGCTCGGAGGAATTCCTCGCCTTTCTTGACCAGGCCGCCGGGGGGATCGAGCCCGGAACCCCGGTTCATGTCATTCTCGACAACGTCTCCTTCCACAAATCGGCCGAGGTCAACGAATGGCTGAAGGACCACAAGAGCTGGACGTTTCACTTCACGCCGACCTCGGCCTCCTGGATGAATGCCGTCGAGGGGTTCTTCTCCAAGCTCTCGCGTCAGCGGCTCAAGCACGCGATCTTCAATTTGGTTGACGAGCGCATTGCGGCGATCGAGGGTCACATCGAGCATCACAACGCCAATGACGCCCGCCCGTTCCGCTGGAGCAAGAAGCCCGAAGATCTCGTGGAGGCGTGGAAAAAGGGACACCAGAAGCTGCAGGAATTGGCATCGTGAGAAAGAATCAGACCACTAGCTTGACCCCCCTCAATATTCATCCAAGAAAATTCCGCGGTGGGCTATGCCGCTGTGAAGAATGAAACTAATGAGCTTCCTCCACTTAAGGTTCGTTCCAGCGCTGCCGTGGCTTGAAACCCAACATGCGCTGTGCCTTCTCGGTACTGATGACACCGGCGTTTCCCTGAAGTTCGCCTCGAATCTCAACCTGTGACCCGAAATTCTGCCTGATGAGGTCCAGCGTGGACTCTTGGAAACGAGTTTTGGGCTGAGCTATCAGAAAGGGTTCGTGTCCCTCGAACTCCCCTCGCAAGGCAAGAAGATGCATTTCTACCACATCTCGCTGGTCTGCATAAGCCCACATCACCAGCGTCCTCGGATCTTCAGGAGTTGGCGCAGGCCAGGGGAATTCTGCCTGAACTTCGGGAGAGGCTACATTCGTAAAGCGCAAGCTTGCTATGGACATGGAAGAATTTCGCGAAATCATTCCCGCAATTTTCTCTCCTATCTGCTTTGATAGCCCATAGGTCTCAAAAGGCATCAGGGGATGTTCTTCATCAAGAGGCAGGTACTTGGGCACAAAGGCCGAAGGATCGTGCGCCCACCCCATGGCAAATGCACTGGAAGAAAAAACCATCCGTTGTATTTTCTCATCCGAAGCCGCCATCATGATGTTAAAGGCACTTTGAACATTGATCTCAAAAACCTCGGTGAGGCTGATTGCGGGAGGTATCGCAGCGTTGTATTCATGAAGATCCTTGCACGCAGGGCCTGGAATAGCCCCCATATGGATCAGTGCATCGGCGCCCTTCAACACTTCCCTCGCCTTATCCGGATCGCGCAGGTCGGCCTGAATGAATGGCGCGGGCGAGTCATCAAAAGATACCTTATCAGTGCCAAGAACCTCTGTTCCTTCATCAACCAGACGCTGAAGTACTTGTCTTCCCATTCGTCCCGCTGCTCCCGTTACTACTATCAAGATATTCCTCCTTTCACCCTGCCATTCCAATTTAAAAAATTTTCATTTGTGAATCGGCCTTGCTCTCAACTACACCAACGCCCCCTCCAGATAACTGTGGAAGGCCTCTTCCGTGTGCAGCAACGGAGACTGGATTTCAATCGAAGGCAACAGGTACGCTGAGGTCCCGCGCTCGATGTAGCGCGCCGCCATGGGCGGGCCGCCGTCCGCTTCGTCATCCCCTTGGGCACCTAACAGTTTCGCCACCCGCATTTCGCCTCCGTCCACCTGGACCATCGAACCAATTAACCACAACCGGCCGAAGCGATACCGTTCCTTCACTCTCTTTGCGGCGATGGTGCTCCAGCTGGTGCCGGTAAAGGCGAAATCCTGCGGGGCTTTACCCAGCTGCTCTTCGAGGGTGGCATCGCAGGTCTCCAGTTCCTCCTTGAGCCGGTCTCCCTGCGGATCTTCCAGGGAGAGCTGCGACAGATCCGGGTGGGTCACGGTATGGGCACCGATGTGCCACCCCAATTCGACCAGGTCGCGGATCTCGTCCCAGGTCATCGTTTTCTCCCCGTGATGTAGTTGAATTGAGCCCCGACCCTCCATCAGCCCGGTGTTGATGAAGAGATTGCCTCGAAAGCCATGCCGGTCGAGCGCCTTGTGCACCTCGTAACGCATCGACTTCATCGGATGGTCGAAGTCGAACATTATCGGCCGCTCAGGCAACGAAGCACCGCCGCTGTGCCAGGCATGAAGCTGGTCGTAGTTGATGGAGGTGAACTCCATGTCGGCGGCGATCTGCACCAGCGTGTTGAAATGCTCTTCGCTGAGAGGATAGTCGCCCTGGTCCGAAATTCCGTGGCACATGATGACGGGGATACGCATGGTCGTGGCTCTCTGTTGGGGGGGGGGATTGGTTTTTGCTTGTTCATTTTTAATCTCCCGAATTTACTTATACAGTCAAAGTAAAGATCCTGGCCCAAAGGACCTGGCTTTGGTTACCCATGGAGGGGGCACGGCGTCAACAGTGAGAGGATTGAATGGGTCAAATCTGGGAATTATCGGCCAGCGAGATCGCCGGAGCGGTTCGCGCCCGCGAGCTGTCAGCCACCGAGGTCACAGAGGCGCATCTCAGTCGCCTCGACGCGGTGAACCCGAAAATCAATGCCGTGGTTCAGGAGTTTCCGGAGGAAGCACTGGAAGCTGCCCGGCAGGTCGATGAATGCATTTCCCGTGGCGATGATCCCGGAATTCTCTGCGGGGTTCCGGTTACCATAAAGGTGAACGTCGACCAGAAAGGACATGCGACCACAAACGGCGTCGGCTTGCTGAAGGATCTTCTAGCTGCGGAAGACAGCCCGGTGGTGTCCAACATCCGCAAGGCAGGCGGCGTCATTATCGGGCGAACCAACACGCCGGCCTTTTCTTTGCGCTGGTTCACGAACAACAAAATCCACGGTCAGACACTGAACCCCCGCAACAGATCTATCACTCCCGGTGGATCCTCCGGTGGAGCTGCTGCAGCCGTTTCTGCGGGCATATGTGCTGTCGGTCATGGCACCGACATCGCGGGCTCGATCCGCTATCCCGCCTATGCTTGTGGGTTGCACGGACTACGTCCCACTTTGGGGAGAATCCCCGCCTACAACGCAAGCGCGCCGGATCGCTTCATCGGAGCGCAGCTCATGGCTGTCTCGGGCCCGATCGCACGCACCATCTCGGATCTGGAACTGGCTCTGGCGGCCATGTCGACGCTGGATACACGGGATCCCTGGTACGCCCCGACGCCTCTCAGGAACGGCGAATTCCCGAAGAGAGCTGCACTGGCAATTGCCCCCGACGGAATGAATGTCGCCGATGGGGTTCGCGCAGCATTGATTGAGGCCGCCGAAAAGCTCAGGGCCGCAGGTTGGACAGTTGATGAAATTGACAGCCCGCCGATGCGGCGCGCAGCAGAAATCAACGCGTGTCTCTGGATGGCAGAAACCCAATTCGGTGCCGGGGATCTGATCGAACGGGAGGGAGAACCAGACTCGCAGTTCGTGTTCACACAGATGTCCAAAGATGCGGGTATGGTTGGGTTCGACAGCCTGATGGAAGCGTTGCAGGCCCGCGCAGGTCTGATCAGGGAATGGGGATCCTTCCTTCAGAACTATCCTGTCCTGATCTGTCCTGTTTCGGGCGAATTGCCATTCCCCCAGCAAAAGGATGTGGCCTCCGAAGAAGACTTCGCACAAGTCTTTAAGGCACAGCTCACCCAGAGAGCCATTCCTGCGCTTGGTCTGCCCGCGCTGTCAGTTGCAACTGGTGAACGCGACGGCTCACCAGTTGGAGTTCAACTGGTTGGGCCTCAACATCGTGAAGATATTCTGCTGGCAGCAGGGCTGGACCTCGAGAACGCGGTCGGGTCCCCTGCCCCTGCAGACCCGGACTGGGACTGAAGCCTTCGGTCTTCCCAGATTACTTGCCGTGGTTTGGTGGAAGCCGAAGGAGCGCTATGCGTGGCAAAGCAGACATTCGACGAAAATGGTCAATTGACTGCTTTGAGCCCTTGTTGCGCATTCGCGTGGCTGTGCTTCATGTGCTATGGGGGCTATCAGTAGAGCAAATGGAGACGGACATGATAACCTCGGATCGTGAAGTCATTACTCCAACGGAGGTTGCCTTGGACGACTATTGGTTTCCTCGGGTCGTTGGTCAGGTAAATGGCCAACTCATAAAGGTTGCAAAGTTGAAGGGCGAGAATGTGTGGCATCAGCACGACGACGAAGACGAGATGTTTTTGATCGTATCCGGAAGTCTCAAGATGGAGTACGAAGATCGCACCATATGGACGCGCTCTCCGCCGCCGTGCCCATGCGCATCAACACCGACCTCCAGCTCACCCTCATGGCGAGCGGACTCTACAGGCTGCTGGCGAACAGAATCGGAAACGGGCACAGAACCGCGCGGGCAAGGACCCTGTTCCGCAGCTTCATCGACACCGCCGCCGCCGTCACCATCTCGGAGAAAACCGTCCGCGTCCGCTTCGGGCGGCGGGCGAATAACCCTTTCATGATCAACGCCGGCCTCGCCGACACCGAAACCGTCCTGCCATGGCTCGAAGGCCGGGACCTGAAGCTGGAATTCGGGCCGTGAAACCCTTCATCTGTCACATCTTAAACAGGCGTGGTAATTCAGGCTAGCGCCTTTCCTCGAACTCCCAGGCGAGCTGGGTGCCGTCCAAGATAACGCCCTCGCGAGGAATCGGAATGCCGAGCCCACCGCCTCGATGACGTTCCCGCAGTCCCACGCGTTCACGAGGTCGTGCTCCCGGGTCGCATCTACGAATTTCTAACTAGAGCCGGGCTCGAGGGGACTATGAGATTTGGAGGTTAGACCGCACCCTATGCAAGCAAAAGGACGTCCGTTTCCCATCGCAAGTGACGACGAATACTATTCTGACTCAATATCGTTGATGCGCCTTATAATTCCGGCCAAAAACACGTTGCGGGAGTGCTTTATATTGATGTCGCTCGGATTCAACATGGTAGCAATGTCGTCGACGAGGTCGGTGTCGGACGTGTCGGGGAACTCAAGCGGAAAACCATTGGTGCGTAGATCTCCGGCGGCGATGCGCTGAATGGATTTCTCATCCATAGGTTCTATCTCCCGACTGAGGATGCGTAGTTTGTCGACCGTAGAGACTTCTCCGACCTCCGTATATCCTTCGGGCAATCCCAATGCGGCTTCAACATCGCGCCAGCCGTATCCTAGCTCTACCCTTCCTTCTTCAGTAAAAGCGCGGCTGGGACAGGAATAAAAGGGAAGACGCGAGCACATTCAAGTAGGAGGGCAGCCAGTTTCGCCAAGTGCGTCGCGCAACATGAACAAACGTCTCGGCCTATCAGGTCGGACGGTACTGCGTGCGGCCGACCAATGAAACGATAGGTCCATCGACCTTCCGGACAAGAGCCGCCCACGATGGAAACTGGGCCTCGTTTTTGGGAAAAATTCCTCAATTCCAAGAAAAAGCGCATTGCCTCATCAGCTCTCATGCGAGCCTGCTGAGTTTTGTACCAAACTGCGAAGTTTGGCACGTCAGCAATAGTTTGTTGAAGAACAAAAGTGACGCTGCGGCTCGCAGAAAGAAAAGCATTTAGTTCGAATTGAAATTCTAGTCCAGATGACTTAATCATACACGCCAGAAAATGCTCAGCCTCAAGGATTTTCTCTATTGGGTGACGTAGGGTGGTGAAAGTATGGGGCACGTACGTTATCAGACTAGCAATGGATCTTCTTTCCAGAATACTTCAATTTCGCCAACGTTTCATCCACTGATACTCTGCCTTTTTGTGTTGCCGGGCGAATTTGCGCCCTGATACTGGTTGGAACAGTCGTCACTTGAGCCTTCCACCAAACAAATCACCATTCTAACAGGTCCATCGAAAAACCCGTGTTTCGTTTTCCTCTACGATGCAAACCCGGTCCAGATTCTGTACATAAACGATGAGATTGCTACAGTCGTAGCGAGCAGAAGGTACAATCAACCCATCATAACCCAAGTAGTGCAGAGCGTCGGAAATCTTCTGTGTGCACGAATAATCCCGGTTGCCATATTCCACTTGCCGCACGCCGAGTCGCGCCAGCACTCCGAAGTCCAGTTCAGCGACCCGGTTCAACCGCACTCGCAGCTTCCAGTTCACTGCCTTCTTATCCGGCCGTTGCTCGAACAGGGACCAAAAGGCTTCGAATTCTGCGTTGGCCCCATCCGCCACTAATGAAGTATTAAGCACTTCAAACTGGCCGTCCGGACTACTCCACCTCCCTCGCGCAGCGCTGCTACCCTGCACGGGACTATTGTCGGCCCACACTACCCTATAAACTACATCTTCGAACGGTCGTGCTGAGCGATTCTCGAGGTATTCCAACAAGTCGGGGTCGCGTTCCAGCATTTGGGGCGGACTCCGACATTTACGTGTAGGTGGGGTCAGCCATCGTCTGTATGGCTTCTAGAACTTCTTCAGTTCGGCCTTCCTGAATCAAGTCAGCCGGTCGCAGTCCGTCGAAATACTTGTGCCTAGAGTACAACCATGCCCGCGCCGTACGCGGATCAGAATAGAATTCCGACAGCCGTTCGACGACGTACTCCAGATCCACAAGAAGGCTTTCCTTGTTTGGCCTAGGGTAGGCTCGCCCCTGGTTCCACCGAGACACTGTCTCGGGCGTGGTCCCCAGCATATTCGCAACATCCACGGCCCGAATGGCGGCCCGGCTCTTCAAGAGCTCAAGTTTTGCCGCCACCACGCTTCTTTCCGCGATCGCATTCGTCATTGCCTTCCTCCTGTCGTTTGTCGGTCACGCGAGAAACTTTACTCAATCCCGCATTGCACGGCGCGGAGGTATCCGTGAGAACGAAACGACTCGGCGTTCTTGCACAAATCTTCCTAGACCAACACGAAGACGCTCGAGCCTCTTCCTGTTGTCACTCAACCGCTTGACCAGATGCTCCTTCGTATCGAATGACAGAGACTCCGAGAAGACCGCCGCATCCGTCGCGGGCCGCACTGTTTCTTCAAGAAATTGCAGTGCCCGGTGGTGCTCCGGAACGTTACTGAGACGCTGTATCTCGAGCGAGCGCTGGAACACGCTGTGTCGGACGGGGTTGTCCAACAAATCGGTCCAACCCTTCGGACAGCACTCTTTCACCCTGCAGCCGAATCGGGACTTCGAGCCATGTGCCTTAAAGAAGGCCGCTGCCTCCTCCTTCGTAAGGTGAATGCCCAGGGGAGCCAAGTAGATTGCAGTAGGTCGCGTGAACCCCTTGCTGCCTGACCTCGCAGGCCGCGTCAGCGAACCTGCGCTGAACCCTTCCTTCTGCGTCACCCCGTGGCATATACCTCCCACTGCACCGAACGCCATGGCACTAAGGCCGCGCAGCGCACCCATCATGTCTCCGACCAGCGGAACCCCAAGGGAGTGAAACTGCGCAGTGCCATGTACCAGATTCCGAACCGCGGCGTGCGTTGGTGTCCCGCTTTGAGAGACCTTTATCCACAAGCAGTCGATGGGCAGCTGTGCCAACCGCTCGATGATGGCGCCTCGTTCCTCGGCTACCCGAAATACCGTGTAAGACATGGCTAGGGCTACCGAGTATACATAACTCTGCATAGCAACGTTCTATCCCTTGGCTCTCAGTGCATGCTTCTGGCCGTCCCGGAACCCGACTTCACGACCGATTTCATGGCCCAGCCCGGCTCTCAAGCGCCGCGCTCGGCCACCGGATCGGGTTCCGGGCCGGCCAGAAGCATGCGCTGCAGCAGGAGGAATGACCCGTTGCCGCGCCGATTTATCATGACACGGTAGGGCTAGGGAGTAGAAAATCGGTACATTTCGGGCACCGGCTGCATTCAGGTAGTGGCGCAAGTGCGCTGTCGAACGCGCATCGATATCCAACCAAGGGCTATTCGCGCTTTCGATGTAGCGCTTCTCCACAACGAACTGAGCCATCCGATCGACCATACGACGAGCACTTACGTAATCGAAGTCCTCTGGGCGATGCGGGCGATCCAACGCCCATGGCAACGTCGACAACCGCTTGTGGAAGCCCCGACCGATCCTAGTTCCTGTGTTCGCAGATCAAGAATCGCGTCGCGATTTCGCTCAACCATCAAGTCACGCAACTCAGAATGCCGATCCTCATGGAGAGGATCGAAGACCACCCCGTATAGACCAACCGAGCCATGCGACACCGCGTCCACGATCGCCCGATGGTCCATATAGGAGGGTCGGAGATACCACCCAAGCGGCTCAGGTGCGGCCCTGACCGTTCGGGGAAACTGCGCGCGTGCTGTCGCCATCGTGGATCTCCACACGTCGTATACATGACATTTCGATCAATGCAAAGATAGACGTTAAAATTGACGTTGTCAATGACGTTCGTGCTGTGGCAGTAATTCCAATTATGCGTTCACATCGGTTTTTTCTTCATTTTCGGCTGCGTTTCCGGGCGGATTTCTGCTGTGTTTCGGCGGAAGGGGCGGGGCTGCCGTTTCCGGTTACGGAGGCTTTTCCGGCAGTTCGCCGGTGATGATTGTCCGCATCACGGCGTCCCAGTCGTCGTGCACGACGTAGGCGGTCAGGAACTTCAGGTTGTCAAGAAGCCGGTAGCGGGCGGCGAGCTTTGCCCGGGCCTCCTGCCAGCTTTCGCAGACCAGGTCGCAGGCGCTCTGCATCAGGAACGCGATCAGGTTGAAGGTCGCCAGCAGGCTGGCCAGGGTTTCCTTGCCGTGCCCGAAGTTGTGCTCGAGATGGTAGCCGTCCTTGAGAGCCTTGAAGGTGTTGTTCTCCACTTTCCACCGGGCCCGGGCGCAGTCGGCCAGTTCGGCGACGCTGTCCGGGCCGACCGGGAGGTCGGTGGCGAAGCTGTTGCGGCAGAGCCGCTTTCCGGACGGCGATGTGATGGTGACTTCGAACCAGTTGACTTCCAGCGCGTCTTTTCCGTCGCGGATCGGCAGACCGTTCATCCAGCGGCAGCGCAGCCGGCGCTTGTTCTTTTTCCGGCCCTCGGTCCGGGTCAGACAGCCGGTCTCAACCCCTTGAATATACTCGTAAAGCGTTGTGTGCGAGCTCGGCTTGCAGGTCAGGATGAAGCTTCCGCCGGCGGCCAGCACGGCCTCGCAGAACGGCTGGCGGCAGTAGAGGTCGTCGCCGAGATAAACCGGTCTCAGCCGGGCCAGGCCGGATCCGGTCCGCCGCAGCCAGCGCTTGGCGGCGTTGATCTCGCAGTCCTGTTTCTCAGCCCCGTCCTGCGGGCGGATGAACTCCGGCGGCAGCGGCAGGAGGCGCGAGGTTCCCGGGGCGACGATGCCGGCGCCGGGCACGGCGTGGAAGTTCTGTGTCCGCCCGTCCGCCAGTTTCCGCTGCGGGCAGTTCCGGCAGCCGATGCTGCAGGAGGTGAAATACTCGGTGCCGTCAAGGGCGATCAGCAGCCGCCCGTCAAGCCGGCGCAGCCGGTCAAGGGCGCCCTGGCGGTCCAGCCGGTCGACGGTCCGGGTGAAGATGGAATCGAAGCGCTCCGGCGGCACGCCGTCGAGCACGCTGCGGATGTGGCTGTCGGTCGGCAGCCGTTCAATGCCGAACAGGGTCCGGGCGTTGGACCGTCCCTGGCGGGACTGGAGCTGCGCCTGCGCCGCCAGGAAGGACGGGCACTGCAGGAAGAAGACGGCGAAGGCCGCCATTCCGATGTCGGCCATCTCCAGGCGGGCGTTGGCGCCCGTCCTGCGGTCCGGGGCGGACGCGCAGAGTTCGCGCATGGCGGCGATGTATCCGGCCAGCGGGGACATGGCGCCGCATTATGCACATATCGAAAATTTGTACAAATGTAAGCATAAACAACAACTTACAGGTCTTCTCCGCGCCTTTTGCCCAGGAGCCGGCGGCCGGAGCGGCGTCGGCGGCAGGTGATTCGCCCGCCGCCGGGGAACCGCCGGCACGCAGCCGCCTGCGGCGGAAAAAAATCTCCCCGGGCCAAAAAACCGTTGTGATACAACACGTTAAAAACTCAAAAATTCAAAATTAGAATTACTGGTGCTGTGGCAGTAATTCTAATTATGGGTTCATCGGCTGCTTTCTTTGATTTCTGACTGTTTTTTTCGGCTGGGGTTTCGGTTTCGGCGCGGCGGGGGCGGCTGGTTTCGCCGGGGCCGGTCACGGAGGTTTTGCGGCGGGCGGCTCGCCGGTGATGATTGTCCGCAGCATGGCGTCCCAGCCGTCGTGCACGGCGTAGACGGTCAGGAACTTTAGGTTGTCAAGAAGCCGGCAGCGGGCGGCGAGCTTTGCCCGGGCCTCCCGCCAGCCGTCGCAGACGAGGTCGCATGCGCTCTGCATCAGGAAAGCGGCCAGGTTGAAAACCGCGAGCACGCTGGCGAGGGTCGAATCTCCATGGCCGAAATTGTGCTCGAGATGATACCCGTCCTTGAGCGCCTTGATGGTGTTGTTCTCGACTTTCCAGCGGGCCCGGGCGCAGCCGGCGAGTCCGGCGACCGTGCCGGCGCTGACATCGAGGTCGGTGGCGAAGCTGCTGTGATAGAGCCGCCTGCCGGCGGGCGAGGTGACGGTGACTTCGAACCAGTTGACGGTCAGGGCGTCCGCGCCGTCGCGGACCGGCACACCGTTCATCCAGCGGTAACGGAACAGCCGCCTTTTCTTTCCCCGGCCTTCGGTCCGGGTCAGCGTTTCGGTCTCAGCCCCTTGAATATATTCGTATAAAGTTGTGTGCGGGTTTGGCTTGCAGGTCAGCAGGAAACTGCCCCCGGCGGCCTGGACGGCCTCGCAGAACGGCTGGCGGGAGTAGAGGTCGTCGCCGGGACAGACCGGTCTCAGCCGGCTCAGGCCGGATCCGTGCCGCCGCAGCCAGCGCTTGGCGGCGCTGATCTCGCAGTCCTGTTTTTCGGTTCCGTCCTGCGGGCGGATGAACTCCGGCGGCAGCGGCAGGAGGTGCGATGTGCCCGGAGCGACGATGCTGGCGGCGAGCATGGAGTGGTGATTCTGGGTCCCGCCGTCGGCCAGCCTCCGCCGCGAGCAGTTCCGGCAGCCGATCCGGCGGGAGGTGAAACACTCGGTGCCGTCAAGGGCGATCAGCAGCCGGCCGTCAAGCCGGCGCAGCCGGTCAAGGGCTCCTCCGCGCTCCAGTTCGTTCAACACATGCGCGAAGACGGGATCGAAATGCTCAGGCGGAACGCCGTCGAGCGTTTTGCGTATGTGGTTGTCGGAGGGCAGGTGACTGATGCCGAACAGGGTCTCGGCGTTTGACCGGCCCTGGCGGGACTGGAGCTGTGTCTGGGCGGCCAGAAAGGACGGGCACTGCAGGAAGAAGACGGCGAAGGCCGCCATTCCGATGTCGGCCATCTCCAGGCGGGCGTTGGCGCCCGTCCTGCGGTCCGGGGCGGACGCGCAGAGTTCGCGCATGTCGGCGATGTATCCGGCCAGCGGGGACATGGCGCCGCATTATGCACATATCAAAAATTTGTACAAATGTAAGCAAAAACAATAACTTAAAGGTCTTCTCCGCGCCTTTTCCCCAGGAGCCGGCGGCAGGTGATTCGCCCGCCGTCGGGGCGTCGCCGGCGCGCAGCCGCTTGCGGCGAAAAAAAATCTCCCCGGGGCCAAAAAACCGTTGTGATATAACACGTTAAAAACTCAAAAATCCAAAATTAGAATTACTGGTGCTGTGGGCGTACGGCCGCATACCATCAGGGACGCCCTGCGCCGGCAGGATATGCCATCTCACCGGATGCCTCTCTCCACTTGTGGTCGCGGCTTGCAATGCAGGGGGCCTATTCCTCCAAGAACCTCTGAGACAGCTGCGTCATCAGGTTGTCGTGTTCTCGCCTCGATCAGGTCGCAACGTTACGACTTGATCGGGACGGGGCAGGTGAGGAAGCTCCCGCGCGGTTGGCGCGTCGATGCTGGAAGTAGTCCTGATTCGCGGACATCGGCGTGCCGGTGACGCGTCGCGGTTGGCAGACCTGTGCATCAGCATCCACGAAAGATACCATCGAGTGCATCAAGATTTCGATCCGATCGGCGATCTTCCGTGCGGGCTCGCGAAGCTGTCGGCACAGGACGGGATGTGTACGGCGAGGCGGAAGCGATGGTCGAGGCCAACGACAGGCCTCCCCAATTCCTAACCGTCCATGGCCTTCTTGAGGGACGAAGCCACGCGGTCCGAGGCGATCTGCAGAGGGTTGTCAGCGAGATGGGCATAGCGCGCAGTGGTCTGGGTCTGGGTGTGGCCGAGGATCTTCCCCACCGTCGGCAGGCTCTCGCCCGCCATCACCGCCTCTGAGGCGAACGTGTGACGAAGATCATGGATCCGCACGTCGTCGAGCCCGGCCGCCTTGCGCACCCGCCGCCAGGGCTTCTGTAGGTCCTTCAAACATTCGCCTTCCCTGGCGCCCGCGATGACATACGGATTGCCCTCGATCCGCTCGGCATTGGCCAGGACCTCGAGCGCCGGCCCGTTGAGCGGGATCGTCTTGGCGCCGGTCTTCGAGTCCGGCAGGTGCATCCGGTTGCCCCGGACATACTCCCACTTCAGGGTCTGGATCTCCGACAGCCGCGCACCGGTGTAGAGCAGCAGGCGGTACGCCGTCACCGCCGAGGATGCGAACGACTCCTCCTCGTCCAGCGCTTTTCCCAGGCGCGTCAGCTCTTCGTTACCGGCCAAACAAGAGCGATGGAGTGGACGCCGGCGTCCGCGGGTATGACCGGCGGATCGAGGAGCTGATGGCCGGCGCGGAGGAGTAGGCCGAGAGCCACAGCATCCTGACCTCGGCGCCGGGCATCGGTCCCGTCACCGCGGCGTCCCTGATCGCGTGGATGGGCGAACTCGGCGCGATCGGCAACCGCCAGGCCGCCGCGCTGATCGGCGTGGCCCCCTTCGCCCGACATGCCGACAACCGGATTATGCCGTGTTCGCGGCCCAAGGATTTGATTTTCCTTTCCTTTCTGCCGTCGTTTTCGGCATAATCACAGCGACTTCAGGATCTTCAGTCCCGCTGCGCCCACGCCTGAGCGGGTCGGCGGTGCGGTTTCGACAGGCCGCAGGATCGTTTCGGCGTCCGGCCCGCAGGCATCCGCACAAATCGTGCAATTCTGTCCGTTCCAACTTTCATCAATGGAGGAACGACAATGGTGCAATCGGACTCATCCGGGATCCCGCTGCCGAGAGAGGAGATGCCGGACTGGCTGCTTCCCCTGCGCAATGCATTTCTGGCCTCGCTTCTGTCGCTTGGCCTGAAGACCGGCACCGTCAGGAACTGCGCTGCTGCCGTCGACTGGCTTTGCGCCGAGGCGGGGCGCAGAGGGCTGACGACGCCGGACGGCGTTGACGGGTCGGTTCTTGCGCAGGTCCGGGAGCCGCTGCCGGCGCGGCTCTCGGTTCACGGCCGGCGCAATTGGGCCTCGGTCCTGGGCCGGTTCATCGCCTGGCTCGTCAAGGAGAACGCCATCGTGGCCGCGCCGCAACCGCCGGAACCGGCGCAGACAGCCCTGGAGGCATTGATGACGGACTGCGGGGGCTGGCTGCGCACCCGGTGCGGGCTGGCGCCCGGCACGATCAGGTCGCGTCGAGGCAGGGCCCGCGGTTTCCTGGCCTTCCGGTTTGGCGATTCAGCGCCCGGCGACCTGAACGCCATCACCCGTGCCGACATCGTCGCGCATTTCGGGACAGCCGGCGAAACGGGTCCTGCCGGCGCAAGAGCCGCGGCCACAGCCCTGCGATCGCTGTTCCGGTTCCTGTTCGCGACCGGGCGGACCGGGCGGAACCTGGTTCCCTGCGTCCCGAGCGTTCCCGCTCCCCGGTCGCCCGCACCGACGCGGCACCTGTCGCGTGAAGAGACTGATCGTGTCCTGGCGGCCGCCAAGGGAGACAGCGCCATCGCCCGCCGCGACCATGCGATGCTGCTCACGATGGCCCGGCTCGGCCTGCGCGGCCAGGACTTGACCCGCCATCCGGCTCGACGGCATCGACTGGCAGGCCGGCGAGATCCTGGTCCGCGGCAAGTGCGGGCGGCAGACGGCCATGCCGCTTCCGGCTGACGTCGGCGAGGCCATCGTGGGCTGGATCCGCCGCGGACGAAGGGGACGCTCGCGGCGCCTGTTCGTGAGCGTGCTGCCGCCCTTCCCACGATTCACGTCCGCCTTCTCGATCGGGAGCGCGCTGCACAAGGCCCACGCGGCGTCCGGCGTCGCGCCGCCCGGGGGAAAGGTTCGCTGCCATGTCTTCCGGCATTCCCTGGCCATGAACCTGCTGCAGGACGGAATGCCGCTGGCCGACATCGGCAACATGCTGCGCCACGAATCGGCGAGGACGACGACGGTCTGCGCCCGGCACGACATCGAGGCCCTGCGCCCGCTTGCGCGTCCCCGGCCCGTGCCGCAGCCCGTCACGGAGGCCGGATCATGACGTCGCTCTCCACCCTGCTCTCGGAGTATCTCGACCATCGCCGCCGTTTCGGGGCCGGCACGGCGTCGGCCAGCGAAACCCTCAAGCCGTTCGTCGCCTTTGCCGACGCCGAGGGCGCCGAACGGATCACGACGGACCTGTTCCTGCGCTGGAAGGCCGCGTTCGGATCGGCGGGCCCGAACACGTGGGCCATCCGGCTCGGCGCCGTGCGCAGCTTTGCAACCTGGCTGCAAGGCATTGACGGACGGCACGAAATTCCGCCCAAAGGGCTGGTTCGGAAGTGCCGCACGCGTCCGCGGCCCTGGATCTGCAGCGAGGCGGAGATCGGGCGGATCGTGGCTGCGGCGGCTGCGCTGCCCTCGCGGTCCGGACTGCGCGGCGCGACCTGCTCGACCCTGTTCGGCCTGATCGCCGCGACCGGTCTCCGGGTCGGGGAAGCCCTCGGGCTCGATGACCGGGATGTCGACGCAGTGGATGCCACCCTCTTCGTCCGGCGCGGCAAGAACGGGAGAAGCCGCGTCATTCCTGTCACCCGCTGCGTGGTCGCGAAGCTGCAGGCATACCAGGGGTTCCGTGACCGGGCCGTCGCCCATGCCGGCAGCGGCGCGCTCTTTCGGGCCGACAGCGGCAGGCGCGCAAGCGTCAGGAGAGCTCAAGGGAACTTCCTCGAGGTCGTTCAGGCGATCGGCCTGCGCCCACTCCCGCCGGGCCGCGGGCCGCGCATCCACGATCTGCGCCACGCGATGGCTTCCAGAACGATCCTCGACTGGTTCCGGAAGGGGCGTGACGTGGACGCGGAGATGTACAAGCTGAGCGCATACCTGGGACACGCAATGCCGTCCGGCACGTGGTGGCACATCGAGGCCGTGCCGGAACTGCTGGCCCTGGCGAGCGAGCGCGGGCTGCGGACCCTCGGGGACGGAGGCGCGTCATGACCGGAACCTTGCCGACGCCGCTGGCGCCGCTCGTGCAGCGGTTCTTCACCAAACGGCTCGCCGGCCAGCTCGGGGCCAGCGCCAACACGATCGCAAGCTGCCGGGACAGCTTCCGGCTGCTCGTCAACTTCGCCAAGGCGCAGTGCGGAAAGGCGCCGGAGGACATGGACGTGTCGGACATCGGCATCGACCTGGTCACGGACTTTCTCGAACACCTCGAGACCGAACGCGGCAACAGTGTCCAGAGCCGCAACTTGCGCCTTGCCGCCATCCGGTCCTTCTTCAGCCATGTCGCCGTCAACGAACCCCAGGTCCTGCACCATTGCCAGAAGATCCTGCAGCTGCCCGGAAAGCGTCACGACAAGGCCAACGTGACCTGGCTCACGGAGGACGAGATCAAGGCGCTCGCCGCCCAGACCGGCCTTCGGGTGTCGGAGCTGACCGGCCTCAGGATCGGGGACGTCGAGCTCGGAACCGGCGCCCACGTGCGATGCCGCGGCAAGGGTCGCAAGGACCGCGCGACGCCTCTGCGGAGCGACACCGTGAAAATCCTCGAAGCCTGGATCGACGAACGGGGCGGTCCGGAGAACGCTCCGCTGTTCCCCAGCAACCGGCGCGGACCGCTCAGCCGCGACGCGGTCGAGCGCCTGGTCGCCCGGCATTGCCGCACCGCTTCGAAGACCTGCCCGTCGCTCGGGGACAAGAAGGTCACCCCGCACAGCCTTCGCCACAGTGCAGCAATGGCGCTGCTGCACGACGGCGTCGGATGCACGGTGATCGCCCTCTGGCTCGGCCACGAATCGGCCGAGACGACGCAGGTTTACCTGCACGCCGACCTCCGGATCAAGGAAAAGGCCATGGAGAGGACCCGCCCGGTCGACGTCAAGCCTGGCCGGTTCAAGCCCGACGACACCCTGCTGGCCTTCCCGAAGTCGCTGTGATTATGCCGAAAACGACGGCAGAAAGGAAAGGAAAATCAAATCCTTGGGCCGCGAACACGGCATAATCCGGTTGTCGGCATTACGCCCGCGACAGCGGGAACATGAAGGGCGGGCGCCGCGTCAGCGGCGGACGGAGGAGCAATGGCATTTCCTTAACGATTCGGCGTCATTTCCTTAAGGGGGCGCGCCATTTCCGGAGCGGCTTCGCCCCTTTTCCGGCAAGGTTCGGTTTCAGGTCACGCGGTCTGGTGTCGTCTCCGCTGCCACTTTCCGACGGGTTTTTGGGACCGGCGCGGGAATGACCGTCCCGGCCGCAGCCGCGCCCGGGCCGCAAGGACCGAGGTCGCCACGCGGCTCACGGCGTCGGCCAGCGCCGACGTCTGCGTCAGGATCAGCTCGTCGAGGCTGCCGGCCAGCATGGCGAGGGCGTTTGTGAAGTTCGTCCGCATCTTCGGCAGATCGCCTTCGTGCGCGTCGTCCAGCGCGGCGTCTCCGCGGTTCGTGAACAGGCGCGCCATGGCGATCAGGTTGAAGTGGGCGCAGAGCTCCTGGCGGACGCCGCGCTCGCTTCTGCCGTGGAACTCCTCCACCGCGGGGGTTGTCTTGGATATCTTGAACAGCTCCTCGATTCCCCACCGTCCGTGATAGAGTTCCGAGAGGTCCTTCAGGCTGTGGCGCTCCGTATCGGCGAGGGTCGTGGCGAGCACACAGCGGCTTTCTCCGATGTCGTATCGGACCAGGCGCAGGACAATCGGGGAGGCCGGCTCCGGGATGCCTGCGGCCTTCAGCCTGCGCAGGGCGTTTTTGCCCGGGGTGATCCTGACGAGGGCGTCGTCGCGGTCCCCGTCGCGGAACCTGTCGAACCCGGCTGCGGAGTTGCGCTGGATGCGGAACACCGGGTGCAGTCCCCGCGCCGTCATGTCGCGGAGCAGGACGTGAGGGTGAAGTCGGCCGGCATGCGGCTGTCGAGGCGGTAAAGACAGGACAGCAGGCCCTGCGGATAGTGGGCGCCGCCGCCCGGGAGCGGGTATCCGGCCTCGGCGAGCGGCCGCGGCAGGTTGATCTTGGAGCCGTCGACGGCGAAGGTCCGGTGCCCGTTCCAGTCCGGTCCGCGCGTGTCGTGGGCGAGGATCTCGCGGTGCAGCTCGCGGAACACGTCCTCGTGCACGCGGGCCCGGGCCTTGGCGATCGAGGAGATGGCCACCGGCTCCGGCTGCGGCAGCGCGACGCCGAGGCGGCGGCACTGGTCCCACAGCTCCGCGGTCACGGTTGTGTAGCCTTTCCGGCCGCGCGACAGTGCCAGGCGGAACACGAAAAGCATAATAATCAGGGTGTTAAGCGTCCGCCGCCTTTTCATCCATGTCTCGTCGCGGCGCGCGGCGATGGCGGCGGCCGCGTCGGCGATCCGGGACCACATCGCGGCGAAGCCGTGGTCAAAGGCGGCGGGAGAGCGGCGTTTCGGCCGCGGCCCGGGTGTCGTCTCCCCCTTGAGGACCGCGCGGAACTCCGGGTCCAGCGGCCGGACCAGAATCTCCTTGGCCGGCTTGGCGCCGCGCCCGCTGCGCTTTCCGGCCGTCATGCCGATCTGCTGCCAGTTGGCGGCCTTGTGGCAGGCGCCGTCGAAGCGGGTCGGATCGATGAAGGTCTCGCAGAGGACCGGGCGGCAGCCGTGGTTCGCCTCCCAGCGTTCCGCAAGCCCGCGCAGCGCCAGCGCCAGCGCCTTCGACGCCAGATTGTCGACGCGGACCCACGGCAGCACGAGAAAGCGCAGAGGACCGGGCGGCAGCCGTGGTTCGCCTCCCAGCGTTCCGCAAGGCCGCGCAGGGCCAGCGCCAGCGCCTTCGACGCCAGATTGTCGACGCGGACCCGCGGCAGCACGAGAAAGCGGCTGTTCGACACCGCAAGGTGCAGGCGGCGGCCGCGGTCAGCCTCGCTCCAGCCGATCCATTCGTCCCTCGCCGGCAGCTCCCGCGCCGCCGCCTCGAACAGCAGAACGGCCAGCGGCCGCCCGCTCCGGTCGCGGACGAACCAGCGGATGTGCGGGCCGAAGGGCCGCGGACAGCCGAGATAATGACAGCGGTCCACGAGCGCTTTCCACAGGGCGGCGTCCTCCGGCGACGCCGCCTCCTCCAGGGCCAGGGGCTCCAGGGCCGCGAGACCGCAGGCGATCTCCGGCTGCGGGTCGGACGCCCGCACATGGACAATCGGCCCGGGCGGCTGTTTCGCGGCCGTGCCGCGCTTCTCCGGCAGGGTCAGGATCCCGCACTCCTCAAGGCGCTCGAGAACACGCAGGCACGCCGAGACGCGGTATTCACCTTTCGGCGTTGTCCAGCCCAAGTGCTCGCAGATGGTCTTCGACAGGGGGCTTATATACTTGCCTGAAATCCAAATGATTCCTATAAAAGAATCAGGAGGTTAAAGGTCATGGTAAAATCAGCACCCGGCAAGCACTACCGCGAAGGCATCAGCATCATCGAGCTGACCGACATGTTTCCGACGGAGCAATCGGCAACGGAATGGTTCGAAAGCCTGATCTGGCCGAATGCCCGGCACTGTCCGCGTTGCGGTTGCACCGAAACTTCGATCGCCGCGAAAACGTCCGGCCTGCCCTACTACTGCCAGGGTTGTCAGCAAGCATTTTCCGTGCGGATCGGGACGGCCCTGGAGCGATCCAAGGTTCCGTTGCGCAAGTGGGTCTTTGCCATTTACCTCGAAATGACCAGCCTGAAAGGCGTGTCCTCGATGAAACTGCATCGGGATATCAAGGTGACGCAAAAGACGGCTTGGTTCATGCTGCACCGCATCCGGGAAGCGTGGTCGGGCGAATGTGCCGACGTTCCATTCGCTGGCCCGGTCGAGGTTGACGAAACCTACATGGGCGGCAAACGCAAGAACATGAGCAACGCCAGGCGCGAGGAACTGGCTGACACCGGGCGCGGCGCGGTCGGGAAAACCGCCGTTGTCGGCGCGAAGGATCGTGAGAGCAACCAGGTTGCCGCCAAGGTGATCGAATCAACCGATGCGCCGACCTTGCAAGGCTTCGTTGCAGACCATGCTGAGCCGGATGCCAAGGTCTACACCGACGATGCCAAGGCGTATCGGGGAATGCCGTTCGATCATGAAGCGGTCAAGCATTCGGTCGGCGAATATGTCCGGGAACAAGCCCACACGAACGGCATGGAATCGTTCTGGTCGATGCTGAAGCGCGGGTATATCGGCGTCTATCATCACATGAGCGCGAAGCATTTGCATCGCTATGTGAATGAGTTTGCCGGACGCCACAACGTGAGGGAGGAAGATACGCTGAAACAGATGGAAGCTGTTGTTGTCCGCATGGTCGGAAAGAGGATCATGTATCGGGACTTGGTATCGTGAGTGCCGCCGAAGATTTGGCGGTAGACCTCGATGGACAGACTTTTGGGACAATCCTCGCCGATCCTCCTTGGCGATTTGCGCATCGAACCGGAAAGGTCGCGCCGGAACATCGTCGGCCAGGGCAATATGAAACGCTGGGCTTTGAAGAGATCGCCGCGGACTGGGCAAGGAAATTCGTCGCTGACAAGTTCGGCGCAGCGACGACACATTGGGCCAAGCTACAAAGCCGAATAGAGCGTGGTGTTGGCAGCCCGTGCCCGCTGCTACTGGTCGGCGTTCCTGCAACCGAGGTGGGCAAGGAGAAGCTGGAATGATCGAGGATAACGAAAGAAAACCGATCGAGGTACTGAACCCTGCGTACAGGGGCGCGACCCCGAAGGACGTAGGCCGCGCCCTGTTGCGCAGAGTGGAAAATCGCCAGGAAGACGACCGCGAGAAACCCACGCCAGACGGTGAATTTCAATCAAGTATATAATCCCCTTCGACAGCTCGTTGCGGCTGTCGTTCGGGAGCATCGCGACGGTCTCTGCGATGTCGGCGATCTGGCGCCGTGTGAAACGCCGGCCGAAAAAAGTGGTGGACTTGAGGGCCTCGATTCGCGGGTCCATGGCTGCGCTCCCGGCGGGACAGTCTGATTCGCGCCTAACATGCAGCGGCGGTGTAGCCGTGTCAACCCCGGAAGCCGGAAAAAAGGAGCGGACGGAAAAAGAGCGTGGAATCAGATGACTGCCGCCGCGGACAGAACGGCGTCAAAATCATGCCGGCCTAATGAAATGCCATTGGACGGAGGAGGCCGAGGGACGTCCTCTACATGGCCGCGATGTCGGC
The DNA here is from genome assembly GCA_965221935.1 of Paracoccaceae bacterium. Classification (GTDB taxonomy): domain Bacteria; phylum Pseudomonadota; class Alphaproteobacteria; order Rhodobacterales; family Rhodobacteraceae; genus JAPOXR01. Next base: position 222,641 of record CBDCSZ010000036.1, read on the forward strand.
AACCCTGTTCAATCCCGACATGAAGGAGATGTGCGGCCGGCTCAAGGAAAGGGGAAAGCCCCACAAAGTCGCGGTGACCGCGGTCATGCGCAAGCTGATCGTGACCGCGAACGCCCTTCTCCGCGACCGGCGCATGTGGGAGGACCGGACCGAGGCCGCCGCCGGCTGACGCCCGCGCGGGCCGCGTCCCGCGGCCGTCCGCCGGGCCCGGAACGAATCAAATGCGCCGGTCACGTCACCGCGGCCGGCCTGCTTTGGCATGCCCGCATGGCGACCGCCTGTGGACAGGGATGTGGAAAACCCGGATCGGAATCACTGAAAACCGCCGAAAAAGTCTGGATCCGGGCTTGACTTCAAACATGGATGCTCATGGCACCGGTGATATCCATATGTTTTTTGCGTCCGGCCTCATCCGAGCCGGCCAAAGCGACGATCTCGGCACCTTCCACGCCCACAAAGGCCTGGTCCAGCCAATGACCATAATCCCCATTGCCGGTCTCACCGATAATGGCCACGCGCTTGCTCATGTGTCTTCACTGAAAATCATTTGGCTCTCTTTTTTCGGGACCCGCCATAGCGCCCTGCGGCGCCCCGCAGCCGGGGGTCGAGCAAATCCCTGAGGGCGTCGCCGAAAATGTTGAGGCCGTAGACGACAATCATCAGGGCAAGACCAGGCCAGACGGACATCAAAGGAGACAGGAACATGTAAGAGCGTCCGGAGCCGCTGAGCATCCCTCCCCAGGTGGGATCCGGTGGTGGGATGCCCAAACCCAGGAAGCTGAGGGCGGCTTCCCCTAAAATCATGCCCGGCACAGTTGCCGAAAATATCATGATGACGGTCGGCATGATATTGGGCATGATATGCCGGGTCATGATTTCCGCGGTCGGACTGCCGATCGCCACCGCCGCCTCCACATACATATTCTCCCGAATGGCGATGACGGCGCTTCTCATGACCCTTGAAACGCCGATGCCCTGCACCAGCCCCATCGCGATAATCAGCTGCCACATCCCCGGCCCCACGATAGAGACCGCAAACAAGAAAATGATGAACGGGGGAAAGCAGATCCAGCCGTCCACAAACCGCTGCGCCACCAAATCGAACTTGCCGCCGAAAAACCCGGAAGGGACCCCTATCAGCAAGGCAACCAGCATCGCCAGAGCAGTCGCCCCTAAACCGACAATCATCGAGTTGCGGGCCCCAAAGACAATGCGGCTGAAAATGTCCCGCCCCAGGTTGTCCGCCCCGAGGAAATACTTGAATGAGGGGGATGCAGGTAATCTCTCGGGTGAATGTCGTTCACCCCATAAGGCGCCAGCCAATCGGCAAAAATTCCAGTGAAAAGAAAGAGCAGCACGATCATCCCGCCAATAAGACCCAGGGGCTGCTCCCTGACCAGCCTGGTCAAAAACACCGCCAGCCTGGCGCGCCGCCTGGGCTCACTGATTTCAGGCGGCATTTCCAGCGTTTCCTTCATATGAAGGTTTCTCCTGGTCTATCATTCCACATCGGCCGCTTCCATGTCGCTTTGGTGCACTGACGGTCCCCTCGGGGAATATCTCGAAAATCCCCTTTCGAGAGGGCTCCCGAAGGGTGGGGCGGGTAATGAATAACCCCCTTATCCATACCGAATCCTGGGGTCCAGAAGGGCGTAGGTCAAGTCAATCACTAGATTGGCCAGCATTATAATGATTGCGGCAAACATCGTTATTCCGGAGACTACGGGATAGTCTCGATCATTAATGGCCTGAATCAATAAATGACCCAGGCCGGGCAAGCCGAATATCCTCTCTATGATAATGGTACCCCCAATCACCCACGGTAACATATATCCGATTACGGTGATCACCGGAATGAGGGCGTTGGGAAGCGCATGCCGGAGGATGACCACCTTCTCCTTGTTCCCCTTTGACCAACCTGTCCTGATGTAATCTTGCCTGAGGATTTCCAGCATCATGGTTCGGGTCATCCTCATGACCAACCCCGACATCAGCATGCCCAAAACAAGAGAGGGCACGATGAACTGCCCCAGGTTTTTAAGCGGGTCCTCAGTGAAACTGGTATACTCAATCGGCGGAGACCACCCCCACCAAAGCGAGGGGAAGACGATTACCAGCGTCCCCAGCCAGAAGTCGGGCATCGCGATAGCAAACATAGAAAAGCTGCGCGCGGTGTAGTCCCCCATAGTGTTCTGCCGTATCGCTGAATAGATCCCGATGGGGAGGGCTATCAGGACGGCTATTGTCAAACTCATGAAAGCAAGCTCAAAGGTTATTGGTAATCGCTTGAGGACTATCCCAGTCACCGGGAGCTGGCTCCATAGGGATAATCCAAGGCTGCCTTGAAAAAGTCCGGAAAAAGAGCCATGGTGGTCCGGAATCACTCCTAACCAACGCCCGTATTGCACAGGGATCGACGCATCCAGTCCTAAGCGTTTTCTTATAATCTCTTTGGTCATTTCTGGCATGTTTCCAAGCCCAGATGACATCTCGGACACTACATCGCCGGGAATTAAGCGAATGGCAAAGAACACGATGAGACTCACTACGAATATAGTGGGTATAATCAGGAGTACTCTCCTGATTATGTAGGCTTGCATTTTGTATCCCCTTGTTTCTCTACCCTTGACACCCCGATTGCTCCAGAATTTTCTCGCCTGTTTCCTTTGCCTTCTTTCGTTCGCCCTGGGTTGTGTTAGCCTGGATACGGAACAGATAAACATTGACCAGGTCCAGGTCCTCGCGGGCGTTGACTTTTACGGCACCCGCCAGCTTTTCCATCAGGTCAAAACGGCCGCAGACCCTTGATATCTCCGTGGCTTCCTCATGCAGGGACAAGGCCAGGGAGTATTGCCGTTTCCAGGCCGCGACTCCTTTAAGGTCCAGGCCCACGTCAAACAAAGCGCAGGGCTTGTTCGAAAGCCGAAGCCGCTCTGGCCTGACGGCCGGCTTTCACGATTGCAGGCCGCCAGGCTCAAGAGTTTCTTGGTTTCTTCCGGTTTCTTTCCAGAGTGCAGGCTGGGTCGTTTGCAGCAGTGTTCCGTCCTCCCCAAACAGGCCATTTGGCGCGACCAAATGTACGGAGGCTTCGACATTGTGTCAACATGTGCCGAAATGCCTTGCTTTTAAGCATATCATATCATCGCAGAAGGTCCGTCAAAAGGCGTTGATGGTGTCATCGGCGGCGTGGTAGAAGGAGGACGCAGGTCATGGCGCAATCGGGAGCAGCGGACGTGTCGGAGCAGCGAAGCGCGAACAGGGCGGCGGACTTTGTGATCCAGACCCTTGAGGAGAGAATCCAGACTGGCGAGCTGAGGGACGGTGAGCCGCTGCCCACGGAGCGGGACATGATGGGTGAGTTCCGCATCAGCAGAACGGTTGTGCGGGAAGCTGTGCACGCCCTGTCGAACCGAGGGCTGGTCGAGGCCCGCCCCCGCTTTCGCCCCGTCGTTCGGAAACCCGGATACGATGCGGCCATGCACGCCGTCGGCAGTGTCGTCCCTCACCTTCTCGACCAGCCCGGCGGCCTCAAGAACCTGTTCGACACGCGAATCTTGGTTGAGGCGGCGCTTGTGCGTCAGGCAGCGCTGCACGCCGGGAAGGACGATCTCGCTGCCTTGAGACAGGCCCTGGAGGAGAATGGCGCGGCAGTAGGCGATTCGGAGCGCTTCTGGCGCACCGACATGGAATTTCACGGCGTGCTGTACCGGATAACCGGGAATCCCGTGCTGCCCGCCATCCACGAGGCCTTCACGACCTGGCTTTCACCCTATTGGCGGAAGCCGCGCCCGCCGGAGGACAGCCAATCCAACCACCAGGCCCACAAAGGGATTTTCGAAGCCATCCTGATGCGCGATTCCGACGCCGCGGAAGAGCGGCTGCGGTCGCATCTCTCGGGTTGCTTCTGGACGACCCCCCTGTTCGCGGAGGATGCGCGAAGCGCTGGCTTAACACAGCCTTGAGGGCGCGCCCCGCGGTGGACCGCGAAGCGTTAGCCCGGATTCGTCCGTGCGCCGTGGAAAGGCGCGTTTTCCTTGCGGTTGCGAACCCCTCCCAACAATTGTGGCTTCGGCTGGCAGCAGCCAGAGCGGCCTGCGGAGGTGACTATGCAGGTTGAAGCACTCTGGTGACAACGGTCTGCGCTGAGCAGCTTGGCGACCATGCGGGCCGGAACGCGAATGAACGCCGGGCAGGCCTCAAGAAGGGCGTCGCGTGAGCCGACCCTCCTGACTTAAGGGGAAGGCTGCAGGCAGTTCGGGAAGCAAGCGACAGACGCACCGGGCCGATTCCGGCTTCTGCCGGGACGAGATCATGGCATGGTGCGAGGCCGAGGGCTGCGCGATCGGCCTTGCCCGAAATTTCAGGCTGCGCCAGCGCATTGCGGAGGGACCGCTGGGCCTCGCGCGGAACGGCGCTGTTCACAGGCCCGCTGGCCGCATGGGCGGCGGACCGCTGGGCCTCGCGCGGAACGGCGCCTTCAGCGGGCTTAGTGATGACCTTACCGATGACCGAGGTCCATTGGGCGATGAACGATTTTGGGTGGGTCTTGGCGAATTCGCGGACATCGACAGCCTCGCTGGGAAACGACGCCGCATGAATCAAGCTTTCAAGGCGACGATCTTTATCTTTGTGAGATCGTGTCTCTCCATGAGGTTTGACGATGCGTAGCGGATCAAGTCGCTCAAATATCGACTTTACTCAGAGACTACATCGCTCGTACCGCTTCAAACAGGATCGGAAGCCCAAAGATATGCCAAACTGGACATTTGGGAAGTTATATACTAAATGTGGACAAAAGGAAGCTCATGCTCAACGTTGTGAAGCTTGGTCCGGCCAATCCTTCGCCGAGGCGCGGATCGACATATGGCGAAGGAGAGGTGCGCGCGATGCAGCGTGCCATCATTGCCCTGTTTGCGAAATGGGGTGTCAGTGATGTTGACGCTGCGATCCTTCTTGGCGGTCTTGCGGCTAAGACATTTCGACGTTGGAAAGACGGCGAGTATGGACGTGTGAATCGCGATCTTGCAGATCGAATGTCGAACCTCTTGGCCATTCATAAGGCTCTTCGGATCATCTTCGAGGATCCAAGTAAGGGCTACGAGTGGATGCGGTCGAAGAACAAGTCGTTTCAGGATCGCGCTGCGCTAGACCTGCTTCGGCAGGGCGGGATGGACGACCTTGTTCGCATCAGGCGATACTTGGATTCCGTGCGCGGGGGATGGTGAAAGCTCCACAAGCCCAGATCACGTGGGACGAAACCCATCGCTTGGTGATGTCCCGCTATCCGCCGATCGATCTCTTTGATGATATCGCGGATCCGCGCGACTGGGAGGCGCTTGCACTCGCACAATCGCGCACCAACCCGCGCATCGATGAAGAGATCGGGGATTTGTCGCAGGTTCCAGTTGAGCGCCGCCTATCGGGGGAGGGGGCGTCCTGGGTGATGGCGGCATTTACCCATGTCTCGCCTGATCGGCCGACGCGCTTTACCGATGGAACCTATGGGGTTTATTGCGCCGCTGACGCGCTTGAGACAGCGTTCTACGAGCACACGTTTCACATAGGCAGAGTTTATTCCGATGCGGGAATGAGCTCGGGGTGGCTCGGCCAAGCGCGTCAGCTCATAGGATCCATTGATGCGGAGCTTTCCGATGTTCGCGGACACGGGTTCGAAAAGATCATGGATCCCGATCTTTCGAGCTATGCGGAGGCGCAAGTCTTTGCCATCGCGGAGAAAGCCGGCGATTCAAATGGCATCGTTTACCCCAGCCAACGGCTGAGAGAGGGAACCTGTATTGCCGCCTTCTTTCCCGATGTCGTGTCGCGGGCGCGGCAAGCGGATCATTTTCGCTATCACTGGAATGGTGAGCGGATCGACTTTGTGCAGAAGCTGACTGGTGGGCGAACCATGTTCGAGCTTGAGATCGCAAATGGGTGAACCCAAGCAATTTCGGCGTGGAAAGGACTTCCAGAAGCTGGTCAGAAAAACCTGGGAAGAACCCAGAAAACCTGCCGAGTTCCATTGCCGGTTTGAAGAGGAGGTCACGCACAAAAAGGTTCGGGGCAGGGCCGACATCGTGCTTTATGTGGACTGTGGTTTTCGAGCCGTTCTTGAGATCTAGGCCACCGACTGGGACTGCATCAAGCCCATAAACGTGATCCGCAATCTATGGCGGCATCAGCACCGGCTTTTGAGACACATCGACAAGTTTCTCGAGCACGGCAATCTGAGTGTCTCGCCAGGCATTCTCTATCTGCGACCGCCGGTTCTAGACGAAATCAGAGAACAAATCGAGAGCCACCTGGAAGCCGAGGTATTCCCGCTTAATGGTTCAGCAAGTTGAATGAGCATTGACTGCTGTGTATCCGCCGCCGCTGCATAGTGTCGATTGCATGATCGCGGGAATGTATAAGGTCTGGATCGAATTACACGATTGATCTTATGGCTTGTGGATATAATAAAATTAGGGCGTGAAGGGAGCAAGGCTTGGCAGCCCGGAGACCTCAAATATCGCTGGACTAATAAGCCTTGCAGGCCAAGGGAAGCAGACTTTGGCGCATTGAGCGGCGAAAGTCTCGAAAGAGCTCATTCTGTGGAAAAACAACCTGTTGCGAGTGCAGAGAGGTAGTGATGAACTGGGTGCGTGAGCGCTTTTCTGATCAGGTTGTCCGTGTTTTCTGCGGTGCAGGAAAGAGGTTTGCTGGTTTGCGGGGGTTCTGGGCGGTTGCGGCGAGCTGGATTTCGTCACTTGCGCCACACGGACCGCGTAATCGCAATCTGCCGAGGCCGAGAATGCGTTTGAGGTGGGCAAACAGCATCTTGATCTTCTTTCGCAGCTTCATTGAGACGTCGAATTGCTTGGCTTTGGCGATGTCACGGGCGACCTGACGAGCAACTTCATGCTCCTCGCGGGTGATCTTGCGGGCGTCCGCGTTCGGGCAGCACTTCGGATTTGAGGGACACGCCCGGCACGTCAGTTTCAAGGCCTGGCACTTGGCGACACCCTTGTCTGTTGGGCCACGGTTTGGGTCTGAGCAGTTGCGGCGGTATTGCTTGAGCGCTTCGCCTTCCGAACAAATGTATTGATTGTTCTCCGCGTCCCATTCGAAGTCAGCCCGGCTCCAGTTTCCATCGCTGCGACCAGCCTTGTCGATCACTGGGATCAGTGGAGCGACACCTCGATCAACCAGCCAACCCAGCATTGGCCCTGATCCATAGGCGGTGTCTGCGACAGGCCGTTCTGGCTGCAGATTGAACTTCGCCTTCACCCGATTCAGCATTGTGCGGTTCGCGCCGACTTCGGCCGGTCGGGTATCAACAATGACACCGTGATCGGTATCGATCAGGCAGTTGTTGGAATAGGCGAGAAGGCAGGGCCTTTGCGAGCCGCCGTCCATTGACTGGCTGGGTTGGAATGGGACGTGAACTTGGGTTCAACGGTGGTGGCTGCTCCGAAGGCTGCCTCGTCCAGCACTTCGAGGTATTCCTTCACGGCCCGCGGCGCATCCGCCGGATCGATCGTGCTGTGATCCCATTCTTCCTTCGATGTGGAGTTTTTGTTTGTTGGCATCGGCCTCGATCAGGCTGGCGTCCACTGCGAGGCGCTGGCCGCAGACCAGCCTTTCGGCAATGCACCGTGCGACCAAGGTCTCGAAGAGATGGCGCAGCCATTCACACTTCACATTCCCGGAAACGACCATGACGCTCATGGCCACGTGGAAGTTTGCTCCAGCAATGGCGGAAGGCAATTCGGTCATCCTGAAGCTGGCCGGGCAATCGCCGCTGACCGGCATCCTGACCGCCGAACTCGCAGCCGAGGCGGGCATCAAGGGTGCCCGGCCGAATTTCGTCAGGCCACTTCGGTTTCTTTCTGCCGTTCTTTGATCCAGGAAATCATGTCGTTGCAACCCGCAATATCACGCTGGATCGCCCCTCGTGCTTTCTCGCCGTCGCGGTTACGCAGGCCGTCGAGCACGTCGTAGTGGACGTGTTGTTCCATGGCCGCCTTTCCCATCGTTTCCAATTGGTAGATGCGCAGAATTGGTCCCTTCAGCGCCCACATGTTTTCCACAGTCGCATGCAACACTGGCATATCCGCAGCAGCCATAAGGTTGAAATGGAACCGGCGATTGAGACGAGCTGCTCGTACCGGGTCGCCGCGAGCTGCTTCGCCTAACTGCTCCTGAATGTCTTCAAGGCTCTTGAGCTGCCGGGGTGTGATCTTTTGTGCCGCGGCTTCCGCGGCTTCCCCCTCGAGCAAAATACCGATCCGCTGGATTTCGTGCATTTGATCGGGCGTCAGTTCGGGGACGTGAATTGCCGTGGCCGCTTTCATTTCGAGCGCTTTTTCGCTCACCAACCGAAAAATCGTTTCGCGAACCGGCGTGATCGACACGCCGAGCTCATTGGCAAGCCCCGCAATTGTAAGTCTTTCGCCAGGCTCATACCTTCCTTCCACCAAAGCGTTCCGGACAGCGCCATAAACCTGTTCGGACAAATTGCCAGTTTTCAGCGGAATTAAACCGGTTTTGCGCATCGTAAGGCCTCACATTGCTCATCTTTTCTATGATACTTTTGCCGTGCGCTGTTATCGAAAAAAACCTCCGGATGGCGCACTTTGCCTGGATTCGGACGAGTCCTCTTTTGTCACCGGCAGCGGTTTGGTCATTGACGGCGGATGAACCGCCGGGTGATGATGAAATTACACATCTGTCTCCCTATTTGTTTAACCCAATATTCTCTGATCACCATGGTCGCCGGAGCCGATTCGGTATTCCATTGTGGCTCCCCTGTATTCAATAATTTCAAGCTCATGAAAGGCATTGACTATCATATGCTGTGTTGGCAGATCTTCCCAGCGAGCCTTATGAAAATTCACTTCTCCGGTAGCAGTGAAAAGTTTTTCTGGAGGTGATGGCTTTTCTGGATCAGGGGTTAAAACCGCGTACTCCGAATCAGACTTGCCCCAGTCTCCTGTTCTAGGCATGTATTTATAATGAATAATGCCTCTGAGAAATTTTTCTTCGGATTCGTTAAATATGGAGCTGCTCTCTCCGGGTTTAGCTTCCTTTAAATTGTTCAGTTTGAGATCCAGAAATCGAAAACCCATCCAGCTTGCTGTACAATGTGTCTCGCCCCTGCAGACATTGGGTTCGGGCAAGTCACAATAAATCTTTGAGAATCCTAGCTGCTCTCTTCCGGTTAGTATTGGGTCTGTCAGGTTTTCCCATAAAACTGTAAGAAACGGACCGCCGCGCGGTCCTTAGTTCCGTTGTAAATCACTGGGAATGTTACACCAAGGACGTTGTAGCCTCTGCCCGCAAGCCAATCGATTTCTTTCATAAACGTCTCAAAAACCGTCACGACAGGTTCGCCCGCAAGTTCAAATCTTGGTGGAAGGAGTTTTTGTAGTTGAGACGCATTTGTCAAAAAACTAACTGAAAGATTAGTGATCTTTCTCTTGTCGGTATTAAACACGAATTTTTTGCCGCCGGGCCCCTGTCGGGGTCCGCACATAGGGCCAAAATGAATGGGCATCATGTACATTGATTCAGGATTTAGTGTGTAAGTCATCTAAATGTCTCAGAATTATTGGCCCAGTCATTGGGGGTTAGGCAACATTCCTTTCCAGATTTCGAAAAGGATTTCGTCCCCCCACCATGGCTTGGACCGAATCGTCATTTTGTTCTGCTGTCAAGAGCATCATATATATCATATAACGCCAAAAGGAACCCGACAAGTGCTTCTGTCTGGCCCCCAAGGTCGGGGCCATTACATTGGGCTTGAGAGGGGGGGCTCGGATTGGCACGGAAACGGCATTCGGACGAAGATATATTGAAGCGGCTGCGGGAGATCGAACTGAACCTGTCGGCTGGCGATGACGTTGCATCGGCCTGTCTCCGCGTCGGCATCAGCAATGCGACATACCACAACTGGCGGAAGCGGTTCGGCGGGATGGGACGGTCACAATTGTCGGAGATGCGCAATCTGGAGAAGGAGATTTTGTGGCTCAAGAAGATTGTGGCCGAGCTTGAACTGGACAGATCGAAGAGAAACCTATGAAGAAACTGTTGGATGACCGGAATGACAATGCCTACCAAGCGATCGATGGCCTGTGTCCGGCGTATCCGGACATCTGCACACGCGGCGGCGAAAACGGGAGGGTGGTCTATCGAACGGGTGGTGCTAGACAGGGCAAAGTCGGCATCGTTTCCGGCCATCTGCCGGTGTTCACCGGTTACTGCGGCGGCGCGTTGCTTGACGCCTGCGCCATCGGCAGCGTCTTTGCCGGCCCTGGCGTCGTCACTTGCACGGCCGCCATCATGCTGGCCGACGGCAGTGCTGGCGTTCTCCGGCTCTATGGCAACTACAGCGGCGACCGGATAAATTTCGACATGGCTGGCGAGATGCTCGAAATCGAAGGGCTGGAGACCACCACAGTCATCGTGGCGGACGATATTGCCAGCGCCGGGCCGGAAGAAACTGAGAAACGCCGCGGTGTCGCCGGTCTCGTATACGCCTTCAAGATGGCGGCGCGAAAGCCGCCTCGGGGGCCGCGTTGGCCGAGGTGACCACGACCGCGCAGACGGCGGCCGACGTCTGCCACACAATCAGAGTCGCCCCAACACCCTGCACGGTTCCCGAGGCAGGCAAGCCGATCTTCGAAATCGCCGATGATGAAATCGAGTTGGGCATGGGCATCCACGGCGAACCCGTGATCTGGCGCGGCAAGTTCAAGACGGCCGACGAGCCGGTTTGCTGATCTTGGCGTAACGATCGTCATGCCGCTTGTCGGCCGCTACGCCACATCTATGGAGATGACCGGAGCCTTGCTCCGCGTCTGCAAACTGGACGATGAGTTGGAAGAGATGCTCAAGGCGCCCGCGCACTGCGCCTGCTGAAGCGTCTGATGAGTTGGTCGCCCGAAGAGAGCCGCGACTTGTTGTTGCGCTGCGCCGATCGCATGGAAGCGGCAGCGCCGGAGCTGAACGAGCTCGATGGACGGCTCGGTGACGGCGACCTCGGCGCGACACTTGAGAAGTGCGTCATTCGAATGCGCACTGGACTTGACGGGGAATTTTCGACGCCGTCGGATGTGTTTAAGGCAGGCGCCATGGCGTGCGCTCGCGCATCCGGCTCCAGCTTTGGCACACTGCGGTCGGTCGCCTTCATGGCGCTGACCAAAGAAACAGCGGGCAAGTCGAAACTTGAAGCTGCCGATATCTGGCCGCTGCTCGCGACCGCCCTGACGGCCCTCAAGGGACGCGGGCAGAGCAACCTTGGAAACAAGACGGCACTCGACTCGCTGGAGGCGGTCCGCGCTGCATTGGCGGAGCAATCCGAAACGTTCGAGCTGTGCGACTCGGCGGCGTCGGCCGCGGAAGATGCGCTCGAGAGGTTCAAGGACAAACCGAACTGAATCGGCCGGGCCCGTATGTTCGGCGAGCAGTCCATCGGTGTGGCGGACCCTGGCATAGTCGCAGCTGTACGGATCATCGGCTAGCTGCGGAGCAACGGATATGTTGGTGAGATCCTCCGTATCTTCGGCGGCCGAAAAGATTGAACTATAGTGTCCGACCTTAGCGATTTCGATCAGGCGGATGGTTTCGAGCCGAGTAAACTGCGCACGGTCGCGCAGGTGTTAAAGCTAGGATGGAGTTAGAGCGAGGTCATTGCTCAACACATTTCAGTCCCTGTGCCTCTCTGACGGAGGAAGCCCTTGTTGTGTTCCTTTTGCCATTATATGATATATGATTGACGGCAGAACAAAATGACCATTTGAACAAAAGTTGTGGATAAGATTCTGGATGTGAGGGAGTTGAGAACCAGCTTCTACACCGATGAAGGTGTGGTGAAGGCCGTTGACGGCCTTTCGTACCATATCAACAAAGGGGAGTGCGTTGGCCTGGTGGGCGAGAGCGGTTGCGGTAAGAGCGTGAGCGCAATGTCGATCTTGCGGCTGATCCCCCATCCGCCGGGAGTGATCGAGGGCGGTCAGATACTGTTTAAGGGCGAAGACCTCCTGGAGGTGAGTGAGGAAAGGATTCAGGAAGTGAGGGGCGACCGGATATCGATCGTTTTTCAGGAGCCCTCGACGTCCCTGAATCCGGTGTTGAGCATCGAGCGCCAGCTGTCGGAACCGCTGAAGCTTCATAGAGGCATGAACAGAAAGGAGGCCAACGCCGAAAGTGTGAGGTTGCTGGATCTGGTCGGCATTCCCGATGCCGAGCGAAGAGTTAAGGATTATCCGCATCAGTTCAGCGGGGGGATGCAGCAGCGAATCATGATCGCTATGGCACTGAGCTGCACTCCGGAACTGATTATTGCGGATGAGCCGACCACCGCGCTGGATGTGACCGTCCAGGCGCAAATCCTTGAGCTGATTGCAGAAATGCGCGAGAAGTTCGGAACCGCAGTGTTGATCATCACTCACAATCTTGGGGTAGTGGCCCGGTATGTGGATCGATTGAACGTGATGTACGCGGGTTCCCTGGTTGAAACCGGACCCACCGCTGAGATTTATGCCAATCCGAAACACCCCTATACGATGGGTCTTCTCAGGTCAGTGCCCCGCCTGGACAAACCCCGCTCAACGGAGATGGAGGTCATCGAGGGGATGCCCCCGAATCTGGCCGATCTCCCTGTCGGTTGCCCGTTCGCGGAGCGCTGCGCTTTTGTGATGGACCAATGCCGGGCAGAAAAGCCGGTGCTGGAAGAAGTGAGTGAGGGACACTTCAAGGCCTGTTTTTTTGATGCGAACCAACTCAGCTGAAAATACCGGGGTCTACGTGGCAGAACAGCAGGAAAAACTGGTCGAGGTTGAGAATCTGATCACTTACTTTCCGGTCTTTTCAGGGGTTTTTCAGAGAAAGACCGGGGAGGTTAAGGCAGTCGATGACGTCAGTTTTTTCATCAGGAAAGGGGAGACGCTGGGACTGGTGGGTGAGAGCGGTTGTGGAAAAACCACCACGGGACGCTCCATCCTCAAACTGGAGGAGCCAACTTCCGGGAATGTGATCTTCGAGGGGAAGAACCTGATCGAGATGAAGGGCGAAGCCTTGAGACAGATGCGCGCCCACATGCAGCCGATTTTCCAGGATCCCTTCGCCTCTTTGAACCCGCGCATGAATGTGGGGAACATCATCGGCGAGCCGCTGATGGTGCATGATCTGGCCAAGGGGAAAGAAATCACGGAGCGGGTCGAGGAGCTGCTCAACATGGTGGGGCTGGCTCCTCGAATGGCCGAACGTTACCCCCATGAGTTCAGTGGCGGCCAAAGGCAGCGCATCGGCATCGCCCGGGCCCTGGCGGCCCACCCTTCTTTTGTCGTCTGCGACGAAGCGGTCTCGGCGCTGGATGTTTCCATTCAAGGCCAGATCGTAAAACTTCTGATCAGGCTGCGAGAAGAGTTGAATCTGACCTACCTTTTCATCTCGCATGACCTTTCGGTGGTCCGCCACATCAGCGACCGTGTTGCCGTGATGTACCTGGGAAAGATCGTCGAGATCACAACCAGCGATCAGCTCTATCAGAGCCCCCGGCATCCTTATACGATTTCCCTTCTCTCGGCGGTTCCCATCCCCGACCCGGTTGTGGACCGCACCCGGGAGCGAATCGTTCTCAAAGGCGATGTCCCCAGCCCCATCAATCCGCCCGGCGGCTGTCCCTTCCACACCCGTTGTCAGATGGCCGTGGAGGAATGCAAGGCAACGAAACAAGAGCTGAGGCTTGTGGACAACGAACACTGGGTGGCTTGCCACCGCGTCTAGGGTCAGGACCTGCAACAGAAAACACGCGCCGAGCCGGCTTTCGCTTTCAGGAATGAGAAATGAAGGCTAACGCTTCGCCGTCACCGCGGGCGCACTCAAGGCGGTGTTCAGCCAGTGCTTCGCGCATCAGTATGGCTTCGAAAATCCCCTTGTGTGGTCCCGGAGATTGGATTGGCTGTCCACCGTCGGACACGGCTTCCGCCAATAGGGTGAAAGCCAGGTCGTGAAGGCCTCGTGAATGGCGGGCAGCACGGGATTCCCGGTTATTCGGCACAGCACGCCGTGAAATGCCATGTCGGTGCGCCAGAAGCTCTCCGAATCGCCTATTGCCGCGCCATTCTCCTCCGGGGCCTGCCTCAGGGCAGCGAGGCCGTCCATCCCGGCGTGCAGCGCCGCCTGACGCACAAGCCCCGCCTCAGCCAAGATCCGCGTGCCGAACAGGTTCTTGAGGCCGCCGGGCTGCTCGAGAAGGTGAGGGACGACGCTGCCGTCGGCGTGCATGGCCGCATCGTATCCGGGTTTCTGAACGACGGGGCGAAAGCGGGCGCGCGCCTCGACCAAACTTCGGTTGGAAAGCGATGGAGTGGACGCCCCCGATCTGCGGCGTCATGATGCGCCAGAATAAGAACGCACGCTTGTGTGCGTCTGAAACGCGAAAGGAAGCGATGGAGTGGACGCCCCCGATCTGCGGCGTCACAGTGCGCCAGAGAAAACGCCAGACGAGCTGCGCGTTAAAACAGAGAGGAGACGTCCATGGAGAAGGTTAGCATAGTCGGTGTCGACATTTCAAAGAGGGTTTTTCAATTGCACGGATCGACGGCCTGCGGCAGGCCGGTTTTTGTGAAGAAGCTGGGGCGGAGCGGGTGCAGCGAGACTAGCTGCTGAACTTGCGGGTGGAAGTCCCGCCGGCGCAATTCTCAGTTTGGCGTCGTAGTCATATCCCCACGGGTGTCGGGGTGACCCGGCGTCCGGAAGCGGGGACGTAAAAGCCTCTGTGGGCTGGGAGGACGATGTCCCTCTGGTCCGGTCGGACAGGGAGGCGAACAACCGGGAGGGCCGTAGCGAAAGCGAACGTCCGTATGAAGCGTCGAAAAAACGCTCCCCGCATGGAATCCGACTTGCGGGGGTATTGGAGGATGCCAAGGGTCTCCGCTCTGCCCGATGGCCAGTGCCGGTGCGGAAGAACTGAGATGCACGCATCGGATCGCCCGGCGTACAGGTGGCGGCAATCCCGGAGGGTTCAGTGGTGAAAGTCCGGAAGGTGAGGAGGACAGACAGGATGTTGTGACCCTCGAATGTCAAGGACCGTGTCCATAACCGGAGTACGGGAAAGGACGCGGAGTCCTCCTGACTGGCGGATGAGGCCGATTAAGCGGTGATGGACGGAATAACACAACCCGTCCGGAGCGAGGGCCTCTGGGCTCAGGTGGCGAAGACGGCAGGTCATGCCGGGACTCAGAGCCCGGCGCCGACCGAGGATACCACCCCGGTTGAAAGGGGTGGCGCTGTCGAGCCGAAGGGCGGCGTAAACGCGGGATGATGCCACGGGTATGGCTGGGTCAGCCTTGAGCGTGGCGGATGTCGCGGAAGGCACCGTAACGAACTCCTGCGGGGGTGCCTGACGCTTGAAGCCGGACCCGGGAAAACCGGAAGTCCGGAATTTTAGGGGGGACGCTGGAAACGTGACCTATGGTGCGCGCGCCAGTGTCCTACCCGACGTTCCTGCCGTTTCTGGAGGATCTGCCGCCGTGCCTGGTTGTGATGGAGGCCTGCGGCGGCGCCCACCACTGGGGCCGGCGGATCATTGGGCTCGGCCATGAGTGCAGGCTGATCCCGCCGGTGTATGTGAAGCCGTTCGTCAAGCGGCAGAAGAGCGACGCGAACGACGCGGCGGCGATCGTGGAGGCGGCGCAGCGGCCGAGCATGCGGTTCGTGGCGGTGAAGCCGGAAGCGGCCCAGGCCGACGCGATGCTGTTCCGGACCCGCGCTCTTTTCGTGCGGCAGCGCACGCAGACCGTGAACGCGCTGCGCGGCCATCTCGCGGAGTTCGGCCTGGTGTCGGCCCGCGGCGTGGCAAATGTGGAGGCTCTGAGAGCCGAGCTGGAGAAGGCCGCCGAAGGGGTTCCGGAGCTGGTTCAGCAGTCCGCGGAGATGCTGTTTGGCCAGATCGACGCGCTGAACGGGCGGATCGCGGAGCTGGACCGCGAGCTGAAGCGCCGCTCGCGGGAGCGGGAGGACATCCGGAACCTGATGACAATCCCCGGGGTCGGGCCGATCAGCGCGATGGCGGTGCACGCGTTCGCGCCGCCGATGGGGAGCTTCCGCAGCGGCAGGGACTTCGCCGCCTGGACGGGCCTGACCCCGCGTCAGCATTCGACCGCCGGCCGGCAGAGGCACGGGCGGATCACGAAGATGGGGCAGCGCGACATCAGGAGCCTGCTGGTTCAGGGGGCGGTCGCCGTGCTGCGTCATCAGAGAGGCCGGGAGGAGATCGCGGACCCCTGGCTGCGGAGGATGATTGAGGAGAAGCCGTTCAAGGTGGCCGCGGTCGCCCTGGCGAACAGGATGGCCCGGACCGTGTGGGCGCTTTCGGTGAAAAACGAAGTCTGGCGGCCAAGGGCGGCGTGACGGCTGCTTGGAAAGAAAAAAGAGGAAACTGAGGAAGGAGAGAATTCGGGGCCGGGGCCCGGGTGACCGGGCGGGCGGCCTCCGGACTGTGCGCCGGGAGCGAAGGACAGCGCAGGGGCAAGAGTCGGACAGACGGGGCCGGAAAAACCAGACATGGACGCAGGGCTTCGAGCCCGGGTAAGCGATTTGGATCCGGTCCGCGAACACCATGCGGGCCCGCGGCCGAAAGCGCCGCATCTCAGAGGCCGGACATACGACAGCGCCCGACGCAGGCTTCCTGCATTGCCGAGATTCCCGGTTGCGCTCAGGGGGGCGTCCACATACGGCTGCACGGCTTCCCTGACAACCGTTCGGCTGATGTGGAACTCATCCACCAAGTCCCGTTCAGTGGACAGCGGTTCACCGTCCTTGAGTTCACCGGACCGGATCCTTTCCCCGAGAGTCTGGATCACAAAGTCCGCCGCCCTGTTCGCGCTTCGCTGCTCCGACACGTCCGCTGCTCCCGCTGGCGCCATGACCTGTGTCCTCTTTCTGACACGCCGCCGTTTTTGCCATCAACGCCCTTTGGCGGACCTTCTGCGATGATATGGTATGATGACAAATGAGGGCATTTCGGCACATGTTGACACGATGTCGAGGCTGCCGTATCTTTGGTCGCGCCAAATGGCGTGCATGGGAGGACGGAACACTGCTGCAGACGGCCCGGCCCGCACTCTGGGAAGACACCGGAAGCGACACTCTCGTGCGCGGTATCTCCGCGCGCCTCTTCAAGTCGCCGCCCGCAGCATTGCGCCTTTGGACCGCCCGGCCGCGCCATCTTGCGAAACGGCGCCGGTTCAGCGCTTCAATTCCGAAGCGTCCGGGTCTGACGTTGTGAACATCCAATCGAAGGGAAAAAAAAGATGGATACTCAAAAAAGCGGATCAGCCATCGGCACTGCGCTGCTGGCTCTCATTCTTGGGGGGGGGTAGGCTTCCTTAGCAGCCCGTCCTTGGCAGCCGAAACAATTGGTTTTTCGTCGGAGGCGGCAAAGAACGCCGGGCCGCAATACGGCGGGACGATCACATTCCTGGACGGATATGGAGCGGCTTTTCCGCCCACAGCCTGGCACAAAGGACCAGGCAGTTCGTGGACGTCGGGCATTTATCATGAACCGATGTATGAGACCCTTATGGCTGCGGACATTGAGAAGTTGGGGCCGCGCGGCTCAGGGGTTTCTGATTTCTATCACTCTCAAGGCGAAACTTTGGGTCTCCTAACAGGCCGGTTGGCTGAAAGCTGGTCGACACCCGATGCGAACACAATAATTTTCAAACTGCGTCCGGGGATCATGTGGTCGGGCAAGCCGGGAGTCATGGAATCAAGGGAGCTGACAGCGGAGGATGTGGTTCATAGCTATGAATTGGGTTTCAACCGCTATGATTTTTTAATATATCGGGACGTGGAGTCAGTAACAGCTACGGACAGGCACACGGTCACAATAAAGAACAAAGCCTTCCATCCTGAATGGTCGTATTACTTTGGATTCGCGCATTCGAATGCGGCGACCATCGTGCCTCGTGAGCTGACGGACGAGGCCATGAAAGACTGGAAGACTCATGTGGGGCTGGGGACAGGCCCGTTCACACTCGAGGACGTCGTGGAAGGCAGCACGGTGTCTTACGTAAGGAATCCCAATTACTGGGACAGTTACGTATTCAATGACAAGAAATACGAAATTCCGTTTATCGACCGCCTGGTAAAAACTCTGATACAGGATAAATCCTCCCAGGTCGCCGCGCTGCGAACAGGGAAGATTGACGTGTATGATGTGCTCCAGAAAACGTTCGTCGACTCGCTTAAAGGATCAAGTCCCGAACTCAAGATGATAGAGAGACCGGCGGAGAGAGCCTGGAGAATCGGCATGAGGCTGGATGTGAAGCCCTTTGAAGATCTCAGAGTGCGCAAGGCAATCAGCATGGCTATAGACCGGGAAGCCTTTATCAATACCTTGTGGGGCGGCGGCGGAGTGATTTTAAACGCCGAGCTCCATGCAGGACTTCCAGAGACTCTTTATACTCCTCTGGAGAAGCTGCCGGAATCAACTCGGGAGAATTTTGAGTATAACCCTGAGCGCGCAAGGCAGCTGTTGGCCGAGGCAGGCTATCAGGACGGTTTCGAGACGACCATACAAGCATATGCGCGGGAGCCTGAGCGGGATGTGGTGTCTTTTCTGACAGCTATGTGGAAGGATATCGGAATCGACGTCAAAATTGATCTGCGGGATTCGTCCGCTTTGGATGGAATTCTTAACAAAAATGAGCATGCGCCGGTTACTTTGTTTGCGAACTCAGTCGGTCTTCCGGGAAATACTCTTGAAAGCTTTGCAGTTGGAGAGAATCACACGTATCAGACCGCGGTGGTTGATGACCCTGAAATAAACGAGATTTTTGCAAAGTGGTCACGAACAGTCGACCCCGTTGAAGCGGACAAGATCATGAAGGGTTTGAACCAGCAGTGGCTGGAGAAAGCTTATGTGGCCTACGCGCCAACTCCAATGGTGACCATGGCTCACTGGCCATGGGTGGAAAACTACGCCGGCGAAGTCAATGACACCTGTTGTTTTTCTGTTGGCGGGATTTTTGCTCGCTCCTGGATCAACAGCGATTTAAAGGCGGAGATATTGGGACAGTAATGATCCCAGTCGGGGAATGGAGCGGTCTCCATTCCCCGATAATAGGGCCTCGGGATAGAGGCCGAATTATACCAGCATTGTGAGAATGTCATGAAGACAATAAACGGAAAAACCGTCTTCATCTCAGGGGGAGCGAGTGGACTCGGGCTGAGATAGATTGCCCGTCACTTTTGAGCTTGCGGTCTTGTCTATGGTAATAGCCGTCCTCATAGCCCTCCCTATCGGTACCTATTCCGCGATACGGCAGGACAAGATGGGCGACTACTTCGCGCGCAGCTTTGGGTTCTCGCTATCGCGGTACCCAACTTCTGGCTAGGGACTTTGGTCGTCGTCTTCCTCTCGATTTGGGGGGTGGGTGGTCTCCGCCGCTAGAGTCTGTCAGTTTCACGAATGATCCGCTGGGAAACCTGAAGATGTTGATCATTCCGTCTCTTGTTTTGGGCATGGCGATGTCGGGGATGGTCATGAGGATGATGTGACCTGCCCCCCTTAACCGGATCCAAACGCTTAGGACACTCGCCAAAATAACTTGACTATTTGGCGCTGTCGTGCCATGCGTATACCATGGATGGTGTGGCGGACACGATTCGATCCAAGCACACAGCGCTGGAAGCGGTTCTGGACGAGCGCTCGCGGCGCCTGTGGGCGGCGGCTGAAGCCCGCGCGCTCGGCCGCGGCGGCATTGCCCGGGTCGTCGAGGCGACGGGGATGTCCCGCAACACGGTCCGCGCCGGCCTGAGCGAGCTGGACCATGGTGCGGCGGCGGCGGTATCCGCGCCGGCCGGGCGGACCCGCCGTCCCGGCGGCGGCCGCAAACGCCTGTCCGACCATGACCCGGGCCTGGTGACGGCGCTGGAGCTCCATCTCGAGCCGGCGACGCGCGGAGATCCGGAACGCCCGCTCCGCTGGACGTCGCTGAGCGCGCGCCGCCTCGCGGACGCTCTCAGCGCAGAAGGCCATCCGGTCAGCGAGCGCACGGTCAACCGGCTGCTGCACTCCCTCGGCTACAGCCTGCAGTCCAACCGCAAGACGGTTGAGGGCCGCCGGCATCCGGACCGCGACGCGCAGTTCCGGCGCATTGACCGCAGGGTGCGGGCCTTCCAGAAGCTGGGCCAGCCGGTCATCTCGGTCGACACGAAGAAAAAGGAGCTTGTCGGCCCCTTCCGCAACGGCGGCAGGGAATGGCGGCCGAAGGGAACACCAGTGCAGGTCCGCGTCCACGGTTTTCCCGACCCGGAGCTCGGCAAGGCGATACCCTATGGCGTCTATGACATGACGGCCGACAAGGGCTGGGTCAGCGTCGGAACCGACCATGACACCGCGTCATTCGCGGTGGAGAGCGTGCGGCGGTGGTGGCAGAGCATGGGCCGCCCCCTGTGCCGGGACGCCCGCAGGCTCCTGATCACGGCCGACGGCGGCGGCTCCAACAGCAGCCGGAACCGGATGTGGAAACTCGAACTGCAGCGCCTCGCCGACGAGCTCGGCCTGAAGATCTCGGTCTGCCACTTCCCGCCGGGCACGAGCAAGTGGAACAAGATCGAGCACCGCATGTTCTGCCACATCACCCGGAACTGGCGCGGACGGCCCCTGGTCAGCTGCCGGGTCATCGTCGAGCTCATCGCCGCCACCACGACCCGCGCCGGTCTGAAGATCCGGTCGCGGATCGACGACAACGAGTATCCGCTCGGCGTCAAGGTTTCCGACGAACGGATGAAGACCCTGAAAATCCGCCGCGACGGCTTCCACGGCGACTGGAACTACACCCTGATCAACAGGTCATCCTGATCATGTTATTTTGGCGAGAGGCCTTAGTTGTCGACATGTGGCATATCCCTTTCTCTTCGAGAATTGACGGCGTCTGTCTATGCCGCCTTGATATGCCGCCCTTTCCGGTCCGTCACCAACTTCCGGGCATATCCCCCATGGGGGGATATAATCCTCAATTTGAAGCTCCATCGCTTACTCCCCGAGGAGGGCAGCGTGGATTGATCGTTGACCCGCGCGTAGACGATCACCTTCGCCCTCGCGTTGTACCGGAAGAACAATCGGAACTGTCTGCCGATCCTGGCGCGCCGCCAATGGCGGTAGCGCGGGCCGAGGGTGCTGCCCTGGCGGTACTCGTCCCGGGATGGATCCTGCGGGACGACCTCCAGCATCAGCCGGCTCAACATTTCACGCCAATTTGGGATGACGCACCAGGCATTGAGGCGAAAGACGGGCTATTCTCCTCATTGAACGAAGCGAATCGACTTGTCTAATGACGAGAACGACACTATCTTCTCCTCATCCAGTGAGGAGAACCATGTATATCTGGGAGCAACAGGGCTGGCCTCAGTTCACTTGGGACGACGGGAGGCTGCTTGAGCCTCTCGCAGCCGCACGCCTGAAGCAAGGGCGGCTTCTCGGAGGTATGGCAAGCCTCGGCTTCGACTTGAAGCTTGAGGCGCAGCTCGAAGCGCTGACGGAAGACGTTATCAAGAGCTCGGAGATCGAAGGTGAGATTCTTGAACGTGACAGCGTGCGATCATCGCTCGCGCGCCGCCTCGGCCTGCCCACGGCGGCAGTCGCGCCGGCAGACCGGCGGACCGAAGGCGTCGTCGAAATGATGCTCGACGCTACCGAGAACCACGGGGCATTACTGACGTCCGAACGACTGTTCGGCTGGCAGGCGGCATTGTTCCCGACAGGCTATTCGGGAATGCACAAGATTAAGACGGGCGCATGGCGCGACGATGCGGAAGGACCGATGCAGGTCGTTTCGGGACCGATCGGCCGTCAGCGTGTGCATTACCAGGCGCCGCCGGCTCAGCAACTCGACGCCGAGATGCAGGCGTTCCTGGACTGGTTCAATTGCGGAAGCGAACCCGAAGGCCTGTTGCGTGCCGGTCTGGCACATCTCTGGTTCGTGACTATCCACCCGTTCGAGGACGGTAACGGCCGTGTCGCGCGCGCGATCGCCGATCAGGCTCTGGCGCAGTCGGAGGACTCGGGACAGCGTTTCTACAGCATGTCGAGTCAGATCCGGAAGGAACGCTCCGACTACTATGACGCGCTCGAAAGCGCGCAGAAAGGCACGCTCGGCGTTACCGACTGGCTGGTCTGGTTCCTCGACTGCTTTTCGCGCGCGATCGATGGCGCAGACTCGGCTTGCGCGGATGTTCTGCGCAAGGCCGATTTCTGGCAACGCTACGCCCGCGAGCCCTTCACCAAACGTCAAAAGGCGGTGCTCAACAGGTTTCTCGACGGTTTCGAGGGCAAGCTGACAGCAAGGAAATGGGCAGTGATCGGCAAATGTTCGATACCGTCGGCGCAGCGCGACATCAATGAATTGGCCGAGCGCGGAATCCTTCGCCGCAATCCGGGCGGCAGCAAGAAAACAAGCTATGACCTGATGATGTAGGCATGGGCATGTTCACTAAGTGCAAATCGTGGGACGCAGCGGCGCGAAGCTATGTGATTCGGTTTCGCTGAACTTGACCAAGTAGCAACCAAGGCGCCGATGGGGAGGCCCAAAGGCTGGGTCCGCCGTCGGTTGATCCTCCCCACCAGCATGATCCACGTTCAGGTTGACAAACAATAAGGACTGACGACGGCAAGGGAGCGTTACAGGCCGGAGGCGACTCGACACATGAAACGCTGAGTTGCCACTGGTCGCGTTCCAACTCTCGGCGGTTCGCGGGTCGCAAGAACCGCCTGTCCTGTCGAGCTTTTAGAGGCGTTGCAAAGCAAAGCCACTGACACAGTAGAGTACCACCGACTGGCGCAACACGGTCCTGCTGGTATCCGTGGAGGGCAGGATCGATGGCAAGACGGTCGGCAGGCTGGAGCAAGCGATGAGGAACCGCCGCCCGATCCGTGGGGTGGATCGCAGCCTTCTACACTGCCGCTCGCCGATGATCCGTCGGTCTTTTCTCCCGCTGCCCGCGAAGTCCAAGACTGCAGCGATCAAGGCCAAATTCCGGAAGGGGCACATGCCGATTGGGAGAGAATCCATACCGGAAGTGCATGAGTCGTTGCGCCCTTGCTTCCTGGAGAGCGGTTGGAATGGATGGATTCCCGTGTATCAGGGCAGCGGAACTCGTATTTCTCCGTCCCATGCATTGGCTTCCCTTATCCCGACCTGAACAAATTGGTATTGGCGGCCAGTCCATTCCTCAACTACGTGCCATGGCTGGACCGCGGCTGCTGCTTGGAAACGAGAGGCGCAGGAATGTTCGAGAAGCGCAACGACCTGCTCAAGTTTCTGAGCGTCGCTGAGACAGGAAAGATCTCCATGGCGGCAGACCGGCTGGGAATGACCCAACCAGCGCTGTCCCGCGTCGCAGTCAGGCTCGAAAGGCAGTTCGGAGGCCGGTTGTTCTCTTTCCATGTCCGTTTCTCCTTGCTGAACGCGCGCCTTCCGCGCGCGCCGGGAGAATCCGGAATCCGCCGCCGAGGCTCAACAGAAACCGACGACGCCCTTGTTTGGCCGTATGTGGACGCCCCCCTGAGCGCAACCGGGAATTTCAGAAACACAGGAAGCCTGCAGTCGGGCGCTGTCGTATGTCCGGCCTCTCAGATGCGGCGCTGTCGGCCGCGGGCCCGCATGGTGTTCGCGGACCGGATCCAAATCGCTTTCGCGGGCTCGAAGCCCTGCGGCTATTCCTGGTTCTTCCGGCCCCGTCTTTCCGACTCTTGCCCCTGCGCTGTCCTTCGCTCCCGGCGCACAGTCCGGGCAATGGCATTCGGATAGACTTGCCGTTCCGGGCGCGGTTTTTTGCGGCCTGCAAGGCGTTGATATAACGGGACATCGGCGCGGGAATATTTTTTTCACCGCCCCCCTTGACATGCGCTTGGCGATCTGCATGCTGTGGTCATGCAGATTCGGGAATCACCCATGGACCAGCGAATCATCGACCTCAAGTCGACCACCTTTTCGGGCCGCCGCCTGAACCGGCGGCAGATCGCCGACATCCAGGAGACCGTCGGGATGCTCCCGAACGACTGCCGCAGCGAACTTGCGAAGACCATCTGCGAGCATCTCGGATGGAAGACGGCGAAGGGGGCCTACAGGGTCGGGGCCTGCCTCGGGATGCTGGAGGCGCTGGAGAGCCACGGCATCCTGACGCTTCCGCCGAAGCGGGAGGGCAGCGTCCGCGACATGAGGGCCGTCGACGCGCCGGCCTGGACCTCCGCCTCGGACCCGCAGCCGGAGATCGCGGCGGAGCTGTCCGGGCTGCGTCCGCTCCGCGTCGAGCCGGTCACCGACACCGAAGGACGGCAGCTGTGGAACGCCTTCGTCGACCGCCACCACTATCTCGGCCACAGGCGCCCCTTTGGGGCGCATATCCGCTGCTTTGTGACCGACCGGGACGGCCGCAGGCTGGGGTGCCTGCTGTTCGATGCGGTGACGAAGAGGCTCCCGTGCCGTGACGGCTGGATCGGATGGACGGACCGGACACGCGACCGCAGGCGGCGCCTGATGGTGGTCAACTCCCGCTTTCTGGTGTTTCCATGGGTGCGGTCGAAGAACCTGGCGTCCTCGGCTCTGGCCATGGCGACACGGCGTCTGGCGGACGACTGGGAGCGCATCCACGGGCACCGGCCGGTCCTCTGCGAGACCTTCATCGACGAGACCCGGTTCAGGGCCTCGTGCTGCCGCGCCGCCAACTGGAAACGCATCGGGGAGACCTCCGGCAGGGGAAAGACGCGCAAGGGCGTTTATGTGATGCCGCTCTGCGCGGGCGCCCGCGGGATCCTGCGAGGCGCGCGTGACGCGGGACAGCGGAAGCCTCCGACCCGGGCCGAAAGGGGCCGCTCGGCGGCCTCCGACCGCCGCTTCGGCCGCCGCTGGGAGGCGCTTGTCGCGGCCGCCGCGGCGGTCGCGGCGCGCGAGGACGCGCGCTGGCAGAAGCGCCGCCGCGTGTTCGACAGCCTGCTGATCATACTGTTCGTGTTCCGCCTCGTCGCCGCGCCGCGCGGGCAGGGGTGCCGCGCCACGCTGTGCGAACTCTGGGAACAGTGCGCGGCGGCCGGCATCGAGCTGCCGCAGGACGAGCCTCCGGCGGCGTCGACCGCCTGCGAGGCGCGGGAGAAGCTCGACGAAGCCGCGTTCCGGAGGGTGCACAGGGATATCCTCGCCCACAGCCCCGACGGCGCCCTGTGGAAGGGACACCGCGTGTTCGCCGTCGACGGCTCGAAGATCACCCTGCCGAGGGAACTGCTGCGCGCCGGCTACCGCATTCCGAACGACAACGCCCACTGCCCCCAGGGCATGGTCAGCGTCCTTTACAGGCTGCGCGACCGCATCCCGGTCGACTTCGACCTCTTCGGCCACGAGAACGAACGCGCCGCCGCCGCCACCCATCTCGACCATGCCGCCGAAGGCGATGTCATCGTCTGCGACCGGGGATACTGGTCCTTCGAAATGGCCCTGCTCCACCGGATGCGGAAGCTGAACTTCGTCTTCCGCATCCAGGGGAACGCCAATCCGGCCTTCAATGCCTTCATCAACTCCGAAAAGACCGACAGCGTCATCACCCTCAAGGCGCCCAGGGACGCAGCCGCGCTGCGCGGACAGAGCCTCCGCATCCGCCTGGTCAAACACACCGCCGCCGACACCACGCACTGTCTCGCGACATCCCTGCTCGAAGCCCGGCGCCACAGCATTCCGGCGCTCTCTGACCTTTATCACGGACGCTGGCAGATCGAAGAGGGATACAAGACGGGAAAGGCCGTGATCGAGCGCTTCCACGCAAAGTCGGAGCGCGGCGTCCGCCAGGAACTCTACGCCGCCTTCACACTGATCACCCTCGCGCGCCTGTTCGCCAACCGCTGCGACCATGACATCAGCCGCGGTCCCGGCGATGACGGCCTGCCGGCCATGCGCGCCAACTTCAGGAACGGGCTGAGACTGGTGGGGCGCGAAATCGAGGCCATGTTCCTCAGGCAGAGCGAAATGGCCGCGCAATCGGTCAGGCGGATCATGACCGGCCTCTCGCAATGCATCCAGCGCGAAAGGCCGGGGCGAAACCACAGGAGGGAATCCAGGCAGCCAGTGAGCAAGTGGCAGAGACGACGCGCCGCCTGACAGAACCAGACCGCCAGAAAGCCCCCGGCTTCCGGCAAAAAGCCCGAAGCGCGGGGGTTTCCTTATCCGAACGGCCAAAATCGTTATCCGAATGCCATTGACAGTCCGGGGGCCGCCGGATCACGCCCAATGGCATTTCCTTAACGATTCGGCGTCATTTCCTTAAGGGGGCGCGCCATTTCCGGGGCGGCTTCGCCCCTTTTCCGGCAAGGTTCGGTTTCAGGTCACGCGGTCTGGTGTCGTCTCCGCTGCCACTTTCCGACGGGTTTTTGGGACCGGCGCGGGAATGACCGTCCCGGCCGCAGCCGCGCCCGGGCCGCGAGGACCGAGGTCGCCACGCGGCTCACGGCGTCGGCCAGCGCCGACGTCTGCGTCAGGATCAGCTCCTCGAGACTGCCGGCCAGCATGGCCAGCGCGTTTGTGAAGTTCGTCCGCATCTTCGGCAGATCGCCTTCGTGCGCTTCGTCCAGCGCGGCGTCTCCGCGGTTCGTGAACAGGCGCGCCATGGCGATCAGGTTGAAGCGGGCGCAGAGCTCCTGGCGGACGCCGCGTTCGCTTCTGCCGTGGAACTCCTCCACCGCGGGGGTTGTCTTGGATATCTTGAACAGCTCCTCGATCGACCAGCGCCCGTGATAGAGTTCCGAGAGGTCTTTCCGGCTGTATCGCTCCGTATCGGCGAGGGTCGTGGCGAGCACACAGCGGCTTTCTCCGATGTCGTATCGGACCAGGCGCAGGACAATCGGGGAGGACGGCTCCGGGATGCCCGCGGCCTTCAGCCTGCGCAGGGCGTTTTTGCCCGGGGTGATCCTGACGAGGGCGTCGTCGCGGTCCCCGTCGCGGAATCTGTCGAACCCGGCTGCGGAGTTGCGCTGGATGCGGAACACCGGGTGCAGTCCCCGCGCCGTCATGTCGCGGAGCAGGACGAAGGAGAAGTATCCGCGGTCGAAGACGACGACGTCGCCGGGCGAGAGGGCGCCGAGATGGGCGCGCGCGGCGGCGCGCTCGTCGGCGCCGGACGTGAGGGTGAAGTCGACCGGCATGCGGCTGTCGAGGCGGTAAAGACAGGACAGCAGCCCCTGCGGATAGTGGGCGCCGCCGCTCGGGAGCGGGTATCCGGCCTCGGCGAGCGGCCGCGGCAGGTTGATCTTGGAGCCGTCGACGGCGAAGGTCCGGCGCCCGTTCCAGTCCGGTCCGCGCGTGTCGCGGGCGAGGATCCCGCGGTGCGGGTCGCGGAACACGTCCTCGTGCACGCGGGCCCGGGCCTTGGCGATCGAGGAGATGGCCACCGGCTCCGGCTGCGGCAGCGCGACGCCGAGGCGGCGGCACTGGTCCCACAGCTCGGCGGTCACGGTTGTGTAGCCTTTCCGACCGCGCGACAGTGCCAGGCGGAACACGAAAAGCATAATAATCAGGGTGTTAAGCGTCCGCCGCCGCTTTATCCATGTCTCGTCGCGGCGCGCGGCGATGTCGGCGGCCGCGTCGGCGATCCGGGACCACATCGCGGCGAAGCCGTGGTCAAAGGCGGCGGGAGAGCGGCGTTTCGGCCGCGGCCCGGGTGTCGTCTCCCCCTTCAGGACCGCGCGGAACTCCGGGTCCAGCGGCCGGACCAGAATCTCCTTGGCCGGCTTGGCGCCGCGCCCGCTGCGCTTTCCGGCCGTCATGCCGATCGTCTCCCAGTTGGCGGCCTTGTGGCAGGCGCCGTCGAAGCGGGTCGGGTCGATGAAGGTCTCGCAGAGGACCGGGCGGCAGCCGTGGTTCGCCTCCCAGCGTTCCGCAAGCCCGCGCAGGGCCAGCGCCAGCGCCTTCGACGCCAGATTGTCGACGCGGACCCGCGGCAGCACGAGAAAGCGGCTGTTCGACACCGCAAGGTGCAGGCGGCGGCCGCGGTCAGCCTCGCTCCAGCCGATCCATTCGTCCCTCGCCGGCAGCTCCCGCGCCGCCGCCTCGAACAGCAGAACGGCCAGCGGCCGCCCGCTCCGGTCGCGGACGAACCAGCGGATGTGCGGGCCGAAGGGCCGCGGACAGCCGAGATAATGACAGCGGTCCACGAGCGCTTTCCACAGGGCGGCGTCCTCCGGCGACGCCGCCTCCTCCAGGGCCAGGGGCTCCAGGGCCGCGAGACCGCAGGCGATCTCCGGCTGCGGGTCGGACGCCCGCACATGGACAATCGGCCCGGGCGGCTGTTTCGCGGCCGTGCCGCGCTTCTCCGGCAGGGTCAGGATCCCGCACTCCTCAAGGCGCTCGAGAACACGCAGGCACGCAGAGACGCGGTATTCACCTTTCGGCGTGGTCCAGCCCAGGTGCTCGCAGATGGTCTTCGACAGCTCGTTGCGGCTGTCGTTCGGGAGCATCGCGACGGTCTCTGCGATGTCGGCGATCTGGCGCCGTGTGAAACGCCGGCCGAAAAAAGTGGTGGACTTGAGGGCCTCGATTCGCGGGTCCATGGCTGCGCTCCCGGCGGGACAGTCTGATTCGCGCCTAACCCATCTTTAACATTTCTGCGTTGGATTTGAGGTCGATTTGACGGTGTTCGATTCGCAACTCATTGATTTATTGTGATTCGATGTTTCAGGAATCGTTTGTAGTGCCATGTTTTTTGAGTAATGCCTTGCGGCGGGGGATTCCTTTTGCTATAGCTGCCGCATGTTCATTCGACAGACCAAGACCGGCACCGCCAGCGACGGCAGCGACCAAATCACCTTCCGCCTGGTCGAGAACCGCCGCGAGGGGGACAGGATCCGTCAGCGCACCGTTCTCAATCTCGGGCGCCATTTTGCAATCGGGCGCGAGCACTGGCCGGACCTGTGCCGACGCATCTCGGATCATCTCACCGGACAGACCACCCTCGGCCTCGCCGATCCCGATCCGGGGATCGAGGCCGAGGCCCGCAGAATCTCCGCCCTGCTGATTGGCCGCGGGAAAGACAGCGGCGGGGAAGGCGCGAAGCGGGACTGGCAGAGTGTTGATGTCAATTCCGCCAGCGACAGCGACGGGCGCTCGGTCGGTGTCGAGCATGCCGGGCTCGAGGCGCTGTCCGGTCTCGGCCTGCCGGCATTGTTCGACGGTCTCGGTTTCAACCGCCGCCAGCGCTGCTGCGCCCTGGCGGCCATTGTCGCGCGCATGGCCGCGCCGAACCCGGAGCGGGCGACCAACTTCTGGCTGCGCCGGCACAGCGCCCTCGGCGAGATGCTCGGGATCGATTTCGGCGCTCTGAGCGACATGGCGCTCTACCGCGCCTCGGATCTGCTCCTTGCCCATCAGGACAGCATCGAGGATCACCTCTTCGCCCGGGCCCGGTCCCTGTTCGACCTCAAGCCGACGATCGCGCTGTACGATCTCACCAACACGTTCTATGAAGGCCGGGCGCCAATCCAGCCCAAGGCGCGGCGCGGGCATTCGAAGGAACGGCGCAGCGACTGCCCGCTGCTTTCGCTTGGCCTGGTTCTCGATGCCAGCGGCTTTGTCCGGCGCAGCCGGGTGTTTGCCGGCAATGTCACCGAACACAGGACACTCACGCACATGCTCACCAGCCTCGGCGCTCCGGAAGGCGCGGTCGTCATCATGGACGGCGGCATCGCGACCGAGGACAACCTGCGGTGGCTGCGCGCCGGCGCCTATCGCTGTCCCGTGGTCTCACGCACCACCAAGCGGGTCTTCGATTCCGACGAGGCCAGGGCAATCACGACCGCGTCATGCGACAAGGTCGCCATCTACAAGGAATCCGTCACCCGCGAGGAAGAGGACGGCACGGAATACAAGGAGTCCTGGCTGCGGCGCCTTTCCGAAGCCCGGGCGGAAAAGGAACGCGGCATCATCAATCGTTTCAGGACACGTCTCGAAGACGGCCTGAAGAAACTGCATGACGGCCTCTCCCGCCCCAGGACCCGCAAGAAGCTTGACGACATCCAGCGCCGGATCGGGCGGCTTGCAAAGGAAAACGCGCGGGTCGCCCGGCACTGCGAGATCACCGTCACCCCCGACAGCGCCGGAACCAGGGCAACAGCCATCACCTGGAACCTCAATCCCGCCGACAATTCCATGCTGACCCACCCCGGGGTCTGCTGTCTGCGCAGCAACATCCTCGACTGGCCGGCAGAGACCATGTGGCAGACCTGCGCGACCCTCACCGACGCCGAAGCCGTGTTCCGCTCGTTGAAATCCGAGCTCGGCCTGCGTCCGATCTTCCATCACAAACAGGGGCGCGCCGACGCTCACCTGTTCATCTCAGTCCTCGCCTATCAGGCAGTCCAGACACTGCGCAGACCCATGAAAGCGGCAAACATCCACGACAGCTGGACGACGGTGCGCCAGACGCTTGCGACACTGCAGCGCACGACAACCAGCTTCAGGCGCCGTGACGGCAGGACCCTGCATGTCCGCAAGACCGCATCCGCCTCCCCCGAACAGGCGGAGATCTACCGGGCGACGGGCCTCGCGCCGCCGCCCAGGAACCTCGCCAAGACCATCGTCTGAACCGATTCCGGCAATTCGTGGCGGCGGCCCGAAACGGCCGCCTCTCCGGATTGTAGTGCCATTCGGATTTTTTACCCGTTTGAAATCAACGCGTTACGCACTACAATGTTAAAGATGGGCTAACATGCAGCGGCGGTGTAGCCGTGTCAACCCCGGAAGCCGGAAAAAAGGAGCGGACGGAAAAAGAGCGTGGAATCAGATGACTGCCGCCGCGGACAGAACGGCGTCAAAATCATGCCGGCCTAATGAAATGCCATTGGGATCACGCCCCGGAGGGCGCGGCGGCCGTCCCGAATTCTCTCCTTCCTCAGTTTCCTCTTTCTCTCCAGGCGACCGTCACGCCGCCGCG
>CBDCSZ010000037.1:0-6342 GCA_965221935.1 Paracoccaceae bacterium
AGGTCATCGGTTGGGCCGCTCCGCCTGCGGGCCTCGGCCGCCACGGAATCAGGCAGTTTGATCCCGCCGCGCCCGTTTGCTGCGGGAATGCGGTCGACCAGTGACTCTTCCATGCGGCGGAATGTCACCGCGTCCCGATCGGTATCGAAGATCACTGAATAGTCCAGCAATTCGCCATGCGTGGCCAGTTTGCGAATGGACCGGCGGAATTCCCAGAGGCGGCTCCTTGAGCCGCATTTCCGGTGCGGCAGATCCAGTGAGATCAGCCATTCGGACTGCTTGCCGCAGTGCTTGCAGGCGATCCCGCAGATGCGCCGCCCCGATGGCACTCCACGGCCATTCGGAGAGGGTGATATCTGCGTGCCGCAGGCGGCCGTTGAAACCGTACTTGCGCATTAGATCGCCTCGCTCGATCAAACCGAATATACTCGTTCAGACCCAAGGGCGCGTCGCCGAGGGTTCCCCCGCTTGCGCGGGGATAGACCCGGATGGACGCCAACATTTGCCGTGGCGTCTGGTAGGGGTCGTTTGTAGTTGTAAGCGTTCGGTAAGGGGGTGATGGCCTTTATTTTCGGCGTTTGATGGCTGTATTCCCGGGTTTCATTTTCTTCTGGCAACAGTTCCCGACATCTGTTAATCCGGCCGCATGTTGGATTCCGCAGGCCCTGTTTGCGATGTTGTCGATCTGTCGGCCCTGCCGCCGGAGGAGTTGAAACGTCTGTACGAACGGGAGCATGCACGTGCCGAGGCGGCGGAAGCCGAGATCACGGCACTGAAAGACAAGCTCGGGGAAGCGGAAGCCCGTGGCGAGGAATGGAAGCTGGAATCGATCCGGGCCCGTGGCGAACTCAACGGACTGCGCGGGATCTTCGAGAGCAACCGCGAGAAGCTTGCCGCGGCGCGCGCGGAGCTGAAGGAGCTTGGCCGCAGCCAGAGTGCGCGGAACCTGCGCAAGCTGGAGAAGAAGCTGGCACGGTTGCAGGGGCTCCTGAACGCCGCCGGTATCGACAGCGGCCCGCACACGATTGTGGGCATGCGCAAGGAGATTTCCCGTCTGAAGGCTGTGATTGCGCAACAGGCGGAGGAACTGGAGGAACTCAAGGCGGAGAACGAGAGGCTCCGCTCGGCGCGTGAGACCCATGCCAAGGCGCGGTTCGGCCGAAAAAGCGAGAAGAAGGAAAAGTCCGGTTCCGGCAGCGGCCGCGCGCGTGGCCAACAGGCTGACAAGCCCGGGCACGGCCGGACGGCGCGTCCGGACATGGAGCGCAAACCCGAGGTTCACGACCCGCCGGAGGCGGAGCGTGTCTGTCCCTGCTGCGGCCTGCCTTACGTGAAGAACGGCAGCCATGATTCCGAGACCATCGAGATCGAGGTCAGGGTGCATGTCCGGATCATCCAACGCAACCGCTGGCGGCGCAGCTGCACCTGTGCGTCGGCGCCGCAGGAGGTTTCGGCGCCCCCGGTTCCCCGGCTGTTTCCCAACTCCTCCTACGGGATCAGCTTCTGGGTCTGTTTCCTGTTCGAGTGTTTCGCCTGCCACCGGCCGCTGAACCGGGTCGCGGCATGGATGCGCGACCAGGGGCTGCCGGTCTCGGCCGGGACCCTGGCCTCCAGCATCCACAGGCTGATGCCGCTGTTCGCGCCGCTGTCGCAGGCGATCCTCGCCCACCTGAAAGCGGCCGCGGTGCTTCACGGCGACGAGACAAGCTGGCGGGTTCAGTCCCTCAAGGCCATCCGCGGCACCAGCCGGGCCTGGCTGTGGTGTGCGGTCTGCCGGGATGCGGTCTGGTTCCACGTCGATGCCCGGCGCAATGCCGAGGCTGCCGGCAAGCTGTTCGCCGGCGTCGGTGCCGGCACGGTCCTGGTTTGTGACGCCTACTCGGCCTACAAGAAACTCGCGCGTCTTCTCGGCGGCATCCTGATCCTGGCCTGGTGCTGGAGCCATGTTCGCCGCAAGTTCATCGAGGCTGCGGCCGGCAATGACGCCCTGGAGAGGTGGGAGGAGCGGTGGCTGGAGCGGTTCGGGCAGCTGTTCCACCTGAATGCGGTCCGGCTGAAGCACTACGACCCGGAACTGGGGATGGAGCAGCAGTCGCGAAAGTTCGGGAGCGCACATCGTCGGCTGAAGCGTGCCGTCGACCGGCTGTTCGCCCTCGCGGAGAAGGAACTTGCGGGGCCGGCCGGCTCGGACCGGCGCGCGAAGGCGCTCAACTCGCTGCTGAGGCATCGCGACGGGCTCTGCGTGTTCGTCGACAGGCCGGACGTACCCATGGACAACAACCTGTCCGAGCGGATGCATCGCGGTCCCGTGATCGGGCGGAAGCTGTCGTTCGGCTCCGACAGCCTGGACGGGGCCCTGTTCTCCGCCATGATGTACGGGAATCATCGAGACCCTGCGGATGAACGGGATCGATGTCCGCACGTGGCTCGACGACTGGCTCTCGGCCTGTGCAGGTAACGGTGGCCAGCCTCCGGCCGACCTGTCGCCCTGGCTGCCCTGGTCGATGGACGAAGACAGGCGCCGACACCTCAAGGCCACACGATGACGGCGGATGACACGATCGAGTGCCGTTATCACGGGCGTGACTTCACCACCGGCGAGATGGCGCTGATGCGGGCGCTGATCGCATCCTCCCCGCAGCAGACCCGTGCCGGGCTGGCGCGCGCGTTCTGCCGCGCCATCGGCTGGGTCAAGCCCGACGGCGGGCTGAAGGCGATGATGGCCCGGCTCACCATGCTGAAGATGCACCGGGACGGGATCATCACACTGCCGCCGCCACGACGGGTACGTTCGCCCCCCCGTCCTCCGAGCTTCGGCCCGGAAACGGAACCGCCGGCATCACCGCCGCTCACACTGGAGGCCGCTCGTCCGCTCCGTCTGGTCAAGGTCACCGGTGCCGGCCGTGGCGCCAGCCGCCTCTGGAATGAATTCATCGCCCGCTATCATTATCTCGGCTACAAGACCCTCGTCGGTGCACAGATGCGCTACGCGGTGCATGATCGCGACGGGCGCCCGCTGGCCATGCTCGGCTTCTCGGCCGCGGCCTGGAAGGTCGCACCGCGCGACGACTTCATCGGATGGACGCCTGAAACCCGCGAGAGAAACCTCCCCCTCATGGTCGATAACTCCCGCTACCTCATCATGCCATGGGTCCGGATCCCGAACCTGGCCTCCCACATCCTTTCGCGTGTGCGCCGCCAGCTGCCGCTGGACTGGTACATCCAGTACAGGGTGACACCGGTCCTGATGGAAACCTTCGTCGAAACCCAGCGCTTCTCCGGGATCACCTACAAGGCTTCCGGATGGATCCATGTCGGAACCACGCAGGGACGCGGGAAGTACGACACAAAGAGGGAATTCGGAAAACCGAAAAAGGACGTCTGGCTCTGCCCGCTCAGAAAAGACTGGAAAAGAACGCTCAATCGATGACAGCCAGTAAGGCCGTCACGCCTTCACCGAACGCTTACCGCGAGCTGACGCCGCGCGAGTGGAAGACGCGGTTCGCCGACAGCCCGATGCGGCCGCTCGCGGATTCCCGCCCGGACTGAACCCTCAGGCGGCCCGGCGGAGGCGGACCCGCCGGCGCGAGGCCAGAACGTCAATGCCCTCGATCAGCGCCAGCAGCCCGAACGGCGACAGCGGCTCCGCCGGCCCGGCCGAGGCGGCGCGGGCGAACAGCCCGCGCTCCAGACGCTTGCTCCAGATCCAGTGTCCGCCGCTGTCGAAGGCCAGAACCTTCATCATCGTGCGGCACCGGTTGATGAACACGTGCCACGCCCCCGACACCGGATCGCGGCCGAGCCGCGTCCGCACCAGGGCCGAGAGGCCGTCGAACGACATCCGCATGTCGGCCGGGGCCGTCGCCAGCCAGATGCCGCCCGCCGGCCGGCCCGCGATCACGCCCGCCTCAGGCGGAGAACGGCGCCGCCGCCGAGATCAAGCTCAACCTCAATGGCCGCCGGCGGCCCGGAATCCGGAACCGCCACAAACGCCGGCTCCGGCCCATCCCCTCTGAGCCGGCTCCGCCAGTTCGAAAGCGTCTTCGGCGAAAACCCGCGGCCGGCGCACCACGCCTTCAGCGTCTCGCCGCTGGCCTCGAACTCGCCCACCAGCTCGCGCCATTCACCGGCGCTGCGCCTCAACGGGGCCGGCGGGCCCGCCGGCTGATTTCTGTCCATGTCCGATTCTCCTTGCTGAACGCGCGCCTCACGCGCGCGTCCGGAGAATCCAAAAATCAAAGCCGGGCCTCAACAAAAACCGGCAACGCTCTCGTTTGGCCGGTAACGGTGAAGCTGCGGCCGTGGCTGTTCACCGCCTTGATCCGGGTGCCGTCCGCGGCCAGAAGTTCCCGGCCAAAGAGGTCACGCAGCCGGCAGTGTTACACGAACTCACGGAACACCTGGCTGAAGGCTGCCCTGTTCGTGCGGCGGAAATCGGCAATCGTCTTGAAGTCCGGACGCAGCCGGCGCAGCAGCCGGATCACCCGGGGACTGCGGTGTGTTTCAGTTTCCAGACGGCGGCTTGAACGGACCCTGTTCAGGTATCCGCAGATATAGAGCTTCAGGAGATCGGCAGGGTCATAGCCCGGCCGTCCTGTCAGCTTCGGCCTGACCCGCTCGAAACCGGCCGCAGCAAGGTCAAGGCCGTCAACAAATGCATCAATGAAACGGACGGGATTGTCCGCGCCGGCGAAATCAGCCGGCTGCAGGGACCGGATCACAGGAGGTTCAATTGGGACAGCGCGCCGCCATCTGCGCAAGGGATTCCACCGCCGGCCAATCATGCGGGCGCCAGGCCGCCGAACCCGCCTTCTTTGCCGCCCGCACAGGCCACAAGGTGGCCGGCATCCACAGGGAAACCGCATCCGGAACCCGGAACGCCGCACGGGCGGATGATGGCCGCCATGCCTGCCGGGATCGCCCGGTCCGGCGCAGCCTGATCAGTGAACGCGTCAAGTCGGAACCGGCCGCAGCGAAAGCGCTCGGCCGCCAGCTCGGACATCGCCCCAGGCCGGACAAACTCGTTTCCCGTGTTCCGGAAGCTGTCAATGAGGGACAGAGCTGTCGCCGGGATCGCCCGCGGTCCCGCCATTTACTAGAATACTGTCGCCGCCATCGTCAGGCGGCGCCGGGAAGGCGCCTGAGGCAGGGAGTTTTCACACGGTCTCGATCACTTTGGCGGAGAGGTTGCGATGGATTCGAAGCAGGGCAATCTGCAGGCTGACGGTGCAGTGGGGCTTACTCGATCAGAGAGAGGTTTTCGGCGGCCGACCTGTCGCCGCGGCCGGGCTGCAATTCGTAGGAGATCTTCTGCCCGTCCGCCAGCGTGGCCAGCCCGGCGCGTTCAACCGCCGAGATATGCACGAACGCATCGGCCGTGCCATCGTCCGGTTCTAAGAACCCGAAGCCTTTTTCGTTGTTAAACCATTTCACGGTGCCCGTGGTCATTGCGTATTCCTCTCGGCGCTGAATGTAACGACCTGCTTCTATCCGGTTGCCGCCGGGTGTCAACGAACGAAGCATAAAGATGTCCGGCCGTCGCACAATAATAATTGGCTTGTGCCAAAAAAGCGGATTTCTCGTATTTGTTTGGAAATTATAAAGAATACTTGGCAAACATTTGGGCATACCCTATGTTTATGGCAACATCCAAAGTAGTTTCGATATGTCGTGTGAAGCCGCTGGAAAGTCCCACCGCGAAGGCATGACTCTCGTCCAAATGATGGACCTGTTTCCCACGGAAGAAGCCGCCACGAAATGGTTCGAGGAATGCGTATGGCCGGACGGCGAACGGCATTGTGGCAAGTGCGGATCGGCTTGCACCCGCGAGGTTCCGAACGCCAAGCCGATGCCCTACTGGTGCACCGACTGCCGTTCCTATTTCAGCGTTCGGACGGGAACGCCGATGGCCCGTTCCAACATCCCGATGCGTAAGTGGGCCATAGGCATCTACCTTTGCCTGACCAGCCTTAAGTCGGTTTCCAGCATGAAGCTGCACCGCGACCTCGGCATCAGCCAGCCAAGCGCGTGGTTCATGATGCACCGCATTCGGGAAGCGTGGGCACGCGACGAGAGCGACGGCCCGTTCGATGGTCCTGTCGAGTTTGACGAGACCTATGTTGGTGGCAAGCGCCGCAACAAGTGAACGCCGAGCGCAAGAAGGCCGAGGGACGCGTGCCCGTGGTCTACACCGACGACGCGAAAGCCTGTCAGGGCATCCCGAACCCGCACGAGATCGTCAAGCACTCCGTCAGCGAATAGGTGAACGGCATGGCGCATACCATCGGCATCGAGTCTTTCCGGTCCTTGCTCAAGCAGGCGCACAAGGGAACCTTCCTCAAG
>CBDCSZ010000038.1:0-2276 GCA_965221935.1 Paracoccaceae bacterium
GCCATGGCTGCGCAGAGATGTGTTATTCGGCGCGCAAATTTGACCCCCAGAATCAAGGGATCTCAAAGGGTTAGCGTGCCGATCGGCGTCGAACCTGCGCGCCGAATAACAGACGAACTGCGGCTTCGCGCATTAGCCAGTCCGGCAGCCAACAAACTGCCGGAAGGTATTGCAAGAGATCGTTTAGACCGTTGGTGGACTTGGGCTGCGGGATTATCAGAACTATGAGCGATGTGGGTCTTAATCGTCACCATCGTGTGCGCCTGCATTTGAAAAGCTTCATAAATCCGGTCACTGCTGTCCGGCCAACTAAACCGCCGGGTCTCTAAAGGCCATGGTTCGTGCGGCTTGGGATCGACAGTGGGTGGTGTCGATTCGAATTTGAAAGGGTTGCTTCACGTTCCCGGCAGACGAGCGGGGACGCATCGCGGCTACAGGTCCACTTGCCCCAGAATCCATCCCTCAATGGTCCTGCGCTCGGTGTCGGTCGGGTCACCGGGTGCGCGGGAGCCGCGCAGCACATTGACCGTGCCGAACAGACCGACCGCGGCGTCGAAACGATCTTCGCCGCGACTGTCGTCACCGAACCCCTCGGCGATCATAGCCGTGAAAGCATCGGCGAGGTCGACACCGAGACGAGCCGCAGCGCCGACCAGGATCGGCGCTTCGCTGCGGCGATCTGCCTGCCGTCGCTTGGAGTGTCGTGCTGCGGCGATTTCAAGGCCAAGATGGCCGTAGATTTCTCCGGGATAGGTCTCGGCGACGACTATGCCTGGTTGGCCGAGCAAGGTCGCCAGCGGTCCGTCGAATGGCCACAACCGAACTGGCCCATGTCCACGCTTTGGGGGGCGGAGTGCCGGCGCGATGACGTCGCGCCAGCCGCTGATCGCCGCCTTACCGACCTGGTTGCCGCCTAGGGTCCAGAACAGAACTGCCGCGGCCTGTCGGTCCGGGTGGCCCCGGTCGCAACGCCGATGCAGCGCGCCGTAAGAGTCGAACCCGAGGGCGAGCGGAAGGTCAGCGCGATGGATGCTGCCCTTCGGGCCGTTTCGCGCCGGATAAAAGGGTCGTGTGAGGGCGATCTCAGAAACCGTCGCAGCCGGGTTGTAGAAGTTGCGCCAGCGGCCGCGGCCGAACTGCGTCAGCGCAATGCGGAAATTGTCGATGCCGGCCTTGGCGGCATAAGCGCTCGGCAGACCAATAGGGAAGTCGACACCAAGCAGGGCCGTGCCGCCGGGTCCGGCCTCGGCGAATAGTGCAGATAACAGTTCGTCCAATGCGCCGACCGGGCGCGGCGCCGATGCGGCGTATCGCTGGCCCGCCCGTCGGGCAATGGCGATCTGTCGGCCGGGCGGATTGGCGCTCCAATCGGCATGCGCGATGAGTTCGGGCAGGCGCATGGTCTGTGCTTCAACGCCCTTGGGCGCAAAAGAAGATGATCGCCACGGCGTTGCAGGCCGTTAGGCTCTCGATGTTTGGCAACTGGCGGGCTGGATGGGTGATACCCCTCATCAGCTTCAGCAACAATTGGATGGCAAGATTTCGGTTTTCGATGTCTCGTACTTCGACCAGGTGCTTGTAGAACAGGGTCGTGATGTCGGAACCCTCCAAGCCGGCGGAGGCGCAAAATGTCCGTCACGCCTTCAGGTATCAACGTGCGCCAATCGCGTGACCGAATTATCACCGACGTGGCGGAGCACTTCTCGACCAGCGCGATCAACTAGAAACTGCACCGTATCAGCCATAAGGAAGCTGTGCTTGTGACTTTGAAACTGATCAGGGTTGACCGGCTGCCGCGGCATGCGCCGCTTGCGAAGAAGCAGCACCAATGTCGATCTCTTCGGCCAGCTCCAG
This sequence comes from Paracoccaceae bacterium, assembly GCA_965221935.1. Classification (GTDB taxonomy): domain Bacteria; phylum Pseudomonadota; class Alphaproteobacteria; order Rhodobacterales; family Rhodobacteraceae; genus JAPOXR01. The sequence continues at coordinate 1,855 of CBDCSZ010000038.1, forward strand.
ATAGCGGCAGAGGGCATTGGCGAGCTGAATCTGCCGCGGCGTTCGGCACTCGGCCTCGAACACCTGCGGAGAGCTGACAATGATCGACAGGCACTTGGCGCGGGACGTCGCCACGTTGAGCCGGTTCAGGCTGTACAGGAACTCCATACCGCGCGGTGCATCCGCATGGCTTGATGTGGCCATCGAATAAATTGCAATCGGCGCTTCCTGGCCCTGGAACTTGTCCACAGTGCCCACATTGGCTCCCGGTAGGCACCGTTGAATTTCAAAAACCTGCGCGTTGTAAGGCGCGATAATTAGAATGTCCTCAAGCGTGACCGGCTTCTCAGTGCCGTCACGATCGACCCAGTTTGCGCCGCTGTTCAAGATTTCATTGACAACCGTGCTGATCGCCTCGGCCTCTTCCAGGGAGCAGTTCTGAT
>CBDCSZ010000039.1:0-54313 GCA_965221935.1 Paracoccaceae bacterium
ATTGGCTGGAGGGCCTTCCACAAATGACCTGAGACAGAAAAGGCCAGCCAGCACGATTGCCGTCCCGCGGACGGTTCCGCAAACGCGAAATCCGGCCGGAACACGCCGATTTGTCCTCCGTTCATCCGATGTTTGCAGGATTGGCCGCAGCATGAGAAAGTCCTGCTTGACCGGCCCGCTTCAACAAGCCCGGTCCCGCCTGCGGGTTTTCTCGGCCGATGGCGGTCCGAGGCCGGCCATCAGGCCGGCTGGCACAGCATGAAAGGATCGACATGAGTGGCAGCAGTCAGCAGCAGGTGGCGGTTGTCACCGGCGGCGCTCAGGGTATCGGGCTGGCGGCGGCGCGCCGAATCGCGCGCGACGGCTGGAAAATTGCGCTTTGGGACCGCGATCAAGAGGTTCTGCCGCTTGCAATGGCGGAACTTGGCGATGCCGCAATCGGCAGTCACCTCGATGTCACCGACCAGCCCGCGGTTGAGCGGGCCGCCGCCGAATGCGAGGCGCGGCTGGGTCCGATCACCGGTCTGGTTCACTGCGCTGCCATCACCGGGCCGAATCTCCCGATCGCGGAATACGGAATTGAAGACTGGAAGTCGGTGATCGAAATCGACCTGACCGGCACGTTTATCGTCAACCGCGAAATCTGCAGGCGCATGATGGCCAGCGGCTATGGCCGGATTCTGAACATCGCCTCGATTGCCGGCAAGGAAGGCAATCCAAACGCCGGTGCTTACTCAGCGGCAAAAGCCGGCGTCATCGCCCTGACCAAGTCACTCGGCAAGGAGCTGGCCGGCTACGATATTGCCGTCAATTGCCTGACGCCGGCGGCGGCCAGAACCCGAATTTTCGAACAGATGACAGAAGAGCACATCGCCTACATGCTCTCAAAGATTCCCCGCAACAGGTTTCTGGAAGTCACGGAAGCGGCAGACATGATTGCCTGGCTGATATCACCGGACAACAGCTTCGCCACCGGCGCCACATTCGATTTATCCGGCGGCCGGGCCACATATTGATGCCGCCGGTCCAGCGTCCCCGGCGGCAAGCCGGGCTCAGCGCACCGCAGCTCTTTGTCTGGAGAGTTTTCGGCCGCCGCGGTCCGCCGCCTCAAAGCGGCCCCGGATTTCTGAACCGTTTGTTCGTTGTTTAATTGGGTTATAACAGAATCGCTCCTGTTTGTTGGCCCCCTGAATGAGATTCCTGCGTTGGACGCACAAATCTGCGCCCAGCTCTTCGGCAAGCGGGAATTTCGATTGACAAGTGCTGTTTCATGGTAGTCTTTGTGTGCTGACATGCTGACGACGGAACGATTCCATGGCTGAAGGCGCGGTGCTGTCAAATCCGGCAAGAGAGCTTGCGGACAATGTTTCTGTTCCGTTTGAATCGGCGCGGGCAATGCCGAAAAGCGTCTACGTCTCGGAGGAGTTTCTGGAGAAAGAACGGCAGCAGATCTTCAAAAGAGACTGGTTTTGTGTGGGCCGCGCCGACGCCTTCTCCGACCCCGGCGACTGTCTGGCGTTTGAGCTTGCCGGACAGCCGGTGCTGGTCATCCGCGGCCACGATGGAGAGCTGCGGGCGATGGCGAATGTCTGCCGCCACCGCATGTCCAAACTGGTCGAAGGCCAGGGCAATATCCGCACGCTCGTATGCCCCTATCACGGCTGGACCTACAGCATTGACGGGAGACTCCGCGGCGCGCCGGCGATGCGCCGCAACACCGGCTTTGACCGATCCGAATACCGGCTGCCGCCGGTCAGATGCGAAGAATGGCTGGGCTGGGTGCTGGTGACGCTGAACCCGGCTGCGCCTCCGGTCTCTGACCTGCTAGCGGAAGTTGAGGAAATGGTCGGTGATTACCGGATGGAGACGTACCGCCAGGCCTTTTTCGAAGTGTTTGAATGGAACACAAACTGGAAAGTCCTGGCCGAGAATTTCATGGAGAGCTACCATCTGCCGGTCTGCCACGCGAACACAATCGGCGGTCTGTCACGGGTCGATGACGTCGAGTGCCCTGAGGGACGGCCGGCATTTAATTACCACACGCTGCAGAAGGAACCGGAATTCACGCTCTCGGTTGCCCATCCGGACAATACTGTTCTTGAGGGCGAACGCCGGCTGATGACGTATCTTCTGGCCATCTATCCCAGCATGCTGATCACGCTGACACCCGGATATTTCTGGTATCTGTCGCTCTACCCGCTGACGCCCGGACGTGTGCGGATTTTCTTTGGCGGCGGGATGTCGCAGGAGTTTGCCAGCGACCCCGAAGGCGAGTCGCATTTCAGGGAACTGCGGACACTGCTTGACGAGGTCAATGAAGAGGACAAAGGCTGCACGGAGCGTGTGTATGCCGGTCTGTGTTCAGATTTCCCGTCATCGGGGCATCTCTCACATCTTGAGCGGCCCAACTTTGAGTTTGCGCAGTACCTTTCCGGCCGAATCCCTCATTGAAAATCCCTCATTGAAATTGGCTGGGTGTCAGGTCCGGGAAGCTTCGAAACGCGCCCAGATTCGCTGGAACGCGTCATAGTCCAGTGATCCGGCCTCACGCGCCGGTCCAAGCACCAGCTCTTCCGTCGCTTCCAGTTTTCGGATCGCCTCAGGCATTGCGGCGACGCGGTCTTCAGGGATGACCAATGCGCCATGCTGATCGGCGTGGATGAGATCGCCGGGATTGACCGCCATGCCAAGAACGGTGACCGGCACATCGATGTCAACAACATGGACAAACGCATGGCTGACGCCGATGCTCCCGGCAAGAACCGGGAATCCGGCCGGCAGCGACCCGAGATCCCGCACAAGGCCGTCGGTGACCGCGCCCTCCAGTCCGAAGGCTTTGTGAACCGTTGCGTTGACCTCGCCCCAGAAGGCGCCGCAGGCGTTTTCGCCGTCCAGATCCTGAATGACGATAACGGAGGGACAGGAGGTTTCTGACACGTAGCGATTGTAGTCGGCGCGCTTCCTGCGGACCGCCTGCGGCGGATCGGCGGGCGGCGACACTGCCCGGATCGTCGCCGTCAGCGCGCGGCCGACCATTGGCCCCGCAGCCGGTTCGGTGGCCACCATCTGCGACCGCGTGAAATTGGCAAATCCCCTGTTTCCAACAGCGATTTCGACTGCGTTGCAGACGGTCGGCGTGTCGACACGCTTCAGCGCTGCATAGATTTCATTCGGTATCATTGTTGTTCCTTCCGGCGCTGCAGATCCCTGTCGGCGGCGTCCAGCTGTTCAAGCGCTGACAAATGACCTGCCTCCCCGTTCACTGCAAGCTCTGCTTTGGAAACAAGCCCGGCGAACTCTTGGCGCCCATGCACGGCGCACAGCCGGCCTTCACGTCCGCACTGCAGCAGGCAGTACAGTCGAACCGAAACCAGGTTTTTGTCTGATCGGGCCTGCCGGTGATGGCGTCAGGCTGCCGTTCAAAGACTTTGGGGCTGATCCGCAGCGCCATTTCCTTGACCGCATCAGGTGTGGCGGTTTGGCCCGGCCCGCCCCACAGGCAGGCCGGTTTGATTTTGTCACGCAGCACAGAAACAGGCTGCACGACGTGCCGGACTTAGGCGCGTCAGCGCCGATTCTTACCGAATCCCGGTCTGAGCGATAACGAGGACCCTTTAGTTTTTTGTAACGATAGTTGATTTCGAAGAACCGGATGACGCCAACAGGAGGCGGTTCGATGAGGGGCAAGGCGCCAGTTCCGGAAGAGACAGCGCGCTTCGCGCGGATCGCCGCCGTCAAGTGTCGCCCGATTCTCCGTCAAGTGTGATCAGACTCTTCGTAAAGTGCACAAGATTCTGCCCACGCCGGCCCCGGCGTCACGGCTCAGCCAGGTCGAGCGCTGGTTCGCGGAACTCACCAGAAAGAAACTGCGGCGGGGCGCGCGCCGCTCAGTCGCCGATCTCAACGCCGACATCATGTCCTTCATCGATGCCCACAATGAGAAACCGAAACCTTACAAGTGGGTCAAGTCCGCCGACGAGATCCTTGCGTCGGTCAGGAGGTTCTGCCTCAAGGCGAACGAGCTCGGCAAGCTGGAACATCGGGATTCCTATCGGCGTCCCTTCGGCCCCGACGATCCGGCTGTGCGCGCTGCCATGGTCTCCAGGTCGGCGGGCCGCAGTCGGTAGCGTATGGCGTTGCCTTCGTGCAGCCCGTGAATTTGCTGCCCGACGTAACTTACCACCTGTGTGCGATCCTCCTCAGGAATACCGGCCTCGGCGGCCATTGCCGTGACGAGCGCAGGATCGAATGCTTTCCGGTCCAGCACGCTGCGTCGGACGGCCCCGCGCACAAAGTCGCGGTAGACGAGGGCGGCCTTGTCGGGCATTTCCAACTCGGCGCGCAGCACGCGATAATTTTCTGCTGAGGCCGTGTAGGCATCCATATAGGCATCTCGCAGCAGGGCAGCGTTGTTCAGTTCGTATATCCCGATCAGGCCGTCGATGTAGTCGCCGTCATCCATGGTAAGGAACGACATCGGTGCAAGTTGGGCCTTGAGGAGCGGGATGTTGGAAGCGACCCTGGAGGATCTTTTGTTGATGTCATCGAAGGCCTGCAGATGGGGGATGTGAACGAGCAGGAAGAAGGACTGCTCAAACGGGTCGGTTATGGCAGCCGCCTTTTCGATGAGGATGGTGAACTCTTCTTCGATTTCGAACCGGTTGCCGAGCGGCCTGTAGCTTGAGTGGGTGATGCCGACGGGCATGCGGCGCAGCCGACCGGCCATCGCGGGGTTGGCGAGAAGGCCGTCCGCAAGCAGAGCGTGAATGTTGAGAAGGTCGGTTCGGCTGATCGTGATGTCGTCAAGGTTTTCCTCGACGTACTGGATGGCCTCCTTGTGGTTGAGGATCATGATCGCTTCCTTGCGATCCTTACCGAAGGCCTCTTCGCCGAACCGGATGAGCCGCTCGGTTTCAAGGATGGAATAGGTGTTGCCTTCCATGCGCGATGATGCCCATGACAGATCAACAAGAAGCTGCTCAAGGACGCGCTGGGCGTAGGTGCCCGCCGGCAGGAGCGGCATGACGGGCGTGCCGGCGTCGCGAAGGGGCTGCCGGTCTTCGGCGCTGAGATAGCAGCTCCTGTTCGGCACGTAGCGATCGATGAAGTCCTTGTTATAGCTCGCCGGCTTGCGTCGGTAATAGGGTGTGGCGAGATGTGCGCGGACAATCGCAGCGCCGGCCAGGCTGTAGCCGGTGGCCCGGCCTTTGCCGGCGACCTCCAGCCTGTTCCCGTCCACCAGCCGTTTGAGGGCGCGCCAGATCGTCGGGCTGCTGACATCCGGGGCGGTGTGCCGCCTTATGTCTTCGCGCCGCGCGCCCGGATGGGCGGCGATGTAGTCAAGAATATCATTTTCGGACAGTGCCATGAAACGGCTGGATCCAAGTATGAAATGATTATCTTATTATAATACATCACATTTATCTGAGTTTCAAGATTTCGTTTCATGCAGTTTGAAACGATAATTGAATTGACTTCCAGCATAAAGCGAAGCGAAAGCCCAACACCGTGAAACGGGTAAGGCATTGAAAATAATAGAGAAGCAAGAGATTCCACAAAATCGTTTCAGGGAAAATGAAACGAAATCCTGGGAATCGCGATGGAATCACTGCGCGGCACCGAGCAGAAAGGTGTGAGAAGCGCCCAACCGAGGGGTCAGGCGATCAACGCGCCCGCCTCTTCCGACCGCTGAGTGCAGAATCTTACGCACTTGACGGCGATTCCTGGAACACTTGACGGCGGCGGTCCGCGCAAGGCGCGCTTTCTCTTCCGGACCTGCTCCCGGGTTCATTCCTCCGTTGCTGGCTTCGGCCTCCTGCGGGCGTAAGCGAGCCGTCCGCGGCATTCAAGACCGGAACGCGGCGGCCGCCCCATATGGCAGGGCCGCCGCGCGTTCCGGGAATCAGGATGAGTCAGGGTCAGGGCCGCGGCGCCTTGTGCCTGCGGACACGCGCCTCAAAGAACCCGCGCTCCTCATCGCTCAGCGCCACCTCCACCGCCTTGCCCCGCATCGAAACGCCTCCTGTTGAAATCATCCGGCGATTTGTTATCAACTATCGTTACAGACGACTGGCAGGCAGGGTCAGCGCAGTGCGCGCGTGTGATGCGATCGGACCCACAGAGGAGAGCGTGCCACACCGGTGATCGGACCGCACGGCTCACCAAGGCAAGGTGACACACATATTTGGCATCCGCTGCATCGACAGATGCCAAGCGGGTGCGCTGAAATGGCGTGGCGGACAGCAGCACAATCGTTGAAAAAGCGCATCATCAACAAATGGAGGGAAATTGGCCTACCCGCAGAGCGCTGATATTTTGGCGCCTATAAGACCAATGTTTGAGCGGCTGACCCCGTATTTTGAGGCGAGCTGCGGCCATTCACATAAGGCAGATCTTGTCTGCTCCAAAATTCCGGAAACAGTTTTCTCAGGCAGTTTGCCATCACAGCCGAGTTTGATCAGTTCCGCGGCCCCCGGATTTTTGCCTTCGCCCATGACCATGGTGCTTTGTTCGCCGCGCGGGCCCGACGAGAAAGTCACATCATAAGCCGGGGACAGCTTCCATTCGCCAGTCCTGTCCATCAGAAAGCTGAAATTCTTGGCGTGGTCATCCCGGTTGTGGGACAGCACATTGAACGCGGCCATGCGGAACATTTTTTCAACTTCCCGTGAGTCTCTTGTCAAAACCATGGTGAGGGCCATCAGGTCCTCGTAATCCAAAGACGGCGTTCTGAAGTCTGAATGGAGAAGACCGCACGCAGTGTGCATGTGCAGACGGTCACTGTCCTGCCTGTCAAAGCGTTTCACCGCAAAATACCCGGCGCCCGCCTGCGAAGAAAACAAGTGGACGTCCGGAACCTTCAGACCGGCATCAAGCGCCATCAAGGCATAGACATATTCAATTGCCCCAGCATCCGAGCCATCGGTTGAGTTTGGGAATTTAACAAGCCACGGCTGGTGATCAGCCTGAAGCGGCTGCGTTCCATGGACAGCTTCCCGCCTGCAGCTGTTCAGGCCAATCATCGCTTTGGGCCGCGCACCGGCTGATGATCCATTCAGCGCGAGCAGTTCTGCCAATACGTCCGACGCTTCCCCGGACAACACCTGCTGCGCCTGCCGGGCAAGCCCATCAATGTTGATGCTGGCGCCGAAGGTCTCACCCGTTTGGTCAGGCTCGTATACCAGCGCGCCCATGCCGGTGAAACCGACATGCGCAAGCCGGTCAAGCGGTGACAGCTCTTCAGGAAAAACTCCGAGTGATCTCATTTGGCGGTCCAGCAACAACCGTCCCCATCCATCTGGAAGACTGTCATTGAAAACGCCCGGCAAGCCTTCAAAGAGGAACGGATCAAAGGACTGGACTCCCGGCTTCAACGCACATGTGATCGGCGAGATTTCCAAACCGCCGTCAATGAAAGAGCGGTCAAACTCGAAGTAAATTGTGCTGTCGCGCCTCGCCAGCTGACCGACGGGACGAAATTCTTCGCCGAACAGCAGGCTCACCTTGATGTGCGATACGGGCTCGATTTTCATGATCGCCACCCGCGTTGGCGAGGTTTCTGCGGGCCGCCCTTGAGCACATCGTCAATCGATCCATAACTTTCATCGTTGGATTCAAGAGCCCGCACGAAATCCTCAAGGCATCCAAGCGCCATCAGGAGCTTGAGAAACGACTCCAGTGAAATCAGCCCCTTTTGTTCAAACTTGCGCAGTGTCGGCAGGCTGACACCTGCCCGGATGGCCAGGCCCTTCTGGGTCAGACCCTGTCTCAAACGTCTTTCCTTTGCCTTTTCCCTTAATTTCCTCTGTGCCTTCGAAATGGTTACAAGGTATACCATAATATTAGTTATGACCTATTGATGCTCTTTGTAATACAATAGTATTAATAAAGTTCAACATCAAGCGGTGACGAGAGGTGCCTTGGGACGATGTTCGGCAGTACGCGCCATTCACGGATGGAAGAGCCGCGCGGCACTGAATCGACCGCGGCACCAGGAGCCGTGTTCAGCGCTCTTTGCCCAGCCGTTCGATTTTCTCCTCGGCCTCCAGCCAAGAGTTTTCGGCGGCCGCGATGGATCTCTCGGTCTCTGAAAGTTCCTTGCCGAGACGGGCAATCTCGGAGGCCGACCCGGAAAAAAGGGAAGGATCAGCCAGTTTCCGTTCGATGGCGGCTTTTTTTTCGCCCAATTCCCTGGCAATTCGCTCGGCCCTTGCCGCTTCTTTGCGAAAACCGGCCGTCCTTCCACGGCGGAGCGCGCTTGCCTTTCGTTCAGCGCCGCGGCGCCTTCGTGCCGGAACTGTTTTTCGCCGGTCTTGCACGGCCGCGCTTCCGGCCCGTCTTGCCGCCAATATGTTCTCGCCGTATTCATTGATATCCCCGGCAAACGGCCTGCACTCGCCATAGCTGGCAACCCAAAGCTGTTCCGCGCAAAGTTCAACGAGATACAGGTCGTGCGTCACCAACACGACCGCACCTTCGAAATCATTGACCGCACTGACGAGCGCCTCGCGCGATTCCAAGTCGAGATGGTTGGTTGGTTCGTCAAGCAGCAGTATGTGCGGGGCGTCACGCGTGACACAGGCGAGCAGGAGTCGTGCAAGTTCTCCGCCTGAAAGCGAGCCGGTGGCCACATCGGCGCGCATTTGCGAGATCCCGAAACTGCCGAGTTTTGATCTGACGTCGGCTTCTGTCGCCGCGGGCATCAGATTGCCGAGCTCCTGGCAAGCCGAGCGGCAAGGGTCGAACGCTTCCGTCTGTTGTTGCTGGAAATAGCCCACCCTGAGCCTTGGCGAGCGGCGCAGGGATCCGCTCAGTGGATCAAGTTCGCCGCTGAGCAGCCGGAGCAGCGTGGTTTTGCCATTGCCGATTCCGCCGAGCAGGCCAATCCGGTCACCTTGGTCAATCCGCAGAGAAAGGCCCGCAAGCACCGGCTTTCGGTGCGAATATCCAACGCTCACTTCATCAAGTGTCATCAATGGCGGCGCCAGCGGACCAGGCTGCGGCAATCTGAGGACAGTCGCGTCATCCGGCGGAGGCGCCTGGACCTTTTCCATCCTCTCCAAGGCTTTCAGCTTGGACTGGGCCTGGCGGGCTTTGCTGGCCTTGTAGCGGAACCTGTCAACAAATCTCTGCAGATGCTGACGCTTTGCGGTTTGGTTCCTGATTTCTGCTTCCCTGCCTGCCGCGCGCTGGCGGCGCGCGGTTTCGAACCTGTCATAGTTACCGCCATAGGTGACGAGCCGGCGCATCTCGAGGTGAATGACCGTGTCGATTACAGAATTGAGAAGCCGGCGGTCGTGGCTGACCAGAATGAACGTGCCCGGGTAGGACCTGAGATGACTTTCCAGCCACACGCGGGATTCAAGATCGAGATGGTTGCTGGGTTCATCGAGCAGCAGGAGGTCCGGCTCCAGGAATAGGGTTGCCGCCAGTGCGGCGCGCATGCGCCAGCCGCCGGAAAACGTATCCAGCGATCGCAGCTGCGCATCTTCATCAAATCCGAGTCCTGAAAGAATTGTGCCTGCCCGTGCGGGGGCCGCGGCCGCACCGATATCCGCGAGGCGGAGCTGGATTTCCGCTATTCGGTCAGCATTGCGTTCATGTTCTGCCTCCTTAAGCAGTGCCGATCGCTCGGTATCAGAGGCGAGCACAAACTCACGCGGCGACAGCCAGCCATCCGGCGGTTTTTGCGAGACCTTGCCGATCCTGACGCCGTTCCGCAGTTCAACCGAACCGCCATCGGGTTCGGTTTCTCCGGCAATCAGACTCAGCAAAGTTGATTTGCCGGTTCCGTTCCTGCCGACCAGGCCAACTTTGTGGTAATCAGGCACCACAGCCGAAGAGTCTTGCAGCAGGGTCCTGCCGCCAATCCGATATGTCAGGTTGTTGATTGTAAGCACCGGTTCGGATCTTGTCCTCAGATCTGCAGGTTTGTCAAAGGTGGAGCCTCGCCGGTCCCGGATTCGGCGCCAAGCGTCCTGTCAGCCGCAACTGGCGGCGCGAGCCCCAACCATGCCTCAGAAGCTGGCTGCGGTGAACGCTTTGTCGCTTCTCAGGACCCTGGTCTTGCCAGTGCAGGGACCCTGCGCGCCTACAACCCAGTGTTTTTCGCCCAGGGTAAGCGGTCCCCGGTGCGGCCGCACATTCACACTACAGCGTCGCATTTCAGCCCGATTGCCTGCCGCTCATCCAATTTCGCTGCAGACGGTTAATGTGCCGACACTCTTCAGCGCTCGGCAGACTTTCAACAGTTTCATTGTTCTTCCAACCAGCGCCGCAATGCCTTGTTGGTGGCTTCCGGCTGTTCCAGCACCGGCAGATGACCTGCCCCCTCGATCACTTCAAGTCTCGCGTGAAAGACAAGACTGGCCATCGTTTTGTGCAGCTCCACACTGCACAGCCGGTCTTCACGGCCGCAAAGCATCAGGCAGGGCGCATTGATCGAAGCGAGAGTTTCAGTTTGATCGGGTCTGCCGGCGATGGCGTCGGACTGCCTTTCGAAGACTTCTGGGCCGAGCCGCAGCGCCATCTCCATGACCACATCGAGTGTAGCTGCTTTGCCCGGGCCATCCGCGAGGTAAGCCGGCTTCATTTCATCACGCATCACAGAAACAAGCCGCCCGTTCCGCACGCGGCGGACACGGTCACGCCGCAGGGCCGCCGTGATTTTGATTTCCGGCAGGTGATTTGTGTCGAGCAAAGCAATCCGGGTGACGCGCCGCGGCTCAAGGCGAAGCATCTCCATGGCGACGATGCCGCCGAGGGACAGCCCAGCCAGAGCGAACTGTTCCGGGGTGTTCTGCAACACTGTCTGCGCCATGCCGCGGATGGTGCTGTCCCCGGTGATACATCCGATATGCAGCGTTGTGTCCGGCGAAAAACACTCGATCTGATGCCGGTACAGCCGGGCATCGCACATATGTCCGGGAAGCAGCACCAGCGGCTCGGTCATTGGCCGGCGCGGCTTGCCCCTTCCGCCAACGCAGCCAGTTTGGCATAGCAGATTTCCGGATCAACGGCGCCAAATCCGGCGAATGTGCCGAACCCGCAGTCCGAACCGGCCATCAGCCGGTCCTGTGGCGCGAATTCCAGAAACCTCTCCAGCCGCTGTGCCACGACCTCGGGATGTTCAACAAAATTGGTGGTGCTGTCGATGACGCCCGGAACCAGAACCCTGCCTTCCGGGATTTCTGAAAACCGGTCCCGGAACACGGCCCATTCATGCGCGTGCCTGGGGTTCGAAGTCTCGAACAGGAAGTAACCGGCATTGACCCGCATGAATGTCGAAAACACCTGGTCCATAGCGATGTCACAGACATGCGGGCCCTCATAGTTGCCCCAGCAGATATGGACGCGAACCCGGGCCGGATCCAGGCCTTCAAGCGCGCTGTTCAGTGCCGCGACATTTTCCTCGGCGATGCGCACAAATTCCACGTCTGACAAATCGGCGAACAGCATGTGTCTCGACAAAGCGAGATCGGGGCAGTCCAGCTGCAGATACAGGCCGGACTCGACGATGACGCGATATTCGTCGTGCATCGCCGCCGCCAGTGCGTCGAGATAGAGCTCGCGCGACGGGAAATAGTCGTTGGGAAGAAACAGGCTGATCACACCCGGCGAGGCTGAATTCATAAACCCTTCCGCCGCGCCATGCTCTGCCATGCCGGCTTTGAGATTGGCGATATCCTTCAGCAGCTCACCCTGCCCCTTCGACTCGATCTTGCCGATGCATTTCGGCCGGGAATACTGCGCCGTCCCGCCTTCGTCGGCGAGCCGTTGCAAATATGACGGGAAGAGTTTGAGATCAGCGGGAGCGTTTCGCGGCGAGTCGCCGCCAAATCCAGTGTAGCGGTCCTTGACATAGGTCGCATAGGAGATTTTCGAGGTCTCGCCGTCCGAAACAACATCGACCCCCGCCTTCACCTGGCGGCGCACGGTCTCGGATGCGGCCGCTCGCATGGTGTCGTTAAACGTGTCCCGGTCGAAGTCTTCGCCCCTTTCGCGGGCAAAAATTAGATCGACAACCTCCTGGCTGCGCGGAAGGCTGCCGACATGCGTGGTCTTTATCGCCAATTCGAAACTCCTTTCGGCGTCTGGTCAGGAAACAATGGCCGCGTCACATTCCCCAAGTCGGGCCAGCCGGATCATCGTTGCCGCGCACCCGGAACATGCCGTTCTCGCCGGACACCGCCGCCTTGAGCGACCGTTTGACGCCGGGCGGAACCGCGCATGTGTCGCCGGGAGCAAGCACAGCCTCGCCGCCGTCCCAGGACAGCAGCCAGTGGCCTTCGCGAACCATGAGAACTTCGTGGCAGTCGGTGGCGTAGCTCCGTTCCGGTATCGAATTTCTGGAAATGAAGTCCACTTCAAACCCGGGGCGGTCGACAATCATGGCGTGTTCGCCGATCACCGGTGCCGGCCGATTGGCCGAGAGAGCCGTCATGTCCCAGCGGCGGGCCACGAACCGCGGCACAACAGAATCCACCGGCAACTCCGGAAACGCCGCCAACTCGGCGTCTGTCAACAACGGCATCGGGCCGACGCCGTCCGGGAGAGACTCCCCTTTCTTGCTGTCAAACAGCTTTCCAGTTTCTGCCAGTATCAGCCCGTGGCGGCGCGCGTCCTCAATCACCTGTGGCGCCCAGATGACACCGCAGCCGGCATCGTCGCCCCCAAGCAGGGCCATCAGCATGCCATATTCCTGGCCAATATTCTCAAAGCCGCGGAAAATCCCGGTCGGGATATCGAAGATATCGCCCTCTTCAAGCACAACTTCCCCGGCAGAGCCCCAGCGGCCCCAGAAAAACCGCCACCTGCCTTTCAGCACGTAAAACACCTCGGCCGTGCGGTGCGAATGCAGTGAATTGCGGCATTTCGGCGGCTGGCCGGCGGCGCCAATATTGAATCCGGGCGCAACTCTGAGGTGGACGTGCTGGTCGGCGCTTTCCGAAACGCCTCCGCCTATGATTGTGAAATTCTCCTTGAGGTCCGATCCGGGAGTGTGCGTGTCGATGAAGGCGGTACGGCACGGAATCAATTCGCCGTATCGCACAATCCGGGATTCCATCTGTTCACTGGTCATTTGCGTCTCCAACTCATTGATTCCGTTGCGCCGCGGTCAGAATCTGCTGCCAAACCGCGACCTCGTCAAACTGCACAAACTCGCGTTTCAGCCCTCTTGGGCCGAATTCCGCGTGTGAAATTCCCATCACGTAAACCTCCCCGCCGGTCGGTTCGCCGAATTGGCCGTGCCCCGCATGGCTCCCCTGCAGGCTCCAGCGGATGGCGGCGCGGGGCGGATGGCCGCTGTCGGTCCGCCCAATCCGGTTTTCCACCCGGAATTCCGCCTGCGGAAAGGACGCTCTGAGGCCGAACCATAACCGCTCCGCGTCGCCGACACCGTGGCCGGTTCTGCCGCCGGGCCATTCGATCTGGCAAGCGGGATCGTAGCGCGCCCCGATCGCAGACATCTCATCCGCCATGATGCTCTGCAGCAGTTCCTCATAGGCAAGCCCCGGCTCAGAGGCGTTGCCGCTCCCCCGGTAGGGTCCTTGGTCGCCAGGACCCGGAAGGTGGCCTGGAAAGCGGACATTTTCGTGTTTTGAAATCTGTCCGGCCAGCCATTCCTCGGCGAATCCCTTTGCTGTCAGCCCGAGCGCGCGGAGGATGGCTCCAAAGTCACGCACCAGCCATTCGTCATTGACGATCCAGCCGCTCTTTGGACATTCCCCGGCGTGGCAGTCAGCGATCACCCGGTAGGCCAGGCGCCTCCCCGTGGGAGTGCCGAAGGCGCCGTGGCCGCTATGGGTAGCCATGCTGAATATGCGGTGCGAAGAGTACCAGCTGTTCACGCCAGTGTGTTCCCAGATCACATCCTCACCGAGCAGCCGCCTGTCAGGAAATTCGCACAGCGTGGCCCGGGTCGCATGAATGACCTCCCGGTTGCCCACAACCACCGACGAGGGCGAGCGCACACGGATGTCTTCGCTGTAATAGTCGTGCAGCAGATGAATGCCCCGGCCTTCCCAGATCTCCGCTGTGATCCCGAGAATGTATTCGGTGAAGTCCGTGTATTTGGGCTGTGGCATCGGTGTCTTTCTCACATTTGTTCCGGAAGTCTGGCCGAGCTTCTGACGCACAGCTCGCAGCCGATTCTGATCTGCACCGGTTCGGTGTCCGGATCGTTGATGCTCGCGATCAGGTTCTCAATGGCCGCCTCGATCATTCGGTTCAGAGGCTGCCGCATTGTCGTGAGATCATAAGCCGGCCAAGATGCGATCGGCACATCGTCAAATCCAATCACCGAAACATCCTCGGGAACGCGCATTCCCAGTTCCGAGCGCAGCACATCCATCACTCCAAACGCCATGTGATCGTTGCCGACAAACAGCGCATCGGGCGGTTCAGCGCCGGAGGCGAACATGGCGCGCGTTGCCGCCTGCGCCGCTTCCCTGTTGTATCTGCCGTCCACACAGGCCGCCGGCCGGCGGCCGGCGGCGGCCAGTCCGGCAAGAAACCCCGCCTGCCGCTCGCGGCCGGTTGAAGACCCCTGCCACCCGGAAATATGGGCGATCCGCTCATGGCCGGCGCCGGCAAGCAGTTCAGCAATCCGGCGGCCGCCCGCGAAATTATCGGAGGCCACTGAGGACGGTCCATTGTCGCCCTGGTGCCGGTTAAACAGCAGAACCGGAATGCCGCGCGACCGGCAGCGTTCAGCGAGCGGGACGGTCATGGCGACAGAGGCGGCGATGAGACCGTCAACCTGGTAGTCCAGCAGATCGGCCATGACTTGCTCGGTTTCGTCGGTGTCATTGGAAGCCATGAACACCAGGATGTGATAGCCGGCCTGCTGCAGCCCGTGGGAAAGCCGCTCAAGGGCTTCCGGGTAGAACTGGTTTTCGAGGTATGCGACCACCAGCCCGATGATCTTGGACTCGCCGGTTATCAGCGATCTGGCAAGCGCGTTCGGCCGGTAGCCCAGCCTGTCAGCCGCTGCGTGAACCTTGGCGAGCGTCTCGTCCGACACCGACGCGCCCGGCGTGTAGGCGCGGCTGACCGCTGACTGGCTGACACCGGCGGCGCGGGCAACTTCGACCGAGGTGATCCGGTTCACGTCCGTTCTTCGCAGGTTTTCGGCATCAGCCGGCAGTCCATCCGCCGTCAACGAGAAGGTGTGTTCCGGTCACCATCGCGGAGGCGTCAGACGCCAGAAACACCGCCGCTCCCATCAGATCCTCAACTTCCGCAACCCGGCCAAGTTTGATCTTCGAATCGATCCACGCGACCATGTCGGGATTGGCAAAGGTGGCTGCAGTCAATTCTGTGCGCACAAAGGTCGGGCAGATTGTGTTGATGCGGATACCGTACTGTCCCCACTCCATCGCCATGGCTTTGGTCATGCCCTCGACGGCGTGTTTGGATGCGCAGTAGACCGCACGGTCGGTCCCGCCGACAAATCCCATCTGGCTTGACACCTGGATGATCGAGCCGCCGCTTGGCCGCATCGCCGCCGCCGCTTCCCGGGCAAGAAAAAACGCCGCCCGGCAGTTGACCGCCATCACCTGGTCATAATCCTCCGCTGCGGCGTCGAGCGACGGCGCGTGTCTTGCCATGCCCGCCGAATTCACAACCACCTCGAAGCTTTCGGCAGAGGTGAAAAACCGGCGCACCGCTTTTTCGTCCGTAATGTCGAGGACAACCGGGTTGGCGCGAAATCCTGCGTCACGCAGCGCCTGGGCCGCTTCGTTGATGGATTCGGCCCGGCGGGATGCCACCACAAGGCTGGCCCCGGCCTCCGCCAGCGCCGCGGCCAGAGCGAAACCGATGCCGCGCGAGGCGCCGGCGACGAATGCCCGGCGGCCGTCCAGGCGAAACGACGGCGTGCAGGGAACTTTCGGCATTTCCGGCATCAATTGTTGTCGGACCTAGGCGCCGCCGTTTCGGTAGGCAGCGGCTCCGCCATAGGGAATATTGAGCCCGCCATAGCGCCGAAGCCGGATATTGGCCTGTTCGGCATGGCCGACAAATCCTTCAAGAATGCAGAGCCGCGAACAGTATTCGCCGACAAATGTCGCCGCTTCGTCGGTCAGAATTTTCTGATAACTGTGGGTCTTCAGATATTTGCCGACCCACAGCCCGCCCGTGTAGCGGCCTGCGCGGCGCGTCGGAAGCGTGTGATTTGTGCCGATGATCTTGTCGCCGTTGGCCACATTCGTGCGCGGTCCGAGAAACAGCGCGCCATAATCTGTCATGTGTTCAAGGAACCAGTCATCGCGGTCGGTCATGACCTGCACGTGTTCCGACACAATCATGTTGGCGGCTTCCAGCATTTCATCGTAGCCGTCGCACAGGATCACTTCGCCGTAATCCTCCCAGCTGCGGGCGGCAGTGTTCGCCGTCGGAAGAATTTCGAGGATGCGCGCGACCTCGCGCATCGTTCCCTCGGCGAGCGCGCGGCTGTTGGTGACCAGGAACGCCGGCGAGTCGAAACCGTGCTCCGCCTGGCCGAGCAGGTCTGTGGCGCACAGCTCAGCGTCGACAGTGTCGTCAGCGATAACCAATGTCTCGGTCGGTCCGGCGAACAGATCAATGCCGACGCGGCCGAACAGCTGCCGTTTCGCTTCGGCGACGAACGCGTTGCCGGGACCGACGAGCATGTGCACCGGCTCGATCGACTCCGTGCCCAAGGCCATCGCGCCCACGGCCTGGATGCCGCCAAGCATGTAGATTTCGTGGGCCCCGCCCAAATGGATCGCGGAAATCACCGCCGCATTCGGCTCACCGTTCATCGGCGGGGTGGCGGCGACGATCCGGGGCACTCCGGCGACATCCGCTGTCGCCACCGACATATGCGCCGCCGCCACCAGCGGAAACTTCCCGCCGGGCACATAACAGCCGACCGACTGCACCGGGATATTGCGGTGGCCGAGAATCACGCCCGGCATCGTCTCGACTTCGACATCGCGCATGGATTCGCGCTGGATGCGGGCAAAGTTGCGGACCTGCTCCTGCGCATAGCGGATATCATGCAGCTGCTGGTCCGGAAGTGAGCGCAGCAGCAGTTCAATATCGCTGTCCGACAGCCTGAACGACGGCGGCGACCAATTGTCAAACTTTGCCGACAGTTCACGAACCGCCTTATCGCCTTCGGTTTCCACTCTCTTCAGCGTCGCCTCGACAACAGAGCTGACATCTGCGGCATCCTTTGACCGCTCTTCTTCTGACTTGCCCCGTTTCAGGTATTCCATTGTCCACTAAGCCTTATTCACATCCGGCGCGGGTGGCGCCCTTTCACCGCGGTCGAAGATTTCCCATCCCTCCCCCGCAAAAACATCCACGCCCAGCTGACGGAGCACGTCCGGGAAATCGACCATGACCCAATTGTCCGCAATCTTGCCGTCAGCCACTTTCCAGAAATCCATGTATCGGATGGTGACCCGCTTCCCGGTGGGGGGAACGCCAAAAAACTCTCCGGAATGGACCGCTTCCTGACGGCCGAAAGCCGCCGCCCACTCGCCCATGAACAGTCTCGCCTCGTCAATGCACACTTTCTCGGAAAACGCCGCCTGAAACGGGCGCTGCCAATTGTCCTGGAACGCCTTCAGCCCATTCTTCACACCGCAGCCGCAATTGCCCATCCAGCGGAAGCCGTCGGCGAAGAATTCTCCGATATCGTCAATCCGGTGATCATTCAGGCCATCCACCATCGCTTCGATGACACGGCGCGTCTCGGCCGTCTTTGACGGATCGGTTCCCGTGCTCAGCGCAGCCTGCGCCGGCCGGGATCCCTTCCCCGCCGGGTCTTCCCTCTCGCACTGCTGTGAAGCTGTTCGGCGCCTGTCGCTGGAGTGTCCGGGCGATTTTCTGGGAGCCTCAACCGGTCCCAATGGCATCGCCGGTTTCTTTGTCGAACAGATGGCAACTCGCCGCCGGAGCCGAAATCGAGACCTGGTCGCCAATTTCAGCGCGGTAGTCTTTGGCCGCTTTCACCGAAGCCAGCGAACCGCCGGCGCGAACCGTCAGCATCGTCGCTTCGCCGAGGAGTTCCATCGTGAACACAGGCGCATTGAGTTCCGCTGGCTGCTGCGCCACTGTCGCGTCTTCGGCCCGGAAACCCAGCGTGACTTCGCCGTCGGTCGCCTGCAGACCGCTGATGCGCACATTGTCCGCCGAGAAAACCCCGTCCGAGATTTCACCGTCAATCAAATTCATTGACGGCGACCCGATGAATCCGGCGACGAAGGTGTTGGTCGGACGGTCATAGATATCGGCGGGCGTGCCGACCTGCTGGACAACGCCCTGGTTCATGACCACCACGCGGTCGGCGAGTGTCATGGCTTCGATTTGATCGTGCGTGACGTAGATCGTCGTCACCTGCAGCTCATGGCTGAGATTTTTGATCTGGGCGCGGGTTGAGACCCTAAGTTTCGCATCGAGGTTGGACAGCGGCTCGTCCATCAGGAAAACATTGGGTTCCCTCACAATCGCCCGCGCCAGCGCAACCCTCTGCCGCTGGCCGCCCGAAAGCTCTGCCGGTTTCCTGTGCATGAACTCGGTCAGCTCGACCATCCGCGCCGCCCGCATAACCCGTTCGTCGTGTGTCGATTGATCGACCTTGCGGACTTTCAGCGGAAAACGAATATTCTCGTAGACGTTCATGTTTGGATAGAGCCCGTAGGACTGGAACACCATCGCCACGTCCCGATCTTTCGGGTCAAGGTCGTTAACGACCCGTCCGTCAATATGGATTTCGCCTTCGGTGACATCTTCCAGGCCGGCGATCATGCGCATGGTGGTCGTCTTGCCGCAGCCCGACGGTCCGAGCAGCACAAGAAATTCCCGGTCGGGGATCGTCAGGTCAAAATTGTCAACGCCTGTGAAACTTCCCCATCGCTTGGACACGTTCCGCAATTGAATCTCGCCCATCAGCAACTCCCATTGGCCCCGACCGCTGCATAGGATTGCAAATGTCTACTACCTTACGAACTGTCAATGCAAGCAATTGCCAGCTCATTCGCAGACCGCTCCTGAGATTGAGCGGCGATGTGACGGAGAGCGGGCGAACTGCGTATATCGTTCTGCAAGCGACAGCTTCCGTGCCGTATCAGCCACGGGAGCCGCCGCAGTGTCGGCTGCGCGGCAGTGTGACGGAGGCGTTTTCGGACAATTCCCGGGCCAGTGACTGACAGCGCGCTTTGCGCCTTGGCCTGCTGCCCTGCCAAGGTGCGGCGCCTTCGCTGACAGGCTCACGGCAGAAGCCAAGCCCTGCCGAGTCATGATAAGCGGTGGATGACCGCAGGTCATCTGTTCTCTCGCAATGCGTGTTCTTTGCCGGCCTCAAAGCCGACATTTTTGCCGGTTTCGTGGTCGATTTCGTGGCCGATCACGGCACTGGTCAGACGGTTGTGGCCTGTCCACATGGTCTGGTTGCCGGTTGTTGAATTGCATGTTGCTTCGACGGGGAGCAGTGGAGCTGTTTCGGATTGGCCCGCCGCCTGATTGGGAGGAAACCGGAGTAATCCGCGACGTCTGATTTCTCTTTCCCGGCAGCGTCGTGGATAAGCCCGCCCCGTGCGGCGGGTTGTTGATTTCCGGGATTGATTGACCAGTCCAGTCGGTTGATTACGCTTCGCGGCGAGGGCCGGGTTCCGCATGATGCGAAATGTCTGAAAAGAGGTGGTCGAACGGGAAGTTCGTCGCCTCACAGGCCGGTATTCCAAGGGCAGGCGCGGCATGCGCTGGCGGCTCCCAGACGAGGAATCGAAGCAAAGAGGCAAGACACCGTTTACAAGTTCCAAATTGAACTTATTCTTTCGTTATCCCCACTGTCCTTACCACACGGATGCCGGACGGTCTCTGGCCCAATTCCGTTGCTTTGCCATTTCTCGCCTGAACAGGCACACTACTTTCGATGCCGCGCAGTTCTCCACTGCTGCGTTTTACTGCTGACAAACACATTTCATCCCACTAGACTCATTGCTGCGTCTGGGATGAGTCGCCAAGCGTCGCTCCTTAGGGCCATGCGCCCTATAAACCCAGGCGCTTTTTTTGCGCCGACCCGGGAAATCGGTGCTGTGCTTCCGTTACATTGACGAGTCTGGCACACCTGATATCCCGGGCAACACCTCCCATTATGTTCTGGCTGGGAATTCTCTTCCCATTTGGAGTTGGCGTCGAGACGACAAAAAATTTCGGCAATAAAGCGCAAATTCGCACTTCGCGACGCAGAAATACCTTGAACAATCACGCATAGACCACATTGACAGTTTGAACGATGCGCGTCGCCGCCGTGAAGTGACGAGGGCCATAACCGGGCATCCGCTAAAACTCCAAATGTCGAATCGTTCAAAGGCGCACAGGCACGCAAAGAAAAACTATGCGCATACCAAACCATATATTCACCTGAACTTGGAACAGCGGCAGGGTTTCGCACACGAGAACGCGGACTGCGTCGCGAACTGGGATTTCGCCCGCCTTTTTGCAGAATGTATCGACAAAGTTCACTTTGACCCTCAGTGTGCACAAAAATCTTGCGATGAACAGGCTTTTGAGCAGCTGATTTCAAGGTTCGAGAGGCACCTTCAGAACACGGAAGCAATCGGCGAAGGGAACTTCGGTCTGATCGTCCACGACAATAATGAGACGGTCGCTCGGAAGTTCACAAAGCTCATGCGGACATATCACCGATCCGTGACCTTGTGGATCAACATAAAAAACATCATCGAAACGCCGATGTTCGTGGATAGCAAACTTACCAGCATGGTTCAGATTTCGGATCCCTGCTGTTACTCGCTCTGGCGTTACCTGGAGAATGGTGAGACCGAATTATTCAACAAGATCTATGCGCGTGCGGACAGAATTGGCAGCACGACGGTAGGCGTCCGACACTTCACTGACGAATCTTGTAGGTGCACCATTTGTAACGAGCATCGGATGTAATCTTTTCGATCCTTGTGAACGCCACCCGCCGTCGGGCAATGGCCGTCCGATTGGCGATGCACACCGAACTGACCCGGAGCTTCGTTGGGCTGCAGGCTATCCTTATGGCCAATGTCACCGCGCCGGGAGCATGCACAACCTGCTGACATCACAGGAAATCAGCCATCTTCGAATCCGTGATCTTCAGGCTCGAGTTTAAGTCTTGGTCGCCGGCCTCAACGGTCTTCACGACATCTTCCGGATAACCATTCATTCCACGCTCACCAGCGAACTCGAACGTGATCGAGAGAAAACTGCCTGGCGTGCGATTCAACTCGACCAGGAGGCCGTCCATGATCTTCTTTACATCGGTTTCGGCACGTTCCGGGTCAATCGTGAGCGACGCGCAGAATCGTTTCGGTTGACGCTTCGCCGATACTGGCATCAGGTTCGGTTTCTGGCCCGTTCGGGCTCTTGAACCGGCAGGAACAAGGACCTCACGGCCCGGTCCAGACAAAATGATCCCTCCTGTGTGTTCCTGTGCCAGCGACAACAAGCGTGCTGGCGCCGCGGCGAAACAGCCGTATTCTTGAGCGGCCGGCCAGGCGTCGCCGAAGGCTGTCGTTGTTTTCATCGCGGGTTTAAAGTTGCAGTCGAACTCGGCGGCATGATTTAAGGCAGCGAATTTCACATAGGATAGCAATTCAATGGGACAAAGCCTGGTCGCTGGATTCGACTGTTCCACGCAGGCCACCAAGGTCGTCGTGATTGACGTTGATTCCGGAAAAATGGTTGCAAGCGGCAGGGTCGCGAATGAGGTCTGCCGCAATGGCGCTGCGAGCGAAACCGATCCCGAGATCTGGTGGCGGGCGCTGGCGGAAGCCATCTCGCAAACCGGTTGTTCCAGCGAGATCGCCGCCACTTCAGTTGCCGCCCAGCAGCTGGGAGTCGTTACTCTCGACAAAGACCGGCAGCCTCTAAGGCGGGCCATACTTTGGGACGATACGCGTTCAGCCAATGCCGCAGAAGAGCTTCGCCAGCTCATGGGGGGACCGGAAGGGTGGTCCAAAGCGGTCGGAACACAGCCAATTGCGGGACTGTCTGTCGCGACTTGGGCATGGCTTAGGAAATCTGAACCCGAGACTGCGGAGAAAACCGCATTCATTCGGCTGCCCCACGACTTTCTGACTGAAAGGCTGACCGGGAACGGCGTGACCGACCGCGGCGACGCGTCCGGCACCGGATGGTGGTCTGGCCGGCGTGAAACCTATGCGCGCGAAGTGCTGGATCTTCCCATCGTCCAGATTGATTTGCCTATGCTGCCTCAGGTTCTCAGCCCGGACGATCCGGCTGGCAAGGTCAGACGCGAAGCCGCTGACCAAACCGGATTGCCCGCCGGGATTCCGGTTGCCTGCGGAACCGGTGACAACATGGCGGCAGCCTTGGCACTGGCCGTGGCGCCGGGAACGCCCGTGATCAGCCTCGGCACATCGGGAACAGCCTACGTGCGGTCCGCACGGGCAGCGGCCGATCCGACAGGACAGGTATTTGCGCATGCTTCGGCCAGCGGCGATCAGCTACCTTTGACGTGCACGCTGAATGCGACACTTGCGGTCGACAATCTCGCAAAGGTTTTCGGTCTGAAGCGAGAAGATGTCGCCGAACGTACCAGGGTCGTTGTGATGCCCTATCTCAGCGGCGAGCGGTTGCCGGACTATCCCTGCGCGCGCGGAACCATTACCGGCATTGACCATACGACAACCGCAGAGGAAATCCTGCTCGGCGCAGTCGAGGGCGTCGCCTACTCGTTGGTGCGTTCAATCGACACCCTGGGGGGAAATTCCTCCGGCATCGATCCCTCTGGCCCGATCATTCTGGTCGGGGGCGGCGCCAAGGGGAAAGTCTGGCAGCAAGTCATCGGTCGAATATCAGGTCGTGAACTGTTGATCCCGCGAACCGAAGAACTGGTCGCTTGGGGCGCGGCGGCGCAGGCGGCCGCAATCCTTACCGGTGAATCCGCTGTCGATGTGGCACGGCGCTGGAAGGTCTCCGATGGCGCGGTGGTGCCTTCCTGCCCGCTCGACCATGAGGCAATTGACCGTATTGCAAAGGTCAGGGAGGCCGCCCACAGTTTGAATGCCAGCCATGTGTTCACCGACCCTGGCCAAAGCCTGACCTCATGAACTCGGATTTGACTGCGCGATGACCAATCCACCAATGTCCAGACCAATCATCATGGCGTCGGTGCTGACCGCGGATTTTTCGGCTTTGGGTGACCAATGCAAGGCGCTGCAGGACGGCGGAATCGATGGCATCCACTGGGATATTATGGATGGCAGCGCCGTGCCGTCGCTGTCGTTCGGGCCGGATGTCATCGCCGCCTGCCGCCGCCATGTGACCCTGCCTTTCGAGGCGCATCTCATGACAAACGACCCTGACCTGCTTATTGATCAGTTGGCCGATGCAGGTTGCGACGAGGTGTTTATCCATCCCGATTGGGTTCGGAATCCGCGCCGGACGCTTCAAAAAATTTCCGATAAGGGACTTTCGCCAGGCGTTGCGCTTTCGCCGGGAACCTCGATGGAACTGGCGAGATGGCACATCGACATCATCGATTCCATTCTCATTATGACGGTTGAACCCGGCTTCGGCGGGCAGTCAAACATCGGCCTGATGACGGAGAAGATCCGCGAGGCGGCGGACTTGATCTCTGCTTTTGACCGGCCTGTGGTGCTCGAAGTCGATGGCGGGATCGGGCCCGAAACCATCTCCGGCGCATTCCTTGCGGGAGCCGGGAAGTTCGTGGTGGGAAGCGCATTGTGGCGTTCACGGAGTTTCGTTGCGGCCAGGCAAGAACTCCACGATGCCGTCAGCGACGCCAAATCGACGATCAAAACATAGAGCATTCACAAACGCATGGATCTACCGCCGCCATCAAGGTTTGGGGTGTTTGGACGCCTCCAGCATGCCCGCGCCATGGGCCAGGACACACTGCTCGGCCGCGCCCGCCCGTGCGGCGGTTGATGATGCGGGACAGTATGATCGAAGGCTGGAAAAGACAGCTGAAGCCGACGAATCTGCCGTCTCAGAAGATCCAGGTCTTGTCGGCGGGCTCGGGAGCATTGCCGACGCGCTCCTTGAGCGTGGGCTTATCGGCAGCGCGTGGCTGCGCTTGTCTACAAATGCCGGCTATAGCCAAGGAGGCCGGCCGCCCTGCCCCGTTCGCAGCCAAAACCATACAAAGTCGGTTGAGCAGGGGGTCCGGCAAACATATTGCTCACCGTTTTCCAACACTGTACGAATTCCGAATGGACAGAAGAACCTGCACGGAGCGCCGGGCAGCAAATCATCAACGCGGGTCAAGCGACGGACTGGTCCCATAATCAACACGCGCCCGAACGCAGAGGTCAGGATAAGATATGGGTTGTGGAGCTGTCGGCGGAGCTTGTCTTCGAGCGCGGCAAGCGATGACAATTGTATCCCTGCGTAGCCGTGAGCATTGAATTGGCAACTGGCAGGGAATGAATTCAGCACATGGTGTTGCGATGAACGGCAAGTTTAGGAAGATTTTTGCGGATCTGAAACCGGTGATCGGAATGGTCCACATTGGCGCGTTGCCAGGGTCCCCGCTTCACGACGAAGACGCGGGGCTGTCGGCGCTGATAAAGGATGCGGCCCGCGATCTTGCGGCTCTGCAGACCGCAGGGTTTGACGCCATCATGTTCGGCAATGAAAACGACCGGCCATATGAGTTCGAAGCCAACCCCGCAACGACCGCTGCCATGGCGTTCGTCATCGGCCGCCTGCGGGACGAGATCAGCCTTCCTTTCGGCGTCAACGTATTGTGGGATCCCATGAGCACGATTGCGCTGGCGGCAGCGACCGGAGCCCATTTTGCCCGCGAGATCTTCACCGGGACCTACGCTTCAGACATGGGGCCGTGGACCCCGGATGCCGGAAAGGCGATGCGGTATCGCGACAGTCTGGGCCGTCGCGATCTTGCCATGTTCTTCAATATATCAGCCGAATTCGCATATTCGCTTGACCAGCGATCTCTGGCTGACCGCGCACGCAGCGCCGCCATGTCCAGCATCCCCGACGCCATCCTTGTGTCCGGTCAGATCACAGGTGAGGCCGCCCCGCTGTCGGATCTTGAGACAGTCAAGTCGACGCTTCCCGGAACACCGGTTCTGGCAAACACCGGAGTCAAACACGCGACCGTGGCCGATGTCTTAGCGATTGCAGACGGATGTGTGGTTGGATCTTCGCTCAAGGTGGATGGGGACACCTGGAACCCGATTGATCCGGACCGGGCCGCCGAGTTTATGCGATTGGCCCGGTCGGCGCGGGGCGGCTGAAGCCAGTGAAAGAAAGGCTTCGCAGGGAACTCTCCGAGTTGATGCTGCTGCCCGGCCTCAGCGGCTATGAGGATCGTGTCCGGAGGGCGATTGCCAAGAAACTGGCCAAAGCGGGGATCAGGACGCGGACAGACCGCCCGGGAAATCTGATCGCCACGCTGGCCGGTGACAGAACTCTGCCATCGGTGATGATTTTCACCCATATGGATCAGCTTGGTTTCGTCGTGCGCAGGATCGATCCCGACGGCATGATCAGACTTGAGAGGCTGGGCGGAGTACCGGAGCGTGCCCTGGCATCGCAGGCAGTCCTGATTTCCACAGGCGAGGGAAATGATATTCCGGGCGTTATCGCCAACAAGAGCCATCACGCAACCTCACCGGATGAAAAATACCAGGTCGTCGCCTACCGCGACCTTTACGTCGATGCGGGCTTCGCTACCGGCGCACATGCCGAAACGGCCGGTGTCAAAATCGGAGACCCGGTCGTCTACATTCCCGCAGTTGTTGAACTTGCCGGCGATCGAGTGGCGGGCACCTCCGTCGACGATCGCGCTGGCTGCGCGGTGCTCCTCGAAGTCGCCGGCGCTCTTGCCGAAACAAGCGGCCTGCCCACGGTTCATGTCGTTTTTTCGGTCCAAGAGGAGTTCAATCTTCGCGGCGCATTGATCGCTGGCCAATCCCTCAAACCCGACATCGCAATTCAGATCGACCTGATGCTGGCCACCGACACGCCCGACATGGCGGGCCGCGGCGACATGACTCTCGGCAAGGGTCCCGGAATGGGCCTCTACTCGTTCCATGGCCGCGGCACTCTCAACGGAGTTATTCCGCATCCGGCTCTCGTCCGGCTGTTCGAACAAACGGCCTCAGCGAACAGCATACCGCTCCAGAGAAGCGCCCAGGTCGGCGTGCTCACTGACCTGTCGTACGTGCAATTGACCGGCGATGGAGTTGCCGCGATCGATGTCGGATTTCCCATGCGCTATTCACACTCGGCGCTGGAAGTCTGCGATCTTGCCGACCTCGAACAGCTTGCCCGTTTGCTCATTGCAGTCACCATGGGCGTTGATGCGTCATTCAGCCTCGACCGGGACAGTCACCCGTGACCGGTTGAATATCAGATTTGACCTGCGGAATGCGCCGGGGCTTTGGATCCTCGGTTGCGAAACGTCCGATCAATCAAGCGGCGGTGAAAAATCACTATTTCATTTTTCGGTTGAACACGACCGTTGGCGGTGTTTGTTAAGCCCGAGACCAACGAAATCCGGTTTCGCGTCCAGACCCGAGCGGGCGGTCCCGGAACACTCCGGATGCAGCGTCCCTTTCATGGCGGCCATCAAGCTTTCTCAACGGCTTGTCTCAAAAAAAGGTATGATTTCAGTCGCACGAATGGCGGCCGTTCGGCCGATTGCCGCAGCCAGCCGTCAAAATCGAGCCTTTTTCCAGCGCGACCGCCAGTCCTGCTCGGGTCTGATACCCAACTGCGCCGCGACTGCGGCTGTCTCCGGCAGAAAATCGGTGGCGGGCGAGCCGATGAATTCGGCAACGACGATCGTCTTCGGATCCGCATTTACATCAAGCGGAGCGCCGATCTGGTCCGTAAGTCCGGCACTCATCTCGAACATGCGGTCAACCCCGCCCCAAACCAACTGCCGACGAAAATGCTTCTTGGCAAGGAAGAGGGCCGGAGCTTCCCAGACTGTTCCGGTTTCGAGGGAATCCGACGTCGGCCGAAACCGGAAAAACCACCCCGATTCACAGTGACTTGATTTGAGAAACAACAGCAGCCAGGTGATGCCATTTCAGGCCAACGGCTGTCAGCACCTGCTCCCTGGCCTCCCTGGTTTCGTCTGCGAGCAGGTGATGGGCCATGAAATCCTTCATCGCAGCGACACTGACCCGGCGGCGGCTGGCGAGGACCGCATGATCCTTCTCGGCCGTGCTGCCCCGGCGCAATTCGCCCATGACCGCATCGGCCAGACGGGCACGCCGGAAAATCTCTTCCGCAGCGATCCTTTCGGCATCGGTTCGGGCCGAAACGGCCTTGACCCCCCACACTTCCAACTGCATGGTCGCCGGCTCAATCTTGTGGCAGTCTTTCCGGAGTTGATCCTCCGAGTTCGTGCTCCGCCCAATTGCCCACGCCTTCAGTGCGGTTTGTCCGCAAAGTCTGACCATGGTCTCCGCATGGTTCGAGATGGCCACGAGCTGCCCATTGTCATATTTCGAATGCAGCTTCGCTGTCTCGAGGCCGACCTTGCCCCTGTCGGGCTCCGGTTGCCAGGGTTGCTCCTTCGCGAGGGAAATCGGCTCAATCAGGAATTTCCGGAAGGACGGAATCGGGCAGCGGACGAATTCGTCACTTCCCACTTCCAGCGCGCCCAGATGAACGAGGTGTCCATAGAACTGATCACTGTCCATCCCCTTGGGAAGTCTCCATTTTGGTTCGTTGCCGGCATTGGTTTCGATTGACGAAATGACGTCGCCAGGCCCAGATCTTTCACCTAGCTCCTTCATCACCGCGGCAACAAGGTGCAGACTTTTCCCCATTTCGGCACTGCGCCGGGAACGATAATAGTCATTCCGCCGCTTCTCGCTGTTGGCACTGATCCGGTCCCAGAATGTGACTTTGTCCAGATCGCCATCAATGCCCGGGGTCAGCGCCACCTGTGCCAGTGCCTGCTGGGCGACATGAAGATGGCGGGGCCAGCCCTCGGTCGGACCGGCAAGCGTCATCAACTGCTGTTCGCATCTGCCAATCTTGATGCCGAAATGCCCGCAGAAGCCGGTCATCAATTCACGGATTTCCCGTTCACTGAAGCATCCGATCCGCCACACTCGCCTAATCTGAACTTCACGGGCACGAAACAAAGAAAAGCCCCGGCGGCGCGGGGCTTTTCGGTGAACCGCGGGTGCGCCTATCTTGGGAACATTTTCTGCGGATCCGCGCCCAGCAGCTCGAAGGCGCGCCGCTGGAGCGGCGTGCGCTGGGCGAGGATCGGGATCTCGTGGGCCGATTCCCGGGACAGGACCATCCAGTTCATGGTGACGGTTCCGAGATCGGCGAGCAGCGTGGAGAAGCTGTGCGCGGGGAGGCCGTCAGGCGTTCTTTTCGACGCCGCTTTGGCTTTCGCCGCATCGGAGACCTCCGCCGGGGCCACCGGCGAGTCGTCGGGTAGGACACTGGCGCGCGCACCATAGGTCACGTTTCCAGCGTCCCCCCTAAAATTCCGGACTTCCGGTTTTCCCGGGTCCGGCTTCAAGCGTCAGGC
Organism: Paracoccaceae bacterium; assembly: GCA_965221935.1. Lineage (GTDB taxonomy): Bacteria > Pseudomonadota > Alphaproteobacteria > Rhodobacterales > Rhodobacteraceae > JAPOXR01. Next base: position 28,547 of record CBDCSZ010000039.1, read on the forward strand.
ACCCCCGCAGGAGTTCGTTACGGTGCCTTCCGCGACATCCGCCACGCTCAAGGCTGACCCAGCCATACCCGTGGCATCATCCCGCGTTTACGCCGCCCTTCGGCTCGACAGCACCACCCCTTTCAACCGGGGTGGTATCCTCGGTCGGCGCCGGGCTCTGAGTCCCGGCATGACCTGCCGTCTTCGCCACCTGAGCCCAGAGGCCCTCGCTCCGGACGGGTTGTGTTATTCCGTCCATCACCGCTTAATCGGCCTCATCCGCCAGTCAGGAGGACTCCGCGTCCTTTCCCGTACTCCGGTTATGGACACGGTCCTTGACATTCGAGGGTCACAACATCCTGTCTGTCCTCCTCACCTTCCGGACTTTCACCACTGAACCCTCCGGGATTGCCGCCACCTGTACGCCGGGCGATCCGATGCGTGCATCTCAGTTCTTCCGCACCGGCACTGGCCATCGGGCAGAGCGGAGACCCTTGGCATCCTCCAATACCCCCGCAAGTCGGATTCCATGCGGGGAGCGTTTTTTCGACGCTTCATACGGACGTTCGCTTTCGCTACGGCCCTCCCGGTTGTTCGCCTCCCTGTCCGACCGGACCAGAGGGACATCGTCCTCCCAGCCCACAGAGGCTTTTACGTCCCCGCTTCCGGACGCCGGGTCACCCCGACACCCGTGGGGATATGACTACGACGCCAAACTGAGAATTGCGCCGGCGGGACTTCCACCCGCAAGTTCAGCAGCTAGTCTCGCTGCACGTCGGGTAGGACACTGGCGCGCGCACCATTAGGTCACGTTTCCAGCGTCCCCCCTAAAATTCCGGACTTCCGGTTTTCCCGGGTCCGGCTTCAAGCGTCAGGCACCCCCGCAGGAGTTCGTTACGGTGCCTTCCGCGACATCCGCCACGCTCAAGGCTGACCCAGCCATACCCGTGGCATCATCCCGCGTTTACGCCGCCCTTCGGCTCGACAGCGCCACCCCTTTCAACCGGGGTGGTATCCTCGGTCGGCGCCGGGCTCTGAGTCCCGGCATGACCTGCCGTCTTCGCCACCTGAGCCCAGAGGCCCTCGCTCCGGACGGGTTGTGTTATTCCGTCCATCACCGCTTAATCGGCCTCATCCGCCAGTCAGGAGGACTCCGCGTCCTTTCCCGTACTCCGGTTATGGACACGGTCCTTGACATTCGAGGGTCACAACATCCTGTCTGTCCTCCTCACCTTCCGGACTTTCACCACTGAACCCTCCGGGATTGCCGCCACCTGTACGCCGGGCGATCCGATGCGTGCATCTCAGTTCTTCCGCACCGGCACTGGCCATCGGGCAGAGCGGAGACCCTTGGCATCCTCCAATACCCCCGCAAGTCGGATTCCATGCGGGAAGCGTTTTTTCGACGCTTCATACGGACGTTCGCTTTCGCTACGGCCCTCCCGGTTGTTCGCCTCCCTGTCCGACCGGACCAGAGGGACATCGTCCTCCCAGCCCACAGAGGCTTTTACGTCCCCGCTTCCGGACGCCGGGTCACCCCGACACCCGTGGGGATATGACTACGACGCCAAACTGAGAATTGCGCCGGCGGGACTTCCACCCGCAAGTTCAGCAGCTAGTCTCGCTGCACCCGCTCCTCCCGCGCCCTGTCCCGGTCATGGTCCTCGAACAGCAGCGGCGCCAGCTCTCTGCGCATGTGCCATTCCACATAGAGGGCCAGCATGCAGAGGAACACATGCGCCCGCACACGGTCTTCGGTGCAGACATGGACCGGACGGATCCCGAGATCGGATTTGGCCATGCGGAACGCCCGCTCCACACGTGAGAGCGATTTATACGCGGTGACCGCGTCGCCGGCGCCGATGGCGTCTTTGTCAAGGCTTGTCCGGATGACATAGATCCCGTCAAGGGCGGCCTCGGCGGCGATCTTCTCCTCCCGCCGGCGGAAGGCCAGGCTGTCGCCGGTGACGGTGATCTCGAAATGCTTCTCCACCTTCCGCCGGTTCGCGACCCTTCCGACCCGGTGTCGGATTCCGGCGGCTCCCCTGAGGGTTCCGGCGCGGACCGAGGCCGATATTCTCTCCAGCTCTGCTTCGGTCGCGGCCAGCAGCTCCTCCCGCCTCCGCCGTCTTTCCGCCCTCAGCCTGGGGTTGAGACACACCATCAGCCGCTCGCCGGGGAAATCCGGGCTGGTGATCTCCGCCACCGCGTCATCCGCCAGCTCTCCGGGTTTCAGAGGGGCCGGTCCGCCCCAATGGCATTTCCTTAACGATTCGGTGTCATTTCCTTAAGGGGGCGCACCTTTTCCGGGGCGGTTTCGCCCCTGTCCGGCCAGGTTCGGTTTCAGGTCACGCGGTCTGGTGTCGTCTCCGCTGCCACTTTCCGACGGGTTTTCTTGACCGGCGCGGGAATGACCGTCCCGGCCGCAGCCGCGCCCGCTGCGCTTTCCGGCCGTCATGCCGATCGTCTCCCAGTTGGCGGCCTTGTGGCAGGTGCCGTCGAAGCGGGTCGGGTCGATGAAGGTCTCGCAGAGGACCGGGCGGCACGCGTGGTTCGCCTCCCAGCGTTCCGCAAGGCTGCGCAGGGCCATCGACAGCGCCTTCGACGCCAGATTGTCGACGCGGACCCGCGGCAGCACGAGAACGCGATGGAGTGGACGCCCCCGATCTGCGGCGTCACAGTGCGCCAGAGAAAACGCCAGACGAGCTGCGCGTTAAAACAGAGAGGAGACGTCCATGGAGAAGGTTAGCATAGTCGGTGTCGACATTTCAAAGAGGGTTTTTCAATTGCACGGATCGACGGCCTGCGGCAGGCCGGTTTTTGTGAAGAAGCTGGGGCGGAGCGGGTTCCTGCCGTTTCTGGAGGATCTGCCGCCGTGCCTGGTTGTGATGGAGGCCTGCGGCGGCGCCCACCACTGGGGCCGGCGGATCATTGGGCTCGGCCATGAGTGCAGGCTGATCCCGCCGGTGTATGTGAAGCCGTTCGTCAAGCGGCAGAAGAGCGACGCGAACGACGCGGCGGCGATCGTGGAGGCGGCGCAGCGGCCGAGCATGCGGTTCGTGGCGGTGAAGCCGGAAGCGGCCCAGGCCGACGCGATGCTGTTCCGGACCCGCGCTCTTTTCGTGCGGCAGCGCACGCAGACCGTGAACGCGCTGCGCGGCCATCTCGCGGAGTTCGGCCTGGTGTCGGCCCGCGGCGTGGCAAATGTGGAGGCTCTGAGAGCCGAGCTGGAGAAGGCCGCCGAAGGGGTTCCGGAGCTGGTTCAGCAGTCCGCGGAGATGCTGTTTGGCCAGATCGACGCGCTGAACGGGCGGATCGCGGAGCTGGACCGCGAGCTGAAGCGCCGCTCGCGGGAGCGGGAGGACATCCGGAACCTGATGACAATCCCCGGGGTCGGGCCGATCAGCGCGATGGCGGTGCACGCGTTCGCGCCGCCGATGGGGAGCTTCCGCAGCGGCAGGGACTTCGCCGCCTGGACGGGCCTGACCCCGCGTCAGCATTCGACCGCCGGCCGGCAGAGGCTCGGGCGGATCACGAAGATGGGGCAGCGCGACATCAGGAGCCTGCTGGTTCAGGGGGCGGTCGCCGTGCTGCGTCATCAGAGAGGCCGGGAGGAGATCGCGGACCCCTGGCTGCGGAGGATGATTGAGGAGAAGCCGTTCAAGGTGGCCGCGGTCGCCCTGGCGAACAGGATGGCCCGGACCGTGTGGGCGCTTTCGGTGAAAAACGAAGTCTGGCGGCCAAGGGCGGCGTGACGGCTGCTTGGAAAGAAAAAAGAGGAAACTGAGGAAGGAGAGAATTCGGGGCCGGGGCCCGGGTGACCAATGGCATTTCATTAGGCCGCCGTGATTTTGACGCCGCTCTGTCTGCGGCGGCAGTCATCTGATTCCACGCTCTTTTTCCGTCTGCGCCGTTTTTTTCGGCTTCCGGGGTTGACATGGCTTCACTGCCGCGGCATGTTAGGCTCGAATCAGACTGTCCCGCCGGGAGCGCGCTGCCATGGATCCGCGAATCAAGGCCCTCAAGTCCACCGCCTTTTTCGGCCGGCGCTTCACGCGGCGGCAGATCGCCGACATTGCGGAGACCGTCGCGATGCTCCCGAACGACAGCCGCAGCGAGCTGTCGAAGACCATCTGCGAGCACCTGAACTGGACCACGCCGAAAGGGGATCACCGCACCGCGGCGGGCCTGCGTCTTCTCGAGCGCCTTGAGGAGTGCGGGATCCTGACCCTGCCGGCGCCGCGCGGCACGGCCGCGAAGTCGCCGCGCAGGCCGGTCGTCCATGTGCGGGCGTCCGACCCGCAGCCGGAGATCGCCTGCGGTCTCGCGGCCCTGGAGCCCCTGGCCCTGGAGGAGGCGGCGTCGCCGGAGGACACCGCCCTGTGGAAAGCGCTCGTGGACCGCTATCATTATTTCGGCTGTCCCCGGCCCTTCGGGCCGCACATCCGCTGGTTCGTCCGCGACCGGAGCGGGCGGCCCCTGGCCGTTCTGCTGTTCGAGGCGGCGGCGAAGACGCTGCCGGCGCGGGACGAATGGATCGGCTGGAGCGAGGCTGACCGCGGCCGCCGGCTGCACCTTGCGGTGTCGAACAGCCGTATGTGGACGCCCCCCTGAGCGCAACCGGGAATCTCGGCAATGCAGGAAGCCTGCGTCGGGCGCTGTCGTATGTCCGGCCTCTGAGATGCGGCGCTTTCGGCCGCGGGCCCGCATGGTGTTCGCGGACCGGATCCAAATCGCTTACCCGGGCTCGAAGCCCTGCGTCCATGTCTGGTTTTTCCGGCCCCGTCTGTCCGACTCTTGCCCCTGCGCTGTCCTTCGCTCCCGGCGCACAGTCCGGAGGCCGCCCGCCCGGTCACCCGGGCAATGGCATTTCCTTAACGATTCGGCGTCATTTCCTTAAGGGGGCGCGCCATTTCCGGAGCGGCTTCGCCCCTTTTCCGGCAAGGTTCGGTTTCAGGTCACGCGGTCTGGTGTCGTCTCCGCTGCCACTTTCCGACGGGTTTTTGGGACCGGCGCGGGAATGACCGTCCCGGCCGCAGCCGCGCCCGGGCCGCGAGGACCGAGTTCGCCACGCGGCTCACGGCGTCGGCCAGCGCCGACGTCTGCGTCAGGATCAGCTCCTCGAGACTGCCGGCCAGCATGGCCAGCGCGTTTGTGAAGTTCGTCCGCATCTTCGGCAGATCGCCTTCGTGCGCTTCGTCCAGCGCGGCGTCTCCGCGGTTCGTGAACAGGCGCGCCATGGCGATCAGGTTGAAGTGGGCGCAGAGCTCCTGGCGGACGCCGCGCTCGCTTCTGCCGTGGAACTCCTCCACCGCGAGGGTTGTCTTGGATATCTTGAACAGCTCCTCGATCGACCAGCGCCCGTGATAGAGTTCCGAGAGGTCTTTCCGGCTGTATCGCTCCGTATCGGCGAGGGTCGTGGCGAGCACATAGCGGCTTTCTCCGATGTCGTATCGGACCAGGCGCAGGACAATCGGGGAGGCCGGCTCCGGGATGCCCGCGGCCTTCAGCCTGCGCAGGGCGTTTTTGCCCGGGGTGATCCTGACGAGGGCGTCGTCGCGGTCCCCGTCGCGGAATCTGTCGAACCCGGCCGCGGAGTTGCGCTGGATGCGGAACACCGGGTGCAGTCCCCGCGCCGTCATGTCGCGGAGCAGGACGAAGGAGAAGTATCCGCGGTCGAAGACGACGACGTCGCCGGGCGAGAGGGCGCCGAGATGGGCGCGCGCGGCGGCGCGCTCGTCGGCGCCGGACGTGAGGGTGAAGTCGACCGGCATGCGGCTGTCGAGGCGGTAAAGACAGGACAGCAGCCCCTGCGGATAGTGGGCGCCGCCGCTCGGGAGCGGGTATCCGGCCTCGGCGAGCGGCCGCGGCAGGTTGATCTTGGAGCCGTCGACGGCGAAGGTCCGGCGCCCGTTCCAGTCCGGGCCGTGGGTGTCGCGGGCGAGGATCCCGCGGTGCAGCTCGCGGAACACGTCCTCGTGCACGCGGGCCCGGGCCTTGGCGATCGAGGAGATGGCCACCGGCTCCGGCTGCGGCAGCGCGACGCCGAGGCGGCGGCACTGGTCCCACAGCTCCGCGGTCACGGTTGTGTAGCCTTTCCGACCGCGCGACAGTGCCAGGCGGAACACGAAAAGCATAATAATCAGGGTGTTAAGCGTCCGCCGCCGCTTTATCCATGTCTCGTCGCGGCGCGCGGCGATGTCGGCGGCCGCGTCGGCGATCCGGGACCACATCGCGGCGAAGCCGTCGTCAAAGGCGGCGGGAGAGCGGCGTTTCGGCCGCGGCCCGGGTGTCGTCTCCCCCTTCAGGACCGCGCGGAACTCCGGGTCCAGCGGCCGGACCAGAATCTCCTTGGCCGGCTTGGCGCCGCGCCCGCTGCGCTTTCCGGCCGTCATGCCGATCGTCTCCCAGTTGGCGGCCTTGTAGCAGGCGCCGTCGAAGCGGGTCGGGTCGATGAAGGTCTCGCAGAGGACCGGGCGGCAGCCGTGGTTCGCCTCCCAGCGTTCCGCAAGCCCGCGCAGGGCCAGCGCCAGCGCCTTCGACGCCAGATTGTCGACGCGGACCCACGGCAGCACGAGAAAGCGGCTGTTCGACACCGCAAGGTGCAGGCGGCGGCCGCGGTCAGCCTCGCTCCAGCCGATCCATTCGTCCCTCGCCGGCAGCTCCCGCGCCGCCGCCTCGAACAGCAGAACGGCCAGCGGCCGCCCGCTCCGGTCGCGGACGAACCAGCGGATGTGCGGGCCGAAGGGCCGCGGACAGCCGAGATAATGATAGCGGTCCACGAGCGCTTTCCAGCCCAAGTGCTCGCAGATGGTCTTCGACAGCTCGTTGCGGCTGTCGTTCGGGAGCATCGCGACGGTCTCTGCGATGTCGGCGATCTGGCGCCGTGTGAAACGCCGGCCGAAAAAAGTGGTGGACTTGAGGGCCTCGATTCGCGGGTCCATGGCTGCGCTCCCGGCGGGACAGTCTGATTCGCGCCTAACATGCAGCGGCGGTGTAGCCGTGTCAACCCCGGAAGCCGGAAAAAAGGAGCGGACGGAAAAAGAGCGTGGAATCAGATGACTGCCGCCGCGGACAGAACGGCGTCAAAATCATGCCGGCCTAATGAAATGCCATTGGGACGACGACCCCCTTGACCAGTTCACTGTTCATGCCACAATCCTCCGGTTTCCGCCCAGATTCCGATCAAGCCAAGACCGCCTCCAAAGGGCGACCCGTGAATGCCGATTCTCACCAATGTAGCCACTTGGAGCGCAGCGACGCGATTACGTTGGTGTCGGCGGGAACTCCCCGGCAGTTTATCCATGATCGATACCACCGCCGAAGGCCTGTCGGCAATATGGTGGGGCGGGTTGCGCGCACGTCGCGTGACCCTTGTTGGTTCCCGGATTGTTTCGGCTTGAGACGGCACCGGCTTTCCGAGGCTGCGGCTGACGGCGCTGATGGAGACCGGAACACGGGTACTCACTGTGGCCACAGGCCGCCGCTGCCGCCGGGCGAAAGGAAACCGATTCCGACCGGTTATCCTATCTCCGTACCGTGAATGCCGTCTGACGCAGGATCCCGCATCCCGGCGGTTCCCCTAGGAGGCGATGAAAATGACCGGACAGGATGTCCCCAGTGAAATCTCCAAAAAGCAGGCGGTCTCAAGCCGGGGACAAGCCAAGTCCCGCGGTGTCAAGCGGAAGATGAGCAACAATCATGTCCGAAGCCGGGGGCAACTCTCTCAACCGAGGCTTGCAAGGAACTTGATCTTCGCAGCGCCGGGACCGCTGTGTCGGACAAGTCCGCAATTCCGTCTCAATGGACTTGCGGTACTCTCTATCGGGAATCCGGGCAGCCGCGCGCACGGCCATGCCGGACAAAAAATTCGCGGGCCCTCAATTGTTATCCCCTGCGAATTGCATCAAAATTGGAACCGAATTGGAAATCCCGTGACGAATGCGGATCGGAATTGGATGAAGAGGATGTTTTGGAAAAGTTCGTAATTGCGCCGCATATGCGGCTGCATGAATGGGTTGCCGTCGAAAAGGGCTATTTCGATCAGGTTGGTTTGGACTACGTGCTGGAGGATCAGCTGCAGACGGCAAGCGGCATCAAACATGACTTTGCCGACCGGGTCGGCGCCTACCAGACTTTTGAAGCCGGACGCAGCTGCGACGTCAGCTCGGCCTGCCACTGGACAGTCAATGTGGCCGCTGCCAGCGGGCATGGCAAGCTGTACTCGGAAGCATATTCGGTATCGCCCTGCGGAGTTTTCGTTCCAGCCGACTCACCGGTCGAAAAGGCGGAAGACCTGTCAGGCGTGCCAATTTCCGTCGGTTATCAATCCGGCAGCCACTATTCGACAATTCAGGCCCTTGAGCCGTTTCTCGATATCGACGAGATCACGCTTTCCTTCGCCGACGGGCTGCTGTTCCGGCGCATGGAGCACTTGATCGACGGCAACGTGCCGGCGGCGTCGCTTTTCAGCGGGCCCTATTACTTTGCCGAGCAGCTCGGCTTCCGCAAGATCGTTGATTCATCCTTCATGATGGCCGCAATGGTTGGCGAGAACACCAGGCACGAGGATGTCGAAAAATATTTTAGCGCGCTGCGCATGGCCCAAACCGACATCGATCTGAGGCAGGAACTCTATACCCACTATTACCGAAACGAGTTTCCGGAAAGGTTTCTTGACCAAATGGACACGCGTCGGTTCGGGCCAGGTGAACGGATTGTTTTCGAGACCTATTCACGGGAGATCTTCGACAGTTCGCGTCAATGGATCGCCGAACGCGAGATATTCGAAGACGGAATCGGCGAGCTGGCATATGAGCAGGCGACCATGTCGTCATCGGTCGAAGTCCGCGGCTGATCCATCTTGCAGCCATTGACGGACCTTGGTTTGGCCGGAGCCATGGCTGAGTATCGACCATTCGCCGGTGAAAATGATCGCCCGCTGTTCCCAGCCCGTATATGGGAAGGCATGTCCAGACCAAGATCCTCACTGAACGCGGCGGTCGTTTCCAATACGGTCAATGGGATGCGGCGCCCTATGGCCAGCGGCCCGAATTAAAGCTGATCAGTTCCGGCGCATATGTCGGGGGTCAAGCTTGATCGGAAGCGATTCACGAATTCGGGTGTCGGATTCCGGCAAGATGGGATTCGGGAAATGGCACTTCAGGATTTCCGCCACTTTCGCCTCTGCCCGGTCGAGCGCCACTTCCCTTCCCTGTTCGTTCCATTCCTTCGGGCTCAGCCGGTCGCAGACCTCCGGATAGATGTACTCCGTCTGCATCAGCCGAAGTGTCTGGTCGGAACCGAGATAATGGTTGGGACCATTCATGGTCACATCCGCAATCACATCCACAGAAAGCGTTTCATCCGTCACTTCAACGCCCCGCACTGTCCGCATCGCCGCGCCGAGTGAATCGTTGTCCAGCACCAGGGACTCGTAACAGGCGCCCAGCAGCGAAGCGTGCATTCCCGCCGACTCATAGATCATGTTGGCGCCGGAATTGCCGATCAGTGTCTGATTGCAGGCCTTTTCAAATCCCGACTGTATGTCCGGCATCTTGGAGTCGGTCATGGCGCCGGCCACGCTCACCGGAATCCCATAGGACCGCGCGACCTGCGCCGATGCGCACATCAGAATCGCCTGTTCGCCGGACCCGCCAGACATCGCGCCGGTCCGCAGATCGGAAACGAACGGCCACATGCCAAGAATTGCCGGGGCGCCGGGCTTAATCGCGTTCACGTAAACCAGTGCCGCCAGGCATTCCGCCATTTCCTGCACGACCGTGCCCGCAAGCGCCGCCGGCCCGGTTGCACCGGCCTGGCCCGCCGACAGCAGATTCACCGTCATGCCGCCACGCACCGCGAGTTCAAGCGCGTTGCATGCGTCCTCCGCGAAGGTCAGCGGCGGCACCACAAAACACGTATTCGTCGACATGAACGGCCGGGCCCGCCACGCATCTTCGCCGCCGGCAATCTCATGCCCCATCTCGAGAACCGCATCCACACTGCGCGGAATCGAAAACGACCCGCCGATATGCTTTGTCGTGCCCTGGAGCGCCGCATAGTGCGTGTTGACGTCCAACTCGAACATGTCGGGCAGATCGCGCGCCACAACTGTCCGGTAGTAATAGTGAATATGCTCGCAGCAGTCGACGACACGGGCCATGTCATAGATATCGCGCAACAGCGAATCGCGGTACTCGCCGGTTCGCGGATCAACGATGTGAACCGCGGCGCCGCCGGTTCCGTAGTGGACCCGCTTTCCTTCCAGCACCAGATCCCGCTCCGGGTCACGGGCATAGAGAACAACCCGCCTGCTTGCAATCTCGAGAGCATCTCTGACCGTCTGGCGCGGAAACCGAAGGCGTCCGTCATCGCCGAGCACGGCGCCGACGCGGGTGCAGTGTTCGGTGACCGACGGTGTCGGCGCTGCAAGCCCGATGCGTTCCAACACCTCAAACACAGCTTCTCTGATCTGTTCTACGTGTTCCGTATCGAGAACCTGGTAGCGACCGCCGACAAGACCAGGCCGGACAGGCTTCAGCTCTTCTGCGAGCGAACTGGTTCGTTCAAGGATCCGCGCCTTGCGTCCAGCACCCTTTCGGCGCCGTCCAATAGATACAGTCTCAACCATAATCCGTTTCCGCCTGCACACCCATGCCCGCAGTTCCGCCAATAGTGCGGCGCGACTCTGGTTTGTCCAGCGCAATCAACAGTTTCTTGCGCCGAATTTGCTGCTTTTGCAAAATTTTTGGCGCAATCCTTTCGGCGGGAGACGGCGTGCGCCGCCGGCTCATCGACCGGAATCCAGACATCTGCCAGATATCTTTATTTCTGCGCGAACGGACCGCTGCGGCGAGTCTTCAATGTGCCGCTGCGGGCAATGTTGACAGGTTTGCCAGCGGATGCGGAACGGCGCGATTTGCAACTGCAATTGCGGAGAAATCCACGCGGTTGACGTCACCCTCCAAATTCCACTGAAAACATGTTTTGCTTGCCGCAGCGTCTCCATTGGCAACACTCTTTCACAGCAGTCACAGTTTTGGCAGAGGCATCTTTCTGGAACAGCAGCGGTCGGCAAAACGGGAATCTGCTGGCCATCCGCCGTAAGCCCAACCCATCTTTAACATTGTAGTGCGTAACGCGTTGATTTCAAACGGGTAAAAAATCCGAATGGCACTACAATCCGGAGAGGCGGCCGTTTCGGGCCGCCGCCACGAATTGCCGGAATCGGTTCAGACGATGGTCTTGGCGAGGTTCCTGGGCGGCGGCGCGAGGCCCGTCGCCCGGTAGATCTCCGCCTGTTCGGGGGAGGCGGATGCGGTCTTGCGGACATGCAGGGTCCTGCCGTCACGGCGCCTGAAGCTGGTTGTCGTGCGCTGCAGTGTCGCAAGCGTCTGGCGCGCCGTCGTCCAGCTGTCGTGGATGTTTGCCGCTTTCATGGGTCTGCGCAGTGTCTGGACTGCCTGATAGGCGAGGACTGAGATGAACAGGTGAGCGTCGGCGCGCCCCTGTTTGTGATGGAAGATCGGACGCAGGCCGAGCTCGGATTTCAACGAGCGGAACACGGCTTCGGCGTCGGTGAGGGTCGCGCAGGTCTGCCACATGGTCTCTGCCGGCCAGTCGAGGATGTTGCTGCGCAGACAGTAGACCCCGGGGTGGGTCAGCATGGAATTGTCGGCGGGATTGAGGTTCCAGGTGATGGCTGTTGCCCTGGTTCCGGCGCTGTCGGGGGTGACGGTGATCTCGCAGTGCCGGGCGACCCGCGCGTTTTCCTTTGCAAGCCGCCCGATCCGGCGCTGGATGTCGTCAAGCTTCTTGCGGGTCCTGGGGCGGGAGAGACCGTCATGCAGTTTCTTCAGGCCGTCTTCGAGACGTGTCCTGAAACGATTGATGATGCCGCGTTCCTTTTCCGCCCGGGCTTCGGAAAGGCGCCGCAGCCAGGACTCCCTGTATTCCGTGCCGTCCTCTTCCCCGCGGGTGACGGATTCCTTGTGGATGGCGACCTTGTCGCATGACGCGGTCGTGATTGCCCTGGCCTCGTCGGAATCGAAGACCCGCTTGGTGGTGCGTGAGACCACGGGACAGCGATAGGCGCCGGCGCGCAGCCACCGCAGGTTGTCCTCGGTCGCGATGCCGCCGTCCATGATGACGACCGCGCCTTCCGGAGCGCCGAGGCTGGTGAGCATGTGCGTGAGTGTCCTGTGTTCGGTGACATTGCCGGCAAACACCCGGCTGCGCCGGACAAAGCCGCTGGCATCGAGAACCAGGCCAAGCGAAAGCAGCGGGCAGTCGCTGCGCCGTTCCTTCGAATGCCCGCGCCGCGCCTTGGGCTGGATTGGCGCCCGGCCTTCATAGAACGTGTTGGTGAGATCGCACAGCGCGATCGTCGGCTTGAGGTCGAACAGGGACCGGGCCCGGGCGAAGAGGTGATCCTCGATGCTGTCCTGATGGGCAAGGAGCAGATCCGAGGCGCGGCAGAGCGCCATGTCGCTCAGAGCGCCGAAATCGATCCCGAGCATCTCGCCGAGGGCGCTGTGCCGGCGCAGCCAGAAGTTGGTCGCCCGCTCCGGGTCCGGCGCGGCCATGCGCGCGACAATGGCCGCCAGGGCGCAGCAGCGCTGGCGGCGGTTGAAACCGAGACCGTCGAACAATGCCGGCAGGCCGAGACCGGACAGCGCCTCGAGCCCGGCATGCTCGACACCGACCGAGCGCCCGTCGCTGTCGCTGGCGGAATTGACATCAACACTCTGCCAGTCCCGCTTCGCGCCTTCCCCGCCGCTGTCTTTCCCGCGGCCAATCAGCAGGGCGGAGATTCTGCGGGCCTCGGCCTCGATCCCCGGATCGGGATCGGCGAGGCCGAGGGTGGTCTGTCCGGTGAGATGATCCGAGATGCGTCGGCACAGGTCCGGCCAGTGCCCGCGCCCGATTGCAAAATGGCGCCCGAGATTGAGAACGGTGCGCTGACGGATCCTGTCCCCCTCGCGGCGGTTCTCGACCAGGCGGAAGGTGATGTGGTCGCTGCCGTCGCTGGCGGCGCCGGTCTTGGTCTGTCGAATGAACATGCGCCAGCTATGGCAGAAGGGGTCCCCCGCTGCAAGGCATTACTCAAAAAACATGGCACTACAAACGATTCCTGAAACATCAAATCACAATAAATCAATGAGTTGCGAATCGAACACCGTCAAATCGACCTCAAATCCAACGCAGAAATGTTAAAGATGGGCCAAGCGGTCGCCGCAGGCCTCCGGCTAAACAACTGAATGCACACCGCGTTATCGGCCATTGCCTTTGAACGCACCGCAGCGCCGGGCAAAACAGACATAAACTGTTTCAGCTCGCCACGAGGCGCTTCAACATCCGCCTTGCGGCTGACACACTCAACTTTGAAATTCCTGAAGAATCTGCTGACACTCATCCTCAAACGGGTCATCTGAAGCGTCCCTTCCAGCCCGCCCGTACCAATAACGCGCATTCGGGAGATCGCCTTCGATGCGGTGGCACAGGGCATGAACCCAATCGTAATCATCAATGCCGCTGTTTTTCGCGCACAGCGCGTGGCACGATTTCCAGTTCGGCCCTGTTTGAAATTCATCCTTCGCAAGGGACTCCAATGCTTCAATCAGCTTCGCGTCGGCCATGTTTCATTCCTTTTTGCGGCTGAGAAATACGCCGAATCCTAAGCTGTGGCAATCCGCTTTGACGGGCCCGGCTTGGTGGCCCGGCCGCCCCTGTTGAGCGGGATCAATGATGTTTTTGCACATTGAGACGTTGACACACAGCAAAGCGCCCAAATGAGGAATTGCGGTTGTTCAACTCCCGCGCTGTCCGTTTGGAGACTGTCTGGACGGTATGATCGGCGCTGCCCGTCCGCCCAATGGCATTCGGATAGTGATTTTTGCCGTTCGGATAAGGAAACCCCCTGTGCTTCGGGCTTTTTGCCGGAAGCCGGGGGCTTTCTGGTGGTCTGGTTCTGTCAGGCGGCGCGTCGTCTCTGCCACTTGCTCACTGGCTGCCTGGACTCCCGCCTGTGGTTTCGCCCTGGCCTTTCGCGCTGGATGCATTGGGAGAGGCCGGTCATGATCCGCCTGACCGATTGTGCGGCCATTTCGCTCTGCCTGAGGAACATGGCCTCGATTTCGCGCCCCGCCAGTCTCAGCCCGTTCCTGAAGTTGGCGCGCATGGCCGGCAGGCCGTCATCGCCGGGACCGTGGCTGATGTCATGGTCGCAGCGGTTGGCGAACAGGCGTGCGAGGGTGATCAGTGTGAAGGCGGCGTAGAGTTCCTGGCGGACGCCGCGCCCGGACTTTGCGTGGAAGCTCTCGATCACGGCCTTTCCTGTCTTGAACCCCTCTTCGACCTGCCAGCGCCCGTGATAGAGGTCAGAGAGCGCCTGGATGTCGAAGCGGCCGGCGTCGGACAGGGAGGTCGCCAGACGGTATTCCGTGTCCCCGGCTGTGTGCCGGACCAGGCGGACGCGGAGGCTCCTGCCGCGCAGCGCGGTCTCGTCCCTGGGCGCGTCGAGGGTGACGGCCCGGTCGTTTTCACCCGAGGCGATGAAGTCGCCGAACACGGGGTTGGCGTTCCCCGGGATGCGGAAGACGAAGTCCAGCCCGCGTTCCCTGTGGGCCAGCGCCATCGCGAACGAGTAGCACCCCCTGACGTCGCCTTCGCGGGCATGGTCCAGGTGCGTGAGAGCGGCCTCCCGCTCGTTCTCGTGGCCGAACAGGTTGAAGTCGACCGGGATGCGGTCGCGCAGCCTGTAAAGGACGCTGACCATGCCCTGGGGGCAGTGGGCATTGTCGTTCGGAATGCGGTAGCCAGCGTGCAGCAGTTCCCTCGGCAGGGTGATCTTCGAGCCGTCGATGGCCAGGATCCTGCGGCCCTTCCAGGGCGGGACTTCGGGACCGGCGGCGAGGATCTCCCGGTGCAGGCGCTTGAACGCGGCCTCGTCGAGCTTCTCCCTCGCCTCGCAGGCGGTCGACGCCGCCGGAGGCTCGTCCTGCGGCAGCGCGACGCCCGCCGCCGCGCAGGATCTCGCGGGCGCCCGCGCAGAGCGGCATCACATAGACGCCTTTGCGCGGCTTTCCCCTGCCGGCGGTCTCCCCGATGCGTTTCCAGTTGGCGGCGCGGTAACACGAGGCCCTGAACCGGGTCTCGTCGATGAAGGTCTCGCAGAGGACGGGCCGGAACCCGTGGATGCGCTCCCAGTCGTCCGCGAGCCGCCGCGTCGCCATGGCCAGCGCCGAGGAGGCCAGGTTCTTCGACCGCACCCATGGAAACACCAGAAAGCGGGAGTTGACGACCATGAGGCGCCGCCTGCGGTCGCGTGTCCGGTCCGTCCATCCGATCCAGCGGTCCCGGCACGGGAGCCGCTTCGTCACCGCATCGAACAGCAGGCACCCCAACCTGCGCCCCTCCCTGTCGGTGACGAAGCAGCGGACATGCGCCCCGAAGGGGCACCTGTAGCCGAGGTGGTGGTGGCGGTCGGCGAGAGCGTTCCACAGCTGCCGCCCCCCGGTGTCGGTGACGGGCTCGACGCGAAGCGGACGCAGGCCGGACAGCGGCGCCGCGATCTCCGGCTGCGGGTCCGAGGCGGAGGTCCAGGCCGGCGCGTCGACGGCCTTCATGTCGCGGACGCTGTCCTCCCGCTTCGGCGGCAGCGTCAGGATGCCGTGGCTCTCCAGCGTCTCCAGCATCCCGAGGCAGGCCCCGACCTTGCAGGCCCCCTTCGCCGTCTTCCATCCGAGATGCTCGCAGATGGTCTTCGCAAGTTCGTTGCGGCTGTCGTTCGGGAGCATCTCGACGGTCTCCTGGACGTCGGCGATCTGCCGCCGGTTCAGGCGGCGGCCCGAGAAGGTGGTCGACTTGAGGTCGATGATCCGCTGGTCCATGGGCGATTCCCGCATCTGCCTGACCACAGCATGCAGATCGCCGGGCGCTTGTCAAGGGGGGCGGAGAAAAAAATATTCCCGCGCCGAAAGTCCCGTCATATCAACGCCTTGCAGGCCGCCGAAAAAATCACTCCGTGGCCGCAAATCTATCCGAATGCCATTGGCCGGCCGCCTCCGCCGATCCCGAAATTGCACAAATCCGACATCGATGCGCAGTTCGGCATTCAGAATTCTGCGCGGGAGCCGGTAAGACCCACGATCACGCCGCTGAAACCGTATTCGAATTGTCACGGTCGATGACGCGCCCATTTTCGGATTCGCGGCGCGGGAGCCGCGCTGTCTTTCCCACGCCGGACTGCTTGATGGAGGTTTGAAATTTCGCCCGATGGTTATGCCGGACCGGTTTCCTGACTGCGACACGGCGCAGCGGCAAACCGAACAGGAAAAGCTCGACGCGTCACATTTTTCATAGACCGTTTGGCAGGCTTTCGGCCGCCCGTCAGTTCAACCGCGTCCGCATGCCGTCATTGGCTGAACTTTCGATACAGGCCTGGATGAATTTCATGCCTTCGAGCCCGTCATCAATGCCTGGACAAAACACATCCGGACCAACCGGTTCGCCCGCATCGGCGGCGCGGATCAATTCGGCGGCCTCGCTGTAGATCGTCGCGGACGCCTCCAGATAACCTTCCGGATGACCGGCAGATGTCCGGCAGTGTTTGAGTGACAATGAGCCGGTGCCGGCGCCGGCCCGCGTCAGCAGCTGCCGCGGTTCTTCGTGCATCCCACGCCACAAATAGGTCGGATCAGCCTGTACCCATTCAAGACTGCCCTTCTCACCGTATATGCGGAATTTCAGGCCGTTTTCGTGACCGACTGCCACCTGTGACGCCCAGATCATTCCCCGGGCGCCGTTTTCAAACCGAAGCCGGACCTGGACATCGTCGTCGACCCTGCGGCCCGGCCCGAAACTGGTCAATTGCGCCGAGATTGAATCGACTGCCAGATCTGAAACAAAACGCGCCATATGAAAAGCGTGGGTTCCGATATCGGCGACACATCCTCCGGGGCCGGAGAGGCTCGGGTCAGTCCGCCAAAGCGCCTTCTTGTCGCCGGTCTTTTCGAGCGAAGTCGCGAGCCAGCCTTGGGGGTATTCCACAGCAACCATTCGGATCTCGCCGATGTCCGCCGTCCTTGATCCGCTGCCGCGCCTCGCGGACCATCGGATAGCCGGCGTAACAGTAGGTCACGGCAAATGCGCGGTCGGAGACCTTGACGACCCGGTGCAAGTCAACGGCCTCATCCAAAGTCGCTGTCAAAGGTTTGTCGCAGATCACGTGAATTCCAGCCTCAACGAAAACCCTGGCCTGCTCCGCATGCAGATTGTTCGGCGTGACAATCACAACCGCTTCGATGCCGTCGTCACGCCGGGATTCAGCCTTGGCCATATCCCGCCAGTCGGCGTAGCTTCGGTCCGGGGCAATTCCAAGCTGTCGGGCTGAAGCGTGCGCATTGTCCGGTTTCGACGAAAGCGCGCCGGCGGTCAGCGTGAAATGACCGTCCATAGCGGCCGCAATCCGGTGCACGCCGCCAATAAAGCCGCCGATCCCGCCGCCAACCATTCCGTACCTGATGGGCCGGGTGAATTCCGTCATCTTAACTGTCTCCGCTGCAAAGGCCTGGGCGCCGGTTCCGCGGCCGCGCCGCGGCGGTCTGCGCAAGGATACGCAGGCCGCCGGACAATTCAATGGGCCGCTGAACTGGCCTGCGAAACGGACGCGCCGCATGCGCTGCAACGCGAACGCGGCGGGCAATTGCAAACGGCTGCGCAAGTCACATCTGCGCACAGCCGCCAATCCCTTGACAAAAGTCTGACTCCGGTGCCTTGCTTGCCCGGCTTGAGCAGGAGAGCGTTGCCAAAATGGAATTCAGCCTGACTGAGGAGCAGAATCTGATTGTCGACACCGTGCGCTGCTTTGTTGAATCAGAGATTTATCCACATGAAGCTGAAGTGGAGCGAACCGGCATTGTCCCGCGTGAACTTGGCCGCGAAATCGCAGACAAGTGCAGAGCCATCGGGTTCTACGCCTCCAACCTCCCGGAGCAGGTGGGCGGCGGCGGCCTTTCGCAACTGGATTTCACGCTTGTCGAACGCGAACTCGGCAGGGGATCGCAGGGTCTGACTGTTTTCTTCGGTCGACCTTCCGGAATCCTGATGGCCTGCGAAGGCGAGCAGCGCGAAAAGTACCTGCTGCCTGCCGCGCGCGGCGAGAAATTCGATGCGCTGGCAATGACCGAACCCGGTGCCGGATCGGACGTGCGCGGCATGCAGACCAATGCGCGGCGACACGGCGATGACTGGATCATCAACGGCGCCAAACATTTCATATCGCACGCCAATATTGCGGATTTTGTGATTGTTTTCGTGGCCACCGGCGAAGAAGAAACACCGCGCGGACCCAAGAAACTCATTTCCTGTTTCCTTGTCGACCGCGGCACGCCGGGGTTCGAGATCGCCGCAGGATACAACGCGGTTTCACACCGCGGCTATCAGAACTGCATCCTTCGGTTTGAAGATTGCCGGGTGCCAGAGGCGCAAATGCTGGGAGAAGCCCATCGCGGCTTCGAATTGGCGGAAGAATGGCTCTACGCCACCAGACTGACGGTGGCGGCAAGCTGCGTCGGCCGAGCGCGTCGCGCTTTCGAAATCACGCTGCCGCACGCCGTCGAGAGGCGCCAGTTTGGCAGCCGGATCGGACGTTTTCAGGGTGTCAGTTTCAAATTCGCCGACATGATCACCGAGATCGATGCTGCCGACTGGCTGACTCTTGCCGCCGCATGGCGGATCGACGCCGCGCTGCCTGCGGACCGGGAAATCGCCAGCGCCAAACTCTTTGCCAGCGAAATGCTGGCCCGTGTCACCGATCAGTGCATCCAGATTCACGGTGGAATGGGCCTCATGTCTGATTTGCCTTTGGAGCGGTTTTGGCGTGATGCGCGGGTTGAGCGCATCTGGGACGGCACCTCCGAAATTCAGCGGCACATCATCAGCCGAAGCCTGTTGCGGCCGCTTGGCGGATGAAAGCAGGCAAGCCCGGATTGCACCGTCTGATACGGCCGCGCCATGTCGCCGTGTTTGGCGGATGGTGGGCAGAAAATGTTGTGGAACAATGTCTTGCCATGCCATTTGCCGGCGAAATCTGGCCTGTGAACCCGAACCGCAGTGACATGCGCGGCATTCGCTGCTTTCGGTCGGTTGCTGAACTTCCTGAGGGGCCGGACGCCAGTTTTGTTGGTGTGAACCGCGACGACACGCCCGACATCATTCGCCAGCTCGCCAGCCGCGGCGCCGGCGGCGCGATTTGTTTCGCATCGGGTTTTGCCGAATCTGAACTTGAGGAAAGCGGCGGCAATCTCCGCCAAAAGGAACTTGCGAAAGCCGCCGGCGATATGACGCTTCTGGGGCCGAACTGCTACGGGCTGGTGAACTACCTTGACGGAGTTCCGCTGTGGCCGGACCAGCATGGCGGCGCGCGGTGCGACAGCGGCGTCGCCATTGTCGCACAAAGCTCGAACATGGCGATCAATATGACCATGCAGGCCCGGTCACTGCCGCTGGCCTGTGTCGTCACCGTTGGAAACCAATGTCAGACCAGCCTGACAGACGTCGCGCTGGCACTTCTTGAGGATGAGCGGATCACCGCGCTGGGTCTGCATATCGAGGGGTTTGGCGATCTGCGGCAATTCGAACAGCTTGCCCGGCGCGCCCGCAGTTTCGGCAAACCCATCGCCGCATTGAAGGCGGGGAAAAGCCGGGAAGCGCGCGACATGACGGTTTCCCATACCGGAACGGTCGCTGGCAGCGACAAATTCTCGTCGGCCCTGCTGCGGCGGCTTGGCATGGCCCAGCTGGATGACATCCCGGCCTTCCTGGAAACACTCAAACTGCTGCACGCCGGCGGGCCGTTGACCGGTCGCCGCATTGGCTCGCTTTCCTGTTCGGGCGGCGAAGCCTGTCTGATCGCAGACGCTGCCGTTGGCGGCGCGCTGCGGTTTCCTGCGATTAAATCCGGTCAGGAGACCGCTCTGCGCCATGCGCTCGGGGCCCGTGTGCATCTCGCCAATCCGCTGGACTACCACACCTACCATTGGGGCGACCGGGATGCGCTGACGGAAGTTTTTTCGGCGATGCTGCTTGGAAACTACGATTTGCTGCTGTTGATCATGGACTTTCCGCGCACGGACCGCTGCAGCGACACGGCATGGGAGCCTGCCGTGCTGGCCATTGAGGCGGCGGCGCAGGAATCCGGCGGGCGCGTCGCTTTGGTGGCGACCCTGCCTGAATGCCTTCCGGAATCGTGGGCGGCGCGGCTGCTCGCGAACGGTGTTGTGCCGTTGCACGGCGCCAGGGAGGCCTTGGCCGCGGCGGAGGCGGCGGCAGAGATCGGTGAGAACTGGCGGCAGCCGGCCCGCCGGCCGCTTCTCGTGTCGCATGCGGAACCGCGCGGGCGTGAACTCCTCAACGAAGCGGTGTCGAAATCAATGCTGGCGGAACTTGGATTGACAGTGCCGCCGGGCGCAGTCGCGACGAGCTCCGAAATGGCGGTCCGAATTGCCGGCAAGGCCGGTTTTCCGACCGTGCTCAAATCCCTCGGCATTGCGCACAAAACCGAATCCGGCGCCATCGCGGTTGGCCTCGCCTGCGCTGAAGAGGTCACGGACGCCTATGCGGCAATGCCGACGGACGGCGGAACCCTGGTTGAAGCGCAGATCGCGGACACGGTGGCTGAGCTCATGCTCGGCATTGTGCGCGACCCTTCAGGAGCCTTCCTGATGATCGTCGGATCCGGTGGAATCCACGCTGAGCTTTTCGGCGACTCCCGGTCAATGCTGCTCCCGTTTGATGATGATGACTTCAGAGCATCGTTGGCTGAGCTGCGTTGCTGGCCACTGCTCACGGGCCACCGAGGGCGGTCCGCCGCCGATCTTGACGCGGTCGTGGCGGCGGCCCGCGCGCTCGCGGCATTTGTTCAATCCAACGCTGACCGCATCCTTGAAGTCGAAATCAACCCATTCCTGGCAAGGCCCGAGGGCGGGGTGGCCGCCGATGCGTTGATTTGCCAATCCATTCCACCGAACGAGGAACAATGACACAACAAGCCTTGAAGACACGCACCGAGGGCGGTGTCCTCGAAGTGACCCTGGACCGGCCGAAGGCAAACGCGATTGACCTCGCGACCAGCCGAAAGATGGGCGAGATCTTTATGGATTTCCGTGACAATTCCGATTTGCGGGTCGCGATCCTGCGGGCCGAAAGCGAACGGTTCTTCTGCGCCGGCTGGGATCTGAAGGCGGCTGCCGGCGGCGAGTCCGTTGACGGCGATTATGGAATTGGCGGTTTCGGCGGACTGCAGGAACTCGCCGACATGAACAAACCGGTTGTGTGTGCAGTCAACGGCATCTGCTGCGGCGGCGGACTGGAACTCGCGATGTCCTGCGATCTGATTGTCGCCAGCCGCAATGCGACGTTCGCCCTCCCGGAAATACATTCGGGGACGATCGCGGACGCCGCTTCCATCAAACTCCCGAAACGGATTCCCTACCATCTCGCCATGGACCTGCTGCTGACCGGACGCTGGTTCGACGCGGAGGAGGCCCACCGGTGGGGAATTGTGCGCGAGACCGTTGAAGCCGGGCAATTGATGGACAAGGTCTGGGAGCTGGCGCGGCTGCTCGAACGCGGTCCTCCGCTTGTTTATGCGGCGATCAAGGAAGTGGTCCGCGAAGCGGAGGCAATGCGTTTCCAGGATGCGCTGAACCGTGTTTCAAAACGGCAGTTTGCGACAGTGGACCGCCTGTATTCGAGCGAGGACCAGCTCGAAGGCGCGCGCGCCTTTGCCGAAGGCCGCGACCCGGTCTGGAAAGGCCGCTGAGGACCGGAAGTGGACTCAGCGATTGCCGCGCGTGCGGATGCGCGATCTCAAAGTCGAAATCGGTCCTTTCAGCCGTCCCATCAGCCCTGCATGACCGAAATGATCAGCATCGGTGTTTTCAGCGCCGGGAACAGCATCCGCGGCGCCAGCGGCGTCCCGCCGCCGCGGCCTTTGTCCAGACGGCCTTGAATCCGGTTTCGCATTTCCGGCGGTCCGCAGCCGGTTGTTCTGTGCGTGGCATGCGTCTGGAAGCGCAGAGTCCATGGTCCGGACCAGCTCATCAAGACCCCAGGCAGGCGCGCCGGGTTTCACCGGCACCGCGCTATGCCCCGAGAAGACTTCGCCGACACACCGCACGGCCTCATCAATTTTCAGCCGTTGCGCCGGTGACAACTGCCTGTCCTGGGGCCACGACTTGATGAGCATCGGGCTGTCGACATGTGTCACCGCAACCAAAAGCGGCGGCGCGAGACGCCACTGCCGGTCGTCGTAGAGCCTGCGAAACTCTGCAAAATATTCGGCGTCCGCCTTTCTGCCCGGCTGGTCGGCGCGCACGACCCAGATCACCATGTCGCATTGCAAGAGCAGCCCGCTGGCCTCGTCGGCGCCGGAGTCCTGCACTCTGCGGCGCAGGAGTCTGCGAAGGCTGCGGGGCCTTTGCCGCGCCTCGACAGCGCGCCCGATGCCAGGGGCCTCGACAAATGCGCACTGAATCCCATTCAGCGCGATCCGGCCAGAGCTGTGTCCCGGCTTGCCTTGGGCAGGGTTTCGCGCCGCCGATGACAGCGCTGCCCGCAGCGCCGATTTGCCGGCGCCGGTCTGACCAAAAAGGAGAATCTTGATGGGTTCGCTGGCTGTGCGCAGGTCAGCGAGCGGCGCCTCAACTCTGAACCGCCCAGAGTAGAGATCGACTGACTTTGCCGCGACATAGCACATGATTCGACGCTGCAGTTCGATCTGAAACTCTTCCGACAGATACTCCATGCTTTTGTCGTCAATCAGCATCCCCAGCATTCTGACCGCTCCCGCAGGCGGATTGATGGCCATCCCGAGGATCGTGAACAGATGGTTGCCATGCCGCACCGCGTTGGCCATGCGACGCCGGTTTCGCAGAACCCACAGGATATTGTTGACGGAAATCTGGCGCAGAGCGGTTGAAATGACCGCCATCCTGACAAATTCACGGCAATCGCTGTTGACCTGCTCCAAAAGGCCAAGAAGCTCGGGAATGGTGACATCCAGAGTGTTTTTTCGGCCGTCCGACATCAAGTGCGCCACTTCTTCGGCGATCTCCCTCCCGATGCTGAACATGCCCTCATCCCAGTCCTGGAGAACCTGGGTTCGCTCTCTGATGCGGTCATTGACGGCGCTGAAGACCTGCCGCTCGAATGGACCCCATCTCTTGTCGGCGAGCAGCGTGGAGTGATCCGTGGCGGAGACGGCGCCCGCCGATCGCCGCCAGCGAAACGCTTGCCGGAGAATCACCATGACCGCGACATAAGCCAGCAGCGCGACTGCGTACCACACGCCGTAGCCGCTGATGATGTGAATGAGACCAAACACCGCCAGCACGAGCAGTGGCGCAACAACGATCAGGATGGATGCGAGATTGTCCGGTCGCCTCCAAATTGTGTGCCGGGCGAATTCAGCCAGTCGATTTGTACGACTGTCGCGCATTTTGAAATGCTGAATTGTAGAGGTTTCTGATCTCGCCCTTGCTCGGCTTTTCCCCGTGTTTCAGCCGAAACATATAGTAAGAAGCGGCCCGTCCTATGGCGAATGTCGATGCGAAAGAGCCAGCGGCCGCCACTGCGACACCGGCCGTTTGGCCGATGCCTGGAATCAGCGTTCCGGTGTTTCTGACCAGTTTCAGGAACGCCAACTCGGCGAAAATGCCGCTGCCGAGTGCGGAGGCGAGTCCAAAGAAAACTTCTCTTGAAAGCTCGATTTCGTGGCAGCGGGCGATTCTGATCAACATTCGCGCCAGAATACCGGTCGTTGCCGGGATGCCAACAACTGGCACAGCCCCGGCTGCTCCGGCAGTCAGCGCAAACCGGACAACGATGTGCCTGACTTTGTCAAAGTCCCTGCGCTCGGCATTGCTTCGTTCCTCGCCCTTGATCAGAAACGCCACATCCGGGACCGCCGTCTCAAGCACATCCAGCAGACTGTCCCTCGCGCACTCAATTGCCGTTGCGTCCGCCAGGCTGAACTCGACCATTTCCAGCCGCTTCCCGAAAGCGCGTTCAATGGCTCTTTGGTTCAATGCGCGGGCCGCGTCCCTCTCGACCGCGTCGGCAATCGCGTCGGCATGGCTGTGCGCCACGATCACCGAACGCCCTGACGGCGCGTTTCGAATCCCGTGAACGGCTTCACACAGATCCCCCTGCGCCGGATCGTCCATGCGAGCGACCGCCACTATGACCTCGCTGAAAGACGCGGACGAATTGACATGTCCGATCGCTTCGCAGTCTGCGCCGCTGACGCCCATCGTGTCCATGAAGCGCAGCACCGGCTCGTCCCGCGGAAACCGGACCTCGCGGGTCTCAACGGTGCATGGCTTGTATCCGTCGCCGATCGCAATGCTTTCGTCGCCGGTTATCACCTTGATAATTGATGATTTGCCCGATCCGGCTTTACCGAGGAGCCAGATCTTTGGGAGCGCGGGGTTGGCTGTCGCAGAATGATCTTCGGCCTCTCCTTTCCGTTCGGACTTGATCGATGTCCAGATCAGGTTCCAGAAACGCTCCATCATCCCTGATCAGACCTCACTTAATTTGGGAGTTCCGCTCCACCCCTATTCATTTAGTGCTCACTGCCTGATTATCAAACGGAAGGAGCGTTTTGGCGGCTTGCCCCGGCCACCGTTCCGCGGCAGAGACCCCTCCGATGCGGCGGAAGCCGCGGGAGCAGTCCCTGTCGGAGGCGAATTTCACTCCGCCATGACTTTGCCGCTTGACGGAACAGGCTGAATGCGGTGTCAGACAGGGCCGACCCGTTCCACCCGCGTGCCAGACACACTTTTTCCAATCGAGCCTGACCGAATGACCAAAATCGCCATTCTTCTCGCGAGCGACTCGTGCGGCGACTCGCTGCTGGGATTTCCAGATGACTCGGTGCGGTTTATCGGGATGCTGTCTTCTGCCCGGCCAGGCTGGGAGTTTGACACCATCAATGTGCGCAATGGCGAATTTCCGGACCCGGTCAGCGCGTATGACGGTTACATCATCACCGGCAGCACCGAATCGGCCAACGGCGCCGCGTCGTGGCTGCCGCCTTTGTTCGAACTCGTGAGAGAGCTTGACCAATCGCGCGTTCCGCTGTTCGGCAGCTGTTTCGGCCACCAGGCCATCGCCAAGGCCCTCGGCGGTGTGGTTTCGGCAAACCCATTCGGCTGGTCGATCGGCGCCGAAGTCACCGAGTTCGTCCGCCGGGAAAGCTGGACGCCAGCGCCGCATGACACACTCAGACTGTATTCGGCGCATGAGGAAATGGTGACGGCGATTCCGACAGGCGCCCGGATATTGGGCATCAGCGACCGCGTTCCGACAGCGGCTGTCGCTGTCGGCGACCATATATTCTCGACCCAGTATCACCCCGAGATCACACCGGAGTTCATTGCCGCCATTGTCGAGGAGTTGGCCGGGAAACTCGCCGACGGGGGCCGGGAATCCCGCGAGCAACTGAAATCAGGCGCCGACGGAGCTGCGTTTGCCGAGCATCTGGCGCAATTCTTTGAACAGGCGCTGCAGCGGAAAGCCGCCGTGTCAGGCCGCGACGAAATCGGCGAGCGGTATGCGTTCATGGAATCGGTGGCGGCTGGGGCCGGACAGCTGGCCTTGGACTATTTCGGAAACCTGCAGTCACTCACAATCGAAAGAAAGGGTTTGCAGGACCTGGTTTCGGTAGCCGATCGGGATGTCGAAACCTTGATTCGCGGCGAAATCGGCCGGGCGTTTCCC
>CBDCSZ010000040.1:0-16275 GCA_965221935.1 Paracoccaceae bacterium
CCGATGGTGCTGAGAACCAATCTCGGTGCGACCCGGCGTTCCGCCGCGCAGCACAGCCAGTCGCTGCATGCGCTTGTCGCCCATGTGCCCGGACTGAAGGTCGCCCTGCCCTCGTCCGCGTACGCGGCCAAGGGATTGCTGAAAACCGCCATCCGGGATGAAAATCCCGTTGTGATCTTCGAAGACAAGCTCATGTATCAGGAGAAGGCGCACGTTCCTGAAACCGAGTATCTGATCCCGTTCGGCGAAGCCAAAGTGTTGCGCGAAGGGCGCGACGTGACTCTGATCGGCACATCCTCGATGGTGCAGGTGTGCGGCGGAGCCGCAGACATGCTGGCGGCGGAAGGCATCTCCGCCGAGGTGATCGATCCGCAGACAATCGTTCCGCTGGACGAACCGGCGATACTCGACAGCGTCAGAAAGACATCGCGGGCGGTAGTTGTCGACGAGGGCCACCGGAATTTCGGCGTAACGGCCGAAATCGCGTCCAGAATCTCGGAAAAGGCGTTTTACGATCTTGACGCGCCTGTCATACGAATGGGGGCGATGGACGTGCCGGTGCCGTTTTCACCGGCGCTCGAAGACTTGACTGTGCCGACTCCCGAAGCTGTGGCCGAAATGGCAGGCAAGATCTGCCGAGGGGACCCCGTGCATGCCGCATGAGGTCATCATGCCGGCGCTCGGCGTCTCGCAGGACTCGGGCGTCATTGTCGCCTGGCACAAGTCGGCGGGCGACACGGTCCGGCAGGGTGACCTGCTTATGGAAGTCGAAACCGACAAGGCCGTCGTGGAAATAGAAGCCGACGCGGAAGGAATTCTCAGCCAAATCCTCGCCAACGAAGGCGATGATGTTCCGGTTGGGCAAGCGGTCGCAATGATCGGCGGCGGAAAGGACGATGCATCGGCCACGCCGGAACCGGCTCCGGCTCCGAAAGGCCCGTCTGGCGCGGGCATGCCCGCGGATGGAAAGCCGCATTCGACAACGATGCCGGTCCGGCCGGATTCAGCGCCGCGCGGCAGGCGAATCCTTGCGTCGCCGAAGGCGCGCCGTCTCGCCGCGGAACGGGGCATCGATCTGATGGACGCCGTGAATTCGGGACACCCGCAGCCTTTCCACGTCGCAGACATTGAGCGGCTTTCACTTCCACAGGACGCTGGACCGGCATCGCGCCGAATCGCAGCCCGCGCGTCCGTGGCAGGTTCCGGTTTGGAGGGTTTTCTGTCGTTGGTCGAGGCGGAAACCGGAAACGACCGAACCTGCGCGCTGGCTGCCTTCGCGGCAGGAGCGTTTCGCGCGGTCACCGGGGCCGAAATGCTGACAGTTCTGACCACGGCACCGGGCAAAGCGGAGCGCTGCCTGGTCGACCCGGACCAATCGAAACTCGGCGGTATTGAGCCGGAGGAGGCGCGGGTTGCCTGCGACCTCGTCGTCAATGACCTGACATTGAATCGATTCGTCGAATCGCTCGAACGCGGAGACGCGCCGCCAACATTCTGCGTGGCCGCCGACGGCGGTCGGACAATTGCATCCCTTTCCGCTGACTCGGGCGTCCTGGACAGCGACCGGCTCGTTGCGTGCCTTGAAGGGTTCGCCGCGCGTCTGGACGAACCGCTTCGTCATTTGCTGTAATGATGCATTGGACGGGATCCGTGACAGAACGTCTGTCCGAAATTGCGGCATTGCCTTCCGGGACCGGCGCGTCGGCGAAAAGCGGGACCGGGATCGCGCGATCTGCCGGAGGTGAAAGTTGACCAAGGCCGTGGCAAGCCCGTCGGTTCGTGCCCTGGCATCGAGGCGCGGAATAGATTTGGACGAGCTGGCCCTTCGCCTGGGCCGAGAGACGGTCGCGCTCGAAGATGTTGAAAACTCCGGCAGGACAACGGCGCCGGAGCTTGCCGGGCATTGGGAGGTCGATCACGCGGCGTACGGTCCGGTTGCCGAGCAGCCGGTTTCGCGAATGGCCAAAGCCGCTTCGAGGAGCCTTGCCGCCGCCCAAACTCTGGTGCCCGCCGTCACGCACCACGAGGAGGCGGACATCAGCGCCTTGGAGGAAATTCGCTGCCGGCTGAGACCGGATGCCGAGAAGCGCGGCGTCAAACTGACCGCCCTCGCCTTTCATGTGGCTATACTGACGAAGTGCCTCCACGCCTTCCCGCGGTTCAACGCGTCGCTCAGTTCTGACGGCAATACGCTGATATTGAAACAGTATTTCCATGTTGGGATCGCCGTCGACACGCCGCACGGGCTAGTCGTCCCGGTGATAAGGAACACCGACTGCATGGGGATCCTGGACATTGCGGCTGAGATCGCGGAATTCGCATCGCGGGCGCAAGACCGTCGGATACGTCCGGACGAGATGGGCGGGGCTTCGATGACGATTTCCAATCTTGGTGCCATCGGCGGCACGGCGTTTTCTCCGATCGTCAACCCGCCGGAAGTCGCAATTCTGGGAATTTCACGCGTTCGGACGCTGCCGGTCTGGAGCGGCGATGCCTTCCATCCCGCACGGATGGTGCCCCTTCACTTGACCTACGATCACCGGGTCGTCAATGGAGACGACGCAGTGCGGTTTCTCGCGCAATACGCGGCACTGCTGGCCGAACCGCGGCGTCTGCTTCTCTGAATCCGTGAGTGTCGCCGCGCCTGTTCCCGCACAGGTGTGAGGGCTGGCTGTTGGGATTGCCCCGCGCAGAGAATGGACGCATGGCGCGTCTTGCTTTTGTGACCATGCGCCGGCAGTCTTTCCGGTGCCTTTGCCGGCCGGCACCTATCAATCTTTCACACTTATTTCCGCGTTTGTCTCCCTTTCAGTTTGCCTTGCCCAATTCCCACATGGCCTGAGCGCAACTGACGGCGGCGGAAATAATCCTCACTCCCTCACAGTGCCAGGTATCGGACCCGCAGGCTTCGAGCGCCGAGACAGGATTCGGCAGAGGCCAGCCAACGGTGGGCAGGCGCACAACCGGCCGAGCCTGCGCCAACGATAAAGAATTCATGCGAAGCGGACGTGCTTTGGATGCTGTCGCACCGGTTGTCTGCGGTATCCCGGCACCCGGCAGGTTGCCGACGCGCAGCGGACGCTCAGACTGACGCCGCAGCCAAACCGGTTACGCGAGGCCACCAGCCCTGAAAACACCGTAAAAAGGACCTCACCGCGGGTTTGGCGGGCTTTGCCGGCTAGGGGATCCGGGCAGTTGCAGCCTGCTGCCACAAGACAGACGAGAGCATCGCGGCAGCGACTCATATGGCAGCAGACGCAGTCACAACTACCTGTCTTTCGACAGCCTTCCGTCGACTCCATAGACGCGCAGAGCGGTGGCGCGTCCAATCGCGATGGCTTCTGCTTCGCTCAGATCGGCTAGAATTCGGCGCGTCACGCTGATCCAGTCCTGGATCCCGTTGGCCATTTCGACGACTGGCCAATCGCTGCCCCAGACCATGCGATCAGGACCAAACGTCTCCAGCACATGATCGACATAATGTTTGATCGCCTCGTAAGTGGCGTCGCCCGGCGCACAATACGCCATCACTCCAGAGAGCTTGCAGGTGACGTTGGGCAATCCAGCAAGGCGGCGCATATCCTCGCGCCACGGATCGAGGCCACCACCGGCAATGTCAGGCACACCACAGTGATCCAGAATCATGGATGTGTTCTCGCAGGCTACAGCAAGGTCTGCGGCAAGC
Source organism: Paracoccaceae bacterium (assembly GCA_965221935.1). Lineage (GTDB taxonomy): Bacteria > Pseudomonadota > Alphaproteobacteria > Rhodobacterales > Rhodobacteraceae > JAPOXR01. The sequence goes on from CBDCSZ010000040.1 coordinate 3,686, forward strand.
GGCAGCTGCCGGGCAAGAAAGCACATGTCGAATGTCATGCCTTTGTCTCCGATTCGACGAACATTGGCGCGAAACGTATCGCTTGTGGACATGTCATCCTCCACGACATGCAGTATGCGGCGGAATCCGACAGCACCGAGCGCTTGCGCTTCGTCGATCCAGGCTTCAAATCCTTCGCAAATTTCCGGACGGCAGGTCGCTATGAGCCCGCGAATGCCGTTGGATGGGATCTTTGCCAACTCCGAGACATGACGTGTTTCGGCCTCGATGCCGGGATCATCAGCTGCCGCTTCCATAAACAGCGCACCGTCAACACCGAGGCCTTCGGTAAGGCTTTGATAGTCCTCCAGCGTGAATGCTTTGCCCGCCAGGGCCGGGATTGCATTTGTCCAAGAATAACTGGCAGCCTCAGGGTACACGAGGTGCTGGTGAGTGTCGATCAATCCCATCATGCTCTGGCTCCTATCGGGTCGTCGGCGACTTCTTGCCGCTGGTTGCCGAGCACTGCAATGAACAGTTCGCGCACGTCCCCGGCCCGCGGCAGGTGACCACGATAAGGCCCTTCCTCTTGGGCGATTTAATGCGCTGGTTTTGGCCGTGCGCGCACGACGGTCCAGCAGCGCCTGCGAACCAAAAACATTAAGGACCCAACACACAGGTGTTCCACGAGTGCGCCGTCGTTGAAATTGGCTGCGCACACCCGAGTGCCTTCAGACACGCAGAGGCCCATGCGGCCAAACGTTGGTCCCCTGTCAAACTGCAGGCAGCGGGTTTTCTCGCTCACCGGTCAAGTCTCCCCGCTCAAACAGGCAGACACGCCGGCCCGATTGGCTCAAACTCTTTTAGGTCATGATAAACTCGGTGTGGCCAAGCCCAATTCGGACCCCAATCTTGACCGTTCCAAACTCTAACCGCACTTCGTCGCCGGCATCCAGAGCTCCGCGCACGACAAAGACGTTTTCGGCGTCCGGCAATAACAGCAGGCGCCGATCCACCGCTCCCATTAGAATTTACCATACTTCCGAAATGCATCCTGCGGATCGGTCCCAGACAGTATCGCTGACCGAACCTTGTTCTCGGTGGCCATCGCCTCGCCCGCCGCGTCAATGATCTCGTCCAGAATGCCCGCTGGCACCCGCACCATGCCGTCGCGATCTCCATGCAGCCAGTCGCCCGGCTCAATTCGCACATCGCCGATGGAGATCGGCACCTCAGTGGCAATCGGCCGCCACATGCCGACCACGTCGCGCGGCGTGTGATGCGTGCGCCAGCACGCAAATCCGAGATCCAAAATGAAGCTTGCATCCCGCAGCGCCCCGTCCAACACGCACCCGAGAACACCCTTTGCATGCAGCGTTTCGGCCGAAAGCTCTCCCATTTGAGCAATCAGATGCGTATTTGGCTGCGCACACCAGATATGCTGCGGCTGCGCCTTCGAGAGCAGGCCGGTCCAATCCAGGAGCGTCTGGCGCGGATCTGCAGATTCATCGATGCGCCCCTCGACAGTCCAGGCCGGTCCACACAGTGTCATCTCAGGCTGCAGCGGCGTGATGCGGGGCGGCAGAGTGAAATCCGTCATGCCGCGCGCACGCATGACGTCGTGCACGACGCCGGTGTAGCACCTCCCGAACCGATCAATTCGTGAGTCAGTCATGATGGAAGACTTCTTCCATCATCGCCCACCACTCGTCTTTATTTCGGGTTTCTAGGGGTGCCTGACAGGGCATGCAGACATCCCACCATTTCCGTGTCAGAGGGTCTGCGGCCATCTTCGCCGCATCCGCAGCGAAGTCTTTGCCGCAATACTCCCAGTACCCAAACAGCATGTTCTCAGGCTCCTTGAGAAAGATCGAATAATTGGTGATGTTGCAGGTCGAGATCATGTCGAGAATCTCGGGCCAAACCGCCGCGTGGAGACGTCTATATTCCGTGACTTTTTCAGGCTTCAGCCCAATGACCATGCCCATGCGCTGCATGACGTTTCTCCTTTCGGGAAAGGATGTCGAACATCGCACCCGTCAATTCTTCCCGCTGCTCGATATCTGCCTAGAGCGGCCCGTATTGGGCACCGCCAATTGGTTTCACGCGCAGCGTGTAGCCGTAGAAGCTGCCGCAATCCTGTGCAACCGCCGGGACCGCTAACAACGGTTCCAAGGCAATGGCCGCCATGGCCTCATTGTCAGATTGCACATAGTTCCCTTCCTTTTTCGTGCCTGTTTCAACTGGTTATTCAAGCGGTTCTTTGCTTGCGCTGTCCGCCGGCAAATGAGCGGAAAGCAATTCCGCAAGTATCCGGTCGCGATCTGCGCCAAGCTCAGGGGCGGCGCGATCGCTCTTGAGGGTTTGTCCGTCGATCCGAAGAGGCCCTCGCAGCGCGTTTAACTCCACGGTACCGTTCCGGCGAATTATCTGATGGAAATCGAGTTTCTCAAACGCCTCGGTTGTCAGCATCTCCGGCCAATCAAGCACTTCAGAGCACCAGATGTCAGCGGGCTGCAACACCGCCAGCCAGTCCCGCGTTGTACGCTTGCGTATGGCATCGGCCATTATTGACTTAATCTCATCGCGCTGGTTCATCAGTGCATCCGGGTCGCCAAACCAGTCCGAAAGGCCGTCGATCTCCATAAGTTCGGCCAGTGTCTCAAGTGACGGTGTCATCGCGACGGCCAGGTACCCGTCCGCCGTTTCATAGACCCCATAAGGCGCGCCGAGATACGCATGGGCGCCGTTGACGCCGCTTCGCTCCGGCAAACGACGACCATCGTTAAGGTGAGTTGTAAGCACTTCGAACTGAAAGTCGATCACTGCCTCGAACAGGCTGGTCTGCACGTGTGAACCTCGCCCGTGAACGCTCCGGCCCACCAGTGCGGCGAGAATACCTTGCGCCAGCGCGTTGCCAGCGAGCATGTCGGCCACAGCAAGACCGATCGGGACCGGTGGATCGTCCCGGTTGCCGGTCAGCCAAAGAAGGCCCGATCGCGCTTGCGCGAGCAGGTCCTGGCCCGGAAGGTCCTTCCAGGGTCCCTCCTCTCCAAATCCCGAGATCGAACCATACACGATGTTCGGATTGATCTCGCGCACAGACTCATAGCCAAATCCCTGCCGCTCGATCACTCCGGGGCGAAAGTTTTGAATCATGACATCGGCGTGCTTGAGCAATGCGCGGAGCATTTCCCTGTCGGCCTCATCGCGCAGATTGGCTGTCAGACCTTCCTTGTTGCGGTTGATCGCGTGGAAGAGGGTGTTTTCACCATCGGTATCCGTGTCGGAAAGATAAAGGTGGCGGCAGAGGTCGCCGGATCCGGGGCGTTCGACTTTGATGACGCGCGCACCCAGATCGGCCAGCTTCAGCGACGCCAGCGGACCCGACAGAAACTGGCTGAAGTCGATAACCACAAGCCCGTCGAGCGGGCGCCTGTTTTGCGCCATCACCTTCATGCCAGGCTCTCCTCGTAAGCTGCCTGTAACGCATCGAGCGCGGCATTTTCCGTGGCCTCGCCGCGCAGAAATCCGTGCACGACATCGCCGCCCTGGTCCTGAAAGCCCATGTACCCTTCATGGCGTGGCCGAAGCCATGACGTCTCAAGCGTTTCACGAGTGTTGCGGAAGAAATTTCGCGAGGCGGCATTGCAGTGATCGTTCTCCCACGCGGCGGCATTGCCGGGCTGACCGCCTGCGTCGAAGAAAAGCCCCGACTGGCACTCAGCCCCGGCAATCCAAAAGGCATAATCGGCGGCCAAATCGCAGTGCGGGGAGCACGCAGACACCGCGATGCCTGTGCCGCCGATTACGGTGCCGCGGGGGCCGTTGCCACCTATCCCTGGAGCGTCCGCGAAGACCAAAGGAAAACGGCAGTAGCCGTTGCGGCTGTAGTTGTTGTATCCATAGCCAAATGGCGAATAGCTGGGCCCGTCGGCGGTCCTTCCCATCCATTCGTAGATACCAATCGGATTGAGAGCTAGGCACCGGCGATCCAGCAGAGACGCGACTTCCCCCATCATCCCGAGAACGTCGCGGCCAGCTTCGCGGTCAACAAGGATTGGCCCTTCGGCCACAGGCGCGCCCATGTTTCGCGCCAGACCCATGAACGTCATCAGGGCGTTTATTGGGATCAGCGCAAGCGCCACCCGCCCATCGCGCGCCAGTGACATGACTTCGTTCCATTCGGTCGGCGGTGTCTGAATCTTGTCGGGCCGATAAGCAGCAACAGGTGTTGCCGCGTCAATTGCCAGCGCCCATTGGTGGCCGTCGAACCCGTAGGAAGGATGCGACACGCCGACGGATTGTGCGGCTAGAGCTGCCAGTTTATCGTCATGCCCCGAACCATCCAAGGTCAGCAACAGTCCTGAGCGCGCGATTTCGCCCACATGCGGATGGTCGATGACCATCAGATCGTAGGTGTCGGCCATCTCCTCGATCGGACGGTCGGCAAAGGCCTGAAGAGGGCGCTTCTCCCAGGTGATGGAAACACCCGGATGCGCCGCTGCATACGCCTTGGACGTGGCCACCATCGGGTCGAAGCCACGGGAATGATCCCAGGTCATGCCGCGAAGCTCAGCCACGCGCCTTCGCCTCCAGCGCCGCATCAGCCTGTTCCGTGAACCGCGACGCATCGCGATGGAGCGCGGTCATCAGGTGCTCGCTATCGACAGCATGCACACCCTCTCCCTTGAACACCGAGTAGCTGACTCGGACCTTGCCCAACCCACAGTCCTTGACCTCTTTCGACAGGTTTTCGCGAATTGTGCAGATGGTGTCTCCGATGATGGCGGGCGCAATGAACCGCAGGCGGTCGCAGCCACAGGACCACGAATTCAAGCAGCTCTTGGCAGCCAGGCCCAACCCGTAGGAAAACACCATGGCACCGGCGACAAGGCGCCTGCCGAACGCGCCTTCTTCAGCCGCATACCGTTCGTCTGACACGTATGTGTGGTGATCCATGACCAGCAGTTTGAACAGCATCGATCCGCCTTCCGAAACCGTCCGCCGGGCCGACCGGATCTTATCACCCACTTCGAAGTCCTCGGAGCGCCAATCTTCTGAATTCCAGACCGGAATCGTTGCGTGATCTTCGGGTGCTCCCGGAACGCCTCGCGAATAAACTCCGATCTCGGCCATGGCCTTTCACCTGTTTCCGGGCTTGCGCCTGGCACCGTGCTTCCCAAAGAAAGTATGACTCATGCCTTTTCATATGTCAAACAGGTTTGTATGTATAAATGCACGCGGTTGATTCAGAGAGGAAGCATGGAGAAGGAACAGTATTTTGAGGACTACGTTCTCAACGATTCCCGCCAAACTATGGCCCGCACAATCACTGAAGCCGACATCGTTTTTCACGCCGGACACTCGGGTGATTTCTTTCCCCATCACATGGATGCCGAATGGTGCAAAACGCAGCCGTTCGGTGCGCGTATCGCCCACGGAACAATGACCTTCGCAATTGGAATCGGCCTGACGGCGACGCAGATCAATCCGCGCGCGTTCACTTACGGATACGAGCGGCTACGCTTCCCAAACGCGGTACATGCCGGCGATACAATTCGTACCACGATCACGATCGGAGCCCTTGAGGATGATCCAAAACGTCCCGCCTACGGGCGCGTGACCGAAGTTTGCGAAACAAAAAAGCAGGACGGCAAAACAGTCATGTACTGTGAGCACATCCTGCTTGCCGAACGGAGGGACAAAAAATATGCTGGCTGACCTGCGCCAGAGCTGGCCCGCACCGACAAACCCAAAACCAATTGTGATAATCGGTGCCGGCGGCATCATCCGCAGCGGTCACATGCCAGCCTACAAACAGGCGGAACTTTCGGTCTCCGGTGTTATGGACGTGGACCAGCGACGAGCCCGCGCACTCGCGGATGACTACGGCCTTCCCAATGTCTACCCGTCCGTCGCCCAGGCCGTAAATGCCAACGGAACCAGCGTGGTTTATGACATTGCAACGCCGCCTCATGTGATCACTGATGTCCTGCCCGACCTACCTGACCACGCCGCGGTCCTGATCCAGAAACCCATGGGGGCCGACCAGGAACAAGCCCGCAAGATACGCCAAATCTGCCGCGACAAGAAAATGAAGGCGGCAATCAACTTCCAGCTTCGTTTCTCGCCCATGATGATGGCGGTTCAGGCCGCTGTGAAGTCGGGCCGGCTCGGAGACCTTCTCGAAATAGAAGTGCACCTTAACATTTTCACTCAATGGAACCTGTTCCCTTTCCTGATCCCGATGAAGCGGGTCGAGATCGCAGTGCATTCGATTCACTACCTCGACACCATCCGGGCCGTGGCGGGAAATCCGGACGGCGTCTTCGCGCGCAGCATGCGCGACCCCCGCGCCGACGACTTTGCTCAGACGCGGACATCCGTGATCCTCGACTACGGCGATCGCCTGCGGAGTTTGATGAGCATCAATCATAACCATCAGAACGGCCGTAAATTCCAGTCGGCCTGGTTCCGCTTCGAAGGCACCGATGGCACAATGATGGTGAAACTGGGCGTCTGCTACGACTACCCCAATGGCGAGGCTGACGAGCTCTGGTTTTGCCGGAACGGGGGGAATTGGGAACGGATTCCATTGGAAGGAAGCTGGTTTATCGATGCATTCATGGGCCCTATGCGCAACGTCCAGAGATTCGATGACGGCGAAGACAGTTACCTGCATTCAGGGGTCGAAGATGCCTATCAGACCATGGCACTGGTCGAAGCATGCTACAAGGCAATGAAACATCCCGCCGAACCGCTTTTGGTCGACTAGGCTGTGGACTCAAATAATTGGTTTGCGATCCGGCGGAGCAGGAACCGGCTGGCAGCCAGATGCACGGCGGACAGGAAGTTGCGGGCGGTCTTGTCGTAGCGGGTGGCGACCCTGCGGAACTCCTTGATTTTGCCGAAGAACCGCTCGACAAGGTTGCGCGTCCTGTAGGTCCCGCGGTCAAGCGGCCGCGGTGGTTTCCGGCTCGACCTCGACGGAATGACCGCGGTTGCTCCCGCCGTCTCGATCAGGTCAAGAATGTCGTCGGTGTCATACGCCCTGTCGCCGACCACCGTCTCGTCATGCCCGAGGCCGGCGAGAAGCGCCTCCGCCTGCGCACAGTCGGTCGCCTGGCACGGGGTCAGGAACACGGTTTTCACTATCTCGTTCCCGTCGAGGCCGAGATGGACCTTCGTCGTCCGCCCGCCACGGCTCAGCCCGATCTGCGGAGGCTCGCTGTCCCGGGGCGCCCCGGCGCCGTGCCTGTGAACGCGCACCGACGAGGAGTCCACCATGCGCAGGCGAACCGAGCCGCCCCCGCCGTCATCGCCGTTATCGCCGTCATCGCCCGCAATCCTTTAAAGTTTCTCCATAATCGACGCCCAGATGCCGTTCCCGCTCCACCGGTTGAAACGGTTGTGGCAGGTCGTGTGCGGACCGTACCGTTCCGGGAGGTCGCGCCACGGCGCGCCGGTGCGAAGAAGATGCCGTTCATCACCCTCCGGTCATGCACCCGTTCCGGGCCCTGGCGCCTGCCAAGAAGCGCCGAGCGGAGGATCTCCCACTCCGCGTCGCTCATATCATGCCGGTCGCCGCTCATGCCTCAATCCCCTTTTGGACTGCTTTCGCCCGAGAATGACAGATAACGCGAAAAAGTTACCATTTGGGTACATAGCCTAGTCAAAGCTGGTCTTGCCCGCCCGCCGCGGAGGCCGCCGCGAGACTGCTGAAAAAGCCTGGGGCTGATCCCGGGGCGTGGGTAGCTGGAACAGGGCTGTTGTTCATGGCAACTCACAATCAAGGCGCCAATCATGCAAGAGAGATGTAGCGGCTAGAACGGCAGTCCCAGAAGGTTTAGAGATAGGCCATGCCAAACGTAAACCCGGACATTCTGAAATGGGCTCGGGAGACAGCAGGATTGTCGCCCGAGAACGCTGTGAACAAGCTTGGCATCAGGAGTGCGTATGGTCGTGAGCCGGTTGAACGACTTGCGGCACTGGAAAACGGGGAAACCGCCCCTACGCGGCCACTTCTTGTAAAGATGTCGAAACAGTACAGGCGACCGCTTCTGAGCTTTTATTTGAGTGCGCCGCCAAGAATCGGAGACCGGGGCGAAGATTTCAGAACATTCCCCGCGTCTTTTTCGCGAACTGATAACGCTCTTGTCGATGCTGTTGTGCGTGACATCAGAGTGCGCCAAGCGCTCTTGCGCACTGCTCTCGAAGAAGAAGACGAGGCAAAAAGTTTGGCATTCATCGGCAAGGCAAGAACTGATGAGGAACCGAGCGCAATTGCAGACCAGATAAAAACCACACTTTCTTTTGACATTACAGCATACAGGAAGTCCCACCCCATCCATAAAGCTGTATCGTATCTACGAAACCGAGTTGAAAGCGCAGGCATTTTTGTCCTGTTTGTCGACAACCTTGGCAGTCACCACACAGAGATCCCCGTTGACCTGTTCCGAGGCCTCGCTATCGCCGATGAGATAGCACCTTTCATCGCAGTAAACGCGAACGATTCTGGAGGAGCACAAGCCTTTACTATCGTGCATGAACTTGTTCATCTTTGGCTTGGCTTGACAGGAGTAAGTGGCCGCTTTGACGAACGCCAAATTGAGAAGTTCTGTAATGACGTGGCAGGAGAGTTTCTCCTGCCAACGGAAGAACTTGCTCAACTATCTGTCAATGAAGAAGCTGAACTAACAAAGGCGATTCAAAGGATTAGCGCGTTTGCAGACGCCCGAAAAGTCAGCAAGACAATGGTTGCCTATAAACTTCATCGATCTGACGCGTTCAGTTACGAATTCTATGAAAGTATTGCGCGAACCTTCCGACGGAATTTTCTCAATCAGCGATCCCAAAACCGAAGGCTCGCCAGTCAAACCGATGGCGGTCCCACTTATCCCGTCATTCGGGGTCATCGGGCAGGGCCAGCTCTTGTTGAGCTTGTGGGTCGGATGCTTGGGGTTGGAGCGCTAACAACGACGAAAGCCGGGAAAGTTCTGGGGGTAAGCGCGAAGAACGTCCAGAGTGTGCTTAAGGCTGGTGGATCACGAGTGTCAGTGTAAAGGCAGGGTTCAGTGCTTTACCTTCTCGATGCCAACACACTGATAGACGCAAATCGTGACTACTATGGAATTGGGCAAGTCGATGAATATTGGGAATGGTTGATCCACTGCGGAGGGCAGGGCCAAGTCAAGATTCCTGACGAAATATTTGAAGAATTAAAGGCCGGATCCGATGCCCTCGCAACCTGGGCGAAGAAAGACGAGACAAAAGCAGCTCTGCGATTCAAAGAAGAAGTCGATGTTGATCTTGTAAGACGTGTCACGGAAGAAGGATACGCGCCTGATCTGAACGATATTGAAATCGAAAAGCTTGGACGTGACCCCTTTTTGATAGCTTATGCTCTTCTGCATCCAAAGAGCCGAGTGGTTGTTTCAACCGAAAGCTCAAGGCCTAGTGCAGAACGACAAAACCGCAAAATCCCAGATGTTTGCCGCCAGTTCGGCATCCGCTCATGCAGCGCTTTTGAGTTTGGCCACAAACTCGGCTTCAGAACAGATTGGAAAGACCACATTTAAACCGATCCAGTAGACCAGAGCGCAAATCATGCAAGCATGCAACGCGCTTTCAATGCCAGCATTCCCGCATGCTTCACACAAAGCATTCTTTCATGCTATACTGTGGTAAAACAAGAACAAACAGGCAGACAACGGGGCAGGATCAATGGCCTATATTGTCGGGATCGTTTCCCAGAAGGGAGGCGTCACCACCCGCATTTCCTGCAGGTCTGGGGCGAGCAGCTGCGGCGCGGCGCGTTCCGCAAGCCGGTCACGCTGGCGGACGGCCGGACTGAATTCCGGAAGCGCGCGCCGCCGCGGGTGAGACCTGCGCCGTCCTTTACAGAGAGCGCACCGGACAGTTCAGGAATTGGGGAATCCTGCCGCTGCTGGCGGAGCTAGCCCTGGACGCCGGGAGCGGCGGGGCGGAAGCCTCCGTCATCATGTTCACGGAACGCGCCGCGGCGCGCTGGCGCGCCCGGGGCGGCCCGCCGCGCGGCCTGCCCGCCGATGACCTAGAACGCTCCGCGGAACAGCTTCTCCTGCACAGCGTCTTCTTCATGTGGCGGCCCGGCGGCAAATGGCGGTTCGACGTTCCTTCGCTGGCGGCCCCCACGCTGAAAGCGGCGGCGGAGGATCTCCAGCCGCCGAACCCGCTGGCGGCGGCCCTCCCGGCCCTGCCGGCGCTTGCCGGGCGGATGGGGCGCCGCGGACACAGCCGCCGCCCTGGTGTCCGGAGAATTTCCGGACCGGCTCGTCGACAGTCTGGGGGCGGCGGGAATCCTCGGCCCCTATCCGTCCCGGCCGGATCTGCTGTGCGTGCACACGCCCCGCTTCGTCCGCCGGGCGGCGGAATGCGGACGACGGCCGGACGTTCGGCCGTTGACCGAGCAACCGGCCTCTTCTGCACACAAGGCAAGCCGTTCTGAGCGGCGGCCGGCGCGGAAAGCGCGCCCTTGGCCGCTCCCCTTAGAGTTTGACCAAAAAGTTGAGTGGCCTCCCCAGATGTGGCACATACCATCTGAATACCACACCAGAAATGGAGGACCACATGGCTTGGAACAAGACCGCTCAGGAGCAGTATAAACGACCGGAGGACGGATATGAAACCGATTTGACGGACGCCGAATGGTCCGTGATCGAGCCGCTCATCCCGCCTCCTTCGAAAATGGGGCGTCCCCGCGTCCTCGACATGCGGAAGGTTGTCAACGCCATCCGGTTCATGCTCGGAACGGGATGCCGGCGGCGGGCGGTTCCCAAGTGTTTTCCGCCGTTCACCTTGGTCCAGAACTCTTTCCACGCGTGGATCCGCGGGGGTGTTCTGGACGAGATGCCCGGCGCCCTCCGGTCCCTCGCGCGCGGCCTCGCGGGCCGTTCGGAGGAGCCGGCGGCGGCTGTGATCGACAGCCGGCCGGTGAAGACGACGGAGAGCGGCGGGCCGTCGGGGTATGACGCCGGAAAGAAGATCAAGGGCAGGAAGCGCCACATCACGGTGGACACGGAGGGAACCCCGATCACGATCGCGGTTCACGAGGCCTCGGTGCAGGACCGGGACGGCGCTGTGGAGTTGATCCTGGCGATGCTGGAGAAGGCGCCGCAGGTGGCGAAACTGTGGGCGGACGGCGGTTACGCCGGACCGAAGCTGGAGCAGGAACTGGCCAGACACGGCCTCGGTCCGGTGCTGAAAATCGTGCAAAAGCCCAAGGAAATCAAGGGTTTCACCGTCCTCTGCCGCCGCTGGGTGGAGGAGCGGACCTTCGCCTGGATGTCGCGGTGCAGGCGTCTGGCGAAGGATCACGAGCGGAGCCTGGAGAGCTCCGCGGCCTGGGCGCAGCTCGCAGCCTGCCGGTTTCTGATGAGGCGGGTGGCGCGGGAGATAAGTGCTTGAAATCAAAATATATTTTAAAAACAAAGACTTAAGATTCAAACTCTTACACCGTCCGGCTCATTCGGCCTGGAGGACGAATCCCATATTTCCCGCAAGGCAGCATTACCCTCGCCGCGGCCCGGGCGCGCGGCAGGAGGGGTCCGCAGCCTCTCGATCGGGCGCACCGCCTTTGGGCTCCGGGACACGGAACAATCGGGCAAAGAGTGAATACGTCCTCGAAAACCTGCCCGACATTGAATATCGGACCAAAGCATGCGCGGACAAACAAGCCGCGGTGGCAGAGGAGAGCAGACTGCTGGCGGCCGGCGAGTATATCTTCTCCGCTTAGGCGGTGGACTCAAATATTTGGTTTGCGATCCGGCGGAGCAGGAACCGGCTGGCAGCCAGATGCACGGCGGACAGGAAGTTGCGGGCGGTCTTGTCGTAGCGGGTGGTGACCCTGCGGAACTCCTTGATTTTGCCGAAGAACCGCTCAACAAGGTTGCGCGTCCTGTAAGTCCCGCGGTCAAGCGGCCGCGGCGGTTTCCGGCTCGACCTCGACGGAATGACCGCGGTTGCTCCCGCCGTCTCGATCAAGTCAAGAATGGCGTCGGTGTCATACGCCCTGTCGCCGACCACCGTCTCGTCATGCCCGAGGCCGGCGAGAAGCGCCTCCGCCTGCGCACAGTCGGTCGCCTGGCACGGGGTCAGGAACACGGTCTTCACTATCTCGTTCCCGTCGAGGCCGAGATGGACCTTCGTCGTCCGCCCGCCGCGGCTCAGCCCGGTCTGCGGAGGCGCGCACCGACGTGGAGTCCACCATGCGCAGGCGAACCGAGCCGGACGGGCCGTCGCCGCCCCCGCCGTCATCGCCCGCAATCCTTTGAAGTTTCTTCATAATCGACGCCCAGATGCCGTTCCCGCTCCACCGGTTGTAACGGTTGCAGCAGGTCGTGTGCGGACCGTACCGTTCCGGGATGTCGCGCCACGGCGCACCGGTGCGAAACACGAAGAAGATGCCGTTCATCACCCTCCGGTCATGCACCCGTTCCGGGCCCTAGCCCGAATATCTCACACAGGGGGTTGCAAAACAGGGGAGATTCCTCTATAAGCTGTTGAAATAGAAAAACAAACGGCTCAAGAAGCGAGGTCTCCCCATGCCGACAGTCTGTACCGACCCGAAA
>CBDCSZ010000041.1:0-3293 GCA_965221935.1 Paracoccaceae bacterium
CCTCATCGAAAAACACATGGCTGAATTGCGCTGCGAACGCCGCCTGTACGGCCTCATCGGCCAATCCGATCGAACTCATCGTCGCAACAACAATATTGCAGGCCCGCAGCGCCTCGAATTGAGCGCGGGCCGGCTTTGAGGAAAGCAGCCCGACAACCGGATGCGGCAGCGCGCCGACTATGCCGATCTCTTTCAGCAAGCCGTATGTTTGAAACTTGCGCGCCGTCTGCACCCGCAAGGCGTCAGTGGGGACCATCACAAGCAATCTCTCGCAGGCGGTCGCAACGGACGAAGCGATCATGACTTCGGTCTTGCCGGTCCCGGTGGGCATGACCACGATCGCCGGCTCGTGCCCAAGGGTCCAGTGGGATGCGACCGCATGAAGCGCGCCGGCCTGCGGCATCCTGAGACCGGAGCGCACAACCGCGCCATTTGCGTCCGATTGTTCGGTTCTGTAGGCAATTCCCTCAGCCCATGACCGGCAAACCTGGTCGCGGCTGTTTGTGATTTCGGGCAAATCCTGCGGCGGATCGAGGAAGCGCGCGCCCTCAAAACCGAGAACGTCCCCATCCACCGCGGGCCGCCGGGCGCGAATGACACCGGCGATATCCGGCTCGTATGGCTCATTAAAGCCGGCAAACTCGATTATGAACTTCTCGCCGTCTTCACACGTGGCGAGCAAGCGGCGGCTTGTCGGTCCCCGGCTCTTAAATGGCTTGAAAGTGGCGGCGATCTCTTTCGGCGGCACGGCAAGGCATGTGACCCGAAGGCCGCCGGCGGCAAGATCAGCGCTGTAGCGCTCCGGCATACGAAGCTTTGCCAGCGTGGGGATGAGGGCGCGGTCAAACATGCCTGACGGTCCGAGTGAGTGTGATACCCATCCACGCGCTATGGGGCCTCGCCCGAAGCCGGCGCGATACCGCCGCCGTGAAGCAGCGCGGTTTCAAGTCCCGCGATGACGGCAAGACAGGTATCGGCGAAGCGGCCAATTTCATCGCCGATCAGGCGGACGGTTTCACCGGGCTGGTCGGCCTGGGTCAGCGCAACATATTGCTCATCGGCAATGCCGAGATTGTGCCCGATGACATGACGCTTTTCGATATTGAGTCCGAGCCGGGCCAGTTCTTCGTCTGCAAGGGCGGCAAACGGATCGATCCCGAGCGGCGCGAATTTTTCGCGCCCGCGGCGGATGTTCTGGAAGGCGTTGCCGATGGCCTTCTTGCCGCACAGAGTGGCGGCCTCGGCAGGCATGTGCCGGCGGACAAGGTGGCGGTAAACCGTTTTAAGGGTGGTTTCAAAGGCGGTGAGAACATCTTCATGGGCGTTGCCCATGAGGCGGTAGGCAAGTTCGGATTTACCGCCCGCGTCTTGCTCGGCGGCAAGGGTAAGCTGCTCATGCACCAACGCGATTTCGCGCCGGAAATGCAGCGCAAGGTTGGGCGCGCCGCAGTCCGGGCAAAAAAGCGCGATCGCATAAACGGCGTAGGCCCGCGCGCAGATATCGCAGGAAAGATCGCGCAGCAGGTCCTCGCGGATGGCAAGGGGCCGCAGCCCGCGCCTGGGTTTATGCTCCATCTTCATGGTGATAAAGCCGCCGCGCGGTTGCCGGCGGTTAAAATCCTTAGCCCAATCGCCGAGCCAGTCACTCACGTCGGCGGCGGCATCGTGTTCGACCTGCTTTGTGATCGCATTGACGTCTGCAAAATGTACGAATTCGTCGTCCTCGTCCATATGGCCGGAATAAGGGCATATGGTCTGCCCCGGCCCCGGCGTGCGCCGGGTTCGCGCTTGGTTACCGTCCGTCACCTGCCGGTCTTCCGGGGCATCGCCGATCAGGAACAGCCGCGGCACCGCCTCCGCGTTGGGCGAAAACTGGTAAATCTTGCCCGACGGGCTGCGCGGAACCGGATAGGACAGCTCCATCCGGTCCCGCGTCCCGCCGGTACGGCGGCGCTCAAGCCTGCGAAAACGAATGTCCCTCATGAGAACCCCCGTTAGTGCTTCTTATCGCGTGGCGGGAACGGGTCGCGGCCCGGCGCCACCGTGTCCGAGTCGCGCCATTTCCCGTCCCGGCCCTGGATGCGGACTTCGCCGCCGCCAAGGCTGCCAACGGTTTTCTTGGCCGCGCGCTCGGCGCCCGTCTGGGTGCCGTGCACGCTCTCAGGCCGGTCTACGCCACCCTTCTTGACGGCCCAGTCGGTGCCACGCTTGACGACATAACGGTCATTCTTAGGCATTGCGCCCTCCAATTTCGGTTGACTGCGATTCTCGGATGAGATAAGATACTATACGGATCGCGTTTTGCTGTCAATATAGTTTCTGTACGCATCCGCCGCGAAAGGGAATTGGCATGAAAGAGCGCGCGCTTGGCTTGCGTTGGGGCGTCGAGCAGCGGCTCGAATTCATAGAATTCCACCTCTTCTGGGAGGGCGGGGTCAACCGCGCCGATATCAGGAACTATTTCGGCGTGTCGGTGCCGCAGGCCTCCAAGGATTTGAGCCAGTACCAGGAACTGGCTAAAGACAACATCTGGTACGACCGCAGCGAAAAGCGCTACTTGGCCAGCGAGTCATTCAAACCGCTTTTCTTGAGGCCGGATGCCAGCCGGTATCTGATGCAGCTTCGCTCGATCGCCGATGGCCTACTGCTGCGCGAGGAAAGCTGGCTTTCGCATGTGCCAAGCTTTGATGCTCTGCCTCTACCCCGCCGCAATGTCGATCCGGACATACTGCGCAGTGTCCTGAACACGGTGCGCGCCGGCAAGGCCTTAGAGATTCGCTATCAGTCACTCTCGGCAAGCCGGCCAAAACCGACCTGGCGCTGGATCACGCCGCACGCCTTCGGCTATGACGGCCATCGCTGGCACGCCCGCGCTTTCTGTCATATCGACCGGCAGTTCAAGGACTTCCTGCTGCCGCGGATTCTCAAGACCCGCAGCGCCGGCCCGGCCGAAGCAAGTCCGGGCGACGATCATGTCTGGCAGGAATTCACAAACGTCGCGCTCAAGCCGCATCCTGGTTTGAGCGAAGACCAGCAACAGGTCATCGCCCGTGATTACGGCATGAAGGACGGGCAGGTTGGCGTCAAACTCAGGCTTGCCCTTCTTTATTATTTCCTGAAAAGACTGGGGCTGGATTTTGCCGAAGAAAAGCGCAACCCGACGGAGCAGCATGTCGTGCTCGCCGATCCAAAGACCGTCAAAGACGCCTTGACCCGCGGCCCAATACCGGGCGGAACCGGATAAGCCACTGGCCGTCCAATCCCGCTAACCATCCAGACTTCCATATAATATA
>CBDCSZ010000042.1:0-74737 GCA_965221935.1 Paracoccaceae bacterium
GATCCAGAGGCTGCGCGAATTGGACTGACAAGACGCCCGGCGGACGCTCCGGTCAGTCTTCAAACCGTGTGTATTTCGTGCCGTCGAGCGAGGCGCCGATATCCAGACCGGAGTCGCCGAACGTCAGAACCGCGACATCGACATTCTGCGTGAGCGAGTCTGCCCGCAGGCTGTCGGCATCGTTCAGGACGACATACCGCATCCCGGCGCCGAAGGTCCAGCCATCGGATTGCAGGAACCGGTTGAGCGCGGTTTCGTTCAGGAAAAACAGCGCCTGTGAATGCTGGCTGGCGCTAATCTGAAGTCCGGCATTGAACTGCACCGATGAATAGTAGGCGGTGGTTTCGCCTCCCACACGCAGCACGCCGTCTCCAACCGAGGCGCCGAAGAGCAGCGCGCCTTTCGACACAACCGGGATCATCAGCAACCCGGCAGCCTGATCGACCATTTCGCGGGTCGCCGGAAAATTGTTAACCATGTAGAAGATGGCCGAGTTGGCCATGCTGTCGAGTTTGTCGCGTTTGCGCTGAGAAATCGTCGCGGCCATCGCCGTCACGGGGCACGCGCACAACGCGGATGAGGCGGCCACAAAGCGGCGCCTGCTCATTGCGGTCATTTTAGAATCCTCGCATTGCTCAATTGGCTTTTCCGGCTGCGGCCGACAGTAGATTGAACTGTGTCTGGGGTCATCAGGATTCCCGATTCGGCTCGCTTCCACATTGAACAGGTGCAATTTCGCCTTCCGCGGTCCGTTATCCGTCACGCAGCATTCGTGCCGCCATTGGCGCAAAATATGTCAGTATGCCGGCGCATCCCGCCCGTTTAAAGGCAAGCAGGCTTTCCAGCAAGGCCCGGTCCAGGTCAATCCATCCCTGCATCGCCGCGGCCCGGATCATGGCGTATTCCCCTGAAACCTGGTAAGCGAAAGTCGGAACGCGGCAATGCGCGCTGATGCGCCGGCAGAGGTCCAGATATGGCATGCGGCTTGACGATCACCGCATCCGCGCCTTCCCGGATGTCCCGCCGCGCCATTCGCAGTGCCTCGTCAGAGTTTCCAGGATCCAATTGATATGTCGATTTGTCGCCTTTCAGCACGCCCGAAGAACCCACCGCGTCGCGGAACGGTCCGTAGAAAGCCGATGCATATTTTGCGGAATAGGATATAATAATCAGGTCTTTATATCCATTATCTTCCAATGAATTCCGAATGTGCCCGATGCGCCCGTCCATCATGTCGGAAGGGCCGAGAATGCTTGCGCCCGCTTCGGCATGGCCGAGAGCCTGCCGTTCCAGGCAATGCAGCGTTTCATCGTTCAGCACTTCGCCATTGCGGTAAAGACCGTCATGGCCGTCAGAGTTATACGGGTCCAGGGCCACATCGAGCATGATTTCCAATTCAGGAACGGACTTTCGAATCGCCCGCGCAGCGCGGTTGGCGAGATTCTCGGGATTCCATGCCTCTTCGCAGCCGGCGCTCTTGTCACCGGGCTCGACATGGGGAAACAGCGCGACCGCGGGAATTCCCAGCTCAACCGCTTTGGCGGCGGCATCGACCGCAAGGTCGATGGAAAGTCTCTCGACGCCGGCATCGCTGACACCGGTTCAGACACGCATTCCCCCTCACGGAGAAAGACCGGCCAAATCAGATCGGAGCATTCGAGGTTTTTTTCGCGCACCAGGCGCCTTATTCCGTCACGGGCGCGGAGACGCCGTGCGCGGTGCGCTGGAAATGGCGCAAATTCCGATTCCATTCGCAGTTTCCCAAATTCAGTCCGAAGTCTAACCGAAACAGTCTGCCTGTTGAAGTGTCGATGGAAGCAGGCTGAAGGGTTTCGTGACCGACCATTCGATCGATAGAGTTGACATGAAGCGCGGCTGCATTAGCTACAGATGATGAATCTCATGCCACATGCAGGGTGGCGGGTTTGGTTGGCGGTGCGCCGGAAGGGCTGGATGCGCTGCACATTGCCCGCCTTCACGAAGACACAGGCGCCACTGTGCTTCACATCGCCCGTGACGACAGACGCATGAGCGCGACCCGCGAGGCTTTGCGGTTTTTGCGCCGACCGCCGCCGTCGCGGAATTTCCAGCCTGGGACTGTCCGCCCTACAGCCGGATATCCCCGAATCCGGAGATCATGTCAGCCCGCATGGCAACCATGACGAGACTCGCTGAAGCCCATGAAGCCCCGCCTGGCATCGTGCTGACGACGGTCAACGCGGCGATGCAGCGTGTTCCGGGACGCGAATTCATTGCCAACAGCGCGTTGACGGTCAAAGTCGGCGACTGGCTGGAAATGGGCGCGTTGACAGATTTTTTTGCCCAGGCCGGGTATTGCCGCAGCTCAAAAGTTCTTGTCTCGGTGAGTTTGCAGTCCGCGGCGGGATCGTTGACGTCTTTCCCGCCGGCAGTCCGGTCCCAATTCGGCTCGACTTTTTTGGCGACAGGCTGGACGGTGCGCGAACGTTCGATCCATGAGACTCAAATGTCTGTCGGTCGCGTGGCGGAAGTGAAGATTTGCCGCGATACTGAAATTTCTCTCGAAAGGCTGGCTGTCGAACGATTCAGACGGCTTTACCGCTCCGAATTTGGAACGCCTCACAAAGATGACCGGCTCTATGCGGCCGTGTCGAACGGATTGACGGTGTCGGGTCTTGAGCACTGGCTGCCATTCTTTCATGAAAGAATGGAAACCGTTTTCGATTACCTGCCGGATGCGACCGTCTGCATCGACGACCATGTTGAGCAGTTGTGCGAACAGCGGTTCGAGACGCTGCGGGAGCTCTATTCCAACCGCAGCGAATCGCCGCCCTCGCGCCCGCAGGCTCCGGCCACGCATCGGCCGGTGTCACCGGAACTGCTGTATATGGACCGACCTGAATTCAGCGGGAAGCTCAATCTGCAGCCTGTCCGGCAGATCTTTGCGCATAAACGTCCGAACGGGTCTTGGCAGCATTGACGCCGGCGGCAGAGCCGGTCGCGATTTCAGCCCTGAGCGTCAGCAACCCGAATTGCCCCTGATCGATAGCGTTGCCGAATATCTGAAGGAACTTCGCACATCCCGTCCGGTCCTCGTTGCATGCTGGTCCGAGGGATCCCGCAGCCGGTTTTCGTCAATGTTCGGTGACGCCGGATTAAAATCGCATACTGTCGATACATTCACACAAATCGGAAAACAAAGCGGCGGCGTCGATTTGGCCGTGCTGAATCTGGGACACGGTTTGGTCACTCCTGAATTCGCGGTGGTTTCGGAGCAGGATGTGTTTGGCGAACGGCTGGTCCGAAAAGCGCGGACCAGAAGGTCCGCCGCCGACTTGCTGGCAGAAGCGAACGAATTCTCTCCTGGGGACCTCATTGTTCACGAAGAAAACGGTGTCGGCCGTTACCTTGGGCTTGAAACTGTTGAGGCTGGAAACGCTCTGCACGACTGCGCCGTTCTGCAATATGCCGAAGGCGCAAAACTCTACCTGCCGATCATCAACATTGATCTGTTGTCCAGATTCGGATCGAACGAAGCGCCCTTGGACAAGCTTGGGGCGGCATACTGGCAGGAACGCAAGGCGCGGCTCAAGAAACGCCTTCTTGAGATGGCGGAAGAGCTGATCAAGACCGCCGCGCAACGGACCCTGAACAAAGCTCCGGCGCTGGTTTCCGCAGAATCCGGCGTGGAATTCATTCCTGGCCCGGTTTCAATACCGGGAAACTGACGACCAGGAGGCGGCGATCAATGATGTCGTCGGTGACTTGGCCGCGGGCATTCCGATGGACCGCTTGATTTGCGGGGATGTGGGATTTGGAAAAACCGAAGTCGCGATGCGCGCCGCGTTCATTGCCGCGATGGCTGGTGTGCAAGTGGCCCTTGTTGCGCCCACCACGCTTCTTGTGCGGCAGCATTTCGATACGTTTATGGACAGGTTCGCCGGGTTTCCGATCAAAGTGAGACGATTGTCGCGAACCGAGACGCCCAAGGCAGAACACGCGACCAAGACAGCCTTGGCCGACGGCAGCTGCGACATTGTCATTGGAACCCATGCCCTGTTTGCCAAATCGGTTCAGTTCAAGAATCTCGGACTGTTGCTCGTTGATGAGGAGCAGAGTTTTGGCGTGGCCCAAAAGGAGCATTTCAAGACACTTCGTGCGACCGTTCACGTCCTGTCATTGACAGCGACGCCGATCCCTCGAACGATGCGGTTGGCCTTGTCGGGTGCGCGCGACTTGTCGATCATCGGGACCCCGCCGGTGGACCGGCTGGCAATCCGCACCTATGTCCTCGAATTCGACACGGCGACTGTCCGGACCGCACTGCTGAACGAGCTGTACAGGGGAGGGCAGAGCTTCATTGTTGTGCCGCGGATCCAGGATTTGCCGAATCTGGAAATGTTTCTCGATGAGCACGTGCCTGAAGTCACTTATGCGACTGCCCACGGGCAGCTGCCGAAAACCGAAATAGAAAAACGCACCGCGGAATTTTATGACGGCAGTCGGGACGTGTTGCTGTCGACCACGATCATTGCGTCAGGGTTGGATATCCCGACAGCAAACACAATCATCATGGTCCGCGCGGACAGATTCGGATTGGCGCAGCTTTATCAGATCCGGGGCAGGGTAGGGCGTTCGAGCGTCCGGGCATACGCCTACATTACGTATGCGCCCCGCAAGCGCATAACGGATGCGGCGGCGCTGCGGCTGCAGACACTCGGCGGTTTGGATGCGCTCGGCGCCGGGTTCACGCTGGCTGCCAGGGATTTGGACTTGCGCGGCGGCGGCAATCTGCTTGGCGATGCCCAGAAGGGCCACATTCGCGAGGTCGGCGTCGAACTTTATCAAAAGATGTTGGAGGAGGCGGTTGCGGAGATTAAGTCGGGCGGGGCGGAGGCCGAAATTGAACAGGACAGCTGGGCGCCGCAGATGAATCTCAGGGTGTCCGCGCGCATCCCCGAATCCTTCGTTGCAGATCTTTCGGTTCGGTTTGGGCTTTACCGGCGTATCGGAATCCTTTCTGAGCCGGACGAGATTGAAGGATTCGCGGCAGAACTTGTTGACAGATTTGGCCCGCTCCCGAAGGAGGTGGCGACTCTGCTTGAAGTTGTCCGAATCAAACGGCTTTGTCAGAACGCCGGGATTTCCCGTCTGGATGCCGGTCCAAAGGGCGCCTCTGTGGAATTCCTGAATGGCACTTTCAACAACCCCGGCGGACTGATGGGTTTGATCGCGAAACAGCAGGGCACGGCCAAAGTCCGAGGTCACAAACTGGTGTTCAGGCGCAACTGGACGAGTGAAAGCAATCGTCTGAAAGGCGTTCGTTCGATAGCGGGCGACATTGCGAGAATCGCGGCTTAGTTCTGCCCAATTCTCAAGCGCTGACGCCTCCCCCCTGGATTTCGTCAATGACCTTTGCCCACAGCTCGGTGGGCTGCGCTCCAGACACGGCTTGCTGTCCACCCAGGATGAAGAATGGGACTGCGCCGATGCCCATCCTGCGCACCGCCCCGTCAGAGTCCCGCACAAAGTCTTTGTCGGTGTCGCTCTGCAGCAGCCTTTTGGTCAGAGTCTTGTCCATTCCACACTGTTCGGCCACCGCCAAGAGAACTTTTTCCTGGCTAAGATCCTCGCCGTCACAGAAAAAAGCGTGAAACAGGACATCCATGACGATAGTGGCATCAAGCCCTTCGATCTCAGCCCATCGAACGATCCGGTGGGCATCGAGCGTGTTCGGTATTCTTTTAATGAGGTCGAGGCTGAGGTTTAGCCCGTCATCTTCGGCTGTTTCAATCACCGTGGAGTAAACCGCGAGGACGCCACGGTCGCCGCCAAACTTCTGCCGCAAATAGTCTGCCCGGTCCATTCCGCATTCCGGCATATGCGGATTGAGCTGAAACGGCCGCCACTTGATATCGAACACCGGGTCGCGGGCTTTGCCGAGGGCGGCGAATAGACGCGCTTTGCCGATGTAACACCAAGGGCAGATGGGATCGGAGAATATCTCGAGCGACATCATGGGCGGATTCATTGATTTGGTCCGGAATGCGAATTGGCAAATCGGAAGGCGGCACTGGTTTTTGACACAGGCATCGAATAGCGGCTGAGGGTGAATTGGGCAATCAATCGGCAATCGGGAGTTTCAGGCCGGCAGGGTCCGCCGCTGGGACCGCGGAGATATCGCCGATGAGCGAATTGGAGAATCCGGGTGCGGATTCATCTCAGCACACGGTCGGGGCAAACAATCGGAGCGGGGCTTTTGACAGTCGGCTGCGTTGTGGCGGTGCCCGCTTCGCCGCGGCATGTCCGAGGCCCGCGCACATGATCGTCGGAGAGCAATTGTGAATCTGAGGCTGCTTTTTCAAGTTGTGCGACAGGCGCCGAAACGAAACTTTCCACAACGCTTTTCTTGCCCAAGGCCCGTTTTTTCTCAGCGGAGTTTTAGTTTGACAAGCCGGAGCCGAATTGGCGGCAAACGGCGACAACCTAGGAATATGACCGCAAATGCACCCCTTTGACCGAATCCCGACTCGACTGAGCAATAGCCGCGTTTCGGCGGCGGCGCACCGTCCGAAATCGGTTAGGGAAAGCTCGGAAACCCGCACGCGGGGGAAGTGGATTTAGTTTATGTGTTTGTTATTTAACTAAACTATGGGGCCGTGAACTGCATAACTCATCGCATAACAGTTTGACATATCAAGACAAAAATGGATTCGCGGCTATCGGCAGGCAAAAAAAACGCCCGCTTCCGCGGGCGCTGAGTTATATGAGGCAGGTTTCATACAGGCAAGAAACCTATCGAGCAGTGAAGGTTTCCTAGACATTCCGTAGGGCGCTGGCAAGTGCGTCGGACAAAAAATAAGTCTTTTTAGGCGCATTAGTTTTGGGTGTTGCGAATATGCTACGGTACCGCGATGAAATGCCGGGCAGGATAGGTGGCGGCAATGCTTGGCATTGGCCGTGTCGACGGCGCCAGGCCTCGCCTTCAGACTTTTTTGGGCGCCTAAGCGACTGACAAAAAAGCGATCCCGCGCTTCGAAATGGGGGCTGGAATCCCGGTTTTCGGGTCGGTATCAGGCTGTTGCGGCGCCTGTTGCTTTTCAGCCGGCTTGCGGATGAAGGGTGCCCGGTTCCAATTCAGCCCGTGCGCCGAATAGATTTCCCGGGCATCGGCGGCCAGCGTGAAGCGGATGCCGGTTTGACGGCGCTCCGGTGACGCCAGGGCCATCGACCAGGGCGGAATCTTTGAAGGCGCCGCCCGGAAACATCTCATAGCCGACCGGCAGACCATAGGCGTTCACCGGATGGGCGAACAGCGTTTGGACACAGCCACAGGGCTGCCATCCTTGCTGCAGCCATTTCGGCGGAGACAGTCCCCGGATTCGCTCCCGTAACCCGGCGTGCCGGCATCGCAGAACAGGCGGTCACAGTCCCGGCCGAGTGCGCTGCAGGCTTGACCGAAGGCCTCACAGACACTTGCCGGGGCAATTCTCACTTCCCGGCATTCGGACAGACCGGCCCCGAAGGGCTCCGGCTTCCGCCCGGCGCGCCGGTTCCGCGTGGATCAGCCCGGCGGCTTCCTCCGGTGTCAGCAGCGACTGTTGTCCGCGTCCCCCGGCCCTGAGCTTCTCAATGATGACATACGCCGGGAACTCGAGCTGTTCGAGCTGAGCGCCGCGCCGCCGCCGGCGCCGGCATGCCCGGGGACATCCCCCGCACCTTGTCGCCGTTTTTGACGGATTTGACGACCTGCGCCCTGGTGCGGGCATTCGGCGGTTTTCCGGTGCAGGAATATATCCGCGCCATAAGCGGGTGGCTCGCCCCGGTCACCAAAAAAGAACGCGGATGGTCGCCACATTGCCCTTTTCAGGCCGGGCTTCGCCAAACCTCTGTATTGGCCGGAATTTGCAGCTTCAATCACGCCAAAAATCGACCAATGTGTCTGAAATCAAACATTTGGTGTTGCCAAGTGCGGTCGGATACAAGATAAGCCTTTTGAGACGCAACAATATTGGGTGTTGGAATTATGCGACAGTATCGCGATGAGATGCCGTGCAGGAAGGTGGCGGCAATTCTTGTATTGGCTTTGTCGGCGATGTCTGGCGGGGCGGCCGCAGAACCTCAGCATGGCATCGCCATGTACGGACAGCCGCAGCTTGCGCCTGGCTTTACGGCGTTACCTTATACCAACGAGGATGCGCCGCCGGGAGGCAGGATTGTCTTTGGTGCATCGGGTTCATTCGATTCGTTGAACCCCTGGATCGTAAAGGGGCGCGCGCCTTGGGCGTTGCGCAGCCTGATCTATGAACCGCTGATGGGCAGAAACTGGGATGAACCTTTCTCCTTGTATGGTTTGCTCGCGGAGTCGATTGAATCAGATGAGGAGAGACAGTGGGTTGAATTCACCCTAAGGCCGGAGGCCAGATTCTCAGACGGATCGCCGGTGACAGTCGAGGATCTGATGTGGTCATTCGAGATTCTTGGGACTGAAGGACATCCCCGCTATCGAACCGCGTGGAAAAAAATCGCAAGCATGGAGCAGACCGGGCAGCGGTCGGTCCGTTTCACATTCAACACTGTCGACAGGGAGCTGCCGCTCATACTCGGACTTCGGTCTGTCCTCAGGAAAGCGGACTGGGAAGGAAGGGAATTCGGAGAAAGTTCCATCGATGTGCCGATCGGGTCCGGACCGTATGTGCTTGACAGCTTTGAAACCGGTCGGTTTCTCTCATTCAAACGCAATCCGGATTACTGGGGCAATGCCCTTGGATTCAATAGAGGCAGGCACAATTTTGAAGAGCTCCGCTACGAGTATTTCGGCGACGGCGGGATCGTGTTCGAAGCTTTCAAGGCCGGAGAGATCACATCCTACAGAGAGTGGAATTCCGCAAAATGGGACAGCCAGTATGACTTTCCCGCCGTGCGTGACGGCGGCGTAGTCAAGTCAGTCATTCCGCATGAGCGTCCATCGGGGATTCGCGGTTTTGTGTTCAACACCCGGCGAGACGCATTCATGGATTGGCGCGTACGGGATGCGCTCATCCACGCCTTCAATTTCGAATTCATCAATAACACTCTGAATGATGGGCTTCAACCGAGAATCTCCTCGTATTTTTCCAATTCAATCCTTGGCATGGAGCCCGGTCCGGCGACAGGCAAGGTAAAGGCGCTGCTGGATTCCTACCCGGACGAACTGCTGCCAGGCGCTCTCGAAGGTTATGTCCTCCCAATGTCGGACGGAAGTGAACGGAACCGCAAGAATATTGGCAGGGCGATTGAGCTGTTCAGCGAAGCGGGATGGACCGTAGGCGATGACGGTGTGATGCGTGACGCGGAAGGAAACGCGTTTTCCTTTGAGATTCTGCTCGTGCAGGGTTCGGCCGATACGCTTGCTATCGCAAATATCTACACGGAGGCTCTTGAGAGGTTGGGCGTCGATGTCAGAATCACAGTGATCGATAGCGCGCAATACAAAGAGCGGACCAACGAATATGACTTCGATATGGCATGGTACCGGCGCGGCATGTCCTTGAGTCCCGGCAATGAACAGAAGCTGTACTGGGGAAGCGAAGGCGTCGAATTGCCCGGAACACGCAACTGGATGGGAGTTGCCAGTCCGGCAATCGAGGGAATGATTGACTCCATGCTTTCAGCCAAGGAGCGCGAGGACTTCATTGCGGCTGTTCGTGCGCTGGACCGGCTCTTGACCACCGGTCGGTATGTTATTCCGGCGTGGTATTCGGATCATTCCAGAATCGCGCACCGCAAAGAGCTCAAATATCCCGATAAACTGCCGATTTACGGTGACTGGATCGGGTTCCAGCCGGATGTTTGGTGGTATGAAGAGTGACGTCGAATCGCACCAGGGTCCGCATTGACCGCTTGATGGCTCAGACGGGCGGCGGCAATTTCTCCGCCGTCTGTGATTTGTCCGCCGGGTACACAAGGCCGGCGGAAATCACCAGTTTGGCCGCGTCTTCGACGGACATCCGCAGATAGATCACATCTTCTTCAGGCAGGAACAGCAGAAACCCAGATGTCGGATTGGGCGTCGTTGGCAGAAAAACGCTGATCATTTTGCGTTCTCGGCCAAGTCGGTCACGAACTTCGGCGCGTGCTGTGTTTGAGTAAAACGCCACCGCCCAAATGCCCTTCCGCGGGTATTCGACCATGCAGACTTTGTCGAAGGATGTGGAGGACTGTTCGACAACAGCTTCGGCAATCTGCTTCAATCCGCGGTATACCGAGCGCACGACCGGCATGCGGGCCACGAGCAGTTCGCCTCGGCCGAGGATCCAGCGGCCAATCAGCCCCTTGGCCACATAGCCGACAACAACGGTGAAAATGAGAAAGACGATCAGTCCCGCGCCATGAATATGGACGCCGAGATATGTCGCCGGCCGGTAGTCCGCCGGGATCAGGGGCAGAACCCATGAATCGATAATGCCGATTGCTGTCCAAACAATGTAAATTGTCAGGCCAACCGGCGCGACGACAACCAATCCAGTCAGGAAATTTGCCCTAAGCGCCGCCAGAATTCTCAATTTGTTTCCTCACGCTGCGAGTGTTCGAATCAAGCAGCCGTTATCGTCAAAGGTCGGTCTGTCGGTGAAAAGATAGCCCAGTTAACCCAGGAATCAAATTTCGATAATTTTTCTGTGTTGTCAGTTATGGTTTCATGTCTGCGAGGCAACAGGAAATTTGAGCAGCAAACCGCGCATTGTCCCAAAGCAAGGCCTTGTTGGCGGCGACAGTTTCGCCGCCCGACTGCTCGGCAATGCTGTCCAGCAGGAAAGGCGTGACACCCTTGCCTGAAATTTGCCTCCGCTCCGTCTCGGCGATCGCATTTTCAATCCAAGGGGCAAGCCGCTCTGCCGCAATCGCGTCCGCGCTGGGAACCGGATTGGCTGCCAGCATTGCTCCTGGAATGCCCAGCTTCTGCCGCATGGCAAACGCCTCTGCAAACTGGGCCGGCGCGTCCAGCCGGACTCCGGCCGGGATGCCGGATGAGCGCGCCCAGAATGCCGGGAATTCGCTTTGGCCGAACACAGCAACCGAAACGCCAAGTGTTTCAAGCACTTCCAAGGTTTTTGGAATGTCAAGAATCGCCTTCACGCCGGAGGCGACAACCAGGACGGATGTGTTCGAAAGCTCATGTAAATCTTGAGACACATCCAAATGTTGGGAAAAGTTTCTGTGAACTCCGCCAATTCCGCCGGTTGCGAAAACTTCGATGCCCGCGAGGTTGGCACAAATCATGGTGGATGAGACTGTCGTGGCGCCGCTTTCGCCGGCCGCTAGCGCGAAGGGCAGTTCAGGCCGGCCAAGCTTGGCGACTGGAACCCCCGTCCCGAGCATTTCGATCTCCTCCCGGTTGAGCCCGATTGCGATGTCGCCTTCGATGACGGCGATGGTTGCCGGCACCGCGCCATGCGAACGGATGCGGTCTTCCGCGTGCAGGGCGGTCTCGATGTTGTGAGGGTAGGGCAGGCCGTGGGCCAGAATTGATGTTTCGAGCGCCACGACCGGCTTTGATTCAGATTGTGCCTGGGCGACTTCCGCTCCGATTTTGAGAGGTGGGTTTTTCATGCTTTTTGTCCATGTTGTGCGCATGCCGCAGCGGCGTGGGCCATCTGTAAGACCTGCCGGCGCCCCAGACCCCTGCGCTGCCCGGCAATGTGTGCGGCTGCAAACCGGTCACCGGCGCCGGTGATACCTGCGGCAAGCGAAGCGCCGGGTGCGACGCTGACGACGGTCACGGAATCGGCATCGGATGCGGCTCTGTCAGAATCGGTCACAACGGCATGTTCAAATCCTGATTCGATCAGCGCGCGGGCGGCTTCTCCTGAATTGTCGAATGTTTTTCCGCATAGTGAGGCAGCTTCCAAACGATTCAGATAGAGTGTTGTCCCGCGCTCAGCGGCCAGCCGCCTGGCGCGGCTGGCCTTATCGGGCGAAGCCGCGAGATAGATCAGTTCAAAACCCGCGCCTTCACGGAGTCGGCAAAGATCGTTCAAGAAACGCACCGACATGTTGCCGTCAACGGCTACGGTCGGGCGCGGCTGCTGCTGCGCGAGCCAATCCGCGAGCTGAGTCAGAATTTTTGGCTCTGACCGCTCAAGACAGCGGCAGTCAGCGATCGCGGCAACCATCGCAGTTTGATCTTCGATGACCAGATAACTGTCTGTTCGGCTGCCAGCTGCCCGCAGAATGCAGTTGGTGTCCAGACCAGCCTCGGCAAGCGCGCCGGTCAGAAGGTCTCCTTCACGGTCATCTCCAACCGCGGCGAACAGATTTGCGGGCATTTCCTGCTTTGCCAATTCGACCGCCACAGTTGCGGCAACGCCGCCTGGCTGGCGGGTGATCAGGCCAGGCGAATCAGCCCCCAGCGCCATGCTGCAATCTGCGCGCCCCACGATGTCCCAGTGCGCGGCGCCGATAACGGCCAATCCGGCGTCGTCTTCAATCATGCCCATCATGTGACGCAATGTCGAAAAAAATCCGCTTGTCAAATTTTCTGTCGTCACTTACATGGCCGCACTCAAATCACAGACGGGAATTGGGCCGGACTGCGGAGACAAGCGGTTTCGGTCCTCCGGTTGGATCATGCATCTGTAGTCCCGTCGAGGCATAAACCGGAAAGGGAAAAAATGTCGCTTCCAGAATTCACCCTGCGCCAGCTGATTGAAGCCGGCGTTCACTACGGCCATCAGTCTCACCGCTGGAATCCGCTGATGGCGCAGTACATCCACAGCAAAAAGAACGGTATTCATATCATTGATCTGACCCAGACTGTGCCGATGTTGGATGCCGCGCTCAATAAAGTCACGGAGACAGTGGCGAAGGGCGGCAGCATTCTGTTTGTGGGAACCAAGCGGCAAGCGCAGAAGCCGATAGCCGATGCGGCGAAACGCAGTGCCCAGTTCTTTATCAATCAGCGCTGGCTGGGGGGCACTCTGACCAACTGGAAGACGGTGTCGAATTCAATCCAGCGCCTGAATTCCATTGATGAGAAACTCGAGATGGGGGTTGAGGGACTCACGAAAAAGGAATTGCTCGGGATGCGGCGCGAACAGGCAAAACTGCAGGCCTCGCTGGGCGGTATCCGCGAAATGAAGGGCATTCCGGATATGCTGTTTGCAATTGACGTAAACCGGGAGGCTCTGGCCATTGCCGAAGCGGCCAAGCTTGGCATTCCAGTGGTGGCGGTTGTTGACACGAATTGCCCGCCGGAAAAGATCGATTACATGATTCCGGGAAATGACGATGCCGCAAGGGCGATCGCGCTGTATTGCGACCTCATGGCCCGCGCCGCGTTGACAGGGGTGCAAAAGGAGATCAGCGAACGCGGCGAGGATCTCGGCGCCGCGGTTGAGGACATGGACGCAGCGCCGAAGGCGGATGCGGTCGAAGCCCAAACAGACGGCGCGGCAAGCGAGGACAGCGCTGGTGAAAGCAGCGCCGAGACTGCGGCAGAAGCCGAAGAGCCGACGGAAGCCGCGCCGGCTGACACCGGGTCAGCGGAATCCACATCCCAGGCTGATGCCACGCCGAGCGAGGAAAAGGCCGAATAACCAAATCTTTGCTGCGGAAATATGCCGCGGCGAAGCACATCCCCGGTCAAGGAGACGATCATGAATGTATCGGCTGCAATGGTGAAGGAACTGCGCAACATGACCGGTGCTGGGATCATGGATGCAAAGAAAGCGCTGGTTGAAAACGACGGTGAAATAGAAGCCGCCGTCGACTGGCTGCGCACCAAAGGAATCGCGAAAGCGGCCAAAAAATCGGGCCGGGCGACCGGGGAGGGCCAGGTCTGTGTATTGGTCTCGGATGGCGCCGGCGTTGCCGTGGAGGTCAATTCCGAGACCGACTTTGTGGCCCGAAACAAGGAATTTTGCAATTTTGCGCGGCAGGTGGCATCGGTTGCCATTACCGTGGATGACCTCGAGAGTCTGATGGCGGCGCCGCTCGGCGAAGGAACGGTTGCCGACGCGCTCTCGGCACAAATCGCAGCCCTCGGGGAAAACATGGCAGTCCGCCGCATGCGGAAGACTGCAGGCGAAAGCATTGCCAGTTATGTCCACAACCAGTCAGAAAACGGCATTGGCAAGATTGGCGTGCTTGTGGCTTTGGCAGGAAAAGACAACGGGATCGGGCGGCAGATCGCGATGCATGTCGCGGCGACCAATCCGATTTCGCTGTCGGAAGAGGATGCGCCGGCCGACCGGGTGGCACGCGAACGGCAAGTCCTGGGGGAAATCGCCAAGTCAACTGGAAAACCGGAAGCGATACTTCAGAAGATTGTCGACGGCGGCATGCGGAAGTTTTTTGCGACTGAAACACTGCTAAATCAAAAGTTCGTGATCAATCCCGATGTCACTGTTGGCCAGGCGGCAACGGATGCGGGAGTGTCGATCACGGGGTTCGTCTTCATGAAGGTTGGCGACAACGCCGAATGAAACCGTGATGCGAAGAGTCTTGGTTCGTCGCCGGGTTCAGCGGGCGGCAAGCCGCTCGGCAAGCGCCTTGATCGCCAAAGTGTAACCAGCCGCGCCGAGGCCACAGATCACACCGTCTGCGACTTTCGACACGTATGAGTGTGACCGAAATTCTTCCCGCCGGTGAATGTTAGACAGGTGAACCTCTATGATCGGAAGGTCGACTGCGGCCAGCGCGTCGGCGAGTGCGACCGATGTGTGAGTGTAACCGGCGGGGTTGATGATGATCCCGGCCTGCGTGGTGCGCGCATTTTGAATTGCCTCAATCAGCTCACCTTCGTGATTTGACTGGAAAAACTCAATCGAGAGGCCGTGCGACTTCGCACTGTCCCAGCACAGCGTTTCAATGGATTCGAGAGTGGCTGTGCCGTAAATGCCAGGCTCCCGAACGCCAAGCATGTTCAGGTTGGGTCCGTTGACAACCAAGATTGACTGCATCCTCGCGATCCTTTCTGTCCAATCAAGCGCGTGCAAAGCCTATGGCGGATGGTATGTAATGGCCATATAACAATACGTTAAGATGAATCCATGGCATTGCCATCCGCAATATTTATTTAACATAATATATATTATCGGCCTTTAATCTGTGGCTGTGAAGGTGTCATTTGGCTGGCTGACCCGTTTGCTCGGCAGCCTCCAAATCAGCCCAGATCTGTTCGATCCATCGTTTGATGACCAGTGACTCCTCCCACCGGTCCGACATCTCATTTCCGCGCGCGTCTGTCATGGCATATTCAGGAGGTCCAAGTTCGCACAGAAACACGCAGTCGCCGGATGTGTTGCGCAGCCTCCAGCTGGCAAGTCCCTCGCGCCACCATTGTTTGAACAGATCGACCCATTTCGCGTGCTGGGGAAAATCAAGTTGGAGCTGGATTTGCTGGCGGCTTGCGACCCTGCCCTGAAAGCTCTGAGACCTCTCCAAGACCCGCGAGATATGGCTCCGGTCGCGCCGGCTCACCGGGTGACGCATCTCGCGGTCGACAACAAAGTGTGAAAGATCGGCGGAAAGCTGCATTTCGGGAACCGCGTCCAAAAGCGTCAGAGTCGCGTACAGATCGTTGGTTATGCAGTTGCGATGGGTTTCAAAGTGCACCGGAATCCCCACATGCCCAGCCATTTCTATCCATTGCCGAATGACAGGAACCATTCCTTCGATGGTGACTGGCATGACCTGCCCGATCACATCCACAAACGGCGCCCCGAAATCCTTTGCCATTCGCAGCGTGTCCTCCAACGCGCCGACCGATTTTGGAAAGGCGACGATAAGGGGCGTCAGCCCGCACCGTTCCATGTGCGGACGCACGGCATGCGCCTGTTCGACATCGCCCGTGCCCAGGTCGATCGCGAGACCGTGAAATCCGGCATTCGCGACCTTTTCGCAGATATCGGACAGATCCAGACAGACTCCCGTCTGATCATGCGGCTGCATGGCCCAGAGCGAAGTGTGAATCTTGAGGCGGCGCACCGGTTTAAGCCGCCAATTCAGCCTTCAACCTGAATTCGCAACGGCCGTCGGCCCCCCTTCCGGGGAACGATCCAGACTTCGTTCATGGGATAGTCTTTTTCGCCTTTGACAGCGAGTTTGCGAATCACCTCGATTTGGAATTCAATCCAGCCCATCCGGTGCACGCTTCCGAGCGAGGCTTCGAGATTCTCATTCAGCTTTCTGAGTTTCCAGAAAGGCACCGCCGGAAACGTATGATGCGCTGTGTGGTAAGGCATCTGCCAGCAGAGCCAACGGACAATTGGACCGGCACGTGTCGACCGTGTGTTCTCGACGATGTCGTTTTCGTGGCTGAGGCCAAGATGCTCAATCGTGTTTTGCAATTGATGCACCGGCCTGGTTAACGCCAATGGTACGATCCAATACGCCAGCGCCGCCCACGACTGAAAGAGAATTGATGCCGCGGCAATGACGGCGTAGCCAGCCAGATGCAGCTGCGACTCGATGATGACCCGCCGCTCCTCCCCCTTGCGGATATACGGCTCAACAATCGTTCCCGAAGCGCGCCGTATCATTCCACAGATCCGGCTTTGCCAGTAACTGACACCGGACAGCCACAGCAGGTAGCTGCGAAGCGTGTAAGGCTCGCGAATGAGTTCGCCGTCACGTTCCCAATCCTGCGTCCATTGGTGATGCGCAAAATGCATTATCTGGTCAAAATCCCTTGGAAATAATTGAATAAAACCAATTATCCTGCCAAAAAACTCATTGAGCCAGCGGGTCTTGAAAGCGGTCGCATGCGACAGCTCGTGTTGCGCGGCATAGAGAAAATTGATCAGCACGCCGAGCAGAAATCCGGTTGCGATCGCCCACCAAGTCCCGAGAGCCAGAGCATGCAGATAACTTGCGGCGGCGATAGCCAGAACATGACTGCCGAGCTGCAGACTGCCCGCAAGGTCGGATTTTTGACAGAGCTGGCGAAGCTCGACTGGTTTCAAGATTTTACGGCGGGAAAATACCGCTTCCAATTTTGCTCTCCACCCGTGAGGGACCCTGACGCGATATTACAGCAGGAGCGGCCATTCAACAATTCGGAGCAGTCCAATGCGGCCATTCGCTGCCGAGCAACAGGCCGGGCGTCATGACATTCAGGCCGTCTGAGCCTGCGCCTTTCTGTGCTGGAGTTGACGCCAACTGCGGGTCTGTTTCGGATGAGTGTCAGTGCCGGATGAATACTCCTCAAAAGCGCCGAAGCAAAAATCCCCAGTTTCAGAGCTGCAGGCGCCGCGAGCGCTCGTCCAGAACCGCTTCCAGCGCCGTGTGCTTGGATCGAATCGTGTCCGCCACACCATCCATGGTATACGCATGGTACGACAGCACAAAATAATCATGTTATTTTAGCGAGCGTCCTAAGCTGAACTTCAGTGCGCCGTGGCAAGGCGCTTCTCTCTGGCGGGTGCGAAACCCGCTCAGCAACTGTCGCTCCGGTTGGCAGCAGCCAGGGCGGTTCATGGAGGCAACGAAATGGACTGAAGCACTCTGGTGCAGAAGGGCCGCCTTGGGCGGTTCAGCGACCATGCGGGCCGGAACGCGAGTGAACGCTGAGCAGGCCTCGAAACGGTTGATTCGGAAGCCGACCCTCCTGAAGTCAGGGGAAGGCCGACGGCAGGTCGAGAAGCGAGCGACGCGGGCATCGGCCTGTTTCCGCCGGGGCAGTGGCGCTGGCATGCATGGAAGATGAGGGAAGAGGCAACACGGGAAGCTCTGTCGGCGGCGCGCACGCGCAGACCGGAAATCCGCGAGGACCAGTCCGGGCCGGCAGGGTGGCGGACAGGCCCGTATGACTGAAGACGCCGGGTAACGCCGGCCGAGGAAAGGGGCCTGACTTCGGGAGAGGCATGGAAAGGAGGCAGGGACATGACGACTGGCGGCAGCCTGACAGGGTCAGATAAGGTTCGGAAACTCCAGACTGTGCTGCATGCGAAAGCGAAGGAAGAACCCGAACGCCGCTTTCACGCCCTGATTGACAAGGTCTGGCGAATGGATTTCCTGAACGAAGCCTGGGCCAGGGTCCGCCGCAACGGCGGCTCTGCCGGGGTCGGCGGGGAGACGTTCGCGGACATTGAGGCGCAGGGCGTGGACCGCTGGCTTGGGGAACTGTCGCGGGATCTGAGGGAGGGGACCTACAGGCCGAAACCGGTGCGTCAGGTTCTGATCCCGAAGAAACAGCCCGGCAAGCTGCGGCCATTGGGCATTCCCTGCATACGGGACCGGGTGGCGCAGACATCGGCCATGCTCGTGCTTGAGCCGATATTCGAGGCCGACCTGCAGCCGGAGCAGTATGCCTGCCGGCCGGGGCGGAGCGCGAAGGACGCGGTGAAGCGCGTCCACAGCCTCCTGAACACGGGGCACAGCGAGGTGGCCGGCTGCGACCTGTCCAACTGTTTCGGCGAAATACCGCATGCCGAACTGATGAAGTGCATCGCCCGGCGCGTGAGCGACGGACGGATGCCCGGCCTCATCAAGGCGTGGCTGGAGATGCCGGTGGAGGAGGACGACGGCGAAGGCGGCGCACGCCGCGCGAACCGGGCGCGCAGGGAACGGAAAGGGACCCCGCAGGGGGCTCCGGTCTCGCCCCGAACGCAAAAGGCAACTTCCGCTTTGAACGGGAGATTTTGCAATGGCGCGACCGTCCCCTGATTGACTTACGACGCAAACGGTAATATTCTTATGACAAATGGCGCGATCATCCCGATCCCAAAAGGTCGAGCGGCTCAACGCCGCGCACGCCTTGCTCGCCCAGGGCGTCACGGCGAGCGAAGCGGCGCTTCGCCTGTCGCAGCGCTTCGGGTTGTCTCAACGTCAGGCGTATCGCTACCTTCAGGATGCGCGCGCCATGGGCCGGCCGGTCGAGCCGGCCGAGGCGCTGATCCCGATCACCATCAAGATTCCGGGCACGCTGGCGGCGGCGTTGCGGACGCATTCCAGAAGCAGCGGCGACTCGATCGGGGAGATCGTCGCGCGGGCCTTGAGGCGCTTCTTCGCGGACGCAGGTCGTCATGGCTGAACGTCGCTCACGCTCTCGACCCGCCGTTCACCTCGATTACGCCTTCGATCGCCTGCTCGCCGCCAAGCTCCAGAACGCCTACGCGATCCTGGTGCCCGATCGGGCGCACAAGATCCCGCCGCGAACCCACGACGTAGGAGACGATCATGAAGATTGCAGCCCTGTACGCGCGGGTCTCGGGCGAGCAGCAGAGAGATAGCAACACCATCGCCAGCCAGACCGAGGCCCTGCTCGCCTATGCCGAGCGCCACAGCTACCGCGTGGCGCCCGACATGGTTATCGAGGATGACGGCTTTACCGGCGCGGTTCTCGAACGCCCGGGGCTCGAGCGGGTCAGGGACCTCGCCGCGGAGGGCCGCATCGAAGCCGTCCTGGTCCATGCCCCGGATCGTCTGAGCCGTCGCTATGCCTATCAGGTTCTGATCATCGAGGAGCTGGCCCGCGAGGGCGTCGAGACCGTGTTCTTGAAGGCGCCGTCCCTGGAAACCCCCGAAGACCATCTCCTCGTCCAGTTCCAGGGGATGATCGCGGAATACGAGCGCGCGCAGATCCTGGAGCGTTCCCGCCGCGGCAAGCGCCATCGCGCGCGACGCGGCGACGTTGCTGTCCTCAGCGGCGCGCCCTATGGCTACCGCTACCACAAGAAAATGCCGGACAGCGACGCGTTCTACGAAATCGTCGAACCGCAGGCGTCCGTGGTCCGCGACGTCTACCGCTATTACACCGAAGAGCACATGAGCATCGGTGCGATCGCCCGCAAGCTCAACGAACGCGAGATTCCCACGTCCTCCGGGCGTTCGCGCTGGGAACGCTCGGTGGTGTGGGCGGTGCTGCGCAATCCGGCGTACAAGGGACGGGCATGCTTCGGAAAGACCCGGTCCGCGCCGCGCCAGCGCGTGCGGCCTCTGCGGCGCAGCGACGGGTTCGCCGGACGCAACAGTGTCGGCCATGAGCGCCCCCGAGAAGACTGGATCGAGATCCCGGTGCCGGCGATCGTCAGCGAAGAGACCTTCGCCCTTGCCGAAGAGCGGCTGCAACAGAACAAGGCCTTCTCCAGGCGCAGGACCAAAACGCCCAGTGTCTCGCAGGGGGTGGTGGCGTGCGGCAAATGCGGCTACGCGCTGTATCGCACGTCGGCCCAAACCAGTGCCCGCAAGATCTCCTGCTACCGCTGCCTGGGTTCCGACGCCTGGCGCCATCTCAACGGCCCGCTGTGCGACAGCCGCCCCGTGCGCCAGGATCTGCTCGATGACATCGTGTGGACCGAGCTGGTCCGGCTGCTCGAGGATCCGGCGCTGGTGAGCGCAGAGATCGACCGGCGGCTGGAGGCAGCCCGGGTCTCCGGTCCCAACCAGCGGCGCGAGGCCGACCTTCGGCATCGGCTGATCAGGGTCCGCAAGGGTATCGACCGCCTGGTCACAGCCTATCAGGAAGAGTTGATCACCATCGACGAGCTGCGCGACAGAACGCCCAAGCTCCGCCGGCAGGAACAGGCGCTGCACCGCGAGCTGCAATCCGCCGTCGATCGTGCCAAGGACCGGGAGACCTATCTCCGGCTCGCCGAGAGCTTGACCGGCTTTCTGGCGCGGTTGCGCTCGTCCGCCGAAACCCTGGACATCGCCGAGCGACAGCGTATCGTCCGGCTCCTCGTTAAAGAAGTCTTGGTCACCGAGGACAAAATCACCATCCGCCATTCCATCCCGTTCTCGGGCTTCCCAGGCGGTGGTCCGGACCCGTCGAAACCGGGCAACGGCGGCACCGAAGACGGAAGTTACCTTTTGCGTTCGGGGCGCCGGTATCCTCACTCCTGTCGAACATCCACATGCGCCGTTTCATACTGGGCTGGAAGATGCTGGGCCATGCCCGGCGTTACCGTTCGGAGATTGTCAATCACGCGGACGACTTCTGTGTTCCCGGCAAGGCCCCGGCAGCGGAGATGCTGGCGCAGGTCAGGCAGATCATGGACAGGCTGAAGCTGCCGGTCAACGAACGGAAGACCCGGTGCCTGCGGTGCCCGGAGGAGCCGCTTGAGTTCCTCGGGCACCGCATCGGACGCAATCACCGCCGGAACGGGAAGGGAAGCCACATCGGCACCCGCCCGGGCAAGGCGGGCGTTCAGAGCATCTGCCGCAGGATCAGCGAGCAGACGGCCCCGCGGCACGGGCCGATGGCGACCGAGGACATGGTGAAACGCCTGAACCGGATGCTTTCCGGCTGGGCGAACCACTGCATTCCCGGCCAGGTCAGCCCGGCCTACAAGGCTGTGGACGAGCACGCGACCCGACGGCTGCGACGGTGGCTCTGTCGGAAGCACAAGGTGAAGACTGGAGAATTCATGCGGTTCTCCAACCAGCGGCTGTGGCATGACCACGGTCTGGTCCACCTCGCGCCGAAGACTAAGGGCCTTCCGTGGGCGAAGGCATGATCTCGTCTGTAAGCCGGATGCCTGAGCAGGGCACGTCCGGTTTGATGAGCGGGGGACTGGAAACGCGGACAAGGGAGCCGGACTGAGGCCCGGAGCGAAAGCGACGGACAGGCCACCGGACCCTAAAGCTGGCGCGCCAGCCCCCGACTCTACCGGGCACGAAACAAAGAAAAGCCCCGGCGGCGCGGGGCTTTTCGGTGAACCGCGGGTGCGCCTATCTTGGGAACATTTTCTGCGGATCCGCGCCCAGCAGCTCGAAGGCGCGCCGCTGGAGCGGCGTGCGCTGGGCGAGGACCGGGATCTCGTGGGCCGATTCCCGGGACAGGACCATCCAGTTCATGGTGACGGTTCCGAGATCGGCCAGCAGCGTCCGGAAGCTGTGCGCGGGGAGGCCGTCAGGCGTTCTTTTCGACGCCGCTTTGGCTTTCGCCGCATCGGTGACCTCCGCCGGGGCCACCGGCGAGTCCCGCTCCTCCCGCGCCCTGTCCCGGTCATGGTCCTCGAAGAGCAGCGGCGCCAGCGCCCGGCGCATGTGCCATTCCACATAGAGGGCCAGCATGCAGAGGAACACATGCGCCCGCACACGGTCTTCGGTGCAGACATGGACCGGACGGATCCCGAGATCGGATTTGGCCATGCGGAACGCCCGCTCCACACGTGAGAGCGATTTATACGCGGTGACCGCGTCGCCGGCGCCGATGGCGTCTTTGTCAAGGCTTGTCCGGATGACATAGATCCCGTCAAGGGCGGCCTCGGCGGCGATCTTCTCCTCCCGCCGGCGGAAGGCCAGGCTGTCGCCGGTGACGGTGATCTCGAAATGCTTCTCCACCTTCCGCCGGTTCGCGACCCTTCCGACCCGGTGTCGGATTCCGGCGGCTCCCCTGAGGGTTCCGGCGCGGACCGAGGCCGATATTCTCTCCAGCTCTGCTTCGGTCGCGGCCAGCAGCTCCTCCCGCCTCCGCCGTCTTTCCGCCCTCAGCCTGGGGTTGAGACACACCATCAGCCGCTCGCCGGGGAAATCCGGGCTGGCGATCTCCGCCACCGCGTCATCCGCCAGCTCTCCGGGTTTCAGAGGGGCCGGTCCGCCGCCCGGCCCCTCCCTCACCAGCTTCCGGATGTCGGCGCTCTTCAGCGCCGAGATTCAGTCGAGGCCGGCGGGCCCGAGATCCTCCCGGATCCGCGCCGCGGTGAGCATCCCCCTGTCGCCCACCAGCGCCACTCTCCCGATGCCGAAGCGCTCCCGGACTTTCGCCACCTGCGAAGCGACCGTGGACGGATCGGCGGTGTTGCCGGCGAACACCTCCACCGCCGCCGGGCAGCCGTCGGCGGCGCAGAGCAGGCCGTAGGTGATCTGTTTCTTTCCCCTCTTTCCGTCGCGGCTGTGGCCGAAGGCGGCCAGCGGGCATTTCCTTCCCTCGAGGCGGCTTGATGAAACGTCGTACAGAATCAAGGTCCCGCCCCGGAGATGGCGGTTGGCCAGGCTCCTCTCGATCCAGCGCTGGCGGGAGACCAGCCAGTCGAGCATGGCCAGCATCTCGTTGCCGGTGACCTCTCCGAGGCCGAGCCGCCGGCAGACCGCCAGGGCCGCGCAGACATGGCCGTGCGGCAGGGACCGGCTGACGGCGAGGACCTCCGCGATGTCATTCACGACTGTTCCGCCCTTCAGCATGGCGCGGATGCCGTCGACGATGAAGGCCGGCGTCCTGGTGAGGTTGGCGAGCTGCTCCTTTCTGATTCTCTTGCCCTCCCGCCAGGCCCGCCTGAGCAGGATGGAGGGCTTTCTCCCGTGGTTGGAGATGATCTCGACATGGATGGACATGGCGGCTCCTGACTTGGAAACAAACGAATCACCAAAAGCAGTGTGCCACAGCCAAAAACCACGTACAAATCAAAAGCGCTGACTTGGGAACAAATGTTCAGGCAAAAACACCCCGATACGCCAAAAAAAGAGCGCAAAATCAACAGGTTATGCCGCAAAAACAGGGAAAAACGGGGATGAAGGTCCGCCTAAGTCAGCGCGACAGTGCCGGCAATGGCGGCGGGTTTCAAGACATTCGCACCGGTCGGACAGCTGATTGACTGGCGCACCCGAGAGGATTCGAACCTCTGACCTCTGCCTTCGGAGGGCAGCGCTCTATCCAGCTGAGCTACGGGTGCCGTCAGTCAGCGACAATAGTCAATTGCAAGCGATATGCAATGAATCGAACCCGGGCCAATCGCCCGTGGTGACAATGCAGCCGCGCCTGCCCGGCGGAACGGAACCCGGTCAGGAAAAGAGGTCACGGCAGACCTGAAGGCCTTCAACGAGAAGGTCAACTTCCTGTTCCGTGTTGTAGAGGCCAAACGATGCCCGGCAGGTGGCCGTCAGCCCGAGAAAACTCATGAGGGGCTGTGCGCAGTGATGGCCGGCGCGCACGGCAATCCCCTGCTGGTCCAGCACCGTTGAAATGTCGTGCGGGTGGGCCGGGCAGTCGAGAACGAAGGAAAAAATGGCCGCCTTTCCCGGCGCAGTTCCCTGCTGCAGGATCCACTCCTGTTCACCAAGCTTTTCGGATGCGTAAGCCGCTATCTTCGCTTCGTGCCGGACAATGTTGTCCATGCCGAGCGCCGACAGATAGTCCAGCGCCGCGCCGAGGCCGATCATTTGAACAATGGGCGGTGTGCCGGCTTCCAGCATAAGCGGCGGGTCGGCATAGGTGATTTGGTCTCGGCTGACATTCGCGATCATGTCGCCGCCGCCCTTGAACGGCCGCATTTCGCGCAACCGGCTGCGTTTGGCGTAAAGGGCGCCGGATGCGGATGGTCCGTAGAGTTTGTGACCGGTCAATGCATAGAAATCGACACCAAGATCGGTCACATCGACCGGGCCGTGAACAGATGACTGCGAACCGTCCACAAGGACCGGCACATCCCGGTCACGGGCCATGGCAGCGATGGTTTTTATGTCGGTGCCGATTCCAAACACATTTGACATGTGGCTCACTGCGACCAGCCTGGTGGCAGGCGTGATGGCATCCGCGATGCGCTGCGGGTCCAGAGCGCCCGCAGAATCGGGCTCGACCCAAATCAGCCTGATCCCCATGCGCTCGCGCAGAAAGTGCCATGGCACGATGTTGGCGTGGTGTTCCATCACCGTGAGCACTATCTCGTCACCTTCAGAGAAAAGCGGCATGGCCCAGCTATAGGCAACAAGATTGATCGCCTCGGTGCTTCCGGTGGTGTAGACGATCTCGTCATCGTGCGCAGCGTTGATGAAATTCCGGATTTTGCTCCGGACGGCTTCGTATTTGTCGGTCGCTATGCCAGACAGGTAGTGCAATCCGCGGTGCACATTGGCGTATTCGCTGCCATATGCGCAGGCGATCGCATCCAGCACCGGCTGCGGTTTCTGCGCCGAAGCGGCATTGTCCAGATAGACCAGAGGCCTGCCGTAGACCTGTTGCGACAGGATCGGGAAATCTTTTCTGACAGTTTCGACATCGTACATCAGCAGAAACTCACACGACCGCGATCATTGCCAGAATACTCAAGAATCCAAACGCCAGAGCGAGAATCGACGCAACGACACCGACCAGAACTTTCACCGCTGAACGAAAAGAATGCAGAACAGTCACAAAATTGACATAGAGCCAGAAGAACAGAAACAGTGACAGCACCGCAAGTGTGTCGTCAATGCTCAAACCGGCAAGCAGAGGCGCGTTGCTGAAGGGCAAAACAACTGCGATCGTGATTTGCAGAAACTGGATGACCAGCAAAACAAGCTGCAGCCAGCAAATCAAAACAACCGTCTGCAGCAGTTTTCCGGTGCCGCCGAAGAGTTTGCCGACAAGAAACGTCGCCAGAACAAGCACGCCGAGCGCCAGCGCCTGCCCGGCCGCGACCATGACGGGTTGCATCGGCATCGGTCCGACGACGATCAGCGACAGGTTCATCGCCAGCACACTCAACACGAGGACAAGCGCCGCCAGTTCGACGATTGATCGGTTGGTCAATTCGTAGCTCAGAACGATGCGGCTTGCCCTTTTCGGGTCGAAGATCGAAATCTGAATGAGCTCAAGAAATGTCGTCATCATGATTCGACTGCCGACGGTCCGGATTCAGGTTTCAGATAATACCGCCTCCCCTGTGCGGCAAGTGAGGCCGAATGCGAACGGGACGGATTCATCATTGCCGGGCCGCCGCCGCTTTCAATCCGGAAATCCAGAACAGCAGAAACAGCGCCGCCACGGCGATCGAAGCCGGCAGCAAAACCAATTGGCCGTCAGTAAGTCCGCGCAGGATTCCGAGCGCCATGGCCGCCGGAGCGACGGCCAGCAGCGCCCAAAAGAGCGCAATGCGCGACCGCATCCAGGAGACCCGGTCCGAACCTATGCGCAGGGCGAGAGCGGCAAGTCCGGCCACAGCGTAAAACAACAGCGGCGCAAACACCGCAATGCCCAATAACCGCCCGGCGGCGATCCCGACCAAAGGATATTCGGACACCGCCATCATATCGTCACGCACCATTTCCGGAATCTGGGCAATGTACAGCAGCAGGCAGGCCGAGATCAGATAGCCGAGCGCCTGTCCCTCGCCTGCTGTTTCCGCGAGCCGCTTGCGGGCAATCTTTTTTGGGCAAAGGTAGCCGACGAAAACATCCCGGATTGCAGACATTTACGCCCGTCTGGGAAACCAGTCATTCGCCAGCCCAATGAGAGAATCCCGCAGGCTTTCACCATCAACTTCAGCAATCGCGTCCGCCAAAAACGCCATAGCGAGAACTTCCTGGGCCTCGATCGCGCCCACGCCGCGCGACCGCAGGTAAAACAGGGCCAGCTCGTCGACGCCGCCCGATGTGGATCCGTGCGAGCAGGCAACATCGTCGGCATAAATTTCAAGTTCGGGCTTCGCCAGAAACTGCGCGTTCTCATCAAGAAGCAGCCCTTGGCTGATCTGGTAGCCGTCGGTTTTCTGGGCGCCGGGACGAACCAGAATCTTGCCTTGGAACACGCCCTTTGCACCCTCGCGCAAGACTTTTTTGTAGACTTGACGGCTTTCGCAGCGTTTGCCCTCATGGATCACAAGCACCGTGTCGTCGTGGTGGAAATGCCCCTTTCCCAACGCGGCGCCGGACAATTTCGCCTGTGCGTCGTCGCCCATCAGCCGAACAACACATTCATTGCGGGTCCACGGCGACTGCGCGGTCAGATTGAAAAGATTGAAGCTGCCGCCTTCGGCGACGCGGACAAACACGGACTGGGCTGAAACCGTCGCCGGGCAATTGCCCTGCGCCCGCACAAAATGGCACGACGCGTTCTCGCAAATTTCAATTTCGATGACTGAATGCGACCACGCTGCAGGGGCTCCGGACTCAATGATGCGCAGCTCCGCCCCGGGAGCGACGTGGATCACATGGTGAAGAAGAGCGCGTTTTCCCACGCCGTCGGAATGGTGCAGCAGCTGCAAAGGACGGGTGACGCGTCCGCCGCATTCGATAAACAGCCCGTCCTGCGCATAGCCGCTGTTGAATGCCGCCAATCCTCTCGGGATAATCTTCTGGGCCTCGGCTTCAAGTGTGCCGAACAGTTCCCGGAATCTGCCCTGGCCGGTGTTCGCGGCATGGCTGAAATCGCTGACCCGGATAGCAGGGGATTCCCTGGCGAGCTGTTCCGGCAAACGGATTTTTCCATCGTGAACCGGAATATCGTGGGCATTTGGAATCAGGCTGGGACCGGTCTGAGGCTGTGCCGCGATGGCCGGGGCAGAGCCAAGAAACCCGGCGGGGTCGGTGAATTTCCAATATTCGTCACGCCGGGACGGCAACCCAACCGAAGCAAGCCGCTCTCTTGCCTGGCTCTGTGCCTTCGACAGCCAGCTGTCTTGACCATCGGCACAGCCAGCTGCTGTCTGATCTGGCACAATGTCCGCCAGCGACTGCATGATGCTCGGCGGCATCTGCATCACGCGGCTTCCCCGACCAGCGCGCCGTAACCATGCTCTTCGACATGCAGTGACAGTTCCGGGCCGCCGGTTGCCACAATCTGGCCTCCGGACATGATATGCACCCGGTCCGGCTCGATGTGGTTCAACAGCCTTTGATAGTGCGTGATCAGCAGTATCCCTCTTTGGTCGGACCGCAGCCCGTTCACTCCCGCGGCGACCTGCCGCAGAGCATCCACATCCAGTCCCGAGTCGGTCTCGTCAAGAATGCAAAACCGCGGCTGCAGGATGGCCATCTGCAGGATCTCGTTGCGTTTCTTCTCGCCGCCGGAAAACCCGAAATTGAGCGGGCGTTTCAGAAGA
Organism: Paracoccaceae bacterium; assembly: GCA_965221935.1. Classification (GTDB taxonomy): domain Bacteria; phylum Pseudomonadota; class Alphaproteobacteria; order Rhodobacterales; family Rhodobacteraceae; genus JAPOXR01. The sequence goes on from CBDCSZ010000042.1 coordinate 27,699, forward strand.
TCCCCCCCGATGCCGAGCTCTTTCGCCTTGTCGCGCACCAACCGCAAAAAATCCGCTGCCGACATTTCAGATTCGCCGCGCGACCTGCGCTGCGCATTCAGCGCGGTCCGCAGAAACGTCATGTTGCCGACACCGGCGATTTCGACTGGATATTGAAATGCCAGAAACAGACCGGCCGCAGCCCTTTCCTCCGGTTCCATGGCAAGCAAATCCTTGCCTTCGAGATGAGCCGAGCCCTGCATCACTTCGTGGCCGTCACGACCCGCCAAAATGTACGACAGAGTGGATTTGCCGGAACCGTTCGGTCCCATGATCGCGTGAATCTCGCCGGTGCTGACTTCGAGATTCACGCCTTTAAGAATCACTTTTTCATCTTCCTCAAATTTGGCGTGCAAATTCTTGATTAAAAGCATTTCTTATTCCTTGAATGTGGGAAGCTGCCGGCTCATGGGCCAGCATTTCCGGCAAAAACTGTGTTCGGTTGTCAGCGCGGCGGCGGTTGATTGGCGGACTTTATCCCGGTTGAGACAAACCTCATCAAAGAGCCTCGCCGTCAAAATAGTCCAGGCTGTCCTCGCGCCGGCCGATGAAACGGAGATGGGCCTTGAAAAAATCCGGTCCCGGCCGCACGGCCACCGCAGCGAATTTATCGCTGTCAGGATATTCAATGACATCCGGGTCATTCTTGGTCGAGATGGCAAGATATTCCAGCGGAGCATCGCCTGTGTTGACGAGCTGATGGGCCTTGTCGGGACCGCCTTTCGGAGCGCCGCAGATGTCACCGGCCGAGACTGGATACTCGCTGCCGCCAAAACGATACGTGCCCTCGCCCGAGAGAATGAAAAACATTTCATCGTTTCCGAGATGGTTGTGCAGCGGAAACGCCCGCCTGCCCGGCTGGACAACGATGTGCAAACAGCCAAGCCCGTCCAATGCAAGCTCCTGGCCAATTCGTCTGCAGCGGGCTCCGAACCGCTCTGACCCCTTTGGGGTCGTGTCCATCTCAAACGTTTCGGAAGTCTTGACAACAGGCTTCGCCATTCTTGTATCCTCTGCTGGGGCCGGCCGCCGACGCTCAGCCGACCGAACCTTCCAGGGAAATCGCAACGAGCTGCTGTGCTTCCATTGCAAACTCCATTGGCAAGGCCTGCAGGACTTCACGGCAGAAGCCGTTGACGACCAGAGCCACGGCCTCCTCTTCATCCAGTCCGCGCTGGCGGCAATAAAAGAGCTGGTCCTCGTCGACCTTCGAAGTTGTCGCTTCATGCTCAATGCGGGACGAGTTGTTGCGAAGCTCAATGTAAGGCACGGTGTGGGCGCCGCATCTGTCGCCGATCAGCAGACTGTCGCATTGGGTGTGGTTCCTGCAGTTTTTCGCTTTCGGGTGGACCGAAACCAGTCCTCTATAGGTGTTTTGCGCCACGCCTGCCGAGATTCCCTTGGACACAATCCGGGAGCGCGAGTTTTGGCCGAGATGAACCATTTTCGTGCCCGTGTCCGCCTGCTGGCAGTTGTTGGTGATTGCGATGGAAAAGAATTCGCCGTGGCTTTCCTTTCCCCGGAGAATGCAGGACGGGTATTTCCATGTGACCGCGGATCCGGTTTCAACCTGCGTCCACATGACCCGCGACCTGTCACCCCTGCAGTCTGCGCGCTTGGTCACGAAATTGTAGATGCCGCCCTTCCCGTTCTCATCGCCCGGGTACCAGTTTTGCACTGTTGAGTATTTGATCTCCGCGTCTTCCAAAGCGACAAGCTCAACAACCGCCGCGTGCAGCTGAGCGGTGTCCTGCTGCGGCGCGGTGCAGCCCTCAAGGTAACTGACATAGGAGCCCTTATCGGCGATGATCAGCGTGCGTTCGAACTGGCCGGTGTCCTTTGCGTTGATGCGGAAATATGTTGACAGTTCCATCGGGCACCGCACCCCTGGCGGGACATAGACAAACGATCCGTCTGTAAACACCGCCGCATTCAAAGTGGCAAAGTAATTGTCAGTGATTGGAACGACGGATCCCAAATACTTCCTGACGAGTTCCGGATGTTCTCTGACCGCTTCAGAGATTGAGCAGAAAATGACACCCGCCTGACGGAGTTCCGCCTGAAACGTTGTGCCGACAGAGACCGAATCAAACACCGCGTCCACAGCGACGCGGCGGGTGTCCGCCGGTGCCTTGCCGGCGCCTTCAACGCCAGCGAGGGTCATTTGCTCGCGGAGCGGAATGCCAAGTTTTTCATAGGTCTCGAGCAGTTTTGGATCGACTTCATCAAGCGACCTTGGACGCTGTTCCATGCTTTTCGGCTTGGCGTAGTAGTATTGGTCCTGGTAATCGATCGACGGATAGTCGACCATCGCCCAGGTCGGTTCTTCCATTCCGAGCCAGCGCCCGTAGGCGGCGCAGCGCCAGTCTGTCAGCCAATCCGGTTCTTCGTTCTTGGCTGAAATCAGACGGACAATATCTTCGTTCAACCCTTTGGGGGCAAACTCCATCTCTATATCGGTTTTCCAGCCATGACGGTATTTCCCGCTCATGGCGGCCACAGTCTGTATGGTTTCTCGATCGACGCCGTCGCGTGTCGAAAGGCTTTCCATCTGGGTCAATTTCAGTTTCCTACGCCGCCTGCGCGGTCGGTGTCCGCGTCATGGATCTGGCCCGACCGAGCGTCTTCCGGCGCAGATTTGACCAGACACGCGCAAATCGGGTCAAATCGTCCGCCGACGTCGACGGGCCGATTGACACGCGGATCGCTGACTCTGCCAGATCCCTGTCCGCCCCCAAAGCTTTTAGCGTCCTGCTCGGTTTGACCTTCCCGGATGAGCAGGCGGAACCCGCCGACACCGCAAACCCGGCAAGGTCCAGCTGCATGACCTGTGTTTCCGCCTTCCATCCTGAAACGGCAAAGCACGAGGTGTTCGGAAGCCTGGGCAGCTGTTTCGAAAACAACAGCAAATCAGGCGAAACCTCCTGCAGCATGTCTTCGAGACAGTCGCGCATGGATCTGGCCTGGTCCCACATGCCGGCGGCAATGTCGTGTGCGGCCTCTTTTGCCGCGGCGCCGAACCCGGAGATTCCAGGCAGGTTTTCAGTTCCCGAGCGCCGGCCGAACTCCTGTCCGCCGCCCTTGTGAAGCGCATCCAGCTCAACGCCCTTTTGCAGCACAACCGCGCCGACGCCCTTCGGTCCACCCATTTTGTGGGCGGACAAAATTGTGACATCGGCGTGTGCGATCCTGTCAGCGACAGGAATCTTTCCGATTGCCTGCACGGCATCCGTCACCCGAATCCCCGCCGGAAGCGACTGCAGCAGACCGGTTTCGCCATTGGCCAGCTGCAGCGCGCTCTGCGCCGGATCGGTGACTTCAACCCTGCCGCTGCTGTCGACATTGAGAACCGGGTCCGTCCACGCCAGCACGGCGTCGTGTTCAAGTTCCGCCGAACGCAGGCGTGTCCCCGAGAGCGCCATGGCTGCGGCCTCGGTGGCGCCGGAGGTGAAAATCACCTGATCGGGTTCAACGCCGCACAGCGATGCCACGTGAGCACGCGCGGTTTCCACCGCCGACCGTGCGGCGCGTCCTTCCGCATGCACAGACGATGGATTTCCGACCAATTCGGCAGCCGCGGCCATCGCCGCTTTGGCCGATGGCCGAATCGGAGCGGTGGCATTCCAGTCGAGATAGACCCGCCGCATCGTCACTCGTCGACAAGATGCAATAGATTTGGCACGGCAGGGCACGGCGCCAGTTGATTCTGCACGATGTCGGCCAAACAGATTTGGTGCAGAAACACATAGACCTGCGCTGCAAGCCCTTCCCACAGACGATTGGTCAAAGACTGCGCCTTGGTCCCCGACAATCCGCCGCCGGAGGCGTTTCTGACAACAGTCACATCAATGCCTTCATCGACAGCCTGCAGGATCTCTGCGACTTTGAGTTGATTGGGCGGCAATTTGAGCCGATATCCCCCGGTCGGACCGCGAACCGACTCCACCAGCCCGGCGCGTCTGAGTTTCACAAAGAGCTGTTCAAGGTATGTGACCGAAATGCTCTGGCGCTTTGCAATCATGGCCAGCGAAACAGCCGAATTGTCATCGGCCATTGCCAGGTCCGCAAGGGCAACCATTGCATAACGGCCTTTTGTGCTGAGTTTCATTGGCTCCGCCCTTGCGTTGACGCAGCACATACCCTTCAATAAAGCTTCGGCTCTTGAAACAGTATAGCGCCACAATTTAGAATCATTCTAAAAGATCGTTGAAGACCGGTCAAGGCGGACCGGCAGAGTCAACCGCACAGTCGAGGCCAAAACAAATGCCCGAAGTCATTTTTTCTGGTCCTGAAGGCCGGCTGGAAGGCCGTTATCATCCTCAGGCGAAGTTTGACGCGCCGATTGCTCTCATTCTGCATCCGCATCCGACCTATGGCGGCACGATGAACAATAAGGTGGTCTACAATCTCTACTACTGTTTCCACCGGATGGGTTTTGCTGTGCTTCGGTTCAATTTTCGCGGGGTCGGGAGAAGTCAGGGCAGGCCGGAAGCCCATGATGACGGGGTTGGCGAACTGGCCGACTCGGCGGCGGCGCTCGATTTCCTGCAGTCGCACAATCCGAATTCCAAGCAATGCTGGGTGGCCGGATTCTCGTTTGGCGCGTGGATCGGGATGCAGCTGTTGATGCGGCGGCCGGAAATCAAAGGATTTGTCGCTGTCGCACCGCCGGCAAATCAGTTCGATTTCACGTTTCTGGCCCCTTGCCCGTCCTCCGGCATCATCATCAACGGGTTGGATGACGAGATCGTGCCGCCGGACAAAGTCCAGCAGCTGGTGACAAAACTCCAAAGCCAAAAGGGAATTGAAGTTGCCCACCATCCGGTTGAATCAACTGGACATTTCTTCAACGGCGGCGGCATGGATGTGCTGCAGAAGACGGTTGTCTCCTACGTATCGGCAAGACTGGCGGGCGACACGCGGTAACCCCGCTCAGAGTTTCCGAAGATCTCGTCAGCGCGTTTTTTGAACGCGTCAACGATCGTATCCATTGCCCGCCCGAAAAACAGCCCGGCGGCCTTCTCCAGTATGCCCGATCTGAATTCATATTCGACTTCGAATTCAACCAGACACGCACCGTCAGGCTGGGCATGGAATCTCCACACACAGTTCATGTTTTTCAACGGTCCGTCGATATAAGAGACCGCGATTGAAGACCGGTTGTCGGCAAGCACAGCCCTGGTGCGAATGGTTTCCCGAAACGCCTTGAAGGACACCACAAGGTCAGCGATTACGACTTCGCTTTCTGTGGCCTGCGTTATCGACAATGTTCGCACCGCGTCGCACCATGGGATGAAGCTGGGATATGCGCCAATGTCGGCGACAAGGCCAAACATCGTATCGGCGTCATAGGGCATTCTCCGGATCTGACGGTGTTGGCGCATATCTTTGAAGGAAGATTATGTCCGCAACAGCATGCTGAACTTCGCTTCTCGAACCGGCCGAAGGGGCTGCGTCCCCGTGACCGGGATCAATAGCCCGCAGCAGCGTTCTGCCGCGCTTCCCTCAGGCGCAGGAAGTCTTCGTCAGCGTGATAGCTCGATCTCGTGAGAGGTGAAGCTGAGACTGTCAGAAAACCTTTGCCAACAGCAAGTTGCCGAAGAGATTCAAACTCTTCCGGCGGCACAAAACGAACAACCCGATGGTGCTTGACCGTAGGCTGAAGATATTGACCAATGGTCAGGAAATCGACATCGGCGGTCCGGAGATCGTCCATGACCTGCAGCACCGCGGCGCGGTCCTCGCCAAGTCCGACCATAATTCCCGATTTTGTGAACTGTGCCGGATCGATTTCCTTGACGCGCTGCAGGAGCCTGAGTGAAGCGAAATAGCGGGCGCCGGGCCTGACTTCCGGGTAGAGGCCGGGCACTGTTTCGAGATTGTGGTTGAATACATCCGGCCCCGCCTCCACGACTGACTGCACCGCCGACGGCGGACAGCGGAGAAAATCGGGAGTGAGAATCTCAATTGTCGTTTGACTGGATTTGCGGCGGATTGAACGGATGGTTCGCACGAATTGCTCGGCGCCGCCATCGGCGAGGTCATCGCGGTCGACACTGGTCACGACCACGTGCCGCAGTCCGAGCCGGGCGACAGCGTCCGCCACCCGCGAAGGCTCAAAAATATCGACCGCCTCCGGTTTGCCGGTGGCCACGTTGCAAAAGGCGCACCCGCGTGTGCAGATGTCGCCGAGAATCATGAATGTCGCGTGCCCCTGGCTCCAGCATTCGCCCACATTTGGGCAGGCGGCTTCTTCGCAAACTGTGTTCAGCCGATTTGCCCGGACAATGTCCCGGGTGCGAATGTAACCTTCTGAGACCGGTGCCCTGACCCGGATCCAAGGCGGTTTGTTGCTGACTTTCGCCGCCGGCCGATGGGCTTTTTCAGGATGACGCAACTTGTTTTCCATCGAATTCAGCAGTGTTTTGCCGTGCAGGCCACAGATTCCGCTATCTGTGTGCGATCCTATCACATAGCAAAACTGTGTTCACCACCCATAGGCGCATTTCCAGTAGTTCTAATTATGCGTTCACATCGGTTTTTTCTTCACTTTCGGCTGCGTTTCCGGGCGGATTTCTGCTGTGTTTCGGCGGAATGGGCGGGCCGCCGGTTCCGGCTGCGGAGGCTGTTCCGGCAGCTCGCCGGTGATGATTGTCCGCATCACGGCGTCCCAGTCGTCGTGCACGACGTAGACGGTCAGGAACTTTAGGTTGTCAAGAAGCCGGCAGCGGGCGGCGAGCTTTGCCCGGGCCTCCCGCCAGCTTTCGCAGACCAGGTCGCAGGCGCTCTGCATCAGGAACGCGATCAGGTTGAAGGTCGCCAGCAGGCTGGACAGGGTTTCTTTGCCGTGCCCGAAGTTGTGCTCGAGATGGTATCCGTCCTTGAGAGCCTTGAAGGCGTTGTTCTCCACTTTCCACCGGGACCGGGCGCAGTCGGCCAGTTCGGCGACGCTGTCCGGGCCGACCGGGAGGTCGGTGGCGAAGCTGTTGCGGCAGAGCTGCTGTCCGGACGGCGATGTGATGGTGACTTCGAACCAGTTGACTTCCAGCGCGTCCTTTCCGCCGCGGATCGGCAGACCGTTCATCCAGCGGCAGCGCAGCCGGCGCTTGTTCTTTTTCCGGCCCTCGGTCCGGGTCAGACAGCCGGTCTCAACCCCTTGAATATACTCGTAAAGCGTTGTGTGCGAGCTCGGCTTGCAGGTCAGGATGAAGCTTCCGCCGGCGGCCAGCACGGCCTCGCAGAACGGCTGGCGGCAGTAGAGGTCGTCGCCGAGATAAACCGGTCTCAGCCGGGCCAGGCCGGATCCGGTCCGCCGCAGCCAGCGCTTGGCGGCGCTGGTCTCGCAGTCCTGTTTCCCGGCCCCGTCCTGCGGGCGGATGAACTCCGGCGGCAGCGGCAGGAGGCGCGAGGTTCCCGGGGCGACGATGCCGGCGCCGGGCACGGCGTGGAAGTTCTGTGTCCGCCCGCCCGCCAGTTTCCGCTGCGAGCAGTTCCGGCAGCCGATGCTGCAGGAGGTGAAACACTCGGTGCCGTCAAGGGCGATCAGCAGCCGCCCGTCAAGCCGGCGCAGCCGGTCAAGGGCGCCCTGGCGGTCCAGTCGGTCGACGATCCGGGTGAAGATGGAATCGAAGCGCTCCGGCGGCGCGCCGTCGAGCACGCTGCGGATGTGGTTGTCGGTCGGCAGCCGGTCAATGCCGAACAGGGTCCGGGCGTTGGACCGGCCCTGGCGGGACTGGAGCTGCGCCTGCGCCGCCAGGAAGGACGGGCACTGCAGGAAGAAGACGGCGAAGGCCGCCATTCCGATGTCGGCCATCTCCAGGCGGGCGTTGGCGCCGGTCCTGCGGTCCGGGGCGGACGCGCAGAGTTCGCGCATGTCGGCGATGTATCCGGCCAGCGGGGACATGGCGCCGCATTATGCACATATCAAAAATTTGTACAAATGTAAGCAAAAACAACAACTTAAAGGTCTTCTCCGCGCCTTTTCCCTCAGGAGCCGGCGGCCGGAGCGGCGTCAGCGGCCGGTGATTCGCCCGCCGCCGGGGCGCCGCCGGCGCGCAGCCGCCCGCAGTGAAAAAAATCTCACCGGGGCAAAAAACCGTTGTGATACAACACGTTAAAAACTCAAAAATCCAAAATTAGAATTACTGGGCGCATTTCACCTGCCGCGTTCAATTTCACGCAAGCCGGCATTATAGTCGCCGCCGACCACGAGCGGAGCGGAAGTCATGACGAGCAAAATCAAGGTTGATCGACCAATTGTGGAAATTGACGGCGATGAGATGACGCGCATCATTTGGGACTTGATCAAAAACAAACTCATCCTACCCTACCTGGATCTCGATCTCCTCTATTTCGATCTCAGCATTGAGGAACGTGACAGAACGAACGACCAGATCACAATCGATGCGGCGAAGCGCATCCAGGAAGTCGGGGTTGGCGTGAAGTGTGCCACGATCACGCCCGACGAAGCCCGGGTTGAAGAGTTCGGGCTCAAGAAAATGTGGCGATCGCCCAACGGCACAATCCGAAATATTCTTGGCGGAGTTGTTTTTCGCGCCCCGATCATCTGCCGCAATGTGCCGCGCCTGGTCCCTGGCTGGACCAAACCGATTGTCATCGGACGTCACGCGTATGGCGATCAATACCGCGCAACAGATTTCCTGTTTCCTACAGATGGCACGCTTTCGCTGCGTTTTGAAGGAACCGACGGCACGGTTATCGAGCGCAAGGTCTTCGATGCCCCATCGTCAGGGATCGTCATGGCGATGTACAATCTTGACCAATCAATCAAGGACTTCGCGCGCGCTTCCTTCAATTATGGCCTGTCTCTCGGCTGGCCGGTCTACCTGTCAACCAAGAACACGATCATGAAGGCGTATGACGGGCGGTTCAAGGATCTCTTCCAAGAGATTTTTGAAGGCGAATTTGAAGATCGCTTTAAGGAAGCCGGAATTACTTATGAACACCGGCTGATCGACGATATGGTCGCTGCGGCCCTGAAATGGAGCGGCGGATTTGTTTGGGCCTGCAAGAATTATGACGGCGATGTCCAGTCCGATACGGTTGCACAGGGGTTTGGATCGCTCGGCCTCATGACATCGAAACTGATGACTCCGGACGGCAGAATTGTGGAGTCGGAAGCGGCACATGGCACTGTCACGCGGCATTTCAGGCAACACCAGCTGGGCAACAGCACCTCAACGAATTCAATCGCGTCAATTTTTGCCTGGACCGGGGGATTGCGCCACCGGGCAAAACTTGACGACAACACGCTGCTCGCGGGCTTTGCTGAAACGCTGGAGCGCGTCGTGGTGGAAACAGTCGAGGCCGGCCTCATGACGAAGGATTTGGCCCTGCTTGTCGGCCCTGACCAAGACTGGCTCACGACACAAGGATTCCTGAACAAGGTCGAAGAAAGACTTGGCAACGAACTTTGATTTCTGCCCGGCTCAATCGGCGCTGGGCTGCGCCGAAGACAAAATCTGTTCAAGTGCGGGCTGTGCGCTGGAAAACGGGCATTGGCCGCTCGCACAGAGATCGCTTTGCGCCCGCCCGCCCGGGATCATATGAAACAATTTCAGCCATGTGCCGCAAATGGAGCATGCGATGCGGGCAGCATGAGGTGTGCGTTCAGCGCATCTAGGCGCCGACTCTTCCAATGAGGCCGGGCGGGCGCTGGCTGGTCGCAGTCAGACCCCCTCAACAATCACCAGCTCTCTTTCCGCTGAGACCCGCGCGTAATCCAGCGCCTGCGCATAGGTTTCCGAGCAGTAACACGCCAATGCCGCTTCCATTGAGGGAAACTCGGCGATGACATTGCGCGCCCGCGCGACCCCTTCCATGGATTCGTAATCGCCTCCCCTGGCCAGAAAGCGGCCGCCAAACTCCGAAATTGCCTGACCGGCTACCTTTGCATACTTTGCGTAGGTGTCGGCATCTGTCACGTCGACACGCGCAATCCAGTAAGCGCTCATTCTAAACTCCCTCGATGTAGCTTTCCGCCGCCGACAGCGCATCGGCGCATCCGTCTGTTGCCGGGCCGCCGCCGCGAGCGAGGTCCGGTCGCCCGCCCCCGCCTGAACCCCCAATTGCCGGTGTCATGCAACGAACAATGTCAACCGCGGAAAACCGGGCGACAAGGTTATCTGTGACCCCAACTGCCACTGCGGACTTGCCGCCGGAACTGGCGGCGATGGCAACAATGCCAGTGCCAATGTTTTCCTTGTGGCTGTCGATCAAGGCAGGCAGCTCTTTCCCAGGCACGCCGGAAAGCGATTGTGCGACAAAGCGGACGCCATTGATCCTTTTGTCAACTGTCCCACCGCCGCCGGTCCCGCCTCCGACCGCAGCCGCGCGCCGCAGGCGTTCGACTTCACCTTGCAGCGTTCTGCGCTCATTCAGCAGCGATTTGATTCTTCCCGGCAACTCAGGCGGAGGCGCCTTCAGCAGCAGTGAGATTTCGGCCAGCAATCGATCCTGGCCGGAAAGATACGCGAAGGCGGTCTCGCCGGTCAGGGCCTCTATCCTGCGGATGCCTGCGGCGGATGCGCTCTCGTCGACGGTGACAAAAAGGCCGATTTCTCCAATCGTTTCCACATGGGTGCCGCCGCAAAGTTCGACGGAATAGGAGTGTCCTTCGGGACCCTTGCCGGAATTTTCTTTGCGGCCCATGGACACGACCCGCACATCGTCCCCATACTTTTCACCGAACAGCGCCAAAGCTCCAGCCTTGGCCGCGTCATCGGGGGTCATGGTGCGGGTTATGACCGGTGAATTCTCCCGGATATGGGCATTCACTTCGCGTTCGACTGCCGCCAATTCATCCAAAGACAATGCGCCGAAATGCGAAAAATCAAACCGCAGACGGCCGGAATCGTTAAGTGAGCCGCGCTGCGCCACATGGCTGCCCAACACCGACCGCAGCGCTTCATGCAGCAGGTGGGTCGCGGAGTGGTTCATGCGCGTTTTCCGGCGGCGGTCGCTATCGACCTTGAGCACCGCTGGCGTTTGGGCGATTTTCCCTACGGTGACAGTCGCTTCGTGAACATAAACAGCTGCGCGCCGCTGCGTGTCAGCGATCTCGGCTTTGCCGTCGACTGTCACCAAAATGCCTTGGTCGCCGACCTGCCCTCCGGCCTCCGCATAAAGCGGCGTTTGGTTGACAATGACCTGAACGGAATCGCCCAAGCCGGCTTGTTCAACCTCAGACCCATCACGTAGAATCGCCAGAATCTGCCCTTCCGCCCCTTCGGTTTCGTAACCGAGAAACTCGGTGGTCCCCAGGGTTTCAGCGATTTCAAACCATTTGGCGTCTTCGGCCTCCTCGCCGATACCGCCCAAAGCGGCGCGGGCCCGCCGGCGCTGTTCGCCCATGGCAGCGTCAAAGGCCGCAACATCGACTGTCCGCCCTGATTCGCGCACAGCGTCCTGGGTCAGGTCCAATGGAAATCCAAAAGTGTCATAGAGTTTGAAGGCCGTTTCGCCCGGCAGTTCGGAGCCTTCGGGAAGACGCCTCAGCTCTTCGTCCAACAGCCCCAGACCGCGCCCCAACGTGCGGCGGAAGCGGGTTTCCTCATCGAGCAATGTGAATTCGATCGTCGAACGCGCCTGGACAAGTTCTGGAAAAGCGGCACCCATCTGCGAAACCAATTCCGGCACAATCCGGTGCATCACGGGTTCTTTGGCGCCAAGCAGAAAAGCATGCCGCATTGCCCGCCGCATGATGCGTCGGAGGACATAGCCCCTCCCGTCCTTGGTCGGCATGACACCTTCTGCGATCAGGAATGCCGTTGAACGCAGGTGATCCGCGATGACCCGGTGATGCACGCCTTCCTCGCCGTCGGGGTCGGTTGACGTGGCGTTTGCGACCGTTTCAATCAGCGAGCGGATGACGTCGGTACGGTAAGTGTCGCGTACGCCCTGCAGCAGGGCGGCGATGCGCTCGAGGCCCATTCCGGTGTCGACCGATGGTTTCGGCAGGGATTCGCAGCGGCCGTCTTCGTGCTGCTCAAACTGCATGAACACGAGATTCCAGATCTCGGTGAATCGATCTCCGTCTTCATCGGCGCTGCCCGGCGGACCACCGGGAATATCTTCGCCATAGTCGAAAAACAGCTCTGTGCATGGGCCGCAAGGTCCAACCGGCCCCATTGTCCAAAAATTATCCGCGGTGGAAATCCTGATAATGCGGCTGTCTGGCAGCCCGGCGACTTTCTTCCAATGCGCCGCCGCTTCATCGTCTTCGTGGTACACCGTCGCCAACAAGCGGTTAGGGTCGACGCCAAGCTCGCGCGTGACGAAGTCCCAGCAATAGGCGATGGCGTCGTCTTTAAAATAATCGCCGAATGAAAAATTGCCGAGCATTTCAAAAAACGTGTGATGGCGCGCGGTGTAGCCCACATTGTCGAGATCATTGTGTTTGCCGCCGGCGCGAACGCACTTTTGACTGGTCACAGCGCGGGAGTAGTCTCGCTTCTCAATCCCGGTGAACACATTCTTGAACTGGACCATGCCGGAATTCGTGAACATCAGCGTCGGGTCATTCCGCGGAACCAGCGGTGAGCTGGCAACAACCGTGTGAGCGTTGTCCGAAAAATACTTCAGAAACGCAGACCGAATCTCACTCAGCCCTGTCATGCGCGGCGGCCCCTGTTTGGCATGTTCGCAGAGGCAATTACCCCCCTAGAACAAAGCTGTCCACTATACAGAGGTTTGCCAATGTTCCGGCCCGGCAGTTCGCGATGTGTAAGATTTTGACCTAAAAGTTGAGTGGCCTCCCCAGATGTGGCACATACCATCTGAATACCACACCAGAAATGGAGGACCACATGGCTTGGAACAAGACCACTCAGGAGCAGTATAAACGACCGACGGACGGATATGAAACCGATTTGACGGACGCCGAATGGTCCGTGATCGAGCCGCTCATCCCGCCTCCTTCGAAAATGGGGCGTCCCCGCACCCTCGACATGCGGAAGGTTGTCAACGCCATCCAGTTCATGCTCGGAACGGGATGCCGGCGGCGGCTGTGATCGACAGCCGGCCGGTGAAGACGACGGAGAGCGGCGGGCCGTCGGGGTATGACGCCGGAAAGAAGATCAAGGGCAGGAAGCGCCACATCACGGTGGACACGGAGGGAACCCCGATCACGATCGCGGTTCACGAGGCCTCGGTGCAGGACCGGGACGGCGCTGTGGAGTTGATCCTGGCGATGCTGGAGAAGGCGCCGCAGGTGGCGAAACTGTGGGCGGACGGCGGTTACGCCGGACCGAAGCTGGAGCAGGAACTGGCCAGACACGGCCTCGGTCCGGTGCTGAAAATCGTGCAAAAGCCCAAGGAAATCAAGGGTTTCACCGTCCTCTGCCGCCGCTGGGTGGAGGAGCGGACCTTCGCCTGGATGTCGCGGTGCAGGCGTCTGGCGAAGGATCACGAGCGGAGCCTGGAGAGCTCCGCGGCCTGGGCGCAGCTCGCAGCCTGCCGGTTTCTGATGAGGCGGGTGGCGCGGGAGATAAGTGCTTGAAATCAAAATATATATTAAAAACAAAGACTTAAGATTCAAACTCTAAGGATCTCGGAAAACACACGGCATGCCGCCTTGATATGCCGCCTTTTCAGACTCGGCACCAACTTTCGGGCATATCCCTCGACCAATAGCATCCCTGCGTTGTCGTCGTAGAATGCGACCGCTTGACGAGCCACAAGCTCGAATAGCGTGCTGATAACCTTCGTATCAGAACCCAACGGGTAAACGCGCACCCTGCGATCTACGACGCCGCATAGAGAATATCCGTTCTGGACTTTTTCAAGCGCCCTCAAGATGAATTCCTTCATCCGACAACCAATGCTTCTGTCATACCGTTCCGAAGGTCTTCTGTTGCCCCTAAATGGTAGAAATGAGAGAAAGTCCTGATCTCATAGTCCGAGAACGCTTCGTGCAAGCGATCATTTCTCCGATATTTGTTCTCGGACCACATTGAATAGAGAAACGGGCATGGAAGTCCTTTTAGGCCATGTTCCAATTGCTCAGCATCTTCGTCGGTCCACGAATTGAAATAGTCCGTGAATCTTCCGGCGTATGGCGGGTCGCAATAGACGAAATCTTTTTCACGCGCTTCGCTCAGAATCTCGCTCCAATCAGTGCAGACAAATTCCCATGCCTTCCCCTTCATGCTATCAGCGGCCCGTTGGACTTGGTTGCAAATCTTCGTGATATAGGCTGGACGGAACCGCTCAGGCTTCCGGCAGAAGGGGGTGTTGAAGCGTCCCTTCTTGTTGAATCGTAGCAAACCGTTGAAGCAGGCGCGGTTCAGAAACAGGAAATCGTGCGGGTCTCCACTGTCATTGAAACGGTCCCGGACCCGATAGAAATGCTCTTGCCCGTCCCGCAGAAGCCGTGCGCCCTCCCGCTCCAGGAATGCTCGCACTGTCGCGCCGGTGACTGTCCCTGCCTGTAACGCCGCATAGAAGCGAACCAGGTGCGGGTTTGCATCGCCTAGCAGAGCGTGTTTGGGCGCGATGTTGAAAGGAACGACGGCGGACCCGACGAAAGGTTCTATCCAACGGCCAACACCGTCCCAATCGATGCTATCCTGAATGAACGGGACCGCCTTCGTCTTGATGCCTTGTATCTTGAGCGGCGGAATTTGAACGGCACTCATCCGATTAGCGTTTCTTCAAGTGCTTTTCGGCGCACTTGCCACGGCTGCCATGCCGTCTGCGCCTCATCTATGGGAATGCATTGGCCGTCATCGCCCAGCCGGACGGTCAGCGTCATGAACGGCGCATGCTCGCCCATATGCGCCCATCGCCGACGTGGAATTGCTCTCCATCCTTGTCGAAGATGATGCGATGCATGCGCTCCCGCTCGACATAGAAGCTGCGGTCGCTGCACGCATGGAACCGCTGGCATTGGGCAAGGCCGGGATTTTGGCGCGACAATCAAGATGGCATTCTCGTTGAGGGGGGCGTTTCCGGCTGCCCCTATGTGCGTTTCGTCCGCATCTACCGGGCCGGAAAACTGGCCGTGTTCTTCCTCGAAAGCATAACGCAACCGATGCAGCAGGAACCATGCCGCCTTCTGGCAGATGTTCAGCTCCCAGTGCAGCTTCATGGACGATAGGCCCTTGATGGTGGTCAAGAACAGATAGATGCCGATAGCCCATACGCGACAGCACATTTTCGTCCCGGCCATGACGAAGCCGCGGCGCACCGTGAACATGGGCTTGCCTTCGCAGTTGTGGCAGCGATGCGCCATGGTCTTGTGCTTGATGCCGCTTTGGACATTGAAGCTACCGCAGCGCGGGCAATACGGACCCTGCGGCCAGCGGATGCGTTCGACCCACGAGCGGGCCGTGTCGTCGTCCGGGAACTTGTCTGCGAGTCCCTTGCGATGCGCTTTGCCCGGCGCTTTCTTCGCCATGACGGTCCCCGTTGCGCGACTATAAGATAGGTCGCTCAACGGGGGGGCAATGGCATTCGGATAGTGATTTTTGCCGTTCGGATAAGGAAACCCCCTGTGCTTCGGGCTTTTTGCCGGAAGCCGGGGGCTTTCTGGTGGTCTGGTTCTGTCAGGCGGCGCGTCGTCTCTGCCACTTGCTCACTGGCTGCCTGGACTCCCGCCTGTGGTTTCGCCCTGGCCTTTCGCGCTGGATGCATTGCGAGAGGCCGGTCATGATCCGCCTGACCGATTGTGCGGCCATTTCGCTCTGCCTGAGGAACATGGCCTCGATTTCGCGCCCCGCCAGTCTCAGCCCGTTCCTGAAGTTGGCGCGCATGGCCGGCAGGCCGTCATCGCCGGGACCGTGGCTGATGTCATGGTCGCAGCGGTTGGCGAACAGGCGTGCGAGGGTGATCAGTGTGAAGGCGGCGTAGAGTTCCTGGCGGACGCCGCGCCCGGACTTTGCGTGGAAGCTCTCGATCACGGCCTTTCCTGTCTTGTATCCCTCTTCGACCTGCCAGCGCCCGTGATAGAGGTCAGAGAGCGCCTGGATGTCGAAGCGGCCGGCGTCGGACAGGGAGGTCGCCAGACGGTATTCCGTGTCCCCGGCTGTGTGCCGGACCAGGCGGACGCGGAGGCTCCTGCCGCGCAGCGCGGTCTCGTCCCTGGGCGCGTCGAGGGTGACGGCCCGGTCGTTTTCACCCGAGGCGATGAAGTCGCCGAACACGGGGTTGGCGTTCCCCGGGATGCGGAAGACGAAGTCCAGCCCGCGTTCCCTGTGGGCCAGCGCCATCGCGAACGAGTAGCACCCCCTGTCGCAGACGATGACGTCGCCTTCGCGGGCATGGTCCAGGTGCGTGAGAGCGGCCTCCCGCTCGTTCTCGTGGCCGAACAGGTTGAAGTCGACCGGGATGCGGTCGCGCAGCCTGTAAAGGACGCTGACCATGCCCTGGGGGCAGTGGGCATTGTCGTTCGGAATGCGGTGGCCGGCGTGCAGCAGTTCCCTCGGCAGGGTGATCTTCGAGCCGTCGATGGCCAGGATCCTGCGGCCCTTCCAGGGCGGGACTTCGGGACCGGCGGCGAGGATCTCCCGGTGCAGGCGCTTGAACGCGGCCTCGTCGAGCTTCTCCCTCGCCTCGCAGGCGGTCGACGCCGCCGGAGGCTCGTCCTGCGGCAGCGCGACGCCCGCCGCCGCGCAGGATCTCGCGGGCGCCCGCGCAGAGCGGCATCACATAGACGCCCTTGCGCGGCTTTCCCCTGCCGGCGGTCTCCCCGATGCGTTTCCAGTTGGCGGCGCGGTAACACGAGGCCCTGAACCGGGTCTCGTCGATGAAGGTCTCGCAGAGGACGGGCCGGAACCCGTGGATGCGCTCGCAGTCGTCCGCGAGCCGCCGCGTCGCCATGGCCAGCGCCGAGGAGGCCAGGTTCTTCGACCGCACCCATGGAAACACCAGAAAGCGGGAGTTGACGACCATGAGGCGCCGCCTGCGGTCGCGTGTCCGGTCCGTCCATCCGATCCAGCGGTCCCGGCACGGGAGCCGCTTCGTCACCGCATCGAACAGCAGGCACCCCAGCCTGCGCCCCTCCCTGTCGGTGACGAAGCAGCGGACATGCGCCCCGAAGGGGCGCCTGTAGCCGAGGTGGTGGTGGCGGTCGGCGAGAGCGTTCCACAGCTGCCGCCCCCCGGTGTCGGTGACGGGCTCGACGCGAAGCGGACGCAGGCCGGACAGCGGCGCCGCGATCTCCGGCTGCGGGTCCGAGGCGGAGGTCCAGGCCGGCGCGTCGACGGCCTTCATGTCGCGGACGCTGTCCTCCCGCTTCGGCGGCAGCCTGAGGATGCCGTGGCTCTCCAGCGTCTCCAGCATCCCGAGGCAGGCCCCGACCTTGCAGGCCCCCTTCGCCGTCTTCCATCCGAGATGCTCGCAGATGGTCTTCGCAAGTTCGTTGCGGCTGTCGTTCGGGAGCATCTCGACGGTCTCCTGGACGTCGGCGATCTGCCGCCGGTTCAGGCGGCGGCCCGAGAAGGTGGTCGACTTGAGGTCGATGATCCGCTGGTCCATGGGCGATTCCCGCATCTGCCTGACCACAGCATGCAGATCGCCGGGCGCTTGTCAAGGGGGGCGGAGAAAAAAATATTCCCGCGCCGAAAGTCCCGTTATGTCAACAACTTGCGGGACGGCGAAAAAATCACTCCGTGGCCGCAAATCTATCCGAATGCCATTGGGGGGGGGTCGTTAAGCAGAAATGTGACTTTTCGATATAATTCCCTTTTTTGTCCGATCAGCCGGCGGCAGATTCTTGCTCAAGAGCCTTCGCCTTGCTCTGGTCCGTCTCAAACCCGTGAAAGGCGCGGATTTTGCCTTCAATTTCGTCAGCGATCGGTTGATTTTGGTCGAGGAAGGCAATTGCATTCATCCGGCCCTGGCCAATCCGTTCGTCGCCATAGGAATACCACGAACCCGATTTCTCGACGATTCCGGCTTTGATGCCGAGGTCGATCAATTCACCGGATTTGGAAATCCCCGAACCGTAAAGAATGTCGAATTCCGCCAACTTGAACGGAGGGGCCATCTTGTTCTTCACAATCTTGACCCGTGTGGTGTTTCCAATGACTTCGTCGCGGTTCTTGATTGCGCCGATGCGGCGAATATCCAGCCGCACGGACGAATAGAACTTCAGAGCATTGCCGCCGGTCGTGGTTTCCGGCGATCCAAACATCACGCCGATCTTCATACGGATTTGGTTGATAAACAGCACCATGCAATTGGAACGGCTGATCGATCCCGTGAGTTTCCGCATGGCCTGGCTCATAAGGCGGGCTTGGGTGCCGACCTGGGAGTCTCCCATTTCACCTTCGAGTTCGGACTTCGGTGTCAATGCGGCCACTGAGTCGACAACGATGAGCGAAACGGCGCCGGACCGCACCAGCGTATCGGTGATCTCAAGGGCCTGTTCGCCTGTGTCGGGCTGGGAGATCAAAAGCTCATCCAGGTCGATGCCGAGTTTTTTGGCATAACCGGGGTCCAGCGCGTGTTCGGCATCGACGAATGCACAGATGCCGCCGGAGTTTTGCTCTTCGGCGACGACGTGCAGCGCCAATGTCGTTTTTCCAGATGATTCCGGTCCGTAAACTTCGACAACGCGTCCCTTTGGCAGTCCGCCGATCCCCAGCGCAATATCAAGCCCGAGGGAGCCCGTTGAGACCGAAGCAATATCCCACACCGCCCCTTCCTGGCCAAGCCGCATAATCGAGCCCTTGCCAAAATTGCGTTCGATTTGCCCAAGTGCCGATTCTAGGGCCTTCTTTTTGTCCATCTCCCGCCTCTCAAGATTTATGACTTTTGCAGCCATTGCCAGTCTCCCTTTATATGTTGCGCGTCGCGAAATTGACAGCGGCACTGTGTTCAAATTATGTTCGAGGAATACACATATAAGAACAAAAAACGAACAATACAAGGGAAAATTTTCGGTTGACACTGTTTTTCAAAAAATAATGTAACAACAATGTGTTGCAAGTGATTTGACGACAAATTTCTTGGCCTGGCACTTGTCCTGATGAATTGCCGAGTGAAACTTTGTGAGATCAAACGCGAATCATCTGCGCACACCTTCGTGATTGCGCCGGAACGTTTCGTTTCCGATATGCTCTGGCTTCTGTCACACAGCTGTCAGCCGGAAACCGCTGTCTGTCTTTTCGAGATGACCGACCTGGCAGTTAAGAAAATGCGAGCCTGTGCACAGCATTCGGTCGGTCGCAATCATGTCGAACACTTTCCAGCGGACTGATTCCGCGGTTGTCCGGTCAAGGTTAAATCCGGTCGAAAGACCGGGGTTGGCGAGCTGCAGGACCGGCGCCTGAACGACGTCAGCGGTGTGAATAAACTGCTGGCCGCCGGAGTCGAGACGTATGCCAACATGGCCGGGCGTGTGTCCTGGCAGGTCGGCAAAGGTCAGTCCCGGAGCGAATTCACGGTCTGCCCCGACGGTCCGCACCCTGCCCGCGTAGCTTTCCAAAACCGCTGCTGCGATTCCCCGCCACTCTCTGGCGGTGTCATCGGCATTGACGAAGTTGGAATCATTGGTCCAGAAATTGTGCTCAGTCTCTGAAATCACCATTTCCGCGTTCGGAAACACGGCCGCGCCTTCGACAGATATCGTGCCGCCAATATGGTCGGGGTGCAAATGCGTGATCGCCAGAATCCTGACATCTTCGGGACGCAGCCCGGCCTCCGCCATGGCTTCCGGCATGTTGCCGGCTCCAGGTCCGAAGAAGTCGCGGGCGCCGGCATCGACCAACACGCACCGATCGGCCAAGCGGAAAAGCAATGCATTGAAATTGGTCTCTATCGACGGCACGCCAGCGGCTTCAAGCATTCCGTCGAGCTGCTCATCCGCGACGCCCGGAAACACCTCGTAGTCGAACTCCAATCCTCCGTCTTTCAGCACGACAACTTCATAGTCGCCGATCTGATGGCTGGCGGTCCTGGTCATTGCAATCTCACCTGTTTGGCGTTTCGCCCGCCTTGACTGCGCACCTCTGCGTGCATGCGGCGGCTCCCGGGTCAAACGCGGTGGCCCATAGCAACAACATATCGTTCGGAGCTGTCGCTGCGGCTTGCTGGAGGTTTCACATTGCGGACAGTGTGAAATCGAATTTTGAGATCGTGTTGTAGCCCCGCTTCGGCGCCGCCGGCAAGAACCTTGGCCACCAGCACGCCGCCCTCAGCCAAAACCTCGAAAGCGAACGAAGCTGCGGCCTCGGCGAGAGCCACTGTTCGCAGGTGATCGGTCTTTTTGTGACCCACGGCCGGCGCCGCCATATCGGAAAGCACCACATCCACCGGTCCGCCAAGAATTGCCCTAGCGGTTTCCGGGGCCTCGGAGTCCAAAAAATCAAGCACGTGCAATTCCGCCCCGGCGATTTCCTCAGTTTCCTTCAGGTCAATTCCCACGACGCGGCCGACAGGCGCCGCCCGGCGCTCTTGCAGCGCATTGACCCGCCGCACCGCCACCTGACACCATCCCCCGGGCGAGCAGCCAAGATCCAGAACGCGGTGTCCGGGCTTCAGGAAACCGAATTTATCGTCAATCTCAATGAGTTTGTATGCCGCCCTGCCCCGCCAGCCCTCGTCGCGGGCGCGTTTCACATACGGGTCATTCAATTGCCGTTCCAGCCACCGCGTCGATCCGGTCGATCGGCCTTTGGCTGTTTTCACCCGCACCTTCAACTCCCGCATTCCGCGGCCGGAACTGCGTTGTCTGCTCAAATTTTTCACTCTGTGATGCGCGCCCGCAGGGTTCCGCTGGAGCCATAGTCTGGCCAAGCAAACCATGCCCACGGTAATATTCAATGAATTTCATTGCAACTGATTTCATTTTTCATTCTCATTTGACGCGGCAAAACTATAGAAGGCGCCGGATTCGCAGTGGGAGCGCGGCGGCCATGCCTGATGTGACAATTGTTTATTGGCGCGACATTCCGGCCCAGGTCATTGTCGGCAAAGGGCGGAGCGCGGCGAAAGTCCAGCTGCCTGAGCGATTCGAACACGCCATTGACCGCTGTGCCATGCGGGTCGGAGCGCGTGACACCGACGCTTATTTGCGGGAATGGCGCAAGTCCGAGCCGCGCCCGGCGGCCGGCGAGGCTGAAGAGATTGCCAGCCGGGAAGCGAATCGCCTCGACCGGGAATTTGACCGCGGCCGGCTAAAGGTCCTGATCGACAATGGCGGCTGGGGCTGAGCTTGATGCCGATGGTCCCGAGCCAGGATTGACCGCACTGAAAGAGGCAGTTCCGATGGGTCTTGCGGCAAAATCTGACACCGACGGCCTGGCAGGATTCGTGCAGGGCTTTTCGTTGGAGGTCATGCCCCGAACCGCCGAGAAAATCGCCGATTTCAGGGACATTCTGCCGCCCGGCACGAGAGTCTACATCGCACATATCGAAGGCACGGCGGCAGACCGGATGGTGGACGCCGCAAGACGGGTCGCAGGCGAAGGTTTTCCTGTGTTGCCGCATTTCACCGCAAGAGCGATCCGAAACCGGAAAGAGCTTTCGCAGCTCATTGACGGATATCAGAGTGAGGCGGGTGTGCGCCAAGCCTTGGTGCTGGCCGGCGGAATCGCAAAACCGGTTGGAGAATTCCACTCTGCAATGCAGCTCTTGAACACCGGGCTGTTTGACAAGGCCGGTTTCACGGATCTGCATGTGGCGGGCCATCCGGAAGGAAACAAGGATATTGATCCCGATGGCGGTTTCGCCGCCACAGACGCGGCCCTGAAAGATAAACAGGCTTTTTCACACAACACCGATGCGAGGATGGCGCTGGCGACACAGTTTGTTTTTGATGCCGCCCCGGTTATATCCTGGTCGGAGCGGATTGCCGCCGCCGGCATCGCGCTTCCGATATATGTCGGGGTCGCGGGCCCCGCCAAGATTCAGACTCTGATCAAGTTCGCGCTGGCGTGTGGGGTTGGCCCCTCGCTGCGCATGCTTCAGCGCCGGGCGACCGATTTCAACAAGATGCTGCAGCCGATCGAACCGACGGGAATTGTGCGTGAACTGGCTCGCTACAAATCGCGCCACAAAGGGTCGAAAATCTCCGGCGTGCACGTGTTCCCGCTCGGAGGCATCCGCGCCGGCGCGGAATGGGGGCGAAGTCATGCGGCCGCGCTGCCGGCGAGATAGTTCGAAGGAGCACGGTCCATGACCCGAACCATCGTCGAATCCAAGAGCAAGACCGCTGTGATTGGCTTTGATGAACCGTTCTGTGTCATTGGCGAACGTATCAATCCGACCGGCCGCAAGACGCTGGCGACGGAACTTGAGGCGGAAAAATTCGACACTGTTGTCAAAGACGCCCTGCAGCAGGTCGAGTGCGGCGCCGCAATGCTCGATGTCAATGCCGGCGTCGTTTACAATTCCAACCCGAATCCGAATGAAACTGAACCGATACTCATGACCCGGCTCATCAAACTGGTGCAGGCGACGGTGGACGTGCCGCTCTGTATCGACAGTTCGGTTCCCGGGGCGCTGGAAGCCGGATTGGAAGCCTGCGAGGGACGGCCGCTGCTGAATTCGGTCACCGGCGAGGAAGAGCGGCTCGCGACGATTTTGCCGCTAGTGAAGAAATTCGCCGTTCCGGTGGTCGCAATTTCAAATGACGACGCAGGGATCTCCGAGGATCCCAACGTGCGGTTCGATGTGGCCCGCAAAATCGTTGAAAGAGCCGCCGACCACGGGATACCGGCGCACGATATCGTGGTCGATCCGCTGGTGATGCCTGTCGGCGCGATGGCGACTGCCGGAAGACAGGTTTTTGCGCTGGTGCGGCGGCTCCGAGAAGAGCTGGATGTCAACTCGACCTGCGGCGCTTCAAACATCTCCTTCGGACTTCCTGAGCGGCATGCCATCAATTCGGCGTTTCTGCCCATGGCTATTGCGGCCGGCATGACCTCAGCGATCATGAATCCTGTGCGCCCGCAGGAAATGGCGGCCATTCGCGCCGCCAATCTTCTCATGGATCACGACCCGCACGGTTCGGTGTGGATCCGGCACCACAAACCGCGGGTCGAACAGCGCCAGGATCTGCAGCAGCGGCGCGCACGCGGCCGCCGCCGGCGCCAATAGAAGGAGCCTGACTGTCGCAGCATGCCTGAACGGGAACCACTTGCGGTTTTTACGCCCTCGGGAAAACGGGGGCGATTTCCTGTCGGCACACCCGTTCTGCAGGCGGCCCGGCAGCTTGGCGTCGACCTCGACAGCGTTTGTGGCGGGCGCGGCATCTGTTCGCGCTGCCAGGTCGCGCCGTCATTCGGTTCATTCCCGAAACACGGGATAAACTGCGATCCCGGTTCCCTGTCGCCGTGGAACGCGGTGGAAGAGCGCTATGACCGCATACGGGGACTGACAACCGGTCGCAGGCTGGGTTGCCAGGCGCAGATCGCCGGCGACGTTGTCATCGACGTCCCGGTCGAATCGCAGGTTCACAAACAGGTCATTCGCAAATCCGCAGACGAGCGGCCGGTTGACATGGATCCGGCGGTCCGGCTGCACTACATCGAAGTTGCGGAACCGGACATGCACGAACCGTCCGGCGATCTCGAAAGGGTGCGCGATGCGCTGCGGTCGCAGTGGAATATCGCCGATGCCGCCATAGATGTTTCCATTCTCCGGACAATGCAGCCCGTTCTCCGCAAGGGAAACTGGACGGCGACCGTGGCGGTGCATAACGGCGGAGGCGGTCTGCCGAGGATCATCGGCATGTGGCCCGGCTATTTCGAAAAGGAGATATTCGGGCTGGCTGTCGATCTTGGCTCGACAACAATCGCGGCCCATTTGTGCAGCTTGAATGACGGCAGGGTCGCGGGCTCGTCGGGAACCATGAATCCGCAGATCCGTTTTGGCGAGGATTTGATGAGCCGCGTTTCATACGCGATGCTCAATGCCGGCGGCAGCGGAGAAATGACCCGGACAGTCCGTGACGCGCTGAACTCATTGTTTTCCGAAATCGCCGCCGATGCCGCTGTCGGGCCAGAGCAGATTCTGGAGGTGGTTTTCGTCTGCAACCCGGTCATGCATCATCTGCTGCTCGGCATTGACCCGGTTGAGCTTGGCCAGGCGCCGTTTGCGCTGGCGACAGCGGATTCGGTTGCCGCCGATGCCCGCTCGCTGGATATCTCAGCGATTCCAGAGGCCGCGCAGATTTACATTCTTCCCTGCATTGCGGGGCATGTCGGAGCCGACTGCGCATCCGTTATCCTCTCGGAACAGCCGCACAAATCGGATGAACGGCTGCTGGTTGTGGATGTCGGTACCAACGCCGAGATCGTGTTCGGAGACAAGACGCGGGTTCTGGCATGCTCTTCGCCGACGGGCCCGGCCTTCGAAGGCGCGCAAATCAGTTCCGGGCAGCGCGCCGCTCCGGGCGCGATTGAGCGGGTTGCCATCGATCCCGAGACAAAGGAGCCAAAGTTCAAGATCGTCGGCTGCGACCTGTGGTCTGACCGTCCGGAGTTTGCGGCGGCGGCCGGGGTCACCGGAATCTGCGGTTCAGGCATTATCGAAGCGATCGCCGAGATGCGGATTTGCGGCTTGGTGGATGCGTCAGGACTGATCGGCTCGCCGGATCAGACCGGCACTGACCGAATGGTTAAGGACGGCCGCACTTTTTCTTACCTGCTTTATCAAGGCGAAGCCGGGGACGAACCCAGGATTCTCATCACGCAGGGAGACATTCGCGCGGTTCAGCTGGCAAAGTCCGCGCTCTACGCCGGAGCCCGTCTCCTGATGGACGAGTACGGCGCCGATTCCGTAGACCGGATTGTGCTTGCAGGCGCATTTGGCTCCCATATTTCGACGCGCCATGCGATGGTTCTCGGCATGATCCCCGACTGCCGCCTCGACCGGGTCAGTTCAGCGGGCAATGCCGCCGGAACCGGCGCCCGCATGGCGTTATGCAGTGTGGCGGCGCGGCGCGACATTGAAGACGTGGTCAAAAGCATCGAAAAAATCGAAACCGCTGTTGAGCCAAAGTTTCAGGAGCACTTCGTAAATGCCAACGCATTGCCACACGCGACCGACCCGTTCCCTGAGCTTTCCAGGACGGTGACGCTGGGGAACCGGCTGTTCAATAAATCCGGCGGCGATGCGTCCAAGCCGGGGGCGCGGCGGCGGCGGCGAAGATAGACGCAGGGTGCTTCGCGCGGCCCGTTCAATCTGATTCTGAATCTGGCGCTGCCGGCCGCTTGACGACCCGAGTGGAAGGTGACAGATTGCCCCCAGAGCGGGTGTAGTTCAGAGGCAGAACGTCAGCTTCCCATGCTGAATGTCATCGGTTCGATTCCGATCACCCGCTCCAAATTTCCTGCCTCCGATCATTCCGCGCCGCGGGCCGTGCGGACAAATCCCAGCAACAATTCTGTGGAGCTGTTGCCGCTGGCTGGACCGTCGCCGCCGGCGACGCGGGGCAGCAGCCGTTCCGCCATCTCTTTGCCGAGTTCGACCCCCCATTGATCGAAACTGTTGATATCGAGAATCGCGCCCTCGACGAACACGCTGTGTTCATAGAGGGCAATGATCTGACCGAGTACGAATGGTGTGAGCTTCGGATAAATCAGCGTCGACGACGGCCGGTTGCCTGGGAAGCGGCGATGAGCGTCCGCCGGGCCGGTGCGATCCGTTTCCGGTGCGCCGCGTCCCCGCATCAAGGCTTCGGACTGCGCCAGGCAGTTGGCGACGAGGAGATCGTGATGGCGCGAATACGCCGGATCGTGACCCTCCGCGGCAACCAGGAATTCGCACGGAACGATCTGATTGCCTTGATGAAGCGCCTGAAAGAACGCGTGCTGGCCGTTGGTTCCCGGCTCGCCCCAAACGACGGCGGCGGAGGAGTGTTGCAGCTTCTCCCCGCAGCGTGTGACCGATTTTCCGTTCGATTCCATCGCCAGCTGCTGGAGATAGGCCGGCAGGCGCCTCAGCTTGTGGTCGTATGGCAGCACCGCCCGGGTCGGGAGGCCGCAGACCTGATTGTGCCAAATGCCGATCAGCCCGTGCACGATCGGCAGGTTCAACGCTGGCGGCGCCTGCGCGAAATGCCGGTCCATGCTGTGGCCGCCTGCCAGAACATCGCGGAAGCCGCCGCCGCTGATGCGGACCATGAGAGCCAGCCCGACAGGTCCCCAGAGCGAATATCTCCCGCCGACCCAGGCGCCAAAGCCAAACACACGGTCGCGGCGAAGGCCGAATGCCACGCATTCCCCTGGCTTGGACGACACAGCGGCAAACTGAGCTTCGGGCGAATCGCCGCCGGCGCCCGTTGCCAGCCACTGGCGGACCGTTCGCGCGTTGGTCATCGTTTCAATGGTTGTGAATGTTTTCGATGCGACAATGACCAGTGTTGTGCGCGGGTTAAGCGCGGCAAGCATTTCAGCCGCCTGCGCGCCATCGACATTGGAAAGGAAGTGCGGCGCCGGTCCGTCGCCATAGGGGAAGAGGGCATCGCTCGCCATTGCAGGCCCGAGATCCGATCCCCCGATGCCGATATGTAAAACGTCGGTGAATTTTTCGCCGTTTGCCGCGCACTGCCTGCCGCTGCGGACGTCATCGGCAAGCCTCTCCATGCGCTCAAGCGTGGAATGGATCTCCGGCACGATGTCGGCGCCGCTGACAACGAGTGACATGTCACCGGGATTCCTAAGCGCCGTGTGCAGCGCCGCCCTTTGTTCGGTGTTGTTGACCAATTCGCCAGCGAACATGGAATCGCGCTGCGCGGTCACGCGGCGGGAATCGGCGAGTTCCAAAAGCGCGCGAAACGCCTTCTCATCGATGCGGGTCTTGGAATAGTCAAATAAGAGATCGCCGATGCGCAGCGAATACCGCGAAGCGCGCCCCGGGTCCTGTGCGAACAGGGCCGCAATTGAAGTGGATTTCAAGCGCTCACGGTGCCGCGCAAGCTTTTGCCAGGTCATCGGGGCCTATTCACAATAGTGCACTGTCGCCCGGCTCAGGAACGGGGACACCGGTGCGGTTTCAGCTCTGTCAGCCGCCAAGGCGCGGTCGAGGGCCCCGCGCTTCGCCTCTCCTGTTATCAGCAGCAGAATATGGGCCGCGCTTTGCAAAGCCGGACGCGTCAATGTTACTCGCCTCTCGCCGGTCGCGGGCATCTGTACCGCCATCGCGTTTGGCGCATTCTCATCCAGCGCCAGCGCCAGCTGCTTCATGCCGGGAAACAGCGAAGCCGTGTGCATATCGGCGCCCATGCCAAGCACGCAGACATCGGCAGGCTGCAGATCGGCAAATCGGCGGCCAAGGCGGGCCGCGCCTTGCGCCGCTGTGATGCCTTGAGCGTGGACCGAAAGGATGTGAGCCCGCGAAGCGGCGGCGGTGCCGAGGCTCGCTTTAAGCATCGCCAGATTCGAACGGCCGGAAGTCTCTGCGACCCACCGTTCATCCGACAGCGCGATCGCCACACGCTCCCAGTCCAGCCTTTGTTTTCCAAGTTCGCTGTAGACTTTGGCCGGTGTCGTCCCGCCGGCTGCGATCAGCACGGCTTTGCCCCGTTTGGCGCACGCCCGTTCCAGCCGGGAAGCGATCTGTTCGGCGGCGCAGGCGGCCCAGGTGTCGCGGCGGAAATATCGCACCAGCTTAGCCAACGGCGATGCCTCTCCACCGGCGGCCGCGGTCCATGATTTCGTCGGCGGAAGGAGGGCCTTCGCTGCCCGGCACATAAATCTCGGGTCCAGTGCCCGCCGCCTGCCAGCTGTCAATGACGGCGTCTGTCCATTCCCACGCGGCTTCGACTTCATCATTGCGCATGAACAGCGTCTGATTGCCCCGGATCACATCCATGATCAGCCGTTCGTAGGCGTTCATCAGCCTGCCGATGTCCGGTCCCAATGTGCCGGCAAAACTCATGTCGAGCGGCG
Organism: Paracoccaceae bacterium; assembly: GCA_965221935.1. GTDB lineage: Bacteria > Pseudomonadota > Alphaproteobacteria > Rhodobacterales > Rhodobacteraceae > JAPOXR01. The sequence goes on from CBDCSZ010000042.1 coordinate 55,598, forward strand.
CCTCGGTCAGCCGCATCCCTCCAGGGCCTGGCTCCTTGATGGTGACGTGCATTTTGATGCCCTCGTCGGGCTGCAGCCTGATGGCGAGCACATTGTTGCGCGGGGCCTCTTCTTCGCCGAAAATCGAGTGCGGCGGGTTCTTGAACACGACGGCGATTTCCGACTTTCGCGTGTTCAGCCGTTTCCCTGTGCGGAGGTAAAACGGCGTGCCGGCCCAGCGCCAGTTGGCAATGCGGCATCTGAGCGCAATGTAGCTCTCGGTCGCGCTCAGGTCGGTGTCGGCATCGGAGAGATAGCTTTCGACATGATTCAGCGCGCTGTACTGGCCGCGCACGACATCGTTCGAAGAAACCGGCTCTAAGGCGCGGATAACCTTCAGTTTTTCGTCACGGACATTGTCCGGCTCAAACGCCGAAGGCGGTTCCATGGCAACCAGGCAGAGCAGCTGCATGAGATGGTTCTGAACCATGTCGCGCATGGCGCCCGCTGTGTCATAGTAGCCCTGCCGGCCCTTGATGCCGACAGACTCCGCAACGGTGATCTGAATGTGGTCGATGTGCCGCGCGTTCCAGACCGGCTCAAACAGCGCGTTCGCGAAGCGCAGGGCCATCAGGTTCTGCACTGTTTCTTTGCCGAGATAGTGATCGATTCGATAGATCTGCGCTTCATTGAAGGTCCTGGCAAGAACCCGGTTGAGCCGCCTTGCCGAAGCCAGGTTTTCACCAAACGGTTTCTCAACGACGATCCGCGTGTCAGGGCGCACCATCCGCAGACTGCCGAGCCGTTCGAAAATACTCTCGAACACGGCGGGTCCGACCGACAGGTAATAGGCGTTGATTGTGTCGCGCCGCGGCCATTCCGCGAGCCGGTCCCAGCCGTTGCCGCCTGTCACGTCGGTGGAGATGAATTCGAGCCGCGACAGAAAGCGGCGCATGGCATCGCGATCCCGCGCCGCCGCCGAACGGGCCTCGACAATCGCATTGCGGGCAAGCGTCCGAAACTCCTCGTCGGTCAGCCGCGACCGCGACACGCCGGCGAGACGGAAGCCTTCGGGAACCTGGCCGACGCAGAAGCCGCCGAAAAGCGCCGGCAGTATTTCCCGCCGGGCCAGATCGCCGGTGGCGCCGAAGAGCACCAGGTCGAATGGCTGGACAGGAATGATCTGATACAAAGTCTGTATCCCATACTGGCATTGGGCGCCCGCAGGGTGTAACCGATGCGTCCAGTTAAGGACAATCGGTAATGCCGGGAAGCGCAGAGCCATGCGGCGTCTTCATCCGGTTGAGATGAGCGTTTTGTTTCCCTGCGTTTCAGACTACATTGTGCCTCCGGCCCGAGGGGCCGCGGTCAGGGGGATTTACGGTCGGTGCCAATGGATAAAGCTGTAAATCAAGATTTCGGCGGCAGCGAATCCTCTCCCCGGCTGGCACCTCCAGGAAAATTTGAAAATCCCCTGATCACCGCCGACGGGTCCCGGCGCGCCAGGGTCGAGCTGGGGAAGCAGACGACGCTTTGGTTCAACACTGGAACTCTCTGCAACATCACATGCCTGAACTGTTTCATAGAGAGCACGCCGCTGAACGACCGGCTGGTGTATATCGCCGCCGACGAAGTCGCCGACTTTCTGCATCAGTTGAAAGAGCGGCGCTGGTCGGTGACTGAAATCGGATTTACCGGCGGCGAACCCTTCATGAACCCCGAAATCATCGACATGATCAAACTCAGCCTTGCGGCGGGATACGAAGTCCTCGTGCTGTCAAACGCGATGCGGCCGATGATGCGGCCGATGATGCAGGAAGGGTTGAGGGAAATCAGGAAAAAGTGGCCGGAAACATTCCGCATTCGTGTCTCGCTGGACCATTACAGCGAGGCGCGGCATGACCACGAACGCGGCAAAGGCACGTTCGCGATCAGTCTCAAGGGGATGGACTGGCTGCGCGACAACGGCATTCGAATGGCGGTGGCGGGCCGAACCATCTGGTCTGAGAGCGATCGCGAGTCGCGCCGCGGCTACGCCGCGCTCTATGCCGAGCGCGGATATCCCATCGATCCTGACGATCCCGTGGAAACCGTTTTGTTTCCTGAAATCGAACCGGCGGTTGACGCCCCTGAAATCACAACCGAATGCTGGCGGATTCTCCGGGTTCGCCCCGAAGACATGATGTGCGCATCGTCTCGCATGGTGGTGAAACGAAAGGGGGCGGCGCGCCCGGCTGTGGTCGCCTGCACGCTGCTGCCCTACGATCCGCAGTTTGAGCTCGGACACACATTGAAGGAGGCTGAAAGGTCGGTCTTGCTGAACCATCCGAGCTGCGCCCAGTTTTGTGTGCTGGGCGGCGCGTCCTGCAGCCGCAGGTGAGTTTTCGTCACCGCATCCTGCGGGAGTTCGCAAAAACCTCTTTGACCGCACCGGTGTCGACCGCGTCAGTCACAAACGCGTCGCCGATGGCGCGCGCAAGCACATAGCGGCGCCGTCCGCCAATGACCTTTTTGTCCTGTTCCATGAGCCGCACCAACGCGTCGTCAGAAACCATCCCGCCCTCGATGTCGGCAATACGGGTCTTCATTTTCAGTTTTTTGAAATAGCTCTCGACCCGCGCCGCGTCCTTTGCCGGGCAGTGGCCAAGCAGACGTGACAGGTCAAAGGCCAAGCAGCACCCGATGGCCACGGCTTCGCCGTGGAGCAGCCTGTCTGAGTAGCCGCAAGCCGCCTCCAGCGCGTGCCCGAATGTGTGGCCGAGATTGAGCAGCGCCCGGGCGCCCTGCTCGAATTGGTCGGCGGAGACCAATTCCGCCTTGATCTCACAGGACCGGCGCACCGCCCGTCCGACCGCGTCCAGGTCGCCGGGGCCGAGGCCGGCCGCCGTCGATTCGAGCCACCCGAAGAATTCGGCGTCGCGGATAAGCCCGTATTTCGCGACTTCGCCGCAGCCAGCCAGGAAATCGCGGCGCGGCAGTGTGGTCAAAAGGTCGATATCGCAAACCACAAGCGCCGGTTGATGGAATGCGCCGATCAGGTTTTTGCCCGACCGCGAATTGATCCCCGTCTTGCCGCCGACAGCACTGTCCACCTGTGCCAGAAGGGTCGTGGGGACCTGCACACAGTTGACACCGCGGCGCAGAATGGCGGCGGCAAATCCTGCGAGGTCTCCGACAACGCCGCCGCCGAACGCCAGCACGGTGTCGCTTCGCTCGACCTGCTGTTCAACAAGCCATTCGACAGTCTGTTCCAGCTGCGGCCAGGACTTTGAGGCCTCTCCCGAAGGCACGGCAAGCGCCGACACATCGATTCCGGCTGCCGCAAGCCCTTCCTTCAGAACCGGCAGATGATGTTTGGAGGCGTTTTCGTCGACAATTGCGGCGATGCGCGGACGGGCGAGAAAGGGAGCGATTTCTGTTCCCAATTGCCGCACCAGGCCGCTGCCGATGCGAATCCCATAGCCGCGCGCGCCGAGTTCGACCCGAACTGTTTCACACGTCATATCAACACGCAGCTTCAAAAATCCCGTAATGCTCCGGGGCCTCTAGCAGCGTGGTCACGGTGCGTTCAATCATTCCGTCGAGAGGAATCCGGTTTTCCGATTCGATGTGAATCATGGCGCGCCGGTATGCGGGAGAACGTTCAGCGACCAGCTGCGCCAAGGTGCTGTACGGATCGGATGTCCGCAGCAGCGGCCGCGTGCTTTTGTGCCTGACGCGGTGCCAAAGGACGTCGACCTCCGCCTTCAGCCATATTGAGACGGCGCGGCTGTCGATGAGTTCCCTGTTGTTGTCCCGCAGATACGCGCCGCCGCCGACGGCGATCGATCTGGGTCTGCCGCACAGGCAGCCGGCCAATACGGACGATTCTTTTTCGCGGAAATACGCCTCGCCGAATGTCTCGAACAGCTCGGTGATTGGAACGCCTTCAATACGCACGATTTCGCTGTCAGTGTCAAAGAACGGAACCTTGAGCCGTTTGGCGACCGCCCGCCCGACGGTTGTTTTACCACAGCCCATCATGCCGACAAACACGATTGGTTTTTTGAGCGTGCGGTGTGTGGCTGACATTTCTCTGGGCGCCGGTGAATGTGGATTCAGCGCCATCCTAATTGCAATTGCCGCGAATTGCCTCCCCCGCGCATCGCTGAATCCCGATGACTGCGGCGCTGACACTGGAATTTATCTGCAATTCGCGTATACTCGGCGCAACGGCTTGTTTTTTGCCGTTTCGGAGAATGTCTTATGTGGCGATTGATTCGCTGGCTGTTTTTTTTGATTGTCATCGTTGCGGCCGGATTGATCGGTTACGCGTATTTTGCCGAATTGGATCCTCCAGAGGGGCCGATTGTGGAAACGGTCACAATCAGTTCCAAGTGACAACACGCCACAGGCCGCAGGGGGCGGCGGATTCTGGGACGGCGCGCCACCGCCTATCTGCGCCGCAGTGACCGGTGCGCCGGTCAGAAAGCGAAAATGAACGCGGACAATTGGATCGAAGCGTTTCTTGAGGCCGCTCAGGCGGAACGGTCAGCTTCTGAAAACACATGCCTGGCCTATGGCCGGGATCTGCGTCGTTTCGCAGCCTATCTGGAAAAACACGGTTTCGATTTCCGTTCAGCCGGACGGGCCGAAATTGAATCCTACCTCGGAACGCTTGCCGCGGCGGGGATGGCGCCATCGTCGCGGTCGCGCCATTTGTCGGCGATTCGGAGGCTGTTTGGATTCGCCTGCGAGGAAGGGTGGCGCGAAGATCTTCCGACCGCCAGTCTCAGCAATCCAAAGCTGCGCCGCCGGCTTCCAGGTGTGCTTACCGTCGGCGATGTCAGCCTTCTGCTTGACGCCGCGAAGACGCTTGGCAATTCGGAAATGGAGCGCGCCAGGAACAGTTGCCTGATGGAGCTTTTTTATGCCACCGGAGCGCGCGTGACAGAGCTTGCCGCCCTGCCCGAAGCGGTGGTGCGCGGCGATCCGGAATTGCTCTTGATCAAGGGCAAAGGGGGCAAGGAGCGGCTGGTGCCGCTGGCGCGGCCTGCCACGCAGGCGCTGGCGCGCTGGCTGATGCTGCGGGACCGGGCTGAGGCCGCGGCGCAGGCCGCGGGCCGCCCGCCTTCGCGGTTCCTGTTTCCCTCGCGCGGTCGGGCCGGACACATCACGCGGCACCGAATCTACGGTCTGATCAAGCAGGCCGCAGCCGCCGCCGGGCTGGACCCGGGCAGCGTCACGCCGCACGTGATGCGGCACGCGCTGGCCACGCATCTGCTTGAGAACGGCGCCGATCTGCGTTCAATCCAGGTGCTGCTCGGCCACTCAGATATTGCAACGACCGAAATCTATACCCATGTCGCTGACCAACGGCTGCAGAAACTGGTGCTCGACCATCATCCGCTCGCCAGCCGCCGCCGCGCGAGGGTCTGATCCCCGGACCGGCTGCGCCCCGGAGGCGGCCAACACCACAGAGTTAAAAACCAGACGGGAAAAAAGATGACTGAATCCGACGGCTTGTCACTTGCTGCCGGCAATGCTTACGAGATGTCCATTTGGCTGACTTCCGCCGCAATCTTTCTGCTGATCTGCCTGTCGGCGTTCTTTTCCGGTTCGGAAACCGCGCTCACTTCCGCATCGCGCGGAAAACTGCGCAGCCAGGCCGATAAGGGCGACCGGGCGGCGGCGCGGGCGCTGCGGATCACCGACGACCGCGAACGTCTGATCGGCGCGGTTCTCCTCGGCAACAACCTCGTCAATATTCTGGCGGCGGCCCTGGCAACAAGCCTGTTCACGCAGCTTTTCGGCGATTCCGGAGTGGCTCTGGCGACTTTGGTGATGACGCTTCTGATCCTGTTTTTTGCCGAACTGCTGCCGAAAACCTATTCGATATCCAAACCCGAAGCCGCGTCCAGGGGCGTGTCTTCGGTCATTGCAATTGTCGTGCTTCTGTTCCACCCGATTGTCGCCGTGCTGCGGTTTCTCGCTGAAATCCTGCTGCGCCTGTTCGGAGTCCGGCAAGACGACACCAGCCCTGTCAAGGCGGCGCAGGAGGAGATCGCCGGAACCATCGCCCTCGTCCATTCGTCGGGCGCCATCAAAAAAGAATACCGGGACCGGGTGCTCGGCGCCCTTGATCTCGGCAACCTCACCGTCCGCGAGGTCATGCGCCACAGATCTGAAATTGAGATGATCAGCGCCGATGCCAGCCTCGACACGGTCGCCCATGTCTGCGCCGCGTCAACGCATTCGCGCCTGCCCGTCAATGAACCGGGAACAGAACGGATTATTGGAGTGATCCATGCCAAGGACCTGCTGACCAGGATTTGTGAATTGCTCGATATGAACGAGCCCATGCCCGGTCTGCTGGCGGCCGCCGAGATCGCCGGCGCGATGAAGGAGCCCTATTTTGTGCCGGAGACCACCACACTGGACGACCAGCTGCGGCAGTTTTTGAGGCGGCGTTCGCATTTTGCTCTGGTTGTCGATGAATATGGCGCGCTCCAGGGGCTGATCACGCTGGAAGACATTCTGGAGGAGATTGTCGGCGAAATCACCGATGAACACGACGAGGGGCCGGAGGACCAGCACGTGGTCAGCCAGGATGGAAGCTACATCGTCAATGGCGCGACACCGGTCCGCGACCTGAACCGGGAAATTGACTGGCGCCTGCCGGAAGATCTGGCCACCACGGTTGCCGGATTGCTGATCCATGAAGCGCAGATGATACCGGAGGAGTCGCAGGTCTTCATTTACCATGGATTTCAATTCGAAGTCCTGGAGCGGCAGGCGCAGAGAATCACAAAGATCAGGCTCACGAGGCGCTGAGCGCAGGCGCCGACAGACCGTGCGTTGCGTTTGGTGTCTTTCATGCTAAATCGTGCTGCGACACACAAAAGAACGGCGAGCAATTCGTCCCAAAACTGGAGGTGCAGATGTACAGAATCGCGAGGCTGACGGCTGTGTTCGCATTCGCCGCTTCGCTGGCGGCGGCGCAAAGCAATGAATCGGGCGGGCTGGCCAGCGGTGAGGTTGTTGTGCAGCCGGAGCTCACCGTGTTCACCGACTGGACTCTTGTGTGCGTTCCCGACGACGATGGGGGGAAAGTCTGCAACATTCGGCAGATCGTGTTGAATGCGCAGGGCGAGCAGGCTTCGTTTGTCGAAGTCTTCAAGGTCGCCGACAATCCGAATTTCTCATCCGGGGCTGTCATTGTGATGCCGCTGGGCGTGGCGCTGGAAGACGGTCTTGAGCTGCAGGTCGACAGCGCCCTGCCGCGCCGCTACAATTTTCAATACTGCGCCGAAACCGGGTGTTTCTCCCGGATTGGGTTCACCGACAACGAACTCCAGCGGATGATGCGGGGCGCCGTGATGAAGATGACGGTGTACAGCGTTTTCAGCGGACCTGCCCCGGTTGATCTTCAAGTGTCGCTTTCAGGATTCACCGACGCGTACAATTCGCTTTAGGCCTCTGCCCGGTCACACCGCTTTGATTGCCAACACGGCATTCAATCCGCCAAAAGCGAACGCGTTTGATAGCGCGGCGCTGACTTTCCGGCTTCGCGATTCGTTGGCGACGACATCGAGGTCGCAGTCGGGATCCGGCGCGTCGTAACTGATCGTCGGCGGAATAATGCCCTCGTTCAGCGCCATGACGCAGGCCAGTAATTCGACGGCGCCGGTGCCGCCGATCAAGTGGCCATGCATCGACTTTGTCGATGACAGCATCAGCCGGTCGGCGTCGGAACCGAATGCTTCCCGGATGGCGGCGCATTCGGTTTTGTCATTTGCCGCGGTGCCGGTGCCGTGGGCATTGATGTATCCGATGTCTCCCGTCGACAAACCCGCGTCGGCAAGCGCGCCGCCGATGGCGCGCGCGGCCCCTGACACCGAGGGCATGACAATGTCGGCGGCGTCGGATGTCATCGCAAAGCCGGCGATCTCCGCCAGGATTTGGGCGCCGCGGCTGCGGGCGCGTTCGTATTCCTCAAGCACAAAGACCGCGGCGCCCTCGCCCTGAACCATTCCATTGCGGCTGGCGGAAAACGGGCGGCAGCCGTCCTGGGACATCACCCGCAGCCCTTCCCACGCCTTGACGCCGCCAAAACACAGCATGCTCTCGGCGCCGCCGGTCAGCATGATCTCGGCCATGCCGGAGCGGATCATCTGGAATGCCAGCCCAATCGCGTGATTTGAAGATGCGCAGGCCGTGGAGACCGAGAATCCGGGACCTCTGAGATTGAACGCCATCGAAATGTGGCTGGCGGCCGCGTTGTTCATAAGTTTAGGGACAACAAAGGGATGCACGCGGTTTTTTCCGCTCTCGTAGACCTCCCGGTAACTGTCATCCCACGTGTTCAGTCCGCCGCCGGCGGTTCCAAGCACGACACCGGTGTTCAGCGACAGTTCGTCGCTGAAATCCAGACCGGACTGGCCGATCGCCTCTTGCGCGGCAACCAACGCAAACTGGGTGAACCGGTCATAGAGGGCGATTTTCTGGCGGTCAAAATGCTCTTCCGGGCGGAATCCCTTGACCTGGCCGCCGATCTTGATCGTCAGCCGTTCGACATCGCGTATTTCGAGCGCGCCGATCCCGCAGCGACCGGATTTGAACCCGCGGTAGCTGTCCGAAACATTGTGACCGAGGGGATTGACCGTTCCCTGGCCGGTGATGACGACGCGCCGCATCAGGAATCATCTGGCCTGTTGCCGCACCAGCTCTTCGACCGCGCTGATAACCGCACCGACGCTGGAAATGTCAAAATCACCCGCTGTTGGATCGTTGGCATTGAAGGGAACTTCAATATCGTACTGTTCTTCAATCGCAAAAATCGCCTCCACGACACCCAGCGAATCGATGCCAAGATCCTCCAAAGTCGATTCCCGCGTTACCTCTTCAATGCCGAGCGCTGCCTGTTCGGCGAGAATTTCTACCACGCGTCGGGCAATGGACTCATCCATCGTCAGGCTCCAAATGGACGGCGGCAGCCTATTCTTTCTGCAGATATTTTAAAACACGATTTTCCAAGTCCGCGAGGCGGCTTAACATCCGGGGCAGCCGCCGCAGATTCTTGTAAAGCGCGATGTTCTTGTCCATGGCAATCGCCGGCGACCCCATCACCGCGGTGCCGGGCCGAATGCGGGTGTAGATTTTGGACGCGCCGGCGGCGACGACGTCATCGCCGACCTGGACATGGTCGGACACGCCGGTCATGCCGGCAAGCACCACGCGGTCGCCGATCTCCGCCGATCCGGCAATGCCCACCTGCCCGCAAATCAGGCAATCGCGGCCAATCCGCACATTGTGGCCGACATGCACCTGGTTATCCAGCTTGGTGCCGCTGCCGATCGCAGTGGCGGCCACCGTGCCGCGGTCGATGGCGGTGCATGCGCCGATTTCGACATCGTCGCCGATCCGGACCGTGCCATGCGAGAACACGCGGGTCTGCGCCGACTGCCTTTCTGTGATTTCGCTCCGCATCGTGGCCCGCACCTGTTCGACCGCCCCGGTCTCTACTGTGGCGAAGGAAAACCCGTCACTGCCGATCACCGCATTTGAATGGGCAATAAAACGGTCGCCGATCGTCACCCCATGGCCGATGCGCACGCCGGCATGGATGAGCGCCGACTCGCCGATCGCAGCATCTGCGCCGATGGTGCAGTTCGGTCCGACGACAGAACCCTTGCCGATCCTGGCTCTGCCGCCAACGACGGTGAAGGGGCCGATGGCGACGCCCTCCCCGACAAACGCGTCGGCGGCAATTTCGGCTTGCCTGTGTATGCCGGGGCTGACCGCCGGCGCCGGGTCAAACATCGCACTCGCCTTCGCCAATGCGTAGCGGGGCCGTTCAACCGCAATCGCGGCTTTCAGCCCCAGCGCCTTCCAGTCTGCGCCTTTCCAGACCAGAGCCGCGGCGGCCTTGCCGGTGGCGAGGCCGGCGGCAAACTTCGGCGACATGGCCAAAGCAAGGTCAGCGGGTCCGGTCTGCGAAGGTTCGTCAATCCCTTCGACAACGAGGTCCAAATCGCCAAATGCTTCTGCGCCAAGCCTCTCGGCGACTTCCCGGACTGTGAATGGCATGGTTCCGCTGTGTCTGCCGCATTCGCGGCAAACTACCTGTCAAAATGGCGAAATGCGACTCATGGCCGCCGCGTCAGATCGATATGAGGCGGGCTTCCGCCAAAGCGGTGTAGAGCAGCGCATCGCGGCCATAGATATCGTTGCGGTAATTGATGCGGCCGCCGTCGGTCACAAACGCCGTTCGGTAGGTGATGTGGACCGGCAAGGGAACGGCAAGACCGATCGACTGTTCCGACCCTGAGCTCAACACCGACTGCAGGATCAGGTTTGGATTGTCAAACCTCTGCGACAGCAGAAACCTGGCGAAATCCTGCGCCCTGTGCACGCGGATGCAGCCATGGCTGAAATTGCGCGTCTCGCGCTGAAAAAGGCTCCGCATCGGCGTGTCGTGCATGTAGACATTGAACTGATTCGGAAACATGAATTTCACAGTGCCTAGGGCGTTTTTCGGGCCGGGCGGCTGTTTCATTTCAAAGGGAAAATTGTTGACCGTGTATTGGGCGAAATCCACCTCGCTGCGGTCTATCGTGCCCAATTCCGGGTCAAACAGTTCCAGCAAGGGTTCAGCCGCCGGATCTTCTTTCAGCTTTGGCAGTATTTCCTGAGTGGCGATTGAGCGCGGAACGTACCAAGTCGGGTTGATCACCATGTGCGTCATGACGTCAGAAAATTCAGGCGTCTGAAGCTCTTCGCCGCTCTTGCCGACAACAACCTTGGTTGAAAAAACCGATTTGCCCTGGCGGATGACGTCGGCGCGAAAGTCGGCAATATTGACCCGGATGTGCTCTTCGCCGAGCGGCCGGTTAAGCCATCTCTCGCGCTCAAGCGCGGCAACGATCTGCCGCCTGCGCTCCGGAGGCTGCACATTTATAGCGGCGAGCGTCACCTCATCGGCGATGCCGTCGGGGTCGAGACCATGATCCCTTTGAAACCGCTTGACGGCATATTTTAAAGACTCCGAATAATCGGCGGCCGATGACCTGTTCAGGTAGCCCATGCGGATCAGGCGATTCCGAAGCTGAATGACGGCAGGCCCGCTTTGGCCGGGTTCCAGCGCATCGGCGGCGACTGTTTCGCCCCAGCCGCGGGATCCGACGATGGTGTCGAGCCGTTTGAGTTCCCGGCGCAGACTGAGAAACTGCGCCGACTTCGGCGACAGTGACGCGAGGAAACCGGCCGGGTCCGGACCGGTGATGCCGGCCATCAGCGCTTCGGTGTCCACCGGCTGGCGCTTGCGGGAAATGCCGCCCGTCACCAAGCTGGGATCGACGGCTCCGGAATGAAGGCTGGTTGCAAACTCGATATAGAAGCGGTTGATTTCCGATTCGACCTGAATCTCGGTCAGCTTGCCGTGTGTCCCTGCAGCCAGGCTTTCCAGGTATTCCGCATCCGCCCGCCCGTACGGCAGCCCGTGACCGGCGGCGTTTCGCACCGCTTCGATCAGGGCGATCAGCCGCCGTCCGCCCGCCTCGTCTCCCGCCGTCCAGACCGGCTTCAGTCCGCGGTCAAGATATGTGGCTGTGAATTCGTCTCCGGCTTCCAGAAGGCCAAAGAGCTGGAGGTTCGGAATCTCAACTTCATAATCAAAAGCCATGGCGGAGCCCGCAAAGACCGGCACGCATGCGGCCGCGGCGGCGACTCGAAAAAACTCTAACATGTACCGAAAGATCCTTTTGTGCAGAAAAAACAGCGTGTTGTCCGGTCAAAAAATTCAGCCGACGCAAGGACGGTCGGTGATTCAAGACGGTTAAATTTTTTATTGCAAGCGATAAATTTGTTTTCCATTAGGGTGTTGCATCCCGTCCGAAACAAACTTATAAGGTGCCCGGCTATCAAGATATAGTCGTTTATGAGCGTATGAATTGCAGGCAAGACACGCAGATGGGCAGAACAGCGGCATTGGCCGAGTATGGGGTGCGGGCCAAGACCTCGTTTCTTCTGTGACTGACCGTCCGCGAAACCTGACACGGCGCGGATTTATCGGCGGACTGACCGCCGCATCGGTTCTGTTTGCGCCGTCGCTGTCGATCGGCCGCGCAGAAGCGGGAGTCCGCCGACTGCGGATGACCAATCAACGGTCTGGAGAAGTCATAGACATGGTGTATTGGATTGACGGCCAATACATCAATCAGGCACTGGCGGCGGTGGATTATTTCATGCGCGATCTGCGGGAAGACAAAATGATCCCGATGGATCAGCGCAATATCGACAACCTGGCGGCGGTGCAGAAACTGCTTGAAACAACCGAACCGTTCAATCTCGTGTCGGGATACCGCACCAGGCGGACCAACGAGCTGCTGGCGACGCAGACCTATGGTGTGGCGCGGAATTCGCTGCATGTGCAGGGAATGGCTGCCGATATCCGCATGCGCCAGCGTTCAGTCAGTCAGATTGCAGATGCCGCCCGACACATCGATGCGGGCGGCGTCGGCCAGTATTTGAGATCGAACTTCGTGCATGTGGACTGCGGCAGGCCGCGTTCCTGGTGATCGTCAGGGCCTGACGGTCCCGTTCCCCTCCACGATATATTTGAAACTTGTGAGCTGTTCCGCACCGACGGGGCCGCGGGCGTGAATCTTTCCCGTCGCGATGCCAATCTCGGCACCCATTCCAAACTCTCCGCCGTCGGCGAACTGCGTTGAAGCGTTCCGCATCAGAATTGAAGAATTCAGCCGCGTGAAGAACGTCTCAGCGGCGCTGTCCGATTCGGTGACGATCGCGTCGGTGTGCTGCGACCCGAATTCCTGAATATGTGCGATCGCGCCATCGACGCCGTCAACCAGACGCGTGGCAATCACCATGTCGAGGAATTCCCGGCCGAAATCGTCGTCGGCTGCGGCGACTGCGCCTTCGATGTCCGCCAATGGGCCAGCGGCCCGCACCTCAACGCCAGCCGCCAGCAGGTCGCCGACAAACGGCGCGCCAAACTGCCGGTAAAACGCCTCGTCAATCAGCAGACACTCGGCCGCGCCGCAGATTCCGGTGCGGCGGGTCTTCGCATTCAGCACAACCCGGCGCGCCTTTTCCATGTCGGCGTCCTTGTCGATATAGACGTGGCAAATCCCTTCCAAATGGGCAAACACCGGCACCCGGGCTTCGGACTGCACGCGCGCAACGAGCCCTTTGCCGCCCCTTGGCACAATGACATCGATATATTCCGTCATCCGCAGCATTTCACCGACCGCGGCACGGTCGGTCGTCGGCACTCTCTGGATGGCTGCCTCTGGAAGCTCGGCCGCTCTCAGCCCGTCTGTCAGGCAGCTGTGGAGTATGGCCGAGGTGTGCCAGCTGTCCGACCCGCCCCGCAAAACCGAGGCGTTGCCGGATTTTAGACAGAGGGCGCCGGCGTCAACGGTGACGTTGGGGCGGGATTCAAAAATGATGCCGATGACGCCGAGCGGGGTTCTGACCCTTTTGATCTTCAATCCGCTGGGGCGCGACCACGCGGCAAGGACAGACCCAACCGGGTCCGGCATCTCCGCGATCGCAGCGAGCGAGCCCCGGATGCCCTGCAGGCGCTCCCGGTCCAATCGCAGACGGTCAATCAGGGCATCTGAAAGTCCTTTCGCAGCCCCCGATTCCAGATCTTTGGCGTTGGCGTCAAAAATTTCATCGCTGCGCGCCGCAATCGAATCGGAAGCCGCTTCCAGGGCCGCGGCTTTGCTGTCGTCTGAGGTCTGCGCAAGGATTTTGGCCGCCAGTGACGCCTGTCTTCCCATCTCGCGCATTGTCGTGGCCAGGTCTGACATTGGAATCTCCCGTTTTGGCGCAAGCCCGCTCCGGTCACTTTTCCAAGGCCGGCGATCGCCCTGATTTTATTCCCGCCAGCGAATCAAAGGTCAAGTTCGCCATGTCGTCGCGGTGAACCAGCGCGGCGCGGGCCGGATAACCCAGAATCTTCGACACTTCTGACGATTTCCGCCCACAAATGCGTTTTGCTTCTGCGCTCGTGTACCGCGTCAGGCCAATTGCGGCGACCGCTCTGTCCGGTCCCGCAATTTCAACCGGATCGCCCCTGCCAAACTCGCCGGTGACGCCTGCGACCCCTGCCGGGAGCAGCGACTTGCCCATCTCCAGCGCCGAAAGCGCGCCGCGGTCGATGTCAACCCGTCCGCGCGGCTTCATGGAGCCAATCCAGTCCTTTCGCGCTGACTGGGGATCGCCCTCGGGGCAGATCAATGTGGCTTTGGCGCCTCTTTCAAGGGCGGCGAGCGGCCGTTCTGCTTTGCCGTCGGTGATCAGCGTTGCGCAGCCGGCGCGCGATGCTGTTTTCGCCGCCATCAATTTGGTCCGCATCCCGCCCTTTGCCAGGGCGGTGCCGGCATCGCCTGCCATAGGCTTCCACTTTCGGCGTGATGCGGCGGACCACCGGGATGTGCTGCGCCGCCGGGACTGTCGACGGGTCTTGGTCATAGAGACCGTCAATATCTGAAAGCAGCGCCATAGTGTCGGCATTTGTCATGGAAGCGACCTGGGCGGCCAGCCGATCGTTATCGCCAAACCGGATTTCCTCGGTGGCGACAGTGTCGTTTTCATTCACCACCGGCACGACACCTTGGGCAAGCAGGTTTTCGAAGGTGGCTCGGGAGTTCAGATACCGGCGGCGATTTCCGCTGTCGTCAAGTGTCAGCAGGATTTGGGCCGCGATCAGCCCATGCGGCGCCAGCGCCTCCTCATAGGCGCGCGCAAGCCGGATCTGGCCTACAGCGGCCGCTGCCTGGCTTTGTTCCAGCGACAACGGTCCGGCGCCGAGCCGCAACACGCTCCTTCCGAGCGCAATCGATCCGGACGACACGATCAGCGGATCGCTGCCTCTTCGCTTGAGTTCGCTGATATCCAGCGCAAAGGCCTTCAGCCAGGCGTCCTTGATGCGGCCGTTGCCGTGGTCAACCAAGAGCGCTGAGCCGATTTTGATGACAATCCGGCGGGCCTTGCGGAGACAGCTCACGGCGTCCATGGGACCCGCTCCTCCACGTCCGGCGGCATGGCACGGTAAACCGCAGCCGCCCAGCGCAAACATTGTTCGATCCCGCGCCGGTCAAAGGCCGAAATCAATTCCACGTAACCGTCGCAGACCGGCTCCAGCGCCGCCTTCCTTTGCAAACCCTCGGCGTCACTGACTGCGTCCGCTTTGCTCAGCACAGTCAAACGCGGTTTTTTCGGCAAGTCCGTTTCCGTATTGTCCGATTTCTTCAATAACAGTATGATAATCCGCAATAATATTGTCCGATGTCACATCGATCATATGGATCAGCGCCCGGCAGCGCTCGATATGCCCAAGGAAGCGGTCACCGATGCCGCGGCCGAGATGCGCCCCTTCAACCAATCCCGGAATGTCGGCAAGCAGCAATTCCTTTCCATCGACTGTCAGCATGCCCAGCACCGGGATGCAGCGTTGTGAACGGATATTCGGCGACTTTTGGACGGGCGTTGGTGATGGCGGCGAGCAAAGTCGATTTGCCGGCATTTGGCAATCCGAGCAGCCCGATGTCGGCATACATTTTCAGGCGCAGCCAGATCGTCTTTTCGATGCCGGTCTGGCCGGGATTTGAATGCCGCGGCGCCTGATTGGTCGAGGACCGGAAGCGCAAATTGCCGAAACCGCCTTTGCCGCCCTGTGCCAGCAGTTCGCGCTGACCTTCGTGAACAAGGTCGACAAGCAGCGTCGTCTGGGCGTCATCCAGAATCTCGGTTCCGACCGGAAACGCGCATGACAACATCCCGGCCGCCGGCGCCGGTGCGCTGTCGACCCTTGCCCGCCTTGCCGTTGCCGGCGATCAAGTGACGCTGGTAGCGGAAATCGATCAGAGTGTTGAGATTCTGCACGGCTTCAGCGTAGACGCTGCCGCCGCTGCCGCCGTCGCCGCCGTCCGGCCCGCCGAATTCGATATATTTCTCGCGGCGAAAACTCACGGCGCCGGCGCCGCCGTCGCCGGAACGGATATGGACTTTGGCTTGATCAAGAAAGCGCATCGGGTGTTCGGCAGGGCCCGGTCTGCAATGTCAGAAAGTCCGATGCTCCGCGCTGCCGCCTCTTTGAATCTAACTTTGCAGGCTTATTCCGCCGCCTCAGCCAGCGGTTCCACGGAGATGAAATTGCGCCTTTTGTATCCTTTGGAAAAAGAAACCGTACCTGCGGCGACGGCAAAAATCGTGTGGTCCTTGCCCATCCCGGTGCCTTCCCCAGGCCAGAAACGATTTCCTCTTTGGCGCACAATAATGTTTCCCGGCTGAACCAGCTGGCCGCCGAATTTCTTCACGCCGAGTCGGCGGCCTGCGGAGTCGCGGCCATTTCGCGATGAGCCGCCTGCTTTCTTGTGTGCCATTTCGCTTTCTCCGTTGATGGTCAGGCATCCGCCGCCGGTGACGTCTCGTCAGGCCAATGGCCAAGTCCAGGAACAAAAATCTCGTCGACAGTACATGTCACGCTGTTCGTCCGGAAGCCTTTGGTGCGTTTGGACGAGCCTTTCCGGCGCCGCCGCTTGAAGCTGATTTGCCGCCGCGAATTAACCGGCCCCAGTGTGCTGAGCCGGACATAAGCGCCTTCAATCGTCGGCTGGCCAACCACCGTGCGGTCAGACTTTGCCATCAAAATGTCATTCACCTCAATGGTTTGCTCCGGAAACTCGCGAGGCGAAGGCAGGATGACAGGCTGTCCTGAACGGATCACATGCTGTTTTCCGCCATACCGGAACACGGCCATCAGCGAACTGCCTTCTTCGCTGTCTGCGCCGATGTCTTCGCTGTGCTCGCTCTGGCTCACTTCCTCGCCATCGTCGCTGATATTTTCGTCTGGCTCGGCTGCGCCGGCGGCGGGAATTTCATTCTGGTCAGCGTTTTCTTCCGCCATAGTCGTGTCTTCCATTCATTGAACAGTTTTCAGAATGACTTACAGCATGTCAGCCAAGCGGACGGTCTATTGTCGTAACAAAGACATAAGTCAAGCGGATTTTCTCGCCCGTTCCCGCGCTGAGGGCAACGCCGGCGCGGCGTGCCGCCAATTTCGCCGAAAGCGGCTGCGGAGAAATATCGCCAGGCTGTTCATGGCGATCAGGAATCCCTGCAGCACAAGAATTGCCGCTGAGCCGCCGACGCCGAGAGCCGACTCACGAATGCTGCCAGGAAGGCTCTTTAGAGCTGCGCGGGCAGCAATAATGACGGTCGGCATTGTTATCAGAGCCAGGGTCATTCCACCGAAAAACTGCACCGAACGGGGAAGCCCAATCCATCCGACAAAGACGGCGAGCGGCAGCAGACCGAACACCACAGACGGCACTGCGGCAAGATAATTTATACTGACCTCAATGAAGTCGCGAACGCGGTTGCGCGGCTCAAACTCCTCCAGACTGTCCGCCGCGCCGATGCCAATTGGAAAGGAGATCAGAAAGCAGGTCAGCAGCACCCAATATGAACCGGCCAGCGTGCCCTTCAATCCGGCGATTTCCATGAAACGGCTGTCCGGGATTGTGAACAAGGCAATATTGACCGGTGGTGAAACCGGTCCGTTCCGCTTCAACACTGCAAATCTCTCGATCGGTTCGTCGGTCAGGCGATTGAGTTTCCTCCGGGGCATTCGGGTCAATTTGCCCCTTGTTCAGCAGATCATATGGATCAGATACGGGGACCATCAGAGTGATCTCACTGCCGATCAAAGACGGGTCAGCGACAATTCGATCACGGAGATCGAACTGCGCTTTGTTGCTCAGTATCTGCAGAATCTTTTTCCTCTCGCGGCGGGATTCCGTATCCGGAAAGAACTGCCGCAGCGAGGCTGTCAGGACGGACCGGAAATTGCCCCACGGCAGCCTATTGGGGTCAATTGCCTCGGGATCGACATACACTCTGATCTCGACATGGGTCTGCGTGAATGCGCGGTAACCCGACAACAGGAGTGAGCCAATAAGAATGACAAGCATCGCAAAGGCAAACACGATGGACGCCGCCCCGAGCATCTGAAGGACGGTTTGTTTCCGCTTCCGCTTCTCAATCCCGTGGCAACAATCCGCGAAACCGCAGCCCGGTCATTGAATTCAGGCATCACCGGGCCCCTTACCCGTAGACTCCGCGGCATTTGCGCGCGATGCGCCAAGCGTAGACATTTAAGCAAAGCGTCACCAAATACAGCATCAGTCCAGCCGCGAACGCTGCCAGTGTTTTTGGATTGTCGAACGAAGTATCGCCGATCAGCAGCGTAACAATCCGCACGGTGACAGTTGTGACGCTGTCCAGCGGATTGAGCGTGAGTTTGGCGATCAGCCCGGCCGCCATGACCACAATCATTGTTTCACCAATGGCGCGGCTTACCGCCAGCGGGATTCCTCCGGCTATGCCAGGTAAAACCGCCGGAAACAGAACCTGCAGCATGGTCTCGGCGCGGGTTGCGCCGAGCGTCAGCGATCCGTCACGCAGCGCATGTGGCACTGCGCTGAGCGCATCGTCGGACGACGATGAAAAAAATGGAATCAGCATGCATCCCATGACTCCGCCGGCCGCGAAAGCCGTATTTGGCGCGATGTCGAGGCACAGTGTCATGCCAATTGAGCGAAATGCCGGCGCATTGACAAGAACGGCAAAAAAACTGTCGATTAAGGTTGGCGCCCCGGCCAGAATCTCAAGCACCGGCTTGGCGAGCGCGCGCGCGCGTCGCAACGCAAATCCATTCAAATGGATTGACGAGAGCAGGCCGACTGGAACCGACTGAAACACGGCCACCGCCATAACCAGAAGCGTGCCGGACAGCACCGGGACCCAGCCGAGGGCTCCCGCCGTCGCGACCTGATCACCGCGAATCGGAATTTGGCGTTCGCAGTTTAGTCCAAACAAAAGGTCGTGGATTGGAATCAGGGCAAAGAACCGAAGGAATTCCACCGGCGGTGGGGCAACAATCACTATCGTCGTGAATGCCGCCAGAACCGCGCACGCCATCAGCAGAAGCAGGACAATGTGTTCCGACCGCTGCTTGGCCGGAAACCTAGACCTGACCCGCTATCTGGCGACAGCGGCCAGCACAGCCGACGGAAGAATGACCGCGAAGGGTATGGAAATGGCGGCCGTGTCACGGAGGCGGTTCAACCGTTCTGCAGCAGCCAAAAC
>CBDCSZ010000043.1:0-7135 GCA_965221935.1 Paracoccaceae bacterium
GGTTCTACCTGTTCGATGCCCGGCTGTTGATCCTTCTGGTCCTGTGGCTGTTTGTCCCCGCCTGGTGGACAACGGGACTGGTCCTGTCGGCCGTCATTGCGCTCCGGATCGCCGAGAGCCGGGGCTACCGGTTTCGGGCCGCCCTCGCAGCCTTGCGATGCATGCTCGCCGGCGCCCGGCCGGCCCTTCACGCACGACGGCGGCGGCGATTGGTGGATTTTGGATGATGGTCCTTCTTCTCGGTTTTTCGCCAGCCGCCGCCGGATTTCTCTACGTGCCGCCTGAACCGTCCGGGATCACGATCCCGAAACAGGAGGAGACCGCCACACTCGGCTCTGCGCTCGGAAAGCTGGCTCCGGCAGGACTTCCTCTCCGTCTCGACCGGCGTGTTGATCCGGATCGCGGGATCGCTGGAGATTGGCCGGACTGGCAGAGCCTGTTGACCGGTGAGAGGCTGGCCTCAAGCCGCCGGGGTGGCGAAATCCTGGTTTATCCGGCGGGCGAGACGGCCGGGCACGGAACCCTGCTGGCGGCCACGCCGCTCGGCTGGGAAGTCCACCCCGGAGAAACCCTGAGAGAGGTGCTCGCGCGCTGGGGCGAACAGACCGGAGTATCGATCCTGTTCCTGACGGATCGAGACTGGCGCTTCCACCATCGTCATGTCTTTCGGGGAGGTTTTCCGGAGGCTGTTTCCTGGCTGTTCTGCTCCTTGTCCGGTCTGTCACATGCGCCAGCCGGCGAAATGATGGGCGATGGCGCCACCCTGATGGTGCGTCATCATCCGGCCGGATCCACGTCACTCTGCCCGTCGATCGCCACCACGTCCCCGGAAACCGAATGATGAAGATCCGTCCGCGCAATCTGGTTCTCGTTACCCTGCTTCTTTTCCTCGCCTCCGCAGCAGGCGCCGGGGATGCTCCGGAGAGCGGGGAAGTGCCTGTGATTGACGCTCTTCGGGCCGGAGGTGCAGAAGTCACGCCGCTTGGATCGGGCGGCAGTCTCTCCGGATATCTGGTCATACCGTCCCGGGGAGCTGCCTACAGCCTCTATATTGCTGAAGACGGTCACGCGGTCGCGGGTCTTCTCTATGATCCCGAAGGCCGCCTCCTGACGGGTCGCCAGATCGCGGAAACGTCTGCAGGTTTCGCGATACCCCCGCGCGGGGCGAAGGAACCGGCGACCGGTTCGCAGGCAGGCGCGCTGCGGACCGAGTCTCACGCTTCCCGGTTTGGGGCGGCCAGAGCAGCCTTCGGATTTACCCTGGGTAGCCAGGGGCCGCTTGTTCTCCTGTTTGCGGATCCGTCCTGTCCGTGGTCGCGCTCCGCTGTCGCAAGGCTGGGTCAGCTGGCCCTGTCGGGAGGGGTGAGGCCTGCGGGTTGTCCCGGTCGGAGTTCTCGGTGCCCGCGCTGCCGAGCGGGCCGCGGCGATTGCATCGGCACCCCGGCCTGAACTCGCCTGGTTCAACCCGGAAGGATTGTCGATCCGCCCCGAGGGCGCCCGGAGAATCGCAGCCAACAACGCTCTTTACGAAGACTGGGAACAGAACAGTGTGCCGCTTGTCCTTTGGCGCACAGCTGATGGCGGCGTCCGTAACCATGTCGGAGATATCCAGGACATCGATAGCTGGCGGAGGCAACTGGGTCATGAGTGAACGGTTGCGGGCGGTCCGCAACGCCGCCCGACAGTTCTCCTTTCACCGGGACATGCACCACGGCTGGCGCCGGATCGCAATCTGGCTGGCCGTGTCGCAGACCCTGACGGCGGGAGCGTTCACGGCCTGGTTGACGTTTCATGCCACCGCCTATGTCACGGTCGCCGCGACGCCCGACGGACGCATCATTCCGCTGGTGTCGCTTGATGAACCGGTCATGACCGATGCGTCGCTTCGCAACTGGACAGTCTCGGCAGTGACGGAAGCCTTCACACTGGGACACCATGACTGGCGAATGAGGCTCGCGGACATTCGCGAATCCTTCACGGACCGCGGCTATGAGTCCTTTCTCCAAAGCCTCGAAGAAAGCCGGTTTTTGCTTCGTTTGCGCCGCGACTACCAGGTGGCGTCGGCCGTGGCCCAGGGCGCGCCCGTCGTGACCGATGTCCGGCGCCATGGCGGCCGACTGGTCTGGGCGGTGGAGATGCCGATTCTCGTCAGCTTCTCTGCCGGATCCAGCGTGCGCAACGAACGCCTGCTGGCCCGGGCACTCGTGACCCGGGTGTCCCGCTCCGAACGCGCTGCCGGAATCGGCATTGATCAGCTTATTGCCAGCAAGGGAAAGAAACGCTCATGATGACCCCGGGTTCAATCCGTCTGGCTCTGGCACTGGGTGCTGCCCTGCTCCCCGGAAACGCCGTCACCGCCGAACCTGTTGCCAAGGAAATGGCGGCACCTGAAGACGATGTCTGGTCCCGCCATGCCGTGCCGGATGGGACCGTTGCGCGCGAGGGCCGGAAGGCGCTGCCTTTCACGCGCGAGCAGATCGAAATGCTGGCGCGGCTTTTGCGACAGACCCAGTCGGCAACCGCCCGGGCAGGGGCGGGCATCGTTCCCGAGGGACAGATTCGACGGGTGTCGCTGCCACAGGGCGGCGATGGCAGGGCTCCGGTTATTAGATTGCGGCGCGGCTACACAACGGTCCTGTCCTTTACAGATCTCACCGGCGCCCCCTGGCCCATCGAGGAGGTCCTGATGGATCGGGCCTTTGTGCCTGCGTCTCCGGACGGGAACGGACCGGAAGCCGAAGTGAGCCGGGAAGACCAGGGTGCCCGACATCTTCTTTATCTGGTCCCCCAGCGGGACTGGATGACAGGCAATGCCGTCGTCAAGCTGCAGGTCCTTGCTGATCCCCTGGTCCTGATTCTCACCGATGACGGCGGAAAACACGTGGATTTCCGGGTGGACCTGAGACTGAAGCTCCCGGGGCCCAATGTCGATGCCGCGGTCCTCGTCCGCGCAGGCGGAATTCATGCCGGCGATCGGGACCTTCTGGATCTCCTGACCGGGACCGTTCCGGTTCGCGCCATCCGCCTCGCCGTGGAAGGCGGCGGCCCCGAAGACCGGGCGTGGCGGGTCGGAACCGATCTTCTCCTCGTCACCCGGTCTGATCTGTTGTCACCAGGACCATGGGCCGCTGAACGCGGATCTGCCGGGCGTTGGGCCTACCGGTTGCCGGACACACCCTATGCGCTCGTCAGTGCGGACGGTGTGCCCCGGCGGCTTGCCTTTCGCATCCCGCCGTCCGACTTGAAGGAGGCCCCGAATGACGGCTGAAAAAACCCGCCGCCGCGGCCATCCCGGCTGTTTCCTGATTCTGGCCGGACTGGTTGTGGGATCGCCTGGCGGTCTCGCACAGGTCCCGGACAACCGCGGCGTTTCTCTCAAACCCTCGGAAAACGTGGCGCCCGCCTATCAGGACACCCTTGAGCAGCGCGACGCAGATCGGCTGGACCGCGCTCTCGACAGGGGACGCTCCTATCTGCCGACCGTTCAGGGAGAAGGGGAGTCTCCGGCGGTCCCGTCGCCACGAAAGATCGTTCCTGCAGAACCGCGGGTTCGCCCCTCCATCACAGAATATCCGGTGGTTCGCATCACTCCTGTCAAACGCCCGGAGCCCCGCAGCAGGGACCGGCAGAATACCGATCTCACTGAGACACTCGATGTCCTGTTCGAGACCTGGAACCGTCCTCCCGGAATCGTGCGAATCCGGTATCCGAAGGAACCGGTCCCGTCCCGGGTCGCCGTGCCCGGATCCCGATCGACAGTCCTGACCGGGATCCATGCCGGAACCGGGCTTTATGCCCGGACGCTTCATGCGATCGAGTCGTCCCGCTCGGCTCCCGTCCTTCTGGAACTGCTGCAGCCGCCGCTGGCCGGCGCGATCGCCACGGGTGAATTTGACCGCAAGGGGAAGCATCTCGGATTCCGGTTCAAGCGTCTGGAACATCAGGGCCAGACCTTTACGATCGATGCCTGGGCTGTTTCGCCAGAATGCGGCTGTTTCTCCATTCCGGGTGAGATCGATCATCATCTTCTGCAACGGGTGCTGCTGCCTGCCGCCGCCGGATTTGCCGAAGGATTTCTGACGGCGGCGGCCCGTCCCGCCGAATCTGTCAGCTTCGGTGGGGCCGACGTCACCTGGTCCCGCCAGTCTGGTGATCGGGACCATCATTTGATGGAAGGGCTGGGTGCCGTCGCACGGTCTCTCAGCGGCCTCTTCCTCCAGAATGCGCCCCGGGAGTCCAGCATTCGGATCCCGCGCAATACGGAAGTGGTGCTGCTGTTTACCCGATCCCCTGTACCCGGGCGACCGGATTCGCAGCATCAGCAATCCTCCGGAGAGGAGGCCTCCCATACCCGATAACAATCTCGGATCGGCGCTGATTGCACTGGTCTCGGACATCGAACCGGCCCTGCTGGGGCTGGTTTCGCTCGGCTGCACTCTGCTCGCGGTCGGTGTTTTCCTCCACGCATCCCTGCGTCTTCTCAGACATGCGGAGGGCGGTCCGCGTGCACCCTCGGGCCTCGGGACAGCTGTCGGCTTTATGGTTTGCGTCATTCTCGTGACCCTGCCGGCCTGGTTGACGGGTGGAGCCTGGTCCCTGTTTGGAGATGATCCGGGATCCACTCATCTCGGAATCGGCTACCGGGCGCGCGGTGCTGAATTTGACGCGCTGCTTGATGCTGTTTTCACCCTGGTTCAATTGATCGGTCTCATCGCCTTCATTCGAGGCCTGTTCGTGTTACGGGCAGCGGCCGATCAAAACCCCGGCGCCGGGGCTGGCAGTGCCTTTGCCCACATGCTGGGCGGTCTGGCCGCATGGCATATCACGGCGGTCATTGCCGCCGTACAGAACACCCTTGGAATCACTGTTCTCCAGGTCTCTTCATAGGAGTCTCCGATGAGTTACACGATTGTCGCGGCAGTGCTTGTTTTCCTGCTGGCAGTCCCGCCGGCCGGAGCGATTTCGCTCGGTGAAATGGCCCGTCAGGCCACGAACGATCTCGAAGCCGTTCCCGGCTTTATCGCGATCACCTTTTATGTTGTCGGGGCCGCTGTCGTGGGTCTTGGCCTTCTCAAACTCAAGCGACATGTGGATCATCCGCAACAGACCGCCATCGGCAGCGGGATGATGGCGCTCCTGGTCGGAGTGGCGCTGATCCTGACCCCTGCGGTGATCAATGGGCTGGCGGCGACACTCGGTCTTGACAGCGCCCCTGCTTCTGTCGTTCGTCCGCGCCTGTAGTCCGTTCCAGTGCCCCTGATCGAAGACATGACCGCGCTGGCCTGGACGGCGCTGCGGAAGCCCCTGGAAAGCTTCATGCTGACATCGGCCGTGATCGGAAACGGTGTGCTCCTGGGCCGCGACGGCTCCCTGGTGTCGCTGTTTCATCTTGACGGATCCCGCGCCCTGATGGGTCCGGGAGAAATGGCTGCGTTTGTTGAACTGGCGTGCCGCCGCCTGAACAGTGATTTCACGGCACCGGGTCATGCGCTCCATGTGGTGTTCGAGCGCGCGCCTGACGAAGCCGCGGCCCTTGTCGAGGCGGTGAGCCGGCATCAGCACAGCCGCGCCCGGGAATGCGGACTCCGGCTTGATGACGTGATTTCCGAGCGCAGCCGGCGTCTCGTGCCGCTGCTTGCTGCGGAGACCCTGGTGATCGCCTGCTGGACCCGACCCGCCGTCCTGCTTGCGCGCCAGGAAGAGCGTGACCGGAACCGGCTTCGGAAGCGATTGCGTCACTGGATCCCCAGCCATGCGGATGCCCAGTGCCCGCTCGCGGTTCATGACAGCCTGCTGCCCCGTCATGAGGCTCTGGTCGAGACACTGGCCGGGGTTCTTGCCGAGGGAGGCCTGATTGCCGACCGGCTGGATGATGACGAAGCCTTGCGAACCATTCGCCGGTTTCTCAACGGACCGGACGCCGCGGGTTCGGACTGGCGCCCGGTCACCAACCGGAACGAGGCCCCGCCGCGAATGACCGATCCTCCGGAGATCGGGGGATTTCCGCCGCCATTGGCTCCCCAGCTGCTGGTGCGCGACCCGGTCCGCCGTGGCTCGATGCTCGAAATCGGAAACCGGGCCTATGGCGCACTCGACATGGTGCTGGGGCCACGCAGCATCCGGCCGTTTTCCGAACTGATCGGACGCGCCGCGGCCGCTGACATCCCGTTCCGGTTTTCGCTTCTCATCGAGGGTGGCGCCCTGACCGGTATGCACGCCGCGCTCACCCGGGTGGGCGCGGCATTCCTCGCCTTTTCTTCCGACGATTCGCTGCTGGTTCGCAATGCCATGCGCGATCTTGATCAGTTTGCCGCCCGGTCCCGCGCCGTCGTGCGCTGCCGCCTTGGTTTGCTGACCTGGGTCAGCGTCGGGTCGCCGGAGTCCCGGCTGGCCCGGCGGGTCAGCCGCCTCCAGCAGATCGCCGAAGGCTGGTCCGAGATGATCCTGTCGCCCATTACCGGGGATCCGCTCGAGACCTTTGCGGTCACCGTTCCCGGGTTTTGTTGTGCAGGCACGGCGGAACCCGGAGCCCTGCCGCTCGAGGACGGACTGGCCATGGTTCCGGTTGCCCGGCCGGCTCCGGTCGGGCGCGAGATGGCCAGTCATATCTTTCGGTCACCCGACGGCAAGATGCTGCCCTTCTCCTGGAGGGATGGCGAGGACTACGGATTTGATGTCATCCATGGCCTTCCCGGTCGCGGCAAGTCAGTCCTGATGAACAGCCTGTCTCTCGCGTTCTGCATGGATGGCCGGCATGACCGCCTCCCTTTGGCTGCCACGATCGACATAGGTCTGTCGTCTCGCGGACTGATTTCACTGCTTCGTGCGGCGCTGCCGCCGGATCGCCGTGATGAGGCGGGCTGGTTCGGGCTGCAGATGACAGCCGGGCACGCCATCAATCCCTGTGATACCCAGCTCGGCTGCCGCGAGCCGCTCCCGGGCGAGCGGGCTTTCCTTGAAACCCTCTTGGGCCTGATCCTCACACCGGCTGGTGCAGGGGGCGTGCCCGACGGTCTGCGCGAACTCATCCCGCCGGTGCTCGCCGAAGCTTACAGATTACGTTCGGATCGGGTGCCAGGTGGGGAACCGCATGGCTACAGGCCGGGCCGCGATGCGGCTGTCGACCGGGCGATTG
>CBDCSZ010000044.1:0-64220 GCA_965221935.1 Paracoccaceae bacterium
AACTCTAGGTGAGTAGCCACCCTCTGTTTCGGGCCATGAGGATGTGCCACTTGTGAAGTGGATATGGATTTCGCCGGCAGGGATGTCTTCGGTGGCCAGTTGTTCGGAGATGTCGGGGCCCAGCAGAATGCGGTGTTCCCACGGCAGGGCCGTGTTGATATTGCGCAGCGCCGCGACCACCAATTCCCGTTCGGAGCTGAGTGCCGAGCTTTCGATCCGGAGTGTTTTTTGCACTCCAAAATCGACAGTTGCCAGTCTGGCTCCGGGACCGTCCTCACGGTGCGCCTGTGTCTGAAAGGCCTTCAGAAATCTTACCACATCGGCCGCGCTGGCGCTTCCGTCGCGGCCCTTCGGATCGCGCCAACGCCCGGAACGGACCTCAATCGCTCCATAGCTGGAATTTGTCTCAAGATCGTCGATTGTCGGTGATTGGTACTTCCACCCCGGGCCGATGGCGACAATATTGTCGGTATAGTCTATCGTTGCTGAAACGGGAAAAGCAGTTGCCGTCGGCGTCTCTTCAGCCGGAGGATCTTGGGAAGGCGTCGCAGCTGGATCCACACCACTGCCATTGTTCCCGTTGCACGCCGACAGAAGCGCAAAGGCGAGGATTGCCGCCGAAATCCTCAAGAAGTTTTCTTTGCCCATAGCACCCTTGGATTTCGAGAGGCTTCTTGTTTTGAGAGCCCACTTTTATTGGTTTATTCAGCTATAGGATATAATGATGCGGTCAACTTCGTTTTAGGATCCTGCATAAGATTCTGCCGCACTGTGGCCTTGGCTGGATTGCGGATAAGTTCCAGGTTTTTTGGATCACAAAGTCCAGGTTTTCCTGAGAATCGATGCCGAACCCTTCGGTCCGGCTCTGGCGCCCGCCGTTCGACGCCCCCTGGAATGGACTGAAGTCCGCAACCTGCTTTGGCAGCGCAGATTCAACACACGGGAAACTCCCCCCGCCCAAGACCGAAACACGCCCTGCCTGCACGGATTCCTTAACCAAGCGAGCCCCAAGAGGCCGGCGATCTCGGTGACCCTACAATTGCGGCGATCAAAGTCTCAACGGACACAGACCAGAATTCTCCATTCGCACAGATCACGTAACGCAAGGAGATGGTGCCGGAACCTGAGGGCAGCAAACAGATAGTGCCAATGAATCGGAGGCCCCGTATTTTGGATTGCTGGCATTCCACGCAGAAGTCTTGAGGCGCCGATGCGCTGGAATCAGGTATTTGCGAAGGATTTCATGAGCAGATCAGGGCCAATCATTCGACCGAACCTGAAGAAAAGGGCAATCTTGGCGTCGTCCAGTGAGACGGATCCATTGTCGCGCAGGCAGGGCAAAGAAACGGGGGCTTCGGCCATTCGGCCGGCAGTTCTCCAATGCCGCCCGACTATTGAGGCTGAACGTCACTTTTGTCGTGAGTTGCCGCACCACAATCCTCAACGAAAGTGATGAAACACCGCAAGTGTTTGAATCATGGGGTGAAAGCTGTTTCACACTTCACCAGTCTTTCCAGCACATGCCCCCTCAGCTCCGCGGCCAGTTCAGCATCTTCGTCGATGGTGCCAAAGCCGAGGCTAAAGCGGATGGCTGCATCGGCATCCGCACCATCAAGACTGGCAGCGCGCTGTGCATGCGAAGGCTCATCGAAAAAATTCAGTCGAAAATGCCGCTCACTATCGGCGCCGTCCTGACTCCTTAGATTCTCGCGCCGGGTGATCAACGACTGAGATTTTTCTGTATTGGCGTCGAAATCGCCAACTGGTGATCCTTTCCACCTCCGGAACAGGAGAAGAAACTATTGCGGGGAGGTCCAGTCATTTTCGCTTGCAAGCGCAGCTCCCAAATTCCCATTTCCCGCCCGGATACGTTGGCGTTTTAGCCCATGTAAGCCCCTCGCAGGCACGCGCAGGTTACAATTTCGCATCGCCGCTAAGTTGGAGAGACATGGAGAATTCCAGCGCCTGCCTGTGTGGCGCTTTGATGGCGCGGCCCGCATATCCGCGTGAGCAACTTTGGCTTCGGCAGCCCGCCTGTGCATCCGCCCCCTCCTGTCCCGTCACGCTCTGAACCCGCCGCCGCCGAATGAGCGAAGCCGCTGCGAAGCCATCTGACCGGCTTTCGATGCGCCGCCACCAATTGACGATGCGATCGCGCCGGTGCCGCTGCTGAACCTGCGCTCGCCGCCGCCGTCTGACAGATTCGCCTCCGAACCCGCCCAGCGAAGCACACGGCCGGGAAACGCAGAAATCAGCGAAAAACTGCGTTCGATGATCACGACATAGGCAAGCACAATCAGGAACCCCGCCGCGATCAGTCCAAAGACCGCCACAATTGGCGATGCTGTGGCAAGCGCGCTCATCGCGTAGAACATACCGGCATCGAACAGACCGGCGACCACCCGGAACAGTGTCATGCCGGCGAAATTTCCGAGGACCATCAAGGCCGGGGAAAGCGTCAGCCCCAGCAGCATCAGCCAGCCAAAGCGGCCGGCATCGCCTGAAATGCCCTCGCCATCCAGGCGGAGATGCGCCAGCGCCCACAGGCTGACCGCCACAACCGCCTCCACAACCAGCAGAAAATAACCTGCGACAGCCAGTATCCAGTAGAAGAACGGCAGCATCGGCAACACAAAGGACTGGGTCACGCCAATGGCAGCCAATGGGGCGGCCACCAAAAACACCACAACCGTGCCGAACCCGCTGGAAAGCAGCGATGCGGCCCCGCCGCTGAAAATCAGCGTGCCCGCGACATCCAGATACCAATTGCCCATTCTCACAACACCGACAATCGGATCGTCTGCCCAGTTGGCGGGCGAAAACAATTGGATCATGGAATCTATTGCATCCGCAAACCCGACCTGCCAGATCCGGCCGAGCAGACCCGACCGGCCGACCGGCGCGGCCTCCTGCAGAATGTCGCTGGAAAGCGAGATTCCGGATGTCGCCAGCCTCAGCGAGGCCCGCTCCATCTGACCGGTCGCCGCATCCCAAATGCGCGCCGCTTCTTCGACATGAAGATACTTGTTGCCGTCAATTCCGGAAAACATCCGCTGCAGCCAGCCTGGCGCGTCGGCTGAAATGACAATCTGACGGTTCAGCCGGTTGGCCTCGTCAGAGATGTAACGCGACTCCCGCGCCGTGGGCGCAGCATTGAGCAGCCCCATCATTTCCGAGTTCAGGCGGGCGATCGTCATGTGCCAGTTGCCTGCGCCGATCCATCCTTCGCCCGTGCAGCGCGGTTCGGAAACAGCATCCGGAGTGGTTCCGCATCCTGCACCGGTGATGTGACTCTCCAGCTGATCACGGGCTTCCCCCGGTCGGTTGACCGATCCGGCGACCGAGGCGAGCAAAGCCTGTCCGCCGGCCGCAAGCCGCTGGTTGGCAGAGTTCATGGCTGCGCCGATGTCCGCCGCGATCGGCGGCAGCGCGCCTTGCTGAGAAATCAGAACCGGCCATTGGGCCGCCAGAATATCATCGGCGGCAGCGATCAGGCCCTGCAGCACCGCGGTGTGCATGTCCCGGAATTCGCTTTCAATCGCCTGCGCCGCCGGCTCGAGACGCGCGATGTAGGCGGGCGTTTCGGGCAGCAGATAGGCACCGCAGATTTCTTCACGCCCGCCGTCAATCGTCGACATGATCAATGGCTGGCGGTTTGACCGAACCGGTTCGAACCTCACCCGCAGCGGACTCCCCGCCGCCTGGAGCTGGTAGTTGGCCAGCCGCAGACACAGTTGATTGCGGTAAATTGCGGCAAACAGCTCCCCATCCAGCCGGGCCGCGGTTCCGTTCAGCGGGATCTCACCGGAAAGGATGACCCTGGCGCCGTGCGTCCACAATTCGCTGGCAAGCATGGTGGAGCCTTTGGCAATCCAGGCGACGCCGGCCTGGATCGAATTGTATCCGCCAAGCCCGGGCGCCGGGATCAGCAGGGCAACCGCAAACACGACCCGAAGCGGCGCCCACAGCGATGACCAGCGGCGGCCCAGCATTTCTCCCTCGTGCGCGGACTGCAGCAGACCGGCGGTAATGTTGTAGGCGAGAAACAGCCCGCCAACCGCCAGAACCGCCAGATTCAACATGCCGATCAAGGTTGAAAACGCAGTCGCAGAGGAGCCGCCGCCCGCTGTCGGAAACAGCGGTCCGAAAATCTGATTGAGCAGCTCGGCGCTGCGGAGATCGCCGAAATCGGTGCCGAAAAGGTCTGCGATCGCTGCTCCGGCGTCCGGCCGCAGCGGCTGTTGCGCATCGGCGGAACTGGCCAGGGCTGTGACCGCAAGCACAGGAGCGAAGGACGTCAGAACCAGTGCGGGCTTCATCGTGCCCGCCTACGCCACGGCAGTGGAAAATCTCGGCGAAGCGCGCCGGCGGCGCGCCGGGAATGTGGTGGAAACTAAATCTTGGCGCGGCAGGCCTATTCTATGCCGGCGGCGGCCAGTCCCGTTTCAACCTTGGCGATGTCGTCGGGATTGTTCACTTCCCAGAAATCCCGCCCCCTGCCATCGACTTCAACGCAGAGAATGGACTGCCCGTGTTCCAGGAAGCGCAGCTGTTCCAGCCCCTCAAGCCGTTCCAGAAACCCCGGCCTGTGCCGGGCGTAACCCGTGAGAGCCTCCGGCGTGTAAGCGTAGACGCCGACATGGTGGAAGACCGGTGTCGGCTCATCCGGCCGATATTCGATCCCGGTCCAGGGTATGACCTCTTTCGAAAAATACAGCGCCTGGTTGTCGGCATCGAAGACCGCCGTGGTTCCCCCGACCAGCCCGTTCCGGCGGTCCTGAAGAAATCCGCTGAGGGCGGCGCCGTCGCACCGCATGACGGGCGTCGCCACGCCGGTTTCGGGCGAAGCCCGCATGGCCGAAACCAAGTCTTCAATGAACCATGGCGGTGTGAGCGGCGCATCGCCCTGCACATTGACGATGATCTCGTAATAGTCGCCATAGATATCAAGCGTTTCCGCGCAGCGTTCGGTGCCGTTGCCGCAGGCCGAAGAGGTCATGACACATTCACCGCCGAACGATTCCACCTCTTCACGAATCCGGATGTCATCGGTGGCAACGACAAGGCGATCAACGCAATTGGCCGCTGCCGCGGCTTCCCAGCTGCGCCGCACAAGCGATTTTGCGGTCCCGGTCGCGCCAATCAGAGGCTCGAGCGATTTGCCTGGAAATCTCGATGACGCGAACCGCGCAGGAATCACCACCAATACGGGCATTGATCACAGTTCCTGTAATTCGATCCCGGGCGCGAAAGCGACAAATCCCGGGTTCAGATAACCCCGTTTGCCGTAGGGCAGCGTGTCATGGCCGTCAAGCCGGACGACATCGCCACCGGCGGCGCGCAGCGCCGCATGACCCGCGGCCGTGTCCCATTCCATGGTGGGTCCGCTCCTGGGGTAAAGATCTGACTCGCCGGCGGCGATCAGGCAAAATTTCAGCGACGACGAAATATATTCAACGCTGGCAACGTCGAAGCCGGACAAAAACCGTTCCAGCCAAGGTCTGCTGCTGTGAGACTCCGACGCGACGACCCTCAGGCTTCCGCTGACCGGCCGCCGGGGAGGATGCGCAATCTCCAGTGTTTCCCGCACCTCAACGAGCCGGCCTCCGGGAACGGCGACGAACAGTCTCTCCAGCGCCGGCGCGTAGACCACACCGGCAGTCGGAACCCCCGCTGTCACGAGCGCGATATTCACCGTGAACTCCCGCCGGCCGCGGCGGAAACCGCTGGTGCCGTCCAGCGGGTCGACAATGAAGAACGTGTTGTGGGCGCGCCCATGGCTCTCCGGTGATTCTTCACTGACCACCGGTATGTCCGGAAACGCCGAATTAAGACCGTCGCGGATGATTGCGTCAGCCCGCCGGTCGGCCAGAGTCACCGGCGTGCCGTCCTGTTTCCAATCCGTTTCGGGATCGCCGGAATCGAATATTTCCATGATCGCTTCCCCTGCCGACTCGGCAAGGGTGACAAACCGCCGTTCAATCTCATCAAAATCTATGGCGCGCGATTCCTTCGTCATCGGGCCGTTCTACCGGCGCCGTCGGTTTTGCGCGATGCAAAAGGCGCGGCCCGCGCGCCGCGTCAGCCGGCGACACGCAGAGTCAGGTTCAGCCGGCCGCCATTCCTTATCAGACGGGATGTGCCAAACTTGATCCTGTCTATCCCATGATATCGAAGACGGGCGTCGCCGCCCATGACAACGACATCTCCCGATCGCAGCCAAACCGATTCTGTGCGCCCGCCCCTGTCGAGATTGCCGATCCGGAAGAGCGCGTCATCGCCCAGTGAGACTGAAACCACCGGCCACCGAAAATCCGCTTCGTCCGCATCCCGGTGCATACCCATGCGCGCCCCTTCAAGATACAGATTGACCAGGCAGCAGTCCGGGTCACGGCTGCAGCCCGCCACCCGCCGCCACACCGCGAGAACCGATTTTGGGATCGGCGGCCAAGGCGAGCCGTTCGGATGCGCGGCCTCGTAGCGGTAACCGGTCTCATCCGAAATCCAGCCGCGCTCTCCGGCGGATGTCATCCGCACCGTCATCCGGCGGCCATAGGGAGTCATGGGCGCCCGCAGCGGCGCGGCCCGCGCAATGCCGCGCACATCGTCAGCCATCGCTGACTGCTCTTCGCCGCCGAGCAGCTGCCGATAGATTTTGCAGCCACGCAGTTCGCGCGTTGGCTCCAGTGCCGCTCTTTCAATTCCGTCAACCAATTTCAGACCGCGTTCTTGTCGATGCAAGCGCCGCTACCTATATAAATTTCCAGAGAGATAGCAGCCATCTCCACGAAAATCAGACAGCGGCGGGCATTCGGCATCGCCCCGCATAGCTATTGAAAAGGGCAACTTAAAGACATGAGCAAGGTCATCGGTATCGATCTGGGCACCACCAACTCCTGTGTCGCCATCATGGACGGCGCGCAGCCGCGGGTGGTTGAGAACTCGGAGGGCGCGCGCACAACCCCTTCAATTGTGGCGTTCACGGAAAGCGAACAGCTTGTCGGCCAAGCCGCGAAACGGCAGGCGGTGACGAATGCGAGCAACACGATCTTCGCAGTCAAGCGTCTGATCGGCCGGCGCTTCGACGACACGGACATCAACCGCGACAAGCAAAACCTTCCCTTTGAAGTCACTGACGGAGGCAACGGAGACGCCTGGGTCAAAGTGCGCGGCAACAACTATTCGCCGGCGCAGATTTCGGCCGCCATTCTCCAGAAGATGAAAGAGACCGCCGAAAGCTACCTCGGAGAGAGCGTGGCGCAGGCGGTGATCACGGTTCCCGCCTATTTCAACGACGCGCAGCGGCAGGCGACCAAGGACGCCGGCAAAATCGCCGGCCTGGAAGTCCTCAGAATTATCAACGAGCCGACAGCGGCCGCGCTGGCCTACGGGCTCGACAAAAAAGACACCAAAACCATAGCCGTCTATGACCTCGGAGGCGGCACCTTTGACATCACCGTTCTGGAAATCGACGAAGGGCTGTTTGAGGTCAAAGCGACGAACGGCGACACTTTCCTCGGCGGCGAAGATTTCGATATGTGCATCGTCCGCCATCTTGCGGCAGAGTTCAAGAAAGAGAACGGCGTCGATCTGACGGGCGACAAGATGGCTCTGCAGCGTCTCAAGGAAGCGGCGGAAAAGGCCAAGATTGAGCTGTCTTCGAGCCAGGAAACGGAAATCAACCAGCCCTTTATTTCCATGGACCCGCATGGCGGGCAGCCGCTGCACCTCGTCACCAAACTGACGCGGGCCAAGCTTGAGAATCTTGTGGGCACGCTGATCAAGAAGTCCCTCAAACCTTGCGCCGCGGCGCTCAAGGACGCGGGCCTCTCCAAATCGGATATCGACGAAGTCGTGCTGGTCGGCGGCATGACCCGGATGCCCAGGGTCATACAGGAAGTGTCGGCATTCTTTGGCCAGGATCCGCATAAGGGCGTCAACCCTGACGAGGTCGTGGCAATGGGCGCGGCCATCCAGGCGGGCGTTCTGCGCGGCGATGTCAAGGATGTCGTGCTGCTTGATGTCACACCTCTTTCGCTTGGAATTGAGACGCTCGGCGGTGTGTTCACACGGCTGATCGAGCGCAACACGACCATTCCGACCAAGAAATCGCAGATTTTCTCGACCGCCGATGACAATCAGAGCGCGGTGACGATTCGGGTGTTTCAGGGCGAGCGTGAAATGGCGGAGCACAACAAGCTGCTCGGTCAGTTCAATCTGCAGGAGATACCGCCCGCGCCGCGCGGCATTCCGCAGATCGAAGTCGCGTTCGACATCGACGCCAACGGCATCGTGTCCGTGTCCGCCAAGGACAAGGGCACCGGGAAGGAACAGAAAATCACCATCCAGGCTTCCGGCGGGCTGTCCGACGAAGATATCGACAAGATGGTCGCCGACGCCGAAGCGAACGCCGAGGCGGACCGCGAGCGCAAAGAGCTGGTGGAAACCCGCAATCAAGGTGAGTCGCTTGTCCACGCGACCCGCAAAAACCTCGAGGAGCATGGCGATAAGGTCGACTCGTCCACGGTCGAGGCGATTGAGCTTGCCGTGAAGGCGCTGGAAGAGGTTTTGGACTCGGACGACACCGGAAAGATCAAAGGCGCTATCCAGAACCTGACTGACGCTGCGATGAAACTCGGCCAGGCGATTTACGAAGCGCAGATGAAGGAAGAGGCGGAAAACGCCAGCAGCGGCGAATCCGGCCCCGACGGCGACGGCGATGAAGTTGTCGACGCGGACTTCGAGGATGTGGACGAGCAGAAGAGCAACGGCAAGGGCTGACGCAGGTCAGCTCCGCTGTTCGCAACGGGTCGGTCCGGAACTGGTCAATGGCGTCTCAGGACTTTTATTCCAAGCTCGGAGTCGCGCAGGGAGCATCGGCGGACGAGATCAAGAAGGCTTACCGGCGAAAGGCGCGGGAGCTGCACCCCGACCAGAACAAAAACAATCCCGGCGCCGAAGCCGCTTTTAAGGACGTCAACGAAGCCTACGATGTCCTGAAGGATCCGGAGAAAAAGAGCATGTATGACCGGTTTGGTCATGATGCCTTCACTTCGGCCGGAAGCGGCGGCCAGGGTTTCGCCCAGGGCGCCGGCAACTTCTCGTCGGCATTCTCGGATGTCTTCGAGGATCTGTTCGGCGATATCATGGGCGGTCAGAACCGGCGCGGCGGACGGACGCAGTCGCGCGGCTCCGATCTGCGCTACGATGTCTCCCTGAACTTGGAAGATGCCTTTACCGGCATCCGAAAACGCATCACTGTTCCGACATCCGCCGCCTGCGCCTCCTGCGGCGGCAAAGGCACAGAAGGCGGCGCCGAACCGATGGTGTGCCCGACCTGCTCCGGAGCCGGGAAAGTGCGGGCGCAGCAGGGGTTTTTCACCCTGGAGCGCACGTGCCACGCGTGCGGCGGGCTTGGCAAAGTCATCCGGAACCCGTGCACGCGCTGCGCCGGCGCCGGCCGCGTGAACAAGGATCAGACCATAGATGTCGACATTCCCGCAGGTGTGGAAACCGGATCCCGAATTCGCCTCGGCGGGCGCGGCGAAGCGGGTCTGCGGGGCGGGCAGTCGGGCGATCTGTATGTGTTCGTGTCGGTCCGTGAACACGAAATTTTTGTCCGCGACGGTCAGAATCTGGCCTGCACCGCACCCATTTCGGTGACCAAAGCCGCGCTCGGAGGAGACATCCATATTCCGATTGTCGGCGGCGGACAGGCGAAGGTGCGGGTGCCCGCCGGCAGCCAGACCGGAAAGCGCATGCGCCTCACCGGAAAGGGAATGCCTTCGGTCAGGGGAACGGCCCGCAACCGGGGAGATTTGTATGTCGATTTGTTTGTCGAAACTCCGGTCAACCTGACTGAAGAACAGGAGCAGCTGCTGAGGAAGTTTGAACAGCTCGCAATCGATGACAACCGGCGCGAAGACAGCTTTGGCGAAAAGGTGAAAAGTTTTTGGCGGAACTGACCGGCTGATGGCCGCCCGAAACCATCGCCTCCCCGGATCGGCCGATGACGCCGCCCGGTCCCTGGACTCCGCGCTACACATGCGATGATCGTTATATCCGAATTTATGGACGAGCACGCTGTCGGCGCGCTTCGGCAAAGACACGAGGTATGCTACGATCCCGCGCTCGCGGACCGAAAAAGCGACCTTTTTGCTCTCATCGGCCCCTGCCGCGCTCTGATTGTGCGCAACCGCACGCGGGTCACTCCCGATCTGCTTTCGGCGGCGCCCAGACTCGCCTGCGTCGGCCGCCTCGGCGTTGGCCTGGACAATATCGATCTGGATGCCTGCGCATCCCGCGGCGTGGCGGTTTTCCCGGCCACCGGAGCGAACAACCGCAGTGTCGCCGAGTATGCGATCGGCACGGCAATGGCGCTGTTGCGCGGCGCCTATTCGGAAAACCGGCGGATGATCGCCGGCGACTGGCCCCGCAATGCGTGCGCGGGACGGGAAATCGCCGGCAAGGCGCTGGGCCTGATCGGCTTCGGGTCAATCGGACAGGAAACGGCACGCCTGGCGGCAGCGCTGGGAATGGAGGTTTCGGCGTGCGATCCGCTGCTTCCCGAAGATGCGGCCGCGTGGCGTCTCGCGCGAAAGGCGGACATGCCGGGGCTGCTTGCGCGCTCAGACGTCATCAGCATTCACGTGCCGCTGACGGAGGCGACCCGGCATCTCATCGCGCGGCGGCAGCTGAAGCGGCTCAAACCGGGCGCAGTCGTCATCAATTCATCGCGCGGCGGCGTTGTTGACGAATCGGCGGTAGTCGATGCCCTCAAGCGCGGACAGCTCGGCGGCGCCGCCCTTGACGTGTTCGAAACCGAGCCGCTCAGCGAAGAGAACGGGCGCATGTTTGACGGTGTCAGCAACCTGATTCTCACTCCGCACATCGCCGGAGTCACCGCCGAGTCCAACCGGCGGGTGAGCGGCCTCATTGCCAAGAATGTCATGGCGCATCTCGAAAACTCCGTTCAGGGCGGACACAACAGACAAGGCCGACCAAATGCCGACCAAAACAGATCACCAGATTGTCGACAGCCTGATCGACAATGAAATCCGCTTCGTGACTTCGGTTCCGTGCAAACAGCTTGCGGGCGTCATTGAGCTTGTGGACCAGTCAAATCAGCTGCTGCACATCGCGTGCAACAAGGAAGACGAAGGGATGGGTTTGTGCGCCGGCGCCTATATGGGCGGCATGCAGTCCTGCATCGTCATGCAGAACACGGCGCTGGGAGTGGTGGTGAACGCGCTGGCGACCCTGATCCAATTCTATCACATTCCCCTGCCGATGTTGATCAGCTACCGCGGCGAGCCCGGTGAAAAGGTCGCCTGCCAAGTGGAAATGGCCCTGCACACCAGGGCGATCCTCGATCAGCTGCACATCCCCACCTACCATTTTTCGCACATTGACGAGATCCGCCGTCTCAGCGGAATTCTTGCGCACGCCAGGATGTCGCGCAAACCGGTCGCCGTTCTCACCGACGCTTCTTTTTGGAGTTCCGCCCAATGATCCGACACGAGCTGCTCAAGAACCTCATCCCGGCGCTCCGGGATCAGCTGGTGGTCTGCAACATCGGATCGCCTTCGCAGGAGCTGTGCGCCCTGCACGATCAGGCTTCCAATTTTTACATGCTTGGCACGATGGGGCTGTGTTCCTCGATCGGATTCGGGCTGGCGCTGGCGCAGGACAAAACGGTGATCGCGATCGACGGCGATGGTTCGGTGCTGACCAACCTTGCCACCTTAAGCACCATCGGCAACCACCGGGCGGACAATTTCATTCTGCTGGTCGTTGACAACGGCAGCTATGGATCGACAGGAGATCAGCCGACTTACACCAGCGGCAGAACGTCGCTGGCGGCGGTTGCCAAGGCCTGCGGCTGCGAAACTGTCGTCGAAGCTGCGGCCGAAGACACGCTGGCGGAGCTTGAACGCGCGATCGCCGCGAGACGGCAGACTGTCATCGTGTCAAAATGCGATTCCGGCAACGTCGATGTTCCGGTGATCTCCATGGATCCGATCGCAATCATTGAAAGATTCAAGGGGCAGGTCCGGGCAGGCAGCTGTTGAACACATCGGCCTTGTGCGCCGGTCGGGCGAAACGGCATGTGCCGCCCACAGCCGAGACCGTTCAATCCGCGATTCCCGGCAGCCCGCATCGGCATTTGAGTTCCCGCTGGCCGCACATCGCAGCGCCGCCGATTGGGCCTATGCGCCATAATCGGCGAACCTGCGCACGGTCTCGCTGATTTCTTCATCCGTCAGAATCGCCGGCTCGCCTGCGAGCATCGCCATATGAAACTGCCGGGCGATGGCTTCCAGCTCGATCGCGCGCCACATAGCTTTACCGATCGACTCGCCGGCCGCGACCATTCCATGATTGGCGAGCAGACAGGCCGTGCGGTCCCGCATCGCCTGCACCACAAGCTCAGCAAGTTCGGGCGTGCCATAGGCGGCATAGCCGGCGCAGCGCACATTGTTGCCGCCGAATGCCGCAATCATGTAGTGGCAGGCGGGAATGGGCCGGCGCAGGATCGCCAGCGCGGTGCAGTGCGGGGCGTGCGCGTGGACCACGGCTCCGATGCCGCTTCGTTGTTTCATCAGCTGCCAGTGAAACCGCCATTCCGTTGACGGTTTCAGCGGTCCCTCCCACGCTCCTGACATGTCCCCTGACAAATCCATGGAAGCGATCATGTCCGGCTCAAGTTCGCGATATGGCACCGCAGAAGGCGAGATGAGCATGTTCTGCCGATATCGGATTGAAACATTGCCCGATGCGTTCTGGTTCAATCCGCGCGCATTCATTTCCAGGCAGGCTTCGATAATCTCACGGCGGGCGTCGGCTTCGGTCGGCATGATCTTCATCCGTTCGGTGCGGCGGACAGTCAGAATTCCGCCGGCGGCAGAATCAAGTCTGCGGACACGCTTGGCAACCCGGAAATTCCGCGGCCGCAGCCTGCCGCACACCCGCGCCGCGGCTCCTGAAGGGTGGAGAAAGCCACATTGATTTCTTATGCTGCCGCCAGTCCGTTCCGCTGCCGGATATCGGGACAGTTGGTGGGAGCCGGAAAATAAGCGCAAGACCCGAAAGCCCGATGATGGCGCAGTACCAGCGGATTAAGGAGCAGCATCGGGACACGCTGCTCTTTTACCGAATGGGCGACTTTTACGAGCTTTTTTTCGATGACGCGGTCACCGCTTCGGAAGCTCTGGACATAGTGCTGACAAAACGGGGAAAGAAACTCGACCAGGATATTCCGATGTGCGGTGTTCCGGCCCACAGTGCCGACGGCTATCTGCAGACGCTGATCCGAAAGGGATACCGGGTGGCTGTCTGCGAACAGATGGAAGACCCGGCAACGGCGCGAAGGCGCGGCAGAAAGGCCATCGTCGCCAGAGATGTGGTTCGTGTGCTGACCGCCGGCACGCTGACTGAAGATGAGCTTTTGGAAGCCCGCGCCCACAATTACCTGGCAGCGGCGGCTAACGTCAGAGGCGGCGCCGCCGTGGCGTGGACCGATATTTCGGTCGGCAAGCTGCACGTGATGCCGTGTTCCGAGGAATCGCTGGCAGCCCATGTCGCCCGCATCTCTCCGCGGGAAATCCTGATATCCGAATCCGCCGATGACGCGACACGGTCAAGCGCGGCGGAAGCAGACGGTTCCCTTATGGAGCTTTCTCCGGTGCATTTTGACAGCGTATCCGCCCACCGGCGGCTCTGTGAACTGTTCGGTGTCTCGACCCTTGACGCCTTCGGCAGCTTCACCCGGGCAGAGCTCGGAGCGCTCGGAGCGCTGGTGTCCTATCTGGATGTCACGCAAAAGGGCAAACGCCCGCTGCTGCAGCCGCCGGTGCGGGAACGCGCTGACGCCACGATGCAGATGGATGCGGCGACCCGGCGCAATCTTGAAATCTCGCGCGATTTTTCCGGCCGCCGCGACGCATCGCTGCTTGGCGCAATCGACCGAACCCTGACCGCGGGCGGCGCCCGGCTGCTTGAGCTGCGGGTGTCCGCCCCGTCTGCCGTCGCGGAGGTGATCGCCGCGCGCCATCAGGCGGTCGCCTGTTTTGCGGCCCGGCCGGAACTGCGCCGGCAGGTGCGTGAGCGGCTGCGCAGAATCCCCGATTTGAACCGGTCGCTGTCGCGGCTTTCGCTGGACCGCGGCGGCCCGCGCGACCTTTCCGCATTGAGAAACGGTTTGGCGGCAGCAGAAGAGATCGGCGCGCTGCTTCGCCGCAATGAACTGGCAGCGGA
The DNA here is from genome assembly GCA_965221935.1 of Paracoccaceae bacterium. Classification (GTDB taxonomy): domain Bacteria; phylum Pseudomonadota; class Alphaproteobacteria; order Rhodobacterales; family Rhodobacteraceae; genus JAPOXR01. The sequence goes on from CBDCSZ010000044.1 coordinate 14,257, forward strand.
AACCGCGGCGGAAGAGAGTACGCTGCCGCCGCGCCTGATCGGCACAGATGCCATCGCGGCATCGGTCGCCGCATCCGCCGCCAAGCTGACCGGCCTCCAAGAGCTCCATGATGTCCTGCAAAGCGCCGTCGTCAGCGAACCGCCGCCTTTCCTGCGCGACGGAGGATTTGTCTGCGCAGGTTACGATCGGGAACTGGATGAAGAGCGGCAGCTGCGTGACGCCGGGCGCAGCCTCGTGTCCGCCATGCAGCCGGAATTCGCTGAAGAAACCGGAATCTCTTCGCTCAAGGTCAAACACAACAATGTGCTCGGCTACTTTGTCGAGGTTCCATCTTCACATTCGTTAAAAATGCTGGCGCCGCCGTTTTCGGATAAGTTCGTGCATCGGCAGTCTGTCTCCGGCGCCATTCGCTTCACGACAAACCGGCTTGCCGACGCAGAGTCCCGAATACTGAATTCGGCGGGCCGAGTGGCCGAAATCGAGCAGAACATCTTTGCCGATCTGTGTGCGCTGGTCGGCGGAAAAGCGGCGGAGATTTCGCAAACAGCCGCCGGCTTGGCAGAGATCGATGTCGCTTCCTCACTGGCGGAGCTGGCGGTGGAAATGAACTGGCGCTGTCCGGAAATCGACAACAGCGGCATTCTGGATATCCGCGGCGGCCGTCATCCGGTTGTGGAACAATCTCTCCGAAGCGCCGCCGACCATCCGTTCATCGCCAATGACTGTTTCCTCGCCGGCCTTGATAAAAGCCCGAGAATACGGCTGGTCACGGGACCCAATATGGCGGGCAAATCAACCTATCTCAGGCAAAACGCGCTGATTGTTCTGCTTGCTCAGGCCGGTGCGTTTGTGCCCGCCGACAACGCGCGCATCGGACTTGTGACGCAGTTGTTTTCGCGGGTTGGCGCGGCCGACGAACTGGCGAAGGGGCGGTCCACTTTCATGGTGGAAATGATTGAGACCGCGGCCATCCTGAATCAGTCAGGGCAGGGAGCGCTGGTCATTCTCGATGAGATCGGGCGCGGCACCGCAACCTATGACGGGCTGTCCATCGCCTGGGCGACACTCGAGCATCTCCATGGGGTGAACCGATGCCGGGCGCTGTTCGCCACCCACTATCACGAGCTGACGCAGCTCACGACGCGGTTGCCAAGGCTTGCGAATTCAACCGTGTCAGTCAGCGCCTGGGAAGGCGAAATCGTCTTCCTTTACGAGGTCCGAGACGGTGCGGCGGAACGCTCCTACGGCGTTCAGGTCGCCAAACTTGCGGGAATGCCGCCGCCCGTGGTGGCGCGGGCGCGGGAAATCCTTGACCGGCTGGAAACGGATGAGCGTGACGGCTCCGGAAGGACCGCGGAACTGCTGCACGATCTCCCGCTGTTCGCGGCCAGGCCGGACTGCAGGCAAACCGAAAAAACAGCCGTCTTCACCGCCGCGCAGCGCCGGCTTGACGAGACTGCGCCTGACGACCTCAGCCCGCGCGAGGCCCTTGCTTTGATCTATGAGCTCAAGGCTTTGCTGGCCCGGGATTGAGACCTGCCAGTCAAATTCACGCCTTGGTCTGTTCGACTTCAACCTCGGCCGCCTCCGGCGGCGGTCCGGATGACACGCCGACCTGCGCCGGACGCAGCAGGCGCTCGTACATTGTGAAGCCTTCAATCATCACCTGCAGGATTTTCCCGGCTTCGACATCCGCCGCCGGCGCTTCAAACATTGCCTGATGGCATTGCGGATCAAACGGTTCGCCTGGCGCAGGATCGACAACGGCGACCCCGTGTTTCTTGAGCGCGTTCAAGAGCTCGCGCAGTGTCAGTTCAATGCCCTCGATCAGCGCCGGCGCGGCGTCACGCTGCGCATCGTCAACACTCGAAAGGGCGCGCTTCAAATTGTCGTGTATCGGCAACAGATCGCTCGCCATCCTTGAAGAGCCGAACTTCACCGTCTCACGTTTTTCCCGCTCGGTCCGCCGGCGAATATTCGCCACCTCCGCATGCGCGCGCTTAAACCGGTCTTCCAGCGCGTCGAACTCTTGCCGCGGCACCGTTGCGGCCGGCTCAGCTTCGGCGGCCTGCGCGTTCTCCTCACCGGCGCCCGGTTCTGTCTGTTTCTCAGCAGGGCCGGCGTCGGCCTGGGCTTCGCGCTCTTCGGCATCCGATCCTTCCCGGCCTTCAGCGGGCTGTTCAGCCGCAGCGCCGTTTGCCTTAACCGTTGACTGCTGTTGTTCCTCTTCCGGCGGCTGTTCTGTCCGTTTCTCTGCTTCCGACTGTTCCTGCATTGCGCAATTGTACTCCGATCACTGCCTGTCGGCGACCACCCTGCTGACCAGCTGCGCCGTGTAGTCAACGATTGGGACAACGCGGCCGTAGTTCAGTCTGGTGGGCCCGATAACCCCCACGGCGCCGACAACCTTCCGGTCGCTGTTCATATATGGCGAAATCACCAAAGTTGAACCCGTCAGAGAAAAAAGTTTGTTTTCCGAACCGATGAAAATCTTGACCCCTTCGCTGTCCTCAACGAATTCCAGAAAATCAGCGATGTCGCGCTTGCGCTCTAAATCGTCAAAAAGCTCGCGGATCCGCTCCATATCCTGTTCGGCGTCGTCACCGCCGAGCAGGTTTGAACGGCCCCTGACGATCAGCCTTTCACTGCCGCGGACATCTGTGCCGTTTTCCCACACAGCAAGCCCGTTCTCCGCCATCTGCGTGGCGAGTTCGTCAATCTCCATTCGTCGCGACTCGATCTCGTCGGCGATCAGGGCCCGCAATTCGCTGACCGTCCGGCCTTCAGCGATGGAGTTCACAAAATTCGCCGCCTCCCGCATGGAAGAAGGAGTCTGACCTGCGGGAGGTTTGAAAACGCGGTTTTCAACCTTGCCGTCGGCCATCACGAGCACAACGAGGGCCCGGTCCGTGGCGAGCGAAACAAACTCGACATGCTTGATCGGCGACTCGCCTTTCGGCACCATCACGAGGCTTGCGCTGCCGGTCAGATTTGAAAGCAATGTGCCGGCCCGGTCCAGCTGGTCGGTGAACTCACCGTCGCCCGCGATTGCGTCAATCAGGGAACGCTCATCCTCCGCAACCTTGCTGATTTCGAGAAACTCGTCCACGAATATCCGCAGGCCAAGCTCAGTCGGAATTCGACCGGCGGAGATATGCGGGCTCTGCAGGAGACCGAGATATTCCAGGTCCTGCATCGCGTTGCGAATGGTCGCTGAGGAAACCCTGACGTCCATCTCTCGCGAAAGAGTCCGCGATCCGACCGGAGCGCCATTCACAATGTACATCTCTACCAATGTTTGGAAGACTTCGCGGTTCCGTGCGGTCAAATCAAAGGTGCCGGTCGGTCGATCACTCATGGTTCAAATGGGCCGTTTTCGGATCGCAAACTGCTATGCAATACCGCCTCCGCTGTCAACTGAAGCGGCATTGCGAATGGCGGAGTCCACAGGTTTGGCGCAATGCGTTCGGCAATTCCTGACCCACGGCTGCAACACCGTGCAGCAGACGGCAACCATGGCCTGCCCGAAGGCTTTCAGTCAAGCGCCATGCAACGCCATCACGCTGATGGGGGTTTAGATGCCCAAAGCCGCGGCATTGCGAACGATCAGAACCATGATGGATCTCTCGAAATACCTGTAATCAACCAGCCGTCGCACCCTTGCCCTCAGACTGCCGCCTGATGTGAATGTATGTGAACTTGTCGATTTGTGATCAGAGTGGGCGATGAATTGTGTGTTCGGTCCGCGCAGAACCGGCCAAGACCCGGCGGCGAGCGGCAACAACCCTCCATATTGGCATTTTCCGCCTCAAACCGCCTCCTGCCGCAGAGCGATAATGACAGCTGCAGGCCTGCCGATTGGCACTGGCGGTTTCGATGCCTGTGACGGACGGGATACTGGCAGTTGCGCATCTCCGCAATTCGTTGGCCGTCACGGCAACGGCAGTTTGGCTTCGTCGAGCAGATGCTGGCCACTGAACCCAACAAACTGTCAGAATGGTTCCGCAACCGTCCAGTCTGTGGATTCGCGTGACATGATCATCGCCTCAAACCGCTCATGATCCGCCTGTTCGGTGCGGCCAGTGTCGGCGGGTGGACGCGCTCGGTTTGACTGAAAGCTTGCTCGCCGCTTCGATCACCGGGTGCGCCGAAGGCATTTCAGGGTATGTGACCGTGATAGAACTGCGGCACTTCATGGGATACGAAGCTGGACCGTGTCGAGGCAGACTGAGAGGGGAGGGCGACCGACATGACAGCCCCGTACGAAATCGAACTTGACGGGAGGATTCGGGCGGCGGCGTTCGATCGCATCCGGGACATGACCGAATCTGGCGACACCCTGGAATGGAGCGAAATCGCCAAGGGGTTCGAGTGTGAGGGTGAGCGCCACTTTCTGGCAACAAGGGCCCGTGGAATCTTCAAGCCAAAGAAGATGCAGTATGTCCTTTCGATCCGCACTTCTGTGCCAAGGGCAGGACGAAAGTTTTGGTATGACGATCAGCAGGTTGCCCACGACCAGATTTACGACGGTCAGGATGGAATTGACTATGCGTTCATGGGGGACAACCCCGGTTGTGCCGAAAACCGGTGGTTGCGTGAGGCTGAGGAACTGAAACTGCCATTGATCTATTTTCTCGGGATATCACCCTCAGTCTACCAAGTGATTTATCCGGTATATGTCGGAGACTGGGACAGCCAATTGCTCAGGGCAAGAATTGCATTCGCCAGCGCCGAAAGACCAATCCGTAACGGGTTGCCCGACCCTACCGAGCGGACATATGCCTTGAAGGCAGTCAAACGCCGCCTGCACCAGGCAAGTTTCCGTCAGGCCGTCCTGGCAGCCTATGGCAACCGGTGCGCCCTGTCGCGCCTAAAAGTTCCAAATTTGCTGGACGCTGCGCATATCATTCCCGACAAGGATGAAATCCTCGGTCAACCCATCGTCCCCAATGGAATTCCACTTTCGAAGACCCATCACGCGGCATTCGATTCAAACCTCGTTGGCATCGATGCAGACTTCAAGGTCCATGTGTCTGGTAAACTGCTTGACGAGCGGGACGGGCCAATGCTGGAGGCAATCAAGCAATTGAACGGACGAAAACTGCTGTTGCCCGGTCGACCGGATGATTATCCTGACCAGCAGCGACTTGAGAGCCGATTTGCGGAGTTCAAGCAAGCAAACTGAGTGCCATCCGCGCCGCGGCGCCGTAGCAATTCAAGCTGTGCCTCATCCCCAAAAGCCCGACCGCAATATTTCAGGAGATGAATCCAACGAGGTCAACCAAGGAGGCTGATGCAATCGTGGGGTCGCCGAGACGTTTCCGGTCTTTCGCCGAGCATTTGACTGGACACGCGGCGCAGTCTCCGAGGCGCAGTCTCCGAACGGCTGACTTGAAGCAGACCGCGGCGACGCACGGGAAGGAACCGCGTCGCCCATTATTGTGAGACACTGTCACCTGCCAAAAATCTTCTTTGACTTGCCCGACGGATCAAACCCCGGCCCTCAAACAGGGGAGTTTCACTTTGGTGCCATTGGAGAGTTTTCATTTGGCACTGAGCGCAGAGGGTCGGCGGCCCCATCGCAGAAGCGTCCGCCTGGCTCTGTTCGTCACGACCTCGCGCAGAAGACCGTCGGCTTTGCCGTCGATATATCGCCAACCACATGGAACGCTCTACAGTTATTGCCGGACCCAAAACCGGCGGGCGGAAACGTTGGCAGCGCCGTCAGAGTTTGTCCCGAAATGTGGATGACCTCCCCCAGAGGCGCTGTTTCGGAGTCGGAGATTGACCAGGCAAGGAAAGCACTTTGACTTGGGACGCGACCGCCCGCGGCAGGTCTCGGCGCAGCCCGGTGCGACTTGAAAGCGGATCACCCTGCCGGCGGATGAATGATGTCAGGTCGGAGACAGACGCATTCCAGTTCGTGGTGTTCAGGAAATCTGTCTCGGCGACGGAAAGACTGCCCGCCCTCTGCGGGGATCCGGTTGCATCACCGCGACGACGGTTTGCCGGTCAGCCGGATCCCTTCGACGATCGCCTGCGGCGAAGCGTCACCAGCCGAAGCCCGGACCGTCGCCCCCGTCCGGCCTGGGCGGTCGCGGCACCGCGTCAAGAATGCCCGCGCATTCGTCTTTTCCGCAGCGGCGGGCGGTGTCAGCGGGCGTCCGGCCGCCGCTGTCCTTTGCCGACGGGTCCGCGCCGCGGTGAAGCAGGAGCTGCACCATTCCGGCCCTGCCGCAGCCGGCGGCGACATGCAGGGGCGTCAGCCCCTGCCGGCCGCGAATTCCGATGTCGGCCCCCGGCCGCGAGGGCGCGTAGAGCAGCGCCGCGCCCGACTCCATTCCCTCGTCGATCAGAAAGCTTCGGAAGCTGGGGATCGGGCAGAAGAAGCGGCCGTCCTCATCCGTCTGAAGCGCGCCCTGATGCACCAGATGCTCAAGAAATGAGTAGGCGTCGGCACCGGGAGGAAGAGACCAATCCACTTCGGTCCGGCCGGGGGCGGCCTTCCTCTTGATCAGTCTGATGATCTCCTTCCTGGAACTGTGCCCGTCCAGTTCCAGCATCACCGCGCCGACCAGATTGCCGCTCAGCTCCATGTCCGCGTCCTGCTGGGCGCGGTAATAGGCCCGCCGGGAACCGGCGGCGGCGGCGAAAACGCCACCCCAGCTTATGCGGGCGGCGTCGCCCCCGGCCTCAAGCGCGGCGGACCCGAAGGCCTGCAGCGCGAAGTGCAGGTGCCGCGGCCAGCCCTCGCAGGGGGCGGCGAGGGCGGAGAGGCGGTCCTCCGCGCCGGCGGTTTCGATCCCGAAACGACCGCAGAAGCCCCGCATGAGTTCGCCGGTCTCAGCGTCGGAAAGACCGCCGACCGGGTGTTGCGTCAGCCCCCGCGTCAGCCCCATTTTTCCCGCTACGTCCGGCGTGTCGCCGAGGCCGGCGAGAACCAGCGTCAGCGGCAGGCCAAACGCGGCATCGTGAATTGACTGGATGAACGCCGCTTCCGGCGAACGGTGGTCAGGCAGAAGCCGCTGCGCCTCGTCGATTGCGACGATCAGCGGGAAATCCCATTTTCCCTGCCGCGTGTCACCAGGGCTGTTCCAGCCGGCCGCCCAGCGGGCAAACGCCGCCAGCGTCGGCTCCGCCGCCGGTTTTCCCGAACTGCGGTCCCAGCCGGTTCCGCCGCCGATGCCCGCGGGGCGGGCGCTGATATCGAGGCGGAAGGAACTGCGCTCCTCCTTGAACAGACCGTCCGCTTCCGCGGGGTTGACCGCTTCGGCCAACCGCTGGCGAACAGCGGAAACATCCGTGAGTTCCACAGAGTTCAGAATCAGCGCCCCGGCAGCGGGACTGCATCTCGCCGAGGACCGAGCTCTTGCCGGAGCCGGGGGCACCATGGACGATGCGGGTCATCCCGGGTTCCCCATGCCGGCCTTTGCCCGGCCTCCATGCCCGCTTTGCCGCCGCCAGGATGTCGGAAATGACGTCCTCCCTGCCGACGAACACTGGCGGCGGCGATTTTTCACCCGCCGCGATGAAGTCACGGAGACCGTTTTCGTCATAAGCTCTTGCCATGGAAGCGGGTCCTTTCTGCCCCGGAAAAATATAACATACGCATGAAACCATGCGATGGGAAAACACGTGGCTCGGCAGCGCCTCCGGAAACTGCAGGGCGCAAGGCTTATAGAGCGGCCAGACTGCGTTCGCATCCATGCAATCGAAACCGTCGCCAATTGCTTTGAGCCGCGGCTGAGTATTTCGGATTCCCCGCGGACACAGCGCGTGCACTGTTCCGGCGCACGATTGCGCTGCAGACCATGAACCTCCGCTCCATCGTAAGCAGTTAAACGGCGACGTCTGACAAATCGGTCGTTCACGCGAGAGTTTGGTGGGGACAGTTCCGGTCATTCGTCAACGATTGGAGGAATTTGTTATGTCCAGTGATTTGAACAGTTCGGCTGGTTCCCGCCCTGCGCCGGTGGTGCGCAATGAGGCCGCGTGGATCGGCTTCATGGCGGATTTCGAGCGGGATCTCATCAGGGAGCGGAACATGGCCGGCCTTGCCGCGGCCCGGGCCCGCGGCCGGAAAGGCGGAAGTCCGAACAAACTGACGCTGGTGCTACGGCGCCAGGCCGAGGCAATACTGAGGGACAGGAATGGCTGTCCGTTCGTCAGCGAAGTGATCCGCAGCCTCTCAATCGGCCGCGTTTCATCATCATATTTCGAAGGAGCGGATCCGGGAACTCCGCAGCTGCCGGCAGAAAAGGGAGCAAGGTGCATACCAGCGTCAGATCGGGCCGGTTTCTGAACGGTGCCCCTGCACCTGATCAGACACATGTGAATTATTGAGGCGCTGCCGGGGGTCTCAGAGCTTGACCTAAAAGTCTGGTCCATACACAATATATTGTTAATGGTTCCCGAATAAGTCGGAAGTTAACACAATATATGGTATTTTGATTCAGCCTCTCAGAAACCGAAAAGGAAAACCAAAGGTTGGTTTTCGGCTTGCCCATCCATGTTATCAGAAACGCCGCCCGCGCGTCACGGATTTTGTCTCAGACCGACGCGGAGACCCGCAGCCAGCACCGCCCGCTTCCTCGACAAGCTGGTCGGCACAGTGCCGTTCAAGGTCAAGGTCGTCCAGGTCGACGACGGCTTCCGGTTCATGGCCGAGCTCGAAACCGCCTGCCGCCACCTTGATTGACGCACCATGGGCAGGCGTCCGCGCCGACGGAAACACAGGCCAGGGCCTTTGGGCCACTCGGGCTCGGCGCGCGCCACGAAGCTTACATAAACAAACCACCCTGAATCCCGTCGCAGACCCTGCGGAACGGGCGGAATCCGTGTGTCACGCCGGGGAAGTTCCAGTCAAGCGCTCGAAATCGATATGCGCCGGGGTTCGGCGGGGCATCAGCTCAATTTGCCCCGATGCGCCCGCTGGCGTAAGGCAATCGTCCAGCATTGGAGAGATTCGTCATGCGCCCTTCAGGCAGACAGCGGGATGATCTGCGCTCGATTTCCATCGAAACCGGAGTGTTAACCCATGCCGAGGGGTCCTGCCTGATCGCGTGCGGCGACACCCGCGTGATTTGTGCCGCCTCCGTGTCTAACCGTGTGCCGCTCTTTAGGCGCAACAGCGGACTCGGCTGGGTCACCGCGGAATACGCTATGCTGCCGCGGGCTACCGACACGCGCAGCCGCCGTGAAAACATGAGCGGCAGGCCGTCCGGACGGTCAATGGAGATCCAGCGGCTGATCGGACGCTCGCTGCGCAGCTGCGTGGACTTTGCAACATTGGGCGAGCGCCAGATCGTTGTTGACTGCGATGTCATCAACGCCGATGGCGGCACAAGATGCGCATCGATCACCGGCGGCTGGGTCGCGCTGCGGCTTGCCTGCGACGGGCTGTTGAAACAGGGCACTGTGCGGGATGATCCTCTGACCGGCCATGTCGCCGCCGTATCGTGCGGAATGTTTGCCGGCGCTTCGGTGCTGGACCTGGACTACAGCGAAGATTCAAATGCAGAGGTCGACGCAAACTTTGTCTTGAACGGCGACGGCGCGTTGATCGAGCTGCAATGCTCCTCCGAACTCGCGCCATTCACCGAAGCGTCGCTGGCCGAGCTGCTGACGCTCGCCCGCAAGGGAATTGACGAGCTCTTCGAGCGCCAGAGAACCGCAACCGGCAGATAGCATGCGCCGCCTCAGCGGATCCGCGATCGTCCTAGCCACAAGCAACGCCGGAAAGATCCGGGAATATTTCGCCCTGCTGGCCGGTTGGGCGCCGCGCATCGTCACTTCCGCCGATGCCGGGGTTCCCGCTCCGCTCGAAACCGGAAGCGATTTTGCAAGCAACGCACATCTGAAGGCAGCGCATGCCATGCGCCGCAGCGGCCTGACCGCATTGGCGGAAGACAGCGGGCTTGAGGTCGAAGCGCTGAACAACGCCCCCGGCGTGTATACGGCGGACTGGGCAGATGGACCCGCGGGGCGGGACTACCGGTCGGCAATGGAACGGGTTTGGAACCTGCTTGAATCCCAACCGGCGCCCGAACCGCGGCGGGCCAGGTTTCGCGCTGTCATCTGCATTGTCTGGACTGACGGATTCACCGCCTTTTTCAAGGGCACAGTCGCCGGGCGGCTGGTGTGGCCGCCACGCGGCCGATCCGGATTCGGCTACGATCCGATGTTTCTTCCTGACGGCTGCGACAAGACGTTCGGTCAAATGACCACGGACGAGAAAAACGCCGTCAGCCATCGCTCAAGGGCATTGAATGAACTTGCAAAACGCTGCCTCGACGGCTGAAGCTGAACCGGCTGACGGATTTGGAATCTACGTCCACTGGCCGTTCTGCGCCGCGCGCTGTCCCTACTGCGACTTCAATGCCTACGCAGACACCGCGTTCAACCCGCAGGAATGGACCCGCGCCTATTTGCGTCAGCTCGATCATGATGCGGCGCAAACCGCCGCCAGATCCTGCAGTTCGATATACTTCGGAGGCGGCACACCAAGTTTGATGCAACCGGAAACGGTTGCTGCGATCATCGAATGCGTTGACCGGCACTGGGGACTCGGCTTCGATGCTGAGATCACCCTGGAAGCGAACCCTTCCTCTTCAGAAGCAAAGCGGTTTTCCGATTTCCGTTCGGCAGGAGTGAACCGGCTGTCGATCGGCGTTCAGTCGCTGCGTGACCGAGACCTCGCCGCGCTGGGCCGCCTTCATACCGCCGAAGCCGCATGCCGCGCCTTCGAGGCTGCCGCGCGATGCTGCGACAGGGTCAGTATTGACCTTATGTACGGCCGACAGCATCAAACGCTCGCCGACTGGCGGTCCGAACTCAAGGAAGCGCTTGGCTGGGGTCCCGAACATCTGTCTTTGTACCAGTTGACCGTGGAGCCAGGCACGGCGTTTGGGGCGCGTCAGAGCGCAGGCCGGCTTCCCGGACTTGCTGACGACGATCTCGCGGCGGAAATGCATCTCGCTGCGATCGACTGCTGCGGCAGTTTCGACGCGCGGCAATATGAGGTGTCCAACTTTTCCCGTCCCGGCTGCGAAAGCCGGCACAACCTGCTCTATTGGCGCGGGCGGGATTTCCTCGGCATCGGCCCGGGAGCGCACGGCCGCATAACTGTCGGCAAACGCCGCGCAGCGACGGAATCCCATAGACTTCCAGCGCGGTGGCTCCAATCGGTTGCGGAAACCGGAACCGGAGAGTCAAGGCGGAGCTGGCTCACGCGCGACGAACAGGCAAGCGAATATCTGATGATGTCGCTCAGACTTGCCGAAGGGTCCGACATTCAACGATTTGAAGATTTATCCGGGACGCCGTTGAATCCCCGAAAGCTGGCAATGTTTGAAGGTGACGGGCTGGTCCGTTTGTCGGACGGCAGACTGCGGGTGACGCGGCGCGGCGGTCTGGTGCTGAATTCGATCGTCGCCGAGCTGCTGGAATAGGTTCGCGCGCCCGCTGGCGGCTGGCATCTGCCGAGCCGAAACCCTATTCGGCGGCGGCCGCGCCGGGGATTGGGCGTTCAACGAAATAGTAGGGGTCCTTCAGCTGCCTGCGGATGGCCGGTATCATTTCGCGGTAGCAGGCCCAGACATCGGGATAGGCCGGCGGGCATTGATCCTTTATCGCCATGTGCAGCGCCGGCAACCGGTGGTACGGCACCATCGGAAACATGTGATGCTCAATGTGGTAGTTCATCTTCATGTAGAGGAATTCGAACACCGGATTGGCGTGGAAGGTCCGGCAGTTCAGCCGGTGATCCTGGCAGTTTTCCTTAAGTCCCGCGTGCTGGGTTATGTTGAAGAACTGCGGAAAAAAGCCGCCATAGAAACGAGGCGTGACCACCAGCAGGATCGGCAGCCAGCTTTGCCAGATCAAGGCGGCTGCCACCGTGGCGGCCATGATCGCAACATAGGCGCGCGAGTTCCAAATCACCTTTCGCAGTTCGGATTCCGGGATGAAATGCATCCCGTCGCCCTCGATTTTTCCGCAGGCGTGTTTGAAAATCAGCGTGAGCATCTTCACTCCTGAAACCAGGAAAAAGAAATCCAGAAACAGTCTGGCCAGATCGGCGGGAGCCATCACTGCCACCTCCGGGTCGCGGCCCACATGCAGAGTGTCGGTGTGATGTCGCGTATGGCTCCAGCGCCAGTAATAGGTCTCATGCAGAGTCATGAATCCGTTGACCCAGAAAAGAAAATCGTTGAGCCACCTGGTCTTGAACGGGGTGCCATGGCTTGTCTCGTGGGCATGGTGATCCGACATCGAATACATGATTCCGTAAAACAGCAGGAACGGCACGGTCCACCAAGTGCCCCAGGTCAGTATGGCGCCTGCTCCGGAACCGATCAGCAACGCCCCCCACAAAATGAAATGAATTGCGGCCTCCCGGTTTGTGCGCCGCATCAGCGCTTTCATCTCCTTGCGGGGAACTGCGGCCGAGAACCAGTCGGCCTCGACCTCGCTTTCGAAACGGTCCCTGTCGAGCGCGCAAAGGTTGTCAGCATCTCCAACCAAGTCATAACTCTTGGTGACCTGTCCCGGCATTTCCTCCTCCCGTCCAGCCTTCCGGCCCAGCGCCAGTCACAGCTTCCTACACAGGCCATCGGGTCCAAACAACCGCCCTGGCCTGGCTTTCCGGTGTTCCGCACACGGCACCCGGCCATGAGGCAAGTTCGGACCTCAGCGAATACCGCGGCACCGGCCGGACAGGCCTGTGCGCATCTGATTTTAAGGAACAGCGCGGCGGCCAAAGGTTTCCCATGGTGGTGAACGAATTTTGCGGTAAACACCGAAAGGCAGAATGCCACGAAACGTCAGCACGGCGACTTGATGCGTCAGGAACAGGCTTTTCGGGTCCAGCCGGACCGCTTAGTGAAACCGGCGCCGCGGGACGAATTGGCGCCTACGGGTCAGTTTCTCGATCATTCCTCACCCGCAGCTGCATGCATAAATGCACTGCAGCGGCGCCGAAGATCATGGCGAACGTGACCTGCAGCCGACGCGGAATCGCGGTGTAGAGGCTCGCCACCACCATCGGCATCATGCCGCCGAAGAATCCCCGGGTCGCCCGAATGGCGATCATCGACGGCACGTCCCAGGCCTGGGCGCAGCCCACCCTGGCGAACGTGAACCCGCCGGCGCAGACCGAGAAGAAGATGCGCGTCGAGCAGATCTGGCTGAACCGCGCCGACAGCGGGATCATGATCACCTCGGCGGTCAGGGCGGCGATCAGAAACCAGCTCACCTCGTCAGGGGCGGCGCCCAGCGCCGCCTGGATCTCCTTGAACGACGAGCCGACGATCTGCACCGCCAGCACCGCCATGAACATGCCCGCGATCATCGCGATGAACACCACGAAGCGGCGAACGTTGATCGTCTCGGGCGGGCCCGCCGCCACCGTCACGTCAGCCATGCGAGATCCCGGTCCGGAGGGGTGCCGCCCGCCCGGCGGTGCGCCAGGCGGTTTAGCAAGCCGCTCAGACTGCGAAGGCGCGGAGCCGCTCGCGGTCGAACTCGACGCCGTGCCCGTGGCGGTCCGGGGCCACGGCTTTGCCGTCGCGCCTTTCGAGCGGGTGGACGATGAACTGCTCCAGGCCGAACCCGTGGATCTCGAGGTACGACGCGTTCGGCGCCGCGGCGAGCACGTGCACGTGGAGATCGTGTACGCCGTGCGAGGTCACCGGCAGGCCGTGCGCCTCGGCCAGCGCCGCCACCTTGCGCCAGACCGTGATGCCGCCGCACGTAGCGAGGTCGGGTTCCGGGAAGTCGGCGCCGCCCGCCGCCAGCAGGGCCTGGAACTCGGCCAGCGTGTGCAGGTTCTCCCCGGCCGCGATGGGAATCCCGACGTCGCGCACGCGCCGGTGTGCGGGAAAGTCGTCGGGGGCCACGGGCTCCTCCAGCCACACCAGACCGAACGGCCGGAGCAGTCGCGCCGCGTTCACGGCCGCGCCGGGCCGCCAGCCCATGTTGGCGTCGACCATCAGCGGGAAGCCGTCGCCCAGCAATTTCCGCATGGCGCCCACGCGCTCGACGTCCTCGTGCACGTCCGCCCGGCCCACCTTCATCTTGATCGCCCGGAACCCGTTCTCGACCCGCCGCTCGGTGCGGGCCAGCAGGTCCTCGATGGGGTCCTCCAGGTCGATCCCGCCCGCGTAGCAGGCGACCTCGGGATCGTGGCCGCCGAGCAGGCGCCACAGCGGCAGGCCGGCGCGGCGGGCCTTCAGGTCCCACAACGCGACGTCGACGGCCGCCTGGGCGAAGCTCACCGGGCCGCCCCGGCCGATGTAGTGCACCGCGTGCCAGAGGCGCTGCCACAGGGCCTCGATCCGCCCGGCATCGGCGCCGATGAGCAGCGGTCTGAAGTCGTCCTCGATCAGGCTGCGCACGGCGCCGCCCGCCCGGCCGGCCGTGTAGGTGTAGCCGGTCCCGGTCGCGCCGTCCTCGGTGCGGATGTCGACGACGATCACCTCGAAGGCGCTCATCGCGCCGTGGGTGGCGTCGGTGAGCGGGGGGTCAAGGGGCAGCCGGTACTGGCTGACGTCGAGGGCGGCGATCATCATGGTCTGGGTTCCTCGTGGTCAGGGGGGTGATGGCCTGACGTGGACCGGAGCGCCCGGTCCAAGAGTGACATGGCGCCGTGTGCCAGCGCGGCGCTCCCGGTCGTCAGGCACGGCCTTTTGGGTTCAGCCGGAGTGCTTCGTGAATCCGGCGCTGTGAGACGAATTGGCGCCTACGAGTCAGATTCTCGATCATATCTCACCAGCAGCTGCACGCACAAAAACACCGCCGAAGCACCGAAGATCAAGGTCCAGAACACGGAGCCCAGCAGGAACTCCACAAAGACCCAGCATGTGCAAACGACCACAATGACCACGCGCAGCCACAAGGGCCGAAGCACCGGGGATCGCAAATCCCAAAAATTTTTTCGGTTTTTGCTCACGCGGCGTCAGCGTATTCTTCGCCTGTCCGGGCGCCGGTGATGTAGGCGACAACGTCCTCGGGGCTGGTCGAATGCCGGTCTAGGTTGGCGACGACCCGGCCCCGCCGGAAGACCACGATCCGGTCAACAAGATCAAAAACCTGCCGCATGTTGTGGCTGATGAGGATCAGCGGTTCGCCCTGTTCCTTCAGGTTGCGAATAATGTTTTCGACCTGCGCGGTCTCCTGCACGCCAAGCGCCGCCGTCGGCTCGTCCATGATCGTCAGTTTCGAGTGAAATGTGGCAGTGCGGGTGATGGCCACGCATTGCCTTTGACCGCCTGACATGTTCCGAATGGTGTTGCGGATATTGGGTATTTTGACCGCGGTCCTTTCCAGCCCCTCAAGCGTCGCGTTCCGCATGGCTCCGTATTTCAGCAGCCTGAACGGGCCGAGAAAGTCCAGCGTGGTGGTCTCGCGTCCCATAAAGATATTGTCGGGAACGTCCAAGTCATCGGCCAGTGCAAGTGTTTGAAACACCGTCTCAATTCCAGCCTCGCGGGCCTCAAGCGGCCCGGCGAATTCCACCGGTTCGCCGTCAAAGATGATGTCGCCCCGGGTGCGCTGCTCCACCGCAGTGATCTGGCGGACGAAGGTCGATTTTCCGGCGCCATTGTCACCCATGATGGCGACATGCTCGTCTTTGCGCAGTTTAAAGTTGGCCCCTTCCAGAGCGTGAACGCCGCCGTAGTATTTTGTCAAATCGCGGGTTTCGAGAATCAGTTCGCTCATTTCTCGTCTCCTTCAGGACCGCGCTGCCGCGCGGCGCTGCCTCCACTGGTCGAGCACGACGGCGGCGATTATGATCACCCCTTTCACCATTTCCTGATAAAACGCGTCCAGCCGCAGATAGGTGAATCCCGAGATAATCACGCCGAATATGAGAGCGCCCAGCACCGTTCCCACGACCGACCCGCGGCCGCCGGAAAGCGACACTCCGCCGATCACCGTCATGGCGATTGCGTCAAGTTCATACACCAATCCCATTCCGGCCTGTGCCGTGAGGTTTTTCGAACTGAGCACAAGGGCCGACACTCCGGCCAGCATTCCGGCAATCGCGTAGATCAGCACTTTATGCCGGTTGACGCTGATGCCGCTCATCCGCGCCGCCTCCTCGTTGGAGCCGATCGCGTATGTGTGCTTGCCATAGACTGTATATTTCAAAATGAAATGAAACAGGGTTGCCAGACTCACGAAGATCACAACCGGCATCCAGCCGCCCAAACCGTTTCCGATTTGTCCGAATGACTCGGTGGGAAACGAGATCGGGGCGCCCTTCGACCACCACTTGGAAATGCCCCTTGCGGTGACCATCATGCCCAGCGTCGCAATAAACGGTGGAATCCTAGTGTAGGCGATTAGGAATCCGTTGGTTGTGCCGGCAACAGCCCCGCAGGCGAGCGCCACCATTATCGGCACAATTACCGGCAGATCCATTGCCCAAGGCCCGAAAATCGCCTTCGGATTTGGCTGTCCGTTGACCAGCTCAGTCTGTGCGAAACTCATTGAGATCATCACAGACGCGCCAACGATAGAGCCCGGTGAGAGATCGATCCCGCCGGAAATGATGACTTGAGTCGATCCGATCGCGATGATCCCGACAATTGACACCTGCAGGATGATAATCTTGATGCGCGCCATGTTCAGGATTGTGCCATCCCGCTTGGTGTTGAAATCAAAAAGCAGGCTTTGGTTGTTCATGTACGGCAGAAGCTGGCCCAGCAGCTCAAAAATTCCGATCAAAAGGAGCAGAGCAATGAAAACATTGAACTCGTTCGGCCAGGACATTCTCGTCCTGTCAAACTTCAGGCCGCCAGTCCCGTACACGTTCCGGTCTGCCATTTCTTTCCCCTGCTGAACGATCCCCGGTGAAAGTGCCCGGCGCTGGTTACCGCCGGGCACTTGGAGTTGGCTGACTCAGTTCTCGCCCATGAACAAATGCATGTTCTCAGGTGTCACCAGCTTGAACGGGATGGTGATCAGACGCGGAACGTCCTCGCCGCGCGCCAGCGCCAGCGCAGTCTCAAGACCGCCGATTCCCTGCCCGGGGGCATCCTGAAACACTGTGATGTCCAAATCGCCCGCCTGCATCGCCTGCAGGGCATCCTGACTGGCATCGATGCCGGCGACAATCACGTCGTCCATATCAATGCCGGCAGCCTTCATCGCATGGATTGCACCAATTGCCATTTCGTCATTGTTGGCAATGACTGCGTCGAAATCTTCACCCGTGCTGAGCCAGTTGGTCATCAGGTCGTTTGCCTGATCCCGATAGAAGTTTCCGACCTGGAGATCGATTTCGGTCATGAAGCTGCACATGTCCATTGCCACCACATCGCGGATGTCTTTGGTCCGCTGGATGCCTGCGGGGTGCTGCAGCTGACCCTGAAGGATGTAGTACCTGCCTTCGGCGCCGGATGCGCGCAGCTGTTGACAGACCGCAAAAGTTTCAAGAGTCCCGGATTCGGTTTCATCCGAAGCGACAACTGCCTGGTCGTCCGGCAGCGTGTCGAGATTGATCGGGTACCGGTTGACGTAAACCAATGGAATGCCGGCCGCTGAGGCGGCGTCGGTCATCGCCTGAGAGCCCGAGGCATCATGCGGTATGATCATTATTGCGTCAACTCCGGACGCAATGAAGTTGTTGATTTGGTCAAGCTGCCGGGCAGCGTCGCTCTGACCGTCTTCAATGATCAGGTCAACGCCGATGCTTTCCGCATGCTCCGCCGCGGCCAGGCGCAGGACGGTGAGCCAGTTGTCGTTAAACTCCGACATTGCAAAACCAACGGTCTGCCCCATCGCGGCAGTCGACAGCAGCGAAGCAGCGCTCGCAGCGATGATTGATTTTCTGAATTTCATGGTTTTCTCCATCTGTCTTAGTGTCCGGCACACTCTCTTTTTTTGCCGGAAATGCCTTGGACAATGAACTCCAAGGCGCCTTCACCGCACCTGCTGTTCTGTACAGATTCACAGCCAGGAACCGGGTGAATTTCGGTGAAGCGCGCGTCCTGAACCGGGTCGCGCAATGCATAAGATGTGCCCGAATGCGGCCGCATCGATAACTGTCGGACATTCCGGACGCGTGCGGCGCAGCCGCCCGGCCAGTTTCCGCAGCCAGATCCTTTTCTTCAGTGGAATTTGTGGATTGCCAAAAAGGGCGGTTCGGCCTTGACCCCGGCGCCGAAATTCTGCCGCAGGCGCAACTGTGCCGCGGGTCTGCGCGAAGGATTTCTGTCCTTGATGCGCAGCCCGGCGCTTCCTTTGGTCTGATTCGCAGCGCAAGCGCGCGATTAACAGCAGGAGGCAAAATCAGCCCACTCCCAAAACTCCACGGAAAATGCCAGGCTCACAATTCGAGCGGCGCCCACGTTAGTCTCTGACCTTCTAATGGTCAATTTTGCACCTGCCCGCCAAAATTGAGAGGCGCGTTTCTTCCTCTGATTCACAGCGCGCCGCGATTCTCGGCGGGGCGGCCACATCAAGGGCTGCGTGCTGACTGTGACGGTCACAGACTTCAACCGGCTGTCGGTCAAGGGATGGCCCGCGAGCGGTGGCTTGGCATACCCGCCGCCATTGCGGACAGACGATAAGGGCTGTTTCAACTCTGCCGGCATCGAGACGCGGCCCGCAGTTCGAGAAACGCGGCGGCGTCCGAGCTGCGCAGCCGAGCGGGGCGCGTCCGCAGATCCGGTGGCCGCCGCGAATCGCATGCCGCTTCCGGAAACTTAAACTTGACGGAACCGTTCATCTTCGTCATCACCGCATCATCCCGGCTGTCGCACTCCAAAAAGGGGCGGGCTGGGTATATACCGCTGTTTCACTACCACTAACCAGACAATTCAGCTTTTTACCGCTCATTATGGGAGTGCGACTCATTGGCCGCACATGACACTTTTCCGCCGATTTTCCTGGACAGCGCCCTCCTTTCGGTCTGCCGGCTTCATGCCGCTTCCGGAGCGTCGCCGACGGCCACGCATCATCCGGAGAGTCGCGCCGGCACAATTGGCTGCGCGAGAGCGTTTAGCCTTGCCGCCAAGCTGACCGCCCGAACATGTTGCATTGCGGCGGCCACGCTGTTGTCGTCCATTCCCGCCGCCGCCCGGGAACCAGGCGCCATGATTGAATGGCTTCATGTCGGCGCCTAGCCGGAGCAGACTAAGTATTCGGCGGCCGACAGCATCACGACTGCCAATGTCCACGAACTGGAGATCGCATGGCAGTGGGAACCAAACGAGTCTCCGTTCGACGAGTTCGTTACGTTTCCCGGTCAGTTTCAAGCTACCCCGATCATGGTTGACAACATCCTGTACCTCTCGACCATGTACACGCGCATCGCAGCGCTTGACGCGGAATCGGGAATTGAGCTGTGGACGTTCGATCCCAAGGCCTACGAGGGCGGCGCAAAGGGAGCCTCGCCCAGTGGTTTCAAACACCGAGGCATCGCATATTGGCGCGACGGGGACGAAACCCGCATCTTCCTCAACAGCCGCGACCGGTTATACGCGATCGATGCCTCGACCGGTGAGTTGGACCCAGGATTTGGCGCCGGCGGCAGTGTCCTGCTGACGGAGGGCCGTGGCCGCGAGGTCACACGTCAAGAGTTCGACCAGACTTCGCCGCCGGTGGTCTTCGAGGACATGGTGATCGTGGGAATTCGGGTGCCCGACCGGGTCCAGCGCAAGTTCGACCCGCCGGGAACCGTGCAGGCGTTCGATGCGCGAATGGGCGAGCGTCTTTGGGTGTTCTTCACTGTTCCACAGTCGAATGACGACTACGGCGCGGACACCAGGGAAGGCGAATCATGGCGCTTCACCGGCCATGCCAATGTGTGGGGGCTGATGTCGCTCGATGCCGGGCGCGGGCTTCTTTACATGCCGACAAGCACGCCGAGCAGTGACTATTGGGGCGGTCGCCGCATCGGTGTGAACCTCTTTGCCGAGTCGCTGGTGTGTTTGGACGCCCGCACCGGCAAGCGCCGATGGCACTTCCAAACCGTGCACCACGGGCTGTGGGACTACGATCTGTCCGCGGCGCCAAACCTTGTCACCATTACGGTTGACGGGCGCGAGATCGATGCGGTGGCACAGGTTTCCAAGCAGGGTTTCACCTACGTGTTCGACCGCGTCACCGGCGAACCGGTCTGGCCGATCGAGGAGCGTGCCGTTGACACGGAAACAGATGTGCCCGGCGAAGTGCCTTTTCCGACCCAGCCCTTCCCGACCCGGCCGCCGCCATTCAGCGGCCAGGGGGTTTCGCTGGAGGATGCGAACGATCTGACGCCGGAGATCTATGCCTTGGCAAAAGCGGAAATGTAGCGATTCCGATTTGGTCCGATATTCACGCCGCCGAGCCTCCAGGAAACGCTGCAGCGTCCGGGTTCAAGCGGCGGCGCGAATTGGGGCGGAGCGGCATTTGACCCGGAAACCGGTCTGCTTGTTGTGCGAACATCGGAAGATGCTGACACGAACCAGTTATGCTCGAATGTCGGCAACGATCCCGAAGTTGATGTCGCCTACAGCAACAACTGCCCGTACGGGGCGACGCTCGTCATGTTTCGGGAAGGCGGCGGGCCGGGCGCGGCAGATACCCCGGAGAGCGAACTCGGTCCAATTCCGCTCATCAAACCGCCCTATGCGCATCTTGTGGCGATCGATCTGAACGCCGGCGAGATCGCGTGGAAATTTCCGTTCGGCGAAGGCAGCCCTGAGCTGCGCGGGCATCCGCTGCTGAGCGGCGTGGAATTGCCCGAGCGGTTGGGCACGCGAGGCAACGCCGGCCCCTTGTTGACCGGAGGAGGCCTTGTGTTCGTTGGCGGCGGCGAACCGTACCTGTATGCGTTCGACAAAATCACAGGGGCCGAAGTCTGGCGGGGAGCGACGCCATATCGGATATACGCCAATCCGATGACCTACCATGCGCGCTCGGGCCGGCAGTTTGTGGTGGTCGCAGCAGGCGCCGGTCCGGATGCGGCGTTGGTCGCTTTTGCTCGGCCCGATTGAACAAGCGTGTGCCGCCATCCTGGTTCAGGCACAGGAATTCCCCAGGATTCAACCGCGTTGCTGTCCCGCCCGGCGCCAGATTGTGACATCGGATTGACTTTGCTTTCCACACGACCCAAGGGAACTGGCCAATGACGCTATGACGGTCGGGGAAGGATGCTGACAGCCTTTCGGTCGGAAAAGAGGGAGCCTTACAGCGGCGAGAAATTCTGGGCGGACCTGAAGGCCGGCACAATTGCCTTCGCGTCGGCGGTTCCGATCTGTATGGCATTGGGCGTCGTGTCCGGGATCGGCCCGGTGGCGGGCCTTCATTGTTTCATTGTCGTTGGACTCGTTGCCGCCCTGCTCGGCGGTGCAAGGATGCTGGTCAGCGGGCCGAGTGTCGCCATGGCAGTCATTGTCGCAACGATCCTGGCCGACAATGGCGGTGATCTTGCGGAACTCGCAGTGATTGCCGTTATGGCCGGCGGGATGCAGGCGTTGCTCGGACTCTGGGGCATCGGCCGCTACGTCGCGTTCATGCCGCATATTGTCATGGTCGGATTTTTGTCCGGAATCGGCGCCCGGATCCTGTGGACGCAGGCCACCGCAATCGTTCCCTCCGGCCTCGACGATGTCGCCATCGCCGCCACATCCCTAGCGGTCATGCTGCTATGGCCAAACAGGATTGGCAAATTCATTCCCGGACCATTTGCCGGCATCGTGTTCGGCACAATCCTTTCCATGTTTCTTCCGGGAGCCGAATTGCTCGGTGAAGTGCCGACCGGGCTGCCCGTGCCCCTGATTTCTATCCCGTCGATCGACGTTCTTGCCGGAGCCGTCGGTCCTGCCGCCGTTCTGGCCCTGATCAGCACCAGCTACACACTCATGATCGCAGTGACCGCCGATACATTCACCGGCGGTCAGCATAATGCCAGCCGGCAGATGCTCTCCCTCGGAATCGCCAACATCACAGCGGGTGTTGTCGGCACCATGCCCGGCTCCGGCAATATCGCTACGCTGACAATCATCCGCCTTGGAGGCCGCACTGTTGTGGCAGGCATTATCACGGCTCTGCTCCTTGCCGCTTTGGTGGCATTTTTCGGCCCCTATGTTTCGTGGCTGCCTGTTGCCGCGCTTTCTGCCATCATACTGCGTGTCGCCCTGAGCCTGATCGAGTGGCGGTTCCTGTTCAAGGTCTTCACGATCAGGGCGGATTTCGCCGCGGTCATGCTTATCACCCTGGGGCTGGCGTTCATTGTCGATCCGCTCGTTGCGGTCATTGTCGGGGTGATTGCGGCCAATGCCATCAATGCGGGCCGCCGGCAGCTGCAGGAGCTGGACAGCGTGATCTCGGTTCCGCTGCTGGACAGCGTTTTCCTCGACAATGCGCCGGACGGCGATCCCTACCGGGCGCGCGCCGGTCTGCTGCAGTTCCGCGGCGCCTTCACGGTGGCGTCGTCGAGGGAGCTGATTCGCATCATCGGGGACGATATCCGGGAGCACGAGCTCGTCATCTTCGATCTTTCGCAATTGACGCACATTGACGACAGCGCGGCGCATTTGGTGGCCCTCCTCATCGACCGCGCCAATCAGACTAGCACCGAGATTATCGTCTGCGGAATTCCGGACCAGGTGAAAGATGTTTTTTTCGCGTTCGACGTGCTCCGCAAGGTTGCCGCCGACCGCATCGTCGACACGCGCAGCGACGCCAAGGAATTGGCGGCGCGAATTCTGACCTGACCGGTTCATTGGCGCCTGCCGCCCATTGACATGCGGCCACCGCAGCATGACTTTCCCGTCACGCCCCCGCGGAATGAGTTCTCGGACCATTGCAGCGCGAGATGCCAGGCGCGGGCGCATTTTTTCGCAAAGTTGGCTTACTCCGCGGCTGGCAGGGCGAACGGCGGACATGATAGGATGAAGTTCATGTCCTGCAGCGCAAACGCTTGATGACACATCGTTCGCCAAGCCAAACCGTTTGTTGCAGCGAGACACGGATCAGAGGCCGCGATGTCTGACTGCAAGGATCTGTACACGGCAATTGACGCCGATGACGTCGACCGGATCGATCGCCTGCTGGCGATGTCGCTTGGTCTCGTCAACTCCACAAGCGAAACGCCTCCTCCGATTCATTGGGCGATCTATCGGGACAAGTGCCGAGCGGCGGTGACACTCTTATCCCATGGCGCGGATCTCGCGCTTCGGGATCAGAACCGCGGCGCGACTCCGCTCGACTATGCGGTTGTATATGCGCGCAAGGAACTGATCCCATCGTTGATCGCGCATGGCGCAGACCTCGAAAGCGGGCTGCAGGTGGCCTTGAAGGGCGCATCAGGCGGTTTCGAGATGTACTCCGAACTGCCCGACCGCGGACAATATGAGGGAGTTGTCGAACTGCTTCGCCAGATGGGTCCGCCCTGATGTCAATCACTCGACGCGTTCGCCATGTCAACCGGCCTCAGAACACGTAAAGATCCGCGGCATCGGTGTATCCGACAGGACGAATCTGCGAGCCATTGACCCGCGAATCCTGACAACCCGGTTTGATTGACAGTCGGCCCGCATGCCGGGCCCCGACCGAACAGGATGCGCCGGCGGCAAGGCAGTCAACCGCCGCCGCCAAATACCGTCCGCCCATTCCTGCCCCTGTGGACCGCCTCAACCGCATTGTTCGCAGGAAGGCAAAGAGATATGGATTCGGACACATAGTCACCCATGTCGACTGAAGCTTCCGACACTGTCGTTTGCGAAGGGACAACAGCAAAGCCTGTCGGTGAATTGGTGGGATCGGAAACGCTAAAAAGGGGCAGGTCGCAAAGATGGATGGAGTGATACACGGAACGGAGCCGTTGAATGACAAGTTTGGTTCGGGCGATTCCAGTGTGTTTTCCGGAAACAGGACAATCCGGGCGCCCAGCATCGAGCTGCATCCCGACCTGAAAGCAAACACCAGGCAAAGAATGGATGGCATGCGGCTGTTGTCGTTGTTGCCGGAAAATTTGATCCCCGTCGTGTTCTTCGATCCGCAGTACCGCGGCATTCTGGAGAAGATGAAATACGGCAATGAGGGCAAAACCAGGGGCTGGGAACGCGCCAGTCTGCGGCAGATGTCTGAAGACGAAATCACGGCGTTCATAAGGGAAATCAACCGCATCCTGATTCCAAGCGGTCATCTTTTCCTATGGATTGATAAATTCCATTTGTGCCAAGGGATTCCGGGCTGGACCGCAGGCACGGAACTTCTAACCGTGGACATGATCACCTGGAACAAAATGCAATTCGGAATGGGTTACCGCACCCGCAGAACGGGTGAGCATCTGTTGGTGTTACAGCGCAAGCCGAAAAGGGCCAAGGGCGTGTGGAAAGTTCATGATATCCGCGATGTGTGGGAAGAAAAGGCGAAACGCGGCGGCGACCACACGCATAGGAAGCCGGTTGAACTGCAGACGCGATTGATCAGCGCCGTCAGCAACCAAGGAGATATCGTCGTTGATCCCGCGGCAGGTTCGTTTTCGGTTATGGAGGCAGCAGCCAAGGCCGGGCGAAACTTCTTGGGCTGCGACATCGTCGGTTAGGGCAGACAGCAGGGACATTCGGCCAGCCTGGCCACGCACGCGCGTTCGGAATTCAGTTGGACATGCCGTCACCGCCCGAATAGACATTCAAACCAATCCTCATTGCGGTCGGGAGTATGCTGTGCCCAAACAGGACGGCCAGCCGACGGAGCTAGATCTGCCGTCCGTTGAGCCATTGCCGGAAGCCACTGCCAAGTATTTCCGCATCTGTGAAGAAGAGCTTGGTTTGGTGCCCAATGTGTTAAGGGCCTACGCATTCGACATCGAAAAGCTCAACGCTTTCGCCGCAATGTACAATGACCTCATGCTGGAGGACAGCGGACTTTCAAAACTCGAACGGGAAATAATTGCCGTCGTCGTGTCGTCGCTAAACTCTTGCTACTACTGTCAGGTGGCGCACGGCGCCGCGGTGCGTGAATTGTCCGGCAATCCTGAGCTTGGCGAAATGCTGGTCATGAACCACAATGTCTGCGACCTGAACCCACGCCAAAGGGCGATGGTCGGGTTCGTCGAAAAGATCACCGTCGGCAGTCACAGAATTTCAGAAACCGACAGGAATGATTTGCGCGATGTCGGCTTTGCCGACCGCGACATTTGGGACATTGCCGCTGTTGCCGGCTTTTTCAACATGACCAACCGGGTGGCATCGGCGACAGGCATGATGCCAAACCCGGAATACCATTCGGCTTCAAGGTGATCTTGTTCCGCGCGTTCATCGCCGCAACTCTGGCGCTGACTGCGGGTTCTGTTTTTGCGCTTGAAGAGCTGGCGTCAAGATGGCCGATGCACGAGACCTTTCGGCAAACGGCCAAATCTGACAGTTTCAGCCTGCCGGTCGGTCCCAGCAAAAACGGTTCCACACCAACAATGGCGGTGCACGGGGAGATCGAACGCATCGCCTTTCGCGTTGAGACCGACGCTGCGACGCTCGATATCCTGTCGGAGATTCAAGGCCTTTTGGAAGTGGAAGGGTACGAAGTGCTGTTCCGTTGCCATGACCGGGCCTGTGGAGGCTACGACTTCAGGGCGGACCTCGAACTGCCGAAGGCGCCTGCCATGTATATCGATCTTCAAGACTTCCACTTCATAGCCGCTGAAAGACTCGCCGGCGTCCCGGACGACTACGCTGCAGTGTTGGTCAGCCGAAGCGCGGAGGCGGGCTATGTGCAGATGACGTTTGCCAGCGGCGCAGCGCAGGGTGTGCGAATGCGTGTCCCGGTTGCCGTCGAGGCCAACGGCGTTTCCGATTCAATTGGTTCGCAGCTGGACGCATCGGGCCATGCAGTTCTGGACACACTTGAGTTTGCCTCCGGTTCGACCGACCTGGAGCCGGGAGAGTATTCAGAGCTGGCGGACCTTACGCGATATCTCGCGGATAACCCCGCAACCCGCGTTCTGCTCGTAGGCCATACTGACGCTATGGGATCGCTTGAGTCCAACATCGAGCTGTCGGAAAGGCGCGCCGAGTCGGTTCTCAACAGGCTGGTCAGCGCGCATGGTGTTGATTCCGAACGTGTCGCCGCCAAAGGAATTGGTTATTTGTCGCCGCGGGCGACCAACATTTCCGCGGAGGGGCGGAAGCTCAACCGACGCGTGGAGGCCGTGCTGCTCACCGGCAATTGACTGCAGGCGGGGCCTAACGCCAGGCGTACACGGTTCCGGCTCAACAGCATTTCAGCATTTCGGACACATACGCTGCGTGCGCCGTTTCTTCAATGAGCTCAACGATGTGCTGCGCCGCCATCAGTGTCTTGCCAACGCCGATGGTGCCGTGACACTGCAAGGTGGCCGCAACCGCAGATTGCCCGCGAAAGACCGGCACGACTTCCGCCGCGCCCTGCGGCCCGGCGTTCGCCGAAAGTGGAATCAAGGGAATCCGCACGAGTTTTTCGATGGACTGAACCGTGAGGCACGGAATTTCCCGGCCAGCGCACGCCCAACCGGTCGCCCAAGGGGAATGCACATGGACAATGGCCTCAACATCGGGTCTGGCGACGTAGATTCCGGCGTGGAAATCCAAATCCTTCGATGGTTTGCCTGCGCCGTCCACCACATTGCGGTCAAGATCGCAGATCATCAGGTTTTCGGGCGTGCATTCGTTGAACCCGACCCCGCTTGGCTTGATGACTATCCGATCGCCGCGGTACAGCCGGACCGACAGGTTGCCGCCTGAGTTGGTTTGCAGTCCGCGTTCAAAACAGCGTTTTGCGATTTCGATCAGGGCGCGTTTCTTTTCGTGGATGTCGTCAGTTTCAGATCCGCTCATGGCATCATTCCCTCAGGGTCCGCTGGATTCGGCATCAGGCGCAGCAGCATTTCGACCGCCAGATCCGCCGTTTCCCGGTCATTGATGTGACTGTCTGTCCATTTGATTTCAAGCCGTCCGCCGACCGCATCGATTATGGATTCGGCAAAGGCGCGCCGTCCGCCGGGATTGCCGATCAATCCTCCCGGCCGGTCTTCCGAGGAAAACCCGCCCATCGGCAGCAGCGCTGCTGTCGCTGCCGGCGACTTCGCCAGCTCCCGCCCGAGGAACCTTCCCGCCTCGTATGTTCAGAGAATCAGAATTGAACGAGGGAGGTGGCTGTGGATAAGTTGGGGGGCGGATTCCTGTGGAAAACCCGCCGCTTGTGTTCCGCCGCCTCTCCGGTTCATTTCTGTGCCGGGACCGCCGCCGCCAGGGCCTGGCGGCGGCGGAGCGGGGCCAGGCCCCGCAGGACGGGTCGGACCGAAACCGCCTTGGATCATCGGATCCGTGGGCAAGCGTGGTCGGCCCGCCCTCCCTTCAGCCTCCCGGGTCCTGAATGGATGCCTGGGGTTCGAGAACCGAATCATCGCGAGGATAGGAGCGGGAGACCATGGCCATCGTAGCCGCCGGAATCGACGTCAGCAAGAAGACACTCAACATCCATCTCAGCGGCAGGGACGACACCGCCGCCAACGACAGGGACGGCTTCCGCAAGGTCGCCCGCATCCTGAGGGACGGCGGCGCGGAGCGGGCCGTCATCGAGGCCACCGGCCGGATGCACAGGGCCCTCTTCCAGTCCCTGCATGACCGCGGCTTCACCGTCTGCGTGGTCAACCCCCGCCAGTCCCGGGACTTCGCCAGGGCCGGCGGCGAGCTGGCGAAGACGGACCGGGTCGACGCCAGGGCGCTGGCCGCCTTCGGGGCCGCGTTTCCGGACATGGCGGCCTCGGCGCCGGCCGGCGTGACGGTCGACCGGCTCCGCGACATGCTCGTGCTCCGGGAGAAGCTCGTGGACCAGCGCGCCGACCTGAAGCTGGCCTTCGACGAGGTCGGCGATCCGGCTCCGGACGGGCCGGTCCCGAAAATCCTCGCGGAGCTTGACGCCGGCGTCCGCGAGTATGACCGGCGGATCAAGGAGCTGATCACCGGCGCGGAGGAGCATGCGGAGAGCTACGGGATCCTGACCTCGGTTCCGGGCATCGGCCCCGTCACGGCGGCGGCCCTGATCGCGTGGATGGGCGAGCTCGGCGCGATCGGCGGCCGCCAGGCCGCCGCGCTGATCGGCGTGGCGCCCTTCGCCCGCGACAGCGGAAGCCGCAAGGGCGGGCGCCATGTCAGCGGCGGACGGAGGAGGCCGAGGGACGTCCTCTACATGGCGGCGATGGCGGCCTGCGCGTTCAATCCCGAGATGGCGGAGTTCCACGGCCGGCTGAAGGAAAGGGGAAAGCCCCACAAAGTCGCGGTGACCGCGGTCATGCGCAAGCTGATCGTGACCGCGAACGCCCTTCTCCGCGACCGGCGCATGTGGGAGGACCGGACCGGGGCCGCCGCCGGCTGACGCCCGCGCGGACCGTGTCCCGCGGCCGTCTGCGGGGCACAAAACGAATCAGACGCGCCGGTCAGGTCACCGCGGCCGGACTGCCTCGGCATGCCCGCATTGCGCCCGCCTGTGGACGGGCCTGTGGACGGGATGTGGAAAACCCGGAACAGGACCTCCGAAAACCGCCGGAAAAGGCCGAATCCGGGCTTGACTCAAAACATGGATGCTTGCCCATTTCTTCCTCGCTCAGAGCCGCGTGTTCAAATTGCGGGCTGTGCTGACAGCATTTGCGGCCGGCAGTGTCCACGGGGTGAATTCTCCCGGCCTCCAGCGTGAAAAAATTCACCGCTCCGGGCAAGACGACGCGCGGACAGTTTCCGGTTGCCGCGAACCGGTCCCTGCCGACGGCGGTGTGCCGGTCAAACAGCAGACTGACCGCCTCATGTGTCGTGCAGTCGATAACACCGGTCAGTTTTCCGGCAGCCGCCATGGCGGCGAGCACATTGCCGCCGTAATTGTTGGCATGGAAACATACGGGTTCGAAACCTTGCCGGGACAGCTCTTCGACCGCCGCATCTGCGCAGCCGCCGGTCACACCGAGCGAAGAAATCCCGACAATGGGCCGGTTTTCCCCGCTGTCCCCTCCCGCGTCTGCCTGCGCGAGCCCGGCGGCAATCGCCGCGGCGCGCTTCAGCGCCGACCGTGTCAATGGGTTCAGCCCCACAAGGTCAGCCACTGTGGGAATGAGGATGATCCCGGTGCCCGTGGCCGCTGGCCGCGGGTCGAATGCCATTGTTGTGACCAGCAGTTTCGGCACCGACAGCTGCAGCGCTGACATTGCCGCCGCCGCCAGCTGCGACCCGGTTCCGCCGCCAATTCCTGCGACAACGGCCGGCTGTCCTGCCGCCGCCAGCTGCAGGAGCCGATCCCGCGCGCGGCGTGTCGCCGCTTCCATCGCTGCGATTTTCTGATTGCCGCTCAGCGGCGCTGCCGCGTTCAGACTGGTGTCGACAAACTCGACCCGCATTCCCTCATCCGCCAGGCGCGCCGCCAAAAATCCCGCCTCGTCACCTTTTGTTGCGAGTGTCGCGACGATGGCGACAACAGGTTTGTCATGGATCATGCTGTCTGGCCTGCCGACTGCGCCGGTCACTTTCCGGCACGTGGAAACTTGGATGCCGCCATTGTATTCAGAATCTCTGAGACCGCTACATTATCGACTTTGGAGACGTTTTGTGGGCAAGGACAACACGAAAATCTATCCTATCAACACCGGCTGGCTCGAAGCCGACCTCGGAACCTATGTTTTCTGGAAAGGACCGGCCGGCAAGAAAATCTGGAATCCCGTCTATTGCTTTCTGATCGACACCGGCGATCGCAAGATTTTGATCGACACCGGCCTGTGCGATGAGGAACGTGCGACCCGGTACCACCACAAATGTCAGAAACGCGGCTGCCTCGAAGCGCACGATCATCTGCGGCAGAAACTCGGCATCGACCCCGACGAGATTGACGCGATCATTTTCACTCATTTGCATTGGGACCATGTCCAAAACATGAAAGAGTTCCGCCGCGCCCGTTACATTTGCCCCGAAATTGAGATCAAATGGGCCTATAACCCTCTTCCGCTCTACTACCGCACATATGAATCCCCAGTTTTGGGAATTGAGCCTGCCTATACCGGCTGTTCGTTCGAACTTGTGCACGGCGAAACCGAGATTTTTCCCGGAATCACGATGTTTGACACGCCAGGTCATTCGCCCGGCCATATGGCGGTCACCGTCGAAACCGAAGCGGGCGACATCGTCGTCGCCGGAGACGCGGTGTTTCAGGCCCGAAACATGGAGCCCAACGAAGAGGAGAAGTGGCGCTACTGGGTGCCGGCGCGGTTTGTGAGCTCCATTGACGGCTGGCGGTCAGTCGAGGAGATCGACAAACGGGCCGACTTCATCCTTCCCTGCCACGATGAGGCGGTGGGCGAGCACGAGGTCTATCCTTATCCCAGCATTAAGCTGCGGGAACGGCGGAAACCGATGCCCGGGCTGCAGTTTTATTTTGCCGGGATGTAGACCGGAAACCCTATGACCCGCCTCATTCAGAACCTCGGGGAAATCGAGTCAGAGTTCGAAATTGCGGTTCTGGATCAGTACGGCGTCCTGCACAACGGCAAGACCCCCTATCCCGGCGCGCTCAAAGCCCTGCGGTTTCTTGCAGACAGCGGAAAGGACATCGCTGTCCTGTCGAATTCCGGCAAACGCTCTGACCTGAACCGCCGAAGAATTGAAGCCATAGTCGGGCCGCTGCCGGAAAGTGCGGTCGTTGTGACTTCCGGGGAGGCCGCATGGAATGACCTCCGCTCGGGCGGTTCAGTCTTGGCGGGCAATCCGCCGTTTCGGCTGTTGCCGGTTGCCGCCCGCCCCGGCGATGCCGAGCAGTGGGCGCAGGGGAACAACCGGGTCCGGCTCGCAGAACGCATCGAAGCGGCCGATGGCATTCTGTTGATGGGGGTGCCCTCGGGAGGCGCTGCGGGACCGGTGCAAGGGCTTTTTGAAGACGCGCTCAAGGCGGGGATCCCGGTCATTTGCACCAACCCCGACCGGACTTCGCCTGAAGGCGGAGCGTTTGTCGTGTCACCGGGGGTCTTGGCCGACCAGTACGAGATGTCGGGAGGCCGGGTGATCTGGTATGGCAAACCGCACGGGCCGGTTTTCAGTTCGGTCCGGCGGCGGTTTCCGGGGATTCCCAGACACCGTTTTCTGATGGTCGGCGACGCCATGCTGCACGACATTTCAGGCGCGGCCAAGGTGGGATTTCAAACCTGTTTTGTCCGCTCCGGCATACACGCCCTTAATTTCACAGAAACCGACTTGGACACGGCAATTCTGAGCGAAATCAACAGTATATGTTCGGACTCGGATTTGCCTTTTCCCGATTATTCGCTGCAGGAACTTGCATGACTCAACAATTCGCAAATCCCGAACTTCCGCGTTCTTTCCTGGAAGTGTCGCAAAGGATGGGCAGCGATCCCTTGCTGGTGCAGGGGCCCGGCGGCAACAGTTCGATCAAGATCAACGGCGTGATGTGGATCAAGGCGTCGGGCACATTGCTAAGCCGTGCGCGCACTGAAGAGATTTTCGTCGCTGTCGATCCGGTTCGCGCCAGGGCCGAAATTGACGGTGCGGGCGATGGCACCTGTGTCGCGGCCCTGCTTGATCCCGCACGCCGGCTAAGGCCTTCGATTGAAACAACTTTTCATGCCCTGCTGCCGCAGCCCGTGGTGTGCCACCACCATTCGGTGCAGGCGATATGTCATTTGGTTTCCAACGATGGACGAGCGCAGCTGAATGACAAACTCGCGGGGCTGAACTGGATCCTGGTGCCGTATGTCAGACCCGGGGTTCCGCTGACCCGTGCAATTCGGCGGGCGCTGGGAACACGAAACGCAGACATAATCCTCTTGGAAAACCATGGCGTCATTGTCTGCGCAAGAGATCCCGGCGAGGCTTCGGATATGATCGACGAATTGGAGCGGCGCCTGGCGCTGCCGCCGCGCACCGCCGCAACTGCCAATGCGGGTCCAGAAGCCGTGCCGGGTTGGCATCGATGCAATGAAGCCGGCATTCTGGCCTTTGATGATGTGGCCATGCGGCGGGCGGCCAGCGACAGCTATTATCCAGATCATGTTGTGTTCCTGGGTCCCGGCCTCACAATTGCGTCACCGGAGCAATTGGCCGAGGATGCCGGCGCATTCGGCCCGGCAGCGATCGTGCCCGGGGTTGGCGCGTTCATGCGAGACGGATGCAGGCCCGCGCAGCGCGCAATGCTGCGCTGCCTGACCGACGTGCTGTCCCGAATACCCGTAAGTTGGCGGCTGCGGGGCTTAGGGGCCGACGCGGAGGCCGAGCTGTTGGGCTGGGGGGCAGAAAAACGCCGCCAGAAGCTGGCTCGGGACGCTTGACTGTTGGGGCTGTGTTTAGGGATCGACATCGGCACGACGGGTGTGCGCACAGCTGTCATTGACCGCCAAAAATCGGTTCTTTCTTCCTGTCGGCAGCCAATGGAGGAACCCGAAACAGTAGAAGGGCGGCCGGTTCAGGATGCCACGCTGTGGTGGCGCGCTGTTGAATCCTGTCTCGACAAACAGGCCGGCGAAATTGAGCGCCTGGGATTTGCCCTGTCGCATATCGAGGCTCTTTCCGTTGACGGCACGTCGGGGACCTTGCTGCTTGCAGACAAAGCGCTCCGTCCGGTGACGAAAGGGCTCATGTACAACTCAGCGGGATTCGACAGCGAGGCCGCCGAAATCGCCAAGGCTGCGCCTTTGGACTCGATCGCGCTCGGCGCTTCATCCGCGCTTTCCCGCCTTTTGTTTGCCCAGAAACTGCCTGGCGCGTCAACGGCAGTGTATGCAATGCATCAGGCGGACTGGATCGCAGCGAGACTGACTGGACGGGGCGGGTATTCAGACGAAACCAACGTTCTTAAGCTCGGTTTCGACCTCATTGCCGGCGCTTGGCCTGACTGGTTCCGCGCCGCCGGGGTCCGGCTTGACCTCTTGCCCCGTGTGCTTCCGGTTGGAAAAACAGTCGGCAGAGTCGGAACTTTGGCAGTCAGGCGGTTTGGTTTCCATCCGGACACGCGTGTCGTTGCCGGCACAACGGACAGCAATGCGGCGTTTCTCGCTTCAGGAGCCGGCGAAATCGGCGAAGGCGCCACCTCTCTTGGAACCACACTTGCCGTCAAACTGATTTCCGACCGGCCGGTCACAAGCCCGGCGCACGGGGTGTACAGCCACCGGCTATTTGGCCGGTGGATGGCGGGCGGCGGATCAAATTCAGGCGGCGGGGCGCTGCTGGCGTATTTCGATCGCTCCGAGCTTGAGCGGCTGCAGCCGAGACTGCGGCCAGATGTTGACACCGGGCTTGACTATTATCCGCTTCCCGGACCGGGCGAACGCTTTCCGGTCGCCCAGCCTGGTCTTCAGCCGCGGGTTTCGCCAAGACCCGACGACGATGCAGTGTTTCTCCAGGGACTCCTTGAAGGCATCGCGCGAATCGAAAAACAGGCCTATGACGCGCTGGCAAGTCTCGGCGCACCGCCTGTTCGGTCAATAAGAACCACCGGAGGCGGCTCGCGAAACGACGCTTGGACCCGTATACGCAGGCGCATCCTGGGATGCCCTGTCACAAGCTCGCGCGCGGACGCATCGTACGGATCCGCGCTTGTCGCCCTGGCAGCGGTCGACTCCAATTCCGCAGATCCGGCCTGATCGCTGCTTGAAGGTGTGCAGTCAGCAAAAAAACTTGGAGGCTGAATCATAAGTCATTGTTTTAACGACATTTCAAACACTTGCGCTCCTTGCCAGCCAGAGTGCCAGGAACGGGCGCATGGTCCGGCGGCGGCTCCGACAGCAGCCGGAACCGGCTGTGGAAACTCGAGCCACAGCGCCTCGCCGACGAGTTCGGCCTGAAGATCTCGGTCTGCCACTTCCCGCCGGGCACGAGCAAGTGGAACAGGATCGAGCACCGCATGTTCTGCCACATCACCCGGAACTGGCGCGGACGGCCCCTGGTCAGCTGCCGGGTCCTCGTCGAGCTCATCGCCGCCGCCACGACCCGCGCGGGCCTGAAGATCCGGTCGCGGATCGACGACAGCGAGTATCCCCTCGGCGTCAAGGTTTCCGACGAGCGGATGAAGACCCTGAAAATCCGCCGCGACGGCTTCCAAGGCGACTGGAACTACACCCTGATCAACCGGTCATCGTGATCATGTTATTTTTGCGAGAGGCCTTAGTCGATTAATAGAGAAAGAAGTCATTCAAACTTCACGTCCATTATTGTGAGGGTTTCGCCAAGCACATGATACACAACCCGGACACTCGGTTCATTGCTTACAAACACACGACAACCTATCCCGACTTCTTCGACCTCCTCTCCAACTTTGTGAGCGACAATTTGTAGGTAGGTCAGAAGAGCACACCAGCGTTTCCTTGCTTTCTCGGAATTTTTTGTTGCCGCCTCGATTTGATTCCGTGCAGATGGGTAGGAATATGCCCGAAAGTTGGTGACTGCCGCTTTCAGGCGGCGGCTTGAATCTGTCTGATCCCGTCTTTGAACACAACCCCCTCGATGACCTCCGGCAGCCGGTTCGGCCCCGAGATCCGATTCCATTTGCGTTTCGCCGACATCATCAGACTGTAGACCATGGTGAGGGCGGTCTTCCGGTTCAGGATGCCTTCGCCGAAGCTCTCGAGAGGCTGCAGGCCTCGGCGCAGCTGCGGAACCTGCCTCCGAAACCTGACATCCGGACAAAACACCCGCCTTCCGCGGCGCCTCCGGGCATGCCGCAGGCGGAGCTGTGTCCCGAATACACAAAATCCTCGGAAAACGGGCCCAACCCCGGGGAAAACATCCGGAGCAGAGCCGGAAATCCGAATGCGGACGGACCTGGGTTCACCGCCGGACCGGATTTCATCCGGACATCGCCAAAATTCGATGAAATCCGCTGAAAATTGACGATGCGGTGGAGTTGGTGACCTATCTGGGTAATTGTCATTTTCGAAACAAGTTCCTCATCTCTTGCCGTGTTGACCATGCAGTCCGCAGAACCTAGATTCTCGATGTGGTAGGCCCGGCGTTGCCTCCGTAAAAACGGTACCAGGATTTCTGAATTGAAGCGCATGGCAATGGCCCGTGTTGCCGAAGCCGAACTTGCCCGTTCTTTGGAGGAAGGAGGCCTTTCTCGCAAGGCTGCCGAGGAGCTTGTTGCTGCTCTCGGCCTCAGTCATCGTCAGGAGCGGCGGTCAGACCCGTGGATGCTGGCCTATGCGGCGTTGCTGACCGCGCTGATGGTTGGAGGCTTTGGCTGAATGAGCACCCGGATTGACACTCTTGATGCCAGGATGACAGGCTCTGTTGCAAAGAATTTGCCGGAGTTGCCGGTTGTGTGGTCTGGCACCGCTTTTCCTCAAAATCCCTGCTGGATCGCGATCTGTTCCAGTTCAGCACCATGCAGGGACATCAACCCGCTCATCATCTCCGGCCCGATCCCGAAGGCTCGTTCGACAAGACGCACTTCGCCCCTGATGCCGGGCTGAAGCTGGAAGGCCCTGGCCTGCTTCTTCCGGAGGGCGCGCATTGCCTCGAAGCCCCTGATCGTGGCGCAGGCCGTCTTCATTGACTTGAAGCCAAGGGTCGGCTTGATCAGGCGCTTGAGTTTGCCATGGTCAGCCTCGACAACGTTGTTGAGGAATTTCACCTGTCTGTGGTCGGTGTCGGAGGGGCATTTGCCCTCTTTCTTCAACTCGCGAATGGCCTGGCCGCAGCATCCCGCCTTGTTGATCTCGCAGGGCTTCTGCCATTCCTTGCATCCGCGCAGCGCCTTGCCCAGGAACCGCTTGGCGGCTTTCGCGTTGCGGGTCTACGACAGGCAGAAATCGATGGTGTCGCCACGGCTGTCAACGGCGCGACACAGATATGCCCATTTGCCTTTGACCTTGATGCAGGTCTCATCCACGCGCCAGGACCGTGAGAAGCTGCGCAGCCGGCAATGCCACCGCAGGCGCCTTTCGATTTCCGGCGCGCAGGCCTGCACCCAGCGATAGATGGTGGTGTGGTCCACCGCAACGCCGCGCTCTTCCAGCATTTCCTCGAGGTCACGGTAGCTGACGCCATACCGGCAATACCACCGAACGGCCCAAAGAATGATCCCGCCCCGGAAATGCCGCCGCTTGAAATCGCCTGCCATCGGTTCACCCCTTTCGGTCTCAAGAAGCAGGGCTGCGGGGAAAACGCGCAGGGCGCCCTGACCAAAGATCTCATGGCCCGCTGCGGCCTCTCGAAAGCCACCATCTGCCGATACATCGGAACGAAAGACGACTGACCAAAATTTTTGCAACAGGGCCGGGAAGAAGCCGGGAAGACCGGCGCCGCTGACGCCTGACCAGCGGCAGGCCGCGCGGGCACTTCCGGGCCGTGGCTGGCGATCTGCGCCGCCACCGCCACCGCGGCCGTGGGAGCACCGTGATCCAGTGTTGCCGGGAGTCCGGGTTTCTGCCCTGCCCTTGGGAATGGTAGCTACATAAACGCCGTTATGTTAGGCTGGAGAGGGGATGGCAAGGGTGGGTGGAATCCGGTGAATTTTCAGAACCGGTACGCGGCCGGAGGCTCATCTGGTCCTGTGTAAACGAGAGAGGCGCGGTCAACCTGGCCGAGCGCAAGTCTGGCATTGACGTTCTGTGCTCCCTGTCCCGCGGCGAACCACGGCCGGGCAGCGTCAATGTCGAACCGCGGCGTGCGGGGACTCTCCGTCATCTGGGCCTGAATCGTGGCCGCCACTTCGGTCACCCGGTAGTAGCCCGGAAAATACGGCGGCGGCATGTCGCGCTTCTGCAACGCCTGTCTCTTGACCTTCAGCTTCCCGGCGACATCCGCCAGGCTCACCATGTCCGGGCGGACTTCACGAAGCGAGGTGCCTTTCGGAAGAGTTGAAAGGATCCGGCGAGAGGTTCCGACAATCACGCTCTCGGCGGCTCCGCCTTCGACATCGATCGCAACAGCCAGCAGACCGGCGTAAAGCTGTCCGCTCCCGATTACCGCATCCTCGAAACCAACCGCAAACACGGCATCGGACAGGTCCATTACATCGAATTCCCCTCCAGGCAGCGCAAAAATCAAATCGAATTCAAAGTTCGCCATCGTGCCGGCCTTCCCGGTTGAGAATGATGCAGTTCAACGCCTTGCTCACCAGTTTGGCTGCATGCCGAGCCGGGTCTCTTGGCGTTGAGTTAACTGTCATCTGGCAGAACTCACCACAACGGCAGTCCGGGTCATTGTATGGGCACCGAACGATCCCCTAGGCGTGTGTTTTCCCGTGTCGTTCGATTACGCGCCATCCAAACGCCTCGAGTTCGGTGAGAGCCGCCTCGACCTCCTTTTTCGGATGTCGTCTTCTTGACAAGATGCTAGTCCTCAGGGTTTAAGTTGTCAATTGACAATGTAGAGAGGCGGACTCAGGTGCTGGCATCGCGCGGCCCGGGAACCGGGCAGGCCCTGGACAGGTTGTTCGCCGGATTCGTGACGGAGGCGGGTCGGGACGCTTTATTGATCTGAAAGAGAGGCAGTACATGAGTGAGGAATTCGACAGTAACGACACCAGAGGGCCACCACCGTCATCCGATCGATGGCAACCGGGTCTCGCCACTGCGCAGTCGGCTTCGGATACGGGGCCCTTTATCCTCACGGATACGATTGCCACATCTGATGCGGGGCATTTGTTGATGGTTCAATACGTGGATATCGGCGCGTCCTCGGAAGATTGGGAACATGCGATTCCGGTCAAGGGTATAGAAGCGGAATACAGCCTGGCGCACAGTCATACAATTCGCATTTCCTGTCCTCACCGGTTCCAGCCCATCTTTAACATTGTAGTGCGTAACGCGTTGATTTCAAACGGGTAAAAAATCCGAATGGCACTACAATCCGGAGAGGCGGCCGTTTCGGGCCGCCGCCACGAATTGCCGGAATCGGTTCAGACGATGGTCTTGGCGAGGTTCCTGGGCGGCGGCGCGAGGCCCATCGCCCGGTAGATCTCCGCCTGTTCGGGGGAGGCGGATGCGGTCTTGCGGACATGCAGGGTCCTGCCGTCACGGCGCCTGAAGCTGGTTGTCGTGCGCTGCAGTGTCGCAAGCGTCTGGCGCGCCGTCGTCCAGCTGTCGTGGATGTTTGCCGCTTTCATGGGTCTGCGCAGTGTCTGGACTGCCTGATAGGCGAGGACTGAGATGAACAGGTGAGCGTCGGCGCGCCCCTGTTTGTGATGGAAGATCGGACGCAGGCCGAGCTCGGATTTCAACGAGCGGAACACGGCTTCGGCGTCGGTGAGGGTCGCGTAGGTCTGCCACATGGTCTCTGCCGGCCAGTCGAGGATGTTGCTGCGCAGACAGTAGACCCCGGGGTGGGTCAGCATGGAATTGTCGGCGGGATTGAGGTTCCAGGTGATGGCTGTTGCCCTGGTTCCGGCGCTGTCGGGGGTGACGGTGATCTCGTAATGCCGGGCGACCCGCGCGTTTTCCTTTGCAAGCCGCCCGATCCGGCGCTGGATGTCGTCAAGCTTCTTGCGGGTCCTGGGGCGGGAGAGGCCGTCATGCAGTTTCTTCAGGCCGTCTTCGAGACGTGTCCTGAAACGATTGATGATGCCGCGTTCCTTTTCCGCCCGGGCTT
This sequence comes from Paracoccaceae bacterium, assembly GCA_965221935.1. Lineage (GTDB taxonomy): Bacteria > Pseudomonadota > Alphaproteobacteria > Rhodobacterales > Rhodobacteraceae > JAPOXR01. Next base: position 52,804 of record CBDCSZ010000044.1, read on the forward strand.
CGGAAAGGCACCGCAGCCAGGACTCCTTGTATTCCGTGCCGTCCTCTTCCTCGCGGGTGACGGATTCCTTGTGGATGGCGACCTTGTCGCATGACGCGGTCGTGATTGCCCTGGCCTCGTCGGAATCGAAGACCCGCTGTAAGCGTTCGGTAAGGGGGTGATGGCCTTTATTTTCGGCGTTTGATGGCTGTATTTCCGGGTTTCATTTTCTTCTGGCAACAGTTTCCGACATCTGTTAATCCGGCCGCATGTTGGATTCCGCAGGCCCTGTTTGCGATGTTGTCGATCTGTCGGCCCTGCCGCCGGAGGAGTTGAAACGTCTGTACGAACGGGAGCATGCACGTGCCGAGGCGGCGGAAGCCGAGATCACGGCACTGAAAGACAAGCTCGGGGAAGCGGAAGCCCGTGGCGAGGAATGGAAGCTGGAATCGATCCGGGCCCGTGGCGAACTCAACGGACTGCGCGGGATCTTCGAGAGCAACCGCGAGAAGCTTGCCGCGGCGCGCGCGGAGCTGAAGGAGCTTGGCCGCAGCCAGAGTGCGCGGAACCTGCGCAAGCTGGAGAAGAAGCTGGCACGGTTGCAGGGGCTCCTGAACGCCGCCGGTATCGACAGCGGCCCGCACACGATTGTGGGCATGCGCAAGGAGATTTCCCGTCTGAAGGCTGTGATTGCGCAACAGGCGGAGGAACTGGAGGAACTCAAGGCGGAGAACGAGAGGCTCCGCTCGGCGCGTGAGACCCATGCCAAGGCGCGGTTCGGCCGAAAAAGCGAGAAGAAGGAAAAGTCCGGTTCCGGCAGCGGCCGCGCGCGTGGCCAACAGGCTGACAAGCCCGGGCACGGCCGGACGGCGCGTCCGGACATGGAGCGCAAACCCGAGGTTCACGACCCGCCGGAGGCGGAGCGTGTCTGTCCCTGCTGCGGCCTGCCTTACGTGAAGAACGGCAGCCATGATTCCGAGACCATCGAGATCGAGGTCAGGGTGCATGTCCGGATCATCCAGCGCAACCGCTGGCGGCGCAGCTGCACCTGTGCGTCGGCGCCGCAGGAGGTTTCGGCGCCCCCGGTTCCCCGGCTGTTTCCCAACTCCTCCTACGGGATCAGCTTCTGGGTCTGTTTCCTGTTCGAGTGTTTCGCCTGCCACCGGCCGCTGAACCGGGTCGCGGCATGGATGCGCGACCAGGGGCTGCCGGTCTCGGCCGGGACCCTGGCCTCCAGCATCCACAGGCTGATGCCGCTGTTCGCGCCGCTGTCGCAGGCGATCCTCGCCCACCTGAAAGCGGCCGCGGTGCTTCACGGCGACGAGACAAGCTGGCGGGTTCAGTCCCTCAAGGCCATCCGCGGCACCAGCCGGGCCTGGCTGTGGTGTGCGGTCTGCCGGGATGCGGTCTGGTTCCACGTCGATGCCCGGCGCAATGCCGAGGCTGCCGGCAAGCTGTTCGCCGGCGTCGGTGCCGGCACGGTCCTGGTTTGTGACGCCTACTCGGCCTACAAGAAACTCGCGCGTCTTCTCGGCGGCATCCTGATCCTGGCCTGGTGCTGGAGCCATGTTCGCCGCAAGTTCATCGAGGCTGCGGCCGGCAATGACGCCCTGGAGAGGTGGGAGGAGCGGTGGCTGGAGCGGTTCGGGCAGCTGTTCCACCTGAATGCGGTCCGGCTGAAGCACTACGACCCGGAACTGGGGATGGAGCAGCAGTCGCGAAAGTTCGGGAGCGCACATCGTCGGCTGAAGCGTGCCGTCGACCGGCTGTTCGCCCTCGCGGAGAAGGAACTTGCGGGGCCGGCCGGCTCGGACCGGCGCGCGAAGGCGCTCAACTCGCTGCTGAGGCATCGCGACGGGCTCTGCGTGTTCGTCGACAGGCCGGACGTACCCATGGACAACAACCTGTCCGAGCGGATGCATCGCGGTCCCGTGATCGGGCGGAAGCTGTCGTTCGGCTCCGACAGCCTGGACGGGGCCCTGTTCTCCGCCATGATGTACGGGATCATCGAGACCCTGCGGATGAACGGGATCGATGTCCGCACGTGGCTCGACGACTGGCTCTCGGCCTGTGCAGGTAACGGTGGCCAGCCTCCGGCCGACCTGTCGCCCTGGCTGCCCTGGTCGATGGACGAAGACAGGCGCCGACACCTCAAGGCCACACGATGACGGCGGATGACACGATCGAGTGTCGTTATCACGGGCGTGACTTCACCACCGGCGAGATGGCGCTGATGCGGGCGCTGATCGCATCCTCCCCGCAGCAGACCCGTGCCGGGCTGGCGCGCGCGTTCTGCCGCGCCATCGGCTGGGTCAAGCCCGACGGCGGGCTGAAGGCGATGATGGCCCGGCTCACCATGCTGAAGATGCACCGGGACGGGATCATCACACTGCCGCCGCCACGACGGGTACGTTCGCCCCCCGTCCTCCGAGCTTCGGCCCGGAAACGGAACCGCCGGCATCACCGCCGCTCACACTGGAGGCCGCTCGTCCGCTCCGTCTGGTCAAGGTCACCGGTGCCGGCCGTGGCGCCAGCCGCCTCTGGAATGAATTCATCGCCCGCTATCATTATCTCGGCTACAAGACCCTCGTCGGTGCACAGATGCGCTACGCGGTGCATGATCGCGACGGGCGCCCGCTGGCCATGCTCGGCTTCTCGGCCGCGGCCTGGAAGGTCGCACCGCGCGACGACTTCATCGGATGGACGCCTGAAACCCGCGAGAGAAACCTCCCCCTCATGGTCGATAACTCCCGCTACCTCATCATGCCATGGGTCCGGATCCCGAACCTGGCCTCCCACATCCTTTCGCGTGTGCGCCGCCAGCTGCCGCTGGACTGGTACATCCAGTACAGGGTGACACCGGTCCTGATGGAAACCTTCGTCGAAACCCAGCGCTTCTCCGGGATCACCTACAAGGCTTCCGGATGGATCCATGTCGGAACCACGCAGGGACGCGGGAAGTACGACACAAAGAGGGAATTCGGAAAACCGAAAAAGGACGTCTGGCTCTGCCCGCTCAGAAAAGACTGGAAAAGAACGCTCAATCGATGACAGCCAGTAAGGCCGTCACGCCTTCACCGAACGCTTACGACCCGCTTGGTGGTGCGTGAGACCACGAGATAGCGATAGGCGCCGGCGCGCAGCCACCGCAGGTTGTCCTCGGTCGCGATGCCGCCGTCCATGATGACGACCGCGCCTTCCGGAGCGCCGAGGCTGGTGAGCATGTGCGTGAGTGTCCTGTGTTCGGTGACATTGCCGGCAAACACCCGGCTGCGCCGGACAAAGCCGCTGGCATCGAGAACCAGGCCAAGCGAAAGCAGCGGGCAGTCGCTGCGCCGTTCCTTCGAATGCCCGCGCCGCGCCTTGGGCTGGATTGGCGCCCGGCCTTCATAGAACGTGTTGGTGAGATCGTACAGCGCGATCGTCGGCTTGAGGTCGAACAGGGACCGGGCCCGGGCGAAGAGGTGATCCTCGATGCTGTCCTGATGGGCAAGGAGCAGATCCGAGGCGCGGTAGAGCGCCATGTCGCTCAGAGCGCCGAAATCGATCCCGAGCATCTCGCCGAGGGCGCTGTGCCGGCGCAGCCAGAAGTTGGTCGCCCGCTCCGAGTTCGGCGCGGCCATGCGCGCGACAATGGCCGCCAGGGCGCAGCAGCGCTGGCGGCGGTTGAAACCGAGACCGTCGAACAATGCCGGCAGGCCGAGACCGGACAGCGCCTCGAGCCCGGCATGCTCGACACCGACCGAGCGCCCGTCGCTGTCGCTGGCGGAATTGACATCAACACTCTGCCAGTCCCGCTTCGCGCCTTCCCCGCCGCTGTCTTTCCCGCGGCCAATCAGCAGGGCGGAGATTCTGCGGGCCTCGGCCTCGATCCCCGGATCGGGATCGGCGAGGCCGAGGGCGGTCTGTCCGGTGAGATGATCCGAGATGCGTCGGCACAGGTCCGGCCAGTGCCCGCGCCCGATTGCAAAATGGCGCCCGAGATTGAGAACGGTGCGCTGACGGATCCTGTCCCCCTCGCGGCGGTTCTCGACCAGGCGGAAGGTGATTTGGTCGCTGCCGTCGCTGGCGGCGCCGGTCTTGGTCTGTCGAATGAACATGCGGCAGCTATAGCAAAAGGAATCCCCCGCCGCAAGGCATTACTCAAAAAACATGGCACTACAAACGATTCCTGAAACATCGAATCACAATAAATCAATGAGTTGCGAATCGAACACCGTCAAATCGACCTCAAATCCAACGCAGAAATGTTAAAGATGGGCCAGGACTCGGGAGAAACTTTGAGCCGGGATTATCAACTGTACGCTTGGTGCACAAAATAGCCGGAATTCACAGAGTCAATCGGTCGCGCAGGTCTTTCGGCGGGCCGCCGCGGCGCATGGCCGTCGCCGCCGGCCCCGGAGCGGTTTGGCCGCGAGCGAACCGCACGCACGCTTGACATGCCCCGCGACACGAATTCAATCCCGAACGGAGTGGGCCTCCGGACGCCCGTTCGCCGCCCCGGCAGGACCGGCCAGGACGGGGACGATGGATGCGGCCGACCCGACATGACATGACCCGCGACCGCCGGCCGCAGGAAGGCCGCCCGCGGCGAACGCCGGGCACGCCGGCACGTTCCCCCCGGGCTTCGACACGCCACCCGTGCATGACGTCGCGCGGACATCGACGAAACGTCGCGCGGACATGAACGAGCTCCTTGCAGGAATCGTGGGCGGCCTTGGCCTCTTCATCGTGGGGATGTGGATCCTTACCGAGAACCTGAAGGCCCTGGCGACGCGACGACTGCGCAAGGTCGCGGGTCGATGGACCGAGAACCGGTTGTCGGCCATCGCCTGGGGCGCCCTTGCCGGCGCGGTCACCCAGAGCATGACCGCGATGACCTTCATCGTGGTGAGCATCCTTCGCTCGGGGCTCATAACGACCCGGGGCGCGCTCGCACTGATTCTCGGCGGGACCCTCGGCGTGTCCGCCCTCGTCGTGATCGTCACGTTCGACATCAAGGTCGTCTCGCTCTACGCGCTCGGCGTCGCCGGCGCGGCGGTCGCGAGCGACCGGCTGGCGGGATTCAGGCCCGTGGCGGCTTCCTTCCTCGGAGGGGCCCTCATCGTTCTCGGCCTCGTGCTCGTCAAGGACGCCGCGGCGCCTCTCGCCGACCACCCCTGGTTCCGGGAGCTGATGGAAGGAGCTGGAGATTCGCTCGCGCTCGCATTCCTGGTCGCCGCGCTTCTCACGTTCGCCGTGCAGTCCTCGAGCGCAGTCACGATCTTCGGCATCAGTCTCGCGGCGGTCGGGCTCCTCTCCGTCGACCAGGCGATCATGGTCATGTACGGAAGCCTGCTCGGGTCGGGCGCGATCCTCTACGTGCTGTCGGCCGGCCTTGCGGGCCAGGCGCGCCAGGCGTCCATGTACCTGGTGGGCTACAACGTGCTTATCTGCGCGGTGCTGGTTCCGCTCCTGTACGTCGAGATCCGCCTTGGCGTTCCGCTGGTCAAGGCATCGGTCCTTTCCCTGGATCTCGCCCTGGAGCAGCAGCTCGCCGCCGTCTACGTGTTTCTCTGCGTGTTTCTCCTGCCCGTGATGCTCGCCGGGCTCGGGTGGTCGGCCACGGCGCTCGAGCGGCTGTGGCCGGCCTCGACCACCGACGCGCTGTCACGCCCCAGATTCCTGCACGATCACGCCTCCGTGGACGTCGAGACCTCGGTGACGCTCGTCGACCTGGAGCAGAGGTGGGCCATGAAGAACCTCTCCGGATACTTCGACGCGGTGCGCCGGAACGAGAGGATCGGGCCCCTTCGCGCTGGCATGAAGAAGCTCCTTTCCGAAATCGCCGAGTTCCTGGACGAGCTTCACGCGCTTCATCCCATGCACGGGACCGAGGACCAGAATTCCCTGCGCAATCGCCAGAAGCTCCTGGCTTGGCTGGAAGAGTCGCTCGGAGTCATGTGCGAGACGCTCGTGAACATCGACGACCAGTCCGCGGTTCGCCAGATGCGCTCGACCGTTTGCGAGAGCGTCGACGGCGTGCTCCTTTCGCTGGTCGACACATTGGAGTCCGACGACCCGACGGACTGGGAGATCACGAAAAGACTCACCGGCGACCGCAGCGAGATGATGCGCGACATCCGGGCGAGGTACCTGCAATGGGACCCGCCGTTGCCGAAGATCGACCTGATCAACGTCCTGCTGGTCACCAACGCCGTGGAGGAGACGTTCTTCCTGTTCTCGAAGATGGAGAAGGAGTTCAACCCCACTCCCGACATCCAAGGACCATGTCCCCCACGCCTGACCGCTTGGAACTGATATTCTGACTGGTTGATCGATTCGGCCGCAATTCGATTGCAACTATGGCCTTAACCCAACATAGGTACCAAAAGTCCCACAACGGGTCGGTTCTGGTAGGGGACTGTATTCTTGCTGATCCCGAAGCCGTCAACCGGAGTTCTCAGAGGCCGTTGACGGGTAAATGCCCAGGCAAACGCCGCTGATTGCGGCTGAGAGCATCGAAAATTCCCGTAGAGTCGGGGGGAGGCGCGCCGGGCTGTAGACCGAGGGAGTTGCCGTTGGCCGGCGGCTTTCGCCCTGCGCCGGTGCCTCAGTCTCGGTCATGGCCTGCGTTTCCTCACCCCCGCTCATCAAACCGGACGTGCGGTTCTCCCGCATCCGGCTTTCCGACGGGATCATGCCTTCGCCCACGGAAAGCTCTTGGTCTTCGGCCCAAGTCGGATCAGGCCGTATTCAGTCCACAGCCTCTCGTTCAGGAAGCGCACGAACTCCCCGCTTCTGACTTTGTGCTTGAGACAGAGCCACCGCCGCAGCCGCCTTGTCGTATGCTCGTCGATGGACCGGTAGGCCGGGCTGACCTGGCCGAGGTCGTAGTAGTTCGCCCAGCCGGACAGCATCCGGTTCAGGCGTCTCACCATGTTCTCAGCCGACATGCGCCCATGCCTTTTGGCCGTCTGTTCGCTGACACTGCGGCATATGCTCTGAACGCTCGCCGCGCTCGGGCGGGTGCCGATATAAGCCCCTCTGCCCTTCGTGCGGAAGTTGCGTCCGATGCGGTATCCGAGGAACTCGATCGGCTCCTCCGGGCACCGCAGGCACCGGGTCTTTTCCGCGTTGACCGGAAGCTTCAGTCTCTCCATGACCCGCGCAACCGCGGCCAGCGTTTCCGCCGCCGGGGCCTTGCCGAGCACACAGAAATCATCCGCGTAGTTCACGATCTCCGCGGCGAGACGCCGGGCGCAGCCCAGCGTCTTCCAGCCCAGTATGAACCGGCGCATGTAAAGGTTGGACAGGAGCGGAGAGACCGGAGCCCCCTGCGGGGTTCCCTTCCGCTCCCGGCGGGCCCGGTTCGAGCGGCGTTTGCCGCCCTCGCCGTCATCCTCCTCGACCGGCATTTCCAGCCACGCCTTGATGAGACCGAGCATCCGTCCGTCGCTCACGCGGCGGGCGACGCTCTTCATCAGCTCGGCGTGCGGTATCTCGCCGAAATAGTTGGACAGGTCGCCGTCGACCACCTCATTGTGCCCCGTGTTCAGGAGGCTGTGGACGCGCTTCACCGCGTCCTTCGCGCTCCGCCCCGGCCTGTAGGCATACTGCTCCGGCTGCAGGTCGGCTTCGAATATCGGCTCAAGCACGAGCATGGCCGATGTCTGCGCCACCCGGTCCCGTATGCAGGGAATGCCCAATGGCCGCAGCTTGCCGGGCTGTTTCTTCGGAATCATCACCTGCCGCACCGGTTTCGGCGCGTAGGTTCCCTCCCGAAGCTCCCGCGACAGTTCCCCAAGCCACCGCTCCAGTCCTGAAAGTTCGATCTCCGCAAATGTCTCCCCGTCAACCCCGGCAGAGCCGCCGTTGCGGCGGACCCTGGCCCAGGCTTCGTTCAGGAAATCCATTCGCCAGACCTTGTCAGTCAGGGCGTGAAAGCGGCGTTCGGGTTCTTCCTTCGCTTTCGCATGCAGCACAGTCTGGAGTTTCCGAACCTTATCTGACCCTGTTAGGCTGCCGCCAGTCGTCATGTCCCTGCCTCCTTTCCATGCCTCTCCCGAAGTCAGGCCCCTTTCCTCGGCCGGCGTTACCCGGCGTCTTCAGTCATACGGGCCTGTCCGCCACCCTGCCGGCCCGGACTGGTCCTCGCGGGTTTCCGGTTTGGCCGGTGCGGGCCACCGGCAGGGCTTCCCGTGTTGCCACGCTTTCCATCTTCCGCGCATGCCGGCGCCAGTACCCCGGCGGAAACGGGCCGGTGCATCTGTCGCTTGCTTCCCAGCCCGCCGTCGGCCTTCCCCTTACTTCAGGAGGGTCGGCTTCCGCGTCTTTCTTTCGAGGCCTGCGCGGCGTTCACTCATATTCCGGCCTGCGCGGTCGCTGAGCCGCCCGAGGCGGCCCTTCTGCACCAGAGTGCTTCAGTCTACATCGTTACCTCCGTAAACCGCTCTGGCTGCTACCAGCCGAAGCGACAATTGCTGAGCGGGTTTCGCACCCGCAAGGAAAACGCGCCTTTCCACGGCGCACTGAAATTTCGCCTATACAGGGTATGATCTCTCGAACGACAAACTGCGATCCGGATCGTAATCTGGAGTCGAAACGCGAGGGTTTGCCGCCTCTGCTCGGACCGGAGACGGTGGAGACGGCGGATCCGGCGTAGTCGTTTCTCCATGCAAACCGTGCGACCTGCTTTCCAATCACAATCCGGACCGCCTGGATTGTAATGGAGGTGTACCCCTTCCCCGCCGTCAGCCGCGGAGCTCCCGGATCCGCTCCTTCGGGAAGTGACGGTAGAACGCGGTGCGCCCGATCGAGAGGTTGCGGATCACGTCGCTGACGAAGGGATAGCCCCTGGTATCCCGCAGCATCGCCTCGGCCTGGCGGCGCAGCTCCGGCGTCAGCTTGCTCGGCCGCCCTCCCCTCCGGCCGCGCAATGGCATTTCCTTAACGATTCGGCGTCATTTCCTTAAGGGGGCGCGCCATTTCCGGAGCGGCTTCGCCCCTTTTCCGGCAAGGTTCGGTTTCAGGTCACGCGGTCTGGTGTCGTCTCCGCTGCCACTTTCCGACGGGTTTTTGGGACCGGCGCGGGAATGACCGTCCCGGCCGCAGCCGCGCCCGGGCCGCGAGGACCGAGTTCGCCACGCGGCTCACGGCGTCGGCCAGCGCCGACGTCTGCGTCAGGATCAGCTCCTCGAGACTGCCGGCCAGCATGGCCAGCGCGTTTGTGAAGTTCGTCCGCATCTTCGGCAGATCGCCTTCGTGCGCTTCGTCCAGCGCGGCGTCTCCGCGGTTCGTGAACAGGCGCGCCATGGCGATCAGGTTGAAGTGGGCGTAGAGCTCCTGGCGGACGCCGCGCTCGCTTCTGCCGTGGAACTCCTCCACCGCGAGGGTTGTCTTGGATATCTTGAACAGCTCCTCGATTCCCCACCGTCCGTGATAGAGTTCCGAGAGGTCTTTCCGGCTGTATCGCTCCGTATCGGCGAGGGTCGTGGCGAGCACATATCGGCTTTCTCCGATGTCGTATCGGACCAGGCGCAGGACAATCGGGGAGGACGGCTCCGGGATGCCCGCGGCCTTCAGCCTGCGCAGGGCGTTTTTGCCCGGGGTGATCCTGACGAGGGCGTCGTCGCGGTCCCCGTCGCGGAATCTGTCGAACCCGGCCGCGGAGTTGCGCTGGATGCGGAACACCGGGTGCAGTCCCCGCGCCGTCATGTCGCGGAGCAGGACGAAGGAGAAGTATCCGCGGTCGAAGACGACGACGTCGCCGGGCGAGAGGGCGCCGAGATGGGCGCGCGCGGCGGCGCGCTCGTCGGCGCCGGACGTGAGGGTGAAGTCGGCCGGCATGCGGCTGTCGAGGCGGTAAAGACAGGACAGCAGGCCCTGCGGATAGTGGGCGCCGCCGAGGCGGCGGCACTGGTCCCACAGCTCCGCGGTCACGGTTGTGTAGCCTTTCCGGCCGCGCGACAGTGCCAGGCGGAACACGAAAAGCATAATAATCAGGGTGTTAAGCGTCCGGCGCCGCTTCATCCATGTCTCGTCGCGGCGCGCGGCGATGTCGGCGGCCGCGTCGGCGATCCGGGACCACATCGCGGCGAAGCCGTGGTCAAAGGCGGCGGGAGAGCGGCGTTTCGGCCGCGGCCCGGGTGTCGTCTCCCCCTTCAGGACCGCGCGGAACTCCGGGTCCAGCGGCCGGACCAGAATCTCCTTGGCCGGCTTGGCGCCGCGCCCGCTGCGCTTTCCGGCCGTCATGCCGATCGTCTCCCAGTTGGCGGCCTTGTGGCAGGCGCCGTCGAAGCGGGTCGGGTCGATGAAGGTCTCGCAGAGGACCGGGCGGCAGCCGTGGTTCGCCTCCCAGCGTTCCGCAAGCCCGCGCAGGGCCAGCGCCAGCGCCTTCGACGCCAGATTGTCGACGCGGACCCACGGCAGCACGAGAAAGCGGCTGTTCGACACCGCAAGGTGCAGGCGGCGGCCGCGGTCAGCCTCGCTCCAGCCGATCCATTCGTCCCTCGCCGGCAGCTCCCGCGCCGCCGCCTCGAACAGCAGAACGGCCAGCGGCCGCCCGCTCCGGTCGCGGACGAACCAGCGGATGTGCGGGCCGAAGGGCCGCGGACAGCCGAGATAATGACAGCGGTCCACGAGCGCTTTCCACAGGGCGGCGTCCTCCGGCGACGCCGCCTCCTCCAGGGCCAGGGGCTCCAGGGCCGCGAGACCGCAGGCGATCTCCGGCTGCGGGTCGGACGCCCGCACATGGACAATCGGCCCGGGCGGCTGTTTCGCGGCCGTGCCGCGCTTCTCCGGCAGGGTCAGGATCCCGCACTCCTCAAGGCGCTCGAGAACACGCAGGCACGCAGAGACGCGGTATTCACCTTTCGGCGTTGTCCAGCCCAGGTGCTCGCAGATGGTCTTCGACAGCTCGTTGCGGCTGTCGTTCGGGAGCATCGCGACGGTCTCTGCGATGTCGGCGATCTGGCGCCGTGTGAAACGCCGGCCGAAAAAAGTGGTGGACTTGAGGGCCTCGATTCGCGGGTCCATGGCTGCGCTCCCGGCGGGACAGTCTGATTCGCGCCTAACATGCAGCGGCGGTGTAGCCGTGTCAACCCCGGAAGCCGGAAAAAAGGAGCGGACGGAAAAAGAGCGTGGAATCAGATGACTGCCGCCGCGGACAGAACGGCGTCAAAATCATGCCGGCCTAATGAAATGCCATTGTCCGGCCGCGGGCCCGGGCCGCGGCCAGGCCGGCCATGGTCCGCTCCCTGATGAGGTCTCGCTCGAACTGGGCCAGCGGCCCGAAGACATGGAAGACCAGCGTGCCGCTGGCGGTGGTGGTGTCGATCCCCTCGGTGAGCGAGCGGAAGCCAAACCCCCTCTCCTCGAGCTTGCGGACCGCCGCCACCAGCTGCGGCAGGCTTTGAACCGGGTGCTGTTCCAAGCCTCAAATAGAGTTGATGGAATCC
>CBDCSZ010000045.1:0-27659 GCA_965221935.1 Paracoccaceae bacterium
TTCCGGGGTTTGACAGGAGAGCTTCGGACCGGTACAGACTGTCGTCATGGGGAGACCTCGCTGTTTGAGATGTTTGTTATAGAATTCAACATCTTATAGCAGCGTCTCCCCTGTTTCGCAACCCCCTGTTTGAGATATTCAGGATAGGCGCCTGAACCGCTGACAGAGACCACAAAGGCGCAGTCATAAGTTCCGTCGGACTCAAGGCACCAGTTCCACCGCCGGTCAAGGCCATCAACGCGAAACGAAGTGTCTTCACGGATCCCGCCGAATTTCACCTCGCCTGTGCCGGCGTCCAGGTTCGCCGTCAGGATCACGCAGTCCAGTGAGGAGGCCCGGCAGCCGCGGATGTAGTCGCCGCATTCCCACAGCTCGGTCTTCGGAGGGCCTGCGGCGAGTGCCAGGGCGGCGATCACGCCGGAGCCGCGCAAATCATCGTTCTCCTGCGCCAGACCCCAGGCTGTCCTTCCGCCGGAAAACGCGCCGCTCCGACGCCCGGTGACGGCTGAACCGGCCTCCCGGCGGTGAAAATGACCGCAAAAACGCCTCCGCCGGCCGAGGACGAAGGCGGTGCCGTGAAAAACAGCCGGAAATCCCTCCCGCAGGGGCTTTCGCTTTCAGGTGTGAGAAATGCAGGCTAGAATCTAACGACGGGCAGGAGAATAGCGCGGCTCATTCAAGTCGACCGTTTTCACCGAAGCGTCACGGCGTTGACCAATCAGGTGACGATTTCCACCACCGTTACTGAAAACTGCGGAGCGAAAGGCGAGACAAGTGCGGTTCCAAAAGAATCCTCGGACCCGTGACTGCCGACTCAGCATCCCTCGAGGAAAATGACGGCAAACACGGATTTTGCCCGGTTCGGCGTCAGGGGATTCCACACCGAATGACTCCCAGTTCGAAATGTCCGGATTCTCGACTTATCCCCTGTTTCCAAAATCTAGTTACAAAACTGCCCACAAGCTACGAAAAAACCTAGAAATCGGCCAATGGGCCTTTCGCTGTGCAAGCCCAATCGAATAAGGTGCCACTCAGAACCGCGAAAAGCGGCAGTTTGACAAACGTCGAGCAGTAATATGGACAGCAGAATAGTTGCGGCTCCGCAAGGAGTCGGGGTGCCCGTTGCAGTGCGTTCGGGACTGCCGGAGCCACTGTGAAAATCGTGGCTTCGATTTTTTCATTTTCTTCCGGATGGAACGGAAAAACCGCCTCCCGCCAACCATCCTGCATTCAATGCATAACGCCGCGCTGGCGAAAAATCGGGACGGCCTTCAGAGATCTGTTCAGACCGGTCTCCCTGGCGGGGTTTCATCGGTCAGACCGGGTCCGGAAACGGCTTGCGATTGTCAGGACGGAATCCCGACACCGGGTGAGGGTCGATACCGTATTTCGGCCGCGTGATGTTTTGTGCTTTGCCCTCCTGCTCGTTGGAATGGCCGTCGCCGTTCCCGAAGCAGCCTCGGCCCAGGGCATCTGCAGCCGGACAGAAGGGGTTCACAATCACATCGTGATGAAGCTTAAGGACATTCACGGATTCAAGGGAACCTGCTCGGACGTAACTGCTGCGGATCTTGCCAAACTCACTTACATCGAGATCTTCGGCGGTGTTGAAGGCCAGAACCTGTCATCCCTGAAACGTGGTGACTTCGCAGGTCTGACCAATGTGACGTCGATTGAACTTTTTGATCAGTTGAATCTCCGTTCCCTGCCGTCCAATGCCTTTGAAGGCCTCACCAATGTGGAGGATATGTGGATCCTGCCCAGCGGCATCGAGCGGATTTCGGCAGGCGCATTCAGGGGCCTGAGCAAGCTTAAGAAGATCCATATCGTCGGCGACGAAACAAACTACCCCGGAGGTAACCAGCTCTCGTATCTGGCGCCTGGGGCATTTAACGGCCTGACCAGCCTGGAAATGTTGAACATTGGCGACCATACCTTGGGCACCCTGCCGCTTGAGGAACTGGAGGCATTACGACCGACGCCCGGTTCGCTGGAATTCTACGAAGGCAGGACGGATGGCAACGATAGCATGAAGCTGCGGGTCACGCCGACTGCGCTCACCATACCGGCAGGAGAATCAAAGACTTATCGCATCGGTCTTATGTCAAGATCACAGGTCTATACCAAGATAACCTTCAACGTGCCTGAAGGACTGACCGTCTCGCCAACCGAGGTTGTATTCCCGTACAATCATCCCGATTGGTTCCGCCTGAATGAGATCACCGTAACTGTCAATGAGGATACATCGCCGGGAACACTGACGATCTCCCACAACGACTATATGCACAACTGGCACGAGCTTGATGAGCCGGCGCCTGCAGTCACAATATCCGTTCCGGGCGCGGTGTCGCAATCAAGCCTCTCCATTGCCGATGCAAGCGGCTACGAGGGAGACACGCTCGATTTCGACGTGACGCTGAGCAAGGCCTCATCGCACACGGTAACGGTTGAGTGGGACACGCGCGGAGGAACAGCAACCGAGGATGTGGACTTCACCGGAGACCTCGGAACGTTGACCTTTCGGCCGAACGAAACGGAAAAGACGATCTCGATAGTCACACTTGAGGACCAGATTGATGATTCCGGAGAGCAGTTTACAGTGGTTCTTTCCAATCCATCGCGCGCGACCCTTGCCGATGGATCTGCCATCGGGACCATCAACAACACGAGCCAGTTGTCGGTTCCTGGAAATGCGATAACCGCAGATTCGGATCCTGCGATTTCTATTGCCGATGATCGCGTCACCGAGGGCGCAACGCTGGAATTCACTGTGACGCTGAGCCAGGAATCTTCGGACACTGTCACAGTGGACTGGGAAACCCGAGAAGGGACCGCCGACGAGGATGTGGACTACGTCGGCGATAGCGGAATACTCTCTTTCGCTCCAGGTGACACGGTCATGTCGGTCCGGGTTGCTACAATTGACGATGACCACAATGATGACGCAGAGACGGTGTCGGTTGTCCTGTCCAACGCATCCGGCGCTACCATCGCCGACGGAAACCGGGGTCGGTGTCATTGACAACCATGACTTGCTCCCGGGCAATTGGATTGGACGGTTCGGACAGGCCGTTGGCGAACAGGTCGTCAATACAGTCCAAGCGAGGATGCGGCCTCACCGACCGCAAGGCTTCAGCGGCCGTGCAGGAGGCCATTCCTTCCGGTCCGAAGACTTGCCCAGCAACGAGGAGGAAAATGACATCGTCGGAAGGGAAGCCTTCGAAACGGTGCTGAAAACCGGCCCTTCCAAGCTGCACCGGTACTCGATCAAGGATCCGGTGGTTGTGCCAGTCTACGTTCCTAGAGACATGTCATTCGAGCTGGCTGGCGAGACCCCTGACGGAGGGGGCACGGTGTCACTGTGGGGCCAAGGATCCCTATCCGGATTCAGGGATGCCGATGTGATCGACGGCGAAGCATCGACATTCATGCTCGGCATTGACCAGCAGAGAGGTGCTTGGCTAACCGGGATCATGGCCGGACGCAGCACCGGAAAGGGCGGCTGGTACGGATCAGACGGCAGAATGGGGTCCGTCTCTCTGTCGTTGGCCGGCGCCTATCCTTATGCGGCCTACAAGATGTCGGAACGGAATTCGGTCTGGGGAGTGGCCGGATTTGCTGCAGGGAAGATGCGGTTGGTGACGCCGGGTGATCAGACCTATTACACGGGTGTCTCGCTTGCGATGGCTGCGGCCGGGGCACGCGCCGAAATCGTCGCAAATGAATCCAATACAGGCGCCACAATATCCATACTTGCCGATGGCCTTTTGACCAGCATGAAGTCGAAGGCAGTCGCGGGCCTCAGCGCATCCAGAGGGAACAGGACACGGCTCAGGCTGGGTGTCGAAGGCAGGTGGGCCTTTGATCTCGGCGTCGGTGCCTTCGTGCCGAGAGTTGAAGCTTCACTAAGACACGATGCCGGAGACGGGGAAAACGGCCTCGGGGCCGAGATTGGCGGAGGAATTGGGTTCAGTAACAGGAGCAACACACTGTTCGCCGACATCTCTGGCCGCACGCTTGTCATGAATCGCAATTCGGACTTCCAGGAATGGGGCACCTCGGCAACAATCCGTTATGACCCGAAGCCGCACACCGATCGGGGCCTTTCGGTTTCGCTGGGCCATTCAGTCGGAACAGGTCCGGCTGGAGATGTGGACAAACTGATGACTGCAACGGCCATCGAGCAGATCTTGGGTGGTTCAAACGCAGCAAGGACCGCGAGCTTAAATGCTGAGGCAGCTTACGGCCTGCCTGTTTTAAGAGGCCGCATGACGGGAACGCCGCTGGTTGGATACAACATGACCGACGAATCAAACGAGGTCCGTGTTGGATGGCGCCTGACACCCGAAGGCAGTCAAGACAGGATTTCGTTCGAATTAGATGCGGAAATAGTGCGGCGCGAACAGGCCAATGAAAATATACCTGCTGATCATGCCCTGGGAATCCGGGCAGCGCTGAGATGGTAGAGCATTTCCCGTTCGCCGATTGCGGAAATGCTGCGAACCTGTCCCGGTAGAAAGTTTCGTTGAATCCATCCAAAAATCATTGTCTTCGGCCGGCATCTTTTGAAACATCGAGCAGGCGCCTCCGAAGGAATAGTAAACTATTACCCCTTGTATGATCCTCTTTGGCTTCGGCGCCGAGTGCTCACGGACTTGGTATTCTGCCAAGATCAGTGGCCCATGGCAACCAATCGAACTGCCGTTCGGCGATGGCGGCATGGACTGGAGCCTCGATGCGCAGAGGATCGCCTCGCAGTCCGCCCTCGGCGGCATCTATGTCGTGCGGACCAGTCTCAGCCCGGAGGCCATTGGCCTCGATGCGGAGGTGGCGGCGCACAAAGGCCTCGCGCTTGTGGCACACGCCTTCCGGACGATGAAGGAGTCAAGGGGGGTCGGCTCCGGCTGAGTGCAGAATGACACTCTAAGCATGTCAGGGTCGTTTGCGGTTCTCTGAGGGCCGTTTTCAGGGCCTTCAGGCCAAATGCACGGGTGATTGCCCATGAACAGCATGAGAGAGCTTCTTTCAACGCGGCAGAACCTGTGTCCGGGCCTAGGAAATCATGATTCTGGGCCATCTGTATTCGCCTGTGATCAGGATGTGGCCCCATCCAAGCGGCGAGATGTGTTTGAGCAGGTTCTCTGGCGTCTTGATGCCTGCGCGTTTGCGTTTCTGGACTGCGCGTCCGAGCTGGTCGGTGTTCCAGTAGATGATGGCTGCAGTGAGGAGGTTCAATCCGGCAATCCGGAAGTGCTGGGCCTCGCTTGTCCGATCGCGGATTTCGCCCTGGCGGCCGATCCGCAGGGCGCTCTTCAGGGCATGATGCGCCTCGCCCTTGTTCAGGCCAGGACCGGCCCGCCGCTGCATGTCGGTATCCAGCAGCCAGTCGATGATGAAGAGCGTCCGTTCGACCCGTCCGACTTCACGAAGGGCAACAGCAAGATCGTGTTGGCGCGGATATGATGCGAACTTCCGCAGGAGCTGGCCTGGGCGGCATCATGCCGGCGGCCATCGTGGCCACAACTGCGCAGGACGTCGGGCCAGTTGTCGGAGACAGTGTTTTCCCTGATCCTGTCACCGATCAGCCCCCTCAGTCCGGTTGGGACAACTTTCGGTTCGAAGACGTGAAGCCTTTTGGACGGAAGATCGCGGATGCGGGGAATGAAGCGGTAACCCAGAAGGGCAGTTGCAGCGAAGACGAGATCGGTGAAACCACCCGTGTCCGCATATTGTTCCCGTATCCGGCGGCCGGTCTCATTCATGAGCAGGCCCATCCAGAATATACGGGGCCTCGTTCACGGTGGCCGGGATGAGCTGGGTGGCAAAGGGGCCATACTGGTCGGAGACATGTGTGTAGGCTTTCAGCCCCGGTTCCTGGCCGTATCTGGCGTTGACGAGGTTTATGGCTTCGCCCTGGCGCGTCGTCGGGAAGAATTGCCCGTCGCTGGAAGCGGTCAGCCCTTTCCCCCAGAACTAGGCCATGGGCAGCCTGGCATGCGCTTCGATCACCTTGGAAAGGGCCAGGTTGATTGCATCGCTTTCGACATGCCAGCGCGACAGGCGCGACAATTGGAAATAGTCATGGGTGTTGGAGGCTTCGGCCATCTTGCGCAGGCCAAGATTGAGACCCTCTGCAAGGATCACGTTCAACAGGCCGATCCTGTCCCTGCAGGGTGCGCCGGTGCGCAGATGCATGAAGGCGTCGGTAAATCCCGTCGCCCTGTCCACATCCAGAAGAAGATCCGTGATCCGCACCTCGGGCATGCGCCGGTAAAGATCGAGCACAAGATCATCGGCCCCGTCCGGCGTATTTGATCTGAGCCGTTCAAGGCGCAATTCACCATTGTCGATGACACCGTTCGGGAGGGCATTGGCCCTGACCGCCCTTGAGAGCCTGTTTCATGTCGGCATAGCGCCGGGAATGGCTCAGCCAGATATCTCCGGACCGGAACGCATCGCGCAGATGGAACAGCACGGCAACGATCCAAAGCCTTTCCCTGCCTGCCTGCTCCGCAGATGCTTGCGCCAGTTTGAACGCGGCCGCAGGAACGATACCGCGCCGGCTGCGATGTCCAGCCCGTCCCGGATCACAGCGGTGGCGTCGAGCAACGCCCTGACCGCAGTGGCGCCGGAGATTTTCAGGGCTTTCAGCATGCGCTGCGCATACAGCCGGAAACGATGATAGCCCTTTATGATATGCTCCAGGGGATCGGCCTTGACGGTTTCGGTCAATTGCCCGGTTTTGGCGACAAGCGTTTCCAGGGAACCCCATCCGCAGGAAACCTCGACCGCGTCCTGGAGTGAGGAGTCATCGCCATTCGCCTTCAGCAGCATCCACACGGACCATGGGTTGACCGGCGCCAACCGGGAACGGCCTGGCCTCGACAAGGCACTTGCCGCACTTCGCGAGGGCGATACGCTGGTTGTGTCAAAGCTGGATCGTCTGGCCCGCTCCGTGCCGGATGCGCGCGCCATTGCCGGAGAGCTGGAGAAAAAAGGCGTGAAACTCGCACTCGGCGCAACAATCCATGATTCCGCTGATCCGATGGGCAGGATGTTCTTCAACATCGTTGCCACCTTCGCCGAATTCGAGGCAGACCTCATCAGGATGCGAACCCGCGAGGGCATGGCGATCGCCAGGGCAAAGGGCAAACTGCGGGGCAAGCAGCCAAAACTGTCGGGAAAACAACAGAAAGAACTCTGGCGAATGCACGATACCGGGGAATACTCGATCAGCGATCTTGCCGAACTTTTCTCCGTGTCACGGCCAACAGTCTATCGAACGCTGAACAGGCGAAAAATTCCTTAGAGTGTCATTCTGCACTCAGCCGGAACCGACCCCAATCCGTTCATTTTTGGAACCGACCCCCTGGACCCCGGGCCGCAGCTGGCGGCGGCGGTCGGGCAGCTCGGGGAGAAGGGGTTCGGCCTCCGCTCTCTCACCGAGGGGATCCACACCACCCCTGTCTCACCGGGGAGATTGTCAGCGGGGCTCCCGCGCGCCGGTCTTCCGCTCCGCGGAGGGGGTACGCGCTTTTTTGCGCGCCGCCGCGGGTGCGCTCCGCGATCAGCCGGCGCTCGAAATGCGCGATGGCGCCGAATCCGGAATCCGGCCCCATGGCTGCGTCTGTCACCGGAGGCGCGGCACCCGTTTCGCGCGGGCGCGGCAGAACCCGCGCAAAGCGGCCTCGGCATTGCGGATGCGCATATCGGATTCCAGAGTGGACCGCCGCCAGTCGTAATAAACGTCATAAGGGTCGTATCCCGGCATCTCGGCGCGGATAATGGCCGCCTGGGCGGGCGACGGTCCGCCGGCAGTGAAAAATCCAGCTGCCGGCCGGTCCGGCCCGCTGCCGAGACATTTGTGAACACCGCGTTGTCTCCCTTGCCGCCGTCGGGTTCCTCGTAACCCACCCTGTAGCCCAGAAGGCTTTTGTCCTCCTCCTTCCAGTGCCTGTTCCAGCGCTCCACAAAATGGCGGAACCGCCACCTGAACCGTGTTACGGAAGTGAGGGATCCGCTTTTGGCGAGAAGTCTTGGAATGCCGATGCGGAATTGTTTCTGATCGCCGCAGTGCTTGCGTCCGATCTGGTACATCCGGCGGTCGAACGGCTTCCGCAGGTCGAAGTGGCGCCGGTCGAGCTTAAGGAGATGGCCGCCGTTGATTGCGGACATGATCCAGTCTGACAGCTGGATCCGGCAGGCGAGCAGCGCCCCCTCCTGGCCTGGGTGTGTCAAATGCTGGCGGCGCACGATGCTGCCGGCGTCCAGTATCCCGAACAGGTCCGTCCGCCGGAATCCGGCGGCCGCGATGTTGGTCGCGACAGTCGTGCGCACCAGGCGGTTAATGCCCATCTCGATGCGATCGTAGCGCTGGCCGGACAGGGCGCCTGTCCTGGCGTCGGTGCGGCGCGAAAAGTCTGCGAACTCGGCCGCGCTGAACGTGATGCTGTTCTTATCGGCGCGCCACCGGCCCTTTGCGTGTGGGACACCTTCCCGTTCATTTTGCTCGGCTTTGATCGCTGCAACGGCGTAGATCATGAAATCCTGGTCGAAGATCGTGGGCAGGCCGTAGCGCGGGTCGCCCTGCAGCTCCAGATATTGCTTTCCGCTGGGGCTCTCGTAGCGGCGCACGGCGCCATCTCGGCGGTAAGGGAGTTTTGACAAACCAAAAAACGGATGCTCGAGATGCGGAGGCTCATTCACGAAGCCGCCGGGCGGAAGGGAACCGATTCCGGCCGGTTATCAATTCTCCACACCATGAATGCCGCCAGACGCCGGATCCCGCATCCTGGCGGGTTTTCCCCCGGAGGCGATGGAAATGACCGGACAGGATGTCCTCGGTGAATCCCCGAAGAGCGGGCGGTCCGGAGCTAGGGACGGGTCAAACCGCGCGGTGTCAAACGGAAGATGTGGAATTGTCCCGTCCGAAGCCGGGGCAGCTCTCCCGGAAAGCGCGAATGGAATCCGGTAATCTGTCCAATCTCACCCTAAAGCAACAGTTTTGCAGTTAGGCGAGGATGAGGTCAGGGGCGGCGAGGCCTGCCGCTTCTGCAAGCGCTGAGACTTCGTTCATCAAAGATGCCGGAATCGGCAGTCCGTTTTGCCGTCGGCCATGCATTGTCTCATGTTCCATCTCACCGGGCAGAAGCATTCTCGCTTTCGGATCCCACATCGGGGATTGCTTCAATGTCGCGTACATGTCCTGCATGCGACTCTCGAACTTATCCAGACCAAGAAATGCGCCGGGATCGATCACGATGAATGTATGGCTTGTGCCGCTCGACACTTCGGGCGCGGAGTACATATTCTCGAGACCGAACTGATAGGCGCCGCCAGAGAGCACTCCGCTTAGAATTTCGACCATCAATGACAAGCCAAACCCCTTGTGCCCGCCTAGTGGGAGCAAGAAGCCCTTGAAGCCGGCGTAGGGATCGTCAGTGGGCTTTCCTTCCCGATCGGTTGCCCATCCGAAGGGAATTTTTTCGCCCTTCTCTTGTGCCAGAAGAAGCTTGCCACCTGCGACGGCCGACATGGAAATATCGAGGATCATCGGAAATTCGAGACCTGTTGGCGCGCCGAAGGCGACGGGATTGTTGCCGGTGATAGGTTTGGCCCCGCCTGGCGCCACGAGGTTCGGTTCGACGTTGGTCGTTGCAATTGCGAGCATGCCGGCCTCGGTCGCCTGCTTGATGTATAGCCCCGCAGCGCCGAAATGGTTGGAGTTGCGTATGGTGACAAACCCAACGCCGTGTTCCACGGCCAGCTCGATGGCGCGTTCGGTCGCGCGATGACCTACGATGAACCCAAATCCACCGTCGCCATCCCAGACTTCCATGCCGCCGCGGCCGCCAAGGCGCCTGATATTCGGTGTCTTGTTGATGGCGCCGTTTTGAATGCGTTTGGCGTAAACAGGCAGACGCAGAATGCCATGGCTGTCGATGCCCCAGAGATTGGTTTGCACGAGGTCGGCAGCACAAACATCGGCATCGGCAGCAGGCAGACCAAGATGTTTGAAGAGCGCCGAGACAAAGCCCTGCAGGTCGGAATGCGATACCAATAGTTCATCAGCCATGAGCTGCTGTCTACTTGGCGCTTTCTGAGGGCAGCGCCAGCGGTCTGGCGCTCACCATGACCGAAGCGAACGCGCACGGAAGGTCAGACCGATTGTGCCATGTGTGTGCCGTGCCGCGCTGGATCAGCACATCGCCGGGCCTGAGGACCGTCTCGCCCTCTTCCGTGACGGCCCAAACCTCGCCCGAGAGAACGATGTTGTAGTCGACCGTTTCGTTCCGGTGCATCGTCGGGTCGTCGCTGTTGTCTATCCGGATTGTCTCCGCATTCATACGCTCGAAGTCTTCGGCAACCACGTCATCCTGGCGTTGCTCATCCGGCATGAGTTCAACGATCCGGAAACGCGTGCCGCCGGGAGGCGGATGGTGGCGAACCGGTCGTGCGCCGGCATCTTCAATGCCTTCGTTCGACGCGAGGGGCCCGTCGGTTTCCCAAAGTTCAAAAAAGGTCAGCGCACGGCCCGGCTGCTCAACTATGGTTTCCGGCGGCGCATCGTGAAGAATGTAAGAACGACCCGCGTTGTTATGTGCGGTAACGACCCTCTTGAAGTTGAGCGGCATATGATGGCTTTCGAGTGGCAAACTTTGTTGAGTATATCGTTGACATTATAGTTAACATTTGTAAATCATAATTTTTATCGAGGCCACTTTGCCTCATCGGGGAGGATTCCAAATGTTGCAAAACTATATTCGCCGCACGATCGCGCTCGGACTGGCGTCGAGCATCGCTCTCGCCGGCGCGTTTTCAATTGCCGCCGAGGCTCAAGACAAAAAGCGCTATGCGATGCTTGTCCGCGTGCTTGGCAACACCGCATTCGAATTGGCGCGCATCGGCGCTCAGGAAGCGGCGGACGAGCTGGGCGTCGAGCTGATCTACACCGGCCCCACTGAAAACACGGCTGAAGGTCAGGTGACCCTGATCAACGCTCTCATCGCACAGCGTGTGGATGCCATCATGCTGACAGCGAATGACGCAACAGCGCTGACGCCTTCATTGAAACGCGCCATGCAACGCGGAATCAAGGTCATGACCTGGGATCAGGACACCGAATCGGAAGCGCGCTCGCTCCACGTGGCATCCGCCACCAACGAATTGATTGCCCTTGCTCCGGTGAAGATCGCTCTTGAACTGACCGACGGCGGCGGCGGCGTCGGAATTATTTCCGGCCCGGCCAACTCAACCACTCAGAACGAGTGGGTGGATGAGATGGTCCGCCTGACGACTGAGGAAGATGCCTACAAAGGCCTGAACGTCGTCGAAGTGGCTTATGGCGATGAGCGGTCCGACAAGGGTTACAACGAGGCGCTTGGACTTGTGAACAAATACGAGAACCTCGAAGCGATCGTCGCGTATACCTCTGTCGGCATAGCCGCCGCGTCGCAGATGGTCCGGGACCAAGGGCTGGTCGGCAAAATCAAGGTGACCGGCCTTGGCTTCCCGACCGAGATGGTCGACCATGTCCTGTCCGGCGCCACACCTGCCTTCGCGATCTGGAACATGATCGACGTGGGCTACACGACCGTTCAGGCCACGCATAATCTGGTCAACGGTGAGATCACCGGCGCCCCGGGAGAGGTCATCTCCGCAGGCCGGATGGGCGACATCGAAATCGGCGAGAACAACGTGGCTGTCATGGGGGAACTCTTCGTCTACGACCAAACGAATGTCGAA
Organism: Paracoccaceae bacterium; assembly: GCA_965221935.1. GTDB lineage: Bacteria > Pseudomonadota > Alphaproteobacteria > Rhodobacterales > Rhodobacteraceae > JAPOXR01. The sequence goes on from CBDCSZ010000045.1 coordinate 11,746, forward strand.
GACGCCGCCGCGCTGATCAATTCGGTCAGCAACTGATCGAGTTTCCGAACCCGTCGCCGCGCACGGACTTCTCCGTGCGCGGGACCCGTTTGCCGCAAGGGCGCCGCTGAGTGCTCGAAATCACCAATCTCACGAAACGGTTTGGTGGCGTGAAGGCGCTGACCGGCGTGACGCTTCGGGCCAAGGCCGGTCGCGTTCTTGGCCTTGTCGGTGAGAACGGAGCGGGGAAGTCGACGATCGTGAAATGCCTGACCGGCATTTACCGCCCGACATCGGGAAAGATTCGGATCGACGGCACACCCCATGACTTCCGAAATCCGAAAGACGCATCCAACGCCGGCATCTCCGCGATCCATCAGGAACCGTCGATGTTCGATAACCTGACGGTTGCGGAGAACATTCAGGTCGGCGCATTGCAGACGAAAGGCTGGGACTTTCTCGATTGGAAGGCCATCTCCAATTCCGCCGATGAGATGCTCGACAGGATCGGTGCGGAATTTTCATCGTCCGCCTTCGTCCGCACCCTCAGCGTCGCAGAACGCCACATGGTTTCGCTGGCGCAGGCGCTGTCGACCGACGCCCGCCTAATTGTCTTCGATGAGCCAACGGCGGCCTTGTCCCAGGCTGAAATTCAGCACCTTTACGGCGTGATCGAACGGCTCAAGGCCGAGGGTAAGGCAGTCATCTTCATCAGCCACAAGTTCGATGAGATTTTCCATATCTGCGATGATTACGTCGTGCTGCGTGACGGCGCGCTCGCCGGGGCGGGAACGATCGGCGATGTGACCGAGGACGACCTGATCGCGATGATGGTCGGACGCGAGGTCGAAGACATTTACCCCAAGTCCGAAGCGGCGATCGGCGACACTGTTCTTGAGGTTGATGGCTTTTCCCACGACACCGAATTCGACGGCGTCAGCTTCCACGTGAGGCAAGGCGAGATCGTCGGATTCTACGGTCTTGTCGGGTCTGGCCGGACAGAGGTTATGGAGGCGGTCTTTGGACTGAAACCGCGGACGGCGGGAACGTTGCGCATCGACGGTCAGCCAGCTGACGTCAGCTCACCTCAGGACGCGATGAGCGTGGGGCTCGCCTATGTTCCCGAAGACCGGCAGAAGCACGGCGCCATCCTGCCTTTTCCGATCACCGCAAACATGTCCCTGCCACAGCTTGATCGCATTGCGCGCGGCATCCTGCTCAATCACCGGGCCGAAATGGAATTGGTCGATGAGTTCGCCAACCGCGTTTCGATACAGGCATCCAGCTGGCGGCAAAGCGTCGGTGAGCTTTCCGGCGGCAACCAGCAAAAGGTCGTGATCGGCAAATGGCTGGCCATCGAGCCCCGGTTTGTTATTCTCGACGAGCCAACGAAGGGGATCGACGTCGGCTCGAAATCCGCCGTGCACGAAACGATTGGCGCTCTTGTGCATGCGGGTCTTGCGGTCGTGATCGTGTCTTCGGAACTGGAAGAGGTCATGGGAATATCAGACCGGCTGATGGTGATGTCGCGCGGCCGCGTGGTCGCCGAGATCGACCGGGCCGACTTCAATGGCGAACGGATCGTTGCGCTGGCTGCGGGGGCCCAGACGTGACAGCATTGCTGAGACAGCGGGAAGCCATCCTGGCCGGGGTCATTGCCGCGATGATTGCGCTCATATTCCTGCGCGCGCCAGGCTATCTGGCCGCCTCGAACGTGACAAACCTATTGTCGAACTGGGGGCTTCTGACCATTCTGGTCATCGGTCAGTTCGCGGTTCTGCTGACCCGTGGCATCGATCTGTCTCAGGCCTCGATCCTTGCGTTCTGCGGGATGTTTCTGGCGCTGCTGTCGCAACAGATGCCCGATCTTCCCGCCATCGCCTATGTGGTGGCGACATTGGCGATGGGCGCGGCGCTTGGCATGATCAACGCCTCACTCATCGTTTTCGCAGATATCCCGCCGATCATCGCAACACTCGGCACGATGACCATCTTCCGGGGTCTGATCTATGTGCTGAGCGGAGGAGCCTGGATTTCCTCGCACGAGATGGCCCCCGCTTTCAAAGCGTTCCCGGCGGGCGCCTTTCTTGGCATTCCGAATGTGTTCTGGGTCGCCTTGATCGCCGCGGTCGCCTTCTGGGTTATCTTCACGCTGCGGCGCGTGGGCAGAGACGTCTACGCCTATGGCGGCAACCCTGCGGCAGCGCGCAACGCCGGCATTTCCCGCACGCGGCTTGAATTCACGGTCTACGCCCTGTCCGGGGCTGTGGCAGGTCTCTGCGGTTATCTTTGGGCCGGACGTTTCGCGATTGCCTACACCCAAACTGCCGAAGGGCGCGAATTTGCCATTATCGCCGCCTGCGTCATCGGCGGTGCGTCGATCACCGGCGGGCGCGGCACCATCGTCGGCGTGGTTCTGGGTGCTCTGTTCATTGCCATCGTCGAGACCGCCCTGCCCTTCCTCAGGATCAACCCTTTCCTGCAGCTGGCCGTCACGGGCGCGGTGATCCTGATCGCCGTTGCCGTGAATGCCCGCTCGGAACGGACGCCAGGCCGGCAGATCCTGCCACGAATGTAGACTGCAGAATGAAACACAACGTGCTCGGATCTTGGGAATTGGCGCTGATCGGAATGCTTGTGGGCGTCACGGCCCTGATGACGTGGATGACGCCCTACTTCCTCGACTTTTACAACCTCATCGACAGCACGCTGAACTACTCGGAAAAGGCGTTGATCGCGTTTCCCATGGCGCTTTTGATCATCGCGCGCGAAATCGACGTGTCGGTTGCCTCGATCGTGGCGCTCGCTGCCGTTCTGATGGGATGGGCCGCCGAAGCCGGGGCGGCGACACCGGTTCTTGTCGTTCTCGGCCTTGCCACAGGCCTGATCGCCGGCACTTTCAACGGCCTTATCGTGAATTACCTTGGCGTGCACTCGATCGTCGTGACGATCGGCACCCTGTCGCTCTATCGCGGCATTGCGGTCAGCATTGTCGGGGATGATGCCTTCACGTCCTTCCCGGCCTCATTCTCGTGGTTCGGACAGCACTACATAGCCGGCATCGTTCCGGTGGAATTCGTGTTCTTCGTCGCTGCCGCAATCGTTTTCGCCTTTGTGCTCCATTTCACCGTTTATGGCCGCCGGATATACGCGATCGGCACCAACCCGGACGCCAGCCGCTATGCTGGCATCAACTTGGCGCGCTACCGCGTCGCCATCTTCGCGGCAACCGGGCTGATGTGCGGGCTGGCCGCCATACTCCTGTCCAGTCGGCTGGGCAGCGTGCGCCTCAACATCGCGACCGGCTGGGAACTGCAGATCATCACGATGGTGGTTCTGGGCGGGGTCAGCATCGCCGGCGGCGCTGGCACGATCATTGGCGTGACACTTGCGATCTTTGTCATCGGCCTTTTGACCTTTGGTCTGTCGCTGATGAACGTTCCGGGTATCGTCATGAATATCTATGTCGGGTTGATGCTGATCCTGGCAATCGCCCTGCCCCGCGCGGTCACCGCCGCCCGATCCGTTATTTCGTCAGAACACAAGGAAGCGTAAGCTATGAACACCTACCTCATCACTGAGGATGTCACGCGCGAAGGCATGATGAGCGTCGACGAGGCGCCCGAGCGCGCGAAGGGCGTCGTCGCGTTCGCGGCGTCGATGAATGTAACCGTTGAGGAGTTCTACTTCTGCACCGCGAATTTCGACTTCGTCATGAAGGTCTCGGCCGCCGATGACGAGACCGCAGCGGCATTTTGCTTGGCGGTCCGGCGGACCGGAAATGTCACCGCGAAACTGACCCGCGCGTTCACGCCGGAAGAATGGGGCGCGATCGTCGCCAAGCTGCCCTAAAGAACGGCTGCCGCACCGATCCTTCGACGCGGTCGCGCAGTGTCGGCAGCCCCGGTGTCTTCGCCGTGCCGAATGAAATACTGGCGCCGATACTGTTCGACGCGCGCCATGTCGAAATGCGAGCGGATCGCTTTCTCCAAACGTTCGTGATTGTCGCCGGCCATCGCATCGATGATTTCTTCGTGCTGGGCGATGACCTGCTCCATGGTCGACGAGTCGCCGAACTTCATGGTCGCGATCAGATGCGTCCGGACGGCATAGCCTTCGATTGCGCCGGCTAAAGTCTCGTTGCCGCATGCGGAATACTGAATACGGTGAAACTCGGTATTCAGGTGCAAAACTTCGCGATACTGCGCGGCCCGGACCGCCGCACTGTGGCGTTCCTGCACTTCGCGCATTGCACCAAGGATTGTTGGCTTCGCTGGAAGCGTCATCCGTTGGGCGGCATGAATCTCCAGCAGCTCACGGATTTCGAACAGTTCGCGGACCTCTGCGGGGTGTGGCTCACGCACGAACACACCACGGTTCGGCACATGTTCGACGAGGCCGAATTCCTCAAGCTGTCCAAATGCGTCCCGCAGGACGTGGCGCTTGGCGCCATAGCGCTCGACAAGCCGCTCTTCCCCAAGCTTGGCGCCAAAAGAAAATGCGCCGACTACGATGTCTTCGTACAGCCGCGTCAAAACCGACTGATAGTTCGATGGCATGGCCGTCGCCTTCCATTTTGTGCTGGCAACCGCTGCCAGGTGCCGTCCACAAATTCCAGCCAAACTTAATACGGAAGCGCTTTGTCGACAAGATTGTCAGGTTTGGAATGACCCGATCGTTTGTGCGGCGTGGCGTTCCAGACCGCGTCCATTTTCACATCGGCGCCGGAGAAGAGAATCATCGCCGGACACCGAAGCCCGACAATCCGCTTCAAATGCCCGACCCGGATTTCGGGCGCATTGTTCTCCGTTTTAAGAATGACCTTCACCTTGGTGAAACAGGGGCCGAACGCCCCCTGCACCGCGCGCGCCCCGCAGATCAGCGCGCCTGTGCATTCGGCCTTGAGACCCAAGTCTTTGAAGCCGACCGCACTGGCGATAGGGCGAAGAACAACGGTCTCGCACGCTGCCAATGACTTCAGAAGTGAATCCAGCGGGGTCGGCCGCAAATCCGCGCCGCCTTTGTGCAATGGCTCATTTATGATGCAGCCATGCTCTGCGGTTGAAGCCCCGACCGTCGCGCCGTTTGGGTTCCCGGACACGATGCGGGGGTGAACGATGTGGGCATTGCCTGGGGTCGAGGCCCGGATCAGCTTCGAAATCCTGCGTTTGCATTCAGTCTCACCTTCGGAGCACAGCGAGGCCGGTCAACCGTGTCGGAAACCGGCAAGCCGAGGTTGAAGCGGCGATGCAGAGCTTCGGGAAATCAACTCCGCCGTTACAGAAGCTGGTGGATTGCTCGGGGGTTCGGATGACACCTGGCGTCTCGCCGTCCGCGCAAAGTGCATGCTCGCCGCTTGCGCCAATGCCGAGGGTTTTTTCGCCCACCGTACACTTCATGCCATCCTGTGCGCCCTCACCTTCGCCGGCGATGCACACCCAGACGTCGCCGCCCGAAACGGTCCCGTCGTCGGCCATTTCGCACACGCGAATATCTCCCGCACCTGCTGTCGTTGACGAATGGCCGCGCGCCATCGGCCAGAAAGCAAGGGCCATAGGGCTGCTTAACATCGCGGATGACGGCATCCTGGCCTCTATCAATCTGCCGGGAAAGAAAAATCAGCCGACCGGCATCACCGGAGCACGCCCTTTTCGCTGCTGGCCAGACCGACCCGGCATGTTCTCAGTGGCGTGACAGCCTGACCGCGCTCTCAGAGTCAGGAAAATGATGCAGATTCAACTGTTTGGTCGGCAGAATCTTCGAATGTGGTCAGTGAAGTTCAGTTTGCCAGTATTTTCCGCGCACGGGCAGGCGTGTGCGACGCAGGTGTCGGAGCAAGCGCTTTGTTCAGGTATTTTCCGCGCGCGGGCAGGCGTTTGGCGTTCATGCTCCCGGCGGTCCCAATTCGGCAAGCAGATCCGGCACCATCTCGCGCAGTTCCGGCAGATCGTTCTCGGCGAAATCCCACATGGCTCGGGTTTCACGGTCGCTTAGCCATGGATTGGCAGATTGCGAAAGCCGACAACCTCATGCGGCGGCGGAATTCGATCGGCAATTTCGGGGAGGGTCTGATGCAGACGGTTCAGCGCCTCGCCGATAATCTCGAACTTGCGTTCGACCGCCGCTTGCGGGCGGGCGTCGCCAACGAACGCCTCTCGGTCCATGCCTTCGATGAAGTGCTGGATATCCGCGCCAGCCCTGTCGGCGACCGCCAGCAGGACTCGGGGGTCAGGATGCATAGACCAACTCGCGTGACCTGTCGATGGCCGCGCGAAGAAAGGGGTTGTTCTGGGCCGCGCCGGACTCGACCAGGTCGACGGGACGGCCCAGGGTGTGGCGCAGTGCCTCGGCAAAGCCGAAATACTGCCGGAGCGGCGCCCGGCCGTCGTCGAGCTTGAATTCCACCAGGAAATCGGCATCGCTGGACTGGGGGTCGAAGTCAGTGCCGCGCGCCGCCGAACCGAACACTTCAAGTCGCGCCACCCCGTAATGCCGACAGAGTCCGGCCACTTCGTCCATTTTGTCAGAGATAGCGGCATGCATGGCCGAATCTCCTGTTCCGGAGGGGCACGATCCGAATTCTCGACGTCATCGCAGCGCCGCTTTCGCCGGAACCGCCCTTCAACGCATCGCTCACCGACGCCACTTCGGCCTCGGCGCCCGTCTGTTCTTTGAGCTGTGCCTCGGGGTCGCCGAGCTCCACGTCTGCCGAATGGCGGTTCTTGATGTCGAGGCTGTAGCGGCATTTCTCGATCTCTGTCAACCGGCGCTCAACACTGACCCGTCTTGTGCCGGTTTTCTTTCCCGGCAGCCCTTTCAGCAGGCTGACTTTCAGGGAGTTGGTATGATGGGAAGGAAGGGCGCTCCGAAGGCGGTCAGTGTTGGGTCGGTGAATCACTGAAAAGAATGCCGGCAGGGGATGTGGGAGGAACCCGCCGTCTCAAGTCAGAGTATTCCGGGATCCAACAATGCCCAGGATCTTCGTTGTTAAAACGGAAAACAGCGACTGAATGCGCGCCGGAAGCTGAGACTTCCCAGAATCTGTCGGCAATGAGTCAAATCGCCGGCAAAAGCTGTGTTTTTTCGATAAATCGTATTGCCGGACATCCTTTTTCCCGCCGTAGCCCAAAATGACCGGCTGTTCGGTTGAAATAGGCGGGCTCACTGTCCAGACACCGGCGGCGCGCCATTCAAACCGATACTTTTTTGCCCATGTCACGTAGATTTGAACCTTTTATTTGCCAGCGGCCAGTAATTCTAATTTTGGATTTTTGAGTTTTTAACGTGTTGTATCACAACGGTTTTTTGGCCCGGGGAAATTTTTTTCCGCCGCAGGCGGCTGCGCGCCGGCGGTTCCCCGGCGGCGGGCGAATCACCTGCCGCCGACGCCGCTCCGGCCGCCGGCTCCTGGGGAAAAGGCGCGGAGAAGACATGTAAGTTGTTGTTTTTGCTTACATTTGTACAAATTTTTGATATGTGCATAATGCGGCGCCATGTCCCCGCTGGCCGGATACATCGCCGACATGCGCGAACTCTGCGCGTCCGCCCCGGACCGCAGGACCGGCGCCAACGCCCGCCTGGAGATGGCCGACATCGGCATGGCGGCCTTCGCCGTCTTCTTCCTGCAGTGCCCGTCCTTCCTGGCGGCGCAGGCGCAGCTTCAGTCCCGCCAGGGCCGGTCCAACGCCCGGACCCTGTTCGGCATTGACCGGCTGCCGACCGACAGCCACATCCGCAGCGTGCTCGACGGCGTGCCGCCGGAGCGCTTCGATTCCATCTTCACCCGGACCGTCGACCAGCTGGACCGCCAGGGCGCCCTTGACCGGCTGCGCCGGCTTGACGGGCGGCTGCTGATCGCCCTTGACGGCACCGAGTATTTCACCTCCTGCAGCATCGGCTGCCGGAACTGCTCGCAGCGGAAACTGGCGGACGGGCGGACACAGAACTTCCACGCCGTGCTCGGCGCCAGCATCGTCGCCCCGGGAACCTCGCGCCTCCTGCCGCTGCCGCCGGAGTTCATCCGCCCGCAGGACGGGGCTGAGAAACAGGACTGCGAGATCAACGCCGCCAAGCGCTGGCTGCGGCGGACCGGATCCGGCCTGGCCCGGCTCAGACCGGTTTATCTCGGCGACGACCTCTACTGCCGCCAGCCGCTCTGCGAGGCCGTGCTGGCCGCCGGCGGAAGCTTCATCCTGACCTGCAAGCCGAGCTCGCACACAACGCTTTACGAGTATATTCAAGGGGTTGAGACCGGCTGTCTGACCCGGACCGAGGGCCGGAAAAAGAAAAAGCGCCAGCTGCGCTACCGCTGGATGAGCGGTCTGCCGATCCGTGACGGAAAGGACGCGCTGGAAGTCAACTGGTTCGAAGTCACCATCACATCGCCGTCCGGAAAGCGGCTCTACCGCAACAGCTTCGCCACCGACCTCCCGGTCGGCCCGGACAGCGTCGCCGAACTGGCCGACTGCGCCCGGGCCCGGTGGAAAGTGGAGAACAACACCTTCAAGGCTCTCAAGGACGGCTACCATCTCGAGCACAACTTCGGGCACGGCAAGGAAACCCTGGCCAGCCTGCTGGCGACCTTCAACCTGATCGCGTTCCTGATGCAGAGCGCCTGCGACCTGGTCTGCGAAAGCTGGCAGGAGGCCCGGGCAAAGCTCGCCGCCCGCTACCGGCTTCTTGACAACCTGAAGTTCCTGACCGTCTACGTCGTGCACGACGACTGGGACGCCGTGATGCGGACAATCATCACCGGCGAACTGCCGGAAAAGCCTCCGTAACCGGAACCGGCAGCCCCGCCCCTTCCGCCGAAACACAGTAGAAATCCGCCCGGAAACGCAGCCGAAAATGAAGAAAAAACCGATGTGAACGCATAATTGGAATTACTGGCCAGCGGCAAAAACACTTGCAATTCTCGTGCGCAGCCACTATGTTCAATCCAATCGATTCACCCAAACAACCGGGCTAACAGCCAAGAAGTTGTAGCGAATCGAGTTGAGCACGAATTTTGAAATATCGCCAAATTCCTCCTCCCTGTTGGCGATTATGGGGGTGGGCCTCAGGCCCGCCCCCGCAATTTCCGAGAAGACTTGACGACGGGCGGCGCGGAACCTGCCAGACGGGCCGATAGGGTTTCCGTTCTGGAGGAGAAAAAGAAGACTCGCCAAGCGGAATACCGGACCGACATCGCCCGGCTCGGCGCCCGAATGGCGCGAGGACATGGTGAAGCGCGTGGCGCGGCTGCCCCCTGCGGCGGCCAGGCGGACTTCCTTCGCGTCGTGGTCCTTGAAATCCCGATCCGTCGGCCGCCCGGCTGAGCGCAGCGCCCGAACGGCCCCTATTTCAGAAATTCGAAAGAGCCGAAGCCGGGTCGGTTTCGCGGCGGGACGGCGCCGCGTCAAAGGTCAAGGTTTTCCGCTCTCAGGGCATTGCGCACGATGAAATCTCGGCGCGGCGCGACTTCGGGGCCCATAAGCCGGATAAACAGATCGTTGGCTTCCGACACATCCTCGACACGGACTTGAACCAATGTCCGGGCATCGGGATCAAGCGTAGTCTCCCACAGCTGATCCGGGTTCATTTCGCCAAGCCCCTTGTAACGCTGCAGTGTCAAGCCACGCTGGCCTTCCTCAAGCACTGCCGCAAGCAGCTCTGACGGCGTGTTGACCGGCAGTTGACGGTTCTTGCGTTCCAGCAGAGCTGTCTTGCCGTAAATTGCCTGCAGCGCCTCGGCGAACTCGGAAAGTCTGCGGCTCTCACGCGAGCGAAGGGCGTTTCCGCTGACTGTCTGGACTTCCTCCACGCTTCTGAGCACCCTCATGAACCGCAGACCGCCATCCTGTGTGGGCCGGCCCTGCCAGCCGCGCTCGTATTCGTGCGCGACCATGTCCAGGCGCTGGGAGACCACGTCAGCAGCGGCCTGCGGGTTTTGCGCGACCCGTCCAGGTGACAGGATGCCGGCAATGGCCGAATGTTCAAGAACCGGGCGCGGGCAGTGGATTGGAAAGGCAAGAATTATATTGTCAACGGACCGCGCTTCAAGGACCGTGTTTAGCAGATCGCGTCCGGTCAGCGTTTCACCAGTCCCGGTATGAAGCGCCGCGCCGTCGATGCCCTGCTCCACGAGGTAACTGTCCAGGGCCGCCTGATCCTTGAGATACACTTCCGAACGCCCGCGCTCAACCTTAAACAGCGGCGGCTGGGCGATGTACAGGTGTCCGTGTTCAATAATTTCCGGCATCTGGCGGAAAAAGAACGTCAGCAGAAGTGTGCGGATATGAGCCCCGTCCACATCCGCGTCCGTCATAATGATGACCTTGTGATACCGCAGGCCTTCCATCTTGAAATCGTCGCGGCCGATGCCCGTTCCAAGCGCGGTGATCAGCGTTCCCACCTGTTCCGACGAGAGCATCTTGTCGACACGCGCCCGTTCAACATTGAGTATCTTTCCCCGGAGCGGAAGCACGGCCTGGTTCTGCCTTGCGCGGCCCTGCTTTGCCGAGCCTCCCGCGGAGTCGCCCTCGACGATGAAAAGCTCTGACAGCGCAGGGTCGCGCTCCTGACAGTCGGCGAGTTTTCCCGGAAGCGAGGCAATGTCGAGGGGCGACTTTCTGCGTGTCAGTTCACGGGCCTTGCGCGCAGCTTCGCGCGCCAGTGCCGCATTGACGATCTTGCCGATGATCTCCTTGGCTTCCTTGGGGTTTTCTTCCAGCCATTCAGCGAGCCGCTCGGCAACCAGCGACTCGACGGCGGGGCGGACTTCGGACGAAACAAGTTTTTCTTTGGTCTGCGAAGAAAATTTTGGATCCTGAACTTTGACCGACAATACGCATGTCAGCCCCTCACGCGCATCATCGCCGGTGAACGACACCTTGGTCTTTTTGATCAATCCGGACGAATTGGCAAAATTGTTGATGGTGCGTGTCAGCGCACTCCGGAAACCGGCAAGATGGGCTCCGCCGTCACGCTGCGGAATGTTGTTTGTGAACGGCAGCACAGTCTCGTGATAACTGTCATTCCACCACAGGGCCGCTTCGACACTGACACCGTCCCGCTCACCGGATACGTATATCGGCTCGGGCAAGACCGGTGTCCGCGAACGGTCGAGGTGGGCAACATATTCGCGCACGCCCCCTTCAGACCGGAAACTTGTCTCAAGATGCTCGGCCGGCCGTTCGTCGCGCAGCGTGATCTGAAGTCCGGAATTTAAGAATGACAGTTCGCGGAGCCGCTGTTCAAGCGTCTTGAACGAGTATTCCCGGCTGCTAAATGTGCCGGTCGACGCCAGGAACGCCACCTCGGTTCCCGTGCGCTGCGACGCTTCGCCGACGACGCGCAACGGCTCCACGGGATTGCCGTGCTCAAAACGGGCGAAATGCTCGCTTCCATCGCGCCATATCCGGAGTTCGAGCCAGTCCGAGAGGGCGTTGACAACCGAGACGCCGACCCCGTGCAGCCCGCCCGAAACCTTGTATGAATTTGAGTCGAACTTGCCGCCGGAATGCAGGTGCGTCATGATGACTTCCGCCGCCGACACGCCTTCCTCGGGGTGAAGGTCGACAGGGATACCGCGGCCGTTGTCAAAAACGGAAACGCTGTCATTCTCGTGAATTTTCACCGAAATCTCATCGGCGTGGCCGGCCAGCGCCTCATCGATGCCGTTATCGACAACTTCGTACACCATGTGGTGCAGCCCGGAGCCGTCATCGGTGTCGCCAATATACATGCCGGGGCGTTTGCGAACCGATTCCAGCCCCTTAAGCACGCGTATCGATGCGGCCTCGTAAGCCGGACTAGCCTCTTGAACTTCTGCCAATGCTCACCACCTCATTTCAGTGTCATTCTATAGAGCGAAACCCCGGAATTTCCAACCGGATTAGTCTGCCAGGTCGGTGAACTGGGATCCAAACACAACTGCGGGAGAGGCGGGATGCACAAGATCACATTGAGACCGGCGTCGATTGAGGACAGGCCGACAGTTTACGACTGGCTGGCCCGTTCGGACGCCACCGCCGAGATGATGGGGCCGCCGGTTTTTCCGGACCACCCGGTGCCGGATTTCGCGGAATTCTGCGCCGACTACGACGACGCTGCGTTTGCGGCGGACGGCTGTTTCAAGATGTTCATAATCGGCGTTGACGGTGAAGAAGTCGGAGTGATTCACTACTGGATTCAAGGCCATTCAGCGGAAGTCGACATGTGGATCGCTGACAGGCGGCACTGGGGAAGCGGAACCGGCTCGCGCACGCTCCGCAGAATTGCCGAAGAGCTCACACGGGAGGGCAATGTCGACATCCTGGTCATCCGGCCATCAGCCCGCAACAAGCGCGCCGTCGCCGCCTACCGGAAAGCGGGATTTGAACCTTATGATCCGGCGCGGCATGACTTGCCGGCCAAATTCGTCGTCGAGGGACTTGACTATGAAGACGCGGTGGTGCTCGCCATGCGTCTGGGTTGACCGGCGGCGTATGATGGTTCACGAGTCGGGGCAGCGGTGAATTTGTCAAGGGAGGCGGAATTGGCACAGGGGTCGAACGACGCGCTCATTGTTATAGATGTGCAATACGATTTTTGTCCGGGAGGCGCGCTCGCCGTTCCCGGCGGCGACATCATCATCGAAGGCATCAACCGGCTGCTGACGGAGTTTCCGGTCAAGGTGTTTACTCAGGACTGGCACCCAAAGGCGCACTCTTCATTCGCATCAAATCATGTAGGCAAATCGCCTTTCGAGACAGTGGAGCTGGAATATGGCGTTCAGGTGCTTTGGCCGGATCACTGTGTGCAGGGCACGCGCGGCGCGGAACTGCATGACGATCTGCGGACCGACCCTGCCGACATGGTTTTACGCAAGGGATTCCGGGCAGGAATAGACAGCTATTCGGCGTTCTTCGAAAACGACCGCGCGACCCCGACCGGCCTTGAAGGCTATCTGCGGACCCGCGGGGTTGACCGGATCACCTGCGTTGGGCTGGCAACCGATTTCTGTGTCTACTATTCGGCGATCGACGCCGTGCGGCTTGGGTTCGGCGTGAAAGTCCTGGAAGACTGCTGCCGCCCGATCGATCTGGACGGATCGCTTGCCGCCGCCCGCGCTGATATGATCACGGCTGGCGTAGAGCTGGATGAAGCATAACGGCGGCCTGGGCAAGGGTTAATCTGGCGAGCTGAAAGATGCACGTGCCGACGGTCGATATCGCGACCCGCGTTTACAACCACAATTGGAAGATCGATCCGATTGTCCGGTCGCTGATCGACACCGACTTTTACAAGCTGCTGATGTGCCAGTTTGTGCGGCGCAATTCGCCGCGGACCAAGGTCACGTTCAGGCTGTTGAACCGGTCTCCGCATGTGCGGCTCGGAGAGCTCCTGGACGAAGGCGAACTGAGGGAACAGCTCGACCATATCCGTACGCTGCGCCTGTCCCGGGGGGAGTCAACATGGCTGCGGGGAAACACCTTTTACGGAAAAAGGCAGATGTTTCATCCGGAGTTCATTAGCTGGTTCGAACAGCTTAAGCTGCCGCCCTATCACCTGGAGCGCCGTGACTTTCAGTTCGAGCTGACGTTTGAGGGAAGCTGGCCGGAAGTCATGCTGTGGGAGATTCCGGCTCTGGCCGTGATCACCGAACTGCGTTCACGGGCCGCCCTGCGCCGTCTGGGCCGGTTTGACCTACAGGTGCTGTATGCGCGCGCCATGTCTCGGATCTGGGACAAAATCGGCCGCCTCAGCGAAATAGAGGATCTGCAGCTCTCCGATTTCGGCACCCGGCGGCGCCACTCCTACCTTTGGCAGGATTGGTGCGTTCAGGCAATGAGCGAAGGATTGGGCAGCAAGTTTGTCGGCACTTCGAACTGTCTCATTGCGATGCGGCGCGAAGTGGAAGCGATTGGCACAAATGCGCATGAACTTCCTATGGTTTATGCCGCTCTGGCCGATGACGACGAAGCGCTTCGGTCTGCGCCCTACCTGCTGCTGGAACAATGGCAACATGAGCACGAGGGAAACCTCCGCATTGTTTTGGCCGACACGTTCGGCACGGAGAAGCTTCTCAACAATGCGCCGGACTGGCTGGCCGAATGGACAGGGATCCGGATCGACTCGGGCGATCCGTTCGAAATGGGTGAAACAGCTATCCGATGGTGGCATTCACGCGGCCAGGACCCGAAACAGAAACTGCTGATTTTTTCTGACGGGCTCGATGTCGAAGACATCGTGGAACTGCATAACCGGTTCTGTGATCAGGTGCGGATCGGTTTCGGTTGGGGCACGCTTTTGACAAACGATTTCCGCGGGCTGACCTCGCCAGACGCGCTGGCGCCGTTTTCGCTTGTCTGCAAAGTCGTCGCAGCTGACGGAAGGCCGGCGGTGAAACTGTCGGACAATCCGCGAAAGGCGCTGGGCCCGGTCTTGGAAGTGGAACGCTACCGGCGCGTTTTCGACAGCCCCGCGCTAACCGAACGTCCGCTTATTGTCTGAACCCCGGACAATGCGCCCCGGTACGCAAAGGCATTGGCCTGTGCCGGGTTAAAATTAATCCATGACCGGCGCCGGTCCTGTCAAAGACACACACTTAACTCCGTAGCGCATTCCGTGCGAATCACGCGGCCATGCAGATCGGCATGCGGCATGTCTCATCGGAGACAGTGGAATGGTTCAGCGCGGCCTGCGGCGCGCGCCCGGTTTTGGCGCAGAGTTTCACCGGTCCGGAGATGTCCGGGTTCAGCTGCCGGGAGGCGGGATGGAGGCGCTGCCCGGAGCTGACCTTGGTGCGACGCTCGGGCATCCGCCGCGCGGTCTGGCTCAAGCCGTTCGCGGCGGGCTGGAGGGACGCGCTCCGCCGGGAGCCGGAACGGCTTGCCGGCTGGTCCGGATCCATGCATTGTAAGGGCGGATGGGCCGAACGGGAATACGGCAGGAGCATCTTCCGTCGATCTTTCCCGGGCGGGCGGAGCAAACGGCGGCCTACGGGCTGCTTTCAAATGATGCGGTGACGATGGAACACATACTGGATTCGCACTACGAGCAGACGGTGGAGCGGTGCCGCGCCGAGCGTCTCGCGCTCGCCGTGCAGGACACGACGACGCTGAATTATGACGGTCTTTCAGGGATTTCCGGCCTTGACGGCCTCGGCGGCGGCAAGGGGATCTCGGGCATCCCGGCGCATTTCGGCGTGGCGGTGAACGCGGCCGGACTGCCGCTCGGCATGTACATGGCGGACGCGGAATTCCGTCAGCGCCGGGGAAAAGGACAGTGCCCGCTGGGTGTCCGGCCTCGACCGGGCACGGGAACTGGCGGCTGCCTGCCCGGACACCCGCGTGGTGACGGTCTGCGACCGCGACGGCGATTTCTGGGAGCTGATCTCGCGGGCGCGGGACACCGGGGCGGATCTGCTGGTGCGGGCCAGCCGGGGATCGTGGCGCCGGGTGGCGCTGGCCTCGGGCGGCGACGCGGACCTCTGGAAGCATGTGCTGGGAACAGAGCCCGCGGGCACGCGGAAAATCACGGTTCCGGCCCGCGGCGGCCCGAACCGCAGGAAGGGCCGCAAGGCGGGGCTGACGCTACGCTGCGCGGAGGTGGATCTGCTTCCCCCGAAGGACCGGGCGGAAGAGCCGCCGGTCCGCATGACCGCGGTCTCCGCCCGTGAGGAGGACCCGCCGAAGACCGGGAAGAAAAGCCGGCCGCTGCACTGGATGCTGCTGACCACCGAGAGGAGCGACGGTCTCGAGACCGCCCGCACAGCGCTGCGCTGGTACGAGCTGCGCTGGAGGATCGAGCGTTTCTTCCACACCCTGAAGGTCGGCATCCGTATCGAGAACCGCTACCTCGACGACGCCGATGACCTCAGGAAGTGCCTCGCCTTCGACGCCGTCACCGCCTTCCGGGTCTGGAACCTCTCGCAGCTGGCCCGCGAAAAGCCGGACGACCCAGCAAGCAGG